>NZ_CP154826.1:0-1398704 GCF_039613825.1 Diaminobutyricibacter sp. McL0608 | reverse complement strand
ACGGGCCCTTCGAACCTGCGCGGTAACCGTCCAGCGGAACCTTGTCCTCGGCCCATTCCTTCAGCACGGGTGCGACGATCCGCCAGCACTCGACCGCAGTGTCGCCGCGGACCGACAGCGACGGATCGCCGTCGAGCACACCCGCGAGCACCTCTCCGTACGCCAGAAGCTGGCCCGGACCGAACTCAGCGGTCAGCGAAGCGCGGTCGATCTCGTGCGGATCCCCCGGGCCGTTGACGTTCAGCTCGAGGGTCATTCCGTCCGGTGCGAGCATGATGCGCAGCTTCGTCGGCTCGTGCGTTCCGCGGAGACCCTTCGGCACGTGCGGCGCCGGACGGAACGTCACCACGATCTCGCGTCTGCGTTCCCCCAGGGCTTTTCCTGATCGCAAGGTGAAAGGCACGCCGGCCCAGCGCCACGTGTCGATCTGGAACGTCGCCTCCGCGAGTGTCTCGATGTTTCGGGTGGGATCCACCCCCTGCTCGTCGACGTAGGCCGGAACCTTCTCAGACCCGACCGTCCCCGCCATGTACCTGGCTCGCCGGCTCGACTCGAGCGGGCTGTCGTTCCAAACGCGGGTCGCCCGGAGTACAGCGCCCTTCGCATCCCTCAGATCCAGTGGCTCGAGCGTCGACGGCGGTTCCATCGCGAGAACGGCGAGCACCTGCAACAGGTGGCTCTGGATCATGTCGGTCAGTGCGCCCGCCTTGTCGTAGTAGCGGGCGCGGCCCTCGAGTGCCAGCGTCTCGTCGTAGATCACATCCACTCGCGCGATGTGATCCGAGTTCCACAACGGTTCGAAGATCCGGTTCGCGAAGCGCAGCCCGAGCAGGTTGTAGACCGTCGAATTGCCCAGGAAGTGGTCGACCCGATGCACCTGGTCCTCGGGAACGAGTTTTGCGAGTTCAGTGTTCAGAGCGATCGCTGAACGACGATCTGTGCCGAACGGCTTCTCCAGCGCAAGTGCCGTCTTCGGAGGCAGCTCGACCTTCTCGAGCGCACGGCAGGCGGCAGCTGCGATCGCCGGGGGCAGGGCGAAATAGATCGCCGGGGTCCCCTCGCAAGCGTCGAGAAGGCGAGCCAGATCGTCCGCCTCCGTCACATCCGCGCTCAGGTATCGCGTGTTCTCGAGCAGGTCGTCGACTGCGGCACCCTTCGCCTTCATCGTCGAGAACGACATGCGCACCACGTGCCGCCAATGCACATCCGTCCAGTCCTCGCTCCCCGCGCCCACCAGCTTCAGGCGCCGGTCGGGCTCGTTCGTGAGCAGCTGCCCCAGTGCCGGAAGGAGGAGTCTGGACGTAAGGTCTCCGCTCGCCCCCAGAATCAGAAGAGTCGTCACAGACTGGGTCATGCCTTTCACAGTACGGCCATACTGAAGATATGTCCCTCCCCATCGAGGATTACGCCCTGATCAGCGATTGCTATACCGGAGCACTGGTCGGGCGCGACGGCAGCATCGACTGGCTGTGCCTCCCACGCTTCGACTCGCCCTCGATGTTCGGGGCACTTCTCGGCTCGGAGGAGCACGGGCGCTGGCTTGTCGCGCCTGTCGACGCGACCGCCCGATCGACCCGGCATTACGAGGGCGACACGATGATCCTGATCACCCGCTGGCGCACCGCTGATGGCGAAGTCGAGGTCACGGACTTCATGCCGTACGGCGACCATCGGGCCGATCTGCTGCGGCGTGTGCGTGGCGTCAGCGGAACCGTCAGGATGCGCCAGGATCTCCGAATCCGGCTCGGCTACGCCACAGCCGTGCCCTGGGTCCGCCAGGAGACCTCCGAGCATCCGAGTGCCCTGATCGCCGTTTCCGGTCCGGACGCACTCGTCGTCCGCGGCGCCACACTCAAAGCATCCGGTCGCAGCCACATCGGCCAGTTCGATGTCAAAGCCGGGCACGTCGTCGACCTCAGCCTGACCTGGTTCAAGTCGTACAAATCGACCCCGCCTCCCCCGGACGTCGAAGGCGCACTCGAGCAGGCTCGCACCTGGTGGATGGACTGGGCTGCGGGATGCAGTCACGACGGTCCGTACCGCAAAGAAGTCGTGCGCTCACTTCTCATTCTTCGTGCGCTCACCCACCTGCGCACCGGCGGCATCGTCGCTGCGGTGACCACCTCGCTGCCGGAGAGCTTCGGCGGCGACCGCAACTGGGACTACCGCTACGTCTGGCTGAGGGATGCGTCCCTCACCATCTCCGTACTGCTCGCGCACGGTTACAGCGACTTCATCGATCACTGGCGGGACTGGCTCCTGCGCGCCGTCGCGGGAGACCCGGCCGACGTGCAGATCATGTACGGGCTCTCCGGCGAACGCAACCTCGACGAACGCATCCTGACCTCCCTGCCCGGCTACCAGGGCGCGTCTCCCGTTCGGATCGGGAACGCCGCCTCCTCCCAGTTCCAGGCGGACGTGATCGGCGAAGTCATGCTCGCCCTCGACAAAGGACGCCGCAGCGGCGTCGAGGAGACCCGGTTCTCCTGGGCGTTGCAGCGAGCTCTGCTCGGCTACCTCGAAGAGCACTGGCGGCGGCCGGATCACGGGATCTGGGAGATCCGTGGGGAACCGCGTCACTTCACGCATTCGCGCGTCATGGTCTGGGCAGCGTTCGATCGCGCAATCTCAGCCGTCGACGAATACGGACTCGACGGTCCGGTCAAGCGGTGGCGCAAACTACGGGACGAGGTGAGAGCCGATATCGAAGCGAACGGATACGACAGGCTGCGTCACACCTACGTCCAGTTCTTCGGTTCGCGCGACGTCGACGCATCGCTTCTGCAACTCGCCCAGGTGGGCTACTGCGACTACGACGACCCGCGGATGCTCGGCACAGTCGCCGCGATCGAAAGGGATCTCCTGCGCAGCGGTCTCCCCCTTCGCTACCGCACCGAGAGCGGTGTCGACGGGCTCACCCCGGGTGAGCATCCGTTCCTCGCATGCTCCTTCTGGCTGGTCGAGCAGTACGCGAACTCGGGTCGGGTCGTCGACGCGCGTGCGCTGATGGACCGGCTGCTCGGGTTCGCGAACGACGTGGGCATGCTCAGCGAGGAATACGACGTCGAAGGCCGATCCCAGGCGGGCAACACGCCGCAGGCGCTGACCCACCTCGCACTCGTGCGCGCCGCGGATGCGATATCGACCGCCGAACGGTCCTGAAATGGGATGATGCAGGGATGACCTCTGCTTCGGCCGCGACGATCGCCCCGGGAACCCGGGAGGACATCGTCACGGACAGCGTGACCGAACTCGGTTCCCCCTGGGTCACCATCGTCTGGAACGACCCCGTCAACCTGATGTCGTATGTCACCTACGTCTTCCAGACCTATTTCGGGTTCGCGCGTGCGGAAGCCGAAAGGCTCATGCTTCTCGTGCACAACGAAGGTCGGGCTGTCGTCTCGACCGGCCCCCGCGAGGAGATGGAACGCCACGTCGAAGCCATGCACGATTACGGACTGTGGGCGACGTTGACGAAGGCGGATCTATGAACGGATTCCATGCGGACGCCGGCGGATGCGCGGTCGCATCCTTCGCGCCGGAAGAAGCCGCCCTCCTGGTTCAGCTGGCCGGGGAGAGTGCCGAACTGGTCGACCGTGCACGCCACAGCGACGTTGCGCCCACCGATCCCGCGGTCATCCGGTTGCTGCCTGACGCGTATCCGGACGACCCTGCCGCATCCGCCGAATTCCGCCGGTTCACCACCGACGGACTCGCTCAGCGCAAAATCCTGAACGCTCGCATCGTCGTCGAGATGCTCGCCGGTTCTGACGGGAGCGATCCGATCGTCGTCCGTCTCGACGAGGCCGCATCTCTGGCCTGGCTGCGCACCATCACCGACATCCGTCTCGTGCTCGGAGCCAGACTCGGCATCGTCCAGGATGGCGACGAGGGCGATATCCACGATGACGAGACCGCGCTGCTGCGGGCTCTCTTCGACTGGTTGGCGTTCCTGCAGGAAACACTGATCGACGTGCTCGACGCGTCGCTCGAGCGATGACCTTCGTCACGCTCGCGATCGTCTCGGTCGCCGCGCTCGCCGGACCCCTTCTGGCGCTGAAGAAGAGCTGGCACATTCCCATCGTCGTCGGCGAACTGTTCGTGGGCATCCTTCTCGGTGCCACCGGTCTGCATATCGTGGATGCACACGACCCGATCCTCTCGTTCCTTGCCGAACTCGGTTTCGCGCTGGTCATGTTCGTGGCCGGTTCTCGGGTTCCGGTGCGGGATGCTGCTGTGCGCTCCGCCGTCGGCGCAGGTCTCATCCGTCTCGTCGTCGTGGCCGGAATCTCGACAGCTATCGGCGTTCTCGTCGCGACAGCATTCGGGAACTCTCATGCGCCGCTCTATGCCGTCCTCATGGCTTCGTCGTCGGCGGCTCTGATCCTGCCGATCATCGGAGGACTCGGTCTCGGCGGACGTCGCGTGCTTCAGATGACCGCGCAGGTCGCCATCGCAGATGTCGCCTGTATCGTCGCCGTTCCGCTCGTGGTGGATCCCGCACATGCCGGACGGGCCGCTGTCGGTTCGCTGGTTGTGATCGTGTGTTCCGTCGCGCTCTTCTTCGTCTTGAACGCTGCGGAACAGTCCGGACTGCGTCACCGCATGCACAAGGTCTCCGAGCAGCGCGAGTTCGCGCTCGAGCTGCGGATCGACCTGATCATCCTGTTCGCCCTCGCCGCTCTTGCCGTGTTTGCCGGCATCTCGGTGATGCTCGCCGGTTTCGCCCTCGGTCTGGTCATTGCCGGGGTCGGAGTGCCGCGCAGGCTCGCGCGTCAGGTCTTCGCCATCACCGAAGGGTTCCTCGGGCCGCTCTTCTTCGTCTGGCTCGGTGCCTCGCTCGATCTGACGGGGCTGTGGGCGGAGCCGCGTTTCATGCTGCTCGGTTTCGTGCTCGGTGGCGGCGCACTGATCGCTCACCTGGCGACGCGGCTGGTGGGTCAGCCCGTATCGCTCGGGCTTCTGTCCGGAGCGCAGCTGGGGGTGCCGGTCGCGGCCGTGACGGTCGGTACGCAAACAGGAATGCTGTCTTCTGCGGAGGCGGGCGCTGTGATCGTGGGTGCGCTGGTCACTGTCGTGGTTGCGACGGTCAGTGGTGGGTCGGCTTCACGGCGCGGATTCACCACGAAGAGTGCGGACCGCGTCGAGAAGGCGTGAGCGGATGCGCTGCCCGTGTCGGGCACGCGAAGCCGGTCGGGTTGTGCAGCCGGGTCAGGGTTGCGCACGCGGGTCGGGGTTGCGCAGCCGGCGTCAGATCGGGAACCTGACCGCAGCCGCCGATGCACCCCCGCCTGGCACATCTTCTGCGCGCACCGCGAACACTTTCGCCTTCGACGTCAGTGACCGTCGCAGGATCTCGTCGATCACGCCGTAGTTCGACGTCTCGTCTTCGTCGTCATCAGCGAACGTGATCACACCCGTCTCGTCGTCGATCGTTCCAGGGACACGGCGGTCGATGTCGAAGACCAGAGTCTCGATTGCACCGTAGGTGGCTGCTCGCGCGATGTCGCTCAGGTCGCCGGTCGCCGTGCCTGCGGCCATTCGCGCCTCGAAGTCGTCTTTGAGCTCTGCCGTCTTCGCCGCGTACACCTCGTCGAGGATTCCCCTCGCGGAGGCAGCCAGTTCTTCTTCACTTCGCTCTTCCGGGTTTCCCGTGATCGCCGTCTCGACCAGGCGCGGGTAGTCGCAGACTCCGCGATAGATGCCGAGGAGCGGTTCTGCCGCTGCAACGATGAGCGGTTCGGTCGAGTTCGCGAACATCGGGCGCAGAGCGCGATCGATCGCCTGGGAGTATTCGAGCATCCGCACTTTCTGCCCCTCGGACCCACGTACACGGCCTGCAGAGCTGCGGTCGTCGATCGTGGTCCGTCCCACGAAGCTCGTCAGGTCGTGCGGCAGCCCGGCAACCTCGACGACCTCCGCGGGTGCTTCCGGCGAGATCTTCACAAGGCGGACCGAGTTCTGTGCGAGTGCGAGGATGTATGCCGATTGCGGGAACGTCACCGTTCGAAGGAGCGGTTTGATGTAGAACCGGTCGGAGACATCGCACGACGACGAGAGCCGGTTGGGAAGGCGGAAGGTCTCGCTCAAGTCTCCGTTAAGGAACACCGCCAGGCTGCGGGACTGGTAGCGCCAGAAATCCCGGTTCTCGACGATCACCTCACCTTCAGCGGCGATCGCGCCGATCTGCGCCTTGGGTATCTTGAGGGCTTCCAGGTCGCGGATCGCTTGTGCAAGATGGTTTTTCAGTTCGATTCGGGCGACGTCCGCGTCGGCAGGAAGGGGCCCCGAGCGAAGGTAGATCGACACGCTTCCGGGTTCTCGGATCGCCGCAATTCTTTCGATGTCGGCTCTGGTCGGGATGTCTTTGTACTCCATGCGAGCGTCCCCCTCTAGGTCGAGCGCCGGTTCGAGCCGGGTAGTCGCGGACAACCGCGACGTCGGGCCTGCACTGGTCGCCAGTCTAGAAGCGGGCACCCGTGGGCGAAAGGGCGCGGTGGGATTTCGGGTCCGTTCATTATCGTTTCTGTCAGGTGCGACGCATGCTGCTGCTGCTGCTGGGTTCTCCGGTCCGGTCGTGAGTGGGCTCACTATGGTGCTGAGCCCGGGAGGCGGAGTCGTCCGCCTCGGCGCGGTGTCCGGGTTGGGTCGTGGTGGGCGGGTGGGGTGAACCAGGGGGTGTTGTCCCGGATGTGAATGTCCCAGCCGTCGTCGTGCACCCGATGATGATGCTGCGAACACAACAGGATCCCGTTGTCCAGGTCGGTCGGGCCGGTATCGCGGTCCCACCAGCGGATGTGGTGCGCTTGCGCGTAGGAGGGTGGGTGGGGGCAGCCGGTCCAGGCGCAGCCGTCGTCGCGTTCGGCGAGAGCAAGTTTCTGTGCCGGGGTGAACAGCCGTTTGCTGCGGCCCAGGTCGAGGACTTCACTGTTTCCGCCGAGGACCATCGGGATCAGTTGGGCGTCGGCGGCGAGGCGACGGGCGGTGCCGGCGCTGACCGGGGTGAGGGTTTCGTCGATATGGGCGGTGCCGTCCCCGCTGCGCAGGTCATCCAACCCGACCCGGACGATCATCGTCACCGGCGGCCGGGTCGCCGGGCTGCTGCAGCCGGCCAGGTGCCGGAAGGCGTCGACCGCCCCATCCGACCGGAGCTGTGCCAGGGTGCGCGACTCGGGCATGATCGGCGACGGGTCGGCCGATCCGTCGGTGGCTGGTCCGCCCGCGTCTGCTCCGCCCGCGTTGGCTCCGTCCGCGTGGGCTCCGCCCTCGGCTGCTCCGCCTGCAGCAGATCCGCACCCGGCAGATCCGCCCTCGGCCGCTCTGCTCGCAGAAGATCCGCCCGCGTCGGCTCCGCCCGCGGCTGGTCCGCCAGCGTCGGCTCCGCCCGCGGCTGGTCCGCCCGCGGCTGGTCCGCCAGCGTCGGCTCCGCCCGCGGCTGATCGGCCTTCGGCTGCTTCGGTCCGGCTCGCGAGCTGGAACCGGACCCCGCCGGCCGAACCGGCGTTTGACGGTGGTCGGCTGACACCGGACCCGGGTTTATCGCGACTGGCCCGGTAGTCCTGGCTGACGTATGCGGTGAGCTGTGGAAGCACATGCCCGGCGGACTCGGCGTCGAGGTACCAGTTGATGTGGGTCATCCCGTCCCGAGTGACGCTGATCGTCAACGACCGGCGGCGGCGCTGCATCTGTTCGCGCGGTTCGGTGCCGTCCTGATCGAGCCGCTCCCGCACCTGCACCGCCAGCTTGGCCAGCTGCTCCACCGTCAACCCGGGCGCATGCTCGATCAGCACCCGTTCGCCCATCGCCCGATCGTCCAGGCCGCAGCCGGGCCCGGTCTTGACCAGTTCCCGGATGATCGCTCCCGCTTGCTCCACCGACACCCGCGGACGCAGTCCATCGGCAACGTCCCTGGCGTCATCGCCAAGGTTCGCGGCGTCACCGCTGACCGGGTCGTCTCCGTGCTCCGAGCCAGCACCATTGCCGAGCAGCGCCTGGGCGAGATCGGGGAACTCCGCCGGCAGTTCCTCACCCTGCAGGGTGTGCCGGGGTGCTGTCGCCCGGGCTACTCCACATAACTGCCGGGCAGCGGGCAGGGGTGTCTTCCACAGTTCGGCCAGCAACGACTCGACACTCGGGTGCCCGGCCGCCTGCACCGGATCGGCATCCCAATCCAGGGAACGCTCCCGTTCGAGGACCGCGATCCTGTGCACGGCCACAGCGTCCACCGCCGCCCGCACCGCACCCAGGACAGCCAACGACCGCACCATCTCCTGTGCACCGGTCAGCACCGGACCAGCAAGGGAAGCCGAATCAACCGCACTCGCATCCGCCCTGGCGCCGGCGACCGCACCCGCATCCGGCCCTACACCGGCAACCGCGCTGGCACCCGCGTCAACGCCGCCACCCGCGCCCGCGCCGATACCGGCCTCGAGGGCGCGCAGCGCCTCGACGGCAGCGGCGAGCCGGTCGAGGTCAGCGTGCGGTGGGAAGGTCATGACTCAACCCAACCAGCAGCCACCGACATTCGAAGTTGTTAATAAACAGGCCCTGACCTGGCTTTTACCTGTGGATAACTGAACCATGACCGCAATTGTGGAGGAGAGGACGATCCCGCTCTGATCGGGGCTTTCGGCAACCAACACAGACTGCTTGCCTCAACCGGCTCGCGGGTCCTTGACACTGCTACGGCCCGCCACATACCGTCGGCCCCATGGATCTCAACCTGACAGGAAAAGTCGCGGTCGTCACGGGGGCGAGCAAGGGTATCGGCCTGGCGATCACACGCGCGCTCGTCGACGAGGGCGCTTCGGTGGTCGCCGGAGCGCGCGACATCGGAGGCGAACTCGCCGACTTGGAGGCGACCTCGAAGGTCTTAGCAGTTCCCGTCGACCTCTCCACGCCGAACGGGCCGTCCGAGCTCATCGCGCGCAGCGCTCACTTCGGTGGTCTTGACATCGTGGTCAACAACGTCGGAGCCCTCAGCCCTCGAATCGATGGATTCCTGTCGATCAGCGACGAGGACTGGCTCTCGACCCTCAACCTGAGCCTGCTCGCCGCAATCCGCACCACACGCGCCGCGATCCCGCTGCTTCTGGAACGCGGCGGCGGAAACGTGGTGACCATCGCATCCGTCAATGCTTACCTCCCCGACCCCGGAGTCCTCGACTACTCGGCAGCAAAGGCGGCTCTGTGGAACGTGTCCAAATCACTCTCGAAGGAGTATGGCCCGCAGGGACTCCGCTTCAACACGGTCAGTCCGGGTCCGGTGGAGACTCCGCTCTGGCTGGGCGACCATGGAGTGGCCGCAACCATCGCTGCTGCAACAGGCACAGATTTCGAGACCGCGAAAGCGAACACTGTCGCGGCCCAGGGAGGCTTCACCACTGGCCGCTTCACGAGGCCTGAAGAGGTCGCCGACCTGGTGGTTCTGCTGGCGAGCAACCGTGCGGGAAACGTCAACGGATCGGACTTCATGATCGACGGAGGTCTCGTCAAAGGACTGTAGCGATCGGATGCAGTCAGATCGGACGCGATCAGACTGTCGAATTCGCCGCACCCCATTCGTGTAGAGGGTGAGAGTCGGCACCGTGCCGACCATGAACCTGGAGGAATCATGACCCAGTACCTGCTCAGCGTCTACTACCCGGAAGGCGGGAGCATGCCCGACCCGGAGACGCTCGCACAGATCACCGCCAATCTCGAGTCGCTGAACGCCGATCTCCGCAAGGCCGGAGCCTGGGTGTTCGCGGGCGGCCTGTACCCACCCAGTACCGCCACGGTTCTCACCCCAGCGCCCGGGGAGGTGCTCGTGACCGACGGACCGTATGTCGAGAGCAAGGAAGTGCTCGGCGGCTTCTCGATCATCGAAGCTCCGGAGTTGGATGCAGCACTCGACTGGGGCCGCCGCATGGCCGAAGCAATCGGCGTGCCGATCGAGGTCCGGCCCATCCAAAGCGAGTGAAACGCACTCCAGCGAGTAGGACACGGATGCCGACGACCACGACAGAAACCGCCATCACGTCGGTCTTCCGCGCCGAATACGGAAGAGCCGTCGCCATCCTGTACCGCGTCTTCGGGGATATCGACATCGCTGAAGACGCTGTACAGGATGCATTCGAAATCGCGGTGAAACGCTGGCCCGCGGAGGGAACACCGCCGAGCCCAGCAGGCTGGATCATCACCACAGCCCGCAATCGCGCGATCGATCGGCTGAGACGCGACGCGACACGACACGACCGCCATGCGGAAGCAGCCCTGATCCACGCGCAGTCCACGCCGCTCGAGGAGGGTCCGGTGCAAGACGAACGACTTCGCCTGATTTTCACCTGCTGCCACCCGGCGCTCGGGAGGCAGGCACAGGTCGCGTTGACCCTTCGCCTTCTCGGCGGATTGACGACCCCGGAGATCGCCCAGGCTTTCTTCGTCTCCGAAACGACCATGGCACAGCGCATCGTGCGGGCGAAGGGCAAGATCCGCGACGCGCGCATCCCTTTCCGCATCCCCCGCGACGCAGACCTCCCCGATCGGCTCACGTCTGTCCTGGCGGTGATCTACCTGATCTTCAACGAGGGGTACTCTGCCCACGCAGGAGGCGACCTGATCCGCGACGACCTGTGCGACGAAGCCACCCGGCTCGGTCGTCTCCTCGCCCAACTGATGCCAGACGAGCCAGAAGTCCTCGGCCTTCTCGCGCTCATGCTGCTCATTCAGGCACGGCGACCGGCGCGCGTGACGGCCGGCGGCGACCTCGTCCTCCTCGCAGAGCAGGACCGCTCGCGCTGGGATGCAGCCCTCATCGAGGAGGGCCACGACCTCGTCCGGCAGTGCCTGCGTCGCGACCGCCCCGGACCTTACCAAGTGCAGGCCGCCATCAACGCGGTGCACACGGATGCGCGCACATCCGCTGACACAGACTGGCGGCAGATACTGGCGCTGTACGACCAACTCCTCGCGATCGCACCGACGCCCCTCGTCGCTCTGAATAGGGCGGTCGCCGTGTCGGAGGTGGAGGGTCCGGATGCTGCACTGCGTCTCGTGGAGTCCCTCGATCTCGTCGACGTCGTCGCCCTTCACACGGTCAGGGCGGACCTGCTCCGCAGAACCGGCCGCTTCAGTGAGGCCGCCGAGGCTTACACCGTTGCGATCGGCCTCGCAGGAAACACCAGCGAGCGAGCCCATCTCGAGCGCGCCCGCGACGCTCTGCCCGGGCCTTCCGAGAACGGTACGGACGTACCGAGCCGATAGGATTTCGCGGTCGGGTTCAGCACATCGCACACCCGCACAGCGAGGAGAACCATGACGGCCGCCAATCCCACAGACCACGAGCGACTTCACCTGGCTCTCATGCTGGCGCTCACGTTCTCGACAGGAATGATCGACGCCGTCGGCTATCTCGGACTCGACCGCGTCTTCACGGGGAACATGACCGGAAACGTCGTGATCCTGGGCATGGGCCTCCTCGGGGCCGACCACCTTCCGGTGCTCGGCCCCGTTGTCGCACTCGTCCTCTTCATGGGCGGTGCCGCAATCGCCGGACGCGTTCTGCGACCCATCCCCTCAGGCTGGACACACAGGTCCACCACCCTATTCGCCGTCGTGGGCGGCATTCTCGCCGCCGCGGCGATCGTGCTCGCCCCGTTCGGCGGTGCAGTTCCGCTCTCACTTCAATACGTCGCCACAGGAGCGCTCGGCCTCGCGATGGGAATGCAGGCCGCTGCAGCCCGCCACATCGCCGTCAAAGACGTCACCACGGTCGTCGTCACCTCGACCCTCACAGGCCTGGCGGCCGATTCCGTCCTCGGCGCAAAAACGGGTCAAGCCTGGAAGCGCCGGGCCGGCGCGGTCGTGCTGATCGGCCTCGGAGCCCTCGTCGGCGCAGCAGCACTCCACGTCCAGATCGCCCTCGGCCTCGCCATCGCCGCGCTCATCGTCATCACGGTCGCAACGATCGGCCACGTGAGAAAGCCGTCGCTCGACCTGACCTGACCTGACCCGAGACCGACTTCAGTCGGTGAAGGATCCGGGGCCTGACCCGGCGGCGAGGAACGCCGTCCCGAAGCACAGCTCAGTCCACGAGGGCTCAACCAGCCGTTCCTGCATCGCCGCGCGGATCGTCTCCCACGGGCGGCGCGCGATCCACTCGTCGAGCGATGCGGACGTCCGCACCGTCGCGATTCCGAGCCGAGAGAGCCACTCAGGTGTGCTGTCGGGGATCTTGAGATCCAGCACGACCCAGCGACCACCGCCGGAGAGCGCCGCTGCGCCGTGCGCGATCACCTTTCCGGACTCGGGCACCTGCGTCATCGCGTACGTGGACAGGATCGCGTCGACCTCGGCCGGGAAACCGTACTCGGCCGCGTCGGACTGAACAAGGCTGACATTGCTCCAGCCATTCGCCTCGACCCGGTCCCGGGCGCGGGCGAGCATCGCGTCCGTCAGATCGACGCCGACGATCCGGCCACCGGGTCCGATGGCCTCCTGGATCAGCGGGAAGTTCAGGCCAGTGCCGCAGGCGATGTCGACGACCGAGTCACCTTCACGAAGGCCGAGCGCCTCAACAGCGCGCAGACGTTGCCCGCGCTGCGGGTATCCGGGCGCCGGGTAGAGCCGGGAGGTGAAATCGTAATGCCTGGCCTTTTTGCGGTAGATCTCGATCAGCCGCTCTCGGGTGCTGTCGGCCCGGCTCACGGTGACCCCGCGCCCGCCTGCACATCGGCCTCGACTGCGGCTTTGATCGCCGCCATCTCGATGTCGCTCACGCGCTGCACTTGACCTTGGAGCGAGGGGCCGGGGATGGCGCGCATGACATTGGCGAGATCGACCTCCACCCACATCATTGCGTTGGTGTGCAGGTCGCCCTCGGGCTCGAATTCCATTCCCCATCGCGCGACGGACGTGCCCATCGTGCCGACGAATGACATGGAGTGGGGCGGGTCGACGGCTGTCACCTGCTCACTCCGCTTGTGGTTGAACCCCAGATCCTTCGCTCGCTGGTCCACCCACGCGTCCGGGCGCAGCGCACCGCCGTCGCGAATCCGGCACTCCAGCACTGTCGGCGCCCACTCCGACCAGCGTCCGACATCGCACAGATATGCCCACACGTCATCGATGCTCCCGGCGACTGAGATTCGGCTCTCGGTTCTGAATGTCATGGTGTCGGCTCTGGGCAGACGAGTTTCGGTTGCTGGGCCTCGCTGCCCACGTCCTCCTCAGTGAATTACACGAGCCGGAAGCCCACAAGGTTCACATCGCCCTCACACAGCGCGCCGACGCTGCTTGGACCGCCAGTGCATGATTCGTAGATCGTCGAGGCCAAATCGGCCGACAGGAAGCGCGGCGCGTATCCGCTCGTCACTGAACGGGCGTGAGGGGCGGATGTCCTCAGGCAGCTCAGGTGCAGATGGCGCCGGCTCGCTCACACCCTCATCGAGCATCCGGGCTTGGGCTTTGGCGACGAGTGGTACGACCATCGTCCACTCGGTCAATTGTGCGAGCGCTCGTATCGTCCAGACGGGGGCCGGGAAGAAGACGGGCCGACGCCCCGCCACGCGGGCGATCCGGCGCACGGCCTCTCCGAGCGTGAACTCCTCCGCTCCCATCACCGCGACCGTGGGTTCAGGGATGCGGCCCTCAAGGGCTGCGACCAGCACATCGATCGCGTCCTCGACAGGAATCGGTCGGACCGTCCGCTCACGAAAGCCGACGGTCGCGAAGATGGGCACCGTTCGTACTGCACGGGTCACGTGGTTCACCATGTGGTCACCCGGACCGTAGATCATTCCAGCCTTGAGGATCGTGTGATCGATCCCGGAGTGCCGCACGAGCTCCTCGGCGGCCCACTTCGTCTCGTGGTAGGCCGACCCGCAATCGGGTCTCGCACGCAGGAAGCTGACCATGACGATCCGCTTCATTCCCGCTCGACGGGCGGCCTCAACGACCGCGTGAGTGCCCGCAACGTGTACGCGTTCGAACGTCTGGTCGCCAAGCTCGCGATTGATGCCGGCACAATGTGCGACGACGTCGCAGCCTGCGAATGCCGCAGCCAGTGCATCCACATCGTCGATCGAGACGCCGGTACGGCGCGAGACGATCACAGTGTCTGCGGGGTTCAGCCGCTCGGCGAGGTGGCGCCCGACGAATCCAGTACCACCGGTGATCGCAACCCGCATGACCTTGCTCCTTCGCTTATTAGCAATATAGCTAAACTCTATATAGCAATGGTGCTATATTGCAAACATGGCAGATACAGCGAGTGAGGTCTTCGCCGCTCTCGCGCATCCGACCCGGCGACAGATCTTGCAGGACCTCAAGGATGGTGAACTCGCCGCCGGCGAGATCGCCGCGCGATTCAAGGCCACCGGTCCGACCATCTCCCGGCACCTCAGCGTGCTGCGCCAGGCCGGCCTCGTCTCGGAGCGCCGTGACGCCAACCGCATCCTCTACTCGCTCGTGAGCGACAGGCTCGCCCTGTCCGTCGGCGACTTCCTCTCGACCGTGTGCCCGGAACAGATCGTGCTCCGCGAGGTTCGGAAGCGAGGCTCGGACCGTCCCAGCAGCCGCCCGGCCGAGGCATGAGCAGGTGCTAGGACCCCCGAGACACGAGAAACGAACCATCAGCGTCCGACCCGCCGCCGGGTGGCGGCGCTAGGTTCGCATCATGCCATCCGCGCCGAAGCCTGCGGCCACAGGCCGGTTCCGCCCCAGGATCCTGGTAGTGGCTCTGGCCATCGTCGTCGGTTTCGCAGGCTGCCTCGCGTTAGCCTTTGTGCTGCTCAACCCGCAGCCCGTGACGCCCCGGGGTCCTGTCCCCGCCTCGTTCGCCCCAATGTCGACAGTCGCCCGCACGTACGTCGAGGCCGCGAAGCATCACGACTGCGGTATGACCCGGGCGCTGACGACGTCCAACACCTGGGCGTGGTGCGACGACCCGCGACTGATCTCGTACAAACTCCTGTCCCGGACTGGCGATGACGGAGAATGCATGGCCTACATGATCACGATCACCGCGAGCAGCGACGGTTCCATGGATGCAGGCACCGAGCCCTGGTCGTTGTGCTTCCGGCAGACGAAGGCCGGCTGGCGGCTCTGGGACCAGGGTCAGGGCTGAAAGCAGTGGGTTTTCCGCGGGAGACGCACCCAGCACATTACGACAACAGCCCTTGACCAGTAAATTGCCGGTCAAGGGCTGTCTCTATGGTGCACCCCCAGGGACTTGAACCCTGAACCCACTGATTAAGAGTCAGTTGCTCTGCCGATTGAGCTAGAGGTGCAGTCGGTGTCGAATCAGAACCCGAACCGAGGGATAACACTAGCATCCGTCGCGGGCCGGATGCCAGTTGAGCATCACTCGGCCTCTGGCGGGCGGATGCGCGAGCCGAAAATGGCAGCGTGGGCACCGCATCCGGCTATCCCATCACTATTCTGAAAGCGTGACGACCACCCCGGATGCATCGCTCGACGACGACCTCGCACTCGCCCTCCGCCTCGCTGACGCGGCGGACCGCATTTCGAGCGATCGCTTCCGTTCGCTCGACCTGAAGGTCACGACGAAGCCCGACCGCACACCGGTGACGGATGCGGACCAGAGCGTCGAACGCGCCATCCGCGGGTTGGTGGCCGCGGAGCGACCAGCGGACGGCATCCTCGGAGAGGAATACGGGACTGAAGGCGATTCGACACGGCGATGGATCATCGACCCGATCGACGGCACAGCGAACTTCCTTCGCGGCGTCCCGGTCTGGGGAACCCTGATCGCGCTTGTCGTAGACGATGTTCCGCAGGTCGGCGTTGTGAGCTCTCCCGCCCTCGGCAAACGCTGGTGGGCGGCCAGGGGCTCCGGTGCATGGCTGGCCGAAGACGGCGGCGCGTCCCGACGCATCCGGGTGTCGGGTGTGAGTGACCTGGCGGACGCATCCATCAGTTTCCAGAGCATCGCGCAATGGGATGGCGCCGGTTACCTCGACCGCCTGATCGCGCTCACGCGCCGTGTCTGGCGTGACCGGGCGTACGGCGACATGTGGTCGTACATGCTCCTCGCCGAGGGTCTCATCGACGCGGTCGGCGAGTTCGGAGTGAAATCGTACGATGTGGCAGCGCTGATCCCGATCGTCGAGGAAGCCGGCGGACGGTTCACCACGGTCCCCGGCGGCCACGACCTCGACGAGGGCAGTTCGCTCGCGAGCAACGGCCACCTGCACGACGCGCTTCTCGAGGCGCTGGCGTGAAGACGGCAACCCGCCGACGCCTCAGGCCGATGGTCTTCGCACTGATCCTGGCGGTCGCAACGCCGGCACTCACTGCCTGCGTGCCGCCTCCGGTGGTCGACGAGTTCCGTCGGGTCGCGCAGCACTTTCTGAGCAAAGACCAGTCCACACCGACACCCACTCCGACGGACCGGGTCTACCGCGGCAACACGGATTTCGCCGATCTGAGGGTCGGCGACTGTGTCAACGACCTCGTGGCGCTCGATTACACGGTCATCCTCGGACTCAACGTGGTGGATTGCGCCTCCGCGCACGACAGCGAGATCTACGCGCTTCCAAAGCTGTCCGGTTCGTCGGCCTACCCTGGCGACGACGCCGTCCAGGCGCTGGCCGACGATGCCTGCCATGGGGCGTTCGCGCCCTACGTCGGCATCGGGGTCGAGAGTTCTGATCTCGACTACGACTACTACACGCCCACCGAGTCCGGCTGGACGAGCGACGGCGACCGCACCGCGACCTGCGTCGTGTTCCACGACGATGCCCAGACGACGGGCAGCGTGAAGGGTACAGCTGAGACGAGCGTCACTTCGTCATAACGAATACCGAGCGGATGTCGCAGGACGCCGATAAGTTAGGTTCAGTGAGTACAACTTCAGGGCCGCCGCTCGTACACATCGATCATTTCCGGATGGATTTCGGCAAGACGACGGTCATCCGCGACCTGTCGTTCGACATCCAGCGCGGCGAGACGTTCGGGTTCCTCGGCAGCAACGGCTCGGGCAAGACGACGACGATCCGCGCCCTTCTCGGCATCTACCAGCCGACGGCCGGCGTACTCCACATCGACGGTCGTCCGTTCAGCCCCGAGACCGGCGAACGTCTGGGCTACCTTCCCGAGGAGCGAGGGCTCTACAAGAAAGAGTCCGTCATCGACGTGATGGTCTATTTCGGCAAGCTCAAGGGGCTGGCCCGTGACGAGGCCCGCCGGTGGTCGCAGAACTATCTCGAACGGGTCGGCATCCCCGACAAAGAGAAGGTGCGGCTCGACAAACTGTCCGGTGGCCAGCAGCAGAAAGTGCAGCTGGGGGTGACCATCATGAACGATCCCGACCTTCTGATCCTCGACGAACCCACGAAAGGGTTCGACCCGGTCAACCGGCGCCTTCTGATGGACATCATCGACGACCAGAAGAAGGCGGGCTCCACGGTGATGATGGTGACCCACCAGATGGAGGAGGTCGAGCGTCTCTGCGACCGCGTCATCCTGCTGAAAGACGGGGTCTCGCGCGCGTACGGCACGGTCGAGGAGGTGCAGGAGCAGTTCGGCGGAACAGTGGTCCATGTCGATCACGACGGCGTGATCCCCCGGTCGGCTGCCTACACCGTCATCTCGGATGCGGACGGCCACGCTGAACTCGAGGTGACCGGCGATGCGGACCCGGGTGAGATCCTTCGGACGATCGTCGATTCCGGCCTCACCGTGCGACGTTTCGCACCGACGAGGAAATCCCTCGACGACATCTTCGTCGAGGTCTACGGCGCCGAGAACGCGGGAGAGATCGACTGATGGCCAGACACAATCTCGGCACTGTCGTGCGGTTCGAATTCATCCGCACGATCGCCAAACGCCGATTCTGGGTGGCGACACTGTTCGTGCCGGTCCTCCTCATCATCGTGTTCGTGCTCGTCTTCGTGTCGAACAGTTCGACACAGACCTCGGCCGAGGCGCAGAAGAACGCGCACTTCTCGTTCCAGTACACGGATGCGTCGGGCCTGGTGAGCCCGGCGATCGTCGACAGCCTCGGCGGAACGCTCGCGTCGAGCCACGAAGCCGGGGTCGAAGCCGTGAAGGCAGGCGACGTCGACGCCTACTTCGCGTATCCCGCCGATCCCGCCAAGGAGACGATCCAGGTGTTCGGGCAGGACAACGGGCTGTTCGCGAACGGCAAGTACTCGTCCGTGGCGGAGTCGATCCTGCAGGCCAGCGTCGAACAGAAAGTGAATTCGCCCCAGACGACAGCGATCCTCCAAGGGTCTGTGAACACGAATACGACGACGTTCAAGAACGGGTCGGTGTCGGGCGGGTTCAATGCAGTGGTGCCGGCGCTGTTCTTCCTTGTGATCTTCTACATCGTCATCCTGCTGCTCGGCAACCAGATGCTGAACTCCACACTCGAAGAGAAGGAGAACAGAGTCACCGAGATGATCCTGACGACCATCAACCCGACCAGTCTGATCATCGGCAAGGTGGTCTCGCTGTTCATGATCGGTCTCGTGCAGATGCTTGTCTTCGCCGTGCCGACTGTGTTGGCGTATCTGTTCTTCCGACAACAGCTCAGCATCCCCGAGCTCGATCTCTCGCAGTTCGTGTTCGACCCCCAGACGATGATCATCGGCGTGTTGATCCTGCTCGGCGGATTCTCTCTCTTCACGGGCACCCTCGTGGCGCTCGGTGCGGTGATGCCCACGGCGAAGGATGCGGGACCGATCTTCGGCGCCCTGATGATCCTGATCTTCATCCCCTTCTATACAGTGACCCTGGTCGTGAGCGACCCGAACGCATTCATCGTCCAGGTCTTCACGTTCTTCCCGTACTCGGCGCCAGTGACGGCCCTGCTGCGCAACGCATTCGGCACTCTCCCGCTGTGGCAAGCGATCTTCGTGATCGTCGAACTGTTCGTGCTTTCGGCCATCGTCCTGCGACTCGCCGTTCGGCTGTTCCGTTACGGATCGATCGAATACACACGCAAGGTGTCGATCCGCGATGTGCTCGCCCGACGGCCCGTCACCGAGGCAGAACCGAGCCGGTGAGCAGATGCGGGCGATAACGGTTCCGACCCCCGGCGGCCCTGAGGCCATGCTCCTAGCCGACGTGGCCGAGCCGACAGTCGGTGACCGCGATGTCCTGATCAGGATCACGGCGGCAGGCGTGAACGGTGCTGACCTGTCCCAGCGTCGGGGCCATTACAACCCGCCACCAGGCGCGCCGGAATGGCTGGGACTGGAGGTCTCCGGCGAGATCGCCGCCGTCGGCTCTGCCGTGTTCGAGTGGGCACCGGGCGATCAGGTCTGCGCACTTCTCGCGGGCGGCGGATACGCCGAGTTCGTCGCCGTCGACGCCGGCCTCGTGCTCCCGGTGCCGCCCGGTGTCGACCTGGTCGAAGCCGCCGGCCTCCCCGAGGTCGCGGCCACCGTATGGTCGAACGTCTACGGGCACGCTCAGCTCCGCCCCGGCGAGACCCTGCTGGTCCACGGCGGGTCGAGCGGAATCGGATCGATGGCGATCCAGCTCGGCGTGGCAACCGGTGCGCACGTGATCACGACTGCGGGTTCAGCCGAGAAGGCCGCCTTCTGCCGCAACCTCGGCGCTGACGTCGCCATTGACTACACGCAACAGGACTTCGTCGAGGTGGTCGCCGACGCAACTCACGGAACCGGAGCGGATGTCGTACTCGACATCGTGGGTGGCGACTACCTCGAACGCAACATCCGCGCGCTCGCCCGCGAGGGCCGGATCATGGAGATCGCGAGCCGCCGAGGTCCGTCCACCTTCGACATCAATCACCTGATGATGAAGCGCGGGCTGATCTGGGCGACGACCTTGCGAGCCAGACCGCTCGCTGAGAAGGTCGCAATCATCGCGGAAGTGCGGGAACACGTGTGGCCGCTCCTCGAATCAGGTCGCGTTCGCCCGATCATCGATTCTGTTTTCCCGATCGAGGATGCGGCACAGGCCCACATCCGCATGGAGTCGTCCAGGCACATCGGCAAGATCCTGCTCCAGGTGCGCTGAGCGGCTTGCGTGACCACCTGACCGTCAGGGTTCCGGCCAGTCGCCCGCGTTGAAACGCTCCATCAGGTCGGCGAACGTCTGCAGATCGCTTTCCGACCAGGAGGCGAGCCGCTCGTTGAGGGCCGTGAGCACTTCGTCGGCGAGCCGACGTCGCGACTGATCCCCCGCATCCGTCAGCGCGAGCCCTTGCCCGCGCACATCGGAACCGGAGTCGCGCACTTCGACGAGGCCGAGATCGACGAGGTTCGCGACCTGGCGGGAGACGGTGGACTTGTTGAGCTGGAAGTGCGCCGCGATTTCGACGTTACGACAGCCCGGGTGTGCTCCGATGTACGTGACGAGCGACTGGTCGACGAGCGACAGCGACGCATAGCCGCGTCGGGCCCGGGCTGCGCCGCGCCGGCTGATCGTGGTCAACCCGTCCTGCCTGCTCGTCGCACTGACCGTCGGCTCATACGCCAGCGCGATAGCCGTCGCAGCTGTCACGGCCAGGATCGCCGTCGGGTGGCGCCTCGGCATCGGCGCCGCAGTGGCCGCTGTGATCGCGGCGATCGGGGTCGTCGTGGCGGGTCCGATCTACCAGGTCGTCGATGGAAACCAGTGGGGTGTCTGGCTGCTGGCCTGGCTGTACTCGTTCGGCATCGTCTCGATCGGCGTCGGACTCCACTCCGTTCTCGGCAAGTGGACGACACCCACCCTGACCGCGCTGTTCGTCATGCTCAACGTGACGAGTTCCGGTGGCGTCTTCCCCGCATCCCTGCTCCCGCCGCTGTTCGCGGGGCTCAACACGTTCTGGAACGGCGCGGCCTGGCTCGACGCCGTGCAGTCACTCCTCTACTTTCCTGGCCGCGCATTCGGCTTCGACGGGTTGCGCCTGGCTCTGTGGGCCGCAACGGGAATCGTCCTCGTCGTGGTGACCCACCTGTGGAGCGTGCGCAAGCGCCGGCTCGCCGACGACACGATCAGCGTCACCGAGGAAGACGAGGTCATCGCGGCCTGACCGGACCCCACGGGCGCCTCCCGGCTACTCCCTTCCGCGGTTGCGGCGGCGGATGAGCCGGGGGGCACGACCGCCGAGGAACGACTCGCCCGGGTCGACGATGAAGCCCTGCCGCAGGGCCTCACGACCGATGAGCATGCGGAATCCCATCTGGTCCCGGTTGCTCAGCGTCGTCTCGGCCATCACGGTGCGTCCGAAGAGTTCGACCTCCAGAAGCACAACGATGCGTTCCTCGCTGTGACCGGACGAGCTCCGCACCAGTCGGCGGTCGTACACCGGGCACTCGACCTCGACGAAGTCGCGGTCCGACTTCTGCCACGGCCGAACATGAAAACGCACACGATCACCGTCTTCGCCCGCAAGCTCCTCGACGTCGAACGCGTGCAGGGCTGAGCTGCGCGCACCGGTGTCGAGTTTCGCCTTGATCCATGGAACTCCGATGCCGGGGAGGCTCACCCATTCGCGCCAGCCTGCGATGGTGCTTGAATGGAAGTCTGTTTGCACTCCACCATCTTTGCAGGGGCACACGATGAAACTGGCGATCCTCTCGCGCGCCCCGCAGGCGTATTCCACTCAGCGACTCCGCGCGGCCGCGCAGCAACGCGGCCATCAGGTCAAAGTACTCGACACGTTGCGCTTCGCGATCGACCTGTCCGGCAACGAGCCCGACCTTCAGTACCGCGGTCGACTGCTCTCCGACTATGACGCGGTGCTCCCCCGCATCGGCAACTCGATCACCTACTTCGGCACGGCTGTCGTGCGCCAGTTCGAGCAGATGGACGTCTACACGCCCAACACGGCGAACGGCATCACGAACTCCCGGGACAAGTTGCGGGCAACGCAGATCCTGTCGCGGCACAACATCGGGATGCCGGCCACGGCGTTCGTGCACAGCCGGGCGGATGTGCGGCTCGCCATCGAGCGCGTCGGCGGCGCCCCTGTGGTCATCAAGCTTCTCGAGGGAACCCAGGGCATCGGCGTCATCCTCGCCCCCGAGGTGAAGATCGCTGAGGCGATCATCGAGACGCTGCATTCGACGAAGCAGAACGTGCTGATCCAGAGCTTCATCTCGGAGAGCCGCGGCCGCGACATCCGTGCACTCGTCGTCGGAGACCGCGTCGTCGCCGCGATGCGACGCGTGGCGAGCGGCGACGAGTTCCGGTCCAATGTGCACCGGGGTGGCACGGTCGAACCCGTTGAACTGACTCCGGCGTACGAGCAGGCGGCCGTGCGTTCAGCACAGATCATGGGACTGCGCGTGGCCGGCGTCGACATGCTCGAAGGCAACGACGGTCCACTCGTCATGGAGGTGAACTCGTCTCCGGGTCTCGAAGGCATCGAGCGGGCGACCAGCCTCGATGTGGCCGGTGCCATCATCGATTTCATCGCCAACCAGGTCGCGTTCCCCGAGATCGATGTCCGCCAGAGGCTCAGCGTCTCCACCGGCTACGGAGTCGCGGAATTGCTCGTGCACGGCAACGCCGACCTGGTCGGCAAGACGATCCGGGACTCGGGTCTCGGCGACCGCGACATCACCGTTCTGACCCTGCACCGCGGTGCCGCGGTCATCCCGAATCCGCGGGGTGGTGTCGAGCTCGAGTCCGGCGACCGTCTGCTCTGTTTCGGCAAGCTCGAAGAGATGCGTTCGATGATTCCGGAGCGCCGTCGTCGCCGGGCGAAGGTGCGGAAGCTTCCGAAGGAGCCGATCCCGGAGGTTGTGGCTCCGTAACTCGGATCAGGCCGTCCCGAAGTAGTGCCCCTGCTCGAGGTCTTCGAGCAGGTTCGGGTGCGTCGGGGCCCAGCCGAGTAGTTCGCGGGTGATCGCGCTGGAGGCGGGGCTGTCGATCGCCAGCAGCGGACCGAGCCAGCCGAAGTGGTCCATCGCTTCTTCCGGCGCCACGCTGACGAGGGGAACGTCGAGGTGTCGCCCGATCACCTCGGCGATGTCGCGCAGGCGCACGCCCTCGTCGTCGACGGCGTGGAGCGCTGAGCCCGCCGGCGCTTTCTCGAGCGCGAGACAGAACAGGTGCGCCGCGTCGAGGCGGTGGACCGCCGGCCAGCGGTTACTGCCGTCGCCGACGTACCCGGAGCTCTGCTTCTGCCGGTCGGCGCCGATCAGAGCTGCCATGAAGCCGTGATCGCCGTCGCCGTGCACCGTTGGAGGAAGCCTGACCGCCGAGGAACGGATGCCCCTGTCGGCGAATCGGAACAGCGTGTGTTCGGTAAGGATCCGCGGAGATACGGCGGTCGCCGGGTCGGGGCGGTCGGTTTCGACCGACACGGCGCCGAGGATGCCCGAAGCGATGACGAGGGGACGGCCGCTGCCGTCGAACAGGTCACCGAAGAGCTGGACAGCCGCGAAGTCGACAGCAGCGGAATTCGCCATTGCGGTGAAGTCGTGAATGAACGCGGTGTGGATGATGCCGTCGGCGCCGTCCGCACCCGCGCGCAGACTGTCGAGGTCGGTGATGTCGCCTCGCTGCACCTCCGCACCGGCAGCCGCGACCTTCTCTGCGGACGCCTCCGAACGTGCCAGGCCGACGACCTGATGGCCTGCGGCGATGAGCTCGGCCGTGACCGCTGAGCCGATCCAGCCGGATGCACCGGTGACGAAAACACGCATGAAGACCTCCGAGAGTCAGTGATGTCAGTTGCTGTCATCAAAGGGTACACCTAATGTCAGTCACTGTCATCCGGTACGATCGTCGCATGAGCAGATGGCAGCCCGACGCCCGCGGACGACTCGTGCTCGCCGCCATGGACCTCTTCCTCGAGCGCGGCTTCGAGCAGACGACCGTCGCAGACATCGCGGAACACGCAGGACTCACCGAACGCACGTTCTTCCGGCACTTCGCAGACAAGCGAGAGGTTCTCTTCCTCGGCCAGGAGGAGCTTGTCGACCTCTTCGTCTCGTCGGTGACGAACGCTCCGGCCAATGCCTCCCCCCTCGAAGCCGTGGCCGCAGCGCTCAAGGTGGTCGCCGCCGACTTCCAACCGCGGCGCGAATTCGCGCAGCGTCGCGGACACGTCATCCAGGCGAATCCAGCCCTTCAGGAGCGCGAGCTCATCAAACTCGCCCGGATGTCGACCGCTATCGCGACCTCGCTGCGCGAACGCGGAGTGAGTGAGCCGTCAGCGAGCCTCGCCGCACAGTCAGGAATCTCTGTGTTCCACGTCGGCTTCGCGGAGTGGATCGATGAGGACAACACGCGCACATTCGCCGAGATCATAACGACCGCCCTCGCGGCGCTGAAGGCCGTCGCTTCCTGACCGGCGTCGTCGACGATCGCGTCTCGCGTGCCACCGTCACGCTACGACGCCAAGACCTTCGCGTGTTCCAAATGCGCCCCTCCGAAATCGGCCGCTCACCCGCGAAGAGCGGCAAGACGCGCGAGCTGCCCCGCGTGCACGTCGCTGACCCATTCCCAGCCTTCTTCGGCCGAAGGGCCGACGCGCGGGTCGCTCGATTCAACGCCGTTCTGCAAGGCGTTCACGTAGACGCGGTCCTGCTCGATTCGCGCACGGACCTGGCCGGCGCCACCGACGGACCCGTGCCCCGGGATGACGACATCGACGTCGCCGGCCGCCCTCTCGAGCAGCTCCAGAGCGGCGAGGTAGTCCCCGATCGGGTCAGCAGTGTTGTTCAGGTCGAGCATGGGAATCAGAACGTCGGAGAGCATGTCCCCGGCGACGAGAACCCCGCGTTCCTGGATCACCAGCGCTGCGTGTCCTGGGGCATGTGCCCGATGCTCGACGATCCGCACGGGAGGGCCGTCCCAGGGAATCAGCTCGGTTCCGGCAGGCAGCCCGGTGATGAGTCCGATCAGATCGAACGGTACTTCGTCGGGGATGCCGAACCGCTGTCGGTCGATACCGTGCGACAGTCGCTCACCAGCCGTCGCCGCGCAGAGCGCGGTGCCCCAACGCGCGGCAGTGCCGAGAGCGGGATGCCAGAGCAGATGATCCCAATGCGGATGCGTCGAGAATCCCGCCTCAACCGTCAGACCCGAATCGGACAGGTCCTGTGCGAGGCACGCCATCTCGGCCTCGAGCACACCTGCATCGATGAGCAGCACGCCGGTCGGCCCCTGCACGACCACCGCGTTGCTCTGGCAGAACTCACTCTCGTGTACCAGCACACCATCCGCTACCTGCCTCAGCACAGCTCACACAGTATCCCGCCCGTCCCCGCCCGACAACGATCAGCAGGGATCCTGCACTTAGCCGCCGAAGACCGTGTGATCCGTGCCGACAAGGCCCAGCAGAGCATCCTGCACTTCAGCGATGCGCTCAGCACCTACGAGGGATTCCCACTCAGCCCGGAGCTCATCGAACACGGCTTCGCCCTCACGCATCAGCGAGTGCCCGCGATCGGTCACCGTCAGGTGCGCGCTTCGCCGGTCGCCCGAATCAGCAGTGCGAAGAACGTAGCCGCTCTCCTCCAGAAACGTGACCGTCTTCGCCGCCGCTTGCTTGGAGACGGACGTGCGCCGCCCCACCTCAGAGAGGGAGGTCGCTCCGGCCGCGACAGCACGCAAAGCGAAATCATGCGCGGGGCGGACCCCGGGGTAGCCGCGAGCATCGAGCCGGAGCGTCGCCTCGTCCGCCATGAACCGGAACCCTCCCAGCAGCAGCAACGCCAGGTCGGCACCCCCTCGAGACATGGGTCAATCGTAGCGACCCGGAATGCTATCGACAACCAAGTTGTTTATTCTATCAATCTCTGACAACCTAGTTGTCTTAGTCCTCGAGCCCCCAAGGAGGCGCAGATGAAGATCGACCACGCAACCATCGCCGGCGTCCGGCACGAAATCGAAGAAGTGAACGGCACCCGACTGCATTACGTCACCGCCGGAGACCGAGGCACGCCTGTGCTCCTCGTCCACGGATTCCCAGAGACCTGGTGGGCCTTCCGCAAACTCATCCCGCTGCTCGCCGTCCACCACCAGGTGTACGCCGTGGACCTCCGCGGTTTCGGTGACTCAGACGTCGCCGAGGAGACGTTCTCGAGCGCCGTTGCCGCAGAGGATCTCCACTTGCTGATCGAACACCTGTCGCTGGGACCGACGCACGTGGTGGGGCAGGACATCAGCGGCGCTGTGGTCTACCGGCTCGCCGCCACCCATCCTGAGGACGTCATCAGCCTCACGGCGATCGAGTCAGGCCTGGCGGGCTTCGGCGCCGAACGGCTTGCGGATGTCACGCACGGCGGCGTCTGGTACCTCGGCGCCCTGGCGTCCTCCGGCGTCGCCGGCCTCCTGTTCGAGAAGGAAGCCCGCGCATTCATCGGGGACTACCTGTACCCCTTCTATGGCGTCTCCTCCTCGGCGGTCGGCCCCGAGGACGTCGCCGAGTTCGCCCGCACCTACAGCAGGCCCGGCGGATTCGCCGGTGCCGCGGGCCTCTACCGCGGCATGCTCACCGAAGGCCAGGAGCTCCGCACCCTCGTTCAGGATGCGCCGCTGCGGGTCCCGGTGACAACCATCGGCTCGCGCGGCGGAGGATTCACCCACGCAGCATTCGGCAGCGTGACTGCGCAGGATCCCACAGCCATCCAGTTGGAGGGCGTGGGCCACTACGTCGCGCAAGAGGCTCCAGAATCACTGGCGGACGCACTCATCGACGCATTCGCCGTGTGATTCAACGGAGCTCAACAACGAGTGATGGCCACTGGGGCCGCGGGGCCGACAGTCAGCGGTGGTTGATGACGGCCAGAAGCGAACCGGCGATCGAGGCCGCGTATGCCAGGTTCCCCTGCCAGGTGGGGTGGAAGATGTTCGGGCCCGCGAGAACGAACCACGGATGCGGGCTGTCCACCGTGTGGCCGGTAAAGCTCACAGCGACGTAGCGGATGTGAGCGCCTTGTGCAGCGGCAGTGCTCGCGGCGCCCTGGATGGTCGAGTTGAGAGCCTGCTCCGCGGTATTGAGCGGCCCAGTGGAGACCAGCGGCGCGTAGCCGATGACGAGGATGAGCGCATTGGGCGACGCAGCCGCTATGAGGGAGTACGTCGAGACGAGGTTCGCGAACAGGGCGGGCAGCTGGGCCTGGCGCGCCTGGATTGCCGCTGCACAGGTCGCGGACGCCGGGTTGGCGGCGCAGACGGCCTGCAGTCCGGCGACATCCAGGTCGTTGGCGCCAGCGGTGACAGTGACGAGGCTGATGCTCCGGTTGAGCGCGCCGATTTGGCTGGTGACGACGTCGGTCGTCGTCGCTCCGGAGCAACTGACGTCACTGACCAGGTGTACGCTCGGCAGCCGGTCAAGCAGGAGGGGGTAGCTGGAGGCGGTGTGCGTGCAGTCGATGGCCTGCCCCGCGGCGTAGGAGTCACCGAGCGCGACGTATTGCAGCTGCCGGCCATGCGGATCAAACCATGTACTGGCGGACGCGGGGGCCGCCCCCCATAGTCAGCCCCACCGCAGCGAGGGTGGCGAGAGCAACCGTGATTAAAGGTGAGCGACCTCTGCTGATGCGCATGGCCGGAGCCTACGCCCCGCATCACGACGTGACAATGCCGACAATGCCTCATGTTTCAACAACGCGTGACAGCGACCTGATGGTGGAGATGGGGGGAATTGAACCCCCGTCCACTGCTGTGGTCATGTGCCTTCTACGGGCGTATCCAATGGAGGCGTTCTACTCGGCTCTGGAATTTGCCATTGGCAGCCAAACCAACGAGCCCAGTCTCAGTTGAAGTCCCTCTGTGCCCTCAGACGAATCACAGAAGCAATCTCTCTAATTGACGCCAGGATCCGGGTAGAGAGCATTCCCGGTCTGACGGTCTCTATAAGTTGCCGGAAGGAAACTTACGCCGCGAGGGCGAAGTCTGCCTTGGCAGAGACAGTGCTGTTTGAATTGGCACTTGTTTTTTGCAGAGGTCGTTAACGAGATAACCCTGCATCCTCGACCCGCTTCTCACAATTGCGCAGGCAATGTCGAAACCGATCATCCCCATGCGACGGCTTGTCCAAGCCGGGTCACTGTCACGCGCTGTTGAGTTGTCCATCTACGATCGCCTGAAGGCGAGCACATCAGCTTACAACAATCCGCGGGCCCGTTCTATGCCACGATCACTTCATGACTGAGACGATCATCACGGTGCAGGGCGAGTACGAGCTGCGGCATGCGGCCGAGCGCGGCTCCGTGGTCCTGACGGTCGGGTTCGACGGGCCGGACAGGAACGACGTGCTCGCCCGCACCACCGAGCGGCAGGCCTCCCTGACGAGCGAACTCCGCGACATGCACAACGCCCAGACGGGACCGGTGACTTCGTGGACCTCTGACAACCTCCGCGTCGCGGGCGACCGGCCGTGGAGCCAGACCGGTGAGCAACTCCCGATCGTCTATCACGCCGAGCTCGGCCTCGGGGTGACGTTCAGCGACCTTGCCGCCCTTTCTGACTGGGTCGGCGCCGTGTCCCTCCTGAGCGGAGTGACTGTGGCGGGCATCACATGGAGCCTCACGGATGCGCGTCGCCAGAGCCTGGTGCAGGAGGCGCGGCGGCGCGCGGTCGAGAACGCGGTGGCCAAGGCGACGGTGTACGCGACCAGCCTCGGCCTGAGCACCGTTCGTCCGGTCGCGCTGGCCGACCCCGGGATGCTCGGAGACGGGTCGGCACCAGTCCAGCCGGCGCAGCCCATGTTCGCACGCGCCGCATTGGATTCGGCAGGCGAATCCCTCACTCTCAAGCCTGAGGAGATCGTCATCACCGTGCAGGTGCACGCGCGCTTCGCCGCATCCTGAGCCGGACGAAGCGCTGTGTCAGCTCGGTTCGACGAGGACCGAACGCAGGGACGCCATGTCGAGTTCACCGAGCCCCGCGTCGAGAAGGTACTGCCGAACGCTCCCGTGCTTCTTCTCGATCGCGTCGATCGCGCCGCGGAGCGCCTCGGGCGGGCTCCCACCGAGCAGGATGCGCAACGACGGCGTGATCTCGACATCGTGACTCTTGACCAGCTCGACCATCGCGTCGAGCCACTGGCCGCTGAGGTTCGCCTCCGATTCCGCGTAGTCGGCGACGACGGTGTCCCGGTCGACGCCGGCAGCAAGAAGCGCGAGTGCGACGACGATGCCGGTACGGTCCTTGCCCGCCGTGCAGTGGATCAGGACGGCGTCGTCTCCCGAGTGCGCGAGCTCGCGCAGCGCAGAGATGACCGCATCGGCATGGAGGGTGAGGATGCGCTCATACAGTGCTTCGAGGCTGATCCCGACCGTATCGTGGGATGCGCCGGAGCCTTCAAAGACCGGGAGCCTCACAGCTCGAACGTCGAGGCCGGCGAGATCATCGGGCATCGCCTCGACTTCGAAGTCGTCGCGAAGGTCGATGACGAGTCCGATCCCGAGCTCGCGGAGTTCTTGCCTGCCGGCGTCTCCGAGGTCGTGGATTCCGTCTGACCGGAAGAGTTTGCCCGACCTGATGCGGCCACCGCTTGCCGCGTAGCCGCCGACGTCGCGGAAATTGTAGGTGCCGGGAACGGGGATGCGACGCGAAGTTTTCATCGCATCCACTCTGGCGTCGTTCGCGTCAGTCGGCAACGTCTACTCCCCCAGGTGGCGCCGGCTCGACATCGCCCGATCGGCCTCGCGCTTGTCCTGGCGCTCGCGCAGCGCCTGCCGCTTGTCGTACTCACGCTTGCCTTTCGCGACGGCGAGTTCGACTTTCGCCCGGCCGTCGCTGAAGTAGATCGACAACGGCACCAGGGTGTAGCCGCCCTCTTTGACCTTGTTGTGGATCTTCAGGATCTGCGCTTTGTGCAGGAGCAGCTTGCGCTTGCGACGCGGGGCGTGATTGTTCCAGGTGCCGTCGGCGTATTCGGGGATGTGCACGGCGTCGAGCCACGCCTCACCCCCGTCGACGTAGGCGTAACCGTCGACGAGCGATGCACGACCGGCCCGCAGCGACTTCACCTCGGTGCCGGTGAGGACCAGTCCGGCCTCATAGGTGTCTTCGATGGTGTAGTCGTGGCGGGCTTTGCGATTGGTGGCCACGACCTTCTGGCCACGTTCTCTGGGCACAGCTCACTCCTGAACAAACTCAATGGGCGCTCGCGGATTCTCGCGAGCCAACCAGTCTATCGCGTCTAGACCTTCAGGTAGCGCGTGATGGCGAAGTTCGCAGAGACCGCTGCCAGGACGACACCGACGAGAAGCAGGATCGGCACGACCACAAGCGCGTCGCTCTCGCTCACGAAGTTGATCGAGATGATCCGGTTGGCGAGGTAGCCGCGAACAAAGAAGTGGACGATGGCGAACACCGCCCCTGCGGCGAGCACCGACCCGATGAGGGCGGCGAAGACCCCCTCGAGCACGAATGGTGTCTGGATGAAGCGGTTGGACGCGCCGACCAGCCGCATGATCCCGAGCTCCCTGCGTCTCGAGAACGCCGAGAGACGGATGGTCGTGGCTATCAGGAGTGCGGCCGCGACCAGCATCAGTGCCGCGATTCCGATCGCCGTGTAGCTGGCCGCGTTGAGAATCGAGAAGATCTGGTCGAGATAGCTGCGCTGGTCGACGACGCTCTGCACCCCCGCGAGGGATGACAGGGTCTCGGTGAGCACATCCGACTGCGACGGGTTCTTCAGATTCACCCAGAATGTCTGCGGAATCAGGTCGGGGGTGACGAAGTCGGCGACCGGGTTGCCCTTGAACTGCTTCTTGAACTGTTCGTAGCCCGCCTGGTGGTCCTCGAAGTAGAACTTCTGGATGTACGGGCTGAGCGTCGTCGACTTCAGCTGGGTCTTCACCGCCGCGATCTGTTCGGCAGAGGCCTCGCCTCCCGGGCACGAGTCAGTCGCGGTGCACATGTAGACCGCGACCTGGGCGCGGTCGTACCAGTACGTCTTCATCTGCCCGATCTGCATCTGCAGAAGCACGGCCGCTCCGACGAAGGTGAGCGAGATGAAGGTCACGAGAATGACGGAGATGACCATCGACATGTTGCGCCTGAGGCCGCTCACGACCTCGGACCAGATCAGTCCGAACCTCATTTCGTCGGCCCCACATTCTGTTCGTCCGGGTCGCCGTCGTTGCCTCCGGGTGCCCGCAGGCCGAGCTTCTCGGCCAGACTCAGCTGCTCCGGAAGTTCGTGGTCGGTCAGTCTCGGCCGGATGACCGGCTGGGTGGGCGGCGCAGCGAAGTGCGCACTGACCGCACCGGTGTCCGTCGAGGACGCGACAGCGGATGCCGTGGCCGGCTCGAATTCCTGGCTCGGCTCGTATTCGGGTGCCGGCTCCTGTTCCGCGGCCGTTTCGTAGACGGCAGGCTCCTCGTGAACGGGCGCGGGCGCGGAGACCGGCGCGGGCGCTGCGAAGGTGCGCGGCTCCACTGGGTCTGCGGCCTGGTGGGAGGGGATGCGCGTCGGCGCGGTATTGCGCGTGACAGCATCGGCCGGCTCATCGGCGACCGCGATGTGGGCCGTCGGGATCGCCGCCGTGAAGCCGTAGCCTCCGTGGCGTTCGTCGCGAACGATCTGACCGTTCACCAGCTCGATGACGCGCCGCTTCATCTGGTCGACGATCGCCGCTTCGTGGGTTGCCATCAGTACGGTCGTCCCGCCTGCGTTGATGCGTTCGAGCACCGCCATGATTCCGGCACTCGTCGCGGGGTCGAGGTTTCCCGTCGGCTCGTCGGCGAGGAGCACCTGGGGCTTGTTCACGACGGCTCGAGCGATTGCGACGCGCTGTTGCTCACCGCCGGACAGCTCGTGCGGACGACGTGCCGCTTTCCCGTCGAGTCCGACCATCTTGAGCACGTCGGGCACGGCCTCCTGGATGAATCCGCGGGACTTGCCGATGACCTGGAGAGTGAACGCGACGTTCTCGAAGACCGTCTTGTTCGGCAAGAGCCGGAAATCCTGGAAGACGACACCGATATTGCGGCGGAAGTACGGGACTTTGCGACTGGAGATCGTCCCCAGGTCCTGCCCGAGTACGTGGATCTTGCCTTTGGTCGGTTTCTCCTCTTTGAGGATCAGCCGAAGGCAGCTCGATTTTCCCGAGCCGGATGCCCCGACGAGGAAGACGAACTCCCCGCGCAGCACTTCGAGGTTGATGGCATTGAGCGCAGGGCGCGTTGTGCCCGAGTACTGCTTGGATACGTGATCGAACCGAATCATGACCCCTTGAGCCTAAGCAGACCCGGCTGCAAATGCAGCAGCGACACTCTTTTATTCCGCGTGCGCCAGCGAGCGCCACCGGATACCCGCAGCGATGAAACCGTCGAGGTCGCCGTCGAAGACGTTCGACGGGTTGTTGACCTCGAACTCGGTGCGCAGGTCTTTGACCATCTGGTAGGGCGCGAGGACGTAGCTGCGCATCTGGTCGCCCCAGCTCGCGGTGATCACACCGGCGAGCTCCTTCTTCGTCGCCGCCTCCTGCTCGCGCTGGAGGAGGAGCAGCCGCGATTGCAGGACACGCATCGCAGCCGCGCGGTTCTGGATCTGGCTCTTCTCGTTCTGACAGCTCACGACGATGCCGGTCGGCAGATGCGTGATGCGCACGGCCGAGTCGGTCGTGTTCACCGATTGGCCGCCGGGTCCCGACGAACGGAAGACGTCGACGCGGATGTCGTTGTCGGGGATGTCGATGGACTCGGTCTGCGCGATGAGTGGCACGACCTCGACCGCTGCGAAGCTGGTCTGCCGCTTGCCGGCCGAGTTGAACGGGCTCATCCGCACGAGGCGGTGTGTGCCCGCTTCGACGGACAGGGTTCCGAAGGCGTATGGCGCATCCACTTCGAACGTCGCGGACTTGATACCGGCCTCTTCGGCGTAGCTGGTGTCGAGGACGGTCGTCGAATACTTGTGCTGTTCCGCCCAGCGCAGGTACATCCGCAGCAGCATCTCGGCGAAGTCGGCGGCATCCACCCCGCCGGCCCCGGCACGGATGGTGACGACGGCCGCACGAGGATCGTATTCACCGCTCAAGAGCGTCTGCACCTCGAGGTCGCCCAGATTCTTCTGGAGGGATTGAAGCTCTGCGCGTGCCTCATCGGCCGACTGTGCGTCGCCCTCGCCGTCGGTCGCGAGCTCGACCAGGACCTCGAGGTCGTCGAGACGCTGCTCGATGCTCGTGATGCGGGCGAGCTCGGTCTGCCGATGGCTGAGCGCACTGGTGACCTGCTGGGCGTGCTCGGTGTCGTCCCACAGATCGGGCGCACCGGCTTCTTCGTTGAGGCGTGCGATCTCCTCGGTGAGCTTGTCGACATTGACGACGGCTCGGATGTCGCCGAAGGTGGAGCGCAGCTCGGCGATCTGCTGCGAGAGATCAAGTTCAATCATGACGATTCCAGCCTACCGTTCTGCGTCCGGCGGCCGGCCCCGAGTATCCGGCACGATAGTTGTAGTGTCTTAACCAATGACTATCGAAGAGCGCGCCTTCAGTTTCCGCGATGTCGCTCTGGCCGCCTTCCTGCCGACACTGCTCTTCTCAGTCGGTGAAGGCGCGATCATTCCGATCATCCCCATCGCTGCGAACAACCTCGGGGCGAGCCTCGCACTCGCCGGTTTCATCGCCTCGATGATCATGGTCGGCGAACTCGTCGGAGACATTCCCAGTGGATGGGTCGTCAGCCGATTCGGCGAGCGCACCTCGATGATCTGGGCCGCCCTGGTGGCGATCGCCGGAGTCATCGTGTGCCTGGTCGCTCCCAACCCCCTGGTGCTCACGATCGGCATTTTCGTCGTGGGACTCGCGACCGCCGTGTTCGCCCTGGCACGCCACGCATTCATGACGTCGTATGTGCCGGTGAAGTACCGCGCGAGGGCGCTGTCCACGCTCGGTGGAGTCTTCCGGGCAGGATGGTTCATCGGGCCGCTGATCGCATCCGTCGTCATCCAGCTCACCGGGAGCACCCAGTCCGTCTTCTGGATCTTCATCGTCAGCTGCCTGGGCTCTGTCATCGTGCTCATAGTTCTTCCCGATCCGGAGAAGATGTTCGGCGCGCCGACGATGGACGTCGGCGCCGACGGCATCAGCCGGAGCGAGGGAGAAGAGGATGCGGCCGAGCGCACGCAGGGACTCTTCCGCACGATCTGGTCCTACCGGTCCGTGCTCGCGCGGATGGGCACGGGTATCGCGCTCATAGCCGCGCTCCGGTCGGCCCGCACTGTGCTGATGCCGCTGTGGGCCGTCAGCATCGGCATCAGCGAGAGCAACACAGCACTCATCATCGGGATCGCGGGCGCCATCGACTTCGCCCTCTTCTATTCGAGCGGCCAGATCATGGACCGGTTCGGCCGGATGTGGAGTGCGATCCCGTCCATGGTCGGCCTCGGACTCGGGTTCCTCGTCCTCGCCTTCACGCACGACCTGCCCACCAACGTCGGCTGGTACGTCGCGGTCTCGATGTTCCTCTCCCTCGCGAACGGTGTCGGCAGCGGAATCCTCATGACACTCGGAGCGGACCTCGCGCCGAAGGACCAGCCGGCCCCGTTCCTCGGAGCCTGGCGCTTCTCCGGCGACGCCGGCTCGGCGATCGCGCCCCTCGTGGTGTCACTCCTCACCGCCGTCGTCTCCATCGCGTTCGCGAGCGGAGTACTGGGATTCGTGGGGCTGGCCGGGGCCGTCCTGCTCGCGCGCTTCATCCCTCGCTACGTCCCCCGGTCCCGCCACCCGCGCACCGAATAACCTGAGCAGGAATAGGCGCGCATCCGCGCCGGTTGTGATGCATGCAAACGCATACACAGAAACAGGACTGCGACCATGGCCACACTCGAACTCGGAATCGACACCTTCGGAGACGTCACCGAGGGACCCGACGGGCAACCGCTCGGCTACGGCCAGGTGCTGCGCAACGTGGTCGACGAAGGGGTGCTCGCCGACGAGGTGGGACTCGACTTCATCGGCATCGGCGAACACCACCGAAAGGACTTCGCCGTGTCCGCGCCGGAGATCGTGCTCGGCGCGATCGCAGGACGCACCAAGAACATCCACCTCGGCACCGCCGTCACGGTTCTGAGCTCCGACGACCCGGTGCGGGTCTTCGAACGGTTCGCGACCCTCGACGGGGTCTCCGGCGGTCGCGCCGAAGTCATCCTCGGGCGCGGATCGTTCATCGAGTCGTTCCCGCTCTTCGGATTCGACCTCACCCAGTACGAGGAGCTCTTCGAGGAGAAGCTCAACCTCTTCGCCGAACTCCTCAAGGAAGAGCCCATCACCTGGACCGGACGACTGCGGGCGTCGCTCGAGAACCAGAACGTCTATCCGAAGCTCGACAACGGTCCGCTGAAGACGTGGGTGGGCGTCGGCGGCAGCCCGGAATCGGTGGTTCGGGCAGCGCACTACGGTCTGCCCCTGATGCTCGCGATCATCGGTGGAGGACCCATGCGCTTCCAGCCGCTCACCGAGCTCTACCAGCGCGCACTCGAGCAGTTCGGCCGGGAGCCCGGCCTTCCGATCGGCGTGCACTCCCCCGGCTTCATCGCGGAGACCGACGAGGAGGCCAAGGAGATCCTCTGGCCGCACTACGAGACGATGACCAACCGGATCGGACGCGAACGCGGCTGGCCACCGGCGACCCGGGCCCGCTTCGAACACGAAGCCGGCGAGGACGGCGCGCTGGTCGTGGGATCCCCGGAGACGGTCGCCCGCAAGATCGCCTACGCCGCCAAGGGTCTCGGGCTGTCGCGCTTCGACCTCAAGATCAGCAACGGAACGCTCGGCCACGACCACCTGATGAAGGCCATCGAGCTCTACGGCACCCGCGTGAGGCCGCTCGTCGCCGACCTGATGGCGTGATTCGCTGAAGGCATGACACGGTAACCTGTTACCGCGTCAGCGGGAGTGGTGAAATTGGCAGACACGCAGGATTTAGGTTCCTGTGCTTTCGAGCGTGAGGGTTCAAGTCCCTTCTCCCGCACTTCCTAGACTCCGAGGGTTCACGTCCCTTCTCCCGCACTTCCTAGACTCCGAGGGTTCACGTCCCTTCTCCCGCACTTCCTAGACTCCGAGGGTTCACGTCCCTTCTCCCGCACTTCCTAGACTCCGAGGGTTCACGTCCCTTCTCCCGCACTTCCTAGACTCCGAGGGTTCACGTCCCTTCTCCCGCACTTCCTAGACTCCGAGGGTTCACGTCCCTTCTCCCGCGCTTTCCAGACTTCAGTCAGACCTCAGGATGATCTTTCGGACAGCGCATAGGATTCGCATCGATTCCGCAGGTCCGCGCAGCTAAACTCTGAGCATTCCCTCGATCCGAGACATCACCCCTGGAGAATCTTGATCCATCACGCTGCACTCATTCCGTGGCTGGACCCGAATGTGATCATTCACTCGGCCGGCCCGTGGGCGCTGGTCGTGGTCTCTGCGATCGTCTTCGCAGAGACGGGCCTTCTCGTAGGGTTCCTCCTTCCGGGTGACACGCTTCTCGTGATCTCCGGCCTCCTGACGCATACCTCGCTCGTCTTCGGCGTTGACATCTGGTGGGTCGGCCTCGCTATCGCTTTTGGGGCGTTCCTCGGCGGCGAAGTCGGCTACCTGATCGGGCACAGATTCGGTCCGAGCGTGTTCGAGCGCAAGGAGACCGGCCTCTTCAGCATGGAGAACGTGCGCCGCACCAACAAGTTCTTCGAACGGTTCGGCGCGCTCGCCGTCATCCTCGCCCGTTTCGTCCCGATCGTGCGTACGTTCGCACCTGTGGCGGCCGGCGTCGGGCACATGAACTACAAGAAGTATTCGATCTACAACGCGATCGGAGCGGTACTCTGGGGCGCCGGACTCACCTACTTCGGTTTCGTCATCGGATACATTCCGCCCGTCGCAGACTTCGTGCAGAAGTACATCGACGTCATCCTGCTCGGCGCCGTCGTCGTGACGCTCGTTCCGACACTGTGGCACTACATCCAGTCCACCCGGAAGGCCAAGAAGGCGGCACTGGCGAAGGCCGCCGACGCCCAGACCCTCCCGTCTGACGCCGAGGTCACCCTCGACCCGGCTGTGTTCGAGAAGAAGCCGTCCGAACTCTGAGCCCGGCCTGAATCCCGGCCTCCGACTCAGCGGTGCAGTTCGTCCTCGTGAGCCGCGTGCTCGGCCGGTTCCAGCTGGAACGTCGAATGCTCGACGTCGAAATGGTTCGACAGGCACTCTGAGAGGTCATCCAGCAGCCTTCCGGTCTCGCCCGACCGGAAAACCTCCGGTTTGACGACGACATGCGCCGTGAACACCGGCGCACCCGACGTGATGGCCCAGACGTGGACATCATGCACGTCCACCACGCCGGCCGTGCCGAGGATGTGCTGGCGGATCTGAGCGACGTCCGTGTCGGCCGGCGCCGACTCGCTGAGCACACGCACGACGTCCCGCAACAGGATGAACGCGCGCGGGAGGATGAGCGCGGCGATCACCAGCGACGCGATCGCATCCGCCGCCACGAAGCCCGTGAACATGATGACGAGCGCCGCGGCGATGACCAGAATCGACCCGACCAGGTCGCCGAACACCTCGAGATACGCTCCGCGCATGTTGATCGAGTGGCCCGCCGCCGGCCGCAGGACCAGCAGCGCCGCGAAGTTCGCGACCAGCGCGATCGCCGCCACCACGAGCATCGGCGTGCTCTGCACGTCTGCGTGGCCGGGCGTGACCAGGCGGGTGATCGCGCCGATCGTCACGACGACGGCGACGGCGACGAGGATCAGCCCATTGATCAGTGCGCCGAAGACCTCCGCGCGCTGGTAGCCGAACGTCTGCCTGTCACTTGCGGGTCGCGCCGCGACAATCGTGGCCATGAGCGCGATGATCAGACCGGTGAGGTCACTGAGCATGTGGCCGGCATCCGCCAGAAGCGCCAAGGAACCGCTGATCCAGGCGCCGACCGCCTGGACGACGAGCACGCACCCGACGATCCCGATCGCGATCAGGAGTCGGTTGCGGTTGGCGGAATGCCCGTGGTCATGACTCATGGTGATTCAACGGTAGGCGCGCGAGACGCGCCCCGCCAGATCCACGCCCCAGTTGGGAATGAGTGCCGTTCTCATTCCCGGTTCGACAGGGTCCGGATTGCCGGGATGAGCCGCTCGAACGCCCGCGCCCGGTGGCTCTCGGCGTTCTTGGCTGCCGGGTCGAGTTCCGCGGCAGTGACGTCGTGTCCCGCCGGAATGAAGATGGGGTCGTAGCCGAACCCGTACTCACCGCTCTCGGTCGTTGCGACGACTCCCGGCCACAGCCCCTCGACGACGCGCTCCTCGCCGGAGGGCAGCACGAGTGCGATGGTCGCTGTGAAGTGCGCTCCACGCTTGCCCTCGCCGAGGTCGGAGAGCTGGTCGAGCAGGAGCCGTCTGTTCGCGACGGCATCAGCGTGGTGACCCGCCCAGCGTGCGGAGAAGATGCCGGGAGCACCACCCATCACGTCGACACAGATCCCTGAGTCGTCGGCGAGCGCCGGCAGACCGGTATGCGCGCAGGCGCCCCGCGCTTTGATGAGCGCATTGTCAGCGAAGGTCACGCCGTCCTCGACCGGTTCCGGTCCGTCGTAGGCGACGATCTCGAGTTCCGGGGCCGAAGCACCGAGGATCTGTTGGAATTCTTCGACCTTGTGGGCGTTGTGGGTCGCGAGGACCACACGGACGGTCAACGCCCCTCCGCGATCGCGGCGGCCTGGATGCCCGCGAGAGTGGTGGTACCGGACAGCGCGAGGTCGAGAAGCGAATCCAGTTCGCGGCGATCGAAAGGTGCGCCTTCGGCCGTACCCTGCACCTCGACGAAGAGTCCACGGCCGGTGACGACGACATTCATGTCTGTCTCGGCCCGCACATCCTCCACATACGCGAGGTCGAGCATCGGTTCACCGTCGATGATCCCTACCGACACAGCGGACACCGAGTCGATGAGAGGAGTCGCCTTCTGTCCGATGAAACGGTGGTCACGCCCCCATTCGAGCGCATCGGCGAGCGCTACGTATGCGCCGGTGATCGCCGCGGTACGTGTTCCGCCGTCGGCCTGGAGCACATCGCAGTCGAGCACGATCGTGTTCTCGCCGAGCGCCTTCATGTCGACCACGGCGCGCAGGCTCCGCCCGATCAGTCGGCTGATCTCGTGGGTGCGGCCCCCGATCTTGCCTTTGACCGATTCGCGGTCCATACGGTCGTTGGTCGAGCGCGGAAGCATGGCGTATTCGGCCGTGACCCAGCCTTTGCCCTTGCCGGACATCCAGCGGGGAACACCGTTCGTGAACGAGGCGGTGCAGAGCACGCGAGTCTCGCCGAACGAGATGAGCGCCGAGCCTTCGGCCTGGCGGCTCCATCCGCGTTCGATGGTGATCGGGCGCAATTGGTCTGTGGTGCGCCCGTCGGCGCGGATGATTTCGTTCACCGGGTCAGACTATCTTCCGTCGGAGTACGTCGCGATCGCGCCGAGGTCGAGGGTGCCGGTGCGCACGAGGTCGACGCTCGCAACCTCCGGCCCCATGAACCGGTGTGCGAGGCGGAGGAAGTCCGCGGTGTCCGCTCCGGTCGCCTCGTAACGGATGCTCGGGGCACCCGGAGCGGTCCGCTCCAGTCCGCGTCCCACCAGAACGCGGTACACGTCGTTCGCTGTCTCCGTGTCGCTGGACACCAGCGTCACGCCCTCTCCCATCACGTAGGAGATCGCGCCTTTGAGGAATGGATAATGCGTGCAGCCAAGGACTAGGGTGTCGACTCTCGCATCCCGCAACGGCTGCAGGTACTCCGCCGCAACATCGAGCAGCTCCGGGCCGCTGGTCACACCGGCCTCGACGAATTCGACGAATCGCGGGCAGGCCTGGCCGAACAGCTGCAGGTCGGGAGCGGCGGCGAACGCGTCCTCGTAGGCGCGCGAGTTGATCGTTCCCGCGGTTCCGATCACGCCGACCCTGCCGGTCTTCGTCGCAGCGACCGCTCGGCGAACCGCAGGCTGGATCACCTCGACGACGGGGACGTCGTACCGCTCCCTCGCATCCCGGAGCATTGCGGACGACGCGGTGTTGCAGGCGATCACGAGCAGTTTCACGCCCTGGTCGACCAGGAAGTCGAGGACTTCGAGCGAATAGCGGCGCACATCGGCGATCGGCTTCGGTCCGTACGGCGAGTGAGCCGTGTCGCCGACGTAGAGGATGGATTCCCCCGGGAGCTGGTCGCGGACTGCGCGCGCGACGGTCAGGCCGCCCACGCCCGAGTCGAAGATTCCAATCGGCGCATCGGTCACAAGAAGCCAGCCTATAACTTCGATCGCATCGCTAGGCTTGGCCCGTGTCCGGTTCATCCGCCCTCCTCACCGACCGCTACGAACTCACCATGCTCGATGCCGCGCTGCTCGCGGGAACACACGATCGCGAGTGCGTGTTCGAAGCTTTCACCCGCCACCTTCCCCCGGGCCGCAGGTACGGCATCATCGGTGGCACCGGTCGCCTGCTCGAACTCATCGAGCAGTTCCGGTTCGGCGACACAGAGCTCGAGTGGCTGCGCAGCGCGGGGGTCGTCAGGGATGCGACGATCGACTGGCTCGCCGACTACCGCTTCTCGGGTTCGATCAGTGGCTACCGTGAGGGCGAGGTCTTCTTTCCCGGCTCACCGTTCCTGGTCGTGGACGCACCGTTCGCCGAAGGGGTGATCCTCGAGACTCTGATTCTCAGCGTCTTCAACTTCGACTCGGCCGTGGCCAGTGCCGCCGCCCGCATGGTGACTGCTGCCGCAGGCCGCCCCATCGCGGAGATGGGGTCGCGTCGCGCGAATGAGCGAGCAGCCGTCGCTGCCGCTCGTGCAGCGTTCATCGCCGGGTTCAGCGCGACATCGAACCTGGAGGCCGGACACACCTGGGGCGTTCCCACGATGGGAACGGCGGCGCATGCGTTCACGCTGCTCCACGACACCGAGGAGGATGCGTTCCGAGCGCAGGTCGCGGCTCTCGGACCGAGTACGACCCTGCTCGTCGATACGTTCGACGTCGAGCGCGCCATCGAGCGCGCAGTGCGCGTCGCCGGCCCCGAGCTCGGCGCGGTGCGCCTCGATTCCGGCGACCTGCCTTCCCTGGTGCGCAAGGTGCGCACCCAACTCGACTCCCTGGGCGCCACCCGGACACGCATCACTGTGACCAACGATCTCGATGAGTTCACGATCGCCGCTCTTGCAGCCTCGCCCGTCGATTCGTACGGCGTCGGCACGTCGGTGGTGACCGGCTCGGGGTTCCCCGCGTCGGGCATGGTCTACAAGCTCGTGGCGCATCGACCACGCGGGCACGTGGGCGAGTGGATCCCGGTCGCGAAGAAGTCGGACGGCAAGGCGAGTGTCGGGGGTCGCAAACACCCCGTACGTCGGCTGGACGAGTCGGGTCGTGCTGTCGCGGAGGCCATCCACATCATCGGGGAAGGCGACGACGTGGATGATCGGGGTCGTGACCTTCTGGTCCCGCTGATCACCGACGGCGTCGTCGACCGCAGCCACCTCGGACCGGACGGAGTCACACGCGCGCGTGAGCATCGTGCGGCCGCCATGGCCGAGCTGCCGGACCAGGCCTTCCGTCTCGGCCGCGGCGACCCGGTGCTGCCGACGATCTTCGTCTAGCGGTATGCCCTCAGGCGTCGCTCATCTGCTCGTAGATCTCTTTGCAGGTTGGGCAGATCGGGAATTTCTGGGGGTCGCGCCCGGGTGTCCACATCTTGCCGCACAGTGCCTTGACGGGCTTGCCGGTCATAGCCGACTCGAGGATCTGCTCTTTCTTCACGTAGTGCGAGAAGCGCTCGTGATCGCCGGGCTCGATGGTCTCGTGCTGCAGCAGTTCCTCGAGCTCACGGTCGAGAGTCGTCGTTCCGCCACCGTCGGGGATGCCACCGGGTTCCGAGATGCTCGCGTCGTACATGATTCCAGTTTAGGTCGGTCGGGAGCTCAGTCGTTCCGCGTCGCAAACGCCATGAGTTCCGGCCCTCGCCGATCGAAAGCCCTGGCGCCGAGGTAGAGGCCTCCGAACAGCGCACCGAAGCCGATCAGCACGGCCACGATCGGAGACACGACGATCCAGAACTGCGCGACGAGGAGCCCCAGCACGAAGGTCGCGATGATCGGAGCGGCGAGCAGGATGATCGCGAAGAAGCTCAGTGACTGCACGAGCGCTGCCGAGGCCCCTGAGGTCTGCGGCTGCGCGAACGCACTGTCGCCGGGTTTGGTCGCGGGGTACGGGAACATGGCGGATGCGACGCTCGACAGGCCGATTCCGATGAGCAGCAGAGCGCCGCTCAGGGCGGCGACCGCGGGCAGGACGACCCAGTCCCCGAAGACAGCGGTGGTCACCACGGATCCGATGGCGATGAGGGGGATGCCGACGAGCACGACGGGGAAGATCCTTCCCACTCGGTCGGCGAGCCCGCGGGTCCCGGAGACGACGTGCAGCCAGATCGCCGTGTTGTCGAAGGCGATGTCGTTGTGGATCGTCCAGCCGAGGAAGAGACACATGATCGGAAGCGGCAGCAGGGCGGTGTAGTGCGAAGGGATGCCGGCGACGGTCAGGGCCACGACGATGAAGATCGGAAAGATCGGGATCATCACGAGAGCGATCCAGTACCGTGCGTCGCGGCCCCAGTACGTTATCGACCGTGCGGCTATCGCCGCGGTCGGGCCCCCCGGGAGCCTGTCGAACCATCCGAGCCCTGCGTAGGCCTTGGCCTGTGCTTCGCGCTGGGGTGTCACGAGCATCCGAGCCACGAGCGCGACCCATACGAGCCAGAGAAGCCCGAGTGTTGCGGCCGCGATGAGCACCTGGAGCACGGCTGCGCCCCAATCGCCCTCGGCCGCCGCTCCCGGAGCCGACCAGACCGCGCCGAGCGGCGTCCAGGCGAGCCAGCCGGCGAAGCCGTTCAGAACGCGCATCCCATCGCGACCCCAGTCGACGGTGAGCAGGAGAATGACGACCGGCGAGATGAGGACGACGATCAGGACCCCGGCGAGTCCGCCGAATTCACGCGAACGCCGGGTTGCGAGCAGGAACGAGGCGACCGAGGTCGAGATACGCGAGGCGATCACGCAGGTGAGGACGGCAAGTACCGCGCAGACCAGTGCGACGAAGGCCGAACCAAGGTCGCGTGACCAGGTGACCACCGTCGAGAGCGAACAGATCGTCAGCACCAGTGACGGGATGCCGATGAGTGCCGCGAGCGCGAGTCCCGTTGCCAGTTGCCGGTTCTGAATGCCGAACAGGGAGAACTTGCGCGGGTCGAGCGTGTCGTCGACCCCGAACACGAGCGGGAGCAGCACGAACCCGGTGAGCACCACCGATCCGACCACCGTCAGGACGTTGTGCACGAGTGCGACATCGGGCGACAGCCGCGCGCCGACCAGGGACAGAACGACCACGACGGTGATGATCAGGCCGTAGACGAGTCCGATCACCAGCCCGAACACCTGCCAGGGGCTGCGCCGGAAAGCGTTCGCCATCAGCCGGAGTTTCAGTCGGAGAAACTGTGTAACCACTCCATGCCTTCCGCCGCTTTGCGTCCGCCCGCGAGTTCGACGAAGCGCTCTTCGAGCGTCTCTTCCCCGCGGACCTCATCGACCGTGCCCGCGGCCAGCACGCGCCCACGGACGATGATCGCGACGCTGTCGCAGACCCGCTGGATGAGGTCCATCCCGTGGCTGGAGAGCACGACGGTCCCTCCGGCGGAGACGTATCGCTGCAGGATGTCGATCACGTTCGCCGCCGACACGGGGTCGACGGATTCGAAAGGCTCGTCGAGCACGAGCAGTCGGGGCGAGTGGATCATCGCGGCCGCGAGAGCGATCTTCTTCGTCATGCCCGCGGAGTAGTCGGCGACCAGGCGGTTCAAGGCGTCTTCGATGCCGAGCGCCTTCGCGAGGTCGGCCGAGCGCGAGCGGACGACGTCGTTCTTGAGTCCGCGAAGCGTCCCCGAGTAGTAGAGCAGCTGCGCCCCGGTCAGTCTGTCGAACAGCCGAAGCTTGTCCGGCAGCACTCCGATCGTGCGCTTGGCCTTGACAGGGTCCATCCACGCGTCGACGCCGTGTACCAGAACGCGGCCCGCGTCGGGTCGGAGCAGGCCGGTGACCATGGACAGCGTCGTCGTCTTTCCTGCCCCATTCGGTCCGACAATGCCGTAGAACGAACCACGTCGCACGTCGAGGGACACGCCGTCGACAGCGACGGTGTCGCCGAAGCGCTTCACGAGGCCGGAGAGGGAGAGCACGATCGGGGCAGTCGTGGCGTCCGGAGCGACCGGAGCCTCCGTGGTCGCCGCGAGAACGGCCGAAGAGCTCGCCAGTTCCGCCAGCGGCTCATCGATCGGTAGTTCTTCTCCTACCGGCACAACGCCCTCTTCGAGAACAGGCGCCTGCTCGACGAGAAGAGCTTCTTCGAGAACAGCCATCTCCGCCACCGACGGCGATTCATCCACCCCGGCTGGCTCGTCCGCAACGGCAACCACCTCGACGACCGCGGGCGCCTCGGGAACTGGCGCCACCTCGGGGACAGGCGTCTCTTCGACAACCGGCGTCTCCGCAACAACCGGCGCCACCTCAGCGACGGGCGCCTCCTCGACAACCGGCGCAACCTCAGCGACGGGCGTCTCCGCAACAACCGGCGCAACCTCAGCGACGGGCGTCTCCTCGACAACCGGCGCCTCCGCTACGGCCGACACCACAACGACCGAAGGCTGGACGACGAGCTCTGCGACGGTCTGCGTCACGACCTCCGGGGTCGCCTCGACGTCAGGGGTGGCGGTCGGTGCTGCCTCGGCGGGCTTCGCGGCCCGCGAACGTGTCGGAGTGGTCTTCGGCTGCGACACCGGGGAGGTCGTGCGCGTGCGGGTCGTCGCAGGCTTACGAGCGGGAGCCTTCGCGGGCGGCTGATCTTCAGACGCTTCCGCCGACCCGCTGGAAGCGGCCGCCGCCCCTGCGGACGCCGTGCGTGTGGTCGAGCGCGCGGCCGGCTTGCGTGTCGCAGGCTTGCGCGTTCGGGTGCTCGGCGCTGTGGGGGCTGCCGTGCCGACGGCGGCGGCCTCGTCCTTCGCGGCGGGTTCGGCGGTCTTCGAGGTGGACTCGGCCACCACCGTCGACTCGACCGCAGCCTCATCGGATTCATCCCGCTTGCGATCGGCCGGGGTGCGTGTCGACGTGCGCCGGGCTGCGGGAGTCGCGCGCTTCGCCGGTGCGGCGGCCGGCCCCTTTTCGGTAGCGCTCGCAGTTCGGGTCGAGGTCGCGCGGCGCGTGGACGGTCGCGGGGCGCTCGTCTTCTTTTCCGGGGTCTCTGAGGACTCGGGGCTGTCAGAAGGTGGGCGCTCGAAACTCACTCCGCTAACGTATCAAGCCGCTCTCCGATCTGCGTCGCATAGTCACGAAGTTGTGCAGTTCTACCCAGAATCGCACCTAGGAAACTCCTGTGAGGAATATCACGAGTGCACAACGACCTCGGCTACCGCTGCCCCTCGAAGGGGTGCATCGGTAAACTGGCGACGGCATAAAGGGGTGTCGATACGCGTAAGTGCGGGTGAACGCCGGGTGAACGCTCCTCTGGGGAAGCGATTCGCGCGGCCGGCGCTGGTAAGGCCAGCGGCCGCACGGAACACAAGGAGACGATTATGACCACACAGGTAGTGATTCTGGCGGCCGGAATGGGCAGCCGTCTCGGGCGTACCCTCCCGAAGCCGCTCACCGAGTTGAGCGATGGCCGCACGATCATGCAGCAGCAGTTCGACAACATCCACCACGCCTTCGGCAAGGCCGCCAAGGTGACGATCGTCGTCGGCTACAAGCTCGAGCACATCATCGAGGCGTTCCCCGACGCATCCTTCGTCTACAACGAGATGTACGACCAGACGAACACGTCCAAGAGCCTCATGCGCGCCCTCCAGGCGTCGACCTCCGGCGGTGTGCTCTGGATGAACGGCGACGTCGTCTTCGATCCGACCGTCCTCGACCGCGCTGCGGCGATGGTGGCCCGCGACCAGACGTTCGTCACAGTGAACACGTCATCGGTGGCCGACGAAGAGGTCAAGTACACCACCGGCGCCGAAGGCTACATCGAAGAGCTGTCGAAGACGGTGAAGAACGGCCTGGGCGAGGCCGTCGGGATCAACTACGTGTCGAGCGGCGACAAAGCGGCTCTCCTGCGCCAGCTCCAGCGCGTCGGCGACCAGGACTACTTCGAGCGCGGCATCGAACTCGCCATCGAGCAGGACCGCATGCTCGTCGAGCCTGTCGACATCTCGGACCTGTACGCGGTCGAGGTCGACTTCGCCGAGGACCTCGAGAGGGCCAATCTCTTCGTATAGTCGTATGGTCGCCGATACGACCTGCGCCATTTGTCGCGCAGCCTGACCAATACGATGGGTTTCGTGAGTACATACGCCGAAGTGCGCCCCGGCCAACGGACGCGTTCGGCTCGCTATCGCCACTCGCTGTGGCTGCTGACGAAGCGCGATCTCCGGGTTCGCTATTCGACGAGCGCGCTCGGCTACTTCTGGTCGATCCTCGACCCGCTCGTGATGAGCGCGATCTACTGGTTCGTGTTCACCCAGATCTTCAAACGTTCGGTCGGAGAAGACCCGTACATCGTCTTCCTCCTCGCGGCGCTGCTTCCCTGGATGTGGTTCAACGGCACCATCTCCGACTGCACGCGCGCGTTCATCCGCGAAGCGAAGCTGATCCGGTCGACGACGATCCCGCGGACGATCTGGGTCAATCGCCTCGTACTGTCGAAGGGCATCGAGTTCCTCGCCTCGCTCCCGGTCATCGCGCTCTTCGCGATCGTGAGCCACGCAAGCCTCAACTGGAACATCCTCTTCTTCCCGCTCGCGGTCCTCATCCAGACGATCCTGACGATCGGAGTCGGCCTGATCGTCGCTCCGCTCGTGGTCTTCTTCCGCGATCTCGAACGGGCGGTCAAGCTCTTTCTCCGCTTCCTCTTCTACGCGTCCCCGATCATCTACAGCGCGCGCGACCTGCCGGGCGGCTGCACGACCGCTGTGGCCGCGAAACACTGCGCGGCCTCAGTCGGCCAGCAGGCTGACACGCTCTTCACCTGGCACTTCTGGGCGGCCTTCAATCCGCTGACGGGCATCTTCAGCCTCTACCGCTCGGCTTTCTTCCCGCAGGAACTCGACTGGTTCCTCGTCGCTGTGGCTACGATCATGTCCCTGCTCCTCCTCGCTGTCGGCTTCTTCGTTTTCAAGCGCTGCGAGCGCGCGGTGCTGAAGGAGATCTGATGAGTGCGCCAGTGATCGAGGCCCGATCGATCGGCATCCGCTTTCGGCGCAACCGAGGCGGCAGGCGATTGTTCAAAGACCTCTTCTCGTCGAGCAACCGCAGGAGCAAGCCCGACGAATTCTGGGCGCTGCGCAACCTCACGTTCGATGTCCAGGCCGGCGAGGCCATCGGCGTGGTCGGCCGCAATGGGCAGGGCAAGTCGACGCTTTTGAAACTCGTCGCGGGCGTCGTCCTTCCCGACGAGGGCGAGGTCGTCGTCGCCGAGGGCGTCGCACCGCTCATCGAGATCACAGGCGGATTCGTCGACGATCTCACGGTGCGCGACAACGTCTACCTGACCGCGGGTCTTCACGGGATGACCCGCAGCCAGATCGACGACCGCTTCGAGGACATCATCGGATTCGCCGAGATCGAAGACTTCGTCGATACGCCGTACAAGCACCTGTCGAGCGGCATGAAGGTGCGTATCGCATTCTCGGTCATCTCCCGCCTCGAGGAGCCGATCATCCTGGTCGACGAAGTGCTCGCCGTCGGAGACCGGGGATTCAAGGAGAAGTGCTATGCACGCATCGAGGAACTGCTCGACGGCGGTCGCACCCTCTTCTTCGTGTCGCACAACGAGAAGGACCTGCGCCGGTTCTGCTCCCGCGGACTCTATCTCGACAAGGGCAAGCTGGTGCTCGACGGCCCGATCGACGACGTCCTCGCGCTGTACAACACCGACTACGGCGTCTGACGCTGGGCCGGGCTGGACTCGGCGACTCCTCAACAGCAGGCAGGTTCACTCCGTCGTCCACAGAAATCGTCGACGCCAGCGGCTCGACCGCGGAGATGGTCGGATGCGGCGCTTAGCGTTGCCGCATGATCCGACGCAGAGTTCCACGCATCCTCAGCCGTTTCCGACCCCGTCCTGCCGCCTACCGGGTTCCCTGGCATGTCGAACGTGACGCGGCACCGCACTATCGCATCCGAAACATGGCCGACCACGCGCTTCGCGGAGTCACGGTCAGCGTGTTCGGCACCTCGAGGCTGCGGGTCGCAGCGCCGTCGGTCGTGCATCCCGGCGGCGTGATCCACGCGAGCGTCAGTGGCCCCGACCCGGCCCGCGACACGATCGTCGTCGTGCGGTGGTTCGCGCCCGACGGAGCCGAATATCTGTGGCAGGTGAGTTTCTGACCCGCGGTCAGCTGATCGATCCCGACCGCAGATTGCGTTCACGAATGTATTCGGCGGCTGTCAGTGCATGCATCCGCTCGGGCAGGTCACCCTGACCGAGTCCGGCAACGAGAGTCGCCGGGTCGATGCCGAGCACGGCGGCGATCCGCACGATCGTGTGGAGGCTGGGGTTGGCAACACCCCTCTCGATCTTGCCGAAGTTCGTCACGTGCATCTCGGCGAGGTCTGCGATGCTCTCCTGGCTGAGGCCGAGCCCCAATCGCGCATCGCGGACACGTTCACCGAACAGGCGGGCGGCTTTCGAATGGGGTTCAGGCATACGTCATGACTATTCGTCCCAAGCCTGCGAATCCAGAGCGCTGCAGCCTCTACTGTTCGTGCTGTAAGTGCACGCTACTTATAATACATGTATTGAGGGCGGCACGTAGACTCGGGGCGATGGCACGTACACCGAAACCGATCGTCTCGTCGACAGGGGGAACGCCGCGCGGCGGCCAGACTTCCCCGGTGCTCAACCGCGGTATCGACCGTTTCCTTGCGATCCAGCGCCCGGTCGTTCTTTCGCACCTTCGATCCATCCGGCGCCGCAACCCTGGTGCCGCGCCGGCGCAGCTCGCCACGATTCTCGAACGCCGCTATCTCGCGGCCGTCACCACAGGGGGAGCCGCCGTCGGGGTGACTGCGGTGGTACCGAGCATCGGCACCGGCATCACCCTCGCGCTCTCCGGTCTGGAGACCGCCGGATTCCTCGAGGCGACGGCCCTCTATGCGCAATCGCTCAGCGAGCTCCACGGAATCGCCGTCGACGATCCTGATCGCGCTCGTGCTCTGGTCCTCACGATGATGCTCGGGCGCGAAGGCTCAGATCTCGTGCGCCAGCTCGCCGGTCAGCTCGGCGGCTCCGGAACGACCCGCACCGCTTACTGGGGCGAACTCATCGCTTCCAGCCTTCCTCGGGCAGTGGTCGGCCCACTCGCCGACCGGTTGAAGACCGTCTTTCTCCGCCAGTTCGCTGTGCGCGGCGGAGCGAGCATCGTCGCCCGTGCGATTCCGTTCGGCGTCGGTGCGGTGGTGGGAGGCGCCGGCAACAACATGGTCGGCCGCCGGGTCATTCAGAATTCCAGGCTCGCGTTCGGACCGGCTCCAGCGGACTATGTCCCGGCGCTCGACCTTCCGCCGCTCGTGATCCGCTCCCGCCCGGCCGTGCTCACGACGGCGTCCAGCGGCCTCAGGAGGATCGGTGGCGTTGCGGGTGGGGCTGCCGCGGGTGCCGGTCGGATGGCCCGCCGTGCGCTCCCGTGGCCCCGCCCCGATGCCCGCCCGGAAACCGCACCCGAGCCCTGACAACCCCGCTCAGACGACCGGCGGCCGTCCGGCACGCGTCATGCGCCACACGGTTCGCCAGGACATCGGCCTGCGCTCGCCCGGGTCCGTCCTCCAGCCTTCCGACCATCCGCCGAACCACGCGACGAGTGCCGACGGTCGACGGAACCACCGGAGGAGCTGGATGCCCGTCCAGGCGCCCACATACAGCGGGACGAGGATCGCGGGCAGGTTGCGTCGCGCGAGCCAAACCCGATTGCGTGCGTTGAGCCGGTAGTAGTACGAGTGCCGTGTGGGTTCGATCGCCGGATGATGCGCCACCAGATCACCCGCGTACCAGGCGCACCTGCCCTGGTCCCAGACCCGCCAGGCCAGCTCGATCCCTTCGTGCGCGTAGAAGAAGGGGTCGGCCCAGCCGCCGGTCGCCTCGAAGAGGTCCCGCGGAATGACGACCGCTCCCTCCCACACAGAGAACACCACGCTCGACTGGTCTGCTTCACCCTTGCGGATGCGTGGCACCCAACGCCGCGGCGACGTGCTCCCCGACGGATCGACGACGCGGGGCTGGATCATCCCGATCGCAGGATCGCGGATGAGGTGCGCGGCGGCTTCGGCCAGAAAATGCGGCGAGGGGATGCTCGCATCGTCATCGAGGAAGAAGAGGAGCTCCCCTGAGACGCATGGCACACCGCGGTTGCGTCCGGCAGGAATGCCGAGGTTCTCCTCGAGAGCAAGAGTGGCGACACCGTCAGGAAGGGGCGGCTCCGCCGCCGCGGGATCCCAGCCGTTTCCCACCACGACGATGTCGGTCTCGACGCCCTGCTGGGCGAGGACGGAAGCAAGGCCCCGCCTCAGATCATCGGGCCTCTTCCCCTGCGTGAGGACGACGACTCCGAAGGTCGTGGGCTCAGGACCGGACACGTTTCGACGCCATGATCGCGATGAAGTGCCCGATGAGCGCGAGAAGGGCCAGCGGAACCAATACGGCGACGAGGATGCGGTTCGCGAGGTCGTCGCCGATGAACAGGCCGACGATGGCGGCGAGCAGCGCGAGCATCGTCAGTTCGACCGAGTGGTAGAGCCGGTGGAACGGAACGAACCGTGCTGCGCGCCGCAGTGTCGAGACGAGACCGTGCGTCGGCGCCGACTCGCCGTGCGTATCCGCGAGTTTCGCGAGCCCGGCGTTGGCGCGCGCGACGTGGACCATGTCGTTGAGCGCCTTGTTGAGCACGATGATCAGCGCGAGCGTGACGCCGAGTGTCGTCCAGAGATAGTCCTCGGGCGCCTGAAACGGGGATCCGGCAGCGCGGAAACCGAGCACGACGGGGATGAGAGCCTCCGTCGTGTAGTGCCCGACCTTGTCCAGGAAGACGCCAGCAGGCGATGAGGTGCCCCGCCAGCGGGCGACCTCGCCGTCGCAGCAGTCGACCAGCATCTGCAGCTGCCCGAGGATGAGGGCGAGGACCGCTCCCCAGATCCCCGGGATCAGGAGGGCTGCAGCAGTCGACCAGCCGACCAGGATCATCAATCCGGTCACACCGTTGGCCGAGATGCTCGTCTTCAGCAGCAGCCAGGTCAGATACGGCGACAGGTTGCGGAGGTAGAGCGACGCCGTCCAGTGTTCCGCGTTGCGCCGGCCGCGCACTTCGGGCGGCTGGGCGATCGCGCGCAGCTCGGCGATCGAGGTCGGATGGGCGCCGTGGGACCCTGTTGCAGAGGCGTCCATGCCTACCTTCCCGTGTGTGCTGTGATGTTGCGCGTGAGCGAGAGGTAGCCCAGTACGAAGCCGATCCCCCAGCAGAAGTGGATGCACGGCAAGACTATGAGAAACCAGAGCGTCGCGCGAAGGCCCTCCGAGCGCATCAGCACGATTGCGGCGACGATGACGCTGAGCAGGTAGAACGCAGGGATGGCGAACCCGAGGAGCAGCCACGGCGTCGCGCCGACGGCGGCCTGGACGATTCCGCCGATGCCGAGGAGGAATCCGAGTGTGACGGCGACGACCATCGCCGGCGGGACGAAATAGCGGATGCCGTTGGCGGCGGGAAAACGGCGCGCGAGTTCGCCGCGCCAGACGCCGGTCGAGACGAATTGGCGTGCAAGGCGATCGAGGTTGGGTCTGGGGCGGTAGGTGACCTTGAGGCGTGGAGTGAACCAGACGGTGCCGCCCGATGCACGAAGGCGTCGGTTCAGCTCCCAGTCCTGCCCCCGCTTGATACCTTCGTCGAAGAGCCCGACGTCGAGGAGCCGCTGCCGTTGGAAGACCCCCAGGTAGACCGTCTCCGCCGGGCCGTCCTCACCCCCGACATGGAGCTTGGTGCCCCCGAGTCCGATCCGGCTTCCGTACGCGCGTGCGACCGCGCGCTCGAACGGAGTGATGCCCTGAGCATCCATGATTCCGCCCACATTGTCTGCACCGGTCGACTCAATCGTCTCGACCGCGATGCGGGTGTAATCGGCGGGCAGCACGGAATGCGCGTCGACGCGCACGACGATCGGGTAGATGGAAGCCTCGATCGCCAGGTTCAGCCCGGAGGGCGTCGAGCCGACCTCGTTCTCGACGATCTTGATGCGCGGGTCGGCCGCCGACAACTCGGCGACGAGCTCCGTCGTGCCGTCGATGCTCGGACCGAGCGCGAGAGTGACCTCGAACGGACCTTCGTAATCCTGGGCGAGCAGACTGTCGACGGCAGCCCTCACGTGGGTGACCTCGTTGAGCACGGGCATGACGTAGGACACACCGGGGAGGGTGTGCTCTGGTGCCTGTTCCGCCATCTGATCCATTCGCCGTGAGGGTCGGTTGAGCTTACCAGCCGGGAAGATTCGCAATCTGGCGGCTCACACAGGAAAGCCGCCCCCGCGGCGGATCCACGGGGGCGGCTGGTCCGATCGCGAGGCGATCTACTTGGTGCTGAAGGTTCCGAGCGTGACGGTCGTCGTCTTCGTCGCGCCACCGCGAACGTAGGTGACGTCGGCCTTGGACCCGCCGGCGAGTGCACGCACCTGAGCTGTCAGGTCGGTAGCGCTCGTGATCGGGAGCCCGTTGAAGTTGGTGATGATGTCACCGGACTGAAGGCCACCCTTGGCGGCTGCGCCACCGCTGGTGACGTCCTTGATCTCGGCGCCGACGGTCGTGCTCTTCGTGTCGCTGGTCGCGTCGGCTACGGATGCTCCGAGGAGGCCGTGGCTCGCCTTTCCGTCCTTGATGAGCTCCTGGGCGATGCGCTGGGCCAGGTTCGCGGGGATGGCGAACCCGACACCGATGCTGCCCGACTGGCCGCTCGTGCTCGAGGTGTCGCTCGCGCTGGCGATCGCCACGTTGACGCCGATGATCTCGGCCTTGTCGTTCAGCAGCGCGCCACCGGAGTTGCCCGGGTTGATCGCCGCGTCGGTCTGGATGACCGGAAGGGAGATCGTCGCGGTCGGCGTGGTCTGGCTCTGGCTTCCGCTGCCGCTGCCGCCCTGGCCGGGGAGGTCGAAGTTCCACAGGTTGAACGGACCGCCGCTGCCGCCGTTTCCGTTGCCCTGCGTGCTGTCGCCGCTGCTGGGGGCTGCGGACGATGCGATGCTGATGCTTCGGTTGAGCGCGGAGACGATCCCGTTGGTGACGGTGCCGGAGAGGCCGAGCGGTGCGCCGATGGCCACAGCCGTGTCACCGACGTTGATCTTGCTCGAGTCGGCGAACGTCGCCGGGGTGAGCCCGCTGGCCCCGTTGAGCTTGATGACGGCGAGATCGGTCGTCGGATCGGTACCGATGACCTTCGCGCTGTACAGTTTGCCGTCGTTGTCCTGCACCTGGACCGTCACGTTGGACGCCTGGCCGTCGAGGGTGACGACGTGGGTGTTGGTGAGCACGTAGCCGTCGGACGAGAGGATGATTCCCGATCCGGTGCCGCCTGAGCTTCCGCCGGTCACTGAGATCGTGACCACGCTGGGCGACGCTTTCGCGGCCACCGCAGTGACGATCGTCGCGTCGTTCGGGTTGTTGACCGTGATGTTGGTCGCACCGGACGCGTTGCTCGACTTGACCGTCGTGTTCTGCGACGCAGCGTAGATGCCGACGACGCCGCCTCCGGCGACACCGCCGATCAGTGCGCCGATCGCGAGGGTCGCGATGATCAGGCCGGTGTTGCGCTTCTTGGCCGGCTTGCCGACGCTGGGCGCGAGGGGGGTGGTCGGCTGCGTGGCGTAGCCGTGCGGCGCCGCGTAGGGAGCATAGGCCGGAGCCGGCTGTCCGAACGCGCCGTTGCCGTAGTCGGGCTGCGGGGCGGTGGGCTGCTCGGCGGTCGGCTGCGGGGCGATCGGCTGGGCCACGGGCTGCGCGATCGGCGTCTGCGGAACGGTGGGCTGGGTGTCGGCGGCGGTCGGTGCGGCAGGAGCCTCAGCGATCGGAGCTGCGGGAACTTCAGCAGCGGGAACAACGGGCGCCTCGGCGGCCGGCGTCTCGGCCGCGGGCGTCTCAGTGCTCGAGATCTCGGGGGTGGAAGCTGCAGGCTCGACGACCGACTCGGTGCGGTCGTCTTCAGGCTGCGCCTTGGCGGGCTCCGGGGTAATCTCAGAGCCGTTCGTGTTGTCGGTCATGGTTTTGCTCCTTCCAAGCACTCACAGCATCCGCCCCGTACCTGAGCATTCTATTTGGACGCCCTGTGAGCGACCTTCCGCCTGCCAATGACTCTCCCCAGGTGCATCTGCCGGAGTGAACCCGTGAAGCCGTAGGTTTGAGTCTGACGCCGATTGCGGATCCGGCGCGTCGAAGGGAGCAGCATGGTCGTTCCAGGATCATGGCAACGTGCCGCGCACGGCGCAGGTCTCCTGTCGCCCGACGGCCGGAGCGCCCCGACGATCTTCGCCGAGATGAGCGCCCTCGCGACCCGCACCGGCGCCATCAACCTCGGTCAGGGATTCCCTGACGAGGATGGCCCGGACGAAGTCCTCACGGCCGCCGTCGACGCGATCAGGTCCGGCCAGAACCAGTACCCTCCGGGGATCGGGATCGCCGATCTGCGCCTGGCCGTCGCGGAGCACCAGGCACGCTTCTACGGCATCCGGGTCGATCCCGACACCGAGGTCCTGGTCACCGCCGGGGCGACCGAGGCGATCGCTGCAACGCTGCTCGCCCTTCTCGAGCCGGGTGACGAGGTCGTCACCTTCGAGCCCTTCTACGACGCGTACGGCGCCCTCATCGCCCTCGCCGACGGCGTCCACCGCACCGTTCCGCTGATCGGCCCTGACTTCCTTCCGGACCCGCATGCCCTCAGGTCGGCGGTGACGGATCGCACCCGGGTCATCCTGGTGAACAGTCCGCACAACCCGACCGGCTCCGTACTCCCCCTGGAGATCCTCGAAGTGATCGTCGAACTGGCCCACCGCCACAACGCGATCATTGTGACAGACGAGGTGTACGAGCACCTCACGTTCGGCGTCGACCACCTGCCGATCGCATCACTCCCGGGAGCCCGGGAGCGCACGGTGAGCATCTCGTCCGGCGGCAAGACGTTCAACACCACCGGCTGGAAGGTCGGCTGGATCACGGCGCCCGCCGAGCTGGTGACGGCGATCCTGGCGGTCAAGCAATTCCTCACCTACGTGAACGCCGCGCCGTTCCAGCCGGCCATCGCGGTCGGCCTCCGCCTCGGCGACGACTACTTCACCGGCATCGCAGCCGATCTCGAGGCCAAACGCGACGTGCTCTCAGCCGGTCTTCGCAGCGCCGGCTTCGAGGTCGCCCATTCACACGGCACCTACTTCGTGATCGCCGATGCAGCCCCGCTCGGCTTCACGGACGCCGTCGACTTCTGCCGACAGCTGCCCGAGCTCGCCGGTGTGGTCGCGATCCCACTGTCCGCGTTCTGCCGTGGCGACTATGCGGTGAGCCGCGCATCCCTCGTCCGGTTCGCGTTCTGCAAACGGGTCGACGTGCTCGAACGCGCGGCCGCCCAGCTGACCGGGCTGCGTCAGCGCTCGACGACGCGGTAGCGGCGCAGCGCGAGCGACGGGTTCAGCTGGCGCACGGCATCGAGCCGCTCCCTCGACAGGGTCGCGCTGGCGAGACCGGGTGTCTCGCCGAGTCCGGCGAGCGCGACGCCCATCGGATCGAGGATGACACTTCCACCGACGCCGATCGGCGGAGACTGGTCGGCGGCAGCGACGAACACGGTGTTCTCGATGGCCCTGGCGGCCAGGAGGGTCGACCAGTGCTGCTCCTTGAGCGGTCCGCGCACCCACTCGGCCGGCACCAGCACCAGCTCGGCCCCGGCGTCGACCAGCCTGCGGGTCACCTCCGGAAATCGGATGTCGTAGCAGGTCTGCATCCCGACCCGGAAGCCGTCGAGGTCGAACAGCTGTGGCTTCCCGAGGTCACCGGGCACGACCCAGGACGATTCCGATGCGCCGAACGCGTCGTAGAGGTGCTGCTTGCGGTAGGTCGCCTGCACGCTTCCGTCGGGCGCGACAGCGACCAGCGTGTTCGAAAAACGCTGTCGGTCGTCCACGCGTTCGACGAGGCCGGCGACGACGTGGACGGCATACTTCGACGCCAGCTGCCCGAGGTGGGTGACGAACGGGCCGTCGAGCGTCTCGGCCGCCTGCACGAAGGCTTCGCCGAGCGGATGCACGAAGAACGACGAATACTCCGGAAACAGCACCAGCCGCGAACCGCGCGCGGCAGCCTGCTCCACGAATCCGGTGACCGTCGCCCTGTTGGCCTCAGGATCGGGTCCCGGCGCGAACTGCGCGATCGACACCACCGTCCCTGGGCTCACCGTCTCAGGACTCATCGTCGTTCCTCCCTTCGAGCGGGATCCGGACCGTGAACGAGGTGCCGACACCCTCTTCGCTCGCGATGCTCATCCTGCCGCCGTGAGCTGTCACGATCGCCTTCGTGATCGTGAGGCCGAGTCCCACTCCGGGGACGGCGTTGCGCGTGGCTGTCGAGGCGCGGAAGAACCGCGTCGAGAGTTGTCCGAGCTCGACCGCGGGAATGCCGATGCCTGTGTCGCTCACCGTGATGCACGCATCCGGACCGTCCACCTCCAGGGCCACTGTGATCGTGCCGGCGGCCGGCGTGAACTTGATCGCATTCGAGATCAGGTTGTCGACGGCCTGACCGACGCGCTGCGCGTCGCCGCGCACCGTCACGGGGCCGTCGCCGATGCGGGCGACGAGCTGGATGGCGGCGGCGGATGCGGCCGGCCTCGCCGACTCGATCGACGCGCCGACCACTTCGGCGAGATCGAGGTCCCGGAGATCGAGCGGGAACTGCCCTGATTCGACCTGGGCGGTGAAAAGCAGGTCACCGACGAGCCGGAGGAGCCGGTGGGCGTTGCGCTCCGCAACCCCCAGGAACTGCAGCTGTTCGGCGGAGAGCGGCGACTCCTCGTCGTCACGCATCAGCTCCAGATACCCGAGGATCGAGCTCAGTGGCGTGCGCAGCTCGTGCGAGATGAGGCCGACGAACTCATCTTTGAGTCGCGCGAACTCGCGGGACTTGGTCATGTCCGTTGCGACGAAGATGAAGCCGATACGGTGGCCGTTCTCGTCAAGACGCGGCGTGGCGGTGACCTGGACCGGGACGTGTTTTCCGTCGGCGCGCACGTAGGTCCAGTCACGTGCATCCGCATAGCCCGCCCGCACCGCGTCGACCAGTGCCGAGAAGTCCTCGGGGCTCGAGACGGTGACGTTGCGGGCATCCATCTCACCGAGGCGGTCTTCCAGCTCCGACTGCAGGTGGAAATCGACGACGTGCCGACCCCCGGAACGCACCTGCTCCACGGTCAGGCCCAGCATCTTCTCCGCGCCCGGGTTCCAGACGTCGATGAGGCCGTCGAGATCGGTTCCGATGACAGACTGCTCGGTGACCGCGTTCCAGATGCTGAGGATGAGACGGTTCGCGGTCTTGAGCCTCGCCTCGTTCAGCGCCAGCTCGTCGCTCGTCCGTACCGCGCGCTCGAGGAGTTCCTTGCGCTGTTCGGATGCGGCCTCTGCTGCGGCGAGCTGCTGCCGGACCCGGTGGGCGATCTCGTTGATCACGAAGGCCACGATGAGATAGATGACCGGGGCGTAGAACGCCCGGACGAGGTCGGTGCCTGTCGAAACCTGGCCGTCGGCGAGGATGGGCGCGAACAGCACCAGGAAGGTCCCGACAGCCGCGATCAGCGCGTTGATGCGGCCTTCCTCCGTCGCGATCCACACGAAGGGCAGCAGCAGCACCGACCCGAACGGTGAGAGCACTCCACCCGTTCCGAGCCGGAAGAAGCCCACCGCGACGAGCGAGATCACCGGAATCACGATCACCGTCTCGGCCGGGAACCGTGACCACGGAATCACGGCGGCGAGCACACTCGCCAGTGCCACCAGCACGATCGCGACGACGAAGTCAGCGAAGATGGTGATCTCGGCGACCGGACTGGGCAGAAGCAGCAGGATGATCGCGATGGCGAACGCGAAGATCGTCGGGACCAGCTTGATCAGCGGGGAGGGCGAGTCGAGGGAGACTCGCGCGATGAGGCGGTCGAAGGTCACGCGTCGTCCGATCCGTCGAGCATCTCGGTGATGGTGCCGGCCAGCTGTCGTGGACTGAACGGCTTGACGATGAACCTGTCGGAGCGCACCTCGACCGACCTCTGATCGGTGAGCATCTGGACCGACGCCGAGACGATCAGGATGAGCGTCGCGTCGAACCGACTGTCGGCACGCATGCGGTCGGCGACCTCGAGCCCGCTCATCACCGGCATCGAGATGTCGAGCACCACCAGGTCGATCCCGCCGGCTTCGATGGCGTCGAACGCGGCCTGCCCGTTGTCGACCGCGGCGACGACCTCGACCCCGGCACGCTCGGCAGCGATCACCATCAGTGCGCGGATGTCGGGATCGTCGTCGGCGATCACGACGCGCCGCAATACGGCCGCCTCACTCATGAGAAGAACACCACCCGGATCGCGACGAGCACCCCGACCACCAGGAGCGCGACGAGCGCTTTCGGTATCAGCCGCAACTCGGCCCGGCGGTCGGCATCGATCTCGGCCTGGAGCTCGAGTTCCGTGTCGTGGTTCATCCGAGCACCCTCCCCGTCTTCTCCGTCTTGTCCCAGGTCTGCTCCGCACCGCGCAGTTCCTTGATGTAGGAGTCGACCGTCACCGCACACAGCATCGGTCCGTAGCCCACGATGTAGGTCAGCAGCGGCGAGAAGATTCGCCCGACCTTCGTCGAGTCGACGAGCTTGACGAGCCAGGCCGCGACCATCGACAGGGTGATCCAGGCATACACGAACAGCGTCCAGGCCGTCTGTGCCTCAGCCGTGAACTCGATACCGAACCACCCGGGAACGACCTGGTCGATGAGTCCGGGGAAGAACGCCGAGATGAGGACGAGGATCGAGATCAGACCCGGGAACAGGATCGCCTCGCGCCAGCTGCTGCGCCCGGTCTTCGGGTCCAGTTGGACCCCGAGGACCATCGCGAAGACATAGGTGCAGGTCGCGAGTGCCCACGTGGACCGGAAGACGGCCGCGGCGAGGTCGCTGTGCAGCAGGAACAGCCCGACGAGACCGATGGTCGACAGCACCATGGCGACCGGGAGCAGGAAGATGCTGAACCAGAACACACCGAACGAGATGCTCCCGAGCCGATGGGTCCGGGAGGGGCGGAACCAGAGCTTGCGATACATCCTGGTCACCTGCACGTTGCCGCGCGCCCAGCGCAGCCGCTGCTTCCAGAGGGCGGCGATACGGTGCGGTTCCTCCGCCAGAACGACCGCGTACGGCTCGAAGACCACGCGGCGCCCGCCGACCTGGGTACGGAACGTGGTGACCGTGTCCTCGGCGAGCGATGACGTGTCGATGGCGCCGCCGATCGCCTCGAGGTTGGCTCGCGAATGCAGCTGCGCACCCCCGGCGAGACAGGCGATCGCACCGAGCACGTTCTGTGCACGCCGTGACGCGGACTGCGCGAGGACGTACTCGAGACCGATGAACCGGGTGAGGAAGTTGCGGTCGGAACTGCCTTCCCGGATGTAGGCCGTCACCGCCCCCACCTCGTCGTCGGCGAGATGGCGGGTCATGCGGCGCAGCGAGTCCGGCAGGTAGATGACGTCGGCGTCCATGATCAGGAGCGCCTCCATCCAATCCTCGGCGAGCACGGCACGGATTCCGTGGTTGAGGGTGTGCGCCTTGCCCTCGCCGCCCTTGGCCCGTCGCAGATGGAACACTCGTCCGGGATGCTGCGCGGCCATGCCGAGTACCACCTCAGCCGTGTGATCGGTGCTCGCGTCGTCGACGACATAGACCCGCAGGGCATCCTCGGGGTAGTCGAGCGTGAGGAGTCGCTGGATCGACGCACCGATCACGGCGCCCTCGTTCCACGCAGGGACGATGACCGCGACCCGTGGCAGGTACGGGGCGGCGCGCTCGTAATGGTTGATGAAGGCGTGGAACGGAATGACGATGAACTGGTACGCCATCGCGACGATGGGTACGGCCCCGATGGCGACGAAGATCAGGAGGATGGTCGTGAGCACGGTCAGCCAGAAGGCATCGCCGCTCACGGACGCTCCCCCGCATCCTCATCCCGACGCGCTTCGCCGATGATGACCGCGACCCGCTCGTAGCGGCCGACCGCGTCCGCCGAGTGGCTGTCGGTCGACGCGACGACGCGGGCGCCGGCAGCCATTGCAGCCCGCACCGCACGCGGCCCCGGGCATCCCCACTTCTCGTTGACCTCGACGATCGTCCCTGTGCGGGCCGCGGTCTGCGCCCACGCGCGGAGCTGGTCGTCGCCGAGCAGGTCCTCGGAGAGTCCGACCTTGGGCAGGATGGAGAACCAGTGCGCCAGCTGGGCGTGCGGCGTCGACTCCATCGCCCGGTTCCCGGCGACGATGAGCTGATCGAGGGCGTCGGATGCCGCGAGTCCGTTCGCCAGCCTCTCCCGGGTGTGCGAAGGGGACCAGGGACCGTCGGTGCCCGGGAACTGGTGGTCGCCGATCACCACCGCATCCAGTCCCCCGATGCCGGCCATCAGGCCGGGAGGAACATCGACGGCACCCGTGACGTCGAGCAGTTTTGCCTCGACGCCGGTGAGGACGGTGAGCGACGGATCACGCGCTTCGGCCACTACCGCAGCGACGAACTCGGGAACCCAGGTCGTCGACCGTCGCACGTGGTCGGTGAGCCGGATCTCGCGCAGCCCGACCGAGGCTGCAGCAGCGAGATTCTCGCTGAGGGAGCTTTCGGCGTCGTCGGAGAATGTCGAGTGCACGTGATAGTCGCCGAGAAGGACCTCTGTCACTCCTCACCCGGCCCGTCTGCGTGCGCCGCATTCTCGGAGACGAGCACGGCGGCGGGGTCGAGGAAGACGTCTTCGAGGAAACGCACGTTGGCGAGTTCGACGAAGTCGACGCTCTCCGGAACGTCTCGCCCCATCACGAGATCGTGAAGCAGGGAGGGCATGTCGACGCCGGATGCGATCGTGAGCGGCATCGCGCCGGGAAAACGCGGATTCACCTCCAGCAGAGCTGGAACACCGGCGGCGCTGTAGCGGAGCTGCACGTTGGCCACGCCGGACAGGCCGATGGCTCGCGCGACCGCAGCAGCGGTGTCGGAGAGCTCTGCCCTGCGCACGGTGCGGCCTGCGATCGAGACACCGGAGTCGACGCGTTCGCGTGAGCGCGGCACGGCGGCGATGACCGCTCCGTCGAGTCCCGCAAGGACGTCCACGGAGAACTCGTCGCCGGGAAGGTGCTCCTGGATGATGTTCTTCTCGTCGTCGCCGAGTGCTTCGAGAGCGGCACGATCCGCAATCAGCCGGACTCCCCGCGAACCGGCGCCGCTGCGCGGCTTGACGATGACCGGAAAACTCCAGTCGTAGTCGCGTCCGTCGCCGTTCAGGAGGCGGGTCGTCGGCACGGTCACCGTCGGACGGCATCGTTCGGCCAGAAGGTACTTGTCAAGGCAGACGGCCAGGGTCTCGGCGCTCGGAGCCGCAAGGCGCGTGCCGGCGGCGAGCAGATCATCCCGCCGCGCGGCCAGGCCGGGAAGCTCGACGTCGACGGTGGAGAACAGTACGTCGATCCGGTCGGCCCTGCACAGCGCGATGACGTCATCGACGAAGGCCTCGGAGCGCCCCGGCGGAACGATCCTGCGCCGATCGGCGCCGACCAGGTACAGGCCGCTCGCCCACCCGTCCATGTCGGCGGCGAAGACCTCCACGTCTTCGCGCTTCAGGAGGGAGCGGAGTACAGCGACCCCGGCCGGTCCGCCGACACCGGTCACGAGTACACGGGTCATGTGCGATCGCCTTTCAGTCGTGCGGCGTTCGAGATCGACGATGCCGGCACCGAGATGTCTGCGGTGTCCTTGATGACCTCGAGCGGTTCACAGCTCGTGCCACCGCCGAATCGCGACCAGTATCGCGCCGTCGCGAGAACGAAGTCCGGGTCGAGGTACGCACGCACCTCCGTCTGGGACTGGTAGCAGCGGATGAGCGCCAGCTTCGCCTCGGTGAAACCGTCGATGGGCACGAACCGGGTCGGACGGAAGTCGATCGTCGCCGATGGGCTCTGGTAGCAGCAGACCGTGCGCACCGACCGGGTGGCGACCAGCGTGGCCGAATGGACCGCCCGGTGATCCTGGTGGCGTTCGTGGGCGCTGTGTGTGTAGACGATGTCGGGCCGCACCTCCGCGACCACGCGCTCGATGATGCTGACGGTCGGATCGGCTGCCGAGATCTGCGTGTCCTCGAGATCCTCCATGAAGAGCCGCGCGCCGAGCAGCTCGGCGGCGGCGAGGGATTCGTGCTGCCGGTCGTCGGCGTCCCCTCCCCGTGCACCGCGCGACAGCGTCAGGATGACCACACGGTTACCGGCCGCCCGGTGCGCGGCCAGGATGCCGCCGACGCCGATCTCCACGTCGTCGGGATGCGCGCCGACCGCCAGGACGACCTGGGGGTCCTGTGCGGCCTTGGTGAGTCGACCCTTCGAGGCGAGGCGCGTGACGATGGAGACCAGGTCGGCTGACGCGATCGGCTTCGTCAGGAATTCGTCGGCCTGGCTCCGCAGCGCGGAGACGGCGTACTCGATCGAAACATGCGCGGTCATCACGACGACAGGCATACCCGGATAGGACTGGCGGAGTTCTTTGAGCAGGTCGAGTCCGCTGATCCCCGGCATCTCGATGTCGGTGATGACCATGTCGGGTTCGAAATCCGCGATGCCATCGAGCGCGAGCGCCGGATTCGTGATGGCCAGGACGACGGCGTCCGCACGTTTCTCGAGCACGGTCTTCATGTACAGAGCGACGTCCGGATCGTCTTCGATCACGCAGACCCGGTATTTCTGCAGCGCGTTCGCCATCGACTTCCCCTCTTTGTCCAACTCTATGGGCCGGTGCGCGATATTCCACGCCATCGGGCCGGGCGGGTGCGCGATGTGCACCGGCGGTTCGGAGACCTCGCGATGACGTGCTAGAGTAAATTCTTGTGCCGCGGGGTGGAGCAGCTCGGTAGCTCGCTGGGCTCATAACCCAGAGGTCGCAGGTTCAAATCCTGTCCCCGCAACAAAACGCAGGTTCTCCTGCGAGTGAAAGCCCGGATTCCACGGAATCCGGGCTTTCTGCTTTTCTTCTTTCTCATGGCAGGCGAAGGGAGTGCGTGATGCACGGTGCCGACGAACCGGACGCGCGAGGCCGCATCCATCTGGACCGAACGGGCCTCGGACTCGACCGCAATCCTCGAGTGGTCGTCACTGATGTGCGTCTCCTCGCCTCCGACTGGCACGTCCTCCGAACGACCACCATCGAATTCCAGCACGCCGACGGGCACTGGTCGACGGAGCGACGGGAGACCTACGACCGCGGTAACGGCGCGACCGTGCTCCTCTACGACCCCGAGAGACGCACGGTGCTCCTCACGAGGCAGTTCCGCTACCCCGCGTACGTCAACGGGCACCCCGACGGCATGCTCCTCGAGGCGGCGGCAGGCCTTCTCGACGACGACGATCCCGACACCGCGATCAGGCGCGAGGCCAGGGAAGAGACGGGGTTCGACATCGGCGCTCCCCAGCGCATCTTCGATGTATTCATGAGTCCGGGGTCGGTGACGGAGAAACTGCACTTCTACGCCGCGCGCTACCGCGCGGCCGACCGCGTCTCCGACGGCGGAGGCGTCGCGGAGGAAGGCGAGGACATCGACGTCGTCGAACTTCCGTTCGACGACGCGCTCCAGGCGATCGGTCGTACCATCGTCGACGCCAAGACGATCATGCTCCTGCAGTGGGCGGCTCTCAGCGGTCCGTTCGCCAGCGTCACGAACCGAGCGTGACGGTCACCGTCTTGTCCTTGACCGTGGACGGCCCGGGCAATGGCACCTGACCGACGATGTTGCCGAGGGTCCCCTGGGTGATCGCGGTCGGGTCGACGACTAGCCTGAGCTCGAGGCTCCCCAGCGCGAGCAGCGCGTCGGTGACCGACTTGCCCATGAGATCGGGGACGACGATCGGGCGGGCCGCCCCTCCCCCGGTAGCCGTGGTCAGCTTGTCCTGCGCCTGCTCCGAAGCCTTCGTCGAGAAGTAGTACGCGATCGCACTTCCGACCGACGCGGTGAGACCACCGATCAGAGCACTGGTGGTCGTCGCGTTGTTGCCGGCGATCTCGGCCGCGGTGAGCACGAGCAGTCCGACGACGAGGCTGACGGCGATCCAGCTGCGAACGACGCTTCGGTCGGCACTGTTCGACGCGGTGGCTGCACGCGGCCAGCCGTTGACGACGAGGAGCACACCGACGACGACCACGACCAGAATGATCGCCCCCGTCAGGGCCCACGGGGGCAGGCTTCCCAATGTCGTCGACGGGGTTGATGCCGCCCAAATCCCTCTCATGGTCCCTCCCAGGTGCTGCACTCCAGAGCATCGTCCTGTCGCCGGTGTCACGCATCGGAGTGATCTCCGATTTCGTCTGCGTGGCTGCACGGACCCGTCACATCAACGAAAGGCCCAGAAACAACGAATGCTGGCCGTCGCGTGCTCCTGCCCGCTAGATTCTGAACTGGGGCACGGAGCCCCACCAGAAAGGGGCACACGACACATGGACTTTTGGAACAACGTCTGGAACATCATCTGGATCTTCTTCTGGAGCTTCGCGTTCATCGCGTACCTGTTCGCACTCTTTGCGATCATCGGCGACCTGTTCCGCGACCACAAGCTGAGCGGGTGGTGGAAGGCGGTGTGGATCATCTTCCTGGTCTTCGTTCCCTTCCTGACCGCGCTGATCTACCTGATCGCGCGAGGGGCCGGCATGGCGCAGCGCAGCCAGAAGGAAGCGCGCGAAGTCCAGGCGGCGACCGACACGTACATCCAGCAGGTCGCGGGCTCCAGCAGCCCCGCTGACGAGATCGCCAAGGCGAAAGCCCTTCTCGACGCCGGCACCATCACCCAGGCGGAATTCGACCACCTCAAGGCGCGCGCACTGGCGCACCCCGCCGCATAACAATTGCACGGAAGGCCGCGGGATCGCCTCACGATCCCGCGGCCTTCCGTATGCTCGGCCGGGACCGTAGCCGCGTGTCCCGTGCGACCGACCGACAATCGAATCGGCATTCGCTAGGGTCGAGAGCGGGGCGATCGACCCGCATCGAGGAGCGGACAGTGGCAGAGGATCACGGCAAGGCGACACAGGCCGCCGTTCGTGAGCGCAATCTCACGAGTGCGCTGCAGCTCGTGTTGTCCGGCAACGGCTCGGCGACCCGGGCGAGCATCGCACGTCGCACCGGACTGACGTCGGCCACCGTGTCATCCCTGCTCAACGGCCTGATCTCCGAGGGCCTCGTCATCGAAGGACAGCGAGCGGAGAGCACCGGCGGCAAACGGGCGACGACGCTCCAGATCGACGCTGTCCGGCATGTCCTCCTCTCTGTCATCGTCCAGCCGGGACTGGTTCGCGGTGCGGTCGTCAATCTCCTCGGCGAGGACGTGTCCACCGTCTCGCAGCGCCCGCATACCGCCGGCGAGATCTCGGATGTCCAGGCCGTCGTCCGAAAACTCGTCGCGTCGACGCGCGCCCGTGTGGTCGCGATCGGCGTGCAGGTCCCCGGGATCGCCGACGGGCCGCTGATCCGCGAGAGCGTGCAGTTGAAGTGGACGGATGTCAATCTCGGCGATGCGCTCGCCGGAATCGTCGATGCACCGGTGTATCTCATCAACGACGCCGATGCCGAGGCGCTGGCCGACTACTCGAATTCCGACCAGTTCGGCGCCAACCAGATGTTCGTCTCACTGAGCACCGGCGTAGGCGCCGCGTTCATCGTCGACGGCACCCTTCTGCGCGGTGCCGCACACCGGGCGGGCGAGATCGGACACGTCCCCGTGCTCTTCGGTCCGGATGCGCCGGCCTGCGCCTGCGGAAACCGCGGCTGCCTCGAAGAGGTGGTCTCCGTGACATCGCTGCTCGGCCTGTCCCACGGCGCCGACCTGGAATCGGTCGATCTGGGCGCCCTCGCCGAGCAGCCGGAATCACGCGAGCGAATCGCGTTCGGCGCCAGGGTGCTGGCGCGCGCGCTGCTCCTCGTCGGCGCCGCTCTCGACGTCCCCAACGTGGTGCTGGGCGGCGCATCCCCCCGCCTGGGCGACGAATTCATCAGTCACGTCCGCGCGGAGGCCGCCCGCCACACCGTGCGCGCCGCAATGCCTCTCAGCTTCCGCTACGCGAAGACCACAGCCGCCCAACCGTTCCGGGGTGCCGCGCAGCACGCGCTGCACAGCGCGCTCGGCATCTCATGGGCGTTGTGAGTGCGGTGAGCCCGAACCCGGCAGCCGCGCTCTGACGCGGGTTCACGCCGCGAGAAGATCGCTCGTCAGCAGATCGACGAGCGCGGCTCCCCGAGCCGGGTCGTGCCCGAAGGTGGCGACATCCGCGTAGACGAGATCCTGGAGTGCCACGCCCATGTCGACGACCAGGACCGTTCGGCAGTTCGATCGCACATGATCGATCACTGCGCGCGCGTACGCGTGGCGATGGTTGTCTACGCCGAAGAGCACCACGGGCGTGCCGGTGGCGAGCACCAGTCGCGGGTCGTCGTCCTCGCCCACCTGGATGACAGGGTTGTCGTGCCACTGCGGGGTCGCCGACGAACCGGGCCGGCCCCACACCTCGGCGAACGGCACCCAGCGCGCCACCCCCAGCACGTCGTTGTCGACCGTGTCGAGACGGACGATCGTGCTGCGGCCCCGGAAGGCGGAGAACATACGGCCGGCTTCGGGAGTGTACGCGAACGATCGGGCGAGTTCGGGACCACGGCCGTCGCTCGGAGCGAACCGGTCAGGTCGGGTGCGAGATTCCGGGGAGCCGAGGAGCAAAGTCATCAGGAGACTCCAAGCTGCCCTGAGAGGACCATGACCGCCGACCCGCGCACGACGATGTCCCGGCCGAGATCCGTCATCCGGAGCGTCGCATCCGAGTGAAAGCCTGCCATCGTCCGATTTCTGATCGTCTCCCCGACCGCCTCGATCAGAGGTCCGTCGAGGAGTTCGGTCGGCCCACTGAGAACGACCTCGGAGAGGTTCAGAGCGCCGATGATGGGTGCGAGTGCGACCCCCAGCCGCTGTCCCGCCTCCCGAAGCACGGGTGCAACGGGCTCCCCAGCGATCGCCGCCGCAGCGACCCGCGACTCGAGACGGGGAACGGCGAGCCACGCTTCCAGGCACTTCTCCCGGTCATAGGGGGCTTCCGCTCCGTCGTCGGTCCCGACCATGACCTGGCCGATCTCGCCCGCGGCGAAGCGGCTGCCGAACACGAGCGCACCCGCGACGAGCAGCCCCGATCCGACACCATGACCCACTTTGACCAGCATCATGTCGCCGTCGGCGTTACCGAAGCCGTGCTCGGCCAGGACAGCGACGTTGGCATCGTTGGCGACGTGGACCGGGAGCGACGTGCGCTCCCCGACGATGCGCTGAAGTTCGAGCTCGGACCAGCCCAGGTTGGGCGCGGCGATCACGACACCGCTCGGGTCGACGATGCCAGGAGACCCGATACCGATTCCAAGGACCGGAGCCGTCGCGAGCGCGACGAGACGGTCGACCAGGTCGAGCACCTTCCGAGTCGCCTCATCGCCGCGGCTTCCGGCGAGCGGTACCTCGGCGCTCGCCAGAATCACCCCGTCGATGTCGAGGACGGCTCCGCGGAACACCGCATGCTCGCTGAGATCGACGCCGATGATCTGCGTCGCGGCGCGATTCATGTCGAGGAGGACTGCGGGCTTTCCGGGCCGGGCGTCGTCGCGCTGACCGAGTTCGACGACCAGCCCGTCGGCTATCAGCCCGGCGACCAGATCGGAGATCGTGACACGCGTCAGTCCTGTCTCACGGGCGATGTCGGCACGGCTCACCTGGCCGGACCGGTACAGCGTCTGAAGCACCAGGGAACGGTTGTGGGTGCGCGCGTGTTCCGGAAGCACCTTGGTCTTCGGGCGGAGGGCTCGCCCGGGAGCCATCCCCCGATCCAGAGGAATGGGACCCGTCTCGTTCAGCGCCGAACGCTGTCCTTGGTCGACCAGCTGCATGTTTGTTAGTAAAGTCGACAACTAAAGTTTTTGCAAGCATTTCTTCGAGCGCGTTGTGCTGAACATGCGAGATGTCCGCGAAATCCCCGGAACGACGGGGTTTGCTGGGATATTCTTCGTCGTTGAGAAGTCCAGACGGGTCCGATCGGCGCTCGGATCGCTGGAACGACTTTGTACAGGCGATGAACGAAAGTTGGGGTGCAGCCTTACGGCCACACCCCAACTGCTTCGTTCGATCTCTACTTCGACGGCGTCGGCGACGGGGTCGGCGTCGTCGTCGGGCTCGGCGTCGCCTGCGCCTCCGCAGCGAGCGCCTGCGCGACGGCCTTCTTGAGGTTGGCGTCCGCGATTCCGTAGGCTGCCCAGTCCCCTGCCTTCAGCGCCGCATCACGATCGAGCAGCGCCTGGCGTGCGTCCACGAGAGCAGCCTCGAGGGCGGCATTGCCGGTCGTACCGGTGCCGCCGGGTGACGTCGTCGTGCCGGTACCGCCTCCGCCACCTGCATTGGTATCGCCCGCTGTCGCGCCCGAATTGCCTCCGAAGAGCACGTCGAGCGCTCCGTCGAGGGTGTCCTGGAAGGCGATCTTGTCGCCGAACGCGACCAGCACCTTCTGCAGGAGCGGGTAGCTCGTCTCACCGGTCGACTTCACGTAGACCGGCTGGACATACAGCAGTCCCCCGCCGACCGGAAGGGTCAGCAGGTTGCCGCTGATGACGTCAGTCTTTCCCTGCCGCAACAGGTTCAGCTGTTGCGAGACGCCCGGGTCGGAGTTGAAGTTGTTCTGGACCTGGCCCGGACCTGGAACGGTATCGCTCGACGGCAGTGTGAGCAGCCTGAGTTTGCCGTAACCAGAGGCCTTCTGGCCCTTGGTATCGCCCGCGTCCGCATCGACCGCCAGATAGCCCTTGAGCACAGACCTGCTCGATTCCGTGGTCGCCAAGGGCACGAAGGTGGAGTACAGCGAGAACGAGGGCGCGGTCTGACCGGGCATCTGCATCGTCAGATAGTACGGGGGCTGCAGCGTGGGGTTGCTCGCGGGCGACACCGGGTCGTTGGGCGTCGTCCACGCGTCGTCTCGGGAGTAGAACGAACCCGCGTCCGTCACGTGGTACTGGCCGAGCACCGAGCGCTGGACCTTGAACAGGTCGGCCGGGTAGCGCACGTGGCTCAGGAGCGCGGCACTCATGTCGGCCATCGGCTTGACCGTGGTCGGGAAGATCTTCTCCCACGTCTTCAGGATCGGATCGGTGGAGTCCCACGCGTAGAGCGTGACCTTGCCGTCGTACGCATCGACGGTCGCCTTGACCGAGTTGCGGATGTAGTTGATGTTGTCGAACGGGTACGCGGGCTTCGGGGTCTCCGTGTCGGCGATCGCGTCACTCAGGCTGCCCACGTGCGAGTAGGGGTACTGGTCGCTCGTCGTGTACCCGTCGATGATCCATTTGACGCGGCCGTCGATGACCGCCGGATAGGCCTGCGAGTCGAGGGTCAGGTATGGCGCGAGCTTCTGCACGCGCTGGATCGGATCGCGGTCGTAGAGGATCTGCGAGTTGCTGTTGACGGCATCGGAGAGGACGATCTGCTCGTCCTGGAACTTGAGTGCGTAGATCAGCCGCTTGAAGATGTTGTCGAGCTTCGGTCCGCCATTGCCGGTGAACGTGGTGTACGTCTGCTGGGCGTTGTCGGCGCCGCCCGGATAGTCGAGTTCGACTGATTTCTGGCTGGTCGTGCCTCCGACGATCGAGTACTTGGGCGACTGCTGTCCGAAGTAGATGCGAGGCTCGTAGGCGCCGAGGGAGCCGGTGGTCGGGATGCCCGACTCGAGGAACACGGGCTGGCCGTCGGTCGATCGCTGGTTGCCGTAGGCGGCGACGACGCCGTACCCGTGGGTGTAGACGATCGTGTCGTTGTACCAGTTCTGCGCCGACCCCAGACCGGACTGCTGGAGTTCACGAACCGCGACCACCGCATCCTGCTCTTTGCCGTCGATCGTGTACCGGTCGACCGCGAGGTTGTCAGGGAAGGCGTAGTACTGACGGAACTGCTCGAGCTGACGGAACGACGGGCTCACCTGGGCAGGGTCGATGATGCGGATCTGTGCCGTGGTCTGTGCGTCTTCGCGCAACTGCCCCTGCTCGGCCGTCGTCTTGGCGTTGTAGGGGATCACGTCGATGTTCGACAACCCGTACGCGTCGCGCGTGCTGTCTATGCTCCGTTGGATATATGGAGTCTCGAGCGTCTTCTGGCTCGGGTCGACCTGGAACCTCTGCACGATCCACGGGTAGATCGCACCCACCACCAGCGCGGCGATGATGAGGAGGGCCGTGCCGACCAGCGGGAAGCGCCAGCGCCCGATGAACGCTGTCACGATGAAGAGCGCCGCGACGAAGATCGAGATCCCGGCGAGGATTGCCCGACCGGGGATCGTCGCATTGACATCGGTGTAGGCGGCACCGTTGACCATGTCATTGACGTTCGAGTCTGTCACCGTCGCATAACGGTCGAGCCAGATGCTCACGCCCTGGAGCAGCAGATAGAGTGCCGCGATGACCGAGATCTGGACGCGCGCGGCCTTCGAGATCCGAACCTCGCGTCCGCTGATCCGGAGTGAGCCGTAGAGGTAGCAGGTCGCCAGCGTCGCGAAGAGCGAGATGATGACGACGGCCGAGGCGAAGCCGACGAGGCCGCGATAGAACGGCAGGTCGAAGAGGTAGAACGAGATGTCAAGGTGGAACTGTGGATCGGTCTTGCCCGACGGCGTGCTGTTGACCCACATGAGCGCGGTCTGCCAGCGGCTGCCCGTCGATACACCGGCGAAGATGCCGAAGACGATCGGGATTCCGTACATCGCCAGTCGGCGCAGCGGCTCGATCACCTGCTGATAGCGGTCGAGCTGGGTGTTCAGCTTCGCGTACACCGGGCGGAGCCGGTATGCGAGCTGTATCGACAGCCAGAGCGGCACGGCCATTCCGAGGAAGCCGATGAAGAAGAGGACCGCTGCGGCCAGCCACTGCGTCGTCAGGACGTTGAGATACCCCAGCTGCTGGTACCAGAGGATGTCGGCGTACAGCCCGGCGAACACGAAGAACGCGATGATGAGGGCTACGACCACCCCCAGCGTGATCCAGATCGCTGCCCGTCGGCGCCCTGCCGGTCGCCCTGCTGCTGTTGAACTCACGTGCGGCCCTCTTGCTCTGCGTTGAAAGGTCAGAAACCCATCCTAGGCGCGGGACGCTTGGAGAAAGCTGCGCCTCGCGACGACTGTGGAACGGCTATGAAGGGGCTACGAACGGGCTACGATGCCGGGCAGGTGGGGAGGCCCGTCGTGCTCGCGTGAGACGTGAGCGCCTTCATCACGGCCAGCGAGTCGTCCAGCGTCTTCACCGCGAAGACCTTGAGGCCGGACGGGATGTGACCGGTCACCTCGTCGCAGTTGGACTGCGGTGCCAGGAACCAGCTGTTTCCCGCGTCCTTGGCCGCGTACATCTTCTGTCGGATCCCGCCGATCGGGCCGACGTTCCCCTCGTTGTCGATCGTTCCGGTGCCGGCGACATGCTCGCCGCCGTTGAGCTTTCCGGGCGAGAGCTTGTCGATGATGCCCAGCGCGAACATCTGTCCGGCGCTCGGACCTCCGACGTTGTTCAGCTGGATCATCACGTCGAAAGGGAAGGTGTAGTGCATGCCGGCGCCGATGCCCACGATGACGGTCGGGCCGCTCTTCTCCGGCGTGATCTCGACGGTGCTCGCCACCCCGTCGCGGACGATTCCGATCTTCGCCGGCTTTGCTGCGCCGTTGGCCTTCAGCAGGTCGCGGAGCGTCTGCACTCCGGGAACGTGCACTCCGTTTACTGTGATGACCTCGTCGCCGACCCGGAGCACACCGTCGGCCGGCGAACCCTTGATGATCTGCTTGACCACGACCTCCTGCGGATAGGTGTACCCGAGGTCGTTGAGAGCGGCCGCGATCGCGTCCTGCTGGGAGTCGACCATCAACTGGGCGTTCTCCTTGTCGCTCTGCTGCGTCGTGGTGCCCGGCGGGAACACGTCGTCGACGGGCAGCACGGCCTTGCTCGGGGTGAACCAGGCGGAGGCGACCTCGATCCAGCTCGGGAGCGAGTCCGGATTTCCGACGAGCGAGACAGTGAGCAGGTCGAGCGACCCCGCCGTCGGATACGTCGTCTGGCTCGGGATGGTGATGAGCGGCTTCGCGTCCTTCGACGGCGGGCTGCCGACCGGCTGGTCCGTGCCGAGCGTGTTGAAGACAGGACCCGGCTGCTCGATCACATAGGGAGCAGGCACGAGCGCGAGCACGAGGGTCAGCACGAGGGCCGCCCCCACGAACGACCATCCGACGATGACGCTGCGCTTCGGCCGAATGCGCTCCGGCGGAGTGCTGGGCTCGGGCCGGAGATCGTCGTCCGTGAAGAGTGTCACGCCTGTGCCTTCCTGATGTTCGCGACGGGCGGACACCCAACCCCTGAGCCTAGGCCAATTCCCATCCTGCTTCGAAGAATCACGGGCTAGCGTAGATTCTGCGGCTGAAAGGTTGCCAATACGAAAGGCGAGACGATGGCCGATGATCCCGACAAGGACCAGGACGACGAATTCCGCGACATGCTGCGCGAGTTCCTGTCCGGCAATTCGTCGATCGACCCGAGCCAGCTCGCGGGCGCGGCCGGACTCCCCAACGACCCGGCCAGCATCGCACAGCTGCTCGGTCAGCTTCAGAACGCCATCCGCAGCAACGGCGACGGCATCAACTGGGACCTCGCGCTCGAACAGGCACGGACGCTCGCCGGAGCGGATGCGCGTTCGACAGAGCCCGCCGAGCGCGCGGCACTCGAGCAGGCGTTCCACGTCGCCGCGCTGTGGCTCGACGGAGTCACCAGCGTCGCAGAACTGACCACGCAGCCGCAGCTCATCGGACGGGTCGAGTGGGCGCGCCAGACCATGCCGCTCTGGACCCAGCTCGCCGAGCCGGTCGCGCTCAGCATTTCGGACGCTCTCACCCAGGTGCTCAAAGAGCAGGCGCCGGAGGAGATGCAGGGGATGCTGGCGAACGCCGGCCAGATCATGCGCTCGATCGGCGGCGCCCTCTTCGCGATGCAGCTCGGGCAGGTCGTCGGCCAGCTCGCGAAGGAGGTCGTCTCAGGCGGCGACATCGGAATCCCCCTTCTCGAGGACGGCCATGCGGCCCTCCTGCCGCAGAACGTCGCCGAGTTCGGCGACGGGCTCGACATCCCCGAAGACCAGGTCCAGCTGTACCTGGCCGTCCGCGAACTCGCCCACGCCCGCCTGTTCCGTCACGCGAAATGGCTTCGCCTCCAGCTGCTCACCTCGATCACCGAGTTCGCGAAAGGCATCACGATCGACACGAGCCGGCTCGAAGAACTCGCGGAGAGCTTCGACCCCGCGAATCCGGAAGAACTCCGTGAGGCGATGGTCAGCGGTGCGCTGATCCCACCGAAGACCGAGGCGCAGCAGGCTGCGCTCGCCCGGCTCGAGACCGTGCTCGCGCTGGTCGAAGGGTGGGTCGACGTGGTCACGGCGGAGGCGACGAAGCTGCTTCCGAAGGCCGACGCCATCGCCGAGACGGTGCGGAGGCGCCGCGCTTCTGGCGGTCCCGCCGAGTCGGCGTTCGCGACCCTCGTCGGGCTCGAACTCCGCCCGCGCCGCCTGCGCGAAGCCGCTGCGATGTGGAAGGCGGTGAGCGAGGCGGCCGGCGCCGAGGGACGCGACCGGCTGTGGTCGCATCCCGACCTGATGCCCACCGGGGCCGATCTCGACGACCCGTCGGCGCTGGTCGCACGCCTCACCGCCGAGGCGAGCGGTGAGGAGCCGGAGTACGACGCGGTGGACCAGGCGTTGGAAGACCTTCTCCGGGGCGATACGGAGCGTCCGACCGAGGAGTAGGCCCTCGCGAGCGCAGCTCGCTCGGCGCTGGGGTCGCACGATTGCGACGCAATCGCCCTAGCTCCACCGCGCTTGTGGAGAGATTCTGCGGCGAACATGCCGCGCGCGGAATGATGCAGGTGTGACCTTCACACTCGATCCCCGAATCCCGCGCGTGTGGCGAACGCCCACCGATCTCCAGTTCGGTGTCGACCGGTGCCTGCTGGTACTCCGCGACGTGACCACGGACGAAGAGCGCCTCCTCGCAGCCCTCGAGCACGGGGTGACCCGCGCCGGGCTCCTCGCCTTGGCGCGTTCGGCTCGCGCCTCGGTCGACGTCGATTCTCTCCTCGCCCGGCTCAGGCCGGTCCTCCGCGCTCCGCCGCGGTCGTCTCCCCCGGTCCGTCGTCGCGTGGCACTCGACGGCAGCGGCTTCACAGCGCGGCTGATCGGGAGCATCCTGCGGAGTTCCGACATCTCCGTCACCAGCGATATCGCCGAGATCGACCGGGTCGAGGCCGCGGTCATCGTCACCCATTTCGCTGTGGCGCCCGAGCGGCACGCACGCTGGCTCCGGCGCGACATACCGCACCTCGCGGTCGTCTTCGGAGACCGGAATGTCTCTGTCGGACCGCTCGTCGAACCCGGTCAGGGGCCATGCCTGTCCTGTCTGGAACGACATCGCATGGACGGCGATCCGGCCTGGGCGGCGCTCGCCAGCCAGTTGTCGGTCCGATCATCCGCGCTCGAGACCGATCTGGTGGGCACTGCTGTGGCGGCCCTCGCGTCGCGGATGCTGCTCTCCCGGCTCATCAGGGGCTCGCGCCGGTTCGCCGGCGCAAGCGTCCGTTACAATGGTGCGACGGGCGTTACGGACGTCGTCCGGGCACTCCCGCACGCGGAGTGCGGGTGCCGAGCTCTGCCAGGAACCGAGACGGCTGCCGCGGACCGCGCTGCTGGCCGCCCTCGGCCCAGCTGAGCTGCAGCCGTCGCCTGGCCCTGGTGATCCCGACGTACAACAGCCTGCGCTCCTCGTCGATCTGCTCGAACGTCTTCGCGTAGCTGATCGGTACGAGGCCTTCGCTGAGCCCGACGAGGTAGACCGAGTCCCACTCGAGGCCTTTCGCCGAGTGCAGGGTCGCGAGCGTGACCGCAGCGACCGTCGGCTCGTGCTGGCCCGCCTGACGCTCCATCAGCTCATCCGTGAAGGCCCGGAAGGTCGCGCCGGCGGGCTGCTGGTCGACCAGGCCCATGATCGCGTTCAGGGACTCCCAGCGATCGCGCACCGCTCCGCGAGCTTCGGGCGCGTCCTGGCTCCAGCCGAGCGAACGCAGCACGTCGCTGACCGACTTGAAGAGCGGCTCGCCTGTGACCGACACCGAAGCGGCGCGCAGCGACATCACCGCCTGGCGCACCTCGGGGAGGTCGAAGAATCGTTTCGCTCCCCTGATCTGGTAGCTGACGCCGGCATCGGCGAGAGCCCGCTCGAGTGCCGCCGCCTGCACATTCACCCGGTAGAGCACCGCGATGTCCTCGGGGCGACTTCCCGCTGAGATCTGCGCGGCGATCGACTGGGCGACGCCGCGCGCTTCGGCCGGATCGGACGCGTAGGACGTCGGATCGGGCGTTCCCGGCTCGGCGGCGGCACGATTCACGCCCCCGGCACCGTGCTCGGTGGCGGCGTGCAGGGTGAGCGCGCCCGGCCGGCCGCGCATGAGCCTGTTCGCGGCATCCACAACATCCGGGGTCGACCGGTAGTTCTGCTCGAGGCGCACGACCGTCGCGTCGTCGTACCGGCGTTCGAAATCCAGCAGGAAATCGCTGCGGGCGCCGGCGAACGAGTAGATGGTCTGGCTCGCATCGCCGACGACGCAGAGATCTCGACGGCCGCCGAGCCACAGGTCGAGGAGCTGCTGCTGGAGTGGGGAGACGTCCTGGTACTCGTCGACGACGAAGAAGCGGTACTGCTCCCGCACCTGCATCGCCACGGACGGCTCGCTCTCGATCATCCCGGCGCAGGCGAGCAGCACGTCTTCGAAGTCGAACTGACGTCGTTCGTCCTTGAGGTCCTCGTACGCCTGCTGAACGAGGAGCACCTGTTCGGCCGTCAGGGAGCCGGGCAGCGAACGGGACTCGATCCGGTGGGCGTACTGGTCGATGCTGAGTCCCGACACCTTGCGCCACTCGATCTCCGCGGCGACGTCCCGCAGTGTCGCCGTGTCGAGTTTGAGCCGGAGGCGCTCGGCGGCGTGACCGAGAAGCCTGGCCTTGCCATCCAGTACCGACGGCAGCTGACCTCCGACCACCTGCGGCCAGAAGAAGTTGAGCTGGCTGAGCGCCGAGGCGTGGAAGGTCCGCGCCGAGACGCCTCCCGCGCCGAGCTGCCGAAGTCTGCCTCGCAGTTCGGATGCCGCGCGGTTGGTGAAGGTGAGCGCCATCACCCGGTTGGGTGCGTACGCGCCGGTGGCGACACCGAACGCGATGCGGTGGGTGATCGCCCGCGTCTTGCCGGTGCCGGCGCCCGCCAGGATGCAGACCGGCCCGAGAAGAGCCTCGGCGGCAACACGCTGCTGGTCGTCGAGCCCGGCGAGCACCTGCTCGGGCGTCATCGTTCCCCGCGCGCTGCCGGCGGTTCGTCGAGCGGGCCGCCGTACCAGTCTTCGATGATCGCCCGGGCGATCGACGTGCGGCCGGGCAGGATGACGATGTCGTAGTTCGACCAGACCTCCTCGCGCGTGAACCAGCGGAGATCGAGGATCTCCTCACCGTCGGGTTCGAGCGCTGCCGGATCCTGGTCGTCGGCGATCCGCGCCGTGAACCCGACCATCACCGAGGCGGGGAACGGCCACGGCTGCGATCCGAGGTACACGGGATCGACCACACGCACGCCGGCCTCTTCGAAGATCTCCCGTCCGACGGCTGCCTCGAAGGACTCCCCTGGCTCGACGAAACCGGCGAGAAGTCGAGTACCGGTTGTTCTCCCACATCGCGTTCGAGCCGAGCAGCAGCCTGTCGTCGCGGTCCACGACGCTGACGATCACGGCCGGGTCCGTGCGCGGGAAGATCTCCGCCTCGTCCGTCAGGCACCGCCGGACCCATCCGCCCTTTTCGACGACGGTCGGATCGCCGCAGCGCGGGCAGTTCGCGTGCGAAGCATGCCAGTTCGCGATCCCGAGGGCCTCGGTGAAAAGGCCGGCGTCGCGGTCGCTGAGTGAGGTGCCGACAGTGCGCAGGTTCGCCCATCGCGCCTCGTCAGGCTCCAGCTCGGACGCCGCGGCGTCGGTCAGGACACTCAGCACGATCGCCGAACCGAGCGGAACGTCGGGCGTTGCGACGAGGGTGCGGCCGAGGTAGACCCGCACGAGCGCGGAGGTCACCCGATCGACGGGAAGAAGGTCGAGGGCGGCGGATGCGCCATCCAGCCCGGTGCCCCAGCCGTCCGACCCCGGAGTCGCGGCAGGGATGCTCTCCGCGGTCACCAGCGCACGGCCCTTCCACATCGGAAGGATCCGGGTGGTCGGCTCGTCCCAGAGCTCGTCGAAGAGGGCCGGTCGGGACCTGGCTTCGTGATCGCGGTCGACCGCTCCGCGCGACAAGGGAAGGTCGCGAAGGGCGGAGCGCGGCATCGGAGTCCTCTCACGAATTCTGATCGCTGTCGTTTTCGACGCGAACGGCTGGCAAGGCGTGGCGATCAACGGGTCCCGCGGATGTCCACTTTAACCTAGGTGCTATGGCCAGATCCCATCTCACTCTAGCCGCGCTGGCCACCTCGGCTGTTCCCGGGCTCGAGGTGTCCGGCACCCGCAGCTACACTGCCGGTGGTGCGGGCGACTTCGATTCCGCACTCCTGAGCGGACGCGACGGCAGCACGAGCATCATCCGGGTTCCGACGTCGCAGACGGCCGAGTCCGAACAGAGCGCCGACCTCGTCGCCCTCCGCGCGCTGACCACGGGAATCCGCAGCAGGCTTCCGTTCGACGTCCCGACCTTTCTGGGCCAGACTCCGGTAGGCGGAACGCGCGCGATCGTCTACAACTTCCTTTCCGGCGCCCACATCGACGTGGATGACGTACCCCCGGGCGACGGTCTGGCCGGCGCGATCGGCCACGCCATCGCAGCCATCCACACCCTTCCGACCGCTTTCGTCGGCGAGGCCGGCCTGCCTGTGCTGAGCGCGACGGAATGCCACACTTCGACGACGTCGCTGATCGAGTCGGCTGCATCGACCGGCCTACTTCCGAGCGCGCTCCGCGACCGGTGGCGCGACGCATCCGCCGACAGCGCGCTGTGGCAGTTCCAGCCCACGGTGATCAACGGCGCCATGACCGCCGACTCGTTCCTCGTCGAGGGAGAGTCGATCTCCGCGGTCCTCGGCTGGTCAGCTCTCCGGGTCGGTGACCCGGCACGTGACCTGCACTGGATGCTCGCAATGAATCCGGATGCTGCCGAGAGCGCACTCGGCGCATACGGGGCGGCACGTCAGGTCACCACCGATCGGCAGTTCACCCAGCGCGCGATGTTGTACGCGGAGCTCGAAGTGGCGCGCTGGCTGCTGCATGGTCGCGAGGTTCGCAACCAGGCGATCGTCGACGACGCGGTGGAGATGCTCGACGGACTCGTCGACCGGGTCCACACCAATTCCGCCAATCCGCTTGCGACGGCGACCGGACCGATCATGGCCATCTCCGACGTCGAAGCGATGCTCGACAACACCCCTGGCGACCGGTCGGCCGACGACTACGGTCACGCCGGTGGCATGAAACCGGTGACCGACGACCAGAGCGACCGCAGCTCGTCCTCTGAATAGAGTCGTTCGGGCCTGACCACCGCGTCGTCGGCGACGAAGTAGAAGACTGCGTCGATGCGTTCCGGTGCGATCCCCTTCCAGCGTGCGAAGGCGAGCCTGTACAGCGCTAGCTGCAGCTGCTTGCGTTCGAGGTCGTCGGCATCGCGTGGCGCTTTGCCGGTCTTCCAGTCGACGATCTGGTAGTCGTGGATCCCGTCGTCCGCCCGGTAAACCGCGTCCAGCTTGCACACGAGCACCTGGCCGGCCAGCACCACGTGGATCTCGATCTCGACTTCGTCCGGGCGTCGATCGGCCCACGCGCTGGCCGCGAATGTCCGCTGCAGTTCGTCGAGCTGCTCGGCCCCGATGGCGTCCCCCGCCGGGTCGTCGAGTTCGAGCGCTGAGGCATCGATCACGTCCGACGTTCCCGCTACGGTGCCGTAACGCTGCTCCACCCACCCGTGGAAGAGCGTGCCGAGTCGTGTCTGCCGGTACGGGCGCTCCGGCATCGGGCGCCTCAGCGCAGCGGCCACGCCGACCGGGTCGGTGACGTAGTCCTTGAAGCGGGACGCCGGGATGCGCGCAGGAAGCTCGACACGTTCGCCCGCCGCCCGGTTCGCCCGCTCGGCGAGCAGGAGGTCGATGTCGTCTGCGTAGACGCCGCCCCGGCCTCCACCCGTCGCCTGTGCGTCGCGAACCGCCTCGGCAGCCTGGACGACACGCGAGCGACGTGTTCCGAGCGGGTCGAGGGGCCAGGAGACAGTCCTCGTAGCGAGGGCGTACGGATTCTCGTCGGCGTCGTCGAGCTCGGGGAAGGCGTCGTCGGCGAGGAGCCCGGCACTCTGAAGTTCGAGAAGGAACAGTCCGGGTCCCCTGGGGCGCGTCTGTGTCGACCAGTACGAGCCGGTGAGCAGCAGGTCGTCCCGTGCGCGAGTCACAGCGACGTAGGCCAGCCGGCGTTGTTCAGCGGCGTGACGACCAGCGTTCTCCGCCTCGAAGACCGCGAGGGCCTCGTCGAAGTCCTTCTGTGTCTGCGCCGAACGCCAGCCGAGCACCGGCAGCTCGCTCGCGTCGCCGCGGAACTCGAACGGCAGCGCGCCGAATTCCAGCCAGCCCTTCTTGCTGCGGGGAGGGCCGGGAAGCTCCCCGTCGACCATCCGTGGCACAGCCACGATGTCCCACTCCAGCCCCTTGGAGCCGTGGATCGTCAGGATCTGCACCGTGCCCGGCTCAGGCTCCTCGCTTCTGGGCGCAAGATTGTCGCGCTGCTCCGCTTCGGCTAGCCAGGCCAGGAACGATCCCAGGGTCGCCTGGTCGTCGCTGGCCAGGTAGGAGGCGACCTGTTCGGCGAATGCGTCGAGGCTCGCCTGCCCGAGCTGCGCCGTCTCGTTCGCGGCGACCTCGATGTCGAGCATCAGTTCCTGTTGCACGAGGGTGACGAGGTCGAGGAGGTCGAGGCCCGCGCGCGACCGCAGGTAGGCGAGCTGGCGACCCGCCTCGCGCATCCGGGTCAGGCCTTCCGGACTGAATCCCGTCAGCTGCGAGTGGGAGTCGGGCGCCTCGACGACGAAGTCGAGGGCATCGACGAGCGACGCGGACTCCTCGCCCGCGACCGACTGCCGGAGCCGCTCCCGAACGGGTGCGTCGAGTTCACGGAAGCGGTGATCGCGGGCGGCGAGCCACGAAGCGACGGAGCGCAGCACGGCGATGTCTTTGGGCGCGATACTCCATCGCGCACCGGCAAGCACCCGGATGAGCTCGGAGCCGGCCGTCGGATCGTGCATCACCCGCATAGCGCTCAGCAGGTCGGCGACCACCGGTTGCTCGAGCAGGCCGCCGAGGCCGAGCACGTGGTAGGGCACGCCTCGGCGGTCGAGGGCGCCCGTGAAGACGTCGATCTTCTTGAGCGACCGGCAGAGCATCGCGGCACTGGGCGGCCGTCCGTGGTCGTCACGGCGTGTCATCCGCTCCGCGAGCCATTCCGCCACCGTCTCCGCTTCGTCGGCGACCGTCTGTTCGAAGCGCACATCCAGTCGCCCCGCCTCCGCGCCGGGTCGGGCCTCGAGGCGCTGGACGTGCACAGGCGAACTCGCCGACAGCGGGCCGACGAGCACGTTGGCCGCATCGAGCACACGGGTCGGATTGCGCCACGAGGTCGAGAGGGCGTACTCGGCCGCACCTCCGCGGGCGATCCCCGGCCTGTTGCCGGTGAAGTCGAGCGAGAACCGCCCGAGGTTGGCCGCGCTGGCGCCACGCCAGCCGTAGATCGACTGGTGCGGGTCACCGACCGCCATCACCGCCTGACCGCCGAAGAGCTGCGACAGTAGCCGGGTCTGCACGACCGACGTGTCCTGGTATTCGTCGAGCAGGATCACACGGTAGCGCTCCCGGTAATCGTCGATGACCGAGGGAAGCCGATCGCAGACCTGGAGGGCCAGCGCGACCTGGTCGGAGTACTCCACGAACCCCCGCCGCGTCTTCTCAGCGGCGAAGCGCTCGGCGAGGTCGAGGAGGGGCGGCAGCGATCCGACCATCGCGATGGCCGCCCGGACCGACGCGTAGATGTCCTTGACCCGCCCATTGCCGGTCGGGAGCTCGGCGACAGCACCGAACTTCGCCGTCATCGACTCGACGTCGCCTGCTTCGACGACGTTCTCGCTGAGGGCACGGCTCAGGGAGATCACCGCGCTGGTGACGACATCCACGCTGCGTTCGAGCTCGACCAGCCGCTCATCGGTGCTCGAGACGACGAGCCGGCGTGCGAGCTGCCACGCCGACGCCTCGCTGAGCACGGCCGACTCCGGCTCGCGCCCGATGAGCAATGCGTTCTCACGGAAGATGGCATTGGCGAACGCGTTGTAGGTGGCGACGTTGGGTGCTTCGAACGGGTCCGCGTCGAGCTCCACCAGCCCTGAGGCGACGAGCTGGTCGATGCGCCGGCGGATACGCTGGGCCAGCTCACCGGCCGCCTTGCGGGTGAACGTGAGCCCAAGGATCTCGGGCACCCTGACGTGGCCGTTCGCGAGCAGCCAGACGACACGGTTGGCCATCGTCTCTGTCTTGCCGCTGCCGGCGCCTGCCACGACGATCGCGGGCGCGAGAGGTGCCTCGATCACAGCCTGCTGCTGCGGGGTCGGGATGGGAAGGCCGAGCGCTTCTGCGATCTCGGCAGAACTCAGTCGTCGGCGTGACCGGGCGTCCTCGGCGAGCGCGCGCTCCACGAGGTCGAGCGGCGCATCGTCGACCTCCCACTCGAGCAGCCCGTCGAAGTTCTCCTCGGTCACGCGCTCACCGCCGGCACGAGGTGGATGCGGTACTCGAAGCGCGCGTGCGGGTCGCGTTCGTCGAGATTGACCACCCCGAGGAATGTGTTCGCCGCCATGCCGTCGGCCGCTGCCGCGACCCGCTCCCGCAGCCGGTCGAGCGCCTGTGCGTCGGGCGGGCCCTGGACGGCCTCACGGTAATTGCTGCCGCGCACTCCGGTCGCCACGTAGACGAGCTTGGCGCCGCCGGACGGCAGCCCCGCTGCCACGTCGAGGACGCCCTCCTCCTGTGCGAGCTGATACGCGCCGAGCTGGGCGTGTTCGGCGACCTTCGCAGCGCTCGGAACGTTCTTGCCGGTCTTCAGGTCGACGATGACAATGGTCCCGTCGGGTGTCCGCTCGATGCGGTCGATGGTTCCGCTGACGATGGCGCGACCGACGGGAAGCTCGAACGAGCCCTCGGATCCGAGCAGTGTCCCACCTCCCCGGTCGAAGTCACGCAGGTAGTCGGCGAGTCCGTCCGCGAGCCGGCGCGTTCGCCGCTTCTCCTTCTCTTCGAGCCACGGGGACTCGAACTGCAGCTCCGACCACCGCGCCTCGATGCCGGCCCAGATGTGCTGGACGCTCACATCATCGGAACCGTCGGTGGTCACCTGTTCCATGACCGCGTGCACCACGGTTCCGATGCCGGCGGCCAGACCGCTCGGCGATGACGCCATCGCGTCCACGAACCAGGCCAGCGGCGACTTCTCGAACGTCTCGAGCCTCGACGGCGAGACGCGCACGTGCGCCTCGGGGTCTGAGAGGTCGACCAGGGGTTCCTCCGTCGACGGCTCGCGCAGCCCGTACCAGTCGCTCGGATCGGCGCCGGGAACATCCGCAGCCGCAAGCCGCGCGAGCGCGTCGACGGCATCCGGCGAGCCGCTGGTGACGGCGCGGCGACGGAGCCTGCCGACCATACCGCGGAGAGAGAGCGGATGTGTCGCATCGTCGTCGTCGTCTTCAGCCAGCTCGCCTGCGAGCCGGAGGAGAGGCGACGGCTGCTCCTCGTCGTTCGCAGTGGCCGTGAGGATGACCTGGCGGCGCGCACGCGACACCGCGAGCGCGAACATCCGCAGCTCGTCCCCCATCACCTGGGCTCGTTCGTCGACCGTCGTCGACTCGATCCCGGCAACCGCGTCGGCGAGTTTCTGCGGGTGGAGCAGCGACCCGCGCAACCGCAGGTTCGGCCAGACGCTCTCCTGAAGGCCGGCGATCGCCACGACCTCGTATTCCGCTCCGATCGTGGCGCTCGGGGTTCCGACGAGGACCGCGTCGGCACTGGTCTGCGCGGCCAGCGTGTCCTCGGGCACCTCGGCCCCGAGCAGTTCCTCGACGAAGACCGAGGCCGGGCTCTCCGGGTAGCGCTCGACGAAGCGCCGTGCTGCCGTGAAGAGCGCGACGACCCCGTCGAGATGCCGGTTCGCCTCGTCGGCCACGATCCCGGCGCGCTCCGACTGCTCGAGCCAGCGCCGCGCGAGCCCGCTCCGCTCCCAGGCGTGCCAGAGCAGCTCTTCGATCGTGGCGCCGTCTCCGGCTCGGGATCGTCCGGCGGCGAGAGTCTCCGCCAGTCTGGTCGCCCTTCGCGCCGGTGCCGAATCGATGGTGGCGAAGCGTCCAGGAGCATCCAGCGCCTCGACCAGGAGTTCGTCGCCGGGCCGGTTGCCATCGCCCGCGAGCTCCTCCTGCCGCAGGGCCAGTCGCAGCCGGCGCAGACTCACACCGTCGAGGCCTCCGAAGGGCCCGAGCAGGAGTTCTGTGGCGACAGGCGCCGTCAGCTCGATCGAGCCCAGCTCGACGCCGACCTGGGTGAGGAGCTGCCTCGCGGCGAATTCGTCGCGCAGCGCGCGCCCTGCGACCGACGTTCGCGTGGGCACCTCGGCGACCGCGAGCGCGCGCGCCAGCCCCGGGACGAGAGCGCCGGAGCGCACCACGACGGCCATCTCGTTCCACGGCACGCCGTCGAACAGGTGGTGCTCGCGCAGACGTCGCGCGAGGCGAGCGGCCTCTGCAGGAGCGGACGGTGCCTCGATTCTGACGATCGCGGGCTTCACGGATTCCGGCCGCCCGGGCCCGGCCAGCCGCTGGATGCCGGCCGCCGCCGTGCCGATGCGCTCCGTTACGCGCGTCGTCAGTTCGCGCAGGGCCGGTGGCTGACGGTGCGCCGTGGTGAGCACGAGGCGGGCGACCGGGACGCCGAGCGTCGCCTCCAGGCGCCCGATCGCGGACGGTTCGGCACCTCGGAACGTGGTCGACGCGACATCGGGGTCGCCGAACGCCACGATGTCGACGCCACGGGCGGCGAAGGCCCGCAGGAGTGAGAGGGTGGCGACGGTCGCCTCCTGGAGGTCGTCGACGAAGATCAGCCGAAGCGTCTCGAGCGCGCCGCCGGCGGCGACGACGGAGACCGCCTCCGCGAGGAGCTCGGCCGAGTCGACGAAGTTACCGCGATAGCTGTCGACGACGCGCTGGTATTCGACGATGAAATCCGCGGCGGCCCTCCACTCGTCGCGGCCGGTCGCGCCCCCCAGCCGCCTGAGCTGCTCCGGGCTCACGCCGTGCTCGACGCAGCGTGCCATGAGTTCGCGGAGCTCGGTGCGGAAACCGCGGAGGGCGCGGACGTCGTCGACCAGTGGTTCGGGCCACGCCGGGCCTGCTCCGTCTTCGACGTGCCCGGCGAGGAGCTCGGCGATGATCTGGTCCTGCTCGCCGCCCGTGAGCAGTCGCGGCGGCTCGACGGCGGCGGCCCTCGCACGGTTCCCGACGAGCTGGAACGCGAGCGAGGTCGCCGTGCGCGCGAGGGGGCCGTTCGTGGGCACATCGAGCCGGAGGGCGATGCGATCGCGAAGCCGGGTCGCGGAGGTGCGCGATGCCGTGAGGGCGAGCACCTCGCCCGGCGCGTACCCGCGTTCCAGGATGCGGTCGGCCAGCGCCTCGACGAGCGTGGAGGTCTTTCCCGTTCCCGGGGCGCCCAGCACGGCGGCCGACTCGCCGTCGCCGAGGGCGAGCACGGCGGCCTGCGAATCGTCGAGCCGAAGATCGCCGGTGCCGGTGCCCAGTGGGGCAAGGGATCGGAAACCTCGTGTCGCCATGTCAAGAACGGTACCGGCGTCCGCCGACAGAGAACGTGACGCAGCGCCGTAGGCCGAGTGTCGTAGTCTGAACTCACATCCGCCGGTCAGATTCGAAAGGCACCACACGTGGACATCCGCATCGGAATCCTCAACGCTCCTCGCGAACTCAGCTTCGAGTCGACGCACACCGCTGACGAGATCGCAGAGCAGGTCTCGGCTGCGCTGACCAGCGGCACCGGCTTCCTGCGGCTCACCGACGACAAGGGCAAGGTCTACCTGATTCCGACGACGGGCATCGCCTATGTCGAGGTCGGCACCGAAGAGTCGCGCCGTATCGGATTCGTGGGCTGAGGCGGAGCGTAGCGATGGAGCTGCTGTTCATCACGCTCGCCGGAGCGATCATCGGTCTGGCGGGGCGGTATCTTCTCCCGAACCGTCATACGCACGGCGCGGCGCTCATCCCGGCGATCGGCGTCATCGTCTCGGCCGCTTTGTGGGTCGGACTCACCTGGGCGGGTCTCGCGTGGGACGCCGGCTGGATCTGGGTCATCACGCTCGTCGGCACGGCGGCAATCGTCGTCGCCACCGACCTCATCATCGGACGCGTGCGCACGACGCACGACGCGAACCTGCTCGCGACGCTGTCGAAGGCCTCACCGGTCCCTGCTCGGTGAGCAGCGGACACGTGCCGCTCCGACTTCCAGCCGCTCCGGCGGGGAGCCGGTCAGGCCGTGAGTCCCAGCGCATCCATCCGCCGGGTGTGCGCGGCGATCAGTTCGGTGAAGATGGGCTCGGTCTGCTCGTCGTCGGTGCGCGCGTTGCCCGACAGGTGGAGGGCCGATCGCGCGACCAGAAGCGTGTCTCCGACGAGCCGCCTCCCCCACATCGCCAGCCGTGATGCGAGCCGTGGGTCGGCCGCGATCTCGGCCCGCAGAATCCGCACGACCTGGTCCTGTCCGGAGTCGAGGCCCAGCAGCTGGGCGGCCCTCGGCCCGAAGTCGCCGGGCAGGCCGGCGGACAGGCGGATGAAGAAGTCGTCCAGGAGCCCGGCCGTCAGGTGCGCGCCGAGCAGGGTCTCCTGCCAGTCGGCCCCGGTCGTGATCACGCTGAACCCGTCGATCGCATCGGCGAACGGCTGCATCGCGTAGGAGGGGTCGTCGCCGCGTCGCCGGATCTCGGCGACCAGGCCCTGGTGCTTCGCCAGCGCGAAACCCGCCGCCTTGCCGATGCTCTCCTTGGCTTCGAGATCCGGTACCTCGCCCACCACGCGCGAAAGGGTCTGGAACGCCTCGAGCTGCAGGTAGGCGGCCTGGCCCAGAAAAGGCAGGAGCTCCGGTGCGATCTCGTGCAGGTCCACACGCGTCGCGGGCGGCTTCTCCGGCCGCGGCTTGAGACGAGGAAGCTCGACCAATGGACGGCGGCGCGAGTACCAGGTTGACACGTACGCAAGTGTAGCGAGGGCGGATGCGCGTTCTTCCGGCCGCCGGGATGCGTCCCCTTATCGCCGTCTGTTCAGGAGCATCAAGTAGGCTGTGAGTGCCGTCGGCATGGGATCGACGGCCCTACGCCTGTGAAGAAGACGGCGTAGACCTTCGTGACCTAACCGACAGGCATCATTTCGTGACTTTCTCCGATCTCAACATCGACCAGGACATGGTCGACGCACTGGCAGCGAAGGGGATCATCGAACCGTTCCCCATCCAGGCCCAGACCATCCCCCTCGCCCTGGACGGGCAGGACATCATCGGCCAGGCCAAGACAGGCACCGGCAAGACATTCGGATTCGGCCTCCCGATCATCCAGCGCCTCGGGCTCGAGCCGACACCCGGCGTCCAGGCTCTCGTCGTCGTCCCCACCCGCGAGCTCTGCGTCCAGGTCTTCGAAGACCTGTCGCAGGCGGCGGAGAACCGCTCGACCCAGGTCGTGGCGATCTACGGCGGCAAGGCCTACGAGGGCCAGATCGAGCAGCTCAAGGCCGGTGCGCAGATCGTCGTCGGCACGCCCGGCCGCCTTCTCGACCTTGCAAGCCAACGCCTGCTCAACCTCGGCAACGTGCGCGAGATGGTACTGGACGAGGCCGACAAGATGCTCGACCTCGGCTTCCTCGCCGACATCGAGAAGCTGTTCGCCCAGACGCCGGCCACCCGCCACACCATGCTGTTCTCAGCGACGATGCCGGGGCCGATCGTCGCCCTCGCCCGCCGTTTCATGACGCGACCCATCCACATCCGCGCCACCGACCCCGACGAGGGCCAGATCCAGGCGAACATCAAGCACCTCATCTACCGCGCCCACGCGCTCGACAAGGACGAAGTGGTCGCGCGCATCCTCCAGGCCGAGGGTCGCGGCAAGACGGTCGTCTTCACCCGCACCAAGCGCGCAGCCGCGAAGCTGGTCGAAGAGCTCGGCGACCGCGGCTTCAACGCGGCCGCCGTCCACGGTGATCTGAACCAGGAGCAGCGCGAGCGGGCGATGGCCGCCTTCAAGGCCGGCAAGAAGGACATCCTCATCGCCACCGACGTCGCTGCGCGCGGAATCGACGTGGACGACGTGACCCATGTCATCAACCACACCATCCCCGAAGATGAGAAGACCTACCTGCACCGCGCGGGACGCACCGGGCGCGCGGGCAAGACCGGCATCGCCGTGACCTTCGTCGACTGGGACGACCTGCACAAGTGGGCATTGATCAACCGTGCCCTGGAGTTCGGGCAGCCCGAGCCGACCGAGACGTACTCGTCGTCGCCGCACCTCTACTCCGACCTGGACATCCCGGCCGGAGCCAAGGGCCGACTGAAGTCGACGCCCGCGGTCAAGACCGAATCGTCCGGGTCGTCGCGCCCGCCCCGCGAATCGCAGGGAACGCGCACCGACGACGGCGCCGGCCGGAACCGATCGCGTTCGCGCACCCGTGGTGGTCGCCCGGCTGCCGGCGCTCCGTCGCACGACGGCAGCCAGGCACCGACGGAGCACGCGGCCTCGGGGACCCACGACGGCGGCGGCGCCCAGCACCACGACGGCAACAGCTCACCGCGTCGCCGTAACCGCACGCGTCGTCGCAGCGGAGGAGCAGCCTCGGCGACACCCGCGAGCTAGCGGTTCGCCGGGGTCACGCCGGTCAGTACCAGTTGTAGCCGACCTCGTGGTTCCACGCTCCGCAGGGCGAGCCGTAGGCCCGGGAGATGTAGTCCAGACCCCAGTTGATCTGGGTGCGCGCGTTGGTCTGCCAGTCCGGTCCCGCCGTCGACATCTTGCTCGCGGGCAGCGACTGCGGGATCCCGTAGGCGCCGCTCGAGGTGTTGTACGCGTCAGCGCGCCATCCCGACTCCTGGTTCCACAGGCGCACCAGACACGACATCTGCTCGCCACCCCAGCCGAACGAGGGCAGCCGGCTCTGCGCATAGGCCTGCGCTCCGGCGGGATCCACGACGACACCGCCGAGCGGGGGTGCGAAGCCGTCCGCTCCTCCCCCGGCGCTCGCCTGCTGCTGCGCCAGCGCTGCACGCGCCGCGACGCCCGCTGCGTACTTCTGCTCGACCTGAGCGGTCGTGCGTTTGAGGGATGCGAGCTGCGCGTACATGACTTTCGCGCGCGTCCGCTGCGTCGCCAGTTCGGCATCCGCAGCCTGTTGCGCCGCTTTTGCCGCAGCGAGGGCTTTCTGGGCCTGCGCCGCCAGTGACGTCCGCGCGGCTTCGGCCGCCTTGGCATCGCCGCTCAGCGACGCGGCGAGATTCTGCTGCTGCTGGGCTTTGGTGAACAGGTCACCGGCGCGGCTCGTCAGGCTCGCCATCGCACCGAGCTGGTACAACAGATCCGACGAGCCGGTCGGTCGGGATCCGTCGAGGAAGAGATGGATGGTGAGATCGGCACCGCTCATGCGCGACAGCTGTTCGGTGAGCGCTCCGCTCTCGGTCTTGAGGGAGCGAGCGGATGCGGCCGCAGCTGCGGCGCTCGCGGCGAGCCGCACCGCCTTGTCGGTGGCCGCGGCGAGGTCGGCCTCGGCCTTGGCATATTGCGCGGCGCGTCTGATCGCAAGGTCGGCGGCAGCGTTCGCCGCCTTCTGGAGACCACCGAGGAGGGTGTTGATCTTCGTGACTTCCGCCTGCGTGGCGGCCTGGCTCGCCTTGGCTGCCTGCACGTCGCCCCAGCTCGGGTAACTCGTGTCCGCGGTCGCTGCCGGGACGGCGCCTCCGACCGCGAGCAGCGCGGCGACGATCAGCCCAACGGCAATCCGGGATCGTCCCCTCACCTGCAGCCTCCGTTCGCTTTGCGCCCCGTTCAGGCTACGACGCGTTTCTCAGGAGGCGTAGAAGGGCGCCGCGCCTGTCGCTTGTTCGATGATGAGGTCGAGAACCGGGGGTTTGGTGGTGTTCTCCCCGAAGCGGTTGGGTTTTCCGGAGCCGTGGTAGTCGCTCGATCCCGTGATCTGGAGCCCGAACTGCTTCGCCAGTTCGTACAGTCTCTCCCGGCCGTCCGGCGTGTTCTCGCGGTGGTCGATCTCGAGCCCGAAGAGGCCTGCGTCCACGAGAAGGGCCAGTCGGTGCCGCGGAATGACCCTGTCCCGCCCGCGGGTGCCGGGATGCGCGATCACGGGCACTCCGCCGGCTTCGCGGATCAGACGCACGCCGGTCAGCGGGTCCGGAGCGTAGTGCGGCTGATAGTAGCCCGCTCGCCAGTGGAGGATCCCGGCGAACGCAGCACTGCGGTCGGGTGCGAGTCCGCGTGCGACGAGGGCGTCCGCGATGTGGGGGCGTCCGACAGTGGCGCCCACAGTGGTCTGCGCAACCACGTCGTCCCAGGTGATGTCGTAGTCCTCGGAGATCCGCCGGACCATCTCTTCGGCGCGGCGGAGGCGTCCGACCCGGATGCGCTCGGTCTCGGCGGCGAGCGCGGAGTCGAGCGGGTCGAACAGGTACCCGAGCATGTGCACGCTCGCGAATTCGATCCGCGTACTGAGCTCCATACCGGGGATGAGAGTGATCCCGGCTTCAGGGACCGCGGCAGCCGCGTCCGCCCATCCGGCCGTGGAGTCGTGGTCGGTCAGTGCGACCGTTCCGAGCCCCGCCGCGGCCGCAGCGCGCACGAGCTCGCCCGGCGTCTCCGTTCCGTCGGAGACACTCGAATGCGTGTGGAGGTCGATGGGACCACGGAAGCGTCGCTCATCACCCATGGGTTCATCGTACGGGGCACCGAGCAGGCCGCCGCAGAGACGCCTCGGTCGGTGAAAGAATGGAGTCATGTCGTCACACACCGAATCGTCCCAGCAGACCGCGACCACCGAGCCGAAGCCCCGCGCCACCTCCAATCGCTCGACGACGCCGGGCTCCGACGGATTCAAGGACTACATCGGCAGCGGCTGGGCCGATCGGCCCGACGTCCTCCCCGGCGCGCGCGAGCAGGCGGCGTTCGCTGCCGAGCGTCGCGCCCGTGTGTCGCGACTCCACCCGGGAAAGCGCATCGTCATCCCTGCCGGCCGCCTCAAGCAGCGTTCGAACGACACCGACTTCGCGTTCCGCGCACACTCGGCGTTCGCCCATCTCACGGGCTGGGGCTCGGATTCCGAGCCGGGAAGCGTTCTGGTGCTCGAGCCGACGGCCGACGGTCACGAAGCGACCCTCTACTTCCGCGAGCGCGCCGGACGCGATTCCGACGAGTTCTACGCGAACCCCGAGATCGGCGAGTTCTGGATCGGTCCGCGTCCGTCCGTCGCGCAGGTCGCGAGCGACCTCGCACTGCTCACGCGCGGAATCGCCGACCTCGACGCTGTCATCGAGGCGACCGACGAGAACACGCTCATCGTGCGCGAAGCCGATCCCGCCCTCACCGACCAGGTCGACGGTCTCCGGCTGCTCAACCTCGACGATCGCATCGCCGATGTCGAGGCCCATGTGGGCGACGACGAGCTGGCCCGCGACCTGTCCGAGCTCCGCCTGGTGAAGGACTCCTTCGAAGTCGGCGAACTGCGCGCGGCCGTCGATGCGACGGCACGCGGATTCGACGACGTGATCGCCGACCTCCCGCGTATCACCGCGCACCATCGCGGCGAGCGCCTGGTCGAGGGCGTCTTCAACGGGCGCGCCCGTGCAGACGGCAATGCGGTGGGCTACGACACGATCGCGGCGAGCGGACCGCACGCCTGCATCCTGCACTGGACCCGCAACGACGGCCCGGTCGTGCCGGGCGACCTCATCCTGCTCGACGCCGGCGTCGAGGTCGACAGCTACTACACCGCCGACATCACCCGCACTCTCCCGATCAGCGGACGCTTCACCGACACCCAGCGCCTCGTCTACGAGGCAGTGCGGGAGGCGGCGGATGCTGCGTTCGCGATCGTGCGCCCCGGCATCCGGTTCCGCGAGATCCACCAGACGGCGATGGCCGTGATCGCGCGGCGCACCGCGGAATGGGGACTCCTGCCCGTCACCGCTGAGGAGGCTCTCCAAGCCGACAACCAGCACCACCGTCGCTACATGGTGCACGGCACCAGCCATCACCTCGGCCTCGACGTGCACGACTGCGCCCAGGCGCGCCGCGACCTGTACCTCGACGGCGTGCTCGAGGCGGGCATGGCGTTCACGATCGAGCCCGGTCTCTACTTCCAGCCCGACGACCTGACCGTTCCGGAGCATTTCCGCGGGATCGGGGTACGCATCGAGGACAACATCCTCGTCACCGCCGACGGCGCGGAGAACCTGTCGATCGCGATCCCGCGCACGGCCGACGATGTCGAGGCCTGGGTGCAGGGCGGCGCGAACCGCCGGTAGGGCTAACCCGCAGTCGGCGGCGCCGGCGGCGGGTCCGAGGGATGCTGCGGGCTCCCGTCGGCGGGCGGTCCCGGCGGAGTCGGCTGCACAGGCGCCGCCGGCGGCGGGTCCGAGGGATGCTGGGCGACGGGGAACGGCTGCGCAACCGGTTCAGAGGACACGCCTCCTGCGATCAGGTTGCGCGCGCGGTTGACCAGGTCTGGGTCGACGAGCACGGAATAGCTCGACGCGATGACCTGGGCGACGGACGTGTAGTCACGTCGCCGGCGATTCACCGCATAGGAGACGACGCCGAACAGCATCCCGAAGCCGGCGCCGATCAGCACGGCCGCGATGACGAAGGCGTAACTGGTGGCCGGGTTGAAGATCACCAGGAGCAGCCCGATGAAGATGCCGAACCATGCTCCGGATGCGGCTCCGGCGATCGAGACGCGGCCCCAGCTCAGCTTGCCGGTCACCCGTTCGACGCTCTTCAGGTCGCTGCCGACGATCGACAGCTTGGCGACCGGGAAGTCCGCCCTGGCGAGAACGTCGACGGCCTGCTGCGCCTCGGGATAGGTCTCGTAGGTCGCAATGACCTCGCCGCGCGGCAGAGTCGGGAAAACGACTCTGCCGCGGCCGCCGAACGGGCTCTGAGTGCTCATCCGACCATTCTTTCACCCAGCGCCGTTCCCCGGCTTCGAGGGCATAAGTTATTACCTGTGAGTGCCTCCAGAGTTTTCGTCGCCCGCCTCGCCGGGTGCACTGTCTTCGACCCCGCGGGCGACCGCGTGGGCAAGGTGCGCGACGTCCTGGTGGTCTATCGCAAGAGTGATCCGCCGCGCGTCGTCGGACTCATCGTCGAGATCCCCGGCAAGCGTAGGGTGTTCGTCTCGATCGGCCGCGTGACCAGCATCGGGAGCGGCCAGATCATCACGACCGGGCTGATCAACGTGCGCCGGTTCGAGCAGCGCGGCGGCGAGGTGCGGGTGATCGCCGAGATGCTCGGACGTCGCGTCGTCTTCGCCGACGGCTCGGGTGAGGCGACCATCGAAGACGTGGCCATCCAGGCTTCCGGCCAGGGTGACTGGGCGATCGAGCAGCTCTTCGTACGCCGCCCCAAGAGCGGCTCGTCGCCGTTCGGCAAGGGGCCGACCGCGTTCGTCGCGTGGTCCGAGGTGCTCGAGAAGGCGAGCGCCGGCCAGGCCCAGTCGGCCGAGCAGCTCATCGCCACCTATTCCGAGCTGAAACCGGCCGACCTCGCCAACACTCTGCTCGACCTTCCGCAGCAGCGGATGCTCGAGGTCGCAGAAGAGCTTCCGGACGACCGCCTGGCCGACGTCCTCGAGGAGATGCCGGAGAGCGAGCAGGTGCAGATCCTCGGCCAGCTCAACGACGATCGCGCGGCCGACGTGCTCGACCAGATGGAACCGGACGACGCCGCCGACCTGATCGCCCAGCTCTCCGACGAGCGCGGAGAGCACCTCCTCGAACTGATGCAGCCGGAGGAGGCCGAAGATGTGCGCATGCTCCTCACCTACGCGCCCGACACGGCCGGCGGACTGATGACCACCGAGCCCATCATCGTCTCGGCGGATGCCACGGTGGCAGAGGGACTCGCGCTCATCCGCCGCCACGAGCTAGCGCCCGCCCTCGGCGCCGCGGTGTGCGTGACCCTGCCTCCGTACGAGGCGCCGACCGGCCGATTCCTCGGGATGGTGCACTTCCAGCGGATGCTGCGCTACCCGCCGCACGTGCGCCTCGGCACCCTGCTCGACCCGAGCCTGGAGCCTGTCACAGCCGACACGTCGGCGGCCGAGGTCTCGCGCATCCTCGCCAGCTACAACCTGGTGTCGGTCCCGGTCGTGGACGAGAACCATCGCCTGGTCGGGGTGGTGACCATTGACGACATCCTCGACTTCCTGCTCCCCGACGACTGGCGAAGTCGCGACGACGAAGACGACGTGCTGAAACGCCCGGCGCCGTCGGACAGCACAGGAAGTATCCCCATCGCGAACGGAAGGAGGGTCGGAAATGGCACGAGTTAGCCGGTCGGATGCCCGTCTGGACGCCCCGAAAGGGCTGCGCACGTCGGTCCTCCCCCGCAGGGGCGTGAGCGACAGCGACCGGTTCGGTCGATTCACCGAGTGGATCGCCCGCAACATGGGTACGCCCTGGTTCATCGTCGGTCTGACGATCTTCGTCATCTTCTGGATGGCCTGGAACATCTTCGCGCCTCCCGCCCTGCGCTTCGACTCCGCAGCGCTCGGGTTCATCGCGCTGACGCTCGTGCTCTCGCTCCAGGCCTCGTACGCGGCCCCGCTCATCCTGCTCGCCCAGAACCGGCAGGACGACCGTGACCGGGTGCAGATCGAGCAGGACCGACAGCGCGCCGAGCGCAATCTCGCCGACACCGAGTACCTGGCGCGCGAGGTCGTCGCGCTCCGCCTCGCCGTACGGGACATGGCCACGAAGGACTTCATTCGCGCGGAGCTGCGCGCCCTCCTCGAAGACCTGGACAGCCGCGATGCCGCCGAAGCCGAGCAGTCCGGTGCCTGACGGCGATAACGGACTCGCGGATGCGGTGCGCACAGCACTGTCGCGGGTGCTCGACCCGGAGATCCGCCGGCCCATCACTGAACTGGACATGGTCGGCGCCGTCTCCGTCGATGCTTCGGGTACAGCCCGTGTCGCGATCAAGCTGACGATCGTCGGATGCCCGGCCGCCGACACGATCGAACGCGACGTGCGTGCTGCAACGGCCTCCGTTCCCGGTGTGACGGAGGTCGCCGTGGACGTGTCGGTGATGACCCCGGCCGAACGTGCCGCCCTGACCGAACGGCTCCGCGGCTCCCGAGCCGCGCGGCGCCCCCAGTTCGGCCCGGAGTCACTCACCCAGGTGTATGCCGTGACGAGTGGCAAGGGCGGCGTCGGCAAATCGACGGTCACCGCGAACCTCGCCGTCGCGCTCGCCCAGCGCGGACTTGCCGTCGGCATCCTCGACGCCGATGTGTACGGGTTCTCGATCCCGGGCATCCTCGGGCTCGTCGACGCGTCCGGGTCAGCGCCGCGGCCCACGCGGGTCGACGACATGATCCTGCCGCCGGTGGCGCACGACGTGAAGGTCATCTCCATCGGGATGTTCGTCGACTCGCCGTCCGCGGCGGTCGCGTGGCGGGGGCCCATGCTCCATCGCACCATCCAGCAGTTCATCACCGACGTCTACTGGGGCGACCTCGACGTGCTGCTTCTCGACCTCCCGCCGGGAACCGGAGATGTCGCCATCACCGTCGGCCAGTTGCTCTCCCACGCCGACGTCGTCGTGGTGACCACACCCCAGCCCGCTGCGGCAGATGTCGCCGAGCGCAGCGGGACGGTGGCCCGCCAGACCGGCCAGCGGGTCATCGGAGTGATCGAGAACATGGCCGGGCTCGCCCAGCCCGACGGCACGATCCTCGAGGTCTTCGGCAGCGGCGGCGGCGCGGACGTCGCTGCGCGACTGTCGGTCGGGCAGACCGAACCCGTGCCGCTCCTCGCGTCCATCCCGCTGAGCGTCGCTCTGCGGTCCGCTGGTGACGCCGGCCTCCCGATCGTGCTGAGCGATCCCGACGATCCGGCCGCGCTGGCGATCACCCGGGTCGCGGCCCGGCTCGCAACGCGCGGGCGCTCCCTCGCCGGGCGCCGCCTGGGCGTGACGCTCAGCTGACTCGACCGATCAGCTGACTGGACGACTCAGCGCGGCTCGACGATCCGCGCCAGGAGTTCGATGAGCAGTCGCTCGGTGAGTTCGTGCGGCAACGCCTCGATCAGCGCCAGGAAAGGCGCCATCCGTTCGGGCAGACGCGCACTCGCCGCGCCCTCGCCGGGCTCGACTCCGACGAGTCCGATCTGCTTGAGCACCTGGAGCGCGGCGTCCGAGTCGAGCGTTGCTGCTCCTGCCGCCGCGCCCGTGACCAGCTCCGCGGGAAGCGCTGCCAGCAGGTCGGCTGCGGCGACCGCGGGGACCCCGCGAACCTGCGCGGCGGATCCCCGCAGGGCCGCCTCGAGCTCGTCGATCCGTTCCTCCGTCACCGGCGTCACGGTGAGATGCGTCGTGTGCGGCAGGCGGGTCCCGTCGGACTGCACGAGGCCGGGCTGGAGCTGCAGCAGCCAGCCCCTGGCTCGTGCCTGGTCCGCCCAATGATGGGGGTCGACCTGGGCGTCCGCGGGAACGGAATAGTCGGTCGCCACGGCCAGCAGCGGCCCGACGGGTTCGCCGACGACCCGCAACCCTTCGATGTCGCCGATGACATCGACCAGCGCCCGCGTCGCACGCAGGCACGACTGCGCCAGCTCACCGAAGCCCTCGGTGCCGAGCGCCTCGACGATGGCCCACGACGCGGCGAGCGCGCCGGCCGACTTCGAACCCAGGATGGTCGGATTGACCACGGGGTAACCGGGCCAGGTCGTCGTCGCGAAGTATTGGAGACGCTGACGATCCCGGTCGCGGTGAAGGAGGACGCTCGCGCCCTTCGGCGCGTACCCGAACTTGTGCAGGTCTGCCGAGATGCTCGTCACGCCGCGAACGGCGAAGTCCCATGACGGAACGGGGTCGCCGTCCGGACCGCTCCAGAACGGGAGGACGAGACCGCCGATGCAGGCGTCGACGTGGCACGCGATGCCGACATCGTCGCACTGGGCGGCTACGTCGGCCACCGGATCGAGAGAGGCGAACGGATACGACGGCGCCGAAACGACGACGAGAGCCACATCGGAACCCAGGCGCTGGGCGATCCTGTCGGCTTCGACGCATCCGGTCTCCACCTCCACCGGCACGAGATCGAGGACGAGATCGAAATAGTGCGCCGCCTTCTGGAACGCGGCGTGAACGGTCGTCGGCGCGACGAGCCGCGCCCTCCCGACGCCGCCGGAAGCCCGCCAGGCGTCCCTGGCCGTCTTCACCGCGAGCAGGCAGGACTCCGTCCCACCCGTCGTGATCGACCCGACGACACCGTCGTCGCCGTGGAGGAGACCGCGGGCGAACCCGATGAGGTCGCGTTCCATGACCGCGACGGAGGTGAAGGTCGTCGGGTCGAGGCCGTTGACCGGCTGCACCATCCGGATGGCGTCCGCAGCGAGAAGATCGATCTCGGGCACGCCCGAATCGTAGACGTATGAGAGCACGCGGCCGCCGTGCGTCGGAGCATCCCCTTCACGGAGTGCCGCGAGACGCCCCAGGATCTCCGCGGAATCAAACTGCACCATCGATGTCCTCCTTGCGAAGTCGGTAGCGCGCCAGCGGAATCAGGCTGATCGCGATGATCGCCGCCGGAACGAGGCTGAAGCTGAGCACGATCCCGATGACGGCGCTTGCCGGCTGGGTCTCTCCCGACGTGGCGGTGACGGTCGCGGTGTGTGCGACATAGCCGGTGAGCGCGAGCACGACCGTCAGCACAGTCGCACCCAGGGCCATCCCGGTGGTCTCCCCCGCTGTCCACATCCCGCCGAACGTTCCGGCGCGACCCGGGCCGTTTCGCTTCGCGTCGTGCGAGATCACGTCGGGCAGCATCGCCATCGGGAGCGACTGCATGCCCGCGTAGCCCGCGCCGACGAGCGCGACGGGACAGTAGACCCAGTTGCCGGGAACCCAGATCAGTAGCACCATCGAGAGCGCGGCGACCCCGAACAGGATGCTCGCGGCCGTGAATCCGCGCTCCTTGCCGATCCGCCGTGAAATGACCGCCCAGAGCGGCGTGACGACGAGGGCAGGGCCGATGAGCGCAACGAAGAGGAAGGTGACGGCGTCCTCCGAATGCAACACCCAGGTGGCGACGTAGTTGGCGCCGGCCAGCATGGCTCCCGTCGCGAGGCCCTGGAGCAGGAACGTGAGCAGGAGCGCGCGGAACGGCTGGCTCTCGCGCAGAGCGCCGATCCCCTGGGAGTAGTTGGTGCGAATGGTGGCGAGAACGCCCACCTTGCGTTCGGCTGCAAGCGGTGACGGATCGCCCTTGGGTGCGACGTAGCTCGAAATCAGCATGCCCCCGCCGATGACGAGGCCCGCGACGACCGCCATCAGAAGGTAACCCGCGTGCTTGTCGGCCCCGCCGAGCGCGCGAAGGGCCGGACCGCCCGCACCGAAGAGCAGGATCGCGAAAGTCAGGACGACGACCCGCCAGGTCAGCAGTCGCGTGCGCTGGTCGTAGCCGGACGCGAGTTCGGCGGGCAGGGCGATGTACGGCACCTGGAAGAGGCTGAACGACGTCGCGGTGAGAAGGAAGGCGATCATCACCCACACGGCGGCGGGCACGGCCGCGACACCGGCGGGCACCGCGAACGTGACGATGAAGAACACGGGCAGCGTGGTGGCTCCGAGGATCATCATCCCCCGCCGCGTGCCGTTGCGCGCGAGCAGCCGGTCACTGCGCGAGCCGATCACGGGATCGATGATGACGTCCCAGATCTTGGCCAGCGTGACGACGAGGCCGGCCGCGATCGCAGCCACCCCGAGTGTGTCCGTGAGGTAGTAGACGAGGACGAGTCCGGGCAGCGTTGCGAAGCCGCCGGTTCCCAGGGAACCGATGGCGTAGCGCGCGATCGTGCGCCGTTCGAGCAACTGCTCTGTTGCGATCATTCGAGAATGATATAGCGCCGGACGGCGGCGAAATGACAGCCGGTCGCGCCGGCCGGCACGCACGCAGGGGTCAGGTCGCCTCGGTGTCGAAGGGCGGCACCGAACCCGACTGCAGTTTGCGCTGCCTCTGCGCGTACGCCGACTCCGTCACCGGCTTGATGGTCGGGGCCGGCTCCTCCTCGAGAAGAGCCTCGCGGATGATCCGCCGCGGGTCGTACTGGCGGGGATCGAGCTTCTTCCAGTCGACCTCTTCGAACTCGGGACCCATCTCTTCGCGCATGCGGTCCTTGGCCCCGTTGGCCATGTCGCGGAGCGTGCGCGTGAACTGTCCGAGCTTGGCAGCATACGTCGGGAGGCGCTCAGGACCGAGCAGGAAGACAGCGATCACCCCGATGATGAGCAGCTTCTCGAAGGTCAATCCGAACACCAGATCAGACTAACGCGTGCGGCCTGCACGAATGCTGCCAGTGAGGGCCGTATTCTGGTGCCGGTAGACCCCTGGGAGCGCTGTGTCAGACAAAGAATCCAACTGGAAGTTCGCCGACGAGATCATCGTCGAGCCCGACGTGATCGCGCGGGCGCGCCAGCAGTCGCTCGAACTCGGGATCGAGCCGATCGCTGCGTCGGTCGGGGCCCAGGCGGCAGTGGTGGCCGCAGCCACCGACGCGTCGAGCATCGTCGAGATCGGCACCGGCGTCGGCGTCTCGGGTCTGTGGTTGCTGACGGGGGGAACCCACGCGACCCTGACGTCGATCGATTCGGAACTCGACCACCAGCAGCATGCCCGAACGTTCTTCACTGAAGCGGGTATCCAGGCGAATCGTGTGCGGCTCATCACCGGTCGTGCGCTCGACGTGCTGCCCAGGATGAACGAGAACTCCTACGACATCGTGTTCATCGACGCTGATCCGCAGTCCGTCATCGAGTACGTCGAGCACGGACTCCGGCTCGCGCGCCCGGGCGGAACCGTCCTCGTCGCGCACGCGCTGTGGAAGGGGCGGGTCTCCGACCCCGCTCAGCGCGACGACGTCGCCACCGGATTCCGCACCCTCGTCACCGAGACCGCGGCATCCGGTGCCGTCGTCAGTGCGCTCTCACCGGTCGGTGACGGTCTGCTCCAGGATCACCAAGTTGAGCGAATAGGGCTCCCTTTCGGGAGCCCCGCTCGTCAGGACGGTGCGACTACGCTCGCGAGCGCGTCGTGAAGCTCCTTGGCTTCCGCGTCGTTGACTGAGACGACAAGACGGCCCCCACCTTCGAGCGGAACACGCACGATGATGAGCCGACCCTCCTTTACAGCCTCCATTGGCCCGTCTCCGGTCCTCGGCTTCATGGCCGCCATGCAGCTCCCCTTTCGTGGATGTCCTTCTATTATCTGTCATTGGAGACACCGGAGAAAATCGCCCGTCTACCCCAGTCACGGTTACGGTGGCGTCCAGTCCAGCCCGTCGACGCCCCAGCAGATCAGCAACCAGCCCCACTGGAGCGCCAGGAACACGACGACGAGGGCGACCCGGTACACGCGGCTCTTCGGCATCGCGAGCACACCGAGAAGCGGGAACAGCGGCATCAGGATGCGGAACGTGCTCGACTGCGGGAAGAACACGGCGAGCAGATAGACACCGTAGGCCGCCAGCCAGAAGCGGAGGTCCACACCGAGACGCCGCACCGCCGGGGTGAACAACAGGAGCGCATAGAGGGCGATGAGCAGGACGACCGTGACGTTCCCGAGCCAGGCAGGGAGCCCCAGAGGGAAGGTGAACCACCAGTCGGCGCCCTCGAACCACGGTGAAAAGGGCACGAGATGCGTGAAGCCGATGTACTGGGCGCGCCAGGACAGCTCGGTATCGGTGTATGCGGTGACGGTGCCGGTCGCGATCGCCGCGATCGCCGGCCAGGCGAGGCCGGCGAGGCCGCTGTAGACGGTCACCACGCTCGACGCGACGCGATCGGCGACCGGGAACGGGTCGCGAGCCCTGACCGCGAACCGGTAGATCACGTGCATCCCCAGTGCGAGTGCGAACGCCAGACCGCTCGGACGCGTGAACGCCATGACCGTGACCACCGGGATCAGCCACCAGTAGCGGCGGAGCATCAGCAGGTAGAGAGCGAGGGCGAGCAGGAAGATGTACATCGACTCGGCGTACGCGACCTGGAACAGCGGCGAGACGGGAGCGACGCAGAACAGCGCCACCGCGTACAGACTCGTCGAGGCCGACAGCCGCAGCCGCAGAAGGCGGTAGAAGACGAGGCCTGCGCCCAGGCCGAACGCGACGGAGGCGATGACGGCCGCAACGGGCCACGGCGATCGGGTCACGAATGCGATGACGTCGACGACCGCGGGGTAGCCGGGCATGAACGCCCAGGCGTTCTGGTTCACATGGCCGTCGAGCAGCGGCAGCGACGCGGGGTAGCCGGCGATCGAGACGATGTTGTACCAGCGGCCGTCCCAGATGGCCGCGAAGTCGAAGTAGCCGGGGTGTGCCGCCGTCCACGGATTCGGACCCTGCACGCTCGCGAGCACGAGGAGCATGACCGTCGTGACCACACGGCTCGCCACGAAGATCAGTACGACGTTCAGCCACCAGGGCGACCGACGCAAGCGGGACGCGAGGGTTTCCGCGGTCGCTTCCGGCGCGACCGCGGGGGCGTCAGTTGACGGCGACGGCGCCGGTGAGCCAGGCACGCAATCCCGTTTCGCACGAACTGATCTGGTCGACCGCTACACGCTCGTCGTCGGCGTGCGCCTTCAGGGGGTCGCCCGGGCCGAAATTGACGGCCGGGATGCCCATCGCTGAAAAGCGTGCGACATCGGTCCACCCGTACTTCGGCTTCGCCTCTGCGCCCACCGCCGCAAGGAACTCCTGCGCGAGCGGGGCGTCGAGGCCCGGGCGCGCCCCGTCGGCACGATCGACGACGGTGACCTGGTAGTCGCCGAAGAGCTCGCGCATGTGCTCGAGCGCCTCGTCGGAACTGCGGCTGGGCGCGAACCGGTAGTTGATGTGCACCATGCACTCGTCGGGGATGATGTTGCCGGCGACCCCTCCGCTGATCCCGACAGCGTTGAGTCCCTCCCGGTACACGAGCCCGTCGACCTCGACGTTGCGCGCCTCATAGGCGGCGAGGATGTCGAGGATCGGAGCGGCCTTGTGGATGGCGTTGTCGCCGACCCATCCCCGCGCGGAGTGCGCTCGCAGACCGAAAGTGCGGACCTCGACCCGGAGGTTGCCGTTGCAGCCGCCCTCGACGACGCCGTTGCTCGGCTCACCGAGGATCGCGAAGTCACCGACGAAGAGATCCGGACGGTGGCGAGCCAGACGACCGAGGCCGTTGAGGTCGTTCGAGACCTCCTCGTGGTCGTACCACATCCACGTCACATCGATGGCCGGGTCGTCGAGTTCGGCGGCGAGCTTCAGCTGCACCGCCGTCCCGCCCTTCATGTCGACCGTGCCCCGGCCCCAGAGGTATTCCACCCCGTCGATCGTCTCGTACCGTGTGGGCAGATTGCCGTTCAGCGGAACGGTGTCGATGTGACCGGCGATGATCACCCGGCGTGCCCGCCCGAGGTTCGTGCGGGCGACGATCGTGTCGCCGTCGCGGATGATCTCCAGATGGTCGAGCCCGGAGAGGGCCTCCTCCATCTCATCGGCGAGAGTCTTCTCGTTTCCCGAGACGGATTCGATGTCGCAGAGCTGCCGAGTGAGGTCGGTCGAGGTCGCAGTCAGGTCGAGAGGCACCCTACTAATCTAGAGCCATGCCCTCTGACGTCGCCCACGAATCGGCTGTGCCCGCATCCCATTCCCCCCGACTCGCCTGGGGCTACGGCCTCGCGACGGTGGCCGGCGACGGAACAGTGCTCGACACCTGGTTCCCGGAACCCCGGCTGGGGGCCCTGCCCGCAGGGCGCGACCGGTGGATCGCCCCCGCCGAGCTCGAGTCCCTCGCGGGCGTCGACCGGCGGCGCAATGTCCGTATCGACATCGTGACGGTCGACATCGACCTCGACACTCCCCCGTCGACCACACCCGATGCCTACCTGCGCCTCCACCTCCTCTCCCACCTGCTCGCGAAGCCGAACTCGGTCAATCTCGACGGCATCTTCGTGCACCTCCCGATCGTCGCGTGGACGAACGCGGGCCCGGTGCTGCCGGCCGACCTGACCCGTCTGCGGCCGGCCCTGCAGCGCGCCGGGATCCACGTCACCGGCATCGACAAGTTCCCGCGCCTCCTCGACTACGTCACCCCGGACCGCGTGCGCATCGCCGACGCCTCCCGGGTCAGGCTCGGCGCCCACCTGGCACCCGGAACGACCGTGATGCACGAAGGCTTCGTCAACTTCAACGCCGGAACCCTCGGAACGTCGATGGTCGAAGGCCGGATCTCGCAGGGCGTCGTGGTCGGCGACGGGTCCGACATCGGAGGCGGCGCATCCATCATGGGCACGCTCTCGGGCGGCGGGACGCAACGCGTCTCGATCGGCGAACGCGCTCTCCTCGGCGCCAACTCGGGCATCGGGATCTCCATCGGCGACAACTCCGTCGTCGAGGCCGGGCTGTACGTCACCGCAGGAACGAAGGTGGTGCTCGTCGGCGCCGCGCCGACCGCGGACGGGAAACCACAGACGATCAAGGCCGTCGAGCTCTCCGGGGTGCCCGACCTGCTCTTCCGTCGCAACTCGATCAGCGGCGCCGTCGAAGTCCTCCAGCGCGGCGGCACCGGCATCGAACTGAACGCGGCTCTTCACGCCTGAGCCGACTGTTGCCGGGGCACAGGGCGTCCCGATGGGTTAGTGTCTGAAGACGGCAACCCGACCCGAAGGAGTGGCGGTGGGGAACGATCTGCCGCGCCTGAAGCGGCGCCATCCGGTAATCAGGGTCATCGGTGTGATCCTCGCCGTCGCCGTCGCCCTCGCGGTCATCGTCGCGGGCCTCGGCATCTGGACGGTCACCCGGTCGTTCCCGCAGACCTCTGGCACCATCCAGCTCGCCGGGCTGTCCGCCCCGGTCACTGTCTACCGGGATGATGCGGGCGTTCCGCAGATCGTCGCGAGCACGGCCGACGACCTGTTCAAGGCGCAAGGATTCGTGCACGCCCAGGACCGCTTCTGGGAGATGGACTTCCGACGGCACGTCACCGCCGGCCGCCTCTCCGAGATGTTCGGCGCCAGCCAGGTGCCGACCGACACGTTCATCCGCACGCTCGGCTGGCGCACGGTCGCCGAGAAGGAGGTCAAAGCCCTCGACCCGACGTCGTTGCGCTACTACAAGGACTACGCCGATGGAGTGAACGCCTACCTGCGCGGGCATTCCGGCGCGTCCCTCTCCCTCGAATACGCCGTGCTCGGGCTGCAGAATCCCGGCTACTCGCCCGAACCGTGGACGCCGGCAGACTCGGTCTCCTGGCTGAAGGCGATGGCCTGGGACCTCCGCTCGAACCTCGATGACGAGATCGACCGCGCCCTGCTGCTGACCAAGCTGTCCCCGCAGCAGGTCGCACAACTGCACCCGACCTATCCGTTCACGCAGCATCCGACGATCACCGCTCAGGGCGATGGAGACACGTCGAGGACGGCACCGTCTGTGGCGACGGCCTCGACGAACACCCGGCCGATCTCCCCGGGCGTGGTCGACGCGCTCCAGGACCTGCAGACAAACCTCGCCGGCGTGCCGACTCTCATGGGCCCCGCCGGGACCGACATCGGCTCCAACTCCTGGGTGGTCTCCGGCGCCCACACGGCCAGCGGCAAGCCCCTCCTCGCCAACGATCCGCATCTGGGCGCGGTCGAGCCCTCGGTCTGGTACCAGATCGGGCTGCACTGCCGCACGGTCGGCAAGGCATGCCCGTTCGATGTCGCCGGCTTCAGTTTCTCGGGGCTGCCAGGCGTCATCATCGGGCACAACGACCGCATCGCCTGGGGATTCACGAATCTCGGCCCTGACGTCGCAGACCTCTACGAGGAGAAGGTCACCGGCAACACTTTCGAATACGACGGCAAGCAGATTCCCCTGACGACACGGAAAGAGACAATCAAGGTCGCGGGCGGCGACCCCGTGACCATCACCGTCCGCTCCACCCTGCACGGCCCGATCGTGACCGGTCTGACGCCCGCGTATGCCGCGATCGCCAGGGACCAGGCGAAACGGATGGGCGTCCCGGCCACCAAGTACCAGCTCTCACTGCAGTGGACGGCGCTGCGGCCCGGACAGACCGCATCCGCGATCTTCGCCATCGACTCTGCGACCGAGTGGGCCGGATTCCGCGCGGCCGCGGCGAAGTTCGACGTCCCAGCCCAGAACCTGCTGTACGCCGACGTCGACGGCAACATCGGCTATCAGGCGCCCGGCCGCATCCCGATCCGGGCGACAGGCGACGGAACACTGCCGGTACCGGGGTGGTCGAGCCACTACCGCTGGACCGGGTACATCCCGTTCGACCAGCTGCCGTCGGTCTTCAACCCGCCGAGCGGTTTCATCGTGACCGCGAACAACTCGGCGGTCGGACCGGACTATCCGGCGATGATCACACGCGACTGGGATTACGGTTTCCGAGCCAACCAGATCACCGACCGTCTCGGAAAGCTGCTGACCAGTGGCAAGAAGCTGACCGCATCCGATTTCGCCGCCATCCAGGCCGACACCTACGACGCGAATGGGGCCCAGCTCTCCCCCATCCTCACCTCCGACGGGCTGCGGCCCTCCCTCACCGGCGGAGCGGCGAAGGGCGTCGCTCTCCTCGCGAAATGGAACCTCCACGACGACGCCGACAGCGCGGCCGCCGCGTACTTCAACATCTTCTGGCGCAACCTGCTCGTCGACGCGTTCGGCCGCAAACTGCCCGCGAGCGCACCGCCCGTCGGCGGCGACCGCTGGTTCGAGGTCGTCGGCAATCTCGCAACCCAACCCGACTCCCCGTGGTGGACGGACAAGAAGCTGGGCATCGCCGGGCGCGACCAGATGTTCGCGCACGCCGCCGACCAGGCGTGGGATGAAGCGGTCGACCTGATGGGAAACGACCCCGCGACCTGGCGATGGGACCGCATCCACAGTCTGGAGCTCACGAACGCGAGCCTGGGGAAGTCAGGCGTCGCGCCGATCGAGTGGCTTTTCAACCGCGGACCGTACCCGGTCGCCGGGTCGTCGTCCGTCGTCGACGCCACCGGCTGGGATGCGTCGGTCGGTTATCAGGTCGACCGCGTGCCCTCGATGTGGCAGGTGCTGGACCTGGCCGACTTCGACAAGTCGACGTGGGTGAACCTGACCGGCGAGTCCGGCCACGCGTTCCATCCGAACTACGTCGACCAGACGCCGCTCTGGCAGGAGAACAAGACGCGGCCGTGGCCGTTCACGCCGACGGCGGTGCGCAAGGCCGCGACGCAGACGCTGACGTTGCAGCCTGCCTCGTGACGGGTCGACGAACCGGCAGTCCGGAGGACCGGGCAGGCCGCCCGGCTAGCGGGCGTCGGGCCAGGAACGCTCCGGCGAGCCCACGTACAGCTGCTGCGGGCGACCGATCTTCGTCGCGGGGTCGGAGTTCATCTCACGCCAGTGGGCGATCCAGCCGGGCAGGCGCCCGATCGCGAACAGCACGGTGAACATGCGGGTCGGGAAGCCCATCGCCTTGTAGATGACGCCGGTGTAGAAGTCGACGTTCGGGTACAGCTTGCGCTCGATGAAATAGTCATCGGCGAGGGCCACCGCCTCAAGCTCTTTGGCGATGTCGAGCAGGGGGTCGTGCACTCCGAGAGCGGCGAGCACTTCGTCGGCGCTCTCCTTGACCAGACGGGCGCGCGGGTCGAAGTTCTTGTAGACGCGGTGCCCGAAGCCCATGAGCTTCACGCCCTCTTCTTTGCCCTTCACGCGCTCCACGTACTTCTGCACGCTCTCGCCGGAGTCGCGGATCGAGCCGAGCATGTCGAGAACGGCTTCGTTCGCGCCTCCGTGCAGGGGGCCGTACAGGGCGTTGATGCCGGCGGAGACCGAGGCGAAGAGGTTCGCCTGAGTCGAACCCACGAGACGTACCGTCGACGTCGAGGCGTTCTGCTCGTGATCCTCGTGCAGGATCAGCAGACGCTCGAGCGCCTTGCTCACGACGGGGTTCACCTCGTACGGCTCGGCCAGTGTGCCGAAGTTGAGTCGGAGGAAGTTGTCGACGAAGCTCAGCGAGTTGTCGGGGTAGAGGAAGGCCTGCCCGACGCTCTTCTTGTGCGCGTACGCGGCGATGACAGGCAGCTTCGCGAGCAGGCGGATGGTCGAGAGCTCGACCTGCTCGGGGTCGCTGACGCTCAGGGAGTCCTGGTAGAACGTCGACAGGGCGGAAACGGCGCTGGAGAGCACCGACATGGGGTGCGCGTCGTGCGGAAGCGCACCGAAGAAGCGCTTCAGGTCCTCGTGCAGCAGCGTGTGCCTGCGGATCTTCTCGTCGAATTCGGACAGCTCGCTCGCCGAGGGCAGTTCACCGTGGATGAGAAGCCACGCGACCTCGAGGAACGTCGAGTTCTGTGCCACCTGCTCGATCGGGTATCCGCGGTAGCGGAGGATCCCGGCGTCGCCGTCGATGTAGGTGATCGACGAGCGGGTCGCTGCGGTGTTGACGAAACCGTAGTCGAGCGAGGTGAGGCCGGTCTGCCGGGTGAGGCTCGAGAAATCGATGCTCGACGAGCCGCTCGCGCTGTCCAGAATCGGGAATTCGGCCGTTCCGCCGGGAGTGTTCAGGGTGGCTTTCTGCGCCTGGCCCCCTGCCTGGTCGGTGCCGATTCCGCTCACAACGCCTCCTGGATGTATGCCTACTGACGAGCGCGGTCGCCGGTCGTGGCAGCGCCGCAAGAAGTCTTGCAAATACAGCCTATTGGCAAAGCCGGACAACTGTTACATCGTCCAAGCGGGATCCACTCCGGTTAGAGGGAGTCTCCAAATGCTTGCAATCTGGCCGCTGCCGAGGCGATTCGCTCATCCGTCGCTGTCAGGGACAGGCGCACGTGCTCCGGGAAAAAATCGCCGTAGAAGACCCCGGGTCCGGCCAGGATCCCGAGATCGGCGAGACGCGCGATGCTCTCCCAGGCATCCCTGCCCTCCGTCGCCCAGAGGTAGAGTCCGGCTTCGCTCAGGTCGATCCGGAAGCCCGCGCTCTCAAGAGCCGGCTTGAGCAGATCGCGACGACGGCGATAGCGCGACCGCTGTTCGGCGACGTGCCGGTCGTCGCCGAGGGCGACGGCCATGGCGGACTGCAACGGACCCGGGACCATGAGGCCGGCGTGCTTGCGCACGGTGACCAGCCGGTCGATCAGGATGCTGCACCCTGCGACGAAAGCGGCACGGTAGCCGGCCAGGTTGGACTGCTTGCTGAGCGAGTACACCGCGAGCACATCGCGTCGGTCACCGGCGAGGACGCGGGGGTCGAGGATGCTCGGGATGCGTTCGCGATCCCACGGCTCCTCCCAGCCGAGCTCGGCATAGCACTCGTCGCTGGCGATGACGGCTCCCAGCTCACGCGCGCGTTCGACCATCCCCCGCAGTTCGTCGACATCGAGCACGCGGCCGTCGGGATTTCCCGGACTGTTCACCCAGACGAGTCGCGTTTCCGCGGGCCACTCAGCGGGGTCGTCGGATGCGAACGCCGAAGCGCCGGCGAACGCCGCCCCGATCGCATACGTGGGATAGGCGGCACGCGGATGCACCACGACGTCGCCCTCGCCGAGCCCGAGCATGAAGGGAAGGAAGGCGACCAGTTCCTTCGAACCGATCGTCGGAAGGACGTTCGCGACGCTCAGGTCTGTGACACCGCGACGGCGGGCGAACCAGGCGGCGATCGCCTCGCGCAGTGCGGGAGTTCCCACGGTCTGCGGGTACGCGTGGGCGTCCGTGGCCTCGGAGAGTGCGTCGCGGATGAGCGCCGGCGTCGGGTCGACGGGGGAACCGATCGAGAGGTCGACGATACCGTCAGGATGCTCGCGTGCGCGCGTCGCGAACGGAAGCATCTGATCCCACGGGTAGTCGGGAAGCTGACCGAGTGCCACGACGGATCAGGCGTGGGCCTGCGGCGGCAGCGCCGAGATGAGCGGATGATCCTTCGCGATCACACCGACCTTCGCAGCGCCCCCTGGCGAACCGATGTCGTCGAAGAATTCAACGTTGGCCTTGTAGTAGTCGGACCACTGCTCCGGCAGATCGTCTTCGTAGTAGATGGCCTCGACCGGGCAGACCGGCTCGCACGCACCGCAGTCGACGCACTCGTCGGGGTGGATGTAGAGGGAGCGTTCGCCTTCGTAGATGCAGTCGACCGGGCACTCGTCGATACAGGCCCGGTCTTTCACGTCCACACAGGGAAGGGCGATGACGTAGGTCACAGTTGTCGGAGTCCCTTCACGCTTGGTTGACTTCTAGCTTAGGCCGTTTTGCGAGACCGGCCGGCGCTGCGGAAGCCGCGGCCAGGCGATCACGATCGCGGCGATCACGATCGGTGCGACGACCCAGACCTTGCCGAGCAGATTGTCGGGGATCAGCACGGAGCCTCCGAATCCCTTGATCGAGAAGACGAAGGTCACCGCGATCGTCCCGAGCGCCGCGGCGAGCGCCTGGGCACGCCCTGCGTTCAGGAGGCGCAGCCCGACGAGCAGGAGCGTGTAGGCGAGAAGCGCGACGGTGATCCCCCACGGGAACGGGATTCCCGCGACCGCGACGGTCGACTGGTGCGCGACCGTTCCGACCGCGCCGAGAAGGGCCCCTGCGATGAACAGCAGGATGAGATTGATGATCCGCACGGCCATGGCGCAATCCTAACTAGACACGTCCGCCGAGTGCGTCTAGAGTCGATTGAGTAAGGTTAGCCTTACCAACATTCCCCCAATCCAATCCGAGAGACAGCTGTGCTCGCAAACTACCTGATCGGCCTCCGCGAAGGCCTCGAAGCCGCCCTGGTCGTCGGCATCCTCGTCGCCTACATCGTCAAAGTCGGTCGCAGGGACGTTCTGCGCAACATGTGGTTCGGCGTCGGTATCGCCATCGTCGTGCCACTCGGAGTCGGGGCCATCCTCACGTGGGGGCCTTACGGTATGAGCTTCGAGGCCCAGGAGACGCTGGGCGGCACACTCTCCATCGTCGCAGTCGGACTCGTCACCTGGATGGTCTTCTGGATGGGCAAGACGGCGCGCACACTCAAGAGCACACTCCACTCCCGCGTGGACAGCGCGTTGCTCGGCGCTGGCTGGGGCATCATCCTCCTCGCCGCCCTCAGTGTCGGCCGGGAAGGCATCGAGACCTCGCTCTTCGTCTGGGCGACGGTGGCATCCGTCGGCGGCAGCTGGGTTCCCGCGGTCGGCGCGCTCCTCGGCATCCTCACCGCCGTCGTCATCGAGATCTTCATCTACCGCGGCTTCGTCAAGATCAACCTCGGCAAATTCTTCACCTGGACCGGCGTCTTCCTCATCGTCGTCGCCGCGGGCGTCCTGGCCTACGGGGTCGGGGACCTCCAGGAGGCCGGAGTGCTCCCCGGCGTCGGCCGTCACGCCTACGACATCAGCACCATCATCCCCTCGAGCAGCTGGTATGGAACCGTGCTCCAGGGCATCGTGAACTTCAATCCGTCACCGTCGTGGCTGCAGGTGGGCGCCTGGGTCGCCTATCTCGCTGTCGTCGGCACCCTCTACTTCCGCCAGCACCGTTCCGCAACCCCGCGACAGGTCCCAGCGCGCACGTCCGCACCGACGACGACGCACCAGACCGCCGCGTCCTGACAAGGAGACAACCCACAGCATGAAGACCCGATACTTCGGCGCGCTCGCAGGCGCCGCCGCGATCGCTCTCGCACTGACCGGATGCGTGCCGAACCGCGCATCCGCCGACGCGGAGGCGATCGCAGTCAACCTGACAGACGACAGCTGCGTCGTGTCTTCGTCGAGTGCCCCCGGCGGACCGGTGACCTTCCAGGTGACCAACACGGGCACGGACGTCAACGAGTTCGAGATCCTCGCCTCGGACAAACTGCGGATCGCCGGCGAGAAGGAGAACATCGGGCCCGGAACCACGGTGAACTACGTCGTGCAGCTGGCCGAAGGCAGCTACTACACGGCATGCAAGAAGGGCATGGTAGGCAACCCGACCGACCTGAAGAAGTTCACCGTCACCGCCGGCAAGAAGGCAGCGACGAGCCAGAGCGAGAGCAAGCAGATTGCCGGGGCGGCGACCAACTACATCTCCTACATCAAAGACCAGAGCGGCCAGCTGCTCTCCGCCACCCAGAAGTTCGCTGCGGCGTACATCGCCGGGGACGATGCCGCGGCCCGCGCGCAGTACCCGGCCGCCCGCATGTTCTACGAGCGCATCGAGCCGACCGCCGAGCAGTTCGGCGACATCGACCCGGCGATCGACCTGCGTGAAGCCGACCTCGAGCAGGGCCAGACCTGGACGGGCTGGCACCGCGTCGAGAAGGATCTGTGGGCACCGGCCGGGTACACCGCCGCGACGCCTGCCGAGCGCAAGCAGCTCGCCGACCGGCTCGTCTCGGACACCCAGCGCCTGTACGACCTCGTCTACGCGAAGACCTTCACGCTGACCATCGACCAGATCTCCAACGGCGCGATCGGCCTGATGGAGGAGGTCTCGCGCAGCAAGATCACCGGTGAAGAGGAGACCTTCTCCCACACCGACCTGTGGGACTTCCAGGCCAACGTCGAAGGCGCGAATGTCGCCTACGGCATCGTCCGCGACATCGCTTCGGCCAAGGGTGTCGACGGCAAGAACGTCGTGAAGCAGCTCGACGCAGAGTTCGCGGCCATCACAGCGCTCCTCGACAAGTACAAGAGCGGGAACGGCTACGTGTTGTACACGACACTCACCACCGCCCAGGTCAAAGAGCTCTCCGACGAGGTGAACGCGCTGAGCGAGCCCCTCAGCAAGCTCACGTCCATCATCGTCAAATAGGGTCGGCGCGTGGCTGACATCACCAGCGAACCCGTGGAGCCCGGGCTGTCCCGTCGAGGACTGCTCGGGCTCGCGGGCGCGACCGTGGGCGCCGGACTCCTCGGGGTGGGTGCGGGCGTAGCGCTCGACCGCACCGTTCTCGCGACCGCCGGTGCCGGCTCCGGCTCGGCGGCCGTGTACGCGTTCCATGGCGACCACCAGGCCGGGATCACCACTGCGGCTCAGGATCGCCTGCACTTCGCTTCGTTCGACACTGCGCCCGATCTCGACCGAGCGGGCCTGATCGAGCTGCTGAAGGACTGGACGGTCGCGGCCGCCCGGATGACGCAGGGCAAGTCTGCGGGCGCCTACGGCCCCGCCAGCGGTCCGCTCGACGCGCCGCCCGACGACACCGGCGAGGCGCTCGACCTTCCGGCCGCTGGGCTCACCCTGACCTTCGGCTTCGGGCCGGCCCTGTTCCGCACGAGCAACGGGGTCGACCGCTTCGGGCTCGCCTCACGTCGACCGGAAGCTCTCGTCGACCTCCCCCACTTCCCTGGCGACGCCCTCCAGGATGCGCTCAGCGGCGGAGATCTCTGCATCCAGGCGTGCAGCGACGACCCGCAGGTGGCGGTCCACGCCATCCGCAACCTCTCCCGTATCGCCTTCGGCCGCGCATCCATCCGCTGGTCCCAGCTGGGCTTCGGCCGCACGTCGGCGACCACCCGCGCCCAGGTCACTCCGCGGAACCTCTTCGGCTTCAAGGACGGCACGGCGAACATCAAGGCCGAAGACACCACGGTCGTGGATGATCAGGTGTGGGCGGCGGACTCCGACGGCGCAGCCTGGATGGCGGGCGGGTCCTATCTGGTCACGCGCAAGATCCGGATGGTCATCGAGACCTGGGACCGGCAGCAGCTCGGCGAGCAGCAGCGCATCATCGGGCGCGACAAAGGCGAGGGCGCACCGTTGTCGGGCGGCACCGAGTTCACCGCGCCCAACTTCCTCGCGGTGTCACCAGACGGCGGCACCAAGATCGACACCGATTCGCACGTGCGACTCGCGCATCCGAGCACCAACAACGGCGCCCAGCTGCTGCGGCGCGGCTACAACTTCGTCGACGGCAACGACGAGCTGGGGCGTCTGAACGCCGGACTCTTCTTCATCGCGTTCCAGCGCGACCCGCGCAAGCAGTTCATCCCGATCCAGCAGCAGCTGGCGCGCAGCGACGCGATGAACGAGTACCTGAAGCACGTCGGCTCGGCGATCTTCGCCGTTCCGCCCGGCGCGCGTCCCGGCAGCTATGTCGGCGCCGGACTCTTCGCGTAGTCCTCGGGCCGCCCTGGTCGTCCTGCGCCCGCGCAGGGCAGCTCAGGATGTCGGGGTCGGGCTCGGACTCAGGACCGACGCCGTGGTCACGGTGTAGTTGGCGACCCAGCCGTTCTTGCCCGCGCTCGTGACGACCACGAGCACCCCGTAGGCGTCCGACGTGAAGGTGCCCGTGTTCGCGTCACCGTCCGCGCCTTTGAACGAACCCGTGAAACCTGCATCGGTCAGCTGCTTCTCGATGTCGGCGGATGCTGTCGCATCCGGAACCTTGACAGTGACGTTCCAGACCTTCTTGTCATCGCCGCCGACGGACGCGCCGAAGACGATGTCGCCCTTGTACAGCGGAACCGCCGAAGGAAAGTCGCTCGGAACCTTGTTCCCGCCGATGTCGACGTGGCCGCCGGTCACGTTCTTCACGATGCCCTCGACATTGGCGCAGCCGCTCACGGCGGGTGCGAGCCCGAGAGCAAGCAGGATCGCGAGCGGCACCGCGAGGTGTCTCCGAACGCTGTACATGAGGTCACGCTCCCCCGGCGGGCTCGATCGAACCCGCCTAGGGCGAAGCGTACTCTGGCGCCGAAGCACGTTCAATGAACGCGCTTCGGCGCTCAGGCGTTCTGGTCCTGCTTCTTCAGGCGGGAGGTGGAGCGGGCGCGCGCCGTCTGGTCGAGCTCGACCTTACGGATGCGCACCGCGGCCGGCGTGACCTCGACGCACTCGTCCTCGCGGGCGAACTCGAGGCATTCCTCCAGGGTCAGCTGGCGCGACGGAGTCATCGACTCGAAGTTGTCGGCCGTCGACTGACGCATGTTCGTCAGTTTCTTCTCTTTGGTGATGTTGACGTCCATGTCGTCGGCACGCGAGTTCTCGCCGATGACCATGCCCTCGTAGACCTCTTCGGTCGGGTTGACGAAGAAGGTCATGCGTTCCTGGAGCGCGATGATGGCGAACGGTGTGACGACGCCGGCGCGGTCGGCGACGATCGACCCGTTGCTCCGCGTGACGATCTGGCCTGCCCACTCGTCGTAGCCGTGCGAGATGGCGTTCGCTATACCGGTACCGCGCGTGATCGTCAGGAACTCGGTGCGGAAGCCGATCAGGCCGCGCGATGGCACGATGAACTCCATGCGGACCCAGCCGGTGCCGTGGTTCGACATGTTCTCCATGCGGCCCTTGCGGGCGGCGAGCAGCTGCGTGATCGCGCCGAGGTACTCCTCCGGCACGTCGATCGTCAGGTGCTCGAACGGCTCGTGCGTCTTGCCGTCGACCTTCTTCGTGACCACCTGCGGCTTGCCGACATTGAGCTCGTAGCCTTCGCGGCGCATCTGCTCGACGAGGATGGCGAGCGCGAGTTCGCCGCGACCCTGCACCTCCCACGCGTCGGGCCGGCCGATGTCGAGCACGCGGAGCGACACGTTGCCGACCAGTTCGCGGTCGAGGCGGTCCTTCACCATGCGCGCGGTCAGCTTGTGGCCCTTGACCTTGCCGACGAGCGGGGAGGTGTTCGTGCCGATGGTCATCGAAATCGCGGGGTCGTCGACGTGGATGAGCGGAAGCGGGCGGATGTCGTCAGGGTCGGCGAGCGTGTCACCGATCATGATGTCGGCGAAACCGGCGACGGCGACGATGTCGCCGGGGCCCGCACTCTCGGCCGGGTACCGGTCGAGCGCCTTGGTGATCATGAGCTCGGTCACGCGGACGTTGTGCACGTCGCCGTCGTGACGCACCCAGGCCACGGTCTGGCCCTTCTTGAGCGTTCCGTTGAAGATGCGAAGAAGTGCGAGACGACCGAGGAACGGCGACGCGTCGAGGTTCGTGACGTGAGCCTGAAGCGGAGCCGCGGGGTCGTAGGTCGGTGCGGGGATGTGCTCGAGGATGGCCTCGAAGAGCGGCTCGAGGTCGGCGTTGTCGGGCAGTTCGCCGTTCTCCGGCTTGTTGAGGCTCGCGGCACCGTTGCGGCCGGACGCGTAGACGACCGGCACGTCGAGGATCGCGTCGAGGTCGAGATCGGGGACGTCGTCGGCGAGGTCGCTCGCAAGGCCGAGGAGGAGGTCCTGGCTCTCGTGCACGACGGCGTCGATGCGCGCATCCGGACGGTCCGTCTTGTTGACGAGCAGGATGACGGGAAGCTTGGCCTCGAGCGCCTTGCGCAGCACGAAGCGGGTCTGCGGAAGCGGGCCCTCGCTCGCATCGACGAGGAGCACGACGCCGTCGACCATGGACAGGCCGCGCTCGACCTCGCCACCGAAGTCGGCGTGGCCGGGGGTGTCGATCACGTTGATGGTGATCGGGCCGTCGGCGGCGTGCTTGCCACGGTAGGAGATCGCCGTGTTCTTGGCGAGGATCGTGATGCCCTTTTCGCGCTCCAGCTCGTTGGAGTCCATGGCGCGCTCTTCGACGTGTTCGTGCGAAGAGAAGGAGTTCGTCTGCCGGAGCATGGCGTCGACAAGGGTGGTCTTGCCGTGGTCGACGTGGGCGACGATCGCGACGTTACGCAGATCGTCGCGGTGGGCGACGGCGGTTTCAGACATGCGTGCAGGCTCGACTCTCAGTCAGAAGTTTTGGGGGGTAACGTTCAATTTTACCCCACAAACGCACTGACCCGTCGCGCCTGCACGCAGCCGGTCAGAACTGGGCCGACGGCGGGACGTTCGGCTCCGGATCTTCGAGGGGCGCCGCGATGTGCGGACCCTCGTCCGAACCCGCTGCCAGGATCTCGCGGCGAAGGTCGCGGCGCTCGCGCTGCAGCTTGGGATCGGGAAGGGGAACCGCGGCGAGGAGTCGCTGCGTGTACGCCTCCTTCGGGTAACGGAGGATCTCGTCGCGCGTGCCCGTCTCCACCAGGTTTCCGTGGTGCATGACCGCGATGCGCTCGGCGAGGACGTCGATGACCGCCAGGTCGTGGGTGACGAAGAGGCAGGCGAAGTTCATCTCCTTCTGCAGCAGCTGCATCAGTTCGAGCACGCGGGCCTGCACCGAGACGTCGAGCGCGCTCGTCGGCTCGTCGGCGATGAGGACCTGCGGCTTCAGAGACAGTGCGCGGGCGATACCGACGCGCTGCTTCTGGCCTCCGGAGAGCTCGTGCGGGTACCGGGTCCGGTACGAGCGGGGAAGTTCGACGCTGTCGAGCAGGCGCTCGACCTCCTTGTTGAGGGCGGCGCCCTTCATGCCCTTGGCGAGCAGGAGCGGCTCACCGATGCTGTCCCCGATCGGGAGACGCGGGTTGAGCGACGACGCCGGGTCCTGGAAGACGATGCCCACGTTCTTGTGCAGGGCACGGATCTCGTCTCGGCCTGCGTGCGAGATGTCCTGGCCGGCGACGACGAGCTTGCCCTCGGCGATCGGCAGGAGTCCGATCGCGGCACGGCCGAGCGTTGTCTTGCCCGAGCCGGACTCACCGACCAGGCCGAGCACCTCGCCCTCACGGATCTGGAGGTTGATCTGGTCCGCCGCCCGGAACGCCGGCACTCGGCCGCGCTTCGGATACTCGATCGCGACGTCCTGGAAGTCGACGACGATCTTGCGCGTGTCGCGCTCGGCGAGCTCGGCGGCCTCTTCTGCGAGGCGCTCGTTGATCGCGATGCGCTCGGCGAACTCCTCGGCCTGCGCGCTGTCGGAGCCCGTGGCGAGCGCCGCGGTCGTGTCGATCTCTTCGTCGCCGCGCTGGCCGAGGTGGGGAACGGCCTCGAGGAGGGCGATCGTGTACGGGTGCGTCGGGTTGGCGAAGACCGCCTCGACCGTTCCGGTCTCGACGATGTCGCCCTTGCGCATGACGGCGATGTTGTCCGCGAGGTCGGCGACGACACCCATGTCATGGGTGATCAGCAGGATGGCGCTGTCGAGGCGGTCACGGAGGCTGCGGAGCAGGTCGAGGATCTCGGCCTGCACCGTCACGTCGAGAGCCGTTGTCGGCTCGTCGGCGATCAGGAGCTTGGGGTCGCACGAGATCGACTGCGCGATCATCGCGCGCTGCCGCTGTCCGCCGGAGAGCTGGTGAGGGTACGAGTTGTACGCCTTCAGCGGGTCGGGCAGCTCGACCATCTCGAGCAGTTCGAGCGCACGCTCGCGAGCCTCGTGCGGAGACATGCCGTAGTGGATGCGCAGGGTCTCCACGATCTGGGAACCGATCGTGTACACCGGGTTCAGCGCCGTCATCGGCTCCTGGAAGATGACCGCGATCTGTGCACCGCGGACCTTGCGCATCTGCTGCGGCTTGAGGCCGGTGAGCTCGCGTCCGTCGAGCTTGATGCTGCCCTGGATCCGGCTGTTCTCAGGCAGGAGGTCGAGGATCGCCATCGAACTCGCACTCTTGCCCGAACCGGACTCGCCGACCAGGGCGAGGACTTCGCCCGGCCTGATCGCGTAGTTCAGCTTCTTGGCCGCGGGAACCCACATTCCCTCGACACCGAAGTCGACGCTGAGGTCCGTGACCTCGAGAACGGGGGTCTGCCCGGTCGTCGTGTCGGTCATGAAATTCTGTTTCCTTCCAGGGCGACTGTGGTCGCCGTCGAGATCGTGTTGCGTTGGACGGCCGATGCGGATGCTGCCAGCATGGACGCATGCCCACCGAAGCTCCGTCCGGGCGCGACGTCTACACGTCGCGCTTCAATCGCATCCTTGCCGTCGTGATCTGGGTGCTCGCCGCCTTCATGACGGGCAGCCTGCTGTTCGTGGCGCCGGGCATCCGACTGCTGTACGTGCTGCCGGCGGCGTTCGTCTCGCTGTTCGCGTGGGAGGCGCTGTGGCGTCCGAGCGTCGAAGTCGACGACGAGGGTGTCCGCCTGCGCAACGTGCTGCGCACGGTCTTCGTGCCGTGGGCTGCGCTGATCCATGTGGACACCAAGTACGCGCTGACCCTCTACACGCCCGGGCACAACTACACCGCGTGGGCTGCTCCCGCTCCCGGCCGCGCCTCCAGCTACCGAGCCACCAAGTCGAGGAGCGAGAACTCCGGCAGCAGGGCACCGCTCGAAGGCGACGCCGCGCGACCGGGTGACCTGCTCGGCACCGAGTCGGGTGAAGCCGCGTACCTCGTGCGCAGTCGCTGGGACAGACTCCGCGAACGCGGAGCGTTCGAGACGGGCGTCGCCGACACGACGACGGTGACCGTGACCACGCACTGGGCGGTCGCGATCGCGCTCGTCGTGCTCGCGGCGGGCTCTGTCGTCGCGATCCTCGTCGGCTAGCGGTCCGCCGGCCGGGCTCACGAGGAGCGTCATGCCCGCTCGTCTCCGGACTCGGGAAGCTCTTCCTGCATCTGGCGCAGCTTGAACCGGCGGTGACGCGGGTCGAACGCGTCGCGCAGTCCGTCGCCGATGAAGTTCACCAGCAGCGCGAGCGCGACGATGAAGAAGCCGGGCCACCAGAACAGCCACGGACGGGTCTGGAATGCCGACTCGTTCTGGCTGATCAGCAGGCCGAGGGACACGTCGGGCGCTTTGATGCCGTAGCCGAGGAAGCTCAAGGCCGTCTCCAGCAGGATCGCCGACGCCATGATCAGGGTGGACGACACGATCACGACACCCGCCGCATTGGGCAGGATGTGCTTGAAGATGATGCGCCGGTCGGAGGCTCCGGCGACACGCGCTGCTTCGACGAACTCACGCTCACGGAGTGAGAGGAACTCGCCTCGCACCAGGCGGGCGATACCCATCCAGGAGAAGAAGCCGAGCATGATCGCGAGCAGGGGCGCACCGAGTCCGCCGGCCCAGTGGCCGACGACGGAGCCGATGACGAGGGCCGGGATCACGATGAAGACGTCGGTGATGCGCATCAGGATCGCGTCGGTGATTCCGCGGTAGTAGCCGGCGATCGCGCCGACCACGACGCCGACGACGCTCGCGATTCCGCCGAGCACGATCATCACGATGAACCAGTTCTGGATGCCGCGCATGACGAGGGCGAAATAGTCCTTGCCGATGCGGTCCTGGCCGAACGGGTGCTCGAGCGACGGCGCGCCCTGGTTCACCTGGACGTTCAGTTCCTGGTAGGTGTACTTCCACCACCCGTGGATGGGGCCGACGCCGATGGCCGAAACCGAGAACAGCACGATGAAGACGACGAGAATGATCGAGGTCACCGCCATTCGGTTCCCCATGAAGCGGCGGAAGATGATCCGCCCCTGGCTCTCAGGAGCCTTCGACTCAATAGTCGGTTCGTCGGTGACGACCGGTTCGTTGTTGATGGTCATTATCGGACCCTCACCCTCGGGTCGAGGCTTGCATAGGCCAGGTCGGCCAGGAAGTTGAACAGGATGGCCATGATCGCGATCACGACGAAGTAACCCATGACGGGGTTGAGATCGCCACGACTGAGACCGGCGCTGAAGAGGAAGCCCATGCCGGGTATGGCGAACACCCTCTCTGTGATGATCGCGCCACCGAGCAGGGCTCCGACGTCGAACGCGACCAGGGTCGTGATCGGGATGAGCACATTGCGGAAGGCGTGACGGACGATCACCGTGCGTTCGGGCAGGCCCTTGGCGCGCGCAGTACGGATGTAGTCCTGATTGAGCACCTCGAGCATCCCGGCGCGCGAGTAGCGCGTGTAGCTGGCGAACGAGATGAGCAGGAGAGCGATCGTCGGCAGCAGCAGGTGCGTGAACGTGTCGAGACCCGTGACCCAGATGTCGCCATTCAGGTTCGGGGTCGACGAGCCGACCGTTGCGATGGGGCGGCCGTTCGTGTCCTGCAGGTACTGGGGCCAGGCCTGCATGTAGCGGTCGATCAGGATCAGCGCCGCGGAGAGCACGGCCGTCACGGCGCCGACACGCATGTTCTGGCCTCGGTCGTAACCGCCGACCAGCCAGCCGCTGACCAGGCCGACCGCGAGTGTGACGATCGCCAGGATCGCGATGGTCGCCACGCTCGAGATGTTCAGCAGCGGCTGTATCGCGAAGTAGGCGATGATGCCGATCGCGCCGTTGATGCCCGCCGTGATCAGGGCCTTGCGGTTCTGCAGGCCGGCCATCAGTGCGGTCGAGCCGAGAGCGATACCGCCGATGAGGATGATCATCGCGACCGGACCGAGGCCCGGAGTGAGGAACCAGCCGGTAGCCGACATCAGCCAGAGCAGCAGGAAGGTGGCACCACCCACCGATGCGAACACGATCAGTCGTCGTCGACGATCGCCTCCCACCAGTGACTGGAAGATCGCGCCTATCAGTACACCGATGATCACGAGCCAGTACCAGCTGATCACGGGGTCTGCGAGGAAGTTGTTGAAGCCGAGCGCCACGAACTCCTTGAGGAGCACCGCGACGAGGAACGCCGGGAGGGAGTAGAGGAAGAAGCTGATGAAGGTCATCGTGTTGTCGAGACCGCTGTACTGGCGAAGGGCGGTGATGATGCCGATCGAGATCCCGAAGACGACAGCGAGCACGAGGGCGAGGGTCACGAGCTGAACCGTGGAACCGAGCGCCTGCGGCAGGATGTCGGTCACCTGCGCGTTCGAGATGGTCGACCCGAGGTCGCAGGCGTTCGCGAACGGGATGAGACACTTCGCAGCGCCACCGAGCCACAGCGCCCAGCGCAATGGTGGTGCGACATCGAGGTGGAGAAGCGCGACACGCGCCGAGATCAGCGCTTCTTTGTTCGGGTTGTTGCTGGATCGGAGGTCCGCGAGCGGATCGACCGAATACGCCACAAGCATGTACATCAGGAACGATGCGGCGATGAGGATGAGAATCGAGACGAGAATTCGCCTCAGAATAAAGCTCACCATTGAATGACTACCTATCTGGAACGGCACCACGATCCGCCGGATGGATCTGACCATCCCGGGGTCGGGGACGGGCACCTGACATTGTATTCGCGGGTCACGCGAACGTATTCATGGTACGGGGCGCTGGAGCTTTTCGCTCCAGCGCCCCGAACGGGTGTGATCCCCGGGGCCAGGCCCCGGGGACCACATCAATCAGGCAAGGCTACTTCTTGGAAGCCTTGACCGACCAATCCCAGAAGTTCCAGAACGGACCGCTCTGGCCACCGTTGTACTTCACGCCGTCCACGCGGGTGCTGACACCGAAGATGCCAGGCAGCTGGAACAGCGGCAGACCGTACGCGTCGGTGAAGGTCTGCTTGTCGATCTGGTTCTCGGTCTTGACCAGTTCGGACTTGTCCGTCATGGTCTGGGTCGAGTTGGCCAGGTCACCCGTGCCGTTGTAGTTGTTGTAGTTACCACCGGAGCCGACAGGACCGAAGACCTGGGTCAGCTGCTGGGTACCTGCACCAGGCGAGATCCAGCCGAAGAGCACGGCGTCGTACGAGCCGTCGCCCAGCTTCTTGGACCAGTCCGGGTTACCGGCGTCGACGATCTTGAAGCCGGCCTTCGCGGCGGATGCCTGGATGGCCTGGAACTCGTCGACACGGTTCGGGTTGTTGGTATTGTACATGATGCTCACGGTCGGGGTCTTGCCCGCGAGGAGCGTCTTGGCGCCCGCGATGTCGACCTTGTTGTAAGCGTCAGAACCGTTGCCCTTGACCGAGTCCGCGTATTCCGCCTGGTTGGGGAGGAAGATCTGCGAGTTCAGGACCTTGGCCTTCGGGTTCACCGGGGTGACGATCGAGTCCAGGATCTGCTGGCGCGGGATCGTCTTCAGGAACGCCTGGCGGACAGCGAGGTCGGAGAAGACTCCGGACTTGCTGAAGGTCAGGTCGAGGTGGTCGTACGACGCCTGGTCGCCCGCGAGCACCGTTGCAGTGGTGTTCTTCAGAGCGGTCAGCGTGTCAGCTGACGCCTGCGGGTTGATGATGTCGACCTCACCGTTCTGGAGAGCGGTGACCTGGGCGCTTGCGTCGCCGATGAAGCGGAACACGACCTTATCCACGTTCGGCTTGAGGCCGCCCGCGTAGTACTTGTTCTGCGTCATGGTGAGTGACTGGCCGGGGGTCCACGACGAGACGACGAACGGCCCGCTGGAGACGGTCAGGTCCTTGTCGGTCGGCATCGCGGTGACGTCGTAGCCGGTGTTGACGAAGTCAGAAGCCTTCTTCAGCGTCGGGTCCGGTGCGGCCGGGTTGGACGTGTCGCCGTGCGGCAGGCCCTTCAGCAGCGACGTCAGGTCGGCAGCGGAGCTGAGTCCGGCCTTCTTGGCGACGATGTGGGCGGGCTGTGCCATCGGGTCGACGAGCTCCCAGTCCACGTACGGCTTGGCGTAGGTGAGGGTGATCGACGTGTTGTTGTCGCCGATCGTCGGGAACGCGGTCTGGTCGAGGCCGACGGTGCTGCCCGCGTACTGGAAGTAGCGGGTGCCCTTGGTGACCTTGCCGCTGGCCGGGTCGAGCGTGGCGGAGTCGTAGTAGCCGGACTGGATCGCCCAGCCGAGGACCATGTCATCGGCGGTGACGGGCTGTCCGTCAGACCACTTGTCGTCCTTGTTAAGCGTGTACTTGACGGTCAGCGGGTCATCTTTGACCTTCTCGAACTTCCCGAACTTGTCGTCGTGAACGATCTTGAAGTTGTTGTCGATGTACTGGAAACCCGTGCCGTACGAGCCGTCGAGGTAACCGACCTGGCCGTTGGTGTCCAGGTTGCCCTGCGGCGTCTGCGAGTTGAACGACGTGAAGTCGTTGACAACCGCGACGGTCACAGTGCCACCCTGGGCAGCGGACGGCGTGGACGAGCTGCCCGACGTGGTGCAGGCGGTGAGCGCAACTGCTGCGACGCCGACGATGGCGACGGCGCTGGCCGCGTGCCTGACCTTTCTTCCTTGGATCTGCAATGTTCCTCCTGTGCGAAGTGTGCGACGGCATGGGCGCGCGAGAGCACCCGCACCGCGCTGGATAAGAATGACCATAGGTACGGTTGACTGTGAATGCAAAACCGGGCGCGAAAACGTTACACAGTGGTAACTCAGTCGCCGGTTTTTTGCATTGAGCACAGGAAACCTGCACAAGAGCAGTGCGCCATGCAAGAAATTGCACTTGCGCAGCGTGTTTCAGGTGGTAAGCACCGGAACTGGCAGTATTCAGATCATGGAGAAAGCGAAGACGCCGACGCCGTGGCAGTCCGAGACGGTGGTGGCGCGGGAGGACCGGCCCCGCCTGTGGTGGGAAGTCGCGATCGTCCTCGGGCTCTCGCTCGGAGCATCCGCAATCTACTCCGTCGTCAACATCATCGCGCGGCTCACCGCAGGGCCGCCGCTCTCCGACCAGTCGGCGACGATCAACGGCTCGCAGTCACCGCGTGAATGGCTCGACTTCACCTACCAGTTCCTGGCGATCTTCTTCGATCTGTTCGCCGTCGCACTGGTCATCTACCTGCTCTGGCGCCCGGGACGGAGCACGTTCCGGCGGATCGGGCTCGACTTCACCCGGCCCGGAAGGGACGTCCTGGGCGGTCTCGCACTCGTCGCTGTGATCGGGGTTCCCGGCCTCGTCCTGTACTTCGTCGGGCGGGCCCTCGGCCTGACCGTCAACGTCATTCCGGCCCCGCTCGACAGCCATTGGTGGACAGTGCCCATCCTCATCCTCGCCGCGCTGCGGGCGGCACTCCAAGAGGAGGTCATCGTCGTCGGCTACCTCTTCACGCGGCTCCGGCAACTCGGATGGTCGCGCTGGGCGATCATCCTCGGCGCGGCGACACTGCGCGGCAGCTACCACCTCTACCAGGGCATCGGGCCCTTCTTCGGCAACTTCGCCATGGGGGTCGTGTTCGGGTGGTGCTACACCCGGTGGGGCCGGGTGATGCCCCTCGTGATCGCGCACTGGATCATCGACATCGCGTCATTCGTCGGCTATCCCCTCGCCGTGACCTGGTGGCCCGCCCTCTTCCGCTGACCCTGAAGCCGAGTGTCGCCGTTCGGGCCGAGGCGACCCGCTGGGCGGGCGACTCTCGGCTCGAACGGCGACACGCGGTGGAAGGCTACGCGAACGCCTCGGGGGGCGGGCAGGCGCAGAAGAGGTTGCGGTCGCCCCACGCCTGGTCGATGCGTCGCACCGGCGGCCAGTACTTCGAGCGCACGAGACCCGGAACCGGATAGACCGCCTGCTCGCGCGAGTACGGGTGCGACCACTCGCCGACGACGACGGACTCCGCAGTATGAGGAGCGCCACGCAGCGGGTTGTCGTCGACGGGCCACGAGCCTGCCTTGACCGCATCCGCCTCGGCCTTGATCGAGATCATCGCCGTGACGAAGCGGTCGAGCTCGGCCAGGTCTTCGGACTCGGTCGGCTCCACCATGAGCGTGCCCGCAACCGGGAAGCTCATCGTCGGGGCGTGGAAACCGTAGTCGATCAGGCGTTTCGCCACATCGTCGACAGTAACCCCCGTCGCTTCGGTTAGCGGGCGCAGGTCGAGGATGCACTCGTGGGCGACGAGACCGTTGTCGCCGGAATACAGCACCGGGTAGTGATCACGCAGGCGCGCAGCGATGTAGTTCGCTGCGAGCACGGCGGCACCCGTCGCCTGGGTGAGACCCTGCTCGCCCATCATGCGGACATAGGCCCAGCTGATCGGCAGGATGCTCGGGCTTCCGTACGGCGCCGATGAGACCGGACCACCGGCGTGCGCGACACGCGTCTGGCCGCCTCCGAGGTAGTGGTCGGGGCGCTGCGCAAGCGGGTGTCCCGGCAGGAACGGTGCGAGGTGCGCCTTCGCCGCGACCGGGCCGACACCGGGGCCGCCACCGCCGTGCGGGATGCAGAACGTCTTGTGCAGGTTCAGGTGACTGACGTCTCCGCCGAAGTCGCCGAAGCGGGCGAAACCGAGGAGCGCGTTGAGGTTCGCCCCGTCGACGTAGACCTGTCCCCCGGCATCGTGGACGGCCTGCGTGATGGCGGCGATCTCGTGCTCGTACACTCCGTGCGTCGACGGGTAGGTCACCATGAGCGCTGCGAGCGCGTCCGCGTTCGCAGCGATCTTGGCGCGCAGGTCGTCGAGGTCGACGTTGCCGAGGTCGTCGCAGGCGACCACGACGACCGACATCCCGGCGAGCACGGCGGATGCGGCGTTCGTGCCGTGCGCGCTCTGCGGGATCAGGCAGACCGTCCGCTGCAGGTCGCCGCGCGAGCGGTGGAACCCCCGGATCGCGAGCAGGCCGGCGAGTTCGCCCTGGCTGCCGGCGTTCGGCTGGAGCGAGACCGAGTCGTACCCGGTGACATCGGCGAGCCACGTCTCGAGCTGGTCGATGAGCTCGAGATAGCCCTCAGCATCCGACGCCGGGGCGAACGGGTGAAGCGCGCCGAACTCCGGCCAGGTGACGGCTTCCATCTCGGTGGCCGCGTTCAGCTTCATGGTGCACGAGCCGAGCGGGATCATGCCGCGGTCGAGTGCGTAGTCCTTGTCGGCGAGGTACTTGAGGTACCGCATCATCGCCGTCTCGGAGTGGTGGGTGTTGAAGACGGGGTGGGTCAGGTAGGCGGATGCACGGTCGAGCGTGCCATCGAAGGAACGGAAACCCGCGTCCACCGCTGTGCCGTCCGCTACGGCTCCCGGAGCGAACACGTCGACGAGCTCGGCGAGGAGTGCGCCGTCGCGGATGTCCTCGGCAGACGGCTCGTCGATGCTGAGCCAGACCGTGGAGGGGTCGGAGGCGTGGAGCAGGATGCCGGCCTCGTGCGCACGACGAACCACCGCATCCGCATCGTCGACGGCGATCTCGAGCGTGTCGAAGTACGACTCGGAGCGAACGTCGACGCCGGCGCCACGGAGCGCTGCCGCGACGGCGCCGGTCGCGGAGTGCACCGCGTGACCGATCGCCTTGAGCCCGCGAGGACCGTGGTAGACCGCGTACATCCCGGCCATGACGGCGAGGAGCACCTGGGCCGTACAGATGTTCGAGGTGGCCTTCTCGCGGCGGATGTGCTGCTCGCGCGTCTGCAGGGTGAGCCGGTAGGCCGGCTTTCCCACCGCATCCTGCGAGACGCCGACCAGCCGGCCCGGCAGCTGCCGTTCGAGTCCGGAGCGCACCGCCATGTAGCCGGCGTGCGGGCCACCGAAGCCCAGGGGAACCCCGAAGCGCTGGCTGGTGCCGACCGCGACGTCCGCACCCAGCTCGCCCGGCGACGTCAGAAGGGTCAGCGCGAGAAGATCGGCGGCCGCGACCGCGACGGCACCGGACGACTTCGCTGCCGCGATGACCGCGGCGGGGTTCCAGACGCGACCGGAGGCGCCCGGGTACTGGACGAAGATCCCGAACGCGTCCGCCAGCTCGGGCGAGGCTGCGTCGATGCTGTGCAGGTCGAGGATCGCGAGGTCGATGCCCACCGCATCCGCCCTGTTCTGCAGCAGCGCGAGAGTCTGCGGGAACGTGTCGGCGTCGACGATGAAGCGCTTCGACGCGGCCTTGGATGCGCGGCGGGCCAGCAGCATCCCCTCGACCACGGCGGTTCCCTCATCGAGCATCGACGCGTTCGCCGTGTCGAGGCCGGTCAGGTCGGCGACCATCGTCTGGAAGTTGATCAGCGCCTCGAGGCGACCCTGCGAGATCTCGGGCTGGTACGGCGTATAGGCCGTGTACCAGCTCGGGTTCTCGAGGACGTTCCGCTTGATGACGGCCGGCGTGACGGTGCCGTAGTAGCCGAGACCGATCAGCGGGCGATTGACGGTGTTGCGGGACGCGATCGCCCGCAGTTCGCCGAGCGTTGCGCGCTCGCTCGCCGCAGCCGGCAGGGCCGACTCGCGGGACTCGTCGAGCTGGATCGACCTCGGTACTGCGGCCTTGACGAGCTCCTCGACGTTGTCGTAGCCGAGGAGGTCGAGCATGGTGGACTGCGCGTCGTCATCGGTTCCGATGTGACGCGTGGAGAACAGTTCAGTCATTTTGGGTGGTAAGCCTCACTCGCCGATGATGGCGGAGTATTCGGTGTAGCTGAGCAGTGCGGGCAGGGCGGAGAACGTGACCTTGACCAGCCATCCCTCGCCGAAAGGGTCGCTGTTGACGAGCTCCGGCGAGGCGACGACGGCGTCGTTCACTTCGGCCACGGTGCCGTCGACGGGCGCGAACAGTTCGCCCACCGACTTCGTGGACTCGATCTCGCCGACGACCTTGCCCTCCGCGATGTCGCTGCCGACGGCGGGAAGCTCGACGAAGACGACATCGCCCAGCTTCTCGGCCGCGTAGGCGGTGATGCCCACGGTCGCGGTATCGCCGTCGACGAGGATCCACTCGTGCTCGGCGGTGTACTGGAGGTCCTGCGGAGCGGCCATTGTCAGTTCTTCTTTCTGCTGTAGAAGGGGAGGGCGGTGACGGTGAACCCGAGGCGGGTGCCGCGGATGTCGACGTGGAGTTCGGTTCCGGGTCGGGCGAACGACGGGGCGACGTAGGCCATCGCGATCGGCACGCCGATGGTCGGCGAGAGAGCGCCGCTGGTGACGACGCCGACGGTCTCGTCCGCGTCGGTGGCCGTGTCCGTCGCGAAGACCGGGTAGCCGGCGCGAGCTGCGCGCTTGCCGTGACCCATCAGCCCGACGAGCACGGGAGCCTCGGCATCCGGACCGACCTCGCTCGCCGCACGGCCGACGAAATCGGTCTCCTTGGCGAGGTTGACGACGCGGCCGAGGCCCGCCTGGGCGGGGAAGGTGCCGAGGTCGAGCTCGTGGCCGTACAGCGGCATGCCCGCCTCGAGGCGGAGCGTGTCGCGGCTGGCGAGACCCGCAGGAACCAGCCCCTGTTTTGAGCCCGCCTCGAGGAGAGCATCCCAGACTGTGCGGGCGATGTCCGGCGAAACATACAGTTCGAATCCGTCCTCGCCGGTGTAGCCCGTGCGCGCGACGAGGACCGGATGCTGGTCGAACGTCGCGGGGAAGGACCAGTAGTACTTGAGCGTGTCGAGCTTCTCGGCGAAGCCGTCACCGTCGAGCGCGCCGCCCTCGACTGCGAACTCGCGAACCGCTGCGAGGATCGAGAGCGCCGCCGGTCCCTGGACGGCGATGAGCGCGATCTCGTCGCTCTCGTCGAAGACGTCCGCTTCGAACGGGGCGGTGCGGTCGCGCAGTTCCTCGGCGACGATCGCGCGATTCGACGCGTTCGCGACCACCATGTAGCGGTCGTCTCCGGTGCGGTAGACGACCAGGTCGTCGACGATGCCGCCCGATCGCGAGAGCAGCAGGCTGTACTTCGCCTGGTCGACGGCGATCGCCGAGAGTTTCCCGGCGAGAGCGTAGTCGAGTGCCGCAGCGGCCTCGGGACCGACGACATAGATCTCACCCATGTGCGACAGGTCGAAGAGGCCTGCGGCGGTGCGGACGGCGTGGTGCTCGGCGAGGTCGCTCGAATACCGGACCGGCATCTGCCAGCCCGCGAAGTCGGTGAACGAGGCACCGGCGTCGACATGCGCTTCGTTGAGGGGGGACAGGCGGTCGGCGCCCTGGGTGCCGCTGGCGTCAGTGTCGTGCGAGGTCATGAGTTCTCCGGTCTTCGCCGGCCGGGGCCGAATCGAGAGTGCGGCACACCCGCGTGACGGGTCTGCACAAGAACTCCCCCTCTGTCATCCGGCCTGAGAGTTTCACCGCGCCCTCGCGGGTCGCGACTTTCACCGTGGGCGAGCGCTGCAACGCCGGATCGGCGCGCAGTTCTGCTTTTCAGAGTGGCCAGTCCGATGCGGTACGCGTACCTGAGAGATTGTCGGGGAGGATTGCTCCTTCGGTGCCGGTCGTACACTCGCGTGCTGCCGGCTCTCCCGCATCGACCTCGATGGCCCAGTGTTCAGTTTTCGCACGCCCATGCTCATTCGCGCAGACGCCCTGTCAGCATACCGCGAGCAGGGATGAGGCGGCGCCACGCGGGCACGGTGCAGATGCGTCGGTCCGGAACCATTAGGTTGAATGCTGAATCGGCGCACGCACTGCTGTCCGCTTCGGACCTCGACCCCTCCGGACATTGGATGCACATGTCGATGACGACCCGTCCTTCCCGCGCGCGGCTACGCCGAACCGGACTGCGCGCGATCGCCGCGTCCGCCCTGGTCGCCGCCCTGTGCATGGGGGTCGCTGGGTACACCTCCCCGGCCTCTGCCGCTCCGGGACCGTACACCATCGACTCGACGACCCACCTCAATGCGGACATCAGTGAACTCGCCGTCGACACCTACAACGACACCCTCTACGTGGCGGACTGGAATCAGCGCGTGGTCCTGGCCGTCGACGAGAAGACCCAGGCCGTCGTCGCCACGATCCATGTCGCGTCCAGCCCGAACGCCGTCGCTGTCGACGCGTACACCGGTCTGGTCTTCGTCGCCGGGTACGACGGGAGCGTGTCGGTGATCGCGGACTGGACGAACAAGCTCGTCGGCGTGCTGCCCGCGGGTGCCGGTGCGGATGCTGTCGCGGTGGACGAGACCACAGGACTGGCGTTCGTCGCCAGCAGCAACACGAACACCGTGACCGTCGTCGATGAGGCGAAGGGAGCCGTGACCCACACCATCCCCGTCGGAAGCTTTCCGCAAAGTATCGACGTCGACCAGTCGACGGGAATGGTGTACGTCGTCGACGGCGGTGACGGAACCATCTCCGTGATCAACTCCCACACCATGAAGGTCGTGAAGAAGATCGCTCCGCCGGTCCCCGCGTACATCGCGCGGGTCGACCAGGACACCGGCAGGCTCTTCGTGGGCGCCCACACCAACGGCATGGCGACCTCGTCGCTCTTCACGATCGATCCCGGCACCTACGCCGTAACCGGCGATCTCACGGTGCCTGGGGCCGGCGGAGATCTGAGCATCGATCTCTCCACCCGCAAGCTCATGTTCAACGGGAACGGTCTCGTCGTCATCGATATGGACAGCCTGTCCATCGACACGGCCACGGGCATACGACTGGACTACCTGGCGGTCGACCAGCGAACGAACCTCGTCTTCGGAGGCGACCATAACCTGGGAACGATCACGGTCATTTCCGAGCCCGTATCCATCACAAGTGACGATCCTTCGGCCCTCATCATCGGCCAGCCGTCCACCACCGGGTTCACGGCGCGAGGACCCGCACCCGTCACGTTCGCCGCTACTGCGGGCTCGCTCCCTGCGGGGCTGACGCTCGACCCGAGCGGAGCCCTTGTGGGAACCCCTTCCCACCTCGGCTGGTTCGACTACAGCATCACCGCGACGGACGCCGACGGCGACACCGTCACCCAGCAGTACAGCCAGCAGATCGTCCCTGCGACGTCACGGGTGTCCGGCGTCGACCGCTACGGAACGGGTGTCGCAATCTCGCAGGGCTCCCATCCGGCCACCGCCCCCGTCGTCTTCATCGCTTCGGGCACGACCTTTCCGGATGCCCTTGCTGCAGGTCCGGCCGCCGTCCTCTCCGGTGGTCCACTCCTCCTGACAGCGCCGACCTCGCTTCCGCAGAACGTCTCAGCTGAGATACAACGCCTTCAGGCGCATGACGCGATCATCGTCGGTGGTACCGGCGCTGTCTCGCAGACCGTGGCCGATCAGGTGAAAGCCCTTCTTCCTCCCGATGGCTCTGTCACACGCCTGTCAGGCGCCGATCGCTACGCGACCTCACGCTCACTCGTGTCGGCATCATTTCCCGGCACGGTCCCGAGCGTCTACGTCGCCACCGGCTCGACTTTCCCGGACGCCCTCTCCGCAGGCGCCGCCGCTGCCTCCGCCCACGTACCTCTCGTGCTCGTGAACGGGACATCCTCGACGATCGACCCGGCGACGGCAGCCCTACTGCGCCGGCTCGCTCCCCGCAGCATCTTCGTCGCGGGGGGCACCGGCTCGGTGTCCGCGGCGATGGCGAAGTCGCTTGCCGCGATCGCCCCGGTGACGCGCTTGAGCGGGCTGGACAGGTACGCCACGGCCGCGGCGGTGAACGCGCACGCACATCCGACCGCGTCGCGGGCATTCCTCGCGCAGGGCCTCAGCTTTCCTGACGCCCTCGCCGCGTCGGCGTGGGCGGGCAGCACCGATTCGCCCCTGTACCTCGCGCCCTCCTCCTGCATTCCGAGCGTCGAGTTCGCTGCGATCGAGAAGCTCAACGTCTCGGCCATGACCCTGGTCGGTGGAACAGGAGCACTCGGCGCCGCCGTCGAGCAGATGACATCCTGCTGACTCGCTCGCATTCGGATTAGCACTTCGGGTCACGATGACACTAAGATGGATCAACACTTAGAGTCACGATGACTCTTAGGCGACGGATGGCCGAAGGACCCGACATGGTCTCGAACGAGCAGCGGTTGCCCGGGCACGCGAGCGCGACACTCGCGGTCTCGACGGTGATCTTCGCGCTCCGGCGTGAAGACGACTCCGACCTCGCGACGGTCTGGTTACCGCTGGTCCGCCGCATCCGCGAACCATATGAAGGCAGCTGGGCGCTGCCCGGCGGTCCGCTTCGCACCGACGAAGACCTGGCCGTCGCCGCCGCCCGCTCCCTCCACGAGACCACCGGACTCACGCCGCGCTACCTCGAGCAGCTCTACGCCTTCGGCGATGTCGGGCGGTCGGCCGGCGGCCGTGTCGTGTCCATCGTGTACTGGGCGCTCGTGCGCAGCGAAGAGGCCGAGCAGGCCAGCGTCGGCGAGAACGTGCAGTGGTTTCCCGCCGACGACCTCCCGCCCCTCGCCTTCGACCACAACCTCATCGTCGAATACGCCCTCTGGCGCCTCCGCAACAAGATGGAATACAGCCGCATCGCCCACGCCTTCCTCGGCGAGACGTTCACACTGGCCCAGCTTCGCGAAGTGCATGAGGCCGTGCTCGGCCGGGCGCTCGACCCGGCGAACTTCCGGCGGGCGATCGAGGCGTCGAACGCGGTCGTCGCCACCGACGAAGTCCTCGCGGGCACGCGCCACCGACCTCCGCGGCTCTACCGCTACAACTCCGCGATCGACCTGGCCGACCAGGGCCCGCTCCCCCGGCTCAGCGAACGCCCCCTGATCCCAGCAGAAGATTCCGAGCATCCGAACGACGAAGGACAGTACGCATGAGCATCACAGCATCGGTCGACACCACCATCCAGCTGATCACGCGCGGCGCGACAGACGGCGAGACGTGCAGCCCCGATCTCGCCGACGGACCCTGGGTGTTCGACCTGCAGGCGCCGGGCTACGGACCGGGAGCGTCGATGGCCGACCCCATACCGGCTGCGGCTCCCCGTCAGGGCGAGCTCCCCGAGGAGTACCGCACGGCCACCGCCGGCGAACTGCACCGGCGCATCCTCGACGCCAAGGCCCAACTCGGCGCCCGTGTCGTGACGCTGGGTCACTTCTACCAGCGCGACGAGGTCGTGCAGTACGCGGACTTCGTGGGCGACTCGTTCCAGCTCGCGAACGCCGCCAAGTCGAAGCCGGAGGCCGAGGCGATCGTCTTCTGCGGCGTCCACTTCATGGCCGAGACCGCCGACCTCCTCTCGCGGCCCGACCAGGCGGTCATCCTGCCCAATCTGGCGGCGGGATGCTCGATGGCCGACATGGCCGACATCGACTCGGTCGCCGAATGCTGGGAGCAGCTGGAGGAGCTGTACGGGACGGAACCGGATGCAGACGGCCGCGTACCGGTCATCCCGGTCACCTACATGAACTCGTCTGCCGCCCTCAAAGGCTTCTGCGGTGAGCACGGCGGAATCGTGTGCACCTCCTCGAACGCCGACACCGTCCTCAGGTGGGCGTTCGAGCGCGGCCAGCGGGTGCTCTTCTTCCCCGACCAGCACCTGGGGCGCAACACCGCCAAGGCGATGGGAGTCCCACTCGAGCAGATGCCGCTGTGGAACCCGCGCAAGGCGCTCGGCGGCAACGAGATGGCGACGATGCAGGATGCGCGCGTCATCCTCTGGCACGGATTCTGCTCGGTGCATAAGCGCTTCACTGTCGGCCAGATCGAGGCTGCGCGAGCACAGTATCCGGATGTCCGCGTCATCGTTCACCCGGAATGCCCGATGCCCGTGGTCGACGCGGCCGACGAGTACGGCTCGACCGACTACATCGTGAAAGCGATCGCCGCCGCACCCGCCGGATCGACGTTCGCGATCGGCACCGAGATCAACCTCGTCCAGCGTCTGGCCGCGGAGTACCCGCAGCACACCATCTTCTGCCTCGACTCCGTGGTCTGCCCGTGCTCGACGATGTACCGCATCCACCCCGGCTATCTCGCCTGGGTGCTCGAAGGTCTCGTTTGCGGACAGATCCACAACCGGATCACTGTCACCGACGACGTCGCAGCCCCGGCCCGCGTGGCACTCGAGCGGATGCTCGCGGCCAAGCCGAACACGACGATGGCGGCCTGAGATGTCCCGCGTGATCGTGGTCGGCAGCGGTGTGGCCGGGTTGATCGCTGCCCTCGAGGCGAGCCGGTTCCACGAGGTGACGGTCGTCACGAAGGCGGAACTCGCCGAGAGCAATACGGCGTACGCGCAGGGCGGGATCGCGGCCGTCGTCTTCCCCGACGACACGGTTGCCGAGCACGTCGCGGACACCCTCGCGGCGGGCGCCGGTCTCGGAAACGCCGAAGCAGTCGAGGTGCTGTGCAGCGAGGCGCCCGCGCGCATCCGCGACCTGCTCGACCTCGGAGTGCGGTTCGACACCGACGGGGAGTCGCTCGCACGCGGCCTGGAGGCGGCCCATTCGCACGCCAGGGTGCTTCACGCGGGCGGAGACGCGACCGGTGCCGAGATCGAGCGTGCTCTCGTTCGCGCCGTGCGGGCATCCGCGACCCGGGTGCTGGAACACACGTTCCTGACCGACATCGTCATCGACGACGACGGCCGGGCGGCCGGCGTCGAGGTGCTGCTCGAGGACGGGATCGCACTCACCATCGAGGCGGATGCCGTGGTGCTCGCCAGCGGTGGAGCGGGACAGCTCTTCCGGCACACCACCAATCCGGCGGTGACGACCGGCGACGGCGTTGCGGCGGCCTGGCGTGCGGGAGCGGACCTGGCGGACCTCGAGTTCTACCAGTTCCACCCCACCGCACTCGCGATCGGAGGATCATTCCTCGTGTCGGAGGCGGTGCGCGGTGAGGGCGCCGTCCTGCGGAATGCGGGAGGCGAGCGGTTCATGCTCGACGTGCATCCTGCCGGCGAACTCGCGCCGCGCGATGTCGTCGCCCGCGGCATCGCCGTGGAGATGGCCGCGCAGGACGGCACGCCCGTGCTCCTGGACGCGACCGGGCTGGGCGCGGAGTTCCTCGCGCGACGGTTCCCGACGATCGACGCCGCGTGCCGGCGCGCAGGATTCAACTGGTCACGGGTGCCGATCCCGGTCACACCCGCCGCCCACTACTGGATGGGCGGGGTGGCGACGGACACGCGCGGACGCTCCACCCTTCCCGGCCTGTACGCCGTCGGCGAGGTCGCGTGCACCGGCGCGCACGGCGCGAACCGGCTGGCGTCGAACTCACTGCTGGAGAGCATCGTGTTCGCGCACCGGGCCGCGCAGGATCTCGCGGACGGGGTGCCCGCGGAGTGGGAGTGGCGCGGCGAGCGGATGCGCCGATCTGTAGCGGCCTCCCGTCCCGAGCGCTTCGCCGAGTCGGCGACCACCGTCGTCGATCGTGCGCGCATGCAGTCGCTGATGTGGGCGGCAGCGGGCGTGCACCGCTCGCGTGAAGGGCTCGAAAACGCGCTTCGCACGCTCGACGGCTGGCGCGGCAGCGATTCTGCCGACCCGACTCGACGTGAACGGGAGGACGCCAACCTGCTGCAACTCGCGCGCATCCTCGTCGCGTCCGCGCTGGAGCGGGAGGAATCGCGGGGCGCCCACTTCCGTTCGGACTTCCCCGCGCCCTCCGACGCCTTCGCTGTGCAACTCGTCCACGCCAGAGAGGTGACCGTCCCGTGCTGACTCCCCAGATCATCGACACCGTGGTGAGGGCGGCCCTGCTGGAGGACGCCCCGTGGGGCGATCTCACGTCGGAGTTGCTCATTCCCGAAACGGCATATGCCACTGCGCGCCTGATCGCGCGTGAGCCAGGGGTGTTCAGCGGCGGGGCCGTGTTCACTGCGGCGATGACGGCGACCGACGAGACCATCCGCACCGAACTGCGCGTCCGTGACGGCGAACGGTTCGAAGCCGGAGACGTGCTCGCGGTCGTTGCGGGGCCGGCCCGGTCGGTCCTCCAGGCGGAGCGCGTCGGGCTCAATCTGGTGCAACGGATGAGCGGAATAGCGACCTTGACGGCGCAATACGTGGGCCTGGTGTCGCACACCGGTGCGCGCATCGTCGACACCCGCAAGACGACCCCGGGCCTGCGTGCCTTCGAGCGTCACGCCGTGCGCTCCGGCGGCGGTCACAACCACCGGTTCTCGCTGTCCGACGCCGTGATGGCCAAGGACAATCACCTGGCCGTGCTCACGGCACAGAGCGGACTCAGCGTGACCGATGCCCTGCTCGCGGTGCGTGCGCAGCTCTCCCACACGACCCACCTCGAAGTCGAAGTCGACCGCATCGACCAGATCGAGCCAGTTCTCGCCGCCCGGGTCGACACGATCATGCTCGACAACTTCACCGTCGACCAACTGCGGGAAGGCGTGGCGCTCGTCGCCGGTCGCGCGATCGTCGAGGCGAGTGGCAACGTCAACCTCACGACGGTTCGTTCGATCGCGGAGACCGGCGTCGACGTGATCTCTGTGGGGGCGCTCACGCACAGCGTGCGGTCGCTCGACCTCGGACTGGATGTCGACGTCGACGGGACGCGTGCGGATGCGGGTGCGGTGGCCCCGTGATCTACCTGGATGCGGCGGCGACGAGCGCGGTCCGGCGCGAAGTCCTCGAGGCCATGTGGCCGTATCTGACGGGTGACTTCGGCAATCCGTCGAGCCACCACACGGTCGGCGAATCTGCGGCACGCGCACTGGCGGATGCGCGCGCGACCGTCGCAGAGTGGCTCGGCTGTCGCCCTTCGGATGTCGTCTTCACGTCGGGCGGCACCGAGGCGGACAACCTCGCCGTGAAAGGGATCGCACTCGCCACACCGCGCGGCCGGCACATCGTCACGACCCCGATCGAGCACGAGGCCGTGCTCGAATCCGTGGACTATCTGAGGCGCCTCCACGGTTTCGAGGTGACCTTCGTCGACGTGGACGGGACCGGACTCGTCGATCCCTCGGACTTCGCCGCGGCGCTGCGTGAAGACACGACGCTCGCGACGGTCATGCTCGCGAACAACGAGATCGGAACGGTGCAGCCGGTGGCCGAACTCGCCGCGATCGCGCACGAGCGCCGAATCCCTTTCCACACGGATGCGGTCCAGGCTGCGGGCTGGCTCGATCTCGGCAGCGCGGCCCTCGGCGTCGACGCGCTCAGCATTTCAGGACACAAGCTGGGCGCGCCGAAAGGGATCGGTGCTCTGTTCGTGCGTGGGCGCATCCCGGTCGAGCCGGTCATCCACGGCGGAGGCCAGGAACGCGGTCGGCGATCCGGCACTGAGAACGTGGCGGGCGCGGTCGGACTGGCGGCGGCCATCCGCTTGGGTGAGGACGGTCGGCACTCGAGGGCCGAGACTACCGCTGCGGCACGGGATGCGTTCGTGACCGCGGTGCTCGCCCGGGTGCCGCAGGCGGCGCTGACCGGGCATCCAGTCCGCCGTCTTCCCGCGTCGGCGTCGTTCGTCTTCCCCGGCACCAGCGGCGAGAGCGTTCTGCTCGAACTGGAACGGCGCGGGATCGTCAGCTCGAGCGGCTCCGCATGCGCTGCAGGCAGTGGTGAGGCGTCTCACGTGCTTCTCGCGCTCAGGTTCGAGGAGGAGATCGCGCAGACAGCAGTGAGGTTCTCCTGGGGTCCGGAGGTCGGCGCACCCGAGCTCGCTGCGGTGGCGGATGCGGTGGGCGAGGCCGTCGAGACGGTCGCCGCGATTACGCAGTGAGTGAACATCGCAAGAGTTAACCTGACGGCAACGATCTCTGTCGGCGGCTGTCGATACTGTGGAACGCGTGACTGAGAAAGACGCCTCTTCCGTCGATGTGATCGACGACGCACCGGCTGCCCCACACGATCACACCGCGCGCAACAACCGGGTGATCTGGCTGCTGCTCGCCGCGACCTTCGTCGTCATCCTCAACGAGACGATCATGAGCGTGGCGATCCGCAAGCTGATGGTCGACCTGCAGATCACCGCGATCGCGGCCCAGTGGCTGTCGACGGCGTTCATGCTCACGATGGCCGTCGTGATCCCCATCACCGGCTTCCTGTTGCAGCGGTTCAACACACGGCCGATCTTCATCGCCGCGATGTCCCTGTTCTCGCTCGGCACGCTGACCGCCGCACTCGCGCCGGGCTTCGGGATCCTCCTTGTCGCTCGCGTGATCCAGGCGTCAGGCACGGCGATCATGCTGCCGCTGCTCATGACGACCCTGATGACGCTGGTTCCGGCGGCGAAGCGCGGGCGAACGATGGGCAACGTGTCGATCGTCATCTCCGTCGCTCCCGCGATCGGTCCGACGATCGCCGGTATCATCCTCAACTCGCTGTCGTGGCGCTGGATCTTCATCATCGTGCTCCCGATCGCGCTCGTCATGCTGCTGATCGGCATCCGCCGTGTCGAGAACGTGAGCGAGCCAGAGAAAGTGCCGATCGACGTCTTCTCGGTCATCCTGTCGGCGTTCGGTTTCGGCGGGCTCATCTACGGCCTCACGCAGATCGGGCAGGTCGGTCCGGTGCCCGGCGAGATCGCCGGCGTGAATGTTCCGATGTGGGTGTCGCTCGGCGTCGGAGTCATCGCGCTCGCGTCGTTCATCGCCCGACAGCTCCTGCTCCAGCGCAAAGATCGAGCACTCCTCGACCTGCGCACGTTCCGGTTCCCGATCTTCACCGTCGCGATCGTTCTGATGGCGATCAGCACGGCGTCGCTCTTCGGCACCATCATCGTGCTGCCGATCTACCTGCAGGAGGTCCTTCACCTCGAACCACTCGCGACGGGACTGCTCCTCCTTCCGGGTGGCCTGATCATGGGCTTGCTCGCTCCGTTCGTCGGCCGCATGTACGACCGGTTCGGGCCGACGGTGCTCGTCGTTCCCGGTTCGATCCTGGTGAGCGCCGTGATGTGGACGCTCACGATGGTGACGGAGGACACGTCGCCGTACCTGCTGCTCGCGGCCCATGTCGTGCTCAGCATCGGCCTCGCCCTGATGTTCACGCCGCTGTTCACCGCCGGGCTCGGTGCGGTCACGCCGCACCTGTACTCACACGCCAGCGCTCTCGTCGGAACGATCCAGCAGGTCGCGGGAGCCGCAGGAACGGCGCTCTTCGTCGCGATCATGTCGGCGCAGACGGCCGCCCTGGTCGCCGGTGGCGCTTCGGCCGACGCTGCAGCTGCGGGCGGTGTGCGCATGGCATTCCTCGCCGGCGCGATCATCTCGGTATTCGGCGTGGTGGGTTCGTTCTTCATCCGCAAGCCGGCCGACGTGCCTGTGGATCTCGCGTTCGCGCACTGAGCGCGCCGCCCAGCGTGCGGGCCTGCCAGCGTGCGGCCGCCAGCGTGCAGCCGCACTAGTTGTGATCGAGCGCACTAGTTTGTACTAGTGCGCCGGCGCGAAACTAGTGCGGTGAGGCGATGGCAGCTCGCGACGGGCGATCGGATGCTCACGATGTGCGATGGCACGCTCGCGACGGCCTGAAGGGGATCACATGGCACGCGGAATCGAAGCGGCAACTGTCGACGAGTACCTCGAGAAGATGCCCGAGCCGTTCGGCGCGGCACTCCGGCTCGTGCGCGAGCGGCTCGTGGCGGCGATCCCCGATGTCGACCAGGTGATCAGCTACCGCGTGCCCATCTTCAAGTACCGCGGCAAAGGACTCGTCGGGCTGAGTGCCGCTTCCAAGGAATGCAGCCTGCTGCTCATGAGTCCCCCCGCCGCGAAAGCGCTCGCAGGGTCGCTCGACGAGGGCTCACTGAGTGGCGCGACACTCCATTTCGATCCCGCGCGTCCGTTGTCCGAGTCGACCATCCGCCGGATCGTCGACCTGCGCATCGCCGAGGTCGACGCCGCCCTCGCCGCCCGCTGAGCTCTCGGCGCGCGAGCCCGCGCGAACTCGCGAGAGTACACGCGAGCCCGCCCGCACTCAGCGGCCGAAGACGGCGAGCAGCCGTTCGGCGGCGCCGGCGCGGATGAAGACGGGGATCCGGTCGACCGGCGCCTCCACGTCGACGGTGCCCGGGCCCTCGACGAGCTCGCCGGTCCACGCGTTTTCCCATGACCCATCCGGAAGGAGCACCGGCCAGGATGTTGCGCCGGCCTCGAGGACGGGGGCGATGAGCAGGTCGTCGCCGAGCATCCACTGGGGCTGCGCATCCCACACGCCTTCGAGTCCAGGGTCATCGAAATACAGCGGTCGCATCAGCGGGCGCGCAGTGGCGATCGTCACTGCGGCCTGTTCCACGAGATACGGGATGAGCCGCTCACGGAGTTCGGCGTACTCGCGGAACACGTCGAGTACGGCCGGGTCGCCGCTGCGCTCTGCAATATTCCAGGGCGTACGGTCGCGAGACGGAGTCCGGTGATGGTTGAACTCCGAGTGATATTGCATGATCGGCACGAAAGCCGATGCGGCCGCGGCGCGAAGGTAGAGCTCCGCATCCGGAACATCGCCCGAGAAACCGGCGAGGTCCCAGCCCCAGTAGACGATCCCGCTTGCCGCTGCTGACAGCCCCGCGAGCATCGACCAGCGAAACGCCTGCCAGGTCGAGTTCTCGTCGCCTGCCCAGAACGCGCCGTGGCTCTGCGAACCGGTGAAGCCGGCTCGGCTGAACGTCACCGGCGCCTTTCCGGCGGATTCGAGGAGGTCACCGTACGCTTTCGCATACGCGACCGGGAACGTGTTGTTCTTCTCATCACCCATCCGTCCGTCGAGGTACACCAGGTCACTCCCCCAGGCGTGCTCGCCACCGTCGGTCTTGAAACCGTCGATCCCGATCTCCTCGACGAGGTAGCGCCGTTTGTCCGTCCACCATCGAGCAGCGCGCTCATCAGTGAGATCTGGCATGAGACCGAGGGGGAACCACCAGCCGCGGTTCCGGTACGGCCTGAGTGTGCCGTCCGGCGCGAGCTCACGGATCAGGACGTCATCGCGGATCGCCGCTGCGGCATCCGCCTGCGTCTGGTCGGCGGGGTGAGGCCGCATCTTGATCAGCGGAATCTGCCAGAGGTGCACTCTGACGTCACGGTCGTGGAGTTCGTCGACCATCCCCTTGGGGTCGGGCCACGCTCCGTCCGCGGGGAAGTCGAAATCGCCGAGGCGATGTGGGGAACCGTCCGCCGTCACGCCATAGCGGGCGTCGCGGAACGCGGTGAACGTGCTCTCGTCGCTCCACGCCTCGATCACTACGGATCCGACCGGGACGCCGTGGTCGCGATGAAGATCCATCTGCCGCATCACCTCGGCCTGGGTGTTCCATTCGTTGCCGCTGGCCCAGAGTCGGAACACCCAGGACGGAAGCTCACGCGCCGAACCCGCATTCTCAAGGAAGCCGCGGAGGACGGCCGTCGGGTCCCCTTCGAAGAATCGCACCACGAGAAGTCCGTCGGGTACCGCTTCGACGTCGGAAGGCGCATCCAGTTCGGCCTCGACGAGGATCGTCCCGGCCTCGGACCTCCCGAAGTCGAACCAGCACCGGCGCGAGGTCTGGATGTGGAATCCCCAGCCGTCGCCGCCGACCACGTGCGCGAACGGCATGGGCAGGTAGGTCTTGCGTTCTGCGCCCTGGTTCTTGTACTGCTCGAACACGACGGAGTCGACGCTCGACCCACGATGATCGAGGGCATCGAATCGCTCGCCGAGTCCGGTGATGTGCTCGTTCGCTCCGAGCGGCATGGAGAACCGGATGCGCACCGAGCGCTCGCCGTCATCCAGGACCGAGACAGAGCCCGGCACGATTCGCGAGGATCCGTGGTGCGTGACCGCGGTGTCCGCCGGGCGCCAGCTTGCGGCCCGGAACTCGAACCAGCGCGTACGTTCCTGGCGACCGTCGGTCCTCGTGCCGGTGAAGCGGTAGCGATAGCGCCCGCCCGCCGCGGCCTCGTCGATCGTCGTCTGCCAGCCTCCCGATGCCCTCGCCAGGCGCGCCTGAGCCGACGCGAGGTGTCCTCCGTCGATCGTCTTGCCGCGTGACGAGTGAGCGACCGGCCGTAGCTCCAGCACATCCGAGCTCGACGCGCCGTCGTCGCCCAACCAGATCAGCTCGCAGGTCACCGCCTCGACGGGGCCGCTCGTGCGGACGCCGAGTGTGACCCGGTCGCCTACCTCTGGCACGACCGGGGAACGCTGTTCGGTGTCGATCGAGTACGGATGGCCGGAGCCGAGCGGGCGGTGGCGGATCATCGGGTGGTTCCTTCCGGTCGTGCGAGGTCTGATGGGTGGCCGTCGGTGGCGAGCTGCACGGCGAGACGAATGATCATCGCGTGGCTCCACAGAAGGGGCGTCGCAACGGGGCCCCAGCGCTCCAGCCATTCCTGTTTCATTCCCGGAGAAATGAGGTGGTGGTCGACCTGCTCGGGGACTTCGAGCTCGGCGTTCGCCGTCGACGCCGCCCACTCCAGGAGTTCGCGGGCGCGCTCAGGTCGTCCGGCCGACAGCTGGGCCAGCCCGAGGAAACAACTGAGCAGCGGCCACTGCCCGCCGCCGAAGAATGTATCGCCCAGGTAGCGATGCACACCTCCGTCGACCGTGAGACGGCGTTCGATCGCGTCGAGCGTTCCGATCGCGAGTGCGCTGGATTCACCGACCACACCGAGCGGCGCTACGGCGGCGGCGAGGCTTCCGTCCATGGCATCGTCGTCGAGCCATTTGACCAGGTGACCGTCGCGGACGCCGCGCTCGGTGATGAGCTCACGGATCTCGCCGACGCATCGTTCGAGCGCCTCGACACGTTCGGCGTCGACGAGTCCTCCTGACCTGACTGCCGAGAGACCTGCCGCCACGCACGCCAGCGTCGACACGTGCACGGACTCGCTGTGCTCCTCCCACCAGTCGTAACACGGTCGGGACCAGGACGAGAGCAGGTAGTCGACCGTGAGCTGAACCGCCAGGCTCCACCGATCCGGATCCAGGCCGAATCGCTCGACATGAGCAGTGAGCGCCCACAGCCAGGTTCCGTACCCGTCGAGCTGGAAGTCCCACCAGTCGTCCACCCCGTCGCCGCCGGCGAACGTGAACCGTGCCGGGAGCATCCGATCACCCGTCGGCGGCCGGCCCGCACGCGTCTCCGCGACGATCCACCTAATCTGGTCCTGACGCCCGACGATCACTCGTGAACACCAGTCGAAGAACGCTGTCGCCGACGCTTCGTCGCCGTAGGCCGATACGGCGTCGGCAATGAAGGCTCCATCACGAAACCAGCAATACCCCTCGTAGGCCGAGAATGTCGGGCTGGCCGGATATGCGCCTTCCGGGGTCTGCAGTTCCACGATCAGGTGGTGACTCGAACGGACGAGAGTCTCGATGTCTGGCGCGAGGACCGAAAGGTCGATCGGCCGGGGAATGGACAGGGAGGGCATCGGGGCCTTTCAGGTGGAGAAGCGTCCGTGGCCCGGCCGAAGCCGGACCACGGACTGTGATCGTCGGCGTTACTTCAGCAGTCCGTCGACCTGCGACGATGACGCTTTCAGCGCATCCGATGCCGACTGACGACCGGCCGCGACCTCGCCGAGCGCGTTGGTGATGGTGTCCTGGATCTTCTGCGAGTTCGGGCCGAGGTTCGGCGCGACGGCGACCTTCTTCAACGAGTCGAACACTGCCTGGCGGTTTGCCGGAGCCCCCGCAGTCAGGTACGGCTGAAGCAGGGAATCGTCAGCGACCGTCGGAAGCTCCCAGCCCGACTTGAGGCGCACGTCGACCGTCGTCTTCGAGCTGGCCAGGTAGTCGGCGAACTTCTGCGCGGCTTCCTTCTGCTTCGAGTCGTTCGACACGACCACCGCGTTCGAGAACGTGGCGCTCGCCTTCTGGGTGTCACCGGGCTCGACTACGACATCCCAGCCGAAGGGCAGCGTGCCGAGCGAGCTGAACATCCAGATACCGGTGTGCCACATCGCCAGCTTGCCCACCTTGAACAGACCGGAGTCGAAGTCCGGAGTGTTCGCACCCGCAGCCGCGGTCGGCATGGTGACGCCGCTCTTGCCTGCCAGCCAGGTCGCAGCCCGCTCGCCGGCAGCATCGTTGAAGGCCGCCTTCTTACCGTCCTTCGTGAGGAAGGAACCGCCGGTCTGCTGGATCACCTTCGAGAATTCGTTGTACGTGATCGGCTGGAAATCACCCCAGACGCCTGCAGCCTTGTCGGTGAGCTTCTTCGCCGCGGCTTCCTCGTCGGTCCACGTCCACGAATCGGTCGGGTACGAGACGCCGGCCTTGTCGAACAGAGCCTTGTTGTAGAAGAGCACGACGTTCGAGAACGAGGTCGGCAGGCCGTACTGCTTGCCATCGGTCTTGTAGGTGTCGAGCAAGGAGGTGCGATACTTCGATCCGTCGACGCCCGAGAGCGGCGCGAGCACCCCATCCGCCTGCAGGTTCGCGTAGCTGCCGGTGTCGACGTCGAAGACGTCGGCCTGGGTGCCCGCAGCCAAGTCGGTCTGCAGCTTCGTGAAGTAGTTCGCGTAGTCGCTGGTGGTGACCTTGACGGTGATGTTCGAGTTCGCCTTCTCGAACGCATCCACGATCGTCGTCAGGTTCTTCTCATTGCCCCCGTTCGAGATGAAGTTCGAGTACGTGATGCTGACCTTGCCGCCGTCCGAACCGCTTGACGAGCTGCAGCCGGTCATCCCGATTGCTGCGAATGCCGCGACCGCAACGGCCGCAACGAGCTGTTTCTTCATGTGAGTGCTATCTCCTTTGATGCGTGGTGCCTGGTAGATGGTGCCGGATTGTTGTTGTGAAATGGCTCGGTCATTTGAGACCGGTGCCGGCGACGCCCTGAACGATGTATTTCTGGGCGAAGACGTAGAGGGCGAACATCGGGATGATGCTGACGACGGAGCCCGCCATGAGCACATCCCATTGGGTCGAGTACTGTCCCTGCAGACTCGAAAGCGCGACGGGGAGCGTCTGCATCAACGGGTCGCGCAGGATGATGAGCGGCCAGAGGAAGCTGTTCCAGGTGTTGAGGAAGGCGAAGACGGCGAGCGTGGCGAGTGCGGGCCGGATGAGCGGCAGCATGATCTGGAAGAAGACCCTGAAGTGTCCTGCGCCGTCGAGCGTCGCCGCCTGGTCGAGCTCATACGGGACGGTGCTCATCGCCTGCCGCAGAAGGAAGACGCCGAACGCTGACGCGATCGTGGGGAGGATCGCGCCGAGGTAGGTGTTGATCAGGCCGAGTGTCTTCATCTCGACGAACAGCGGCACGATCAGCACCTGGAACGGGATCATCATTGTCGCGAGATAGACCACGAAGATCGCTCCCCTACCGCGGAACGGCATGCGGGCGAAGACGTAGGCGGCGAGGGCGCTGGTCACCAGCTGCAGCACCGTCCCGGCGACGGCGATGATGATGCTGTTCACGATGACCTGGCCGAACGGCACCCGCTGGAACAGCTCGGCATAGGGCGAGAGCGACGGATGCGCGGGAAGCTGCGGGGTTGTCGTCAGGCTTGCGCCCGGACTGACCGACGTGATCACCGTCCACACGAACGGGAAGAGCATGAACAAGGCCCCGACCGTGATGATGACGTAGAGGCTGATACGGCCGAATCGGTTACGCATAGTTCACCCACCGCTTCTGCCCGCGGAACTGGATGAGCGTGATGATCAGGATGACGATGAACAGCAGCCAGGAGAGCGCGGAAGCCATCCCCGCCTGGCCGTACCGGAACGTCAGGTCGTAGACCTCCTGGACGACCACGCGGCTTGAGTTGTTCGGGCCGCCGCCCGTCATGACGTACACCTGGTCGAACACCTGGAACCCGTTGATCAGCGAGAGGACGACTACGAAGAAGGTGGACGGCGAAAGCATCGGCAGCGTGATGCTGAAGAGCCGGCGCCACCAGCCTGCGCCGTCGATCTCGGCGGCTTCGTACAGGTCAGGGTTGATCGTCTGCAGTCCGGCCAGCAGGATGACCATCACGAAGCCGAGGTCCTTCCACGCGGAGGCGAGGATGATCGACGGCATCGACCAGGCCGGGTCGGTGTACCAGCCGGGACCCTGGATGCCGATGAGGCCCAGCGCCCAGTTGACGACACCGACGCTCGGGTTGAGGAGCCAGCGCCACACGAGTGCGACGACCACCCAGCTGGTGACGACCGGGAGGAAGTAGACACCGCGGAGGACAGCCCTTCCCTTCAGCTTCGCGTTCAGCGCCAGCGCGAGAGCGAGGCCGCCGATGTAGACGAGCGGCAGGTAACCGACGATGTAGTAGACGGTGTGCAGGAACGCCTGTTGCGTGCCCGGGTCGGTGAGGAGCGTCGTGTAGTTGTCGAGGCCGACCCATTTCATGGGGCCGATGAGATTCCATTCGTGGAGGCTTGTCCAGGCGGCCGCGATCATCGGGCCGATGATGAACGCGAGCAGTGGAATGAGGCTAGGGAGCAGGAAGAGCGCGATCGTCAGTGCGTATTTCGCGCGCTGCTTCGTCGAGCGCTTCCGGGGTGCTCGGGAGATCTCCTTTTCGACCGGCGACGGCGACTCGGCCGACGCCGCGACGCGAGCAGCTGACAGTGTCATCGCGACGCCCCCTCGGGGATCCGTGAATTGGCGACGAGGCGTTCCCGGACGAGGCGGCCCTGCTCGCCGGCCACACCATCCGAATCGAACGGTGTCGCCAACACGAGTGCTGCCGCGCCCTGAGCCCACCGGTCGTCCTGCCAGGTCTCTACGGCGACTTCGACTCCTCGTTTTCCCGGGACGAGGGATGCGCGCAGCGCCGACTCGAAACCGGGCGCCCAGAACTTCCACGCTGCGACACCTTCGCCGAGGACCACGACCAGTTCGGGATCGAGAACGTTGACGACGCCGGCGAGTGTGCGCCCGAGCAGGTGTCCGGCTTCGGCGAAGATCTTGCGCGCCCGCTCATCGCCCTCGACCGCGGCGCGAGTGACTGCGGCGATTGGCGCATCGGGTGCGACGATGCCGAGTTCAGCGGCACGGGCGATGAGGGCGCTCTCCCCCACGAACGCCTCGAGGCAGCCATGGTTGCCGCACTGGCAGAGCGGGCCGCCGTCGGTGACGGGGATGTGGCCGATGTCACCGGCGCCGCCCGAGCGTCCACGAAGCACCGAGCCGCCGGAGATGATGCCTGCGCCGACGCCTGTTCCGATGGTGACGACGAGGAAATCGGGGCACGAGCGCCCCTGGCCGAACAGGCGCTCGGCCATGCTCAGCGCGTTCACGTTGTTGTCGACGACGACAGGAAGGCCGAGGGAGCGACGGAGTGCTGCGCCGAGCGGCACCTGGTTCCAGCCGAGTTGTGTCGAATCGATGACGCCGATTCCCTGGTCGTCGACGGTTCCCGGGATGCCGACGCCGATTCCGAGGACCGGCCGGTCGCCGCCCCCTTCTATGAAGGTCCGTGCGAGATCGACGAGGTTCGTCGTCGCGAGTGTCGAGAGAGCGTCGAACGGTTCTGTCGCACTGCGGATCACTCCACCGTCGATTCCCACTTCGACGAAGGCGACATGGTCTGCGACGACTTTGACGCCGATCGCGCGTGCGGTGTCAGCCGTGACTCCGAGCATCCGAGCTGGCCTGCCGCCCTGCGACGGAGAGTGGTCGAGTTCCTGGATGAGCCCATCGGCGAGGAGGTCTTTGCTCAGTTGCGTCACCAGAGCCGGCGAGACGCCGAGCATCCTCGCCAGGTCGGCACGGGATGCCGGCCCTTGTGCACCAAGGTGCGCGAGGATCGCCGAACGGTTGACGTCTGTACGAGACGGAGATGTGAGCGCCATTGCCTACCTTTTGTTTAGGACTAAATAAACCATAAAAGATAGTTCTGACATTCGTCAAGCGCGGATTACCCACAAGTGCGATTCGTTGACGCGAATTCGCGACTCACGGCGCTGGGATGCCGGTTTTCTGGCAACTAATCGCGCTGAGGGCGCCGGGGCGCAAGGCGGCTCGGGCGAGAGGGCACAGGGACGTGGAGGCGCGGAGTCGTACGCCGCGACCGCGGGCGAGAGCCCTACCGGCGCCGGAGCGTACGGATCGAGAGCTCCTCGAAGAGGTCCCGGAGGGCTCCCTCGAGCTGCGGCGCAGGCCCGTCGACCGCAATTCCGGGTGCGATGACCGAGATCGGAAGGCTCTCGACCGGACCGGCCGGAAGCCCGCGCGCAGCGCGCCATCCACTGGTCTGCGCCGCCGATGCAGCGAAGACGATGCGCCCGAGCCCGACCCAGGCGTGCGCGGCCGAGCACATCGGGCAATGCTCCCCCGACGTGTACACGGTCGCCCGCGAGCGGTCCCCCGCGGTCAGGTTTCGCGCGGCCCATCGCGCCAGCTCGAACTCCGGATGCATCGTCTCGTCGCCGCCGCCGACACGGTTGCGGTCTTCGCGAAGCACGCGACCGTCGCGGTCGACGAGCAGCGAGCCGAACGGCTCGTCCCCCGCGTCGAAGGCTTCGCGGGCCAGCTCGACTGCGCGGGTGAGAAACTTCAGGTCGTTCTCGTCTATCGCCATGTCGTTCCACGGGCGCTCGGTTTCAGCGTCGACCCCCTCCATCGCCGACTTTACGCATACCGCGCCCGGTCGCCAACAAGCAGCTTTCGCGCGGCTGGAGCTGGAAGATCTCTGGCGGCTCACCGGCGCAAGTGAGAGCATAAGAACACGCAACAGATGCGAGGTATTCTCATGTCGATCATCGCAGTCGCACCCGAGAACGAAGTCGACGAGCGTGTCGCCGAGTTCTACGCGGGTGACATCCGGGAGCAAGGCTACGTCGCCAGTCACACGAAAGTGCTGACGACGAATCCCGAGGCCTTCGCCGCCTGGAAAGAGCTCATGCGGGCTATCGGCGGCCCGATGGACAAGCGCCGTTTCGAGCTCGCCACGCTCGCAGCAGCCCTCGGCACCCGCTCGGTCCACTGTCGGCTCGCTCACGGCAGAAAGTCCCTCGCCTACATCGACGAGGACGAGCTCGAGCGGATCGCCCGCGACTACCACGACGCCGGCCTGTCCGAGCAGGAGGTCGCGATCATGGAGTTCTCCGAGAAGGTGAGCCGGGCATCAGACACGATGACGGATGCGGACAGCCAGCGCCTGCGCGACCTCGGCCTCAGCGACCGCGAGATCGTGGATGTTGCGCTCGCGGCGGCGGCGCGCAACTATTACAGCCGCGCCATCCAGGCTCTCGCCATCCCGGTCGACGACTTCCCCGAGCTCAGCGACAGCCTGAAGGACGCACTGCTCGAACCTCTGTGAGGCAACCCCACGTCGGAGGGTAGCGTCGGACGCATGGATGTGGATGTGCCGACCTCGCTCGGTCCCGGCCGGCTGGTAGTGGATGCTGCTGAGGCTCCGCGTGCGGTCCTGTGGCTCGGTCATGGCGCCGGCGGCGGAATCGGTGCGGTCGATCTGGTCGCGCTGGCTCATGCCCTGCCGACACTCGGCATCACTGTCGCTCGCTACGAACAGCCGTGGCGGGTCACCGGCCGGCGCGTTGCAGCGCGTCCCCCGACGCTCGATGTCGCCTGGCGCGAAACAGCGCACGCAGTGGAGGAGCTCGCGAACGGCCTCCCCATCGTGACGGGCGGTCGCAGCGCGGGCGCGCGTGTCGCCTGTCGAACCGCAGCGGATGTCGCGGCCGTGGCCGTGGTCTGTCTCGCGTTCCCACTGCATCCGCCCGGCAGCCCGGAGAAGTCGCGACTGAGCGAGTTGCTTGCTCCCGAGGTTCCGGTGCTCGTGCTGCAGGGCGAGCGCGACACATTCGGAAGCGCAGCCCTGCTCACATCCGAGGTCGGCACTCGATCGAACATCCGGATCGTCACGGTGCCGGGCGCGGACCACGGGATGAAGGTGGCCGCATCGGCTGCGCTCAACGCGCGCGGAGTCGCCGAGCTCGTGACCACATCCGTTACCGCGTTCATCGACGGACTCGTCTGAGGGACGCGCCGCGAGCCTTGCCGCCCCGTCACCGAAACAATCGCTATTCAGTATTGCTATCTACCGCTATTCGGCGTTACTATCTACTGGTAGTCAACGTCACAGAGTAGCCAAGGAGGCAAACGAAGATGTCCATTCTCACCAAGATGATCGGCGACAAGCGCCGCTGGCGCGAATACAAGGCCCGGGTGCGTCGGCTCCCCGACAACTACCGGACCGCGGTTGAGGCGATCGAGCACTACGTCATGTATTTCGGACCGACGGACGGCGACAGCGTCATGTCGATGTTCGAGGACCTTGCCGACCGGTTCGAAAAGGCTGCGGCAGACGGAACACCGATCGACGGCATCGTGGGCGAAGACCCGGTTGCATACGCGGATGCGTTCCTGCAGAACTACCAGTCAGGCGGATGGGTGACCCGCCAACGCGCCAAGCTGACGAAGAAGATCGCGCTCGCTGCTCACGCCGGCTAGCAGCGATCGAAGCGACGGCCGCCGACCTCCCGGAGTCGGGGGCCGTCGCTGCTCGGGGCGTGTCTGCAGGCCGGCCATGGGGCCCGGTGTGAGGATCGTGAAGTGTCCAGCGACCTTCTCATGCGCATCCACAGCCCCGAGTTCCAGGCCATGTCCGAGAGGGTCCTGCGTGTGACCGAACTCACGTCACGCCTCAACGTCCTGCCTTTCGACGATGAAGCGGGCAAGGCAGAACTGTTCGAGCAGATCCTTGGCCGGCCGCTGCCGGAGCGCGTCACGATCTACCCGCCGTTCTACACAGATCACGGACTCAACCTCGACCTCTCCGAGCGGGTCTTCATCAACCAGAACTGCACGTTCCTCGACTACGCCGGCATCCGCCTCGGCGAGCGCGTGATGGTCGGCCCCAAGGTCACCTTCATCACCGTCGGGCATCCGGTCGACACCGAAGAGCGTCGCGTGTGGCTGGCCGGCGGGCCGATCAACGTGGCGGAGAACGTGTGGATCGGCGCGGGTGCGACGATCCTGCCCGGCGTCAGCATCGGACGGGATGCGGTCATAGCGGCCGGCGCGATCGTCGCAGACGACGTGCCCGCCGCGAGTCTCGTGGCCGGCCCCAAAGCCGACGTGCGCCGGCAATGGTGAGGGGCTAGTACTCGCCCTTGATCACGAAGAAGGAGCCGCGGATGGTGCCGGCCAGCTTCGACTTCTGACGCGCGAACTTGAACCGTGGCGCCAGCTCCTCCGGAATCTCCATGCCATCGGAGAGTTTGAAACCCACGGCTCGCTTCCCCGCATCCTCGATCGTGTACATGACGTTGATCGACAGCCCGGACTCATAGAACACGTAAGCCATGCGGATGCCGTCGACCTCGAATTCGGTCGCCTCGAGCGCAGGCGACTCGATGACGAGGTCGCGTTCGTCCTTCAGGATGCGCGTGACCCAGGCAAGCGCATCCGGAACCTCGCCCACAGGACTCACGGTGAACGCGTGGTCGTACTTGTTCTTGAAATAGCGGGCCTCATTGGCGCGCAATCCGGCGAGCGCCGGGGCGACGGGCGACGACTCGAGCCCGACAGTGGAGACGTTCACGAAGTCGACGGTGTACGGCATCTGCCCTCCAGTTCAGGATCCTGCAACCAACCAACCAACCAACCAACCGTAGCGCGGCACGTGCAGTGACGCCGCTTCCACGAGACCGCGACTCCACCGAACGGTTCCGAACTCAGACCGACCGGTTGATGCCGGTCGGAACCGTGCTTGCGACGCTCGAGGTATGACAGAAACATTCGCTCCCTCCCCCACCCGTACCGACACCGCCGCGGCACGGCGTGCCGCCTTCCTCCCCTGCCTGATACTCCTCGCGGGATTCCTCGTCGTGAGCGTCGCGATGGAGGCGCTGCTCCTCACGCTGGGCACCACCGGAACAGCTGTCGATATCGCCATCTGGATCCGCTGCACGCTCGTGCTCGGAAGCGCGCTCATCCTGCTCCTCTTCGCGATCAGCGCTTTCCGCGGTTCGCGGCCCGCCTGGGTGCGCATCCGGATCATCAGCCCGATCGTCGTCGTGGCTGTCGTCGTCATCGTCTCGATCCCCGGCTTCCTGCCCGACTGGGTGCGCGTCGAACAGGCCATCTGCGGCGCGCTCGTGCTGCCGGTCGCGATCTTGGCCAACCGCCCGCTCATGCGTGCCGTCTTCCCGAAGGGCGTGTAAGGTCGGCTCGTGATCCATCCGCGCTGGCGGACCGTGCTCACGGTCGTGCCCTACCTGGTGCTGGCGATGCTTGTCGTGTTCTCGCTTCTGGTGGGGTGGGGCGATTGGGTTCGGCTCGTCCCGGAACTCGTCCTCTGCGCCGCGTACGGTTTGTGGGTGCTGGGGATGCGCGCCCTGCTGCGACGGCGCGAAAGTCCAGCCGTCGTCGCCGTCTTCATGACCGGCCTGATCGCGATCAACTTCATGCTGGTGCTGTTCGACAGCTGGTTCGCGTTTCTCACGATTGCGACGTTCACCTTCGCCTACTCGATCGTTCCGTGGCCGTGGGAACTGCTGGCCGTAGCCGCGACAGCCGTCATCGCCGGGATCGCACAGTCGTCCTCCCTCAGCGCCGCACCGGCCGCTACTTTCGGCAGGGTCGTGGTGGTGGCGCTCAACGTCATCGTCATGTGCGGACTCTCCTGGGGCTTGCGCCTTGCAGACCAGCAGCTCCAGCGGGCCGCCACAGAAGCCGAACGCTCACGACTCGCTCGAGAGATCCACGACACTCTGGCGCAGGGGTTCGCCGGCATCGTCACGCAGCTGCAGGCTGCGCAGGCGTCGCAGGATGCGATTTCACGCGACCGACACACCGAGTCGGCACTCAGTCTCGCCCGGGATGGGCTCGCAGAGGCGCGACGCTCCGTGCAGGCCCTGCGTCCCGCGGCTCTCGAGTCGAATCGGCTCCCAGAGGCGATCGTGGAGACGGCGCGCCGCTGGTCGGAGCGAACCGGTATTCCCGTCGACGTGAGCACGAGCGCCGCCGCCGGGTCGATGGCGACGGATGCCGAAGTGGCGCTGTTGCGCGCAGCGCAGGAAGCTCTCGCGAACGTCGAACGGCACGCACACGCGCACCGCGTGACGCTGACGTTCCGACATCATGCGCACCGGGCCCAGCTCGAGATACGCGACGACGGGCGCGGCTTCGACCCGGAATCGCAGCCGCGCGACAGCGCCGGTGGCGGGTTCGGCCTCATCGCCATGCGGGAGCGTATCGCGGCACTCGCAGGCGATCTTGTCGTCGAATCCAGCCCGGGGCGCGGCACGGCGATCCGGGTGGAGGTGCCCGGATGAGCCCCGTCCGCCTGCTCGTCGCTGACGACCATCCGGTTGTCCGGGACGGCATCGTCGGCATGGTCTCATCGGATCCGGACATCGAAGTGGTCGGCGAAGCGTCCGACGGCGCCGAAGCGGTCGGCCTCGCCCGCGCATTGATCCCGGATGTCGTGCTCATGGATCTGCGGATGCCCGGAACCGACGGGGTCGCTGCGATTCGCGAGCTCGTCCGCCTGGGAGTGCCGAGCCGGGTCGTCGTACTGACCACCTACGACTCGGATGCGGACGTCCTGCCTGCCATCGAGGCCGGCGCCACCGGTTACCTACTCAAGGACGTGCCGCGCGACGAACTCGTTCGTGCCGTCCACGCCGCGGCAAAGGGGGACATCTCACTTGCACCGTCCGTCGCCTCGCGGCTACTCGATCGAATCCGGACCCCCGAAGCAAGTCTGCTCAGTCCGCGGGAACTGCAGGTGCTGGCTCTCCTTGCAGACGGATCGACGAACCGTGAGGCCGGCGCGCAACTGCACGTGAGTGAAGCGACCGTGAAGACGCACCTTCTCAGCATCTACACCAAGCTCGGCGTGGGCGACAGGGCGGCGGCGGTCGCGGAGGGGTTCCGGCGCGGGCTGCTGGGATAGCGGCCGGCGGACTCGGGTTGCACCCTCACTTTTGTCTATTCGGGCCGTTCCTTTTCATCCCTTCAAGCGACAGCGACGAAAGGAAGTCTGCGCTGCTCGCGCGCGCTGTGCGGACGCGGGGCCCGGCCGATGGGGGCCATCGCAGTAGGCGTCACAGACACCTCCCATCCACGTCCTGATAGATTCTCGACAAATCTGGAGATGTGGAGGAACGCCGTGAGCGAAGATCGCACCCTCGGTCTCGCGCTCAGCGGCGGAGGCGCATTCGGCGCCGCCCACGTGGGCGTGCTGCAGGTGCTCGCCGAACGCGGTGTGCATCCGGGAATCGTGACGGGGACGAGTTCGGGCGCACTGGTCGGGGCAGCATATGCCGCAGGGTTCGACCCGGCCGTGATCGAGCGGGCCGCCCTGGCATTCCGGTGGAGTGCGATCGCGCGATGGTCGCTGGCCCCGCGCCTGGGGCTGCTCGACACCCACGCGGTGACCGACAGCGTGCGCCGCATCTTCGGCGCAGACCCGCTCGTGGAGCACCTTCCGCGCACCTTCGGCGCGGTCTCCACCGACCTTCGGACACGTCAGGCAGTGACGATCGACAGCGGACCGCTGAGCGTCGCGCTGCGGTCGACGATCGCCATCCCCGGGCTGCTGCCGCACGTGCGACGTGGCAGTGCACGGCTCGCGGACGGCGGCATGGTCGACAACGTTCCGGTCAACGCCGCCCGCGCCCTGGGTGCGTCCCGCGTGATCGTGGTCCGACTGCACGCCAAATGGGAGAACGTCCGCATGATGCGCACGGTCAACCGTACGGCGGACCTCCACGCCGACCCCTCGATCATCCTCATCCAGCCCGAGATGCAGGGCATGGCCCAGTGGTCGATGACCGACGTGCCGCGTCTCATCGCTGAGGGACGCCGCGTTGCGGAGGCGGCGCTGGATGCGAGATCGTCGAATCACCCGGTTGCCGCGTAGGCAGCTTCGTGCGTTTCGGACGGACTCACCGCGCAATTCCTCAGCACGATCTGGCGCACTGAGCCGCAGACGCAGGAAAGCCATCGATCCAGGTCGCCGCCTTCTCAGTCGCATGCGGTGACCGAGTCGTCACGAGCTACGCTCAATGGGCGCCGTTTCGGTCAGTTGTGGAATGCTCGACGCCGCGTTAGACGTTGAACCTGAACTCCACCACGTTACGTCGCAGATAGGCATTTGGTTCTGCATCGCGACGAGCTGTTTCGGGCGCGACGTAGAACTGAGGTCCGCCGTCGACGTTTCAGCGCCAGGGCGCGCCATTATCCGATTGATGCCCTGACCTTCCATATCGTTACGGTAGTCAGCGATCCCCGGGAAACAGGTTCACCGCGATCTGGCCGCGCTTCTGAGCCCCGCCCTGGGCAAGGACGGCTTCCGTCGGCTCCGTCCTGGATCGACAGCAGGGTGGTCCAAGCCCATTGGCGAACAATTCCTCCTCGTGTGGTTTCAGCTATCCCGATCCGGTGACCCGTTCGGCTGGTACGGGACCTCGCTGACTGTCGAGTTCGAGCTAAGCGACGAAGGGGTGCGTGGGACAGGTCGACTGAGGGAACGACTGCCGCGCTTGCTCTCGCACGAGGAGCGGGAGGAGATTCGACTTAACCAGAATGCGGTTATCGGTCGACTGCCTCCAGCTCCCACCGCTGCGCTCACGCAACTCCCGGTTTCTTTGCGATCCCAGTACCTTGCTCACGCCGATCAGCACGCTGAACCATATACGGAGCACGAGGACGTTTGGCTCCGATATGCCGACGCCCGAGACCTCGAGAGCTGGTTCCCGCTCCTACAGAGGGTGGTGCCTACTGCCGCTCGCGAAGCTGCGACCCGGTTCGGGCTCGCCCCCACCCGCGATGCGGTCGCTGATGACGGGGGCGCAAAGCAAAATCCCAGATCAGCTACACATTAAACCGGAACTCCACCACGTTACGACGAATCTAAACATGACGATCACCCGATCCGACACTGCCTTCGCTTGGCGCACGTTCACTTTGAACGATCGATCTCGGCGATCGCGCGCCACGCCTCATCAGTCAGCTGAAAAACACTTTTAGAAGGATCGGCCTGCCTGAGGTCGGCTCCTACTTGCTGAAGCTCCGGCAAAATATGCCAGCTGATCCTCTCCCGCTGATGCGTGAGGATCCATTCGCGTGCCTCGGGCTCAAGACTGTTCCACCACTCGGTGACCTCCGCCATGATCGGAGCATACCGTTGCATGGAAGACTGGGCATTTCGCACGGGGCGGCAACACGGGTCAGTGAGTGACCCTAACTACTAAAGCGGAATTCCACCACGTTACGGCGAATTCATACATTGTGCCGAACGGCCCGGGCATCAGTCGGCGAGGCCGCGCAACTCCCAGATCTGATGTGCGATCGATTCGTATTTCTCTGGCGGTCCCGCCATGGTTTCGTCGAATGTCCACACGAAAATGTCATGAATAATCGACCGCAGACTCTGCTCAGACTCGGCATTGCCGAGCTCTGCCACGATTTCCGTCGCCTCGAGCATGTACTCACCTACGTTGACTTCATTGTTGATCCCGACGGGATCTTCACGAAATAGAATCCGCTCGACTTCAGCCGTGAAATCGAATGCCATGCGTTGAAAGTAGCAGGAAACCCCAGATCAGCTACACATTAAACCTGAACTCCACCACGTCGCCATCCTGCATGACGTACTCCTTGCCCTCCATGCGGGCCTTGCCCTTGGCGCGCGCCTCATGCACTGACCCGGTCTCGACCAGGTCGTCGAACGAGATCACTTCGGCCTTGATGAAGCCTTTTTCGAAGTCGGTGTGGATGACGCCGGCAGCCTGGGGAGCCTTCCAACCCTTGTGGATGGTCCACGCGCGCGACTCTTTCGGGCCGGCGGTGAGGTAGGTCTGCAGCCCGAGGGTGTCGAAGCCGATGCGGGCGAGCTGGTCGAGGCCGCTCTCCTCCTGGCCGGTGGACGCCAGCAGCTCAGCTGCATCGTCAGCGTCGAGGTCGATCAGCTCGGACTCGAGCTTGGCATCGAGGAACACGGCCTGCGCCGGCGCGACCAGGTCGGCGAGGGCTGCACGCTTCGAAGAATCGGTCAGCACGGCCTCGTCGACGTTGAAGACGTAGATGAACGGCTTCGCTGTGAGGAGGCCCAGTTCGCGGATGGGCGTCAGGTCGAGAGAGGCGCTCGACAGCGGCTTGCCGTCGTCGAGGATCGCGCGAGCCGCCCGAGCGGTCTCGAGCACGATCGGCTCGAGCTTGCGACCCTTGACTTCTTTCTCGTAACGCGCCTCAGCCTTTTCGAGGGTCTGCAGGTCGGCGAGGATGAGCTCGGTGTTGATAGTCTCCATGTCACTCGCCGCGTCGACCTTGCCGTCGACGTGCACGACATCCGGGTCGTCAAAGCCGCGCACGACCTGCGCGATCGCGTCAGCCTCGCGGATGTTCGCCAGGAACTTGTTGCCCAGGCCTTCACCCTCGCTCGCGCCTTTGACGATGCCGGCGATGTCGACGAACGACACGGGAGCCGGCAGGATGCGCTCGCTGTTGAAGATCCCGGCCAGCGTGTTCAGGCGGGAATCAGGCAGGCTGACGACGCCCACGTTGGGCTCGATCGTGGCGAACGGATAGTTCGCTGCGAGGACCGTGTTCTTGGTGAGGGCGTTGAAAAGGGTGGACTTGCCCACATTGGGGAGTCCGACGATCGCGATAGTGAGAGCCACGGGGGTCCAGTCTACCGGCGGCGTCGGGCTGCGGCTCCCGCATCCGGCAGCCCTCCGCTGGCGTCAGCGACCGGTTCCGCCTCCCGCCTCGACGGGCGGAGACACTGCTTCGAACACCGGGTTCTCGATCAGCCCGATGAGATCGCCCTGAGGGTTGCGGAACGTCCCCAGTTTGATGCCCTCCCCAACGTCGGTGACCGGCTCCACGACCACGGAACCTGCCGCGACCAGCCGCGCGGCCTCGGCTTCGACGTCGCGGACGCCCCAATAGGTTCGCGGGCCGATCGTCGGGTCGGCGGCGGGGTCGAGACCGAGTTCGTAGCCGCCGGGATTGAAGCCCACGTAGAACGGCTCGTCGAAGTAGGGTGGCACGCCTAGTACCTGCGACCACCAGGTTCGGCTGGCGTCGAGGTCGGGGGCCGGATAGACGATGGTGCGGAGTCCGAGGAACATGATGATCCTTCCTTCCGAGCCGTTCAGTCGGTCTGAAGCGGCAGACGAGCGCGGTAGCACTCGGTTATGTAGGGCATTTCGATGAGCGCGCGACCGGCCAGCGCGGGGTGCTCCGCCGCCAGCCGTCGCACGGAGTCGAGAACCGCGATCTGGTCATCCGGCTCCTTGGTGATGAAGTAGCTGCGCGAACGGACGAGGTCGAGCAGCCCCTCGACCGTCAGCTCCTGCGACCAGTGCACCTCGAAGATTTCGAGTGCACCGAACGGCGGCCCCACCCGCGGTGGCGTATTGGCGGGGGCATAGACGACGTCTCCCCCGATGAGGCGACCGAGCTCGGCGACCCAGTCCACCGATTCGTCGCGAGAATTCCAGACGAGCCCCAGGGTGCCACCCGGCCTGAGCACGCGCGCCACCTCGGGAACGGCGAGCGCAGGATCGACCCAATGCCACGCCTGGCCCGACACGACGGCGTCGACACTCGCGTCGCCGAGCGGGATGTCCTCCCCCGTGCCTAGGTGGTTCGGGATGCCGTGGAGCGACCTCTCGAGCACTCCCAGCATCTGCGCGGACGGGTCGACGGCGACGATGTCGAGCCCCCGGTCGACGAGCAGGCGGGTCAGCTTGCCCGTTCCCGCACCCAGGTCGAGCACATGCTTCGCCTCGGCCGGGACCAGCCAGTCCACGGCCTCGCGAGGGTAGGTGGGTCGCGACGCCTCGTAGACCTCGGCAGCCTGGTCGAACGCCCGCGCGTGAACTGTCACGTCGTTTCTTTCGCGCATGGTTCGAGTCTAGGCACGGCCACCGACCTGGTTGCGGGTCGCGTGAGGGATCGGGTGCGCGACGGATGCGCGGCACGCGGCGATCCTTCACGGCGACGTCGGTCGTGCGTGCGAGCATGGCACCGTGCCACTGGATTTCACTGCAATCGACTTCGAAACCGCGAATTCCAGCACTGCGTCGGCCTGTTCGGTCGGGCTGATCAAGGTGCGAGCCGGCCGCGTGGTCGACCGCACCGGGTGGCTGATCCAACCTCCGCTCGGGCACGACGAGTTCCTCGAATGGAATACGCGCATCCACGGTCTTCGGGCGTCGGATGTTGTGGGTGCAGCCGGATGGGCGGACCAGCTTCCCGATCTGGTCGAGTTCGCCGACGGCGACCACCTCGTCGCACACAATGCCGGTTTCGACATGGGCGTCATCCGGGGCGCGTGCGCCGCGACGGGCCTGGCATGTCCCGATTTCTCCTACCTCTGCAGCCTGCAGGTGGCCCGCAAGACCTACAACCTCGACTCCTACCGGCTTCCGGTAGCGGCGATGGCAGCCGGCTTCGAAGACTTCCACCACCACGACGCTTTGGCCGACGCCGAGGCGTGCGCCGCGATCATCATCCACGCGGCCCGGCGGCACGATGCCTCGACGATCTCCGAACTCGCGGCCGCCACGGCGGCCCGGGTCGGACGCATCGGCACGGCCGTCGCCGCCTAGCGGTCCTTCAGAACCGGATTTCGCAGTTCACGGCGCTTGAGACAGGCGGTGTCGGAGGCCGCTGTCACACTGATGCCATGGACCCCATTCTCGCGTTGATCCTCGGACTCGTCGGCGGAGCAATCCTCGGCGGATTCGCCACCATGCTCGTGCTGCGCAATCGCGCCGAGGCAGCCCCGGCTGCGCCCGTCGACGACCCTGCGGTTCTCGTGGCGCACCACGAGGTGGAGCTGGCGCGGGTGCGAGCGTCCGAGGCCGAGGTCCAGGCGGAGATCCGGTCGGACCTGGCTGCGGCCGAGGCGCGGGTGGATGCGCTGCGCGAGCAGGTGGGCGGCCTCCAGGACCAGTATCGCGAACTCGTCGAGCGCCACCGCTCCGAGCAGTTGGCTCGCGAGGAGCGTGAGCGGTCGGAGAGCAAGGTACTGCAGGCTCTGGCTCCGGTGCGTGAGAGCCTCCAGGACATGCAGAAGAAGGTCACCGAGCTCGAAGCCCAGCGGAGCCACCAGCACGGCGAGCTGACCCAGCAGCTGAAATCGGCCACGGAGAGCGAAGAACGCCTGCGCAGTACGGCCGAAGCTCTGGCATCCGCTCTTCGTTCGAACAGCACGCGCGGAGTCTGGGGAGAGACACAGCTTCGCAGCGTCGTCGAGGCTGCGGGCCTGCTCGAGCGCGTCGATTTCTCAGTGCAGTCGAGCATCCACTCCGATTCGGGCGCGGGTCGCCCCGACATGATCGTTCACCTTCCCGGCGGCAAGAGCATCGCGCTCGACGCCAAGGTTCCGTTCAACGCATATCTCGAAGCGAGCCAGATCCCGGCGACCGCGACCGGCGTCGAGGGGGCGCAGCGCGAGGCGCTGCTCAAGCAGCACGTCAAGGCGGTGCGCGACCACATCACGACGCTCGGCAGCAAGACCTATTGGGCCGGGCTCGACGCGTCGCCAGAACTCGTGATCGCGTTCATCCCGAGCGAGTCGCTCGTCTCATCCGCGATGGAGGCCGACCCGACGATCATGGAGTTCGCTTTCAGCAAGCGTGTTGCGCTGGCGTCTCCGGTCACCCTCTGGTCGGTTCTCAAGACGGTCGCGTTCAGCTGGCAGCAGGATGTGCTGACTCAGGACGCGAAGGTGCTCTTCGACCTCAGCCGCGAGCTGTATTCGCGACTGTCGACGACCGCCTCGCACATCGAGAAGCTCGGACGGTCGATCGAGCGCACGGTGAAGGACTACAACGGCTTCGTGGGATCGCTCGAGCGCCAGGTGCTCCCGACGGCGCGCAAGCTCAACGCTCTCGACGAGTCGAAGGTGATCGGCGTGCTCAACGGGATCGAGGAGGCGCCGCGCGAGCTGACCGCCTTCGAGCTCGTCAGCGAGCTGGCGCCGCTGGAACTCGCCGGCCGCGACGAGCACGAGCGCAAGAGCGCGTAGCTCCCGCGCTGGATCACTCTCACCGCACTACTTCGGTCTCGGCGCACTAGGTCTACTTAGTGCGCTGAGACGCACGTAGTGCGGCGACAGCTCCGCTCCGGAGGGAGCTAGAGCTGCGACCGCAGGCCGCCGCTACAGCCACTTCTCCGCGAGGTGGTCGGCCACGATGCGGCGGATGGTGCCCGACCGGCTCCGCAGCACGATCGACTCGGTGCGGATGATCGGACCCTTGCGACGCACGCCCTCGACGAGCCCGCCGTCGGTCACACCGGTCGCAACGAAGAACGTGTTGTCACCCTTGACCATCTCGTCGGCTTCCATGATCACGCCGTAATCGAGTCCGGCCGCGCGTGCCTTCTCTCGTTCCGCGTCATCCCGGGGCGCGAGCTGCCCCTGCATGAACCCGCCGATCGCCTTGATCGCGCATGCCGTGGTGATCCCTTCGGGGCTGCCGCCGATCCCCACGCACATATCGATCCGCGACTCGTACCGCGCCGCGTTGATCCCGCCTGCCACATCGCCGTCGAGCATCAGCCGCGTGCCCGCACCCGCCGAGCGGATCTCGTCGATCAGGCCCTCATGGCGCGGCCGGTCAAGAACCGCGACCCGGATCTCGCCGACATCCTTGTTCTTCTTCTTCGCCAGCTCCCGGATGTTGTCCCCGATCGACTGGGACAGGTCGACGACCCCGCGTCCCTCGGCCCCGGTCACGATCTTGTTCATGTAGAAGACGCTCGACGCGTCGAGCATCGTCCCGCGATCGGACACGGCGATCACCGAGAGCGCATTCTGGCGCCCCGCAGCCGTCAGCGACGTGCCGTCGATCGGGTCCACGGCGATGTCGCAGGCGGGCCCACGCCCGTTTCCGACGTGCTCGCCGTTGAACAGCATCGGAGCGTTGTCCTTCTCGCCCTCGCCGATGACGATGACGCCGTCGAAGTTGACGGTCCCCAGGAAGGCGCGCATCGCATCCACCGCCGCGCCGTCGGCCGCATTCTTGTCGCCTCGCCCGATGAACGGCGTTGCACGGATCGCCGCCGCCTCCGTCGCCCTCACCAGCTCGAGCGCGAGATTTCGATCGGGGTGCATGTAGAGCGTGGCGGTGTCGGTGCTGTTCACGGTGGGTCCTCCCGGACGGATTGTTCGACTGCGATGGCGACCGCCCGACCGGTGCCTTCGCACGTTCCGGGCGACGCTGTCAGTTTATCGAGCGACCGAACAGCATTCGGCGTAAATCCTCCTCGGTATGATGTGAACAATCCGCCAAAACACCATCGTCGAGGAGACGCAATGCCCATCGCTACACCGGATCAGTACGCCGAGATGCTCGACAAGGCGAAGGCCGGCGGATTCGCCTACCCCGCTTTCAACGTCTCGTCGTCGCAGACGATCAACGCGGTGCTGCAGGGTCTCACCGAGGCGGGCAGCGACGGCATCATCCAGGTGACGACCGGTGGCGCCGACTACTTCGCCGGCCAGACCGTCAAGAACCGTGCCGCGGGAGCGATCGCGTTCGCGAAGTTCGCAACCGAGGTCGCCAAGAACTACCCGGTCACGGTCGCGCTGCACACCGACCACTGCCCGAAGGACGCCCTCGACGGCTTCGTCCTGCCCCTCATCGCCGCGAGCGAAGAAGAGGTCAAGGCGGGCCGCAACCCGATCTTCCAGTCCCACATGTGGGACGGCTCGGCCGTTCCGCTCGCCGAGAACCTCGACATCGCGAAAGACATGATCAAGCGCACGAAGGCGATCAACGCGATCCTCGAGGTCGAGATCGGCGTCGTCGGCGGCGAAGAGGACGGCGTCAGCCACGACATCAACGAGCACCTGTACACGACGCTCGACGACGCGATCGCGACCGTCGAGGCTCTCGGTCTCGGCGAGAACGGGCGCTACATGGCAGCCCTCACCTTCGGCAACGTCCACGGCGTCTACAAGCCCGGCAACGTGAAGCTGCGCCCCGAGCTGCTGAAGACCATCCAGGACGGCCTCGAGGCGAAGTACGGCACCGGCCCGAAGCCGCTCGACCTCGTCTTCCACGGCGGCTCAGGCTCGACCGATGCCGAGATCGCCGAAGCTGTCGCCAACGGCGTCGTGAAGATGAACATCGACACCGACACGCAGTATGCGTTCACGCGGTCGATCGCCGGTTACATGTTCTCGAACTACGACGGCGTGCTGAAGATCGACGGCGAAGTCGGAAACAAGAAGGCGTACGACCCGCGCGCCTGGGGCAAGGTCGCTGAGACCGCCATGGCGGCCCGTGTCGTCGAAGCGACCCAGCAGCTCGGCTCGGCGGGCCACTCCGGCAAGTAGGAGAGGCGGCCGCAGGATGGCCGACGACAACAAGGACCACGACGAGCGACCCCGGCCGAAGTTCGGCGAGCTCGCTCCCGAGGGTTGGGTGTGGCATCCGCCGAAGGATGCGGACCGTCTCGACACGGCGCACCCGGCCCCCGAGGCTCATGCCGCGCATCCGTCCGCGCCGACCCGGTCGCACGAAGAGGAGCTGCTCGCGCAGGCGGCGGGAGAGCATCCGGTGCCCACATGGAACCAGCCGGTGACGATCCTGCTGCTCATCGTGGGGATCATCGGCATGTTCCTGTCGATCGGCACGATCGCCAGCACACCCGCCTCGATTCAGCACCTGTATGCGAACGAGGGACTGGGAGCCTACAAGCCGGCCGCATCCGTCTCGATGATCATGCTCGCGGGCGAGATCTCGATGGTGGGAATCTGGCTTCTGTCCGCGGTGCTCTCGGTCTTCCGCCTGACCCGGCACAGACTCGCCTTCTACATCCCGATCCTCGGCGGCGTCCTCGCATTCATCGGCCTGTTCGTGTGCCTCACGGCGATCATCGCGAGCGACCCTACCCTCCTCGACTTCTACAGCCGCCTCTCCGGGTGACGCCCGTCGAGAAAGCTAGGCCGCGGCGGCGCGCAGGCCGTCGACGAGGGAGGTCGTCGGGCGGCCGATGAGGCCACTCAGGTCTCCGGTGACGTCGGCGAGTGCCCCGTTGCGGATGCCCTGGTCGAGCGCGACGACGAAGCCCGCCGTGCCCTCATCCAGTCCGGCCGAGACGAGGATGCGCAGGTACTCTTCGTCCTCGAGGGGCGTGTAGGCCACGTCGGATCCGATGATCGCGCTGATCGCCTCTGCGAGTTCGTCGAACGACCACGCGCTGTCTCCGCCGAGTTCGTAGATCTTGCCCTCGTGGCCGGGTGTCGACAGCACGACGGCCGCGGCATCCGCGTAGTCGTTGCGGGTCGCGCTGGCGATACGTCCGTCACCGACGGCCGCGACGACGGTTCCGGTCTGCCGCGCCTGCTCCAGCGGGCCGACATAGTTCTCGGTGTACCAGTTGTTGCGCAGGATGGTGAACGGGATTCCGGATGCGCGGATCAGCTCCTCAGTCGCCTTGTGCTCGGGCGCGAGCGCGAGCTCCGTCGTGTCAGCGTGGGGTGCGCTGGTGTAGACGATGCGTCCGACGCCGGCCGCGATGGCCGCATCGACGGCATTCGTGTGCTGCGGCATCCGTTTGCCCACCTCACTCCCGGAGACCAGCAGGAGCACATCCGCACCGGTGAACGCGGGCGCGAGCGTCGAGGGATCTTCGAAGTCGATGACGACGGTCGAGATCCCGAGTCCCGCGAGCGTCTCGAGTTTCTCGGCGTTCCGGCCTGCGGCACGGATCTCTGCTGCATCCACTCCGCGGGCGAGCAGATTGTCGATGACGAGACGGCCGAGTTTTCCGGTTGCTCCGGTGACGACGATGGTCATAAGAGTGATTCCTTTCGGTTGCTTGTCGTAGTCAACCGAGAGAGTGACGGGATGCTTCCGTCACGGAGCGAATCAGTGGCTGCGGCCGCCCAGGGCGCGCGCGTCGGCCTTGCCCGACAGGTCTTTGCGAAGCTCCTTCGGCAGCGAGAACATCAGGTCTTCTTCGGCCGTCTTGACCTCCTGGACGTCGCTGTAGCCTGCGCCCGCCAGGTCGTCGAGGACTTCCCGCACGAGGACTTCGGGGACGGATGCCCCGCTCGTAACGCCCACCGAGGCGACACCATCGAGCCATTCCTGCTTGATCTCGCTGGCATAGTCGACTCGGTATGCCGCCTTCGCGCCGTATTCGAGCGCAACCTCGACCAGGCGCACCGAGTTCGACGAGTTCGCGGAACCGACGACGATGACCAGGTCGGCGTCTTCGGCGACCTTCTTGATCGCGACCTGCCGGTTCTGGGTGGCGTAGCAGATGTCGTCGCTCGGCGGGTCCTGCAGGTTGGGGAACCGCTCGCGGAGCCGGCGTACGGTCTCCATCGTCTCGTCGACCGAGAGCGTGGTCTGCGACAGCCAGACGACTTTGTCCGGGTCTTTGACCTGGATGTTGGGCACATCGTCGGGGCTGTTCACGAGCGTGACGTGGTCGGGCGCCTCCCCCGCCGTGCCTTCGACCTCTTCGTGGCCTTCGTGGCCGATCAGGAGGATTTCGAAGTCGTCGCGGGCGAAGCGCACAGCCTCGCGGTGCACCTTGGTCACCAGCGGGCAGGTGGCGTCGATGGCCTGGAGTCCACGATCGGATGCTGCGCGCACCACCGCGGGCGACACACCGTGAGCGCTGAAAACGACATGCGCGCCCTCCGGGACTTCGTCGACCTCGTCGACGAAGATGGCACCCTGCTGTTCGAGGGTCGAGACGACGTGAACGTTGTGGACGATCTGCTTGCGCACATAGACCGGTGCGCCGTAGTGCTCGAGGGCCTTCTCGACCGCGATCACCGCTCTGTCCACACCCGCGCAGTATCCACGGGGTGCCGCCAGGAGCACCCGCTTGTGTCCGACGACCGGGGTATCCTTGAGCCTGCCGCGCACGCCGGGAATCCTCGGCATGGGCAGGCTGATCGTTACGTCGCTCACCCGTCAAGTCTAGGTGAGTGCGCTGGAGACCTGATGGGAAGGATGGACGTGACCGACGCCCCTCCCGCAGCCCAGAGCGCTCCGGCGCCGTCGGGGCTTCCGACAGCCGACGAACCGTGGCCGGTCGCGACCCTCTCGGCCAAGATCCGCGGGTACATCGAGCGTCTGGGAACGGCCTGGGTGGAGGGCGAGATCACCCAGTGGGGAATCTCGGGCGGAAACGTCTACGGAAAGCTCAAAGACCTCAGCGAGGACGCAACCGTGGGCTTCACGATCTGGTCGTCGGTACGCACGCGCATCCCTGCCGACCTGAAGCAGGGCGATCGTGTGGTCGCGCTCATCAAGCCGAACTTCTGGGTCAAGGGCGGCACCCTGACCATGCAGGTCTTCGACATGAAGCATGTCGGCCTCGGCGACCTGCTGGAGAGGCTCGAACGCCTCCGCCGACAGCTTGCGAGCGAAGGACTCTTCGATGTCGGTCGCAAGAAGAAGCTCCCGTTCCTGCCCCACTGCATCGGCCTGATCACCGGGCGTGACTCCGACGCCGAGAAGGACGTGCTGCGAAACGCTCAGCTGCGCTGGCCCGCGGTGCGGTTCCGCACCATCCATACCGCCGTCCAGGGCGAACGGGTGGTGCCCGACGTCACCGCCGCGATCAAGGCGCTCGACGCCGACCCCGAGGTGGATGTGATCATCGTCGCCCGGGGTGGTGGAGACTTCCAGAACCTCCTCGGCTTCAGCGACGAGCGGGTTGTGCGGGCGGCAGCGGAGTGCTCGACGCCGCTGGTGAGCGCGATCGGCCACGAAGCCGACCGGCCCCTGCTCGACGATGTCGCCGATCTGCGTGCATCCACGCCGACGGATGCTGCGAAACGCGTCGTCCCCGACGTCGCCGAAGAGATGGTGCGTGTGCATCAGGCGCGGGCGCGACTCAGCATGCGGCTGACCCACCTCGTGACCGCCGAGATCGACCGGATCGGCCATCTTCGTTCGCGGCCGTCGATGATGTCGCCGTCGTGGATCGTCGACACGCGCGCCGAAGAACTCACGCGCTACGTCGCCCGGGGCGCCGAGCTCGCACTCCGCCTCGTCGACCGGGAGATGACACGCACCGGCGAGCTGCGCTCGCAGCTTCGCGCGCTCTCGCCCCAGGGAACCCTCGACCGCGGCTATGCGATCGTGCAGCTGGCAGACGGATCGGTCGCTCGCGCACCCGAAGAGGCGCCCGCCGGAACGGAACTCGCGATCACCCTGGCGGAGGGTCGCATCGGCGCCGTCTCCGCCGGGCGCGACCAGTAGCTGTCCCTCCGCGGGCCTGTGCAAACTCGCAGCAGACCGATCGTGGCTCGAACTAGACTGGATGACATGGCGCAATCCCCCACCGAAGTCGCATCCCTCAGTTACGAAGAGGCCCGCGACGAACTGGTCCGGGTCGTCTCCGAACTCGAGCAGGGCTCGACATCGCTCGAAGACTCGATCGCGTTGTGGGAGCGTGGCGAGGCCCTCGCCCGCCGCTGCGAAGAATGGCTGATCGGCGCCAAGGCCCGGCTGGACGCCGCGCGCGCCGGTGCCGCCACGAGCACGACGGGAGTCGTTGACGACGAATGAGTCCGTCGAAACGGCCCCCCGCAGTCGTGGCAGAGCTCGGGCGACCGGAAACTCCCGAGGAAACAGCTGAGCGCAAAGCCCAGAATTCCAGCAACCACCGCAATCGGCAGACGGTGAACAACCTCGTCCTGTCGCTGATCGCGACCGTCGCCGTCGTGGCTGCGATCGTGCTTTTCGTTCCCCGCGGCCAGACGCCTGCCTCGCCGGCCGTCGACTACACGACGATCGCCGCCCAGGCGCAGGGCGCGGAGCCCGACGCCCTCCTGACTCCCAAACTCCCGGGCGGCTGGACGTCGAACAACGCAGAACTGCGCACGAAGACTCCCGACGGAGTCGACGCCTGGTACATCGGCCTGATCACGCCTTCGAAGGAGTACATCGGCATCATGCAGGGTTTCAACGCCAACGACAGCTGGCTCGCGACGCAGGTCGACCGCACGCTCGTCTCCTCGACGAAGACGATCTGCGGCCAGCAGTGGGATGTCTACAACAACCGCAATTCCGGCCAGGACAACGGCAACGTCGACTACGCCCTCGCGACCAAGGCGGGCGCCAGCACGGTCGTCGTGTTCGGAACCGCCCAGGATTCGGAGTTCGCGACCGTGACCGACGCGTTGTGCGACCAGCTCGGCGCGCTGGGAGCGGCCAAGTGACGCCGCCGAGACCGTCGCGCGTGTGGGATGCCATGCTGCGCGGAAACGAGCGTTTCGTCACCGGCGCACCCGAGCATCCGAGGCAGGACGCCGAGCGACGCGAGGTGCTGGCCGCATCGCAGTCACCGCTTGCAGCGATCTTCGGCTGCAGCGACTCCCGGCTCGCCGCAGAGATCATCTTCGACCTGGGGCTCGGCGACGCCTTCGTCGTGCGCAACGCCGGGCAGGTCATGTCCGAATCGGTGCTCGGTTCCCTCGAATACGCCGTCGAAGTGCTCCACGTTCCGCTCATCCTCGTGCTCGGGCACGACGAATGCGGTGCCGTTCGGGCAGCGATCGAGTCGCAGTCGACCGATGCGCAGCCGCTTCCGCCGCACATCGCCAACCTGATCGCCCCGATCGTCCCGGCTGTCCGGCGCGTCACCCACGCCTCGCCGGAGAAACCGATCGAGATCGCAGACGTCGACGCGAGCGAGGTGGGCCGTGAGCACCTGCGTGACACGGTCGCCGAGCTCCTGCAGAGCTCCGAGCTGATCAGCTCTGCCGTCGCGGAGGGGAGGTTGGCTATCGTTGGTGCCAACTACCGCCTCCAGGAAGGTCGGGCCGTTCCCGACATCGTCGTCGGACTGGTCTGAGAACCGGCCGGCTCAACTCGCGCGTCCCGCACGTGCATCCCGCACAGCGCGAAGCGCCCCAGAAAGGAAAACACACCGTGGTGGACACCCCGGCTCATGCCGAGTACCGCATCGAACACGACACGATGGGCGAGGTCCGCGTTCCGGCCGGCGCCCTTTACGGCGCCCAGACACAGCGTGCAGTCGAGAACTTCCCGATCTCCGGATCCGTTCTCGAGCCCGCGCAGATCGCTGCTCTCGCCCGCATCAAGAAGTCGGCTGCCCTGGCCAACGCCCGCCTCGGCGTGCTCGACCAGACCATCGCCGATGCGATCGCAGCCTCCGCCGACGAAGTCGTCACCGGAGTGCACGACGGCGAGTTCCCGATCGACGTCTACCAGACGGGGAGCGGCACCTCGTCGAACATGAACATGAACGAGGTGCTCGCGACGCTCGCCACACGGCGGCTCGGCAGCCCCGTGCACCCGAACGACCACGTCAACGCCTCACAGTCGTCGAACGACGTCTTCCCGACCTCCGTGCACGTCGCCGTGACCGGTGCACTCATCGACGACCTCATCCCGGCACTCGACCACCTCGCAGTCGCCCTCGAAGAGAAGGCCACGCTCTGGGCGACGGTCGTCAAGTCGGGACGAACCCACCTGATGGATGCGACACCCGTCACCCTCGGCCAGGAGTTCGGTGGCTACGCGGCCCAGATCCGGCTCGGCATCGAGCGCGTCCAGTCGGCGCTGCACCGCGTTGCCGAGGTTCCGCTCGGCGGCACCGCCGTCGGCACCGGAATCAACACGCCGCTCGGCTTCCCGCAGCTCGTGATCGAACTGCTCACGCAGGAGACCGAGCTGCCCATCACCGAGGCACGCAACCACTTCGAGGCGCAGGCGAACCGCGATGCGCTCGTCGAGGCGTCCGGTGCGCTCCGCGTCATCGCAGTCAGCCTCACGAAGATCTGCAACGACCTGCGCTGGATGGGGTCCGGCCCGAACACCGGACTCGGTGAGCTCAGCATCCCCGACCTGCAGCCCGGATCGTCGATCATGCCCGGCAAGGTCAATCCGGTCATCCCGGAGGCCGTGCTCATGGTCGCCTCACGTGTCATCGGCAACGACGCATCCATCGCCTGGAGCGGTGCGTCGGGCAGCTTCGAGCTCAACGTGGCCATCCCCGTGATGGGCACCGCGCTCCTCGAATCGATCCGCCTTCTCTCGCAGGGTGCTCGCGTGCTCGCCGACAAGACCATCATCGGTCTTGAGGCCAACGTCGACCGCGCTCGGGCGTTCGCCGAGTCGTCGCCGTCGATCGTCACTCCGCTGAACCGCGTGATCGGCTATGAAGCGGCCGCCAAGGTGGCCAAGCACGCGGTCGCGAAGGGCATGACCATCCGCGAAGCCGTCATCGATCTCGGGTTCGTCGAGCGCGGTGAGGTCACACTCGAACAGCTCGACATAGCACTCGACGTGCTGAGCATGACGCACCCCGGCTGATCCGGGCTCTCCGCCACAGTGACTGCGGCGGTTCGACACGTGTGCGCACGTCTCGAGCCGCCGCAGTCGTTCCAGACTCGGGCAGTCGTAGCCGAACACCGCACACCCGCTCAGACAGCCGCCGCGAGCGCGACGGCCCCCCAGAAACCGCCGAGCATGAACGGGCCGAAAGCGACCTGGTCGTCACGTCGCGCGCCGTCCACGACGACCGTGGCGAGCGCGACGACCCCCGCGACGACGAATGCCGACACAGACCCGATCAGCGCGACCCACGGCCCGAGCGAGCCGAGCACCAGGCCGAGCACCGCCGCCAGCTTCACGTCGCCCATCCCCGCCGCACCGCACAGCGCAGGCGCCAGCAGCACCGCAGCGTAACCGGCTCCCCACCCGACGGCCGTCACGAGATCTCGACCCGCGAGCGCTGCGAACGCGACACCGGTGACGGCGAACCCGAGCCCCGGGACGACGAGCGCGTTCGGCAGCCGGAACTCGGCGCGATCGATGCGACACAGCTCGCCGGTGACCAGTGCGAGATACAGGAGCGGCGCGGCGACCGTCAGCTCACCGTCGGCCGCACGCCAGCCGACGACCGCGAGGCAGGCCGCGAGCGCGAACCGGGTCATCCCGTCCATCGCTCGCCTCGAACCCGTGCCGCGCATCCGGAAACGCTATCGAGATCTCCCCCAGCCGCGCAGAATCCGTCCACAGGCAGCCCCCGTACGGCGAACCGCCCCCGATCCTGAGGGAGCGAGGGCGGTTCGATCAACCGGGCGGCGACTCAGGTCAGCTCGTTGCCTTCCAGCATTTCGGTGACCAGGGCGGCGATGGCCGACCGCTCCGATCGGGTCAGCGTGATGTGCGCGAACAACGGATGCCCCTTCAGCGTCTCGATGACGGATGCGACACCGTCGTGGCGGCCCACGCGCAGGTTGTCGCGCTGCGCCACGTCGTGGGTGAGCACGACCCGCGAGTTCGTGCCGACGCGACTCAATACCGTCAGGAGCACGTTGCGCTCCAGCGACTGCGCCTCGTCGACGATCACGAACGCGTCATGGAGCGAACGACCCCGGATGTGCGTGAGTGGCAGCACCTCGAGGATCCCGCGATCCAGGACTTCGTCGAGGACGTTTTGCGAGACCAGGGCGCCTAACGTGTCGAACACCGCTTGCCCCCACGGGTTCATCTTCTCGCCCTGGTCTCCGGGCAGGTAGCCGAGTTCCTGCCCGCCGACCGCGTAGAGCGGCCTGAACACCATGATCTTCTTGTGCTGGTTGCGTTCGAGCACCGCTTCGAGACCCGCGCAGAGTGCGAGCGCGGACTTCCCCGTTCCGGCTCGACCTCCCAGCGAGAGGATCCCGATCTCGGGGTCGAGCAGCATGTCGATCGCAAGGCGCTGCTCCGCCGACCGCCCGTGCAGACCGAACACGTCGCGGTCGCCGCGGACGAGCTTGAACGTGCGCTCCCCGGTCACGCGCCCGAGGGCGGAACCGCGATCGGAGTGGATGATGAGGCCCGTGTTCACCGGCAGCTCTGCGACGAGCGGTGAGCGGGCGGTCTCCTGGTCGTACAGGTCGGCCATCGCATCCGAGCCGAGCGTGATCTCGGCGAGACCGGTCCAGCCGGAGTCGACGGCGAGTTCGGCGCGGTACTCCTCGGCGGCAAGACCGATCGAGGCGGCCTTCACGCGCAGCGGCAGGTCCTTCGAGACGACTGTCACCGCCAGACCGTCGTTCGACAGGTTCAGCGCGACTGCGAGGATGCGCGAATCGTTGTCTCCCAGCTGGAGCCCGCTCGGCAGCACCGACATGTTGGAGTGATTGAGCTCGACGCGCAGCGAGCCGCCGTCGCCGACCGGGATCGGGAAGTCGAGCCGCTCGTGCTTGATGCGCAGTTCGTCGAGGTTGCGCAGAGCCTGGCGGGCGAAATATCCGATCTCCGGGTCGTTGCGTTTGCCTTCCAGCTCACTGATCACCGCGACCGGAATGACGACAGCGTGCTCGGCGAACCGGAAGATCGCCTTCGGGTCAGACAACAAGACCGAGGTATCCAGGACATAGGTACGCTCGGTCTGATCGATCTGTTCAGTTGTCTCTTTCGAGTCCCGCCGTTCGGTTCCGTTCTCCTGGTTTCCAGCTGGCTGTCGGGTTTCTAGTTCGGCCACAACCACTCCCACCCCGACCGCCGCGAGAGCGGTCGGATTAAGTTGGCGAGTCGGCCGGTTCGTAACGAAACGAACTTACGTGGCCGTCTCGACCGGGCGCCGTGCCCGATAGTGAGAAGGTACGTCCGCTCCGCGAAACGGCGGGTGAGACACGCCTGCTTTTCAGGTTACGAACAGATGAAGTGTGACCCCAGTTGAGGGCCTTGCGCGGTCGCCCGGTTCGTGTGGGCGGGCTAGTACGCGCTCGCGTACGAGGTGAACGCCGCCCGCAGCATTTCGAGCGTCTCGTCGCCGGTGCCGGCGTGGATGCTGAGGCGGATGCTCTGGCCGCGGCCGGTCGCAGTGATTCCGTGGTTGAAGAGGGATGCTGCGAGCACCGTCATCTGCTCCGGCTGCGGTTCCAGGACGACTATTCCGGCGCGCTCATCGGCGCTTCGCGACGATCCGACGGGGATCGCGAAGTCGTCGGCGAGGTCGAGCACGCTCTCAACGCGGTCGGAGATCGCGGCGTTGATGGCCGGAACCCCCACCGCAGCGATCTCTTCGAGCCCGGCCGAGAACCGGGCCTGTGCGATGAAATCCGGGTTGCTCACGCTGAACGCCTTGGCCGTCTGGCTCGGGTCGACGACCGTGTCCCATGACTCGGTCACGTCGGCTCCGGTGAAGCCGCTGAAGACGGGGGTGAGATGGTCGAGCGCCCGCTCGCTCAGAGCGAGGAAGCCGGTTCCCCACCCGGCGCGCACCCACTTCTGGCCGCCGCCGACGACGACGTCCGCCACTTCGAAAGGCGCGTCGACCACGCCGAAGCCCTGGATGGCATCCACGATCAGCAGCCGGTCGCCGATGACCTGGCGGATGCCGTCGATGTCGGTGAGGTAGCCGGTGCGCGAATCCACCAGGCTCACGGCGACTGCCGCCGTGCCCTGCGTGATCTGCTCCCTGATCTGCCCGGGTGTCACGCGCCCGTGGTCGGTCTCGAGCCAGGTCGGCGTGACGACGTGGAGTGCCTGGGACGCTCGGACGGCGGCGAAGGTGACGCTCGGGAACTCACCGGCCGACAGGAGGACTCCCCCGGTCATCCCGAACATCGCCTGCATGAGGCCGGTGCTGGTGTTCGGCTGGAAGACGACCTGCTCAGCATCGAAGCCGGTCAGCGTCGCAACCGCCTCGCGCACACGCTGGTCTTCGCGCCGCATCCCTTCGACACTGCCGAACCGTCCTTTGGCGAGGATCTCGTTCTGCCCGGTCGCTTCTGCGAGCACCGACGCGGACAGCGGTCCGACCCGGCCGTAGTCCAGGTAGCCGGGCTCCTCGCGGAAGCCCGCGGCGAACTCTTCGACAGCGATCATCGTTTCCTCCGCGCTCATTCTGACAGCCAGAGGGCACGAGGGATGCTCATTCGAGCCGGTCAGCTCCCATATCGGCGCTGGCGGCGCGAGTAGTCGCGCACCGCCCTGAGGAAGTCCACCTCGCGCAGGTCGGGTCCGAGCGCCTCCACGAAATAGAACTCGCTGTGCGCGCTCTGCCAGAGCATGAAGTCGCTGAGGCGCTGCTCGCCCGACGTCCTGATCACGAGGTCGGGGTCGGGCTGGCCGCCCGTGTAGAGGTGTTCGCCGATCAGGTCGGGGGTGAGCAGGTCGGCGAGGGTTTCGAGACTGCCGCCTTCTGCGTGATGCGCCGCGACGATGCTGCGCATCGCATCCGTGATCTCTTTGCGGCCTCCGTAGCCGACCGCGAGATTGATGTGCAGGCCTGTGTTGCCTGCCGACCGCTTCTCTGCCGCGACCAGGGTCTGCACCAGCGGTTCGGGAAGCCCTGCGGTCGAACCCACGTGCTGGACACGCCAGTTGCGGTAGTGCGAGAGATCTTCGGCGAGCTCCGCGATGATCTCGATCAGGTCGGAGAGCTCTTCGCTCTCGCGATTGGTGAGGTTATCCGACGACAGCAGGTAGAGGGTGACGACCGAGATCCCGAGATCGTCGCACCATTCGAGGAACTCGCGCATCTTCGCCGCGCCCGCGCGATGGCCGTGAGCGACGGTCTCATGGCCCGCCAGACGGGCCCAGCGCCGGTTGCCGTCGATGATCATCGCGACGTGGCCGGGCACCACGTCCTTCGTGAGTCCTCTGCGCAGCCGGTTCTGGTAGAGACCGTAAAGCAGCCCGCGCCCCAGGGATGTCCGCTGCTTCGTCACACTTGTACGTTACCGCGAGCGAGCGCTGCACCAACTCACAGGGTCGCGGCCCCGCCTGTCCCGTACTCTTGCAGCATGAACCCCCGTAAGACCCCCGAGACCGAGGATGTCGCCGAGCTCCTTCGCGAGCCGACGTCCGCTCTGGGTGCCGCGGATGCCGCGGTCAAAGAAGACGAGGAACGCGGGCCGGATCTTCCGAACATCCCGCTGCTCGACGCGTCGGCGGCGAACGTCGCCGACATCAAGCCGACCTGGCGGGGCTGGATCCACGCGGCTACGTTCCCGGTCGCGATCGCCGCGGGAATCGTCCTCATCACGCTTGCACACGGGGCGCCCGCGAAGTGGTCATCGGCCGTGTTCATGCTGACCTCGATGCTGCTCTTCGGCAACTCGGCCCTCTATCACCGTTTCAACTGGCAGCCGCGTATGAAGGTCATCCTGAAACGCATCGACCACGCCAACATCTTCCTGCTGATCGCGGGAACGTACACGCCGCTCGCGATCCTCGCGCTCCCGCCATCGAAGGGCATCCTGCTGCTCTCCCTGGTGTGGGCGGGCGCCCTCCTCGGCATCGGCTTCCGCGTCTTCTGGATCACGGCCCCCCGCTGGCTCTACGTGCCGATCTACCTCGCCCTCGGCTGGGCGGCGATGATGTACATCGTCGACCTGCTCGACGCCAATGTGGCGATGATGGTGCTGGTGATCGTCGGCGGCCTCCTCTACACCGCGGGCGCCATCATCTACGGCCTGAAGAAGCCCAACCCGTGGCCGGGAGTCTTCGGGTTCCACGAGATCTTCCACACACTGACCGTGCTGGCGTTCCTCTGCCACTGGACGGGAGTGCTGCTGATCGCGCTGCACCCGGTCTACAACGTCGGCTGAGCCGCGCGCTGCCCGCGGCTCGCTAGTCAGCGAGAGTCGTCGGGCTTCTCAGTCGAGGGCCCGGACGTGTCGTCGCCGCCGGCCTTCGGGTCGACGTCCTCGTCGAGGGTGCGCAACTGCTCCTCGTCGAGCAGCTGCCGGATCTCATCGCGGTAGCGGACACGCCGGATGCGGCGCACCATGTCGAGGATGAGCAGCACGACCACGACCGCGATGAGGAAGGTGATGATGAAGCCGACGAAACCGGGCGTGACCGTGTCCGGGTTGAAGTCGGGTGGCGTGGTCGGCGTCGGCGACGGCGTGGACGCTGCCGTCAGCAGAAGGGCTGCGATCACGCGATGTTCTCGATTCCGGCGAACGGGTCGGTCTCAGGCATTTCCGTCTTCACTTCTCGCGGGCCCTTCGTGGAGCGGCCGTGGTTCTCAGGAATCTCTCCTAGTCTTGATATCAAGCCTAACCGTTCGGAACGGCGCACCATTTTCACGGGAGTATCAGTGCTGGGAGAAGCATGGCTGTGACTGAGCAGCTTGCCGAACGCTATGGTCGGACGCGCAATCGGTCGCGCCGCGACCGCTGGTGGATCATCGGCATCGCCCTCGCCTTTGTCGCAGTCTTCACGGCGTGGGTCCTCTGGGCCGGACTCGACGGCTCGTCCGGCAATCTCGAGGCGACCGACACAGCCCACACCATCGTCGACGACCATTCGGTCAGCGTGACCTTCGCCATCAACACACCTCCAGGCACGCCCGTGACGTGCGCAGTGCAGGCGCTCGACGAGAACTTCGCGATCGTCGGATGGAAAATCGTGTCGTACCCGGGCGCCGCGCAGCGTGTGACGAGCCATACTGAGATCATCAGAACGACTGAGCTGAGCAACACCGGTTTGATTTCGAGCTGCTGGCTGACTTAAGCTCTTCTGAACGCCCTGACGGATACGTCGGGGCGTCGACTTTAAAGTCGGGAGTTCGCAGCCCGACCGTCCATCACATCCGGGGGCGACCCCGGATGGCGCAAAGGAGTTCAGCATGTCTCAGGAGACTCAGGTCACCTTCTTGACCCAGGATGCTTATGACCGCCTCGCGGCCGAGCTCGAGGAGCTGAGCGTCAACGGCCGAAACGAGATCGCCAAGCGAATCGAGGCCGCGCGCGAAGAGGGAGACCTCAAGGAGAACGGCGGATACCACGCCGCGAAAGACGAGCAGGGCAAGATCGAGGCCCGCATCGTGCAGCTCACCGTGCTGCTCCGCCATGCTACGGTCGGCGCAGCCCCGGAGAGCCACGGCGTCGTCGAGCCGGGCACCGTCATCACTGCGGACATCGCCGGTGACGAGAGCATTTTCCTCATCGGCAACCGCGAGATGGCTTCGGGTAGCGACCTCTCGGTCTACAGCGAGCAGAGCCCGCTGGGCTCCGCCATCCTCGGGCTCAAGGTCGGCGAATCGACGAGTTACACCGCGCCGAACGGCCGGGAGATCGCAGTGACCGTCACCAAGGTCGAGACGTACGGGGGGCAGTAAACCTCGCAAGCGTAGCTTGCTCGGCGCTAGCGTCGCGGCGTCGCGATGCGACGCTCCAAGCTCCAGCGCGCTGCCTCACTCGTAGTCGACGACCGGGTCGTATCCTGCCGCCCGCAGCGCCTCGATGACGAGCTGCCGGTGCTCGGTGCCGCGGGTCTCGACGCTCACGTCCAGTTCAACCTGGGTGAGCTGAAGGTCATGACCGTGGCGAGTGTGCAGCACCTCCACGACGTTGGCGTTCGCCTCGGCGAGCAGTTCTGCAATGCGCGCGAGCTGGCCCGGGCGGTCGGGAAGCATGATGGTCAGCTTCAGGTAGCGATCGGATGCGGCGAGCCCGTGTCCGATGACGCGCTGCATGAGCAGAGGATCGATGTTGCCGCCGCTGAGGATCGCGACCGTCGGCCCGGTGGGTGCGATCTTGCCCGCGAGGATCGCGGCGACCGATACCGCGCCGGCCGGCTCGACGACCATCTTGGCGCGCTCGAGCAGTACGAGCATGGCGCGGGCGATGTCGTCTTCGCTCACCGTGACGACTTCGTCGACGGTGTCGCGGATGATCTCGAAGTTCAGGACGCCCGGCTTGCTGACCGCGATGCCGTCCGCGATCGTCGCCACCGAGGAGATCTCTGTGGGCTCCCCTGCGGCAAGTGAGGGCGGGTAGGCCGCGGCGTTGGCCGCCTGCACGCCGATGACGCGGATCTCGCGCCCTTCCTTCGCCGCCCGCAGTTTGACCGCGGTCGCGACACCGGAGATGAGCCCGCCGCCTCCGATGGGGACGACGATCGTTGTGGCATCTGGGACGTCGTCGAGGATCTCGAGGCCCAGTGTCGCCTGGCCTGTCACGACGTCCTTGTGGTCGAACGGTGGGATGAGGACCGCCCCGGTGTCGGATGCGAATTGTGCGGCAGCGCGCAGAGGCTCCTCGACCGTGTCGCCCCGGAGCACCACATCCGCCCCGTAGTCGCGGGTGGCCTGCAGCTTCGGAATGGCGACACCGCGTGGCATGAAGATCGTGGCGGCGATTCCAAGATTGCGCGCGGCGAACGCGACGCCCTGGGCGTGGTTGCCGGCGGATGCCGCGACCACTCCACGCTCACGTTCTTCGGGGGTGAGCTGTGCGAGTCGGTTGTACGCCCCGCGGATCTTGTACGAGCCGGTGCGCTGGAGGTTCTCGCACTTGAGGTGGACGGGCGACCCCAGCACTTCTGCGAGGTATCGCGACGTCTCCATCGGCGTGTGTTCGACGACCCGGGAGACGACGTCGCGAGCGGCCTCGATCTCATCGAGTGTCGGGCCTGCGAATGGGGTGCGCGTCGTTCCGGTCAGGGTAGCCACCGGCCCAGTCTATTGGCGTTCATATTCCCGGGAAGGCATGGCGTCAGGCCTCAGCGCGGCCGGCGGGTGGGCCGCGGAACGGTCTGCCAGAGCACCGGGATGGGTTGGACGAGGGATGGGTCGCTGGGAGCGCCGGAGCGCCAGACGCCGCTGGAGACGTACTGCACCATCACATTGAGGACGGCTGCGAGCGGCACCGCGAAGAGCGCCCCGGGAATGCCGGCGAGGAGCGACCCGGCCGCCACGACGAGGACGACGGCGAGGGGGTGCACCTTGACGGCAGTGCCCATGATGAACGGCTGGAGCACGTGGCCTTCGAGCTGCTGGACCCCGAGCACGACGATCAGCATGATCACCGCGAAGAACCATCCTTTGAAGATCAGGGCGATGAAGACGGCGAGCGTGCCGGTCAGTACCGCGCCGACGATCGGGATGAACGAACCGAGGAACACGAGGACGGTGATCGGGATGACGAGCGGCAGCCCGAGGAAGAAGGCACCGAGCCCGATTCCCACGGCATCGATCGTCGCGACGAGCACCTGGACTCTGACGAAGCTCGTCAGCGTGACCCAGCCGGCGCGTCCGGCACCGTCGACGGCGGCGCGGGCATTGACCGGGAAGATGTGCACGATCCAGTTCCAGATGCCTTTGCCGTCGATCAGGATGAAGATCAGGCTGAACAGGGTGAGCAGGAGGCCCGTGAGTACGTGAGCCAGCGATGTGCCGATCGACAGGGCACCGGAGATGAAGACCTGGCTGGACTGCTGGATGGCGGAACCCAGCTGCTTGAGGTAACCATCGATCTGGTCGGGCGTGAGCCCGAGCGGCCCTGTCGTCAGCCAATCCCGGAACTGGTTGTAGGCGGCGACGCTCTGGACGCTCAACGAATGGGATTCCCGGGTCACCTGCCAGACAGCGAGATAGAACAGTCCGCCGATGACGACGACCAGCGTGAGGATCGCGGTCACGATTGCGATCCACCTCGGCCAGTGGTGCCTGTGCAGAAACGCTGAGAAGGGCACGAGGAGGGCCCCGATGAGCACCGCGATCAGCAGCGGGATGACGATGAGGCTCAGCTGGATCACCAGGAAGATCAGAACGGCGATCACGGCGCCGATCGCCAGGAGGCGCCACGACCACGCGCCGGCGACCCTCACGCCCCGCGGCAGCGACTCCTCGACCGGGCCCGGCGTCGTCACCGTCGCCACGCCTCGGCGGCGCCCCGCGAAGAGTCCCCCGCGCGGCCGATCAGGTCCGTTTCCTGCGTCTGTTCCGTCGGTCGTAGCCACCCGGCAAGTCTACGGGGCGGCACGTTTACGGGGTCAGTACGAGCCCACCGATCTGGATCACGAGCGGTGATCCTCCTTTCCGAGCCGCTGTCGGTCGCTGACGCTAATGTCGGAGGCGATGGTTGAGAAGATTTCGTCCTCGGGCGCGCGCCGCATCGCCCTCGCTGCCCAGGGCTTCGGGCGGCCACGCCCGGCGAATGTCGGCACCCGACAGCTGAACGGCCTGATCGACCGTCTGAACCTGCTGCAGATCGACTCGGTGAACGTCTTCGAGCGCAGTCACTACCTGCCGGTCTTCGCGCGTCTCGGCGCCTACGACAAGGCGCTCCTCGACCGGCTCACGTTCGAGGCCAGGGCACCTCACACCGAATACTGGGCGCACGAAGCGGCGCTCCTCCGGCGCGACGACTGGCCGCTGTTCCGCTGGCGGATGGCCGACTATCGACGGCAATACGGCGATCCCGAAGACGGCTGGTTCCAGAGCAATCGGTCGACCGTCGACTGGCTTCGCGCGGAGCTGGCGGCGAACGGACCCCTCGCGGCCGGCGAGATCGAACACGATGCGAACACGCGCACTGGGCCGTGGTGGGGCTGGTCCGACGTCAAGCGGGCTCTCGAGTACATGTTCTACTTCGGCGAGGTGGCCATCGCGGGTCGCAGTCGGTTTCAGCGGCGCTACGCCCTCGTCGAGAACGTGATCCCCGGCGAGATCCTCGATCGGCAGGTCGACGAGGCCGACGCGGTTCGCGAACTGGTGCGACGGGCGGCCGTCGCCCACGGGATCGGCACGCTGGGAGACCTCGCGGACTACTTCCGCATCAAGCGCGCACCGGCCGCCGTGGCGGTCCGCGAGCTCGAGGAGTCAGGCGAACTGCTTCCTGTCACTGTGAGCGGCTGGGAACGGAACGGCAAGCCCGTTCAGGCGTGGTTCCACCGGGATGCCCGCCGGCCGCGCCGACTCGAGGCGACCGCTCTGCTCTCACCCTTCGACCCCATCGTCTGGTACCGCGACAGGGCGCTTCGAATGTTCGACTTCCACTACCGCATCGAGATCTACACGCCCGAGCCCAAGCGGGTCTACGGCTACTACGTGCTGCCGATCCTGCTCGATGACCGGATCGTCGGGCGCATCGACCTCAAGAACGACCGGCAGTCGGGCGTTCTGCGGGTACAGGCTGCCTGGACCGAACCGGATGCTCCCGCCGAGACCGCCGAACGGGTCGCCGCCCTCCTCCACGAGACGGCGGCATGGCAGGGTCTCGGCGAAGTGACCGTCAGCGGTCGCGGCAATCTGGCGCCGGCGCTTGCGAGCGCGCTGCGCTGACGCGCGGACCGCCATCCGCGACGCCGATTGCTCCTAGAAGGTGCTGCCCATCTTCTCGAGACGGTCTACCCGCTCCGGAATCGGAGGGTGCGTGCTGAACAGGCGGCTCATCAGGCTCGGCTTCAGGGGCTCTGCTATCCACAAGTGCGCCATCGACGAATTCTGGCGACGCATCGGGCGCCCGTAGTCCTGGAGCTTCAGCAGTGCGCTGGCCAGCGCATCCGGGTGACGCGTGGTCATCGCACCCGTCGCATCCGCCAGGTATTCGCGCTGGCGCGACACCGCGAGTTGCACGAGGGTCGCGACCAGCGGAGCGATGATCATGGCGACCAGGCCGAAGATGAAGACGACCGGGTTGCCTCCCCCACCGTTGTTGTTGTTATTGCGGCCGCCGCCGAAGAAGGCCATGCGCAGGAACATATCGGCGATGAAGCCGACCGCAACGGTCAGTCCGAACACGATCATCGACAGCCGGATGTCGTAGTTGCGAACATGCCCGAGTTCGTGGGCCATCACCCCTTCGAGTTCGGGGTCGGTCATGATGTCGAGAAGTCCGGTCGTCGCGGCGACTGCGGCATGCTGCGGGTCGCGGCCGGTGGCGAAAGCGTTGGGCGCCGGGTCGTTCACGATGTAGACCTTCGGCATCGGGGTGCCCGTCGTGATCGACAGGTTCTCGACAACGTTCCACAGGCGCGGGTTGTCGGCCTTCTGGATCTCGATCGCGCCCGCCATGCTCAGCGCCTGGCTGCTTGCGAGGTAGTACTGGAAGACCGCGTACAGCGCTGCCACCACGAGAGTGATGATGACGATCGCCGTGTTGTTGTAGATGACGGCTGCAAGCCAGCCGAGGCCGCCGATGATCAGCAGGAACAGCAGGATGGTGATGACCGTGTTGCGCTTGTTCCTGGCAATTGCTCTGTACATTGCCGCCCGCCGCTAGAACTGCACGCGGGGTGGTTCGGCGATCGCTGCGAGGTCGCCCACTTCGAAGAAGTCGCGCGCGTTGAAGCCGAGCCGCTTGGCGAAGATGCTGTTCGGGAACACCTTGATCTTGGTGTTCAGCTCGCGAACGCCGCCGTTGTAGAACCGGCGCGAGGCCTGGATCTTGTCTTCGGTGTCGACCAGGTCGGCCTGCAGACGCAGGAAGTTCTGGCTCGCCTGCAGCTGCGGATACGCCTCGGCGACCGCGAAGATGCTGCGCAGGGCTGTCTGGATGTGGTTCTCAGCCACCGACGCCTCAGCCGGCCCCTGCGCGGACAACGTCTCGGCCCGCGCCTTGGTCACGGACTCGAAGACCCCGCGTTCGTGGGCCGCGTACCCCTTGACCGTCTCGATCAGGTTGGGGATGAGGTCGGCACGCCGTTTCAGCTGCACCGTGATGTCGCTCCACGCCTCGTCGACGCGAACATTCAGGGTGACCAGGGAGTTGTAGGTGGCCCACAGGTAGATCCCGATGATCGCGACGATCACGACGACGATGATGACCGGGATGAGCCAATCCATGGCAGAAACTCCTTGACTGTGAGGCGCTATCGTGCGCGATTCTCATCCTATCTGCGGCGGACCCGGCTCCCACGGGCTTCCCACCACACTCAAAGCAACTCCTTCGCAAACGGGCAGTACTACGCTCTGTCTCGTGAGCGATGCGACGGAGGCGACGCCGAGACGCAGGCGCGGCCGACCGCGCGCCGGAACACGGTCGGGCGCGTCGGGCAAGGCCGCGATCATCCGCGCCGCTACGGACGAGTTCGCCGAACGCGGCTACGAGGCCGCCTCGCTGCGCGCGATCGCGCGGCGCGCGGGAGTGGATTCCGCACTGGTCCACCACTACTTCGAGGACAAGGCCGACCTCTTCACCGCGACGCTCGAAGCGCCGCTGCGGCCGGATCGCGTAATCACGGTGATCCTCGCCGGCCCGCGCGACGAGGTCGGCACGAGCATCGTGCGATACCTGCTCGAGCAGCTCGACGACAAGAAGGCGCAGGCGCGCATCGTGGCCATCCTGCGGACAGCCGTCGGAAGCGGACCCGGCAGCCGCATGCTGAAAGAGTTCCTCGTCCGCGAGGTCTTCCAGCGTCTGGCCGCGGCGAGCGGGAGCGACGACGCCGACCTGCGGGCCAACCTCGCGGCCTCCCAGCTGGTCGGTCTCATGCTGACCCGTTTCGTGCTGAGACTCGAGCCGATCGCGAGCACACCGACCGAGGAGCTGGTGCGGCGGATCGGACCGGTCGTCCAGTGGCACCTCTTCGGTGCAGGACAAAGTCTGCGCACCCTTGACGCGGAAGCTCCCCTGAGCGAATAATTCATCACATGATGAATTCGTCGGATGCCGCTGTCGTCATCGACGCACTCCGCGTTCGCCGCGGCAGCCAGCTGGTGCTCGACGGCCTCTCGCTGACCATCCCGCGCGGGCAGGTGATCGGTCTGCTCGGGCCGAGCGGATGCGGCAAGACGACGCTCATGCGCTCGATCGTCGGGGTCCAGAGGATCACGGGAGGTTCGGTGACGGTACTCGGCGATGTGGCGGGGTCCCCGATCCCTCCGCCACCGCGTCGGCTACGTCACGCAGTCGGCGAGCGTCTACGACGACCTCACCATCAAGCAGAACCTCTCCTATTTCCGGAGCGTCCTCGGGGCGCCGAAGGACGACATCGACCGGGTGATCGAGGCGACGGACCTCGGGTCGAGCGCATCCCAGCTCGTTTCCACACTGTCGGGAGGCCAGCGCAGCCGCGTCTCGCTCGCGGCAGCGCTCCTCGGCAATCCCGAAGTCCTCATCCTCGATGAGCCGACGGTCGGACTCGACCCGGTGCTGCGCGTCGACCTCTGGAACCTGTTCCACCGCCTCGCGGGAGTCGGCACGAGCCTGCTCGTCTCGAGTCACGTCATGGATGAGGCCACACGGTGCGACCGCCTCCTGTTGATGCGCGACGGCGAGATCCTGGCCGATGAGACGCCGGCCGGCCTGCTCGCCGCCACCGGCGCCGACGATACCGAGAACGCCTTCCTCGCGCTGATCAGACGGCATCCGAAGCACCTCGAGGAGGGAGCGGAGCGATGACCTTCAGGCGCACCTTCGCGACCGCCGGCCGCGTGCTCTCGCAGATCCGCCACGATCCGCGCACCATCGGGCTGCTCATCGTCGTGCCCAGCCTCCTCATCGGACTGGTCGCGTGGATCTTCACGGACACCGACACGTTCCAGACGATCGGCCCGGCCATGCTGGCGCTGTTCCCCTTCGTCGTGATGTTCCTGGTCACCAGCATCACGACACTGCGAGAACGGCGCACCGGCACGCTGGAACGGCTGCTGTCGATGCCGATGGAAAAGGCGACTTCATCCTCGGCTACACCCTCGCATTCGGGTCGCTCGCCATCGTCCAGTCGGTCGTCGCAGTCGGGTTCGCCGTCTGGGTGTGCGGCCTCACCATCAAGGGCAGCATCTGGCTGCTGCTCGCCGTCGCGCTCGCCGACGCGATCCTCGGCACGACCCTCGGGCTCTTCGCGAGCGCGTTCGCCCGGACCGAGTTCCAGGTCGTGCAGTTCATGCCGCTCATCGTGTTCCCGCAGATCCTTCTCGGCGGGATCTTCATCCCTCGCGACCAGCTGCCGCAGGGACTGGAGATCCTCAGCGACTGGCTACCGCTGTCGCACGCCATCGATGCCCTCAACGCGGTGGCGACCGACTCGCACGACGCCGCCTACATCGGGGGCCAGCTGCTGATCATCGGCGCCTTCGCGATCGCGGCGATCATCGTCGGCTCGCTGACACTGCAGCGTCGCACCGCCTGAGCGCACCCGGCGACGACCGCGCCCGAACGGCGTTCGGTTGCCAATACTCCGGCATCGAACGCGATCGGTCGCCAAAAGATCGGCAACCAATCTGAAGGCTGCCGCCGCCACTCACGCCGAACACCGTTCGGTCGCCAAAAGATCGGCACCGAACGCGATCGGTCGCCAAAAGATTGGCAAACACTCTTGCGGGAGGGCAGTACCCCGCCGGACGACGCTGTGGCGTCGACCTCCTGAGTGCCCGACACCAGGAGGCTCGACGCCACAGTCGTTCGCTGCCGTCACCCGCGGTCGGTCGGGTGGCAGCAGAGCTTCGCTACGGACAGCCCCAGTATCCCGACGGGGTCAGCACGAGCGTTGCGCCGGGGCAGGGTCCGCACCCGGTGTTGTCCGGCCGTGTCGATGACACACCGGGCGCATAGTGCGGGGCGGTGGCGGCGTGCGTCGTCACGCTGCCGCCACCCCCCGAGTAGTCGGTCATCGCCTCGCGTCGGCTCGCGGAGTATTCGGAAGCGGCGATCGCAGCCGCCCGTGCCGCGGCGGCTGCCGCGAGCCTCTGCTGTTCCGCGCGTTCCCAGGCTGCGACCGAATCGGTCACTGCCTTCTCCGATTCGCGCAGGCTCATCACTGCGCCGAGGAGACGATACGCGGAGGAGCCACTGAGCGCCGTCACGGATGCGATGGCTGCGGCGAGCGCGTTCCGTCCAGCCGGGGCGGCCTTGCCTGCGCTCGTGGCCAGGATGTGCCGGGCGCGGTCCACTTCGGCCTGGGCGACGAGCGTGGCGGCGGCCAGGCGTTCGGTCGCGGCGCTCGAGCGCAGGGTCGCCACAGCGTCGACATGCGCGGTTCCGAGTGCCGTGACGGCTGCGGCGCGGGAAGCGTCGCGGGCGTCGACGACGCGGGATGAGATCGCTCCGGAGGTCGCTGTCACCACGAGGGCGGCCACGACGGACGCGGCGAGCACGGCGACGGCGCGGCGTGCCAGCGCGGTCAGGTGGTGCATCGTGCAGTCGGACATCCGGCCCTCTCCTAAAAGTTGAAGAAACCTCGACTTACTCCCAGTCGCTTCACAGCTAGTGGGGAGTGTTCCAGCCGAACTGAGCAGTTGTCAAGATTCACACGAGTCACACTGTTCCCAGCGAGAATGGCCGATATCCGCGGAATTCCGCGGTTTTCCGAGGGTTTCTCATCGAATTCCGGCGCGCCTATCTCACCCGGATTGGGGGTGGATTGCACTCCTGCAGGAATCCGGATCCGACCTCAAGTGCGCGAAGCGATCACCTCGCGAAGCCAGCCGTAGGAGCGCTTGGGCGTCCGGTCCTGGGTGTCGAAATCGACGTGCACGATCCCGAAGCGCTGCGTGTATCCGGCAGCCCATTCGAAGTTGTCGAGCAGCGACCACACGTGATATCCCTGCAGGTCGACGCCGCTGGCAGCCCCATCCGGAGCCACCGCATCCAGCGCCGCCACGAGGTGGTCGCCGAGGTACTCGATGCGGGCGACGTCATCCACCGGCTCATCCGGCCGGGCGTCTTCGGCGAGCGCCGTCGGGAAGCTCGCGCCGCCCTCGGTGATCACGACGGGAGGCAGCGCATCCGCATACCGGTCCCGCAGCTCGGCGATGGCGACCCCGAGGTACCCGGGGGCGATCGGCCAGCCGAAGCCGGTCCGGCCGAACTCGGGCCATTCCTCCAGATGGAACGGGAGGGAACGCATTGCCGCGGCCTCCCCATCGGGCGAGTCGCCCGCGCCCGCTCCCGCTGCGATGCGCGAGGGGAAGTAGTAGTTCAGTCCGTAGAAGTCGAGCGGAGCAGAGATGACCGCAAGGTCGTCCGGGTCCACCGCGTCGAACACGCCGAACAGCTCCCGGAACGGCTCAGGCGCTTCCGGGTAGCGCCCGAGCAGCACCGGGTCGGCGAAGATCCGGTTGTGGATGACGTCGAAGAGCGCGGCGAACATCACGTCCTCCTCGCGGTCGGTCGCCGGCTCGACCGGGGAATGCACGTTCGTGATGCCGATTCGGCCCGAGACTCCGGCATCCCGAAGCGCTCCGACCGCCAGTCCGTGACCGAGGAGCTGGTGATGGGCCGCCGGCAATGCGTCGAAGAGCAGCGCATGACCTGGAGCGTGGAGGCCGAGCGCATAGCCGTTCAGGGTGACGGTGGCCGGCTCGTTGATGGTCACCCACGAATCGACCCGATCGCCGAACGCTTCGGCAGCGAGGAACGCGTAGTCGGCGAAGCGCCGTGCCGTGTCGCGCGACAGCCAGCCTTCGCTCAGTTCGAGCGGTGTGTCCCAGTGGTAGAGCGTTGCCATCGGGCGGATGCCCGCAGCCAGCAGTTCGTCGATCAGCCGGTCGTAGAACGCGATCCCTTCACGGTTGCCGCCACCGCGGCCTCCGGGCTGGATGCGCGGCCAGGACAGCGAGAACCGGTACGAGTCGACTCCCAGGTCGGCCATGAGACGCACGTCTTCACTGAGGCGGTGATAGTGGTCGGTCGCGACGTCGGCGGTCGTTCCGTCGAGGATGCGCCCGCGCTGGTGGGTGAAGGCGTCCCAGACGGACTCGCCCCTGCCGCCCTCGTGCGTGGCTCCTTCGATCTGGAAGGCCGCTGTCGCGACGCCGAGGCGGAAGCCTGGCGGGATGCGCTCCCCCAGCTCGCGGGCACGCTCACGCCAGTGGGAATCCGGCCTTCTCTGCGCGCTCATCCGCCGAGCACCTGGTTGAGGTAGGCGTTCGCGAAGGTGCGCTCCGGGTCGAGACGGTCGCGCATGGCGAGGAAGTCGTCGAAGTGCGGGTAGGTCGCCCGCAGCGAGTCCGCGTCGCGGTAGTGCATCTTTCCCCAGTGGGGGCGGCCATCGTGCGCCATCATGATCTCCTCGACTGCGCGGAAGTACGGTTCCGGATTCTCCCGGTAGTACCGGTGGACTGCGATGTAGCCGGTCTCACGCCCGTGGGCCGTCGACAGCCAGTTGTCGTCCGCGGCCGCCGAGCGCACCTCGATCGGAAACGAGATGCGCCACCCTCGGCGCTCGATGAGGGCTTTGACCTCACGTAGCGCATCCGGCACTGCTTCACGCGGAATCGCGTACTCCATCTCGCGGAAGCGTACCGTGCGGTTGGTCACGAACACCTGCGGTGAGAGGTCGGTGAAGTCCCGGTTGCCCGTCAGCCTCTGGGCGAGCCGGCTGAAGGGCGGCACGATGGCCGGCATCGCGGTACCGACCGCACACACGCCCCGGTAGATCCCGTTCGCGAGCAACTCGTCGTCGACCCAGCGTCCGACCGCGCCGAGCGGCTTGCGTCCCGCCTCGACCGGGAGCCGCGTGTTCGTCTTCGTCAGAGCGGTCTCGGTGTGCGGGAACCAGTAGAACTCGAAATGGTCCGCCGCGGCCGAGCGGTCCAGGTAGGAGGTCAGCGTCGCCTCGAGTGGCTCTGGCCGTTCGACCGCCTCCAGAAGGAAGGCAGGAACGCACTGGATGGTGATGTCGACGATGACGCCGAGCGCACCCAGGCCGAGACGGGCGGCAGGCAGCAGTTCGGCGTTCTCGCTCTCGCTGATCGTCAGCACGTCGCCCGTACCGGTGACCAGGGTGAGCGCGACGATCTGGGTCGCCAGGCCACCGAAGGTCCCCCCGGTGCCGTGGGTTCCGGTCGAGGTTGCACCGGCGATCGTCTGGCGGTCGATGTCGCCCATGTTCTGAAGCGCCAGCCCGTACGGCCGGAGCAGTTCGGGCAGCTGGTACAGGTTTGTCCCTGCGGCGAGGGTGACGCGTCCGCGCGCTTCGTCGACGGCGATCACGCCGCGCAGGTCACCGAGTTCGAGTTGCACGCCGGGCGCGACGGCGATGCCCGTGAAGCTGTGGCCTGCGCCGACGGCTTTGACGCGCATCCCCTGCCGTACGGCCGCGGCGACGGCGCGCTGGACCGCATCGGCGCTCGCCGGGCGTTCCACGCGGGCGGGCCGGACCTCCTCGCTCCTCCCCCAGTTCTGCCAGGTGGCCCCGGTCGCCGTCACAGGAAGGCCTTTCCTTCGCCGCGGTAGGTGAGCGAGGTTCCGACGACCTCGCCGCCTTCCACGAGGTGGAATTCGTTGACGTGTTCGCTCAGCTCGCCCGACTTGGTGTGGCGCAGCCACACACGGTCGCCGACCCGGAGGATCCCCGCCGCGGCTCCGGTCACGGGCGTCTGCACCTCGCCGGCCATCTCTCTCGCCACCATCTCGAGCCCCGTAGGCCACGTGATGCGCGGAAGGCGGTCGTCACCTGCCGGGCCGGATGCGATCCATCCGCCTCCGAGAAGCGTCGCCGTCGCCGGGGTCGGCTTGCGCACGACCGACAGCGCGAACGCCGCAGCAGGCGCCGGCCGGAACGACTGGTAGTTGTCGAAGAGGTGACCGCCGAGGAGGCCGCTGCCGGCCGCGATCTCGGTGACCGACGCATCCGACGACGTGAACTCGAGCGAGCCGGTGCCGCCACCGTTGACGAACTCGAGGTCGGCCAGCTCGCGCACCGCTGCCACCGCTGCCGCACGTCGCTCGGCGAGTTCGGCCTTCGAGTTCTTCTGCATCCAGCGAACCGTGGCACCCCACGCCGCTCGACCGGCCGGCTTGTCGCCCTGGCCGGCGATCTGCGCTTCGTACCCCATCATCCCGACAAGCGTGAAGCCGGGCCGGGTGGCGACCTTCGCCGCGAGTCCCCGAGCGTCCGCCGGCGTGTAGATCGGCGACCGCCACACGCCGACATGACCGAGCACAGAGTTCTGCCATGACGAGTCGAGCTCCAGGCAGACCCGGATCGTCTCGCGCACGGCTGCCGGGAACACGCTGTCGATCAGGTCGAGCTGCGCGACCGAGTCGACCATGATCGTGACCCGCGATGCGAGCTCCGGGGACTGCGCGAGTTCCGCGATGGCCGCGCGATCCGCGGTCGGATAGCCGATGACGACATCTTCGATCGGCGGATGCCCGTCCGACCCCTTCGCCAGCCACAGCGCCTCAGCAAGCGTGTATGCGAGCACGCCGTGGTAGCCGGGGACCGCGAGCACCGCGTCGAGCACATCGCGCACGCGCACCGACTTGGATGCGACACGGATCGGCTTGCCGCCCGCGCGCCGCAGCATGTCGTGAGTGTTGTGACGGAGGGCGTCGAGCTGGAGCACGGCGATCGCCGGGTCGAGTTGCGCGGTCGCAGCCGTGAGGGACGGCCAGTAGGTTCCCGGACGGGTCCAGGTACGGGCGGATGCGGCGGGCGCGACGGACAGGTCGAAGAGCTTGTCGATGGGCACTAGCGGACTGCTTTCACTCGAGCGACCGCGAGCGCACCCGCGAACGCGAAGACACCGGACATGATGAAGAGGCCCATGAAGCCACCCATCATCGCGACGACGCCGGCCCCGATCAGCGGGGCGATCGCCTGCGGAACGGCGGTGGCGATGTTCATGATGCCGAGATCCTTGCCCCGCGATTCCGGGTCCGGCAGCACCTGGGTCGCGAGCGCCTGGTCGACGGACAGGAAGCATCCGTAGCCGAGGCCGAGCAGGCCGGCTGCGACCATTGCGACGGTCAGATCGGGGAAGAAGGCGAGCAGCAGCGCCGCCACCCCCTGCAGCGCCGACGAGACGAAGACGAACACTTTGCGGCGGCCGAGTCGGTCGGAGAGGCGGCCGAGCACCAACGAGGCGATGATCACGAAGATCATGTAGATGAGGATGAGGGTGAGCAGGTCGTCGTCGGCGTGCTTGTCGTTGAGGCCGAACTGCAGGAAGTACAGCAGCATCGTCGTGCCGAAGGAGTTCCCGAAGTTGACGAGGACGCGGCTGAGGAGGGTCCAGCCGAAGTCGGGATGCTCGCGCGGGCTGATCCACAGGCTCTGCACGACGCCACGAGCGGTCATCTTCTCTTTGAGTTCCACTGGAAGCACGGCGTCAGGGAGGAACAGGAACGGCGTGACGAGCACGACGAGCAGGATCGCCATGGCCGCGTAGCCGAGGAACGTCCCGACGAAGACGTAGGTGACGAGCATGACGCCGAGGATGATCCCGATCGCCTGCGGGGCGCTCAGCCAGCCGGAGACGTAGCCGCGCTGGTTGACGGGCACCTGGTCGCTGATCGTCGCCGTGAGTGCCGCCGTGAGGATGCAGAACCCGGTCAGGGCCAGCGACCAGAAGACACCGATGCCGACGATAGTCGTCTGCGCCCCGAGCAGGATGAGCGAGATGGCGAATACGATCGTCCCGATGACGATCCACGGCCGGCGACGACCGAAGCGGCTCGTCGTGCGGTCCGAGAGCGCGCCGGTCAGCGGGTAGGCGACGATCGCGCAGACGCCGGAGATCCCCGAGATGATGCCGAAGGCGACCACGTTGTCGACCCAGTACGTCGTCTTGAGCTGTGCGGTGATCTGTTCGGGCAGCAGCTTCTGGACGGGGGCGAGCTGCGCCATCCAGATCCCGAGCCACGCGATCGCGAAGAAGGCGATCCATCGCCCGGTGACTTTGCGGGTCGGTTCGGCGAAGACGGCCGTCGTCTGGGTTTGGGTCATGATGTCCTCGCGGTGGTAGGGAGTGTTGCAAGGCGGGCGACGGCATCCGCGGCGAATTCCAGGATGGCTTCCGCCGCAGCGTCGTCGCGGTTGACGAGCCAGGAGATGGTGAGGCCGTCCGTCAGGACGACCAGCAGGGTGGCGATCTCGTGGATCGGCCGGTCCCAGTCCGCGCCGGTGAGTTCGGAGGCGACGGACAGGGCGTTCTCGGCGAGGGCGTAGTAGCTCGCGTACTGCAGCTGGGCGAGCCGTTCGAGCCCGGGCGATCGCATCGCGTAGTGCGTGAGCTCGAACATCGCCTTCTCGCGCTGCGGGTCGGAGCGGACTACGTCGAAGTAGGTCTGCAGGCCCGCCCGGATGGCGTCGCGCAGCTCGACCGGGCCCTGATCGGGCATCAGCACGGGCGCGAGTGCGCGCTCCTGCTGGGAGACCACGTAGGTCACGAGTTCGCTCATCAGTTCGTCGCGCGACGTGAAGACGTAGTGGAAGCTGGCCAGCGACATGCCCGCCTCGGCGACGATCGCCCGGGTGGTCGCCGCCTGGACACCGTGTTCCGCCACAACACGCAGCGCTGCCTGGATGAGGGCCGCACGCCGATCGGTGGCCGCGATGCGCGTCACGAGGCGACCGCCGGGCACCGCGCGGGGACGCTCGCCGGCTCTGGGCGGAGCGAGATCGGATGCTGCACTGGTGGTTCTCCTGCTCGGCACTGGGCAAGAACTGGGACGGTTGACCCAGTTGCAAGTATGCACGAAAGGCCGCCCGTCGGTTTGACATCCGCGTCGATGACACCTGAAATGGGGGTAGATGGGGGTAGAGTGCGCAGGTTTCCAAGTATTAACGTTCGACCCGTCCGGTCTGCTGTGGCAGCCGGGCTCGCACTGAGTGCCATCATCCTGGGACTCGCGCTCGCCACGGCCACCGCGCCCGCATCCGCGACCGCCTCGCCGACCGCAACCCCATCGCCAGGCGCGCCCACCATCGCCTCCCCCACAGCCGGAACGCTCGTGACGGCCGGAAGCGTCGACGTCAGCGGCACGGGCGGTCCCGGCGACCGCATCCAGGTCTTCGTCGATGCGCACGGGCCCGCCTGCGAGGCGACGGTCGACACCGCATCGGCCTGGTCGTGCACCGTCCCGTCACTCAGCGACGGGCCTGACGTCATCATCAGCGCCGTCGTCGCGGGAGACACCGATCTGGCCGACAGTGTCAACGTCGCCGTACTCTCCCCGCCGACCATCGCCGGCGGTTCGAACGGCTTTCTCACCAGCGGTGGCGTCCACGGAACCGGCTACCCCGGCGCGACGGTCACCGTCACGACCTCGGGCGGAGCGACCTGTTCGTTCCCCGTCGATTCGGGGGGATCATGGGCGTGCGTACTGAGCGGGCCGCCGCCATCAGGGACGTACGCCGCTTCGGCGACCCAGACGGCGCCGTACTCGGCGACCAGTTCCCGGTCGAGCACGCCGGTCGACCTCACGATCGACTCCTCGGCGCCGGCGCGCCCGGGACTCTTCTCTCCGGCGCCGAACACGACAGTTCCGCTCGGAGGCGCGGCGACCTTCCGGGGAACCGGTGAAAGCGGCGCGCGGATCACCGTCTACGGGGGCGACGACGCCGGGTCGTCCGTAGCCTGCCGCGCACTGGTTGCGCAGGGTGCCTGGAATTGCAGTGGGATGCTCGCCCCCGGCCGATACACCGTCTCGGCTCTGCAGACCGACCCGGCCGGCAACGTGAGCCCGGCGAGCGCAGCCGTCACGGTGACCTTCGCCGCGACAGCGGCGACGTCGTCACCGAGCCAGGCCCCCTCCCCGTCGGCCTCCTCGAGCACGCCGGGAAGCGCCGCACTTCCCGCTCCCCCGTCGTCGAGCGGAACGCCGACGCCGTCTGCGCGTGCCCCGCACGCGACCCACGGTGGTCTCGAGACCTGGTCAGGGGCCTCGCAGTTCACCAGCGCGACGCCTCCGACCATCTCTCCGGGTGCCATCCCCGGCTGGCTCCGCTCCCTCCTGCTCGCTGCGGCCGCCCTCCTCCTGCTGGCACTCCCCGCACGACTGCTCGCCTCCACGCTGGCGCGCGCACGTGCCGAACATCCCGGCGGTGAACGGCCGCGCGTATTCGGCCGGAACACGCCTCACCCCATTGTCGACACGGACGATGCGGATGCGCATCCATCCGGCCTCGCGCAGCGCCGGCTTCTCACCGGATCGGCCTACGTCGCCGCGGCCGCGCTGATCACCCTCTCGAGCCCGGTGGACGATTTCGTCACCTACCTGCGCGTGCTCGTCGCTGTGCTCCTCGCGCTCGTCGTCGTGAACGTCGCCTGGCTCGTGGTCCCCTGGATCGCATCCACGCATCTGACCGGCAGCCGCCCGAAGATCGAATTCCTGCCACGGAGCCTCCTGCTCGTCGCGGTGGCCGCCATCGGCTCCCGGCTGCTCGGTCTGCATCCTGCCGTGCTCTTCGGGCTGCTCGTCGGCGTGATCGTCACCCCCGCCCTCTCGCGCGTGGCGAGCGGGCGCCTGGCGGCAGCGCAGGTGGCCGGCCTGGCCGGGATCGGAGTGCTCGCGTGGCTCACGCTCGGGCCGCTCCCCGATCCATCCGACCCGCTCACCGCGTTCGGAACCGAGCTGGCCGATGCCATCACCCTCCTCGCCCTGGGTTCTGCGGCGATCAGCCTCCTTCCCGTCGGCGGGTTCGCCGGTCGCGCGATCTTCCTGTGGTCACGCCGGGTCTGGGGCGCGCTCAGCCTGGCGGTCTACACCGTGCTGTTCGCGCTGCTGCTCCCCGTAGCCCGCCTGTGGACCGCCGGAAACGTCTCCCTCGTTCTCGTCGTCGGAGTGGTCGCGTTCGCGGCCCTCAGCGTGTCCGTCTGGCTGTGGGAACGATTCGTCGAGCCGGCGCGACAGTCCTAACCGTTCGCCGCCACGCCGTCCACGTAGAACCAGCGGCGGCCCTCACGGACGAACCGGCTGTCCTCCTCCTGCACGCCGACCGCGTCCCCTTTGTAATACGCGCGGAACCGGACGGTGCCGACCGAGTCGAGAATGCCCCCACGCGACGTCCCGACGACGTCGAGCCGGTACCAGCGGAGCCCCGGGTCCAGTTCGAGGTTCGCCGGCCTGGTCGAGGTGTGCCAGGACGCGAGCAGGTAGTCGGCGTCCCCGAGCGCGAACGCCGAGAACCGTGACCGCATCAGGCGCTCCGCTGTCGGAGCCTCCACTTCGCCGCGGTGAACCGGTCCACAGCACGCCTCGTAGCTGTCGCCGCTCAGGCACGGGCACCGCATGGGTCGGGCATCGGCGTCGGCGGTGGTCACCTGACGACCCTAACCCGGCGGATTCCGGCCGGACATGGGAGGCCCCGGCCGCGACGACCGTCGGGGGATCGTCGGAGTCGCGACCGGGACTGTGGACACCGCTGCATACTGGCGTCAGAAGAGTTGTACCGCGCGTGCGTGAGAGCGGGCTGCGGCCTGGCTGAGCGTGCTCACAGATGGTTGGCCAGCTCGCCCGCCTGGACGACGCAGAAGCGGTTGCCGTCGGGGTCGGCGAGAACGACGTAGTCGGCGTCCGGTTCGTAATCCCAGACGACCCGGGTCGCTCCGATGCCGACGAGACGCTCGACCTCCTCCGCCTGGTCGAACGCGTACAGGTCGAGATGATGACGCTGGTGCGTGCCGGCGATCGACGAGACCTGGGTGATCGCGAACTGCGGCCCGTGTCCCTCACGCGGTGTCAGGATCGCCCAGTCGTCCGAAGGCTCGTCGCGCGGCCTGTAGTCGAGGGCCTCCGACCAGAACCGGATCGCGGACGGCACGTCTCGCACACCCCACACGATCGATCCGACCCGTAGCATCTCCCCAGTATCCGCCCGCCGTCAAGGCGCACGAAAGTCTCGGCCGCGGGCTCTGCGGGAGCGTTCAGCCTCGGGTGTAGCGTTTGGTCATGGAAGGTTGGCTCGAAGCATTCATCTGGTTGGTGATCCTCGGCGGCGGAACACTCGCGATCGCCTGCCTGGTCGCACTCATCAAAGCTCCGTACCGCAAGCAGCGTCCCTGACCGATCTGTCGGTCAGCTGCGGTCGGGAAGCAGGTAGATCGACTTCGCCTGCGCTGACGCGAGCCGTTCCGGCGTGTAGTACTGGTCGAGCAGCGCTTTGTCGAGCAGGTCGGGATTGGCCTCGATGAAGACTCCGAAGTCGGTCTGCGGATGCTCGGACAGGCGTTCTGCGATCACCGACAGGAACGCGCCGGTGATCGTCTGGTTGTATTTCTCGGGCCGTCCGGCGTGAACGGCGAGCCGGCGGATGCCCTCGGAGTATCGCTCGAACGCCACGGGAAAGGAATCCCTGTTCAGCGCGAGGAAAGCCATACGCAGATGGTCGCCGTGGGCAAAACCTGCAGTGCGAATCCGGCCCGCGTAGAAGTCTTCGAGCTCATCGTCGGCCGACGGCTCGTCGAGGTGGTGCGCATCCGCGCTGGTGAGGTCGAGGTCGTAGACGGACTTCAGCGCTTCGATCTTGTGGATTATGGCCTCGCTGAACGGAGCCTTGCCCTCGAAGGAGTGGAGCAGCACGCCCTCGAGCAGTTCACCCAGCGGAATGTCGAGCGCCTCGGCGAGCGCCTTCGCAGTCTTGAGGATCCGGCGTTCGATCCGGACGCCGGTCTGGACTCGATCAATTGTTACCATGTTACCAAGGTACCATCATTGAGCCCGTCCAGCACAGCGTGTCTCTGGCCCTAAACTGTCTCTTATGGCCGCAACGACGACTGACCTGCACCCGACCGACGCGCACGAAGCCGACGCCGTCACCGAGGCACCCGCGGCGCCGCTCACCGGCGGCCTCAGCACCGCCAGCACCCTGATGGCCGTGCTCAGCATCTTCCTTCCGCTGTTCGGGATGATCGGTGCCAGCCTCGTCGCCAAGCGCGCCCGTGCGATCGGCAGTTCCACGCGGTTCCCCGACCTGGTGATCTTCTGGGCCGGAGTCCTCTTCTACTTCGAGACGCTCTGGGTCTTCTACCTGGGCCTCGGTCTGCTCAACCGCCACTAGGGCGCCGCAGCTCACCCGATCACGTACTGCAGTCCGACCTCCGATTCGAGGGTTGCGGATGCCGCATGGAGCGAGACGCTCCACGTCTGGTCGCCGACGACCCCGTCGATGATGACGTGCCCCCACGTCTGGAACGCCATGACCGACGCCTCGGTGTGCGGGCCGAAAATACCGTCGATTCCCTGAGGTGTCACGTTTCCCCACTGGGAGGCGCCGTTCGTCAGCACCGTCTGCAGGCTCTTCACCACATTTCCCGACGAGGTCAGGGAGAGGACGGGCATGGGTCCGCCGTCAGGCAACTTGGCCCAGGTATGCGGCCCCACGATTCCGTCGACCACCAGCGGCGGATTGCCCTGCTGGAAGTCGACCACCGCGGCATGAGTGGCCGGCCCGAAAACTCCGTCCACCACGAGGGAGAGATTCGGTGTTCGGCGAAGCGCCCGCTGCAGCCGCCTGACGGCGCTCCCCGTCGAGCCCTGCTGGATTGTCGGTTGTCCTGGATTTGCCACGATCCCCACCCGCTTCCCTCTGCGGACGCGGCCGACTGTCGCGTCGTCGCGGGACAAACCCTACTCGCGGTCTACTCCGGCGACAATGGGCGGTCGCAGCTAGTCGAAGACGGAGCGGAGCCAGCCGAGGATCGTGTCCAGGCTCTCCGGATCGAGATGCGTGCCCGGATCGTTGTAGCCGTTCCCCGGCGACGCGGCGACCTCATCCGGGGTCCGCGTGTCCTCCTTGAACACATGGTTCGCGTTGGGCGGGAACGCGAAGGTCACGTTGTTCATCCCCTGCGCGACGCGCTGGAGCGGATCCCCGTCAGCGTGCAGATCGATCTGAACATCCCTGCCGCCGATCAGGACCAGAGTCGGGATCCCCACCAGCGCGAGAGAATCGCTCGCCGACTCGACCCACAACTCGCGAGCGAACGGGAGGTTCGCCGGGGTCTCGAAGCTGGCGAGCACCATCCTCACCGTGTCGGGAAGGCTCGGATCGGGGTTCATGGGCTGACCGGCCGAGTAGCGCGCGACAGCTTCCTCGACCTTCGGCATCAGTTGCTCACCGCCGGGGAACTGTGTCGCCTGGAGCGCCAGCTGCGAGAGCAGCACGGTCTGAATCGGGCGACCGGGTGGTGCCGCGAGGACCGCTCCCGCGAACGGAACATCCTGAACACTGGTGACGTAGTGGAGCACATGGATGGTGCCCTCACTGTTACCGAGCCCGACGATTCGTGAGGCGTCGACGAAGTCCTGCTCGGTGAGCGCGGTGACGGCGGCGACCAGCTCGTCGAGATGGGACTGCATGCTCAATTTACCGATGAGCTTCGGGACGTTCTCCATGACGTGCGGGCCCGATGCCCGCTTGTCGTAGCGGATGGATGCCATGCCCGCGTCCGCGAACGCCTCGGCGAACAGGCGACCGCTGCCATTGCTGCCTGGCAGCATCGGCGAACACCAGTCCCGGTCCGTCGGGCCGCTGCCCGCCACCAGGACGACCGCGGGGAATGGGCCGTCACCGTCGGGGCGAACGACGGTACCCTCCATCCGGATCCCGTCCAGTTCCCACGAAACGTCGACAGATTCAGGCATGCCTCCATCCTCGCAGCGGAAGGCACGTACTTTACCTCGACAGTGGATTATGAGAAACACTCACCGCTAGAGTTCGGGCATGACCGATCCCCACGCGCACTACGTGCTTGACGTCCTGCCCTCAGGCGAAATGCTCATCGCAGACGCCGTGGGAGTGAACCTCATCAAGGACGGAACACTGAGAGCAATCGGCTGGCTCGGAATCAGCCACAACTGGATCGGCTTTCACGAGACGGAGAGCTCCACACCGCGCAACGAGATCAGGCCCGCGACAGGCGTCCAAAGTTTCGAGTTCAATCCTTTTGACGCGCGCGCAACCGTAGTGTTCCAATTCGACGACGGATCCAACCTCGAATTCGACGGCAACGCAGTCGAGCTGAGCCAGCTCCTTACGGCGCTTAACGCCGAATAGCCCCCGGCCAGAACGCTTTCGGTCGGGCGCCGCTCGTTGACAGGTGGCGGTCGTTGGCGGGAGCATGTCACAACGACGAACACCGTCCAAACCTCAGCTACGGGGCGCCTTGCCGCGTGCGTTGACGATGATCGCGTGCGACGGAAGCTGCAGCGATGAACGATCCAGGGCAGTTGGTTGTTGCGATTCTCGGTCTGCTCGCCACGGTGGCCGTTCCGATAGTGGTGAGCCGCCAAACGCATCCTCGCCGCCAAGTGCGCTATTTCGTCGAGGTCCTGAACGACGAGGCCCTGCTCGCCGGAGCGGACGGCATTCCATTGACCCCACTTGTGGGTCGCCCCGATCTCGCGGTCGTCAGTGTTCGGCTCTGGTCGTCTGGTCCCAGTCGCTGGGTAGCCTGCCGCCCGTGGACAGCTGATTCGCAAGGGAAGCTCGAAGTACCCCCAGTGGGACTCGAACCCACACTCGGGCGATTTTAAGTCGCCTGCCTCTGCCAATTGGGCTATGGGGGCCCGTCGTCAATGCTATCGATCGTCACGATCGGGACATGCGAAAGGCCCGGGCGACTGAGTCGGCCCGGGCCCTCGCGTGAAAACTACTTCGCTGCCGGCACCTCGGCAGGCTGAGCCGCCTTCGCACGCGAGCGTGCCGGTGCCTTGACGGCCTTCGGCTCCGCGGCTGGCGCGGCCTCAACGGCCGGGCGAGGACGAGCGGCGAACTCTTCGAACGCGGAGCGCGGGTGCTGCGCCGCAACGAGCGAGACGATGTCGCGGCCGAGGAGGAAGTTGTTCACCCAGCCCCAGAACACGCGGAACTTGCGCTCCCAGCTGGGCATTGCCAGGCCGTGGTAGCCGCGGTGCATCAGCCAGGCGATGAAGCCCTTGACCGCGATCTTTCCCGACTGGAACACGCCGACGCCGATGCCGAGACCGGCGACCGCACCCAGGTTCTTGTGGAAGTACTGCTTCGGAAGCTCACCGCGCATATCTGCGACGAGGTTCTTCGCGAGCAGCTTGCCCTGACGGACGGCGTGCTGCGCGTTCGGGACCGTGTAGCCGCCGACGCCGCCGCCGGTGAGGTCGGGCACGGCGCAGATGTCGCCGGCACCCCAGGCGTCCTTGATGATGTCGTCTTCGGTTCCGACGCGCAGATCTGCGCGAACCTGGAGACGGCCGCGCTCCTCGATCGGGAGGTCGGTGTGACGCACGATGCTCGGGTTCGCCATGACGCCCGCGGTCCACACGATCAAGTCGGTCTCGAACTTCTCGCCGGTGGAGAGTTCGATCACGCCGTCGACCGCGCTCGAGAGCTGCGTGTCGAGGTGGATCTCGGCGCCGCGCTGGGCGAGGTTCTTGATCACCCAGTGGCTGGTAGGCAGCGAGACCTCGGGCATGATTCGGCCCATCGCTTCGATGAGGTGGAAGTGCGTGTCATCGAACGACAGCTGCGGGTAGAACTTGAGCAGCGCGCTCGCGAACGACCGGAGCTCCGCGAAGATCTCGATGCCGGCGAAGCCGCCACCGACCACGACGAAGGTGAGGAGCCGGTCGCGTTCGGGACCGGCCGGCAGGTTCGCCGCCTTGTCGAAGTTGGTGAGGACGCGGTCGCGGATGGCGATCGCCTCTTCGATGTTCTTGAGGCCGATGGCCTGGTCGGCGACACCCGGGATCGGGAAGGTGCGCGAAACAGCACCCGCGGTCACCACGACGATGTCGTACTCCTGCTGCCACGGCTCGCCCACCGGAGGCTCGACGGTCGCGGTCTTGTTCGCGTGGTCGATGTAGGTGACCTTGCCGCTGACGACGTGCGTCTTCTTGAGGTGACGACGGTGCGCGACGACCGCGTGCCGCGGCTCGATCGACCCGACCGCGACCTCGGGAAGGAAAGGCTGGTACGTCATGTACGGGAGCGGGTCGACCATCGTGACCTCGGCCTCGCCGTTGCGCAGCCACTTCTCAAGCTTCCATGCGGTGTAGAACCCGGCATAGCCGCCGCCGACGATCAGGATTTTGGGCACAGTGAACGGTCTCCTCAAGACGAAAGTATGGAGACAATCTACCCCCTGCGACCCGCTCGCCTGAAATGCAGGACCGCCCCTGTTACGCCGAGCGCAACGAGAACGATGAATCCTGCGAGCAGTGTGAAGGGAATCCAGAACAGGGTGAGCGCATCCCATCCGGGCACCACTAGCTGCCCGATCGCGACGGTCCGGTCGGGTGGGAGCGCGCGTGGAGTGCTGGTCGGAACGGGAGCCTGCCCGCCCTGCGAGGGTGTCGTCGACTGGGCCCGACGATGGATGTGGATCCACTGTCCCAGGTCGCCCATGGGGTTCGCGACGACCGGTGCGACGTTCGCGGTGACGGCCGCGTAGGCGTTCAGCAGACCGTATCCATAGATGGGGCTCGGCACCGATCCGACCGGTCGGGCCGTCGAGATGATCCTGTTGATGACGTTCGCCGCGTTGAGCTCCGGATGCGCAGCCCTGACGAGAGCGACCGCACCGGCCACCAGCGGTGCCGCCCCGCTCGTGCCCTCCCATTGCACGTACCCGGCGCCTGGGTTCGCCCCGACGAGCTGTTCACTCGGCGCGGACACTCCGATGGTGATCCCCTGCGACGATGCGTCGAAGCTGGCCTTCCCGTTGCGGTCGACGCCGGCGACGGTCAGTACTCCCGGGATGGTCGCCGGTGCCCCGACCTCGGTGGTCCCGCTCCCCCGGTTCCCTGCCGCGGCGACGATCACGACGTCGTGGGCGAACGCGTACTGGAAGGCGGTGTCCCACGATTCGGGCCAGTCGAGGGTGTTGCGAGTGAGGGACATGTTGATCACCTTGGCGCCGTTGTCGACGGCCCAGCGCACCCCATCCGCTATCTGGTCGTCGCTGCTCACGCTCGAAGGCGACGACCCGAGAGCGACGGAGACGGTGAGAATGGATGCGTCGGGCGCGACACCGATCACGCCTTTGTCACCACCGGTCCCGCGACCGGCGAGAAGGGATGCGACCCAGGTGCCGTGCCCGGACTCGTCGCTGGAACCCAACGGCTTCTGGCCGTTCGGAGAGCCGATACCAGAGACATCAGTGCCGCCGACGACGGCCCCCCGCAGGTCGGGGACGGTCCCGTCGACACCCGTGTCGATGATCGCGACCTTCACTCCTGCACCGCGCGAGGCCGACCAGGCCTGTGAGATGCCGTAATCGTTCAGCCAGTATTCGAGGCTGCGCACCTGGTCGGCATGGGCGACGGTGGCACCGCCCAGAGCGAGGGCGACACCGACTGCCAGCGCGACGAGGGCGCGACCCGCCCGGATCATCCGACCGAATAGTCGAGGCACTCGCAGATGGAGGGCGACCAGTTCGCGCGCTCCAGGGCGAGATCGCCGATCGGATTGACGCCGGGGCCGGCCGCGAGCGCGTGTGCGCCGAGTGCGTGAAGGCATTTGACGCGGGCGGGCATCCCGCCGGCCGAGATGCCCGCGATCTCGGGCACGACGGCAATGGACTCGCGGTCCGCGAGGTAGGCGGTGTGCGCATCCGCATAGTGGGCGCGCAGCTCTTCCTCGTTCTCGAGCAGTTCGTTGAACTCGTTCATCACCTGGGTCGCCTCGAGGTACGACAGCGCGGCCGTGGCAGCGGGGTGGCTCAGGTAGTAGAGCGTGGGGAACGGGGTTCCGTCATCGAGCCGGGGCGCGGTGGCGACGACGGTCGGCGCGCCACAGACGCAGCGGGCGGCGATGCCGACGACGTTGCGCGCGGGACGGCCGAGCTGAGCCGAGACGGTTGCGATGTCCCGCTCGGTGGCGGGCTCGAAAGGTGGGGTTGTCATGCGTTACTTACCTGGTGTCGGAGTGGGAGTCGGTGTCGGCGGGGTGGTGCCGCCCCTCCCGGAAAGCTGTGCGGGGGTGGCGTCGCTCAGCCCGGCCGTCATGAACGAGCCGAACAGCGAGCCTACCCAATCGGACTTCGTCGCCTGGATCTTTGTGCTGATCGGGCCCTGCTCCGCTGCTTTCGCAGCCGGCGGACGGTCGTCGATCACGAGGTAGCTGATCTCGCCCGGCATGACGTAGTAGAGGCGATCCCGAGCCTGGGAGCGGATGTAGCTGGGGTCGTTCCAGCGCGCCCGCTGCGATTTGAGGTCGCTGACCTGCGATTTCAGTTGGTCGACTGTCGCCTGCTGGTCGGCGATCTGCTGTCGCTGTTCGATCAGCGATCGAAGCGTCGGGGCCAGAATGACCACCGCGACGATCAGCAGTCCCATCATCACGAGCGAGAATCCGGAGAAACGGATGCCCCTCAGCCAGCTGCCCGCGCCGGACTGCCCGGCCGCCATCGCGACGGGCACACGGCGGGTTCGGGGCTTGGACACGGGACCTCCAAAGTCGTGCCGATGCGGGCTGGGTATACGGACTTCCGCGTCTTTCATTATCGGCGACGGCGGCTGGATTTCGGATGCGCGTCGGCGCGAGCCTCGAAGCGCGCACCCATCCTGGCCACTTGGCAGTCGTTGTCGCCTCGAATCGCGCTCGACGACAACTACTGCCAACTCACTGCGCGAATCGGATGGTCGAACGGCAAAGGCCCCCATCTTGCGACGGGGGCCCTGCCTGAAACGAGTGGCTACGCGGTGAAGCGCGGGAAGGCGCTGCGGCCGGCGTAGACCGCGGCCTCGCCCAGCTCCTCCTCGATGCGGAGCAGCTGGTTGTACTTCGCGACGCGCTCGGAGCGCGCGGGCGCGCCCGTCTTGATCTGGCCCGCATCCGTGGCGACGGCGAGGTCGGCGATGGTCGTGTCCTCGGTCTCGCCGGAGCGGTGCGAGAGCACGGCGGTCATGCCGTTGCGCTGGGCCAGGGTGACCGCATCCAGCGTCTCGGTCAGGGTGCCGATCTGGTTCACCTTGATGAGGATGCTGTTCGCCGCCTTCGAGGCGATGCCCTGCGCGAGGCGCTTCGGGTTGGTGACGAACAGGTCGTCGCCGACCAGCTGCAGCTTCGAACCGATCTCGGAGTTGAGGAGCGTCCAGCCCTCCCAGTCGTCTTCGGCCAGCGGGTCCTCGATGGAGACCAGCGGGTAGTTCGCAGCGAGCGTCGCGTAGTAGGCCGACATCTCGGCGGCCGTGCGCTCCTGGCGTTCGAAGCGGTAGACGCCGTTCTCGAAGAACTCCGTCGATGCGACGTCGAGTCCGAGGGCGATGTCGGTTCCGACGGTGAAGCCGGCGAGCTGGATGGCTTCGGAGATCAGGTCGAGCGCTGCGACGTTGGTCTCGAGCTCGGGAGCGAAGCCGCCCTCGTCGCCGAGCCCGGTGTTCAGGCCCTTCTTCTTGAGAAGCGACTTGAGCGAGTGGTACGTCTCGACGCCCCAGCGGAGTGCCTCGGAGAAGCTCTCAGCGCCGACGGGCAGGATCATGAACTCCTGGATGTCGACACCGGTGTCCGCGTGCGCCCCACCGTTGATGATGTTCATCATCGGCACCGGCAGTGTGTGCGCGTTCGGTCCGCCCAGGTACCGGAACAGGGGAAGGTCGGCCGAGTCGGCCGCGGCCTTCGCAACCGCGAGGCTGACGCCGAGGATGGCGTTGGCGCCCAGGCGCTTCTTGTTGTCCGTGCCGTCGAGCTCGATCATCGCCGAGTCGACGAGGCGCTGGTCGGCGGCCTCGAATCCTTCGATCGCCGGGCCGATCTCGTCGAGGACGGCGTCGACCGCCTTGAGCACGCCTTTGCCCTGGTAGCGGTCCTTGTCGCCGTCACGAAGTTCGTACGCCTCGAATGCGCCGGTCGATGCGCCGGACGGCACTGCGGCACGGCTGACCGTGCCATCTTCGAGCAGGATCTCGACCTCGACGGTCGGGTTTCCACGCGAATCCAGAATCTCCCGAGCGCCTACTGCCTCGATTTGAGCCACAACTGTCTCCTTGTTTCACGGTGTGGTGGGGGGTGGTGAAATCTCCGTTGATCCGCTGGCCAGTCTAGTGACCCCGCAGAAACGCATCCGAAGCGCGAGCGGCGCGAGGCGGCGCGAGCCGGCGCGACGCTACGCGAGCGGCTTGAACTCGAGTGCGGCCACACCGTCGGTGTCGTCGGTCACGAAGGCGAAGGATGCGAACCCTGCCGCCGCAGACCGGTCCAGCAGAGCCTTCAGGTTCTTAGTGCGACGCTCCAGGCGCACGCGGCGGCCAGCATCCACGAGCTCCGTCTTGAGCGCCAGGAGCCGGGACAATGCCACGGTGGGCTCGAAGACGAGAACGACGGAATCGGCACCATCCGACTCGGGAAGGTCGATCAGGTCGACGACCCGTTCGAACCCGATCGAGAACCCGCACGCCGGCACGTCCGTGCCGAGGAAGCGCCCGATCATCCCGTCGTAGCGGCCGCCACCGCCGACCGAACTCCCGGAACCCGGGTGCGAGATCTCGAAGATCGTGCCGGTGTAGTACCCCATACCCCGCACCAGGGTCGGGTCGAACCGCAGCTTCACGCCGGGCGGCAGCGAGCCGAGCGCGTGCGCGAGCGCCTCGAGCTGGGCGACGGCGTCGGTGTCGATGCCGTCGGGCAGGATCGACGTGATCGCCTCGACCGTCAGCGCGACTCCCCCGTCGGCGATGTGCGGTTCCAGGGTTTCGAGCACGCCGCCCAGCACTGCGGCCGAGTCTGCACCGTCCGCGCTCAACTCGGCGACGACACCCTCCGCGCCGATCTTGTCCAGCTTGTCGATCGAGATGAGCACCTGCGGCCAGCGCGACTCCTCGAACCCGCAGAACTCGAGGAGGCCGTTCAGGATGCGCCGGTCGTTGATACGGATGGTGCAGCCTTCGAGACCCAGTGCCTCGAGCGCGGCGGCGGTCGCCGTGATGAGCTCGACCTCGGCGAGCTGGCCGGCTTCGCCGATGATGTCGATGTCGCACTGCACGAACTGCCGGTAGCGGCCCTTCTGCGGCCGCTCTGCTCGCCAGACCGGCGCGATCTGGATTGCGCGGAAGACCGGCGGGAGCTCTGCGCGGTGGGTGGCGTAGAACCGGGCGAGCGGCACAGTGAGGTCGAACCTCAACCCAAGGTCGGCGAGGCTCATCAGGTCGCCGTGCTCGATCGCGGCCGTGAGGTCCTCGGTGTCGAGTCCGCGTCGCAGGACGCTGAACGCGAGCTTCTCGTTGTCGCCGCCGAGACCCGAGTGGAGCCGCGCGACGTCCTCGACGACCGGTGTCTCGATCTCGTCGAATCCATGGGCCGCGAAGCTCGTGCGGATGACCCCGAGGGCGTGCTCACGGCGGGCTTTGTCGGCGGGGAGGAAATCGCGCATGCCGCGGGGCGGAGTGATCGGAGAAGCCATGGTGACGATTCTTCCACGGGCGGGTACGGTGGCTGCGATGACTATCGAACCGTTCCGCATCCAGGTGTCCGATGATGTGCTCGACGATCTGCGGCTGCGGCTCGAAAGGACGAGGTTCGTCCCGCCGCTGGGAACGTCACCATGGGGCGGTGGCATGGATCCGGCCGTCCTTCGGGACCTCGCCGCCGCGTGGGCCGCGTTCGACTGGCGCGCGACGGAGAACAGGCTGAACGCCTACGAGCAGTTCCTCGCCGATGTGCGCGGCCACCGCATCCATTTCGTGCGCATCCCGGCCTCGGGCTCCGCAGACCAGCGCGTACCGCTGCTCCTGCTGCACGGCTGGCCGAGCGCCTTCACTGAGTACCTGCCGCTCGGCGAACGGCTCGCCAGCCCGGCCGCCTTCGGTTCGGATGCGCGCATCGCGTTCGATGTCATCATCCCCTCGCTGCCCGGCTTCGTCTTCTCCGAACTCGGCGACCGCCCGCTGACCCGCTGGCAGATCGCGGAGGACCTGCACGAGCTCATGACGGGCGTGCTCGGCTACGACCGGTATGCGGCGTTCGGCGGGGACATCGGAGGCGGCGCGGCGACCTGGCTCGCGGTCGATCATGCGGACCGCCTCATCGGCATCCAGCTGCTGAACGCACCGTTCCCGGCCGACGACGCGCCCCGCGGCGACGAGGAGAGGGCCTTCCTCGAGGGGGTGGACCGCTACGACCGCGCCGACGGCGGCTACAGCGAGATCATGCTCACGCGCCCCGACACCATCGCCGCCGCTCTCGGGGACTCCCCCGCCGGGCTGCTCGCCTGGATCGTCGACAAATGGCACGACTGGGTGGATGGCGAACTCGGCAGCGTGGTCGAAGCGGATGCGCTGCTCACCATCGCGACGCGCTACTGGGTCACCGAGAGCATCGGGACCTCGTTCGCGCAGTACTTCGACTACCACGCCAATCCCCCGCGTCCTCCGATCGAAGCACCACTCGGGGTGTACCTGAGTCGGGAGCCGGTGATGGACGGATTCCCGCGTTCTCTGGCCGAGCGGGCGGCCGATGACCTGCGCGAGTTCGTGGTCGCACCGAAGGGCGGCCATTTCGCGGGACTCGAGCATCCGGACGAAGCGGCGGACGCGATTCGAGCGTTCTTCGGTCGTCTGCTCGGATGAGCGGAATTCGCCTCGCGCAGTCGCGGCACCCGTCGTAAACTACCCGTGTTGCCACCCTGATGGCCGGTACCTGCCGGCTTCGGTGGTGTCCCAGAGGACCTGGCATGAGTCGCATCCCGACCCGACCACGGGCGGTGCTCGCTGCCAGACACAGGACGACGACACGGTTGCCGGACACCAGGAGTGCGGTTCCGCTCTCACCCGAATGGTCGAGGGTGCCCACCCGGCGATCGCGTCGTCGGCCACAGCCCCCGTAGTCGGTCGCGCCGGCGCGGTCGGCCCGCCTACGCCTCCGGGACTGCCAGCCCGATGATCCCCGCGTCGGCGGCGCCGGCCTCCTGCTCACGGATCTCCTCCTGCAGACCTCGCAGTGTGGTCCGCAGTGCGCGCTCCGCATCCAGTCCGTTCGACTTCGCAGACGCTACGATCGCGAGCAGCAGCGCACCCAGCTCGTCCTCCGACGCGACCTGCACGCCGCCCGCACCCTCGAGTTCGATGAGGCCGACCTTCTCGGCGCGGCCCAGCAGCTTGTCGGCGAGCGCCAGCGAGGGCATCGCCTGCGGAATGCCGTCGAGCACGCTGGTGCGGCCCGGCTTCTCGCGACGTTTGAGGTCGTCCCAGAACTCCATCACGTCATCCGGCGTCTTCGCGACTCGGTCGCCGAACACGTGCGGATGCCGGCCCACCATCTTGGCCGTCATCTGGGCCGCGACATCCTGGATGTCGAAATCCTCACCCGGGGTGTGCGCCGCGATGTCGGCGTGGAACAGCACCTGGTAGAGCACATCGCCCAGCTCTTCGAGCATGTCGTCGCGGTTTCCCGTTTCGATCGCCTCGACGAGTTCGTAGGTCTCTTCGATCAGGTACTGGACCAGCGATTCGTGCGTCTGGTCCGCATCCCAGGGACACCCGCCCGGCGCCCGGAGCCTGGCCATCACGGCGACCAGCTCATCGAGTTCGGTCGGCACTCCGGTCGCTGCCGAGGATGAGAAGCTGAGGTCGGTCATGGGCCCTCCAATACGTGCATAGCCATCCTCTCACCGTGGCTCGAGAACGCCGGACGACTAGCCTGATCTCATGGGAACCCGAATCGCAAGACTCACCATCTCGGTCGAGCAGCTCCCCCGCGCTCTTGCGCTCTACGAGGGCGTGATCGGCCTGACCCGGCGGTACGACGTCGACGGCCTGGTCATGCTCGCGACGAACAACGAGCCGGTCGGCAGCGCCGTCGAGGTCCTGCTGCACGAACGCATGCCCACGTCGGGCGATTCGGGCATCGCCCCCAGTTTCGTCGTCGCGGACGTCGATGCGGCCACCGAGGCCGCCGTCGAGGCGGGAGCCACGATCGTGGACGAACCCGCAGACCAGGAATGGGGTGAGCGGCAGTCGGTCATCCGGGATGCCGACGGCCACATCCTCTGCCTGGTGGCTCCGCTGTGAGCCTGATCCGCTCCGAACGGACCGCGGCCGGGCTGCTGCTCGGCGCAGCCGCGCTCGGCCTCCTGCTGGCCAACACGGCGGTGGGGCCGGCGCTCGCCGATCTGCAGCACACCAAGATCGGCTGGCCGGGCACCCAACTCACGGTCGGGCACTGGATCAGCGACGGACTCCTCGCGATCTTCTTCTTCATCGTCGCAGTCGAGCTCAAGCACGAGCTCGTCGTCGGCGAACTCAACAGCCTGCAGAAGGCCATCCATCCGGCGATCGCCGCGATCGGCGGCGTCATCGTTCCCGCCGGCGTCTACCTGCTGATCGCGGGCTCCTCCGGCTATGGAGAGGGATGGCCGATCCCGACCGCGACGGACATCGCCTTCGCGCTGGGCGTGCTCGCCGTCTTCGGCCGCGGTCTCCCGAACCGGCTGCGCGTGTTCCTCCTCGCCCTCGCTGTGCTCGACGACCTGATCGCGATCCTCATCATCGCGCTGTTCTTCACGACGAATCCGAACCTCGTGGAACTCGGGCTGGCCGTGGTGACCGTCGGACTCTTCGGGTTGCTCAGCCGGTACCTTCGCGGGGTGATGCGTGTTCCGATCGGCGTCCTGATGGTGCTGCTCGCCTGCCTCAGCTGGTGGCTCGTGCAGGACTCCGGCGTGCACGCGACGATCGCCGGTGTGGCCCTCGGCCTGGTGATGGCCCGCAAGCCGGCCGGTCGCGTCACGCATCACCTCGAGCCGTGGTCGAACGGCGTGATCCTCCCCCTTTTCGCCTTCTCGGCGGCCCTCGTGCCGATCCCGCAGGTCGCCCCCTCGCAGCTCGCACCGGCGTTCTGGGGCATCCTGGTCGCACTCCCGGTCGGCAAGCTGATCGGAATCACCGTCGGCGGCTGGCTGGGCTCCTTCACCAAACGCCGCGCCGATCGCGGAAAGATCTCGTTCGAGGGACTGGTGATGGTCTCCGCGCTCGGCGGCATCGGCTTCACGGTGTCACTGCTGATGAACGAACTCGCGTTCGCCGCGCATTCCGAGGTGCGGGATGAGGGAACGCTCGCGGTGCTGATCGGGTCGGGCATCTCGATCGTCATCGCGGCCCTGCTCGTCAGCCGACTCGCGCGCAAGTACCGTCGCGAGCATCCGCACCCCGCCCCGGCGGGCTGAACCTCTTCTGGCACCTTCAGATCTGTATCATCTGTTATAGTACAGATGGAGCAGATGGGAGGGCCGCGCCATGCAGATCGAGATCGATCCCCAGTCGGCCGCGCCCATCTACCAGCAGATCCGCGATCGCGTCGTCGAGGCGGTAGCACGGGGTGACCTGACGCCCGGCGACCAGTTGGCATCGGTAAGGCAGCTGGCGGTGGACTTCGGCATCAACGTCGCGACGGTCGCGAAAGCGTACGACGTGCTGCGCAGCGAAGGCATCATCCGCACCAACCACAAATCGGGGTCTGTGATCGCCCGCGGTCCCGGCACAGGCCCGGCCGACGAGGGCTTCGTCGCCGACTGGTCCGCACGCCTTGCGACGCTGCTCGCCGAAGCCGTTGCCAAGGGGCTCCCCGACACCCAGATCGTCGTGCACAGCACCGCGATCATCGACGACTTCACCGCCCGTCGTTCGCAATCGCATCAACAGAAGGACCCCCTCTCATGAACTGGATCGTGACAATCGTCATCCTCCTTGTCGTCGTCCTGGTCGGAGCGATGTTCTACGCCATGCCGTGGCTCACCCGACCGACGATCCCACTGGGGGTCAGCGTCCCGAGCACCCGCGTCGACGAGCCCGTCGTGCGGCGCGCGGCGAAGCGCTATCGCGTCGGCATCGTGATCGTCACGATCGTCTCCGTACTTCTCGCGCTCCTCGGCGAAGCGCTTCCCCCGCTCGCGGGGGCGCTGCTTCCGATCGTCGTCGTGCTGGTCGGCACGCTCATCGTCTACCTGTCGAGCCGGCGCCTCATCCAGCAGGCCAAGCGCGATGACGACTGGTACCACGATGTGCCAGTGCGGCTCACAGCGAGCGTCACCTCGTCGGACCGACCCCGCGTCGCCCCCGCGATCGGTTGGTACGTGGCAGGTGTCGTCGTGCTCATGGCAGCCATCGTCATCGGCGCTGTCGTCTACGACAGCCTCCCGAACCCCCTGCCAGTCCACTGGAACGCGCAGGGTGCGCCCGACCGGTTCGCTGCGAAAAGCCTCTGGTCGGTCTTCGGCCCCATCCTCGTGGGGCTCGCGGTGGTCGCTGTCCTCTTCGTGCTCGCCATCTTCATGCGACGTCTGCCGACGCGCCCCGTGGCGTCGGACTCGCCCGAGGTCTCAGCCCGCATCGCGCTTGCCCAAGGCCATCTGATGCAGTCTCTGCTGGGCCAGATCGCTTTCCTGATCGCGCTGGAGTTCGCGGCCGTCGCTGTCATCGGGTGGCTGGCTCCGGCGTCGCCGACCGTGATCCTCGTGTCGACTCTGGTGCTCCCGCTGCTACTCCTCGGCGTGGTCGTGGTTTTCATCGTGCGTTACCGGCACGCGATCGTCGCTGCCCGCACGGAAGTGCCAGTCGCGTCGGGCTCGGCGGCCCAGGCGGATGCACCCACTGCGGAGGCACCTGACGACGACCGCTTCTGGAAAGCCGGCTCGGTCTACGTCAACCCGGCCGACCCCGCACTCCTCGTGCCCAAGCGGTTCGGTGTCGGCTGGACCGTGAACCTCGGCAATCCGATCGGAATCGGTATCGCAGTGATCACCGTGCTCGTGATCGTCGGAGTGATCATCTGGGGCGTGTCGACGGGCTCACACGCGAGCGCCCTGGGCGGGCTGCGCGCATTGGGCTCGTAACGGGCCTCCCGGCTACTTCGCCGGTGCTTCGGCGGGTTCTGCGGGCTCCGGCACCGGGAAGATCGCGCCGAGCAGCGAAGCGACCCAGGCGATCAGGTCGGAATCCTCCGGGGGCTCGCCGTTCACCCGCAACAGCGGAACGGTGACGACCTTGGGCGCCGCGTGATACTTCGACCCCGGGTACATCCGCTGCAGTCGAACCTGGAGCGAGTCGGGGAGGATCGCCGGGGCGATACGCAGGTTCGATCCCATCGCGACGACCTCGCCGAGCCCGGCGCGCTGGGCAGCGCGCCGAAGCCGTGAGACGGCGATGAGGTTCTGCACCTGCTCGGGCGGCTCGCCGTACCGGTCGACGAGTTCTTCGAGCACGAGACTGATCTGGTCCTCCTTCGCCGCGGGCGAGCTCGCCGTCGACAGTTTCTGGTACGCCTCCAGGCGCAGCCGCTCACTGTCCACATAGTCCTCGGGGATGTGGGCGTCGACCGGCAGTTCGAGGCGCAATTCTGTCTGGCCCTCCGCGACCTCGCCTCGGAAGGTGCTGACCGCCTCGCCGATCATCCTCAGGTAGAGGTCGAACCCGACACCCGCGATATGGCCGGACTGCTCTCCGCCCAGCAGGTTGCCCGCGCCACGGATCTCGAGGTCTTTCAGCGCCACCTGCATGCCGCTTCCGAGGTCGTTGTTGGCCGCGATCGTCGACAGCCGGTCGTGCGCCGTCTCGGTCAGCGGTTTGTTCTCATCCCACAGGAAGTAGGCATACGCGCGCTCGCGACCCCGCCCGACGCGTCCACGCAGCTGGTGCAGCTGGCTCAGGCCGTACTTGTCGGCACGGTCGATGATGATCGTGTTCGCGTTGGCGATGTCGAGCCCGGTCTCGATGATGGTCGTCGAGACGAGCACGTCGAATTTACGCTCCCAGAAGTCGACGACGACCTGTTCGAGCTGGTGCTCCGGCAGCTGTCCGTGCGCGACCGCGATGCGCGCCTCCGGCACGAGCTCTGCTAGCTTCGCTGCTGCCCGCGAAATGCTCCCCACCCGGTTGTGGACGAAGAACACCTGGCCCTCGCGGAGGAGTTCGCGGCGGATCGCGGCAGCGACCTGGCGGTCCGAATACGGGCCGACGAAGGTGAGGATCGGGTGACGGTCTTCGGGCGGCGTGGCCAGGGTCGACATCTCGCGAATGCCCGTGACCGCCATCTCGAGCGTTCGCGGGATCGGAGTCGCACTCATCGCCAGGATGTCGACGTTCGTCTTCAGCTTCTTCAGCGCGTCTTTGTGCTCGACGCCGAAACGCTGCTCCTCGTCGATGATGACGAGGCCGAGGTCTTTGACGGTGACGCCGTCGGCGAGCAGGCGGTGCGTTCCGATGACGACGTCGACCGTGCCGTCCGCAAGCCCGCGCAGGGTCTCGGTGGCTTCACGGTCGGTCTGGAACCGGCTGAGCGCGCGGAGGTGGATGGGGAACCCGGCGAACCGCTCCTGGAACGTCTCGAAGTGCTGCTTCACGAGGAGCGTCGTCGGAACGAGCATGACGACCTGCTTGCCGTCCTGGACGGCCTTGAACGCGGCACGAACGGCGATCTCGGTCTTGCCGAACCCGACGTCGCCCGAGATGAGCCGGTCCATCGGGATCGGCCGCTCCATGTCGGCTTTCACCTCGTCGATCGTCTGCAACTGGTCGGGGGTCTCCGCGAACGGGAACGCCTCCTCCAGTTCGCGCTGCCACGGTGTGTCCGGACCGAAGGCGTGACCCCTGCTCGCCATCCGGGCGGAGTAGAGCTTGACCAGTTCGACCGCGATGTCGCGCACCGCCTTGCGCGCGCGTCCTTTGGCCGCCGACCAGTCGCTGCCGCCCATCTTGCTGAGCGCCGGGGCCTCGCCGCCGACGTAGCGGGTCAGCAGGTCGAGCTGGTCGGTGGGCACGTAGAGCTTGTCGCCCGGGTAGCCGCGTTTCGACGGCGCGTACTCGAGCACGAGGTACTCGCGCTTCGACTTCACAGCGTTGCGACCGCCGCTGGAGACCTCGCGCTGGGTGAGCTCGACGAACCGGCCGATCCCATGCGTCTGGTGCACGACATAGTCGCCGGCCTTCAGCTGCAGCGGATCGACAACGTTCTTTCGGCGGGTGGCGAGCTTCTTGACCTGCCGCGTGTCGTACCCGGCGGTGCGCCCGTAGAACTCGCTCTCGCTCATCAGCACGAGCTTCGCCTCGGCGAGCTCGAAGCCGTGCTCGACAGCTGCTTTCAGCAGGTAGGCGACGCCGGGCTCGGGATCCGTCGGGTACTCCTCCACCAGGCGGGCCGGCAGCTCACGCTCGGCGAGGACATCGGCAGCGCGCTCGACGAGACCCGCACCCTCCGCGACGACCGCGACCTTCCACCCCTCGCGCAGGCGTTGGGCGACGTGTTCGATGGCCCCATCGACGTTGCCCTGGAAGCTCGGCACCGCCTCAGCGTCGATGCGCACCGTGAGGTATTCCTCGACCTCGCGGTGTTCTGGCAGCAGTTCGCCGGCATTGAAGTTGCTGAAGGTCCACCATGGATGGTCGGGAGCGCGCGCGCCCGGCGCGGAGAACTGCACGGACTGACGCAGCCTCTCCAGCGTCATGAAGTCGCCCGCCGCGAGGTCGATCGGCGCGGCGGCGCCGACCGTCGCGGCACTCCACGCGGCCGAAAGGAACTCCCGGTTCGTCTCGGCGAGGCTGATGGCTCGACCTGCGACCCGCTCGGGCGAGAGCACCGCGACGGCCGCGCCCTCGGGAAGGTAGTGGGTGATCGGAACGAGGCGGTCGACGAGGGCGGGAGCCAGCGACTCCATCCCCTCGACCGGGATGCCCTCGCCGATCTTCGCGAGCATCGCCGAGAGGCTCGGGAACTCGTGCTCCATCTCCCGGGCTCGCTGCCGAACGGTTTCACTGAGAAGGAGCTCACGACTCGGAGGCAGGGTCACGGATGCGATCGCGTCGGGAAGCGACCGCTGGTCGGCGACCGAGAACGGCCGGATCTGCTCGACCTCGTCTCCGAAGAAGTCCACCCGGTACGGGTGCTCCGCCGTGGGAGGGAACACGTCGAGGATGCCGCCACGCACCGCGAACTCGCCACGCCTCGTCACCATGTCGACGCGTGAGTAGGCGAGATCGACCAGCTGCACCGCCAGCGCACCCAGGTCGAAGCCCCGCCCGGCCGCCGCGAGTTCGATCGCTTCGTAGTCGGTGAGGTTGTCGGCTACCGGCTGCAGCGCTGCGCGCACGGATGCGACGACGATGATCGGCGTCGAACGCCCGCCCTTCTGCCAGTCGGCCAGCCGCCGGAGGGCGAGAAGACGCTTGCCGACGATCTCGGCACTGGGACTCAGCCGCTCGTGCGGCAAGGTCTCCCAGGCCGGGAACTCGATGATCTCGGCGTTCGGCACCACACTGGCAAGCGCGCTGCGGAAGGACTCTGACTCGCGGCCGGTCGCCGTGATGACGAGCAGTGCCTGCGGCAGCCCGGACTGCCCTCGGCGATCGAGCAGCCCGGCCAGCAGCGGAGCGCGGAGGCCGTCGGTCAGGGAGAAGTCGGCGTTGCGCGACGCGAATACGAGGGCGTCATCGAACGTGGAGGCGCGCGAAAGCGCTGCGATTAAGCCCTGAAGGATCACCGGACAAGTCTACGGAGTACCACCGACGTGTCGACCGGGACCGTCAGATCCAGCCGTCGAGCGCCCTCATGAAGCCCTCGAAGTCATCACGGCTCACCGTGTGGCCCGCACCGGCGACCACCCGGACCTCGAAACCTCGTCCGCGGAGGCGCTCGGCGAGCTCCTTTGTCACGAGGTGAGAATTGTCGGCGAGCACGACGAGCGAGGGCACGTGCATCTCGTCGGGCGCCCGTAACGCGCCCGGGGTGAGGAGCACCGGGATCACCCCTCGGTCGTACGACTTCATCGTCTCCACCTCGATGGCGACATCAGCAGGGTCCCACCGTGGATTGCGCCGGGCGATGGCTGCGGCGGATGCCCAGGCCAGGCTGCGCAGGAAGGCCGGCGCAAGCACCCGCTGCCACCTGGGGAGCTCCGGCCCGAACGCAGGATCGACGTAGACCACCCGATCCGGCTGGAGCCTCTCGACCGCGAGACTGACCGTGAGGCCTCCGAGGGAATGTCCCATCACCAGCTCCGGATGCACTGCGACGGTGTCGACGACATCGCGAGCGAGAAGCTCGGCCGTGTACTCGTGCGCCCGCGGGCTGTGGCCGTGTCCGCGCAGGTCCACCGCGGTGACCCGGTAGCCCCGGGCGGCGAGCGCGGGGCCGACCGTACGCCACCCGCGTGAGTCCGACATGACCCCGTGGACGAGCACTGCGTGGCGATCACCTGTACCCCACTCACGCGTGTACAGCCTCATGGCCTGAAACTGTAGCCCCCGAGACTCGAAGTGCGCCGGGAAACTGCTCGGGCGCTCTCAGAGGATCACTCGGAAGGGGACATTGCCCAGTGTCCCTGATGCCAATACCCTCAGGTCAGAGGCGTCAGCCGGCGCCGTCGACCACCGATCACCCAGGGGCAGCACACGCATGACCGATTTCCCGCCGCCGGAGCCGAACGTTCCGTCCGGTCCGCCGACCGAACCCGCTTCGAACGGAGGACTGCCGACGCCTCCCCCGCCGCCTGCACCCCCGGCAGCGCCCGTCGAGGAGCCCCCCGCCTACGGTGAGCGGATTCCGGGCTACGTGCCTCAGCCACCGGCCCAGCAGCAGCCGCCCGTCTACGGGCAGCAGCCTCCGGTCTACCAGCAGCCTCCCGCGTACCAGCAGCCGCCCGTCTACGGCCAGCCCGCGCCCGGATACGCTCAGCCGCTCTACGGCGAACAGGTCGCCGCCCCTAAGTCGAAGACGCTCGGGCTCGTCGCCATGATCGTCGGCATCGCCGTCTTCGTCGTCAGCCTGGTGGTGTTCATCGCACTGGGGGCAGCCATGGGGCCGTTCGCGACCCGGACGTCGAACAGCTTCACGATCGACCAGACCACTGCATCCGCCGCCGAACTGCGTGCGATCTCCAGCATCGGCCTCGGTCTCCTCGCCATCCTCTTCTTCGGAACGGCGTTCGGCCTGTGGTCACTGATCCAGGGCATCGTCGCCACCGCGAAGAACCGCGGGCGCACCTACGGGATCGTCGCGATCGTCGTCTCCGTGCTCGCGCCGATCATCTCGTTCGTCGCATTCAGCGTGGCGATCGCCGCGACCCTGCCGGGCGCCTGACCGACACTGCCGAATTCTGACCAACCTGCCGGGCGCCTGATCAGGACCCCCTGACTGGCGCTCGGCTCAGGCGGAGGTGTGGAACCGCAACTGTGCCGCGGTCAGTCCGTCGGTTGCGATCTGCTCGACCGCATCCGCCGCATCCGCGATCACGTTCGGGAGGATCTTGCGCTCCGCCGAACCGAATTCGCGGAGCACGTGGTCGGCCGCACCCTGCTGACCGGGCGGCCGTCCGACGCCCACCCGGACCCGGGTGAAGTCGCCGGTGCCGATGGCAGCGATCACGTCGCGGACACCGTTGTGTCCGCCGTGGCCGCCGCCGAACTTGAGCTTCATCGTGTCGAACGGGATGTCGAGCTCGTCGTGGACGACGATCAGCCTCGATGGTTCGAGCGAATAGAACCGCATCAGCTGCGAGACAGGGCCGCCCGACACGTTCATGAACGTGTTGGGCTTCGCGAGGATGTACCGCGGTCCGCCGGGCACGATGCGCCCCTCGGCGACCGTCGAATTGGTCTTGTGCGTCTTGAATTTCATGCTGCCGCGCGACGCTAGTTCGGCGAGCACCATCTGCCCCACGTTGTGGCGCGTGGCGGCGTAGCCGGGCCCGGGGTTGCCGAGCCCGACTACGAGCCAGGGTGTTTCAGCGGAGTCCACGTGATGTGAATCTCAGACCGTGAGACGCCTGGGACTACTCTGCGTCCGCAGGAGCAGCCTCGGCGGTCTCCTCGGCCGCGGCCTCGGCCTCTTCTTCTTCGTCGGCACGGGCCGCGGCGGGCACGAGCACGTTGAGGATGAGGAGGTCGGGCTCGTCGAGGAGCGTGGAGCCCGAGGGAAGCGCGAGGTCCTTCGCGTGGTACTGGGTGCCCTCTTCAGCGCCTTCGACATCGAGGACGATGCGCTCGGGGATGTGGGTCGCTTCGGCCTCGAGACGCAGGGTCGAGACCTCGAGCACGGCGATCGTGCCGGAGAACGACTCACCTTCGACGTGCACGGGAACCTCGACGTGCACCTTCTCGCCGCGGCGGACGACGATGAGGTCGAGGTGCTCGATGATCTGGAGCACGGGGTCCTTCTGGACGTCCTTCACCAGCACGAGCTGGTTCGCACCTTCGATGTCGAGCTCGAGCACGGCGTTCGCCTTGCGGAGCAGCAGGCCGACCTGGTGCGCCGGAAGGGTCACGTGCTGGGGGTCGGTGCCGTGCCCGTAGATGACGGCGGGGATCTTGCCTACGGCGCGGATCTTACGCGCAGCGCCCTTGCCGAAGCTGGTGCGCGGTTCTGCGACGACCTTGTTGCTCTCGTCAGCCATGAGTATCTCCTTGCCGGGCAGGCCGGCTGTCAGGCGAGCTGTGCTCGCAGTGTCTGGTGTTGTGTCGACTCGAACGCATCGTTCAGATGAAAGACGTGTGAGGAAAGACTGCGAAGCCTGCTCCACCGCGTCGATAACGGATGCCCGCCGGTTGCCCGACAGCATCCCTCGCCGAAGTTCAGTTCGCCAGTCTACCCGATCCCTAGCGCGACCGCGGCACGGGCGATGACGACAGCCGGAGGGTCGTCATTCGGGATGCGCACCCCGGGCTCGTCGGAGGCGAGCGGTTCCAGGGTCGCCAGCTGGGATGCAAGGAGGCTGGGCGGCATGAAATGGCCGGGCCGCACCATCCGGGCTGCAAGCACGGCGGGAGAGCTGTCGAGTTCCACGAAGCGCACCGTGGGCGCTTCGGCGCGGATCGCATCCCGGTACGCGCGCTTCAGCGCCGAGCACGCGACGACCAGCCCGTCGGGACCGGCGGCCGCCAGCGTCCGGCCGACCGCGGCGAGCCACGGCCACCGGTCGTCGTCGTCGAGCGGGATGCCCGCCGCCATCTTCGCCACGTTCGCGGGCGGATGCAGGTCGTCACCATCCGTGAACGGCGCGCCGAGGCTCTCAGCGAGAAGCGCGCCGACGGTGCTCTTTCCCGAACCGGAGACTCCCATCACGACGACCAGCGGGCGCGCGGACTGTTCGAGGGGCTCGGTCATGGTTGCGTCCTGCTTTCTACCAGTCGTGCATGGAACCGTCGAGAAGACGGTTCACGGGCAGGTATGCGGCTTCGTACGGGAAGGACCCCGCGACGACCTCGTCGTACTCGACCCCGAGGCCCGGTTCGTCGCTCGGCTTCAGCATCCCACCCTCGAAAATGTAGCTGGTGCGGAAGACCTCGTGGGTCGCCGGGCTGTGCTGCATGTACTCCTGGATGCCGAAGTTGGGGATGGCGATGCCGAGGTGGATGGCCGCGGCCAGCCCCACAGGCGAGACGTCGGTCGGACCGTGGACGCCCGACTTGATCTGGTACACCGCGGCGTAGTCGAAGATGCGGCGCAGGGCTGTGATGCCGCCGGCATGAGTGACCGGAGACCGCACGTAGTCGATGAGCTGCTCCTCGAACAGCTCGCGGTAGTCCCAGATCGTGTTGAACACCTCGCCGATCGCCAGTGGGGTCGTCGTGTGCTCGCGCACGCGCCGGAGCGCCGCCTGGTTCTCCGCCGGGGTCACGTCTTCGAGCCAGAACAGGTCGTACGGCTCGAGGGACTTGCCGAGCTTCGCGGCCTGGATCGGCGTGAGTCGGTGATGGGCATCGTGCAGCAGCGGAAGCTCCGGGCCGAACTCGTTCCGCACCGCCTCGAACACCGTCGGTGCGTGACGCAGGTACGCGCGGGTGTCCCAGCTCTCCTCGACAGGGACCGCACTGCGACGGGCCGGCTCGTAGTCGTAGCGTGCGTCGCTTCCGCTGTCCGCGCCGGCCGAGGCATTCCGGCTCGAGGCCACGCCGTAGACCGACGGCAGACCGGGGATGCCCGTCTGCACCCGGACTGCGCGGTAGCCCTCCTCGAGGTGCTCGGTGATGGAGTCGAACAGCTCGGGCAGTTCAGCACCGGACGCGTGGCCGTAGACGAGGAGACCCTCGCGGCTCCTGCCGCCGAGCAGCTGATAGAGCGGCAGCCCCGCGACCTTCGCCTTGATGTCCCACAGGGCCGTGTCGACCGCGGCGATCGACGCCATCGTCACCGGACCGCGCCGCCAGTATGCGCCCCGGTACAGGTACTGCCAGGTGTCCTCGATCTGATGCGCGTCACGGCCGATCAGCAACGGCACGACGTGCTCGCTGAGATAGGCGGCCACCGCCAGCTCACGACCGTTCAGGGTCGCGTCGCCGAGGCCCGTGAAGCCGTCGTCGGTCGTGATCCTGAGCGTGACGAAATTGCGGCCGGGGCTTGAGACCAGGACTTCGGCGGATGTGATTCGCATGTCAGCGAGCTCCTCGTGATTCGGTGGTTATGGAAGCGTCGTGCCGTCGCAGTTCGGCCAGCTGCCGGGTGACCTCGCGCGCAAAAGCAGGGTCGACCAGGGAAGGATCGGGCCGCAGCAGCGCGAGTGCCTCGCGCGTGCTCGTCTCGGCGTCGGCCAGGTCGAGTGCGGCGGCGAGGGCTGCGGCTGCGGGATCCCGGACGTCCCGGGTCGTCAGATGGATGATCCAGGCGGCGACCGTGCGGGCCCCGGCGATTCCGACCGGCAGGCCCGCTTTCGCACGCTCGCTCGCGACATCGAGGATGCGCGGGGGCAGTTTCTGCGACCCGTCCTGGGCGATCTGGATCAGCCGGTGCTGGATGCGGGCGTTCTCGAAGCGCGATCGAAGCACGGCGAGCTGCGCATCCACCTCGGCGTCTTCGAACGAAAGAACCGGCCGCGCCTCGGTCCAGAGCTCTTCGAGCGCATCCCGACACACGTCGTCGGCCATGGCCTCGGCGATCGTCGCGCGTCCGCGCAGCAGGCCGAGGTAGGCGAGGGTGGAGTGCCCCGCGTTCAGCAGCCAGAGCTTTCGCCGTTCGAAAGGCGCGACGTCGTCGACGAACCGTGCGCCCGCGACCTCCCAGTCGGGCCTGCCGGAGGGGAATGAACCGCTCAGCACCCATTCGCTGAACGGTTCGGTGACGACCGGCGCGGCATCCGCGAACCCGGTGAGTTCGAGGGCGATCTCGCGGTCGTGCGGTTTCGCGGCCGGGGTGATGCGGTCGACCATCGTCGAGACGAAGGACACGTTCGCGTCGATCCACTCGAGGAGCGCGGGTTCGCCCGATGCGATCCCGCGCAGGAGATCGCGGACCACGCCTCCGTTCTCGGGCAGGTTGTCGCAGCTGACGACGGCGATGGGCGGAGCGCCCGCGTCGCGTCGCGCGCGCAGGCCCCTGACGAGGCGCGCTCCGGCCGACGCCGCGCCTGTGTCGCGATAGCCCGCCTCCGTGATCGTGAGCGTGACGATCGCGACTGCGGGGTCGGCCACCGCATCCGCCCAGAGTTGTTCGTCCCCGCCGTCGGCGGCGACGCTGATGCTCTCGATCAGCCGAGCCGAATCGCCGTCGTCACCGCGCTCGATGAGTGTGTACACGGCATCCTGCGCGGCCAGCACCGCTGCCGCATCCGGGGACCGTCCGGTGAACGCGGCGATGCCCCAGCCATCGGCGCCGTCGCCCGCCGAATCGTTCACCACCTGCGTGTACCAGGCCTGGTGCGCACGATGAAATGCGCCCAGACCGAGATGGACGATCCGCACGGGGTGGCGCTTCGCTCGCGGTGAGCCCGAAGCCTCCCCCGCCGAATCGTCCGACGTCATCGTGTCTCCTCACCGGCGCGCTCCCGCGTGCGGGACGCGACAGCCCGCAGGTATTCGAGATTGTCTCGCGTCCGCTCCTCGAGGGGAAGGTCGGTGGAGAAGTCCTCCGACGTCACCCAGCCGTCGTAGCCGAATGCGGCCAGCGCCGCGAAGTAGGCTTCGACATCCGCCTGGCCGGTGCGCAGTGGCGCCCACTCGTCGTGCCAGCGGATGCCGCCGCCGAAGCCGGGCTCTCCGTTCGGCACCCAGCGCACGTTCTTGACGTGCACGTGCGCGAGGTAGGGGCCGAGCAACTGGAACGCGGCGAGGTGATCCTCCTGCCCCTCGATGATGAGGTTGCCGAGGTCGTGGATCACGCCGACATGCTCGGGGTCGAGGCCGTCGACGAGCCGGAACGCGGCGGAGGCCGACGGCGTGATGGTCGTGTGGTGGAGCTCCACCAGCGCCTTCACGCCGAGGTCGGCCGCACGCTCGGCGGCCCATTCCAGGTCGGCGCGCGTCGCAGCGAACAGTTCGCGGTAGTCGCCGAGGCGCACCTGCGGCATGGTGACCCGCACCTGGCGTGCGCCGAGAGCAGCGGTCGCCGCGAGCATCCGGTCGACGTTCTCGTGGTCGTCGGCGCGCGCGTATCCTCCGATCCCCGAGAACTCGAGCCCGGCATCCCGCGTGATCCGCGCGATCTCGTCGAGTTCGCCCTCGAGTCCTTCGAGGGGCCAGGTGGCCCGGTTGCCCGCCCAGAATCCGGGCGGATCCGCCGGCTCCTGGTCGGTGACGCGCCATTCGATGCCGTCCCAGCCCTGGGCGGCGAGAATGCGCGCGGCCTGCTCGGGCGCCCATTCCGGGGTCGAGGCCGTGAAGACGGAGAACTTCATGCGCCCGCTCCCGTCGCCACGGTGATCCCATCGAGCGACCCGGACAGGACCTCGTCGAGTGCGACCGCACGTCCGAGGGTGGCCGAGAGGTAGACGGCGCGCACGACGGCGAGCGAGAGGAGCGCATCCTCCACCCGAACGCCGGGTTCGCGACCGTCTGTGATCGCATCGACGACATCCTCGTACTGCCGCAGGTGGCCGGCGATGAACACGTCGGGCCCGCGGTCGCCGCCGCGGACTTCGCCGGCCGGCACGAGGTCGGCGGCCTGGTTGCGGGCCGAGGACCCGCTGGGGTCGAACGCGCCCTCGGGGGCCGCGTAGAAGTACTCGAGCTGATCGTCATCGATGATCGCCGAGCCGCGGTCGCCGTGCACCTGCACGCGAACGGACAGTCCGGGGTAGGCGGCGGTCGTCGCGTGGATGACGCCCAGCGCGCCGGACTCGAAGCGCATCGTCGCGACGGCGACATCCTCGACCTCGACGCGGTCGTGGGCGAGGAGGGCGGTGTGGGCGTACACATCGACCGGCCGCCCGAGGAACCAGACGAGCAGGTCCACGGTGTGCACACCCTGGTTCATCACGGCTCCCCCGCCGTCGAGTTCCCATGTTCCGCGCCACTGACCCGAGTCGTAGTAATCCTGGCTGCGCCACCAGGCGACGGATGCGATCCCGCTGGTGACGCGCCCGAACCGTCCGTCATGAACGGCCCGGGCCACCGCGACGGACGAGGGATCGAACCGGTGCTGGCTGATCACCGAGACGACGAGTCCGCGCGCCGCGGCCTCGTCGGCCAGGTCTGCTATCTCCCGGGCACGAGGCATCGACACGTCGAGCGGCTTCTCGATCACGACATGCTTTCCCGCGGCGAGCGCCTCCTCGGCGAGCCGAACATGGAGGCCGCTCGGGGTGCAGACGACGACCAGGTCGATCGTGGTCGACGCGAGCGCATCCGCCAGCGTCTCGTACTCCGCGGGCCGCGCGACTCCCAGCGCGGACGCAACCTGGTCGGCAAGCGCCGTTGCAGCCTCGGGGACCGCGTCGACCAGGGCGGTGATGGTCAGGCGCGGGTGCCGGGCGATCGCCCTGGCGTGGTTCAGGCCGATGATCCCGCAGCCGACGATGGCGACGGAGAGGATCGGGCTGTCGGTGTGTGCGTCGCTCATGCGAGTCGGACTCCGATTCGGTCGGTGAGAGCACGGAAGGCGCGGCCGGCGCGGCCGAACGCCTCGGGACCGGAGAAGCCACCGAGGGCGTTCACGTCGGTGAGATGCGGCTCCAGAGAGGCGAAGCCGGTGTAGGCGTCATCGCGGAGCGCGGTCACCGTCTCGAGCAGCTGCCCGTCGCCCTCCCCGGCCGCGCGCACCTCGCCGGTCGCGGAGACCGCATCCTTCACCTGCAGGTATTCGAGGTGGGGTCGCAGCATCGCGTATCCGTCGTCGAACGGACGGGCGACACCGACCTGCACGAAGTTCGCGCTGTCCCAGGCCACCCGCAGGTGGTCGGAGCCGACCGACTCGATGATGTCGAGCACCCTCTCGGGAGTGTCCCCGTAGATGTCCTTCTCGTTCTCGTGGAGGAGCACGATGTCGGACCGCTCGGCGAGGTCGGTGAGGGCGCGCATCCGGTGCAGAACGTCGTCGCGGATGCTCGCGACCGAGACACCATCACCGCGGAAGAAGGAGAAGACCCGGATGTAGCGGGTGCCCAGCCGGTGGGCGGCCGCGATCGCGCGGTCGAGACGCTCGAGTTCGTGCTCGACGGGCAACGACACGTCGACCTTTCCGATCGGCGAAGCGACGGCTGACACGCCGACCGAACGCTCGCGAAGCAGCCCGGCGAGACGGTCGAGGGAGCCGGCGTCGAGATCGACGATGTTCACTCCCCACGCGCTGCGCACCTCGATGTGGCGTGCACCGAGCGACTGCAGCACCGCGGCCTGCACGACCGGGTCCGGATCGATCTCGTCACCGAACCCGGAGAGGGTCCATTCGGTCTGGGTCATTTGACTCCTCCTGACGTGAGGCCACCGACGAGGTAGCGCTGGAAGACGAGGTACAGCACGACGACCGGCACAGCGCAGATGAGGGATGCCGCCATCATCTGCCCGTAGAGCGGTATCGCGCCACCCTCCTGAGTGGCCCCGAACACCTGCAGCGCCACCGCGGCCGTGCGGGTGTCCGGGTTGGTCAGAACGGATGCGAAGAGCACATCGTTCCAGCCGAGCAGGAACGCGAAGATCGCCGACACGACGATGCCCGGCCAGCTCAGCGGCACGACGATCCTGGTGAGGATGCGCCACGACGAGGCGGCGTCAATGCGGGCGGCCTCCTCGAGTTCGCGCGGCAGACCGCGCAGGTAGGTGACCATGACCCACGTCGAGAACGGCAGCGCGAACGTCAGATACGTGACGAACAGCGCCCAGCGGGTGCCGATGATCTGGATGCCGAGCAGGGTCGCCGTGCTGGCGAACAGCACGAACACCGGCAGCAGCATGAGCGTGCCCGGGATCGACTGCAGTCCGAGCAGTCCGCGCAGGAAGGCCAGGCGTCCGCGGAATGCGAACCGCACGAGCACGTACGCGGTCGAGATGGCGAGGAAGGCGCACACGATTGCGACGGAACCGCAGACGAGAACGCTGTTCATCAGTCCGAGACCGAGATCGACGGTCGACCAGACCTTCAGGTAGTTGTCGAGATGGAGCTCCTGCGGGAAGAACGCGCCGGACGCCACCGAGACGTCGGAGTTGACCGACGAGAAGAGCATGTAGAGAACGGGTCCCAGCACCATGATCAGCAGGACGGTGATGATCGCGACGATCAGTGGCTTCGGAAGCAGCTTGGTGACGTCGGTCATGGTCGCCGTCCGTCCTCTCCGGTGTCGAGTCTCACGGCGCGCAGGTACGCGAACAGTGGGATGGCGATGAGCACGAGCGAGAGGATCGCCATCGCGGCGCTCAGGCCGAAGCGGAAGCTCTGGAAGCTCGTGACGTAGGTCAGCACCGGAAGCACTTCGACATCCTGCGGGGCGGGAACGCCGAACAGCACGAACGGCAGGGTGAAGGCGTTGATGTTGTGGAGGAAGGCGATGATGAGTGCCAGCGTCACCGGGCCCTTGAGGTACGGGAAGATCACATAGCGCAGCTTCGTCCACCAGAGCGCCCCGTCGAGAGCCGCGGCCTCGTGCACTTCGTGATCGACGGACTGGAGGCCGGCCAGGACCAGCAGGTAGAAGAACGGCCAGGATGTCCAGATCTGCACGGCGATCAGCGCCCAGTAGCTCTGCGGGCCGTTCAGCCAGAGGCCGGTGTGCATGCCCATCCCGCTCAGAACGGAGTCGACGACGCCGCCGGGCTGCAGCATCGTGCGCCAGAGTGTGCCGACCACGAACGCCGGCAGCACGTACGGGATGAGGAACAGCGACCGGACGAGACCACGGCCCCGGAAACGGTTCTGCGTCGCGAGGGCGGCGGCCACACCGATCGGGAGGGTGACGACCGCCGCGATGACGGCGAAAGAGACGCTGATCCACATCGAATGCAGGAAGGGCGACTTCGCCACGGCTTCGACGTAGTTCTGGAGACCGATGAACGGCGCCTGGAGCCAGCTCTGGAGGGTGTACTGGTCGAGGTCGAGCGTCGACATGAGGACAGCGACGACGAGCGGGACGACGATGACCAGCACCATCAGGATGCCGCCGGGCAGCAGCAGCCAGAGTGGCCGGTTGCGCTCCTGGACGGTCTTCGTGCGCCGGCGGGCCGGGCGGCCGCCCGCGGGACGAGGTCCCACGGGCGAACCGCCCTGCTCACCGGTGACGCTCTCCGGCGCCACCACGGTTGTCTCAGACATGGTCGGAACCGGTTACTTCGCCTTGTCCAGCGAGGCCTGTGCCGTCGCCTGCGCGGTCTTCAGCCTCGACTCGAGTTCGGACGAGCTGACCGAGCCGCGGGAGAGCGACGGGATCGACTGCACCACGACATTCACGAGGGCGAGCTGGGTGTCGCCCCAGGCGCCCGAGAACGGAGTACCGACCGACTTGGTTCCCGCGTCGAGGATCGGCGCGAGCGAGGTGTTGCCCTGCTCGATCTGCTTGGCAGCATCCACGTTGGTGGGCAGGTCGCCGAACGTCTTCGTGTACTTCACCTGGTTCTCGGTGCTCGTGAGCATCTTGACCAGGGCGAAGGTGAGGTCCTGGTTCTTCGAGTACTTCGCGACCACCATGTTGTCGCCCGAGATGATGCTCGAGGCGGGCTTGCCGCCGTTGAGGTTCGACGTCTCCCCCGGCGGCACGGTCGGCATGACCGCGTAGGCGTACTTGCCCGCCACAGCGGACTTGTCGAGCGTGACCTGGGACGACGAGGAGACCATCGGCAGGAAGGCCGCCTTGCCGTTCGCGAAGGAGGCGATCGCCTGGGCGTTCTTCCAGCCGATCGCGGCCGGGTCGACGACCTTGTCCTTGGTGAGCCAGTCGAAGTAGGTCTGGTAGGCCTTCTTGGTCGCCGGGTCGTCGATCTGCGCCTTCTTGGCGTCGAGGTCGAGGATCGGGTTGCCGGCCTGGAGGGACATCGCCCAGACGAACTTCCACGGGTCGAACGAGTCGGCATACGCGATCGCCATTCCGTGGACGTCACCGCTCGTCAGTTTCTTCGCCTGATCGGTGAGGCCGTCCCAGGTGGTGGCCGGCTTGTCGATGCCGGCTGCCGCCAGCAGATCCTTGTTGTACGCCATCACGAACGGGCGGCTGAGGAACGGGATGCCGACCTCGTTCTTCTCGTCGGGACCCGAGATCCCGAGGGTCGCCGGAACGAACCGGTCGCGGCCGCCCACCTTCGCCCAGTCTGCATCCGTCAGCTTGACGAAGGCGCCCGTCGAGTACGCCGTTGGGGTGAACGTCGTACCGAGGTCGTAGAGATCGGGCCCCTGGCCCGACAGCACGGACGTCTGGATCTTGGTGAGCTCGTCGTTCGCGGAGGCGAACGTCTCGAAGGCGACCTTCGCTCCGGTCTGCTTCTCGAACTGGGCGGAGACGTCCTGGAACCACTGCTTCTGCTCGGTCGGATAGATCGCGTTCGCGGCAATCATGACGTTGATCGTCTTGCCTTTTCCGTCGAGTTTCGACGACCCGGAATCGGACGTGCCGTTGGAAGAACAACCCTGGAGCGCCAGGCCGACGACGGCCAGGGCTGCGACGGCGACAAGCGCCTTGCGTACTTTCATCGTGACTCTCCTTTGAGTGAGGACGGGGCGGTGCCACCCCCTGTCATGCCGCGTGTTCGGCGGCTGGAACAGACCCTAGGGAAGATGAAAATACCTATGCAACCGTTTGCCAAAATTTGCCAACCTGTGCTTTGCTTCCCCCATGGAACCTCTCGCAGGAGCGGGGTCACGCCGCCCAGCCACGCTTGCTGACGTTGCTGCGGCCAGCGGCGTCGCCACCTCCACCGTCTCCCGCGCCCTCTCCAATCCGGGTCGTGTCAACGTCGTGACACGTGAGCGGATCGAGCGCGCCGCCCGCGAACTCGAGTACGTTCCCAACTCTCAGGCCCGTGCCCTCACGTCCGGCAGGACGCGAGCGATCGCAGTACTCGTCTCCGATGTGACCAACCCGTTCTACTTCGGGATCATCCGGGGAACCCAGCAGCAGCTCAAAGCCGCAGGCTATACGCAACTCCTCGTGGACACCGAAGAGTCCGACGAGTTCGAGGACGGCATGCTCCACAAGCTCCGACGCTCGTTCGACGGCGCCATCCTCGCAGCCTCCAGACTCACCGACCGACGCCTGACGACGCTGGCCGGCGAGATCCCCCTGGTCGCGATCAACCGCCAGACCAAAGGTGTGCCCAGCGTGTTCATCGACACTCCGGGCGGGATGGAGCAGGCGCTCGGCCACCTGGTCTCGCTCGGGCACCGCGACATCGCCTACGTCTCCGGACCCGAAACGTCGTGGCCGAACGAAGGCCGCTGGCGCGCACTCGTGCGGGCAAGCGGCGCCCACGGCGTCACGGTGCGGCGCATCGGCCCGTTCACGCCCAAGAAGAACGCCGGGGCCGCGGCCGCAGACGCCGTACTCAACGCCGGAGTCACCGCCTGCATCGCCTTCAACGATCTGCTCGCCATCGGCATGCTGATGCGCCTGCGTGAGCGCGGCGTGGCCGTTCCCGACGAGATCAGCATCGTCGGCTGCGACGACATCTTCGGAGCCGACTTCTGCAGCCCTCCGCTCACTACTCTGACGGCGCCGATCGAGCAGGCCGGGCGCACGGCCGTATCGATGCTGCTCGCCCGGCTCGAATCCGATTCGATCGTCGCGGGTCGCCAGAGCGCGACGCTGCCCACTCACCTCACCGTGCGCGCGTCGACCGGGCCGGCACCGCACCCGAAAGGACGATCATGACCGCACTCGCACCGCATCCAGACCGGCTCTTCCCCGTCGAACCGATCGAACGCGACCTCGCGCGCCGACTCCACGCATCCGTCGTCCACGCTCCGATCTACTCGCCGCACGGCCACATCGACGCGGCCATGCTGGCCGACGACACCCCGTTTCCCGACCCGGCGGCGCTGCTGATCACGCCCGACCACTACGTCCTCCGGATGCTCCATGCGGTAGGCGTGCCGCTCGACGAGCTCGGGGTGCCGCGCGCGGGATCGGAGGCCACCGCATCCGGCCGATCCATCTGGCGGAGGCTCTGCGAGCACTGGGACGACTTCCTCGGAACGCCCGTCCGATACTGGTTCGAAACCGAGCTGACCGAGGTGTTCGGCCTCACGGAGCAGCCCTCCGTCAGCAATGCGGACGAACTCTACGATCAGCTCTCGGAGACCCTGGCCCGCGACGAGTTCCGGCCCCGTGCCCTCCTCGAACGGTTCCGGATCGCCGTGCTCGCGACCACGGACGACCCTGCGGACGATCTTGCCGCCCACCACGCCCTCCGCGACGATCCGACCTTCAGTGCGAGCGTGATCCCCACCTTCCGCACCGACCGGTACATGAACCCGGACGAGCCGACCTGGACGGGCCGGCTCGACCTGCTCACCTCCCGCTCCGGATTCGACTGCTCGACCTACGGCGGTCTCCTCGATGCCCTCAGAAGCCGCCGCCAGACGTTTATCGCGGCCGGCGGAACCGCTACAGACACAGGCGTTCCGGATGCCGGTTCCGAGCCTCTCGACGCAGCCGACGCCGAGCGCATCCACCGCTCCGCACTGATGGGACCCCTCACGGAAGGCGAGGCGACGGCCTACCGGCGCAACATGCTCTACCAGCTCGCCGCGATGTCCAGCGAAGACGGTCTCGTCATGCAGCTGCACCCCGGCGTGATCCGGAACCACCATCGGCCGACGTTCGACGTCTACGGGCCGGACACCGGCCATGACCTGCCCGACGTGGGCTCGTTCACGCGGCCGCTCACGCCCATCCTGCGCGACTTCGGCACGAACCCGGTGTTCCGGCTGGTGCTCTTCACCGTCGACGAGACCACCTTCTCCCGCGAGATCGCACCGCTCGCCGGTTTCTACCCCTCCGTCTACGCCGGGGCGCCGTGGTGGTTCCTGGACACGCCCGCGGCGATCCTGCGCTATCGGCAAGCGGTCACCGACGGTGCCGGCTTCACGAAGACCAGCGGTTTCATCGACGACACCCGGGCGTTCTGCTCGATCCCCGCCCGCCACGACATGTCGCGCCGGGTCGACGCCGCCTACCTCTCGTCGCTCGTCGCCACACACCAGCTCAGCGAAGACGACGCCTTCGCTCTGGCGAAGCGGCTCGTCTCCGACATTCCGCGCGCGACGTTCCGTCTGCCATGACCTGCGACCTTCAAGCGGCGTAACCGGGCGGGTCGCCCTCCCGGGCGCCCGCTACGCTGGAAATACTGTCCCATCCCCCCTGAAGGAGCCGATCGTGCCCGAGTCCACCGCCGGAAAAGCCAACATCGGAGTCGTCGGTCTGGCGGTGATGGGCTCCAACCTCGCCCGTAACCTCGCCTCCCGCGAAGGCAACACCGTCGCCGTCTTCAACCGCACCTTCGCCCGCACCGAAACGCTGACCGGGGAACATCCCGAAGCAGGCTTCGTCGCAAGCCAAGCGATCGACGACTTCGTCGCATCGCTGAAGAAGCCTCGCACCGCGATCATCATGGTCCAGGCGGGAGCGGGAACGGATGCGGTCATCGACGAACTCGTCGAGCGCTTCGAGCCGGGAGACATCATCGTCGACGGCGGGAACGCCAATTTCCAGGACACGATCGCGCGCGAGAAGCGCATCAGCCCGACCGGAATCCACTTCGTCGGCGCCGGAATCTCCGGCGGTGAAGAGGGCGCCCTGAAGGGTCCGTCGATCATGCCTGGCGGTTCCGTCGAGTCCTACGAGACGCTCGGTCCCATCCTCGCCTCCATCGCGGCGATCGCCGAAGGCGAGCCCTGCGTGACCCACGTCGGCACCGACGGCGCAGGCCACTTCGTCAAGATGATCCACAACGGCATCGAATACGCCGACATGCAGCTGATCGCCGAGGCGTACGACCTGCTGCGAACGGTCGGGGGTCTCGAGCCCGCTGCGATCGCCGACGTCTTCAGCGAATGGAACAAGGGCTACCTCGAGTCGTACCTGATCGAGATCACCGCCGAAGTCCTGCGCCAGGTCGACGCCAAGACCGGCAAGCCGTTCGTCGACATCGTCCTCGACGAGGCCGGGTCGAAGGGCACCGGGGTCTGGACCGTGCAGAACGCGCTCGACCTGGGCATCCCCGTCGGCGGCATCGCCGAAGCAGTGTTCGCGCGTGCCGTGTCGTCGAAGCCGAGCCAGCGTGCGGCGGTCCAGTCGGTCGTCACGAGCCGTCCCGAGGTCCAGAGGGTGGACACGTCGTTCGCGGACGACGTGTCCAAAGCGCTGTACGCATCCAAGGTCGTCGCATACGCCCAGGGATTCGACGCGATCATCGCGGGCGCTGAGAAATACGGCTGGCACATCAACAAGGACAAGATCGCGAAGATCTGGCGCGGCGGATGCATCATCCGGGCGCAGTTCCTCAACCGCATCGCCGACGCCTACGACGAGAACCCCGACATCGCGACGCTGCTTGAAGCGCCGTATTTCGCCGATGCCGTCGCAGAAGGCGAAGCGGCCTGGCGTCGCGTCGTCGCGACCGCAGCGCTCTCCGGCGTTCCGGTCCCCGGATTCGGCTCCGCGCTGAGCTACTACGACTCGCTCGCCTCGAAGCGACTGCCCGCCGCCCTCGTGCAGGGGCAGCGCGACTTCTTCGGGGCGCACACGTACAAGCGCGTGGATGAGGACGGCGTCTTCCACACGCTCTGGTCGGGCGACCGCTCCGAGATCGAAACGGTGGGTTCGTCCCACTGATGCGCGCTGGAGCTTAGAGGATTGCATCGCAATCCCGCGACGCCAGCGCCGAGCGAGCTAGTCTCGCGAGGGAGAACCTTGAGGGAGAGACATGCGTGAGCCACGCTGGCGGCAGGAGGGCGAGGAACCCGACTACCGGTTCTCGCTCGCGAACGAACGCACCTTCCTCGCCTGGGTCCGGACGGCGCTCGCCCTCCTGGCGGGCGGCGTCGTCCTCGAGCAGTTCTCCACCCAGATCGGTCCGCATTCGGTCATCGTCATCCTCGCTATCGCGCTCAGTGTGATCTCTGCGGTGCTGAGCGCGATCGCCTTCGTGCGCTGGCGCGCCAACGAGATCGCGATGCGGCACGGTAGGCGTTTGCCGACCACCATCGCGATCCCGCTGCTCTCAGCGGTCGTGCTGGCGGTCGCGGCCGTGATCGCCATCCTGCTGGCGGTGCACTGACGATGTCCTCTGGTGCGGTTGCAGACGAATCGGGCCGTGACCCGGGCCTTCAGGGCGAGCGAACAGCCCTCTCGTGGACCAGGACCGCACTGGTGATCACTGTCAACGCCCTGCTCGCTCTTCGGAGCGGCCTCGTCTACGGTCAGCTGGGTCTCACCCTCGTCGGTGTCGTGCTGGTCCTCGCGGCGATCGGGGCCGTGGTGTACGGCAACCTTCGCGGACGCGCGCTCTCGGGGCACCTCGGACACCACGTTCCGCCTGCCGCACCCGCCCTCGCGATCACGGTGCTGGCCGCCGTGACGCTGATCGCATCCGCCGCAGGGGTTGCGTCAGTGCTCGTACGACACTGAGACTCGGAACATGACGTTCGACGATCACCCGGAACTCGCAGGGTATGAGCCCCTCGGCGAGCCCCTCCACGGACGGCGCATGCAGAGCATGACCCGGGTCGTCGTGCTGCTCGGACTGGTCGCGCTGATCCTCCCGGGCGTGCTCACCACGGTGTCCGTCGCGTCGGCCACTGCCGACAACACCTGCTCGGTGTACGTCAAGATGTACGCTCCGAGCGCGCAGAGTTCGTCTGCACGATTCGAGCTGTTCGGCCCGGCCGGCCCCGGCTGGCAGTGCTACGCGCTGAACACGGAAGGCGACGCGACATTCGTCGCTCCGCTCGGCGTCATCCCAACGACCCCACGCCCCCCACGGCCCGCGACGAACAGCTAGGTGCGTCGCCGCGAGGCTCGCGAGACCCCGAGAGTCGCCGTTTGGACCGAACTGCCCCGGTAGACCAGCGATTCTCGGCGCCGCGGGCGATTCTCGAGCGGCTAAGCAGCCCCGTCGAACATCGAGGTGACGGAGCCTTCGGTGAATACCTGCTGGATCGCGCGAGCGAGAAGCGGCGCGATCGGAAGAATCGTGAGCTTCTCGAACTGCTTGTGTTCAGGAAGCGGAAGGGTGTCGGTCACGACCACCGAGTCGATCGCCCCGCTCTGCAGGAGTTCCGTCGCCGGGTCGCTGAAGACAGCGTGCGTGGCGGCCACGACGACACCGATGGCGCCGGCAGCCTTCAGCGCCTCGGCCGCCTTGACGATGGTGCGGCCGGTGTCGATCAGGTCGTCGACGAGGAGGCAGACGCGTCCGGAGACTTCACCGACGATCTCGTGAACCGACACCTGGTTCGGGACCAGCGGGTCGCGACGCTTGTGGATGATGGCCAGCGGAACGCCGAGCCGGTCGCTCCAGACGTCTGCGACACGCACTCGGCCCATGTCGGGCGACACGACCGTGAGGGTCGCCGGGTCGAGCTCTTTGCGCATGTGCTCGAGCAGCACCGGCATCGCGAAGAGGTGGTCGACAGGACCGTCGAAGAAGCCCTGGATTTGGGCGGCGTGCAGGTCGACCGACATGATGCGGTCGGCCCCCGCCGCCTTGAAGAGGTCGGCGATCAGGCGGGCCGAGATCGGCTCACGGCCGCGGCCCTTCTTGTCCTGGCGCGCGTACGGGTAGAAGGGGGCGACGACGGTGATGCGCTTGGCGGATGCACGTTTGAGCGCGTCGACCATGATCAGTTGCTCCATCAGCCATTCGTTGATCGGCGACGTGTGCGACTGGATGACGAACGCATCCGAACCGCGGACGCTCTCGTCGAAGCGCGCATAGATCTCGCCGTTCGCGAACGTGCGGGCATCGGTGGGAACCAGGTCGCTGCCGAGCTCATCGGCGATCTGCCGTGCAAGAGCCGGGTGCGCACGCCCCGAGATCAGAACCAGTCGTTTCTGCCCGGTGGCCGTGATTCCTGACACCTATTCCCCGCTCTCTTCCGCAGCTCGTGCGGCGTCGGTGCCAGGGCGTTTCGTGGCGACCCAGCCCTCGATATTGCGTTGTGGAGCCACCGTGATGGCCAGCGCGCCCGGTGGAACGTCTTTTCGAACGACCGTGCCTGCTCCGGTGTAGGCTCCGTCCCCCATCCTAACGGGAGCGACGAACACCGTATTGGTGCTCACGCGCACGTGCGAACCGATCTCGGTGCGGTGCTTGTTGACCCCGTCGTAGTTGGCGGTGATGACGCCGGCTCCGAGATTGGACTTCTCGCCGACCTCCGCGTCGCCGACATAGTTGAAGTGCGCGAGCTTCGTGCCGGAGCCGATGCGGGCGTTCTTGGTCTCGACGAACGTGCCGATCTTGCCGGATGCTCCCAGATACGTGCCCGGGCGCAGGTAGGCGAAAGGTCCGACGGTCGCGTTGGCTTCGATGACCGAGAGGGTGGCGTCGGTACGGCTGACCCGGGCGTCCTCGCCGATCTCGCAGTCGAGGAGTGTCGTGTCCGGGCCGACGGTGGCGCCGCGGGCGATCGTCGTGGCGCCGAGGATCTGGGTGCCGGGCAGCACGGTGACGTCTTCGGCGAGCTTCGCCTTCAGGTCGATCCACGTCGTCGCCGGGTCCTGCACCGTGACGCCGGCGAGCTGCCAGCCGCGTACGAGGAGCGCGTTGAGTTTCGCTGCAGCCTCGCTGAGTTGTGCCCGGTCGTTGATGCCCTCGACCAGCCAGGATTCGGAGACGGGGAGCGCATCCACCTCGGAACCCGCGCGCCGCAGCAACTCGATCACGTCGGTCAGGTACTTCTCGCCCTGCGCGTTGTCGGTCGTGAGGGCAGCCAGCTGGTCGCGGAGGGCGGAGAGCCCGAACAGGTAGATGCCGGCGTTGATCTCGCCGATCTCGCGTTCCGCATCCGTCGCATCCTTGTGCTCGACGATCCGGTCGAGATGTCCCTCCGGGGTGCGCACGATACGCCCGTAGCCGGCTGCGTCGACGGGGAAGCTGGACAGGATGGTCGCAGCGGCGTGTCCGGCGCGGTGCTTCTCGATGAGCCCGGCGAGGGTCTCTGCGTCGAGGAGCGGCACATCGCCGTTGACGACCAGCACATCCCCCTCGAAGTCCGCGGGGAGCGCCGCGACGGCGAGCTCGACCGCGCGACCGGTGCCCGGCACATCATCCTGGTCGACGATCACACTCTCGGGCATGTCGGCCTCGATGACCTCGACGAGACGATCCCGTTCGTGACGGACCACGGTGATCACGTGCGCCGCATCCAGCGTGCGCGCGGTGGCCAGCACATGACCGACGATCGGCACACCGGCGAGCGGGTGCAGGAGTTTCGGGGTCGCGGACTTCATTCGCGTGCCCTGGCCCGCGGCCAGGACGACGATCGCGAGATGTGAATCGGTCATGCGTGCTCACTTCCTCTCAGCCGCGGCGAAGAACCGCCACGGGTTCGCGTGGCTCCGCCTCCAGGACTCGAACCTGGACCTAACAGCTCCAAAGGCTGTCGTGCTGCCATTACACCAAGGCGGACCGCGACCGCCGGAGCGATCGCATCCCCCAGTTTGCCAGACGCGGGGTGGTGCGACCGGACGCGGAGGGTCGCGCCGGCCGCCTGCGGGCCAAACCGGTGCACGAAGAAATAGCATTGTGAAATGCCTGACGCAAGCGACGAAGTCGACCGGATCGTGGACTCGTGGCTTCGGGAGCGCCCCGACCTCGACTTCTCTCCGCTGCAAGTGCTGTCTCGCGTCGCGCGGCTGTCCAAGCATCTCGACCGCGCCCGCAAGAACGCCTTCACCCGGTCCGAGCTCGACTCCTGGGAGTTCGACGTGCTCTCCGCGCTGCGGCGGGCGGGAGCGCCGTACCAGCTCAGTCCGAAGGCGCTCCTGCAGCAGACGCTCGTCTCCAGCGGAACCATGACCAACCGGATCGACCGGCTCGTCGAGCGCGACCTCGTCGAACGCCGCACCGACCCCAACGACGGACGGGGCATCCTCGTGCACATGACGCCGCAGGGTCTCGCGCGCGTCGATGCGGCGATCACGCGCCTGGTCGACGCCGAGGCGGAACTGCTGTCGTCGCTCTCCCCGACTGACCAGGAGCGGCTCGCGGGCCTCCTCCGCCGGCTGTCGCTCGGGTTCGACTGAGTTTATGGTCGCGCCGGTCCCCGCCCGGCGCGACAGTGCTTCGCTGCGGCCGACGCGGTCGCCCTTCGCTTCGCTGCGCCAAACCTTGTCGGGTGTTCTGGGTGACGAGCGCTAAACCTTCTCGGGTGTTCTGGGTGACGAAAGGTGCGAGAAGTGGCTTTCGCGCGCGGTTTGGACCACTTCTGGCACCTTTCGGCGCCGAGGCCGGGCTGGCGGCGACGTCAGCGAGCCGCGACATAGGCGGCTCACAGGAGACCGTTATCCCGCGTCAATACAATCGGATGCGATGAGACTGTCACGCCTGAAACGACTGCCCTCCCGTGTCAAGCGCGCCGCCCGGTTCGAGATCCACGCGTATTGGCGCCGCCAGCCGATCGTGCAGGGGTCGGTGCTCTACGAGTCGTTCTCCGGCAATGGCATGCTCTGCAACCCCGAAGCGATCTTCCGAAAGCTCCTCGCGTCGCCCGATCTCGCGCATCTCACCCACATCTGGGTGCTCTCCGACGTGGACAAGTACCGTTCGACGGTCGCCGAGTTCGCCGGCCGGGCGAATGTGTCGTTCGTGCGGTACGGGTCGCCCGCCTACTTCCGCGCGCTGGCGACCAGCAACTTCATCGTCAACAATGCGACTTTCCCGCCCGACTTCAGCAAGCGCGAAGGCCAGGTGTACCTGAACACGTGGCACGGCACTCCGCTCAAACGGATGGGCTACGACATCGAAGAGGGCGCGCTCGCGACGGCCAACATCATCCGCAACTTCGTCGCCGCCGACTATCTGCTGGCCGCGAACCCGTTCATGGCCGACCAGATGTACGAGACGGCGTACAAGCTCCGCGGAATCTACCGCGGGACCATCATCGAAGAGGGCTACCCGAGAATCGACCGTCAGCGCCTCGACGAGGCCGGGCTGGCGAGCATCCGGGCCACGCTGACCGAGACGGGTATCCCGCTCGGCGATCGCAAGATCATCCTCTACGCCCCCACCTGGAAGGGCACGTCCTTCTCGCGGCCGAACGACGACATCGACGACCTCCTCACGCACATCTCGGCCGTCGAGAGCCGCATCGACACGAGTCGTTACATCGTGCTGCTGAAGACCCACCAGATCGTGCACAGTCTCGCGCACACCCGGCCGGAGCTGAAGCGCATGCTCGTGCCGAACGAGCTGCCGACGAACGTGATCCTCGGCGCGACCGATGTGCTGATCACGGACTACTCCAGCATCTTCTTCGACTTCCTCGAAACCGGCCGACCCGTCGCGTTCTTCGCGCCCGACCTGGCCGACTACTCGAACACTCGCGGTCTGTACCTGGAACCCGACCAGTGGCCGGGCCCGGTGGCTGTGACCGCGCACGAGCTCGGCGACATCCTGAACGCGATCGCCGCCGACGGCGACGCGATCCCCGCCACCCACCGCGAACGCTACCTGCAGATGCAGCAGGAGTTCTGCGGCTTCGACGACGGCGAGGCGGCCGACCGCGTCGTCGACATCGTGTTCCGCGGCAACACCGACGGCTACCGGCTGCGCACCGACCATTCGGACGGCCGCAAGTCGATACTGCTCTACCTGGGCGGCATGCGTCCCAACGGCATTACGACGTCCGTCCTGAATCTGCTCAACAACATCGACCACGCGGACTACGACGTCTCGGCGTTCTTCGCCCAGAGCACATCGCCCGCGGCCATCGGCAAGCAGAAGGCGATCAACCCCGAGGTCCGGCAGTTCCCGCGTGTGGGCGGCATGAATGGAACCAAGCTGCGGCACCTCGCCCGTCACCTGCACTTCCGTCGCGGCCGGATCGCGGAGCACCGCGACAACCCCATGCAGGACGAACTCTGGAACGACGAGTGGACCCGCTGCTTCGGCGAGTCCGTGTTCGACTACGTCGTGGATTTCAGCGGCTACGGCCCGTTCTGGGCGGCTCTGCTCCTGCACTCCCCCGAAGCCGTGCGTTCGATCTGGCTGCACAACGACCTCGCGTCGGACGCGCACCGCGAGGTCGACGGCCAGAAGCGGATGCTGCACAGCCTCACCCAGATCTTCACCCTCTACGAGCAGTACGACCACCTCGTCTCGGTGTCGCCGACCCTGTCTGACATCAACCGCAAGGAACTCGCGGAGTATGCCGACGGCCACAAGTTCATCTCGGCGCTGAACACGGTCGACGCCGACCACATCCTCGAATATGCCGCAGCCGACCTCCGCGCGGCGAGCTTCGACGAGGAGACCGGCACCGTTCCCGACTGGGCGGAAGCACTACTGGCCCCCGACGACGACGTGACCACCTTCGTCACCGTCGGCCGGTTGTCGCCGGAGAAGAACCAGGGACGCCTCATCCGGGCCTTCGCCCGCGTGCACGGGACCAATCCGCAGACCAGGCTGGTCATCGTCGGCTCCGGACCTCTCGAGAACGACCTGATCGCTCTGATCGCCGAGCTCGGTCTCACCGGCGCCGTCTTCCTGACGGGAATGCAGCGCAACCCGCACGTGATCATGGCCCACTCCGACTGCTTCGTCCTGTCGAGCGACTACGAAGGCCAGCCGATGGTCATCCTCGAAGCCCTTGTGCTCGGCCTGCCCATTGTCACCGTGGAGTTCGCGTCCGCGAAGAACGCGCTGCCGGCGGGTTCCGGGATGGTCGTGCCGCAGACCGACGAGGGCGTCGCCGACGGGATGGCCGCGTTCCTGCACGGCGAGGTGCCGGCGAGCGTGTTCGACTACCACGCGTACAACCGCAAGGCGGTCGACCAGTTCTACCGGGCGATCGGCGCCACCGCGGACGAACCGCAGCCCGTCTGAGCCGACCGGGCGGTTCGCAGCGCTGCCCGGGGAAGCCTCAGGCCCGGGCGAGGATGGCGGCGAGATCCGTACCCGGATCGAGTTCGCCGTACAGAGTCGACCGGTTCTCACCGAGGCGTGCCGAAACGAAGGCCTCCGAGACCGCGCCCGGAGCCGTCCGGAGAAGCAGGGACGCCTGCAGGCTGAGCGCCAGCGCACCCACCAGGCGGCGCGCCTGGCCGGGCGCGGAATCGCTTCCGGCGAGCGACCGCGCGAGGCGTCTGGTCGCCTCGAGGTGCGCATCGAAGGTCGGATGCGCCCCTCGAGCCGACGAGATTTCCGCATCGAACGCGTCGAGTGTCTCCGGCTCCCGAGTGATCGCGCGGAGGACATCGAGGGCGATCACATTGCCGGATCCCTCCCAGACCGCCATCACCGGCTGCTCCCGGTAGCGGCGCGCCAGAGGGAAGGCCTCGGTGTAGCCGTTGCCGCCGAGGCACTCCAGCGCCTCGTACGCGTGACCCGGGCCGCGCTTGCAGACCCAGTACTTCGTCACCGCGGTCGCGAGTCTCCGGAAGGCCCGGTCTGCGTCGGGAGCGTCGTCGTCATGGGCGCGGGCGAGACGAAGGGACACCGCGGTGGCCGCCTCCGACTCGAGTGCGAGGTCGGCGATCACCGCCGTCATCGCCGGCTGATCCACCAGCAGCGCGCCGAAGGCCCGACGGTGCCGCGCATGCCAGAGCGCCTCGGTCACGGCCTGGCGCATGCCGGCGGCACTCCCGAAGATGCAGTCGAGCCGGGTGCGATTGACCATCTCGATGATGGTACGGACACCACGCCCCTCCTCCCCGACGAGGAACCCGACCGTGCGATCGAACTCGATCTCGCCGGACGCGTTCGAGCGGTTCCCGAGTTTGTCCTTGAGCCGCTGGATCAGGAAAGTATTGCGGGTTCCGTCATCGAGGACGCGTGGCACGAGGAAGCAGCCCAGTCCCGCATCCGTCTGCGCCAGCACGAGGAAACCGTCTGACATAGGGGCACTGCAGAACCATTTGTGGCCGGTGAGGAGCCAGCTTCCGTCTCCGGAGCCGATGGCGCGCGTGGTGTTGGCACGCACATCCGACCCGCCCTGCTTTTCGGTCATCGCCATCCCGAAGAGAGCGGACGACTTGCCGGGCCGGAGCGTTCCGTCGTACTCCCGGCTCAGCAGCCGCGGAGTCCATTTCGCCGCGAGCTCCTGGTTCGCAGCAAGGGCGGGGACGGCGGCGTGGGTCATCGAGATCGGGCACGCGTGCCCGGGCTCGATCTGGGCGAACAGCATGAAGGCCGCCGCGCGGGCGACGTTCGCGCCCGGCCGAGGCTCCGCCCAGGCCGCGGTGTGGGCCCCGGCTCGCGCTGCCTCCGCGATGATCCGGTGATATGACGGGTCGTATTCGACTTCGTCGAGCCGGTTGCCGACCCGGTCGAAGGGGATCAGTCGGGGCACGCAGGTGTTGGCGCGCTCGGCGTCGTCCTGGAACTCCTCTGTTCCCACAAGAGAACCGACGCGCTCGAGGTCGCTTTCGGCCCACCCTGCGTCGTACCGCCTGATGCCCTCGACGAGGGCGATGTTCGCACGGAACTCATCGACACCGATTCGTCTCGGAACCTGGTTTGTGACTTCGTGCGTGACCATCTGCGGCCGTCCTAATGCTCCAGTTGCTCGGACAATTCCAGCCAGCGCGTCTCGAGGTCGGCGACCTCGTTCTCGAGTCCCCGCAGTTCGTCGGTGATGACACCGAGCCCCTGATAGTCGTTCTGGTCGTGCTCTGCCAGCTGCTCGTGCGTGCGTGCCACTCTGTCGGCGAGCTTCGCCAGTCGCCGGTCGATCGACGCGACCTCCTTCTGGGCGTTGCGCAGCTGGGCTCCGGCGAGGGCCCGCGACGGGGCCGACGCCGAGGTCGATCCAGTGGCGGCCGAAGCAGTGGCGTCGGTCGCCTTCGGCGCCGCTGACTCGGTGCGGCGCAGCGCAAGGTACTCGTCAACGCCGCCGGGCAGGTGCCTCAGTGCCGCATCCATCACCGCGTACTGGTTGTCCGTGATCCGCTCGATCAGGTACCGGTCGTGGGAGACGACGATGAGAGTGCCCGGCCACGAATCGAGCAGGTCCTCCATCGCAGCCAGCATGTCGGTGTCGAGGTCGTTCGTCGGCTCGTCGAGGATGAGCACATTGGGCTCGTCGAGCAGGATGAGCAGGAGCTGCAGCCTGCGCCGCTGGCCGCCGGAGAGGTCTTTGACCGGCGTCGAGAGCTGAGCGCTGGTGAAGCCGAGGCGTTCGAGCATCTGCCCGGGCGTCATCTCCTTGCCACCGGCGAGGTAGGTGGTGCGCTTGCCGGCGATGACCGCGCTGACCCGTTCGTCGAGGATGTCGTCGAGGTCGCCGAGCAGCTGCGTCAGAACCGCGATCTTCACGGTCTTGCCGCGCTTGACCCGGCCGCCCGTCGGGACGACGGTTCCGGCGATGAGGCCGAGGAGCGTCGACTTGCCCGCGCCGTTGACCCCGAGGATGCCGGTGCGCTCACCGGGCGCGATCCGCCATTCGATGTCGCGGAGCACCGTCTTCGGCGGGTACACGACCGTCGCGTCGAGAAGGTCGACGACGTCTTTGCCGAGGCGCGCCATCGCCATCTGACTGAGCGCGACGGTGTCACGCGGCGGTGGCTCGTTCTCGATCAGCTCGTAGGCGGCATCCATGCGGAACTTCGGCTTCGAGGTGCGCGCGGGCGCTCCCCTGCGGAGCCAGGCCAGCTCCTTGCGCATCAGGTTCTGCCGTTTGGATTCGCTGGCGGCGGCCATCCGGTCCCGCTCCACACGCTGCAGGATGTAAGCGGCATAGCCTCCCTCGAACGGCTCGATGAGCCGGTCGTGCACCTCCCAGGTCGCCGTGGAGACCTCGTCGAGGAACCAGCGATCGTGCGTGACGACCAGCAGGCCGCCCGCGTTCGCCGGCCAGCGCGACTTCAGGTGCTTCGCGAGCCAGGCGACTCCTTCGATGTCGAGGTGGTTGGTCGGCTCATCGAGGAACAGCACGTCGAGATCCTGCACGAGCAGCGCTGCCAGGGCGACGCGGCGGCGCTGGCCGCCCGAGAGGTCCCCGACGAGCGCATCCCAGCGGATGTCGGAGACGAGGCCGGCGAGCACGTCGCGGACCCGCGCATCCCCCGCCCACACGTGCTCGTCGAGCTCTCCGACGATGGTGTTCCCGATCGTCAGGGAAGGGTCGAGTTCATCGCCCTGGTCGAGGACGCCGATGGTCACTCCCCGCCGGCGGGTCACGCGACCAGAGTCGGGCTGGATGCGGTCGGCGAGCAGCGCGAGCAGCGTGGACTTTCCGTCGCCGTTGCGACCGACGACGCCGATGCGGTCGCCCTCGTTGATTCCGACGGTCACGCTGTCGAAGATCACGCGGGTCGGATACTCGAGGTGGAGCGCTTCCGCGCCGAGGAGGTGTGCCATGTAACGCCCAGTTTAGTCGCGCCGTCCGCTGCACCCGAATGGGTGCTGCCGCGCAACCTTGCGCCCGTGAAAGACTCGAAAGGACCGGCGCGCCAGACCCGACCTGGACGCGCTGCCGTCGTGTGGGGAGATGACATGGTGATCGTCGGTCGTGACCTGCAGCGGGGCTCCATCCTCGGCGTCGCCGATCGCGCTCTCCTCGAGGGCGGAGTCGTACTGGTGACCGGAGATCCCGGCCTGGGAAAGACCACGCTCCTCTCCGACGTCGCCAGGCGACTCGACGGCTGGGCGGTCATCCGGGTCAACGCGGATTCGTTCGAATCCGACCTCGGCTACGCGACCGTCGAGACGCTGGTACGCGCACTGAACGCGCGCTCTCCGTCGCGGGTGCAGAATCCGGAGCCGACCGACAGCGCCATCACGGTCGGCCGCCTTCTCCTCGACGCCGTGGACGGGCTCGGTACCCCCGTGTGCATCATCGTCGACGATGCGCAGTGGGTCGATGAGGCGTCCGCGCGGGCGCTGCGTTTCGCCGTTCGGCGACTGGTCGACCAGCCGTTCCTCTTCATCGTCGCGGCCCGGCCGGATTCCGCCGGTGTCCCGCCCCTCTTCGACGGGCTCGCGAGTGCGATGCCGAACGCATCCCGGGTCGATCTCGGGCCGCTCACCATCGACAACACGCAGGAGCTCGCCCGTCACGTCCTCGGGCATGCGGTCTCACGACGCACCGCGACCCGGCTCACCGAGGCGACCCAGGGCTCGCCCCTCCTGCTGAGCGTCCTTCTCGGCAGGCTGAGGAAAACCTTCGCCGAAGCACTGCACCCGGCAGGATGGGAGATCCCCGCCGATTCCGCGCTGCCGTTGTCGGGAGCGGTCACGGCCGCCCTCGAGGGAGCGGACCCGTCTGCGCGAGCGGCGGCCGAGATCGTCGCCGTGCTGCGCGATCCTGTTCCGGTGCCCCTCTTCGGCACGATCGCCCACCGCCTCGGGACCGCTGTCGACGCCGACGCTGCGATCGGGAGGGGACTGGTCTCCTCGGGGATCCGCGACGGTGTCGTCTGGCTGGAACCCGCGCATGCCATCCTCGCCGACACGCTCACGGCCGACCTTCCCGTCGCCCGGCGGGTGGAGGTCCATCGCATCGCCGCTGACGTCCTCACCGGCCACCGGGCGCTCCGCCACCGGGTCGAAGCGGCCGACCACGCCGACCCGACGCTTGTGACGGAACTGTTGGCCGCCAGTCGCGAAGCCGCCGACCTGGGCCGCTCCGGTCAGGCCATGAGCTACGCCCGATCCGCCGTGCATCTGTCTGCGGCCGGCCCCGAGCATGAACGGGCGCTGATCGAGATCGGGATGCTCGCACTTCGCACCCGGCTGCACGAGCGCATCTTCGACCTCGTGCCGTCGATCGAAGCGCTTCCGGCGAGTCCGGCACGCGACACGATCCTGGTCGAACTCCGCACTCTGACCGGCAACATCGCCGGGGCGCTGGCACTCGGCCTGGCACGGCAATCGGCTCCGGCCACGACCGCCGAGGAACGCATGCTCCGCGCACATGTCGCGTGCATCCTGCCGATGGTGCAGATGGCGACCCGTGATTTCGGTTCGGTGCTCGCCCAGTTCGACATCGCACGAGATTACCTCGCCGCGGCGCCGACCCGGCCGGACGAAGTCGACGACCCGGCCCTGAGCTGGCTCGTCCAACCCCGCGACGAGCTCCTGAGACTTCTCGGCTGGCTGCTGACCGCGGCCGGGCACATGCGCCGGACCGAACTGCTGACAGCGACCGTCGCCGAGCTGGACTCGCTTCTCGACTCGACGGGGTCGCCGGCCGTCGTGGATGCTCTCGTCTCGCGCGCCAGCGTGTTCATCCGCATCGGGGACATCGATCGGGCGCACGACGACCTCGAGCTCGCGAACGAACTCATCCGGCTCTTCCCGTCCAGCTGGACCGCCGGTCACGGGCGTTCGATCTACGCCCACGCGCTCTACCTTCTCGGCGAGTGGGACGAATCTGTCACCATCGCCGACACGGCGGTCGCGCTCGCGCTCGACGAGACCGACCTCTCGGCGTGGCCGATCGCACTGACCGTGTCCACGCTCGTGCGGGCGGGGCGCGGAGAGGTCGGCTCGGTCGAGGAGCGGCTGACCTCCGCGGGCGAAGCCCGACCGGGCATCGGCGGCTCCTACGACAGCGATCTCCCCATCATCGCCCGTGCGGAGCTCGCTCGCGCCACCGGCGACCGTTCCGCGCAGCTCGCCGCGACGGAGTCGGCGGCGCAGGAATCCGCCGCGGCGTCGACCCTCGGTTGGCTGACCTACCGGATCGATGCGCTCGCTGCGCTCGGCCGCGCGGACGAAGCCCGGTCCGAACTGATCGCGTGCAGTGATCCGTCACGCCTCTGGCGGCCGTACTACGGCTCGCTGGACTGGCTGGAGGGGCGCGTACTGGAAGCGGAGGGCGAAGTGGATGCGGCGATCACGGCCTACCTGCACGCCGCCGAATCGCCCGTTGCCGCCCGCTTCCCTTTCCCTCACGCCGTGACCATGCTGGACGCCGGGCGACTTCTCGCAGCCGCCGGACGACAGCCGGAGGCGGTGGGGATGCTCGAGCGCGCTGCTCGGGTGTTCCGGCGCCTGGGCGCCACGGACTATCTCGCCCGCTGTACCGGGGCGCTCGAGGAACTGACCCGGTCCGGCGCCGGCGCCGACCTCGGTGCTACGCGGAACGATCCGTTCGCGGACCTCACCACCCGTGAGCGCCAGGTCGCGCACGCCGTGGCGTCCGGGATGACGAACAAGGAGATCGCCGAACACCTGTACGTCTCCGTGACGACCGTGAACTTCCACGTGAGGAACATCCTCGCCAAGCTCCGGCTCTCCTCACGGCGTGAGCTCCGCAGTCTCACCCGGTCACCACGTGACCGGCCGGCTCGCGGTGCCCGCAGACCCGGTCGCGGCGGCGACCCCGTCAAGAGTTGACGGTTTTCCGCTCCGGGCTTGGTGCGTCGGCCGCGGCCTCGCTAGCGTGAAACCACCCCGGGATGCCCGACCGCCCCGGCACATCGCGTGGACACGTTTCGTGAACGAATCGTCTCAACACCCGACATGCGCTCTGCCCTGACGGTCGGCATCCCTGGGGACCTCCGAACTCCGCCACGCGGACTCACCGGCTTTCGGTGAGCCGCAACGCCTGCTGTTCGAGATACCGCTGCTCCAGCGTGCTGAGCGTTCGCCGTGCCGCCGTGCGGAAGGCCTCGCGGGCAGCATCCCGGTCCCCCGCCTGCTCCAGCAGGTGCGCGCGGACCACATCCACCCTGTAGTGGCCGGCGAGGCCGGCGCCGTCCGCAACCGACTCCAGCTGGGCGAGCGCGACGACCGGACCGTCGACCTGTGCGAGCGCGACGATCCGGTTCAGCGTGACCATCGGCCCGGGCTCGAGAAGTTCGAGTAGGTCGTAGAGCCCGAGGATCTCGTCCCAGTCGGTCGCGGACGCGGTCGTGGCTTCGTCGTGGACGGCCGCGATCGCGGCCTGCACCTGGTAGGGCCCGAGCAGAGCATGGGCCAGTGTTTCGGTGATGAGCGCGACGCCCTCGGAGATCGCTGCGGAATCCCACAGCGACCGGTCCTGGGCTGCGAGCGGTATCAGCGCGCCGTCGTGGCCGGTGCGTGCCGGACGCCGGGCATCGGTGAGCAGCATGAGTGCCAGCAACCCGCTGACCTCACCCTCATCCGGCACCAGCTCACGCAGCATCCGCGTGAGTCTGATCGCCTCGGCGGCGAGCTCCACCCGCGTCGCATCAGGACCGGAGCTCGCGGTGTGGCCTTCGGTGAAGATCAGGTACAGGACCCGCAGCACGCTCGCCAGCCGCGACGAGCGCTGCGCATCATCCGGCATCGTGAACGTCGCACCCGCATCCCGGATGCGCTGCTTGGCCCGGCTGATCCGTTGCGCGATCGTCGCCTCGGGGACGAGGAACGATCGAGCGATCTCCGCGGTCGTCAGACCACCGACCGCCCGAAGCGTGAGCGCGACCTGCGAGGACGGCGTGAGTGCCGGGTGGCAGCAGAGCATCACCAGCGCGAGGCTGTCGTCGGTGGAGGCGGCCATCGGGGTCCCGGCTTCCTCGAGCACCGCGACCGTCTCCTCGCGACGTCGGCGCGCCGAGTCCGCTCGCCACAGTTCGATGCGACGGCGCGAGGCGACGGTGATCAGCCAGCCTCGCGGACTGTCCGGGATCCCTTCCTTCGGCCACGTCTGCGAGGCGCTCAGCAAGGCCTCCTGCACGGCGTCCTCGCAGAGGTCGAAGTCGCCATACCGCCGCGTGAGCGCAGCCACAGCCTGCGGCGCGAGTTCGCGCAGCAGGACCTCGACGGCGGTCGGCGTGCTCACACGTCGGACCCGCCCAGCGTGAGCACGGGACGCACCTCGACGAGCCCGTACCGCGCCTCCGGGAAGCCTTCGGCGATCTCGACGGCACGGTCGAGGCTTTCGCAGTCGACGAGATAGAAGCCGTTCAGTTGCTCCTTCACTTCGGCGAACGGGCCATCGGTCGCGATCAGGCCGGTGTCACGAGCCGGAATGCGCACGGCGAGCGACGGATCGGTGAGCGCTTCGGCCGCGACGAGCTCGCCTGAGGCCCGGAGCCGTTCGTGGAGCTGGGCATACAGCTCGTATCCTTGGGCGCGCTGCTCGTCCGTGAAGCTCTCCCACACCATGCGGGACTGCGGGTTGCCGTTGATGAGAATGAGATATTTCATCGGTTTCTCCATCCTTGGGTGAATCTTCTCACCCGATACGTCGAGACGGGGCTGTCTGTTTCGACGTCTCGTGTGGAAGTCCAGATCGATGACGAACGAAGGAGAAGATCATGACTGCCACGACAACGACGGCCGACACGGAGATCCGGGCGGTCCTCGCCGAACGCGAACGTGCCATGCGAGCGCGGGATGCGGACGCGCTCGGAGAACTGTTCACCGACGACCTCGTCAGCTTTTCGCTCGCGCCGCCCCTCGCATCCGAGGGCCGCGACGTCGAAGCGCTGCGGGCCTGGCTGGCGACATTCGACGGCCCCATCGAGTTCGAGATCACGGAGGCGGTGATCGAGGCCGACGGCGACATCGCGTTCGCGCGCAGCATCAACCGGCTCACGGCGACACCGAAGGGCAGCGACACCCCGTTCACCCTCTGGTTCCGTTCGACCCTCGGCCTGCGCCGCGTCGACGGCAACTGGCTGATCGCGCACGACCACGGCTCGACACCGTTCTACATGGACCCGAGCACCGGATTCCGTGCCGCGATCGACCTCGTGCCGTGACGAGAGGCGCCGGCTGCGCGGTGGCTAATCCGAGAGGAGGCGGGCACCGTGCACCGGCGCCGTCGCGCGCACGGCGGTGTGGCGGGATGCGCTGAGCGCGATCTGCAGGTCGAGCGCACTGTCGAGGTCCGCGGTGAGGAACGCGACCGTCGGGCCCGAACCCGAGACGATTCCGGCGAGCGCACCGTTCATCTCGCCGAGCTCGATGATCTCGCCGATGTGCGGCGCAAGATGGATCGCGGGCGCCTGAAGGTCGTTGACCAGCGACTCGGCGAGCATGCGTGGGTCTCCCGCCCGCAGGGCCTGCAACACGTTCGCGTCGACGGTCGGCTGCTTCTGCGCCGGGAAGATGTCCTGGGAGTGACGCTCCCGATGGCGGTCGAGTTCGCTGTACACCGTGGGCGTGCTCATCCCCTCTTCGGGAAGCACGAGCACCCAGTGGAACTGTCCCTTGGCGAGGGCGGGACTGAGGCGATCGCCGCGGCCGGTGCCGATCGCGGTTCCCCCGATGAGGGCGAACGGGACATCGGCGCCCAGACGGGACGCGAGCGCGAGCAACTCGTCTTTGGTGCAGTCGGTGCCCCAGAGGGCATCGCAGGCGAGAAGGGTCGCCGCCGCGTCGGCCGAACCGCCGCCCATTCCGCCGGCGATCGGAACGTGCTTCTCGATCTCGAGGTGCACGCCACCGCGGTAGTCGGTCTTGCGCGCGAGCATCCGCGCCGCCTTGATGGCCAGGTTGTTGCCGTCGGTCGGCAGCCCGGAACAGTCGATCGGGCCGCCGAAGGCGACCGAGAAATCGTCAGCCGGATAGGCGCGCACGTCTTCATAGAGGGACACCGCCTGATATGCCGTCGCCACGTCGTGGTACCCATCGGCCATGACCGCCCCGACCCGGAGAAACACGTTGATCTTGCCCGGTGCCCTGGCGTGCACCATGTGGAGCGAGGCCTCGGAGGTCATGCATCCAACCTACAGCCCTCGCCGCGGTCAGGCCGCGCGCGCGATCGCGATGAAGTCCTCGACGGTCAGCTGCTCGCCGCGCTCGGTCGGCTCGACGCCCGCCTTCTCGAGGATCGCGGATGCGGTCGCCGAGTCTCCGAACAGCGTCGAGAGCGCCTGGCGCAGCATCTTGCGCCGCTGCTGGAATGCCGCGTCGACGACGGCGAAGGTTCGGGCGCGCAGGTCTTCGTCTCCAGGCTCGCTGTCGTGCCGCTCGAACGCGACGAGGATCGAGTCCACGTTAGGAACGGGCCAGAAGACCTGGCGACTGACGTTGCCCGCGGTGCGCCATCGCCCGTACCAGGCGGCCTTCACGCTCGGCGCGCCGTAGACCTTCGAACCGGGTTCGGCGGCGACACGCTGCCCGACCTCGGCCTGGACCATCACGACTCCCGTGCGGATGCTCGGGAAGTGCTCGAGAAAATGCAGCAGGACCGGCACCGACACGTTGTACGGCAGGTTGGCCACCAGCCTGGTCGGCTCACCGGCGAGCTCGGTGACGGCGAGAGCATCGCGGTGAACGACGGTCAGCCGGTCGGTGACCGACGGCGCGAGCGTGGCGACCGTAGCGGGCAACTGGCGCGCCAGCCGCCCGTCGATCTCCACGGCGACGACGGATGCCCCGGCCTCGAGCAGGCCGAGAGTCAGGGATCCGAGGCCGGGCCCGACCTCGACGACGCTGTCGCCCGCCTCGACGCCCGCGACCCGCACGATCCTGCGCACCGTGTTCGCATCGATCACGAAATTCTGGCCGAGCTTCTTGGTCGGCGTCACGTCCAGCAGCTCCGCCAGGTCGCGGATCTCCGCCGGCCCCAGAAGCCGGACCTCGTTCATGCGACCGAACCGATCGGGGTGGTGGGCGGCGACGCCACGGGCTCCGAGTCCCACCGTCCGTAGACCAGTTCGGTGTTGGATGAGATCTGGGCCGCCAGCATCGAGACGTCTGTACGCAGATGGTCGGCCATCGCCCGCAGGGTGTGCGGGATGAGGTAGGGCGCGTTCGGGCGCCCCCGGTACGGAGTCGGGGTGAGGAACGGCGCATCCGTCTCCACCAGGAGGAGCGCCCGTGGCGCCACCTCCAGCGCTTCGCGCAACTGCCCGGCGTTCTTGAATGTCACATTGCCCGCGAACGACATGTACCAGCCGTTATCGGCGCAGAGTTCGGCCAGGTCCGCGTCGCCGGAGAAACAGTGGAAGACAGTCCGTTCCGGCGCGCCGACGCGCTTCAGGGTTCGGATGACGTCGTCGTGAGCGTCGCGATCGTGGATCTGAAGTGCGAGGTCGTTCTGTTTGGCGATCTCGATGTGCGCTTCGAACGAACGGAACTGCGCCTCACGCCCGGACTCGTCGGTGCGGAAGAAGTCCAGTCCCGTCTCCCCCACTGCGCGCACCCGCGGCCGGCCCGCGAGTTCCGCGATCACCTGGAGGGCGTCGTCGAGCTCTCCGCGAGCCTCGTAGTCGGGCGCGTCGTTCGGGTGGATCGCGACGGCTGCGAGCATCCGCGGTTCGACGGCCGCCATGTCGGCGGACCAGCGCGACGTCTCCACGTCGTTGCCGACCTGGACGACACCACGCACGCCCACGCTCGAGGCACGGTCGAGTTGCTCCCGATAGTCGAGAGGATCGTCGCCGTCCGCGATCTCCAGGTGCGTGTGATTGTCGTACACGCCGACCACGAGAGCCTCCGGCAGGGGCGGGTAGCTGAGGTCGCGGCCGTCCGCCGCGTGCCGGTGACGGATGTGGGACTCGTCAGACAACGGTCGCTTCGATTCGGGGGAACAGAGCTTCGAGCCCGTTGACGGCAGTACCTGCCGCGAGCTGACCCCAGCGGCCGGCGTCCCGGATGGGCTGCGCCTCGAGCGGACCCAGCTCCTGGCCGGCGCCGAGCGACTCCCAGAGCCGCTGGGTGGCCGCCGGGATGACCGGCGACAGCAGCACGGCGAGCGCACGGAGGCCTTCCGCAGCCGTGTAGAGCACGGTGCCCAGCCGCTCGCGCTGTGTCTCGTCCTTCGCGATCGACCACGGCTCCTGGGTGGTGATGTACCCGTTGAGTTCGTCGACGACCGTCCAGATGGCGGCAAGCGCATCGTGGATGGCGAGGTGTCCGATCGCGGCATCCGCGTCGGCGACAGCCTTGGCCACCACATCCTGCACCACCAGATCGGCGGCGTCGTACTCGCCGGCCGGCGGCACGATGCCGTCGAAGTACCGCGAGACCATCGCGATCACGCGCGACGCCAGGTTGCCGAAGCCGTTCGCGAGTTCGGACTGGTAGCGAGCGGCCAGGTCTTCCCAGCTGAACGAGCCGTCCTGGCCGAAGCTGATCGCGCGCATGAAGTAGTAGCGGAACGCGTCAGACCCGAACGTCTCGGTGATCTGCGTCGGGGCGATGCCGGTGAGCTTCGACTTCGACATCTTCTCGCCACCGACCAGCAGCCAGCCGTGGCCGAAGACCTGGTGCGGCACGTCGAGCCCCGCCGCCATCAGCATCGCCGGCCAGATGACCGCGTGGAACCGGAGAATGTCCTTGCCGACGATGTGCGTAGCCGGCCAGCGCCGGGCGAACTGCTCGTCGTCCTGGCCGTAGCCCACCGCGGTGACGTAGTTGAGGAGCGCGTCGAACCAGACGTAGACGACATGGGACTCGTCCCACGGCACCTTGATGCCCCAGTCGAAGCTCGACCGGGAGATCGACAGGTCGGAGAGACCCTGACGCACGAAGGAGACGACTTCGTTGCGCGCCGCCTCGGGCTGCACGAAGCCGGGTCGGGAGTCGTAGAGGTCGAGGAGCTTCTGGGCGAAGTCGCTCATGCGGAAGAAATAGTTCTTCTCCTGCAGGAGTTCGAGCGGCTTCGAGTGGATGGCGCAGACCTTCTGGCCGACGTATTCGCCCGTGCCGTCGACGATCTCGCTCTGCGGCTTGAACTCTTCACAGCCCACGCAGTACAGCGCCTCGTACTCGCCTGCGTAGATGAAACCGTCGTCGTACAGCTTCTGCAGGAACAGCTGGACGTTCTTCTCGTGGCGCTCGTCCGTCGTGCGGATGAAGTCGTCGTTGTCGATGGCGATCGTCTCGAGCAGGGGAAGCCACTCGTCGTGAACGAGGCGGTCGGCCCACTCCTTCGGGGTCGTGCCGTTCGCAGTTGCCGTGCGGAGGATCTTCTGCCCGTGCTCGTCCGTGCCCGTGAGCAGCCAGGTGTCGTCGCCGGCCTGACGGTGCCACCGGGCGAGCACATCAGCCGCGACCTCGGTGTACGCGTGCCCGATGTGGGGAACATCGTTCACGTAGAAGATCGGCGTGGTGATGTAGAACGAAGAGCCGTCGGACATGCTGACTATCCTACGGGCGAGCGGGAGGCACTTCGGCTGGTGTTACGCGCGCAGCGAGCGCGGCCTGATAGAGGTCGCGCCTGCCGAGGCCCGTCGCCTCGGCGACCTCGCCTGCCGCCTCCTTCAGCCGGGATCCGGCCGCGACGAGCGAAAGCACCTGGGCGACCGCCGAGTCCAGGTCGGCCACCGTCTCAGGGGCACCCGCGACAACGATGCAGATCTCCCCGCGCACGCCCTCGGCCGCCCACTCTGCGAGCTCGGCGGCGGTGCCGCGGCGGACCTCCTCGAACATCTTCGTCAGCTCACGGCAGACCGCGACGCGACGATCGTCGCCCAGCACCGCTGCGAGGTCGGCAAGGGCCGCGGCGAGCCGGTTGGGCGATTCGAAGAAGACCATCGTGCGGCGTTCCCCGGCGAGCGCCCGGAAGGCCGCCGTCCGCTCGCCGTGTTTGCGCGGGAGGAAACCCTCGAAGGTGAACCGGTCGGTGGGCAGACCGGAGACGGCGAGGGCGGTGACGACCGCAGAAGGGCCGGGGAGCACCGTAACGCCCACGCCTGCGGCGGCCGCAGCTTCGACCAGGTGAAACCCGGGATCGGACACGGTCGGCATCCCGGCGTCGCTCAGGACCAGCACATCCGTCTCGCGTGCGAGCTCGACGAGCTCCGCCGAACGGTCCCGCTCATTGTGGTCGTGCAGCGCTATCAGGCGCGGCCGGTTCTCGACGCCGAGGCCCGCGAGCAGGCGCTGCGTGACCCGCGTGTCCTCGGAGGCGACGATCCCGACCGTCCCGAGCGTCTCGACGAGCCGTGTGGACGCATCCTTCAGATTCCCTATGGGTGTCGCGGCCAGGATGATCATCAGCCCAGTCTGACAGGCGCACCTCACTAACATTGCAGCGTGACCACGACTCCCACGATCGGCTTCGACGCCGTTGTCGCCGAACCGACCGGCAGCCGTCTCGACGACTGGTGGGCGCGGACGCTGCGGACACCGCTGCGCATGAAGCTCTGGTATTGGGGCGGTCCACTGGCAGTCACCCTCCTCGCTTCGGTGCTGCGTCTCTGGGACCTCGCGAATCCGCACAGCCTCGTGTTCGACGAGACGTTCTACGTGAAGGACGCGTGGACCCTCCTGCATCTCGGCTACGAGGGCAGCTGGCCTGACAAAGCCGACCTGAGCTTCAATGACGGCAACACCAACATCTACGGCACCGCGCCGTCGTTCGTCGCGCATCCGCCTCTCGGCAAATGGATCATCGCACTGGGGCTCGCGGCGTACGGCGCCGGGAACAGTTTCGGCTGGCGGGTGAGCACGGCCGTCGTCGGCATCCTTGCCGTCGTTGTGCTCATGCTCATCACGCGCAAACTGTTCCGTTCGACGCTGCTCGCGGTGATCGCCGGGTTCCTGATGGCGATCGACGGCCACGCGATCGTGATGAGTCGGGTCGCGATCCTCGACAACTCGGTGATGTTCTTCGCCCTCCTCGCCTTCGGGTGCATCCTGCTCGACCGCGACTGGCACGCGACGAGACTCGCGGCGCGGGTCGCCGAGCTGCGGGACAAGGGAGGCGAGCCGGCCTGGGGCCCCGCCCTGTGGTGGCGGCCGTGGCTGATCGCCGCCGGCATCCTGTGCGGCCTGTGCGCCGGCGTCAAGTGGACCGGGCTGTACTTCCTTGCGTTCTTCGCGATCTACACGGTGATCGTAGATGCCGTGGCACGGCGCCGCGTCGGCCTGCCGTTCTGGATCACGGGCAGCATCCTCAAGCAGGCACCGGCGACCTTCGTGGTGATGGTCCCGGTCGCGCTCGTGAGCTACGTGGCCACCTGGGCGGGCTGGATCTTCACCAAGGGCGGCTACGACAGGTCCTGGGCGACCACGGTCGGCAAACCGTGGAGCGGGGCGTTCGCCTGGGTTCCGCACTGGGTCCAGAACCTCTGGCACTACCAGACCGAGATGTACAACTACAGCATCAACCTGCATGTGCCCCACCCGTACCAGGCGAACCCGCTGACCTGGCTCTTCATGATCCGGCCGACGAGCATGTACTACGAGGGAACGGTCTACGGGCAGAACGGCTGCACGTCGTCGGCGTGCTCCTCGGCCATCACCTCGGTCGGCAATCCGCTGATCTGGTGGGCGGCGGCCGCGGCCGTCTTCTATCTCCTCTACCGGCTCGTCCGCTACCGCGAATGGCGGGTCGGGCTGATCCTCCTGGGTGTCGCCGCCGGTTACCTCCCGTGGTTGCTCTACATCAACCGCACGGTGTTCCAGTTCTATACGATCGCGTTCGAGCCCTACCTGATCCTGGCTCTGACGTTCGTCATCGCGCTCATTCTCGGCAAGCGATCGGATGCTGCGTGGCGGCGCAAACGCGGCATCCTGACGGTCACGGTCTACCTCGTGATCACCGCGGCGGTCAGCGTCTTCTTCTACTCGATCTGGACCGCGCAGCAGGTTCCGTTCTGGTTCTGGCAGCTCCACATCTGGCTGCCGAGCTGGCGGTAGCGAGGGTTCTGACTGTCGGTCCGTGGTGGTAGACCGGGGTAATGACTCCCGCCGACGAACAGCACGAACCGCTCGACCTCACACCCCTGCCGGGAAGCGAACGCACGGAGGCCCCCGGGCTGACCGCATCCGCCGCCCTCGACCCAGAGACGCCGATCGAGGCGACGCTGTTCCTCCGGCGCCGTGCCGAAGTACCGGAGGAGGTGCTCGAGAACCCGATCCCCCGGGACGAGTTCGTGGCGAGGTACGGTGCTGATCCGGCCGATGTCGAGCTCGTGACCACAACGCTCCAAGCTCTCGGCGTCACGGTCATCGACAGCAGTCTGGCCGATCGGCGCATCCGGCTGTCGGGTACCGCCGCAGTCCTCGGTCGCGTGTTCGGCACCGATCTCGGCCAGGCGACCAGCACCGATGCGAACGACAATCCGGTCGAGCACCGTCACCGCACCGGCGGCCTCAGTGTCCCGTCCGCCCTCAGCGGCGTGGTCACCGCCGTGCTCGGCCTCGACGACCGACCGCAGGCCCGTGCCCTCTTTCGGGTCGCACTGCCCTCCGCCGTGAGCACGAGTTACACGCCGCCGGAGCTCGGCGCGATCTACGCGTTCCCGCCGGAGACCGACGGCTCCGGCACGTCGATCGCCATCATCGAGCTCGGTGGCGGCTTCGCGCAGAGCGACCTCGACGCGTACTTCGGCAGTCTGGGAATCACGCCCCCGACGGTCACCGCGGTCGGCGTGGACGGCGCGACGAATGTGCCCGGACAGGACCCGAACGGTGCAGACGGTGAGGTGCTGCTCGACATCGAGGTCGCCGGGGCTCTCGCACCAGGAGCCCACATCATCGTCTACTTCGCACCCAACACCGACGCCGGCTTCATCGATGCGGTGACCACAGCGGCCCACGCCACACCGACGCCCGCTGCGATCAGCATCAGCTGGGGCCAGAGCGAAGACCAGTGGACGGCGCAGGCCCGCACAGCCTTCGACCAGGCGCTCGTCGACGCCGCCGCCCTCGGGGTGACGACCACGGCGGCCGCGGGCGACGACGGCAGTTCGGATCGCGAGACAGACGGGCGGCCGCACGTCGACTTCCCCGCATCCAGCCCGCATGCGCTGGCCTGCGGAGGAACGCGGCTGGCGGCAGATGCGACCACAGCGACCGTCCAGTCGGAGGTGGTGTGGAACAACGGTCCGGGACGTGGGGCAACCGGCGGCGGCGTGAGCGACGCCTTCCCGCGACCGGTGTGGCAGGCGAACGTCGGCGTTCCGTCGACCGCGCAGGCGTCCGGGCGGGGCGTACCTGACGTCTCGGCCGTCGCCGACCCGCAGACCGGGTACCGCATCCTCGTCGACGGCAAAGAGATCGTGATCGGCGGAACGAGCGCTGTCGCGCCCCTGTGGGCCGCTCTCGTGGCCCGGCTGGTGCAGTCGACGGGTGCCGCCCTGGGACTCGCGCAACCGAAGCTGTACGACTCGATCAATGCGGGCCAGGTCGCTCCCGGCTTCCGCGACATCACCTCCGGTGACAACGGCGCCTTCACCGCGGGACCCGGCTGGGACGCCTGCACCGGCCTCGGCGTCCCCAACGGAACCGCGCTCCTCTCGGCCCTCTAGTTCCGGCGAGCACAGGAAAAGTCCGCCTGTGCGTCGGCAATCGGCGGCCTTTTCCTGTGCTCGGCGGATGCGGTGGAACCGGACGGCCAGAATAGAAGGCGATGAACGCCGCTCCCGACGAACCCAGGCGCGCGCTGCCGGGACTGACCGCCGCAGCGCTCGCGGCTGCCGCGGCCTGGGGCATCCACTGGCTGGTGCCCGCGATTCCTCTGCTGACGGCGGCGGTGGCACTCGGGATCATCGTCGGGCAGCTCCCGTTTGCGCGCACCGCGCTCACAGGATCCCTCGCGCCCGGCCTGGCCGTCGCCTCCCGGCGGCTGATGCGCATCGGAGTCGTGCTCCTCGGCCTCAAGCTGAGCCTCCTCGACATCGCGAATCTCGGCTGGGTGACTATCCTGACGACGGTGGCCATCGTGCTGCTGACGTTCGTCGGCACGATCGGGCTCGGACGGCTCTTCCGCCTGCCGGGGCATCAGCCCCTCCTGGTCGCGACCGGCTTCTCGATCTGCGGCGCGTCCGCGATCGGCGCGATGAGCGGGGTGGTTCGCGCCAAGGATGAGGAGACCGCGACGCCCGTTGCGCTGGTCACCCTGTGCGGCACGCTGGCGATCTTCGTCCTGCCGGTGTTCTGGCATCCGTTCGGCCTCACGAACCTCCAGTTCGGACACTGGGTGGGCGCCGGTGTCCACGACGTCGGCCAGGTCGTCGCGACCGCACAGATCGCGGGACCGGCGGCCCTCGCCGTCGCCCTCGTCGTCAAGCTGACGCGTGTGCTGATGCTCGCACCGATGGTGGCGATCACGTCGGCCGTCGAGCGCCGTCGTCACGTCGACCCCGACCCTGCCGCGAAGCGCCCGCCGATCGTTCCGCTCTTCGTCGCAGGATTCATCGTCGCCATGCTGGTGCGGACGTTCATCCCACTGCCGCCGGCAGTGCTGAGCGGTGCCGACACCCTGCAGACGATTCTGCTGGCCATGGCTCTCTTCGGACTCGGCTCGGCCGTCCGCCTGCGCACCCTGGTGGGGACCGGGTGGCGCGCACTCATCGTCGGGCTGCTGTCGTGGGTGCTGATCGCGGCGCTTGCCCTCGGAGCCGTCGAGCTCTCGAGCTGACGGACCCGGTTGCGCACTGTTACACCGGTGAACGGAGCGCTCGTCGCGCTCGGGTAGCGTGAACGCATGGCAGATCGCGAATACGGCTTCCGCACGCGTGCGATTCACGCGGGCAACATCCCCGACCCCGTGACGGGGGCCCGCGCGCTCCCGATCTACCAGACGAGCGCATTCGTCTTCGACGACACGGCGGATGCGGCTGCCCGCTTCGCCCTGCAGAAGTACGGCAACATCTACTCGCGTCTCGCCAACCCCACGGTCGCGTCGTTCGAAGAGCGCATCGCGAGCCTCGAGGGCGGCCTCGGCGCCGTCGCGACCGCGAGCGGGCTGAGCGCGCAGTACATCACCTTCGCCTCCCTGGCGGGAGCCGGCGACCACATCGTCGCCTCGGCCAACCTGTACGGCGGGTCGATCACCCAGCTAGACGTGACGCTGCGCCGCTTCGGTGTCGAGACCACGTTCATCCAGAGCGCCGACCCCGCGGACTACGCGGCAGCGATCACCGACCGCACGAAACTCGTCTTCGCCGAGACGGTGGCGAACCCGTCGGGCGAGATCGCCGACATCGAAGGTCTCGCCGCGGTAGCCCACGCGGCCGGCATCCCGCTCGTCATCGACTCCACCATCGCGACCCCCTACCTGAACCGCCCGTTCGAGTGGGGCGCCGACATCGTCATCCACTCGGCCACGAAATTCCTCGGCGGCCACGGCACCACCCTGGGCGGCGTCGTCGTCGAGAGCGGCCGCTTCAACTGGCACAGCGAGAAGTTCCCGCTCTTCGGTGAGCCCGTGCCGACGTACGGCGGCCTCCAGTGGTCGGGCAACTTCGGCGAGTACGCGTTCCTCACCCGCCTGCGGGCCGAGCAGCTGCGCGACATCGGTCCGACCCTCGCGCCGCACTCGGCGTTCCTGCTCGCGCAGGGAGTGGAGACGCTCCCCTACCGCATCCAGGCGCACGTCGACAACGCTCGTGCCGTGGCCGAATGGCTCGACGCCGACCCGCGCATCGAATCGGTCCTCTGGGCGGGGCTCCCCGCGCATCCGCACCACGACCGCGCGCTGAAATACCTGCCGAAGGGTCCCGGGAGCGTGTTCAGCTTCGAAGTCAAGGGAGGCCGCGCGGCCGGTCAGCGGTTCATCGAATCGGTGAATCTCGCCAGCCACCTCGCGAACATCGGCGACGCCAAGACGCTCGTCATCCACCCCGCATCCACCACCCACGCGCAGCTCTCCGAGCAGCAACTCGTCGACGCGGGGGTACTTCCGGGCGTCGTAAGGATTAGCGTTGGCATCGAAGATGTCGATGACATCATCTACGACCTCGACCAGGCACTCGAGGTGGCTGTGAAGGAGAACTCATGACCCTCACCGACAACGTTCCCGCCGACACGGCGGACCGCGCGGAGGTGCAGCTCGCCAACGGGCTCAGCTGCGAGCTCCCGGCCGACTCCCCGCTCGCGAAGCTGCTCGTGTCGCAGCGCACCTGGGTCGGTCCCGACGCCAAGGAGCGACTGAAGATCCTGCGCGCGGCGAAATCGGTCGCGATCGTGGGAGCGTCGCCCAACCCGGCGCGATCCAGCTACTTCGTCGGAACCTACCTGCAGCAGTCGAGCGACTACCGCGTCTACTTCGTGAACCCGAACGCCGACGAGATCCTGGGCCAGAAGGCCTACCCTGACCTCGCGTCGCTCCCGGAAGTTCCCGACATCGTCGACGTCTTCCGCAAAGGAAGCGACATCCCGGGCGTGATCGACGAGGTCGTCGCCATCGGCGCGCCGACGATCTGGGTCCAGCTCGGTATCTGGAACCAGGATGCGGCCGAATACGGCGAGTCGAAGGGCCTCACGGTCGTGATGGACCGGTGCATCAAGATCGAGCACGCGCGCTTCCACGGCGGGCTGCACCTTCTCGGGTTCGACACAGGCCAGATCACCGCACGCAAGACCATCCGCTGACGGCCACGCCGCGAGGCCTGCGACCTGTTTGTCAGTCTCCGTTGCGCGCGACCACGTGGAACACGTGCCAGTGCTTGGGGCCTTCGAACGACAGGCCGTCGCGGTTGTCCTCGACGATCTGGACGACGTCGAGGCCGGACAGCATCCGCTCGACACCGGCACCGTCGTGGAAGTTCATCCCCGGGCGGCCGAACCAGTCGTCGTCCGGTCCGAAGAACTCGCCCGCGAACACGGCGTCCGGTTGGAGCGCCTCGCGGATGTCCGCCCAGAGGTACGGGAAATGCGAGACGTCGCAGAACGGCAGGGCGAATCCGGCATAGACGAAGTCCGCCTCCGGCAGCCCGGTGAGGGTTTCGAAGGAGCGACTCCAGATCTCGACCGGCGGCTGGTCCGCGATCTCCCCGATCGCCGCGTGCACCCGGTCTTCGACACCGTCGTCCGCATCGATCGCGAGCACCCGCCAGCCGCGTTCGAGCAGTTCACGGGTCTCGACACCATCACCGCATCCGAGATCGATCGCCCGTCCGGGCGGAAGTCCGTCACGGGCGTCCAGTCCGGCGACGAAGGTCGGGCGAACGCTGCGGCCCGCCTGCGCCGTGTAGAACTCCGACCAATCGCTCGCCATCTGCGCCTCCCGGAGCACGGTGCGCCTTGTCTGCAGCACCATCCCACGAGGCAGCCTATCGCCGCTCGTCGGCGCGCTGGCCGGACGCTGCTGATTCGTGTCGCCTCCGCTCGCTAAACTCGGCAAGTGGACTCCTCGACCCGGCCGCGGCCACGCGTCGCCGTACTCGGCCCTGTTCTGGTCGAGGACCGTTCCGGCGCGCTCGCCGAGCCGGCGGGCACCCTGGGCAAGAGCCTGATCGTTTCGCTGGTTCTGGCGCGCGGCTCGGTGAGCGTGCCCTCGCTGGTCGAAGATCTCTGGGATGATGCGCCGCCGCGGCAGGAACGCGCGGCACTCCAGACCCTCGTTTCGCGCGTCCGCACCGCCAGCGCCGACGGCATCCTCGAGTCGACCGCCGCGGGCTATGCGCTCGCCCTTCCCCCGGAGCACACCGATCTCGGGCTGGCGCGCGCACTCCTCGAGAGAGCGCGCACGGCCGAGAATGAGCGTGACCCTGCCCGTGCCGCCAACGACGCGACCGCGGCATTGGCTCTGTGGCGGGGTGATCCGGGCGCCGAGCTCGGCGATACACCGCTCGCGTCAGAACTCGAACGAGCCGCCGATGCGGTGAGGTCGGAACTCCTCCAGCTCCGCGCACGATCGCACCGGGAGGAAGGCGACAACGCTGCCGCGCTCGCCGACCTGGATCTGCTGATCGCCGCATCCCCGCTCGACGAGGGCCTTCAGCGCGAACTCCTGCTCACGCTCGACGCCGCCGGGAGACGCAATGACGCGATCCGCGCATTCGGCGATTTCCGCACACGGCTGCGCGAAACGCTCGGCACCCGGCCCGGCCCGGAACTGGTCGCCCTCAATGCATCTCTCCTGATCGAAGAGGTTACGCCGGCGCCGTCACAGGGCGGCCGAACGCGCATCGGTCTCCGCACCGCCCCGAACACGCTCATCGGCCGGGAATACGACCTCGATGCCGTCGAAGACCTCGTCGCGACCGGTCGGCTCACCACGATCCTCGGCGCCGGGGGCCTCGGCAAGACCCGCCTGGCGCAGGAGATCGGCCACCGTGCCGCGCAGACACCGGCGGTCGTCGTGCTCGAACTGGCGAGCGTGCGAAGCGGTGACGACATCGGCCTCGCACTGGCATCCACGCTCGGAATCCGCGAGGCACGGTCCACCCGGGTGCAGTCGATCGACCCGATCGCCCGCATCGATCTCCGGTCGCGCATCCTCGGCATGCTCGGCGAACGCGCGACACTGCTCATCGTCGACAACTGCGAGCACATCGTCGACGCGGCAGCCGCCTGGGTCGCGGACATCCTCGACTCGACGACCAACGTGCGCATCCTCGCGACCAGCCGCGCACCGCTCGCGATCAGCGCTGAACGGGTTTACCAGCTCGATTCGCTCAAGAGCGGGCTGTCACCGACCGAGATCGTCCCGTCGACGCCCGCCCCCGCCGACCTGTCTTCGCTCGGCCCCGCGGTGGCCCTGTTCGTCGAACGGGCACGAGCGGCACGGCCCGCCGTCGTCCTCCCCCTCGATGTCGTTGTACGCCTGTGCGACCGGCTCGACGGACTGCCGCTGGCCATCGAGCTCGCCGCTGCCCGCATCCGTTCGATGTCCGTCGAGGAAGTCGAACGCCGCCTCGAGAACCGGTTCACGCTCCTCACGGGCGGCGAGCGCACAGCACCCGAGAGGCACCGCACGCTTCTCGCCGTCATCGACTGGAGCTGGAACCTCCTGACCGTCACCCAGCAGGCGGTTCTGCGACGGTTGTCCCGGTTCCCGGACGGCTTCAGCTCGGAGGCGGCCGAGATCGTCGCCGGATCAGGGACGAACGGCATCTTCGACGATCTGGATGCCCTCGTCAACCAGTCGCTCGTGTCGGTCTCGGAAGACGCGGCGACCGGAATCCTGCGGTACCGAATGCTCGAAACGGTGCGCGAATTCGGGGACATCGTCCTGGTCGAGGCGGGCGAGGTCGACCTCGTCCGCGAGGGGATGTTCCGGTGGGCGCGCGCCTTCAGCGGCTATGCCCTCGGGCACCTCTACGGCGCCGAGCAGGTGCACACCTTCCAGCTGGTGACGAGCGAGCAGGACAATCTCGTGGCCGTACTCCGGTCGGCGCTCGATGCGGGGAGGCCGGACATCGTCGCCACCGTTTTCGCCGGGCTCGCCTACTACTGGACGCTCCGGAGTGCCCACTCCGAAGTCATCGCCTTCGGTCCGCCGGTGCTCGAAGCCCTCCGCGGCTACGATCCGGAGCCGGCCGAAAGGCTGGAGACCGCCGCCGCCTATGCCGTCGTCGGCGCCACCTTCCTGTATTTCGACTCCAGCATCGCCGGCCGGGCCCTGGCCAGGCTCAAGCGCGTCAAACGCGGGGCAGTGCTTCCAGACGGGCGTCTCGAAGCACTCACCACGCTCGTCCTCGCCGCCGGGCGACCCGCCGAAGGGTTCGCGCTGCTGGAGAAATACAAAGCTTCGCCCGACCCGGCGACGGCCGCGATGGCCACCCTTCTCTCGGCGCAGTTCCACGAGAACGCGGGCGAGCTCGACGAGGCGATCGTGGATGCGGAGCGTTCCTACGCGCTGGCGGTGCAGCTCCAGGACACCTGGGGCCAGGCCTCCGCGGCACAGGGTCTCACGCAGCTGTACAGCCAGATGGCGGAGCGCACGGCAGCACTCGACTGGGCCGCGCGGGCCGAATCCGGTTTCATCACGCTCCAGGCCGACAGCGACCTGCGCGAACTCAATTGGCTGGTCGCCATGAACGCCATCGCGACCGGCGACATGGAGCGAGGCAGGCCGATCCTCGAACGGTTCGCCACCGAGACGGACGAGTCGCTCGGATTCGACTTCCTCGACCTCCGCGCGATCGGGCGCAGCGGGCTGGCGGAGATCGACCTCGCGACCGGGAAGATCGACTCGGGCCTCCGCCTGTACCGAGAGGCGGTCGCCGTCTTCGAGACTCCCGGGACCACGCCGACGCCCTGGCTGAACATCGTCGCCGGCGCCTGCGTCATCGCGCACATCCGTGCCGGCTACTCCGACCGCGACCTCATCGATCGACTCACTCACCAACTCCGCACGCGCATCCTCGTCCAGCACCGCACGCGACCGGCATTCGCCGACCGGCCGGTGACCGGTTCGGCGGTCGCCGCGATCGCCGCGTGGTTGGTCTGGGAGCGCGGAGACGCGGAACCGAGCACGGAGCAGGTGGCCGTCGGCCTCGAATTCCTCGGGCTCGCCGCTCGGCTCAGCTCACGTCAGGACCTCCGCTCGCTCGAACGCTCGACGCTCGAACGCGAGATGAGGGCCGCCTGGGGTGATGAAGCCGTCTCGGCCGCGCTGTCATCGACGGCCGCCCTCACCCGTGATGAGGCTGTCGAGCGGGTGGTCGAGGTACTCGGCTACGCCTTGCGGGCGTAATCCCTGAGGCTGACCGCTCCGATCAGTGGCCAGACGTCGCCGGCAGGCAGGTCGGGGATCGTGTACCGGTGCCTTCCGGCTGCCGTCGTGGCGATCAGGGTGGCAAGGCCCGCCCGACGCTGGAAGAACGTGCGCCGGATGGTCCATCCGATGATCCCCTCGGTGGCCAGCACCGTCCGCCTGCGGTTGAGCGAGCCGCTTCGGGCGACGAGGAGACCCGGAAGCAGGCGATGACCGAGACCCCGGTAGCGGTCGACCGCCAGCAGTGCCGACGCCGGCACGATCACCACGAACGCCCACCAGATCGATGGGCCGACGATCCCGACGAGTTGCAGAACGAGGGCGCCGAGGGCGAGGATGCCGGCGAACGTCGCGGCGCGGGTGAAGCGACGGCGGCGGGCACGCGGTCCGTGCTGGATGAGATCGGCCTCGAGTGGTTCGGCTGAGCCGAGAACGTACGCGGCGATGCGCACAGCTTCGTCGCGAGGCCCGGGCGGGGCGATCAGTGCGACGCCGCCGCGCTGCCTGCCGAGTCCCGTCATGATCGCGTGGGCGGACGCCGCACCCACGGCGCGGAGCGAGAGAGGCTCCGAGAGCTGCACGCCACGAAGACGCGTCTCGTCGAGGGTGATCTGGCGGGTTCGGAGAAGTCCGTGATTGATGTGCAGTGTCGTCGCATCCACGCGATGGATGCCGAATCCGCCGTAGCTGAGCGCGTAGCGCACCATGGCTACGGCCGACGCGACGACGACCAGTCCCGCCGCGCCCCAGAGCGCCGTCGTGAGCACGGGCAGGTGGGAGACGAAACCGATCGCCTGCTGCACGATCGGCAGGCGGGTGACCAGCCCGCCTTCGAAGAACTGCACCTGGAACAGGAATGCGACGACTGCGAAGATCGATGCCACACCTGACAGGGTCAGCGGCGCGTAGCGCACCCAGCCAGGCTGCCAGTGGCTGAGATTGTCGGGCTCGCTGCTTTCTGCGGCGGGCGGCGCTGTCCGCAGCAGTTCGCTGCGCAGCGCCGGCACATCGCGCAAGGCGACCGCGTTGAACTCGAGCTCGTCCTGACCGTGCGAAGCACCTGTCCCGACCTTGACGATCGCCAGGCCGAAGATGCGGTGGAGGAGCGTCGAATCGACGTCGACGCTGCGGATGCGGTCCCGTGGCACCGAGAGCGTGCGGCGGTTGAGCACCCCGCTGCGCACCTGAACGTGGGTCGGGGTGAGCCGGTAGGTCGTCGTGAAGAAACGCAGGATGCCGAAGACGATCCCGAGGGCGGAGAGCGCATAGACCCACCAGGGCTCACCTCCCGCCGCCCCTGCGATCAGGGCGATGAGAAGCACGGGCAGGTACCGGATCAGCTCACGGAGCGGATGCACCATCAGCATCAGCGGGTTGAACCGCTTCCACGGCAGGCCCGCTTCGGGGTCGATCGCCCCGTCGGTCACGTCGCGTCGCCCTCACTGTGCTGCGCGACCTCGGCGAGGACCGCGACGACGTCGCGTGCGACGGCATCGTCGAGAGCGTGGATGGTCAGCGCGCCGGCGGAGGACGCGGTCGTGATGGTGACACTGGTGAGCCCCATCATCCGCGAGAGGAACCCGCGCCGGGCATCCACCGTCTGCAGCCGCGCGATCGGGGCGACCCGCGTCTCCTGGGTCAGCCAGCCGGAACGCACGAAGATCGCGTCGTCGGTGATCTCCCACCGGTGAACACGGTAGCGCCACCGCGGCATGATCGACACGTGCACGACGGCGACGACGGCGGTGAGCGCGAGTCCCGCGAGATGAAGCGGATCCGTCCACGCGTTCGCGATCAGCATCCAGACCAGCTGGAGGGCAGTGAAGAAGACCCAGCCGACGATCGCGTCCCAGGTCCAGAACCGCACGGCCCGGGTGCTGGGACGACCGGAGGGCTCCTTCACCATCGCCGCGATCGTCCCGACCGTCAGTGGCGCGGATGCGCTGGATGCTGCGTCGGATGCGGATGCGTCGGTCATGAGGAGCCCTCGGTCGGTAGTGCTTGGTGTCAGGCCTTGCGCATATAGGCTCGCACCGTCATGGGTGCGAACACCACCACGATCACAGCAGCACCGAGCAGCGCCCACCAGCCGTCGGCCCCGAACGTGCCGTTGTTGGCCAGGTCGCGCACCGCGGTCACCAGGTGGGAGACCGGGTTGATGTTGACGAACCACTGGAGAATCTCGGGCAGGGTGTTCACCGGAACGAACGCGTTCGAGAGGAACGTCAGCGGGAACAGCACCAGGAACGAGATGCCCTGAACCGAGCTCGCGCTCCGCGCGATCACGCCGAAGAAGGCGAAGATCCAGCTGATGGCCCACGACGAGATGATCACCAGCATCCCGGCGAGGACGACGAAGCCGAAGCCTGCGGCCGGGTGGTACCCCATGATGAAACCGACGGTGAAGGTGATCGTCGTAGCGATCGCGTACCGGATGGTGTCGGCCAGCAGCGCACCGGCGAGCGGGGCTATGCGGGCGATGGGCAGCGACTTGAAGCGGTCGAACACGCCCTTCTCCATGTCTTCGCGCAACTGCACACCGGTGACGACCGAGGTCGTGATCACGGTCTGCACGAGGATGCCCGGGATGAGCTGAGGCAGGTAGTTCTGCACGTCCCCGGCGATCGCGCCGCCGAAGAGGTAGGCGAACATCACCGTGAAGATGATCGGCTGGAGCGTGACGTCGAACAGCTGCTCGGGCGTGCGCTTGATCTTGAGCACGCCGCGGTAGGCCATCGTGAACGAGTTCGCGAAGGTCTGCCGGATGCTCACATGGTTACGGAGGTTGCGCTCCGACGGCGGGGTGATCGTCGGAGGGTTGACGGTGACGGCGCTCATGCGCTGACCCTTTCTGCTTCTGCGGCGTCCTCATCGGAGCCGGACTTCTCGCCGTCGACGCCGTGCCCGGTCAGCGTCAGGAACACCTCGTCGAGCGTCGGCTTCTGCACGGACAGCTCGGTCAGGTGGATGCCGGCCTCACGGAAGGTGACCAGCAACTCCGCGACTGTGTCCGGGTTGCGCATGGGAGCTGTGACCCGTGTGCCTTCGGGTGACACGACGGACTCGACGCCGAGCACGGAGGAGATCGCGCGACGCGCATCCTCCATGTCGGCCCGGTCGGCCAGGCGCAGCTGGAGGGAGGACTCCCCCACCGAGGCCTTGAGCTCGTCACCGGTGCCTTCGGCGACGACGCGGCCGCGGTCGATCACGGCGATGCGGTCGGCGAGCTGGTCGGCCTCGTCGAGGTACTGCGTGGTGAGGAGCACCGTCGAGCCGGTTGCGACGAGCCGGCGGATGGTGTCCCACATCTGGGCGCGGGTGCGCGGGTCGAGACCGGTGGTCGGCTCGTCCAGGAAGATGAGCGGCGGCTGCGCGATGAGGCTGGCTGCGAGGTCGAGTCGCCTGCGCATGCCTCCCGAGAACTTGCTCAGCGGACGCTTCGCGGCGTCGCTCAGCCCGAACTCTTCGAGCAGTTCCGCGCTCTTGCGCTTGGCTTCCGAGCGGCTGAGACCGAGCAGGCGGGAGAAGATGACGAGGTTCTCGGTGGCCGAGAGGCGCTCGTCGACCGACGCGAACTGCGCGGTGACGCCGATGAGCTGGCGGACGACCTGCTGTTCGCGACGAATGTCGTGGCCGAAGATCGTGGCCGTGCCGCCGTCGGGCTTGAGCAGTGTCGCAAGCATGCTGATGGTCGTCGTCTTGCCGGCGCCGTTCGGGCCGAGCACGCCGTAGACCGTCCCGGCGCGGACGCTGAGGTCGACGCCGTCGACCGCCCGGTTGTCGCCGAAGACCTTGACGAGCCCGTGGGCTTCGACAGCCCAGTCGGAGCTGCTGGTCATGATGATCCTTTCTGTGGATTCTGGTGCGATGTCAATGGTGCAGCCGACCACTTACAAGCGACTTACGTGACGCTTACAGCGCGGCCGGGTGCGTGAAAGCGACGCGGATGCGCGTTCCGGGCGGCCGGTCGTCAGTCGGAGAGTGCAGTGATGAGCGCCTGACGGTCGACTCCTGCCAGGGCGAGTGCGCGGGGAACGGTCCCCAGCTGCAGGTCGAGAAGGGCGATCGCGAGATCTTTCTCGGCCAGCCGGCGCCGACGCTCGGGGCCCGTCCGCGTACGGGTTGCGATGACCATCGCCTGCCGGGCCGACGCACCCCATCGCGGACGCGTGACACGCGCCGCCGATACGAGACGTTCTTCGGGCACCGGTGCGACTCCTGCGGAAGCGAGACTCGCCGCACGCTCGGCCCGGAGCGCCCGGATCACTCCGGCGTGGTCGAGGCCGGCGGAGGCGAGCGTCGCGGCCGGCTCCTTCTCGCTGTCGTCGGCCAGCGCGAGCAGGAGGTGCTCTGCCTCGACGGCGCTGTCGCCGCGACGCTGGGCTTCGCTCACGGCACGAAGGATGATCGGACGGAGCGTTCGCGGAAAGTTGGTCTCATCCATTTCGTCTCCTCAGCTCGATGCCTGCGTCCGCGATACGGCGCAGGTGTTTCTTGTGGACGGCCTGCCGGGTCACCCCGAGGGCTTCGGCGACCTGGATCCAGGTCCAGCCCTCGCGGAGGGCGCGTTCGACTTCGGCGTCTTCGAGCCGGTCGGCGAGTTCGCGGAGGGCGACGACTGAGGCCAGACCGTCTGCGACTCCACCGATCGGATCCGGTGTGATGGGAGGCATGCAAGCAACTTAGGTTGCTTCAAGTCCATTTGTCAACTACGGTTGCCTATTTTCCCAGCAAACGCCGATCTCGCGCTGTCGGCGGAATCGTGCGCTCCACTGCTCATGCGCGCACGAATCCTGCGCGGGGAGGAACGTAGACTGGAAATGTGACAGCGTACGTCTCGGCCTTCGACCTCTTCTCGATCGGTATCGGCCCCTCGAGTTCCCACACCGTCGGCCCGATGCGAGCGGCGCTCGCATTCGCCGCCGGGCTTGGCGACGTCGGCGTCCTCGAGCAGGTCAGCCACGTCACCTGCACGCTCTACGGCTCCCTCGGAGCGACCGGGATGGGCCACGGAACGCCCGATGCGATCGTCGCCGGCCTGGCGGGAATCGCGCCGGAGACCTGTGACCCTGCCGAGGTCCGCGGAGCATGGACCGGCCTCGACGCCGACTCGACGATCCTCCTCGACGGCACTCACCGCATCCCGATCGCCAAGGACGACATCTCGTTCGAACCGCGCACCCGGCTTCCCGGTCACCCCAACGCCCTCAGCCTGAGCGCGTGGGGTGTCGGCCCAGACGGGACGACCGACGTCCTCCCCCTCGTCGAAGAGACCTACTACTCGATCGGCGGCGGCTTCATCCGCCGCGACGGCGAAGAGGCCGAACTGGCCGCGCGCGCCGCGCATCCCCTGCCCTATCACACGTCGGAACAGCTCATCGGCATCTGCGACGACCTCGAGATCCCCATCTGCGAGGTCGCCCGGCTCAACGAATTCGCTCTGCACGGCGAGCAGCAGACGATCGACCGGCTCGACCTGATCTGGGAGGCGATGGCGGAGTGCGTGGCGCACGGACTGGCCGGCGACGGCACGCTTCCAGGTGGCCTCGGCGTACGCCGGCGGGCGGCTGCGCTGCGCGAGCACCTCGAGGCGGCGGACCGCGTGCCCGAGCGCGACACCTCCATCGAATGGCTTCACGCGTTCGCGCTGGCGGTCAATGAAGAGAACGCGTCCGGCGGGCGTGTGGTGACCGCTCCGACCAACGGCGCCGCGGGCATCGTGCCTGCCGTGGCCCACTACTACATGCGATTCGTTCCCGGAGCGTCGCAGGAGGGCATCCGCAAATACCTGCTGACGGCCACCGCGATCGGATCGCTCTTCAAGGCGAACGCGTCGATCTCAGGAGCTGAAGGCGGCTGCCAGGCCGAAGTCGGATCGGCCTGCGCTATGGCAGCGGGCGCCCTGTGCGCTGTACTCGGCGGAACGCCACGGCAGGTGGAGAACGCCGCCGAGATCGCGATGGAGCATCACCTCGGGCTCACCTGCGATCCGGTCGGCGGCCTGGTCCAGATCCCCTGCATCGAACGCAACGCCATCGCCTCGTCGACGGCGGTCTCGGCTGCTCGGCTCGCTCTCCACGGCGACGGAATCCACCTCGTCTCGCTCGACACCGTCATCGAAACGATGCGCCAGACCGGGCTCGACATGTCCACCAAGTACAAGGAGACCAGCGAAGGCGGTCTCGCGGTCAACGTCATCGAGTGCTGACCGGCGCCTGGTTACGACGTGTTGCGGCCCGGAAGGCGCGCCACGCCCGCACTGGCTAGCGTGGACGACGTGAGCAGCTCATCCGCATCCCCCGCCGTCCCCTCGACCAGCCCGATCGTCGGCGCCGCCCTCGACGGGCCGACCGTGTCGACACAGTGGCTCGCCGACCACCTCGGCTCCGACGGCCTCGTGATCCTCGATGCGACCGTGCTGCAGGTTCCTCACCCGCACGGCGGCCTGGCCTGGCTGAGCGGACTCGACCAGTACCTCGTCGACGGCCACATCCCCGGTTCCGTCTTCGCCGACCTGCTCGAGGAATTCAGCGACCCGTCGGGCGCGTACGCGTTCAGCCGCCCATCCGCCGAGCAGTTCGCCGCAGCCGCAGCCGGCGTCGGCATCGACAACCAGACCACGGTGATCGTCTACGACACCGCGGTCGGGACCTGGGCCTCGCGCATCTGGTGGCTGTTCCGCGCCTTCGGCTACGACCGGGTGGCGATCCTCGACGGAGGGCTCACCAAGTGGAAGGCGGAGGGACGCGCGACCGACACCGGACACGTCGAGCCCCGAACCGTCACCGGCTTCACACCGGCGGAGCGCTCGGGCCACTGGGTGGAGAAGTCGTTCGTCGAAGCAGTCGTCGACGGCGATGAGCAGGCGACCCTGGTCTGCGCCGTGCCCCCGAAGGAGTTCGCGGGCGAGGCAGGGCAGCGGGGCAGGCTCGGTCACATCCCGGGAAGCGTGAACGCCCCGGCTGGCCGACTGGTCTCGCGGGAGACGAATGCGCTGCTACCTCTCGACGGCCTGCGTGCCGTCTTCGCCGATGTGCTCGCCTCGCCCGAGCCGATCGTCACCTACTGCGGTGGCGGGATCGCCGCCGCGGCCGACGCCCTCGTGCTCGCGCTGCTCGGGCGTACCGATGTCGCGATCTATGACGGTTCGCTCAACGAATGGGCGGACGACGAAGACGCGCCGCTCGCTCGGGTGGCCGCCTGACCGACCGGCTCAGACGATGCGGACCACCATCTTTCCGGTGTTCTCGCCGCGCATCAGCCCGAAGAACGCCCCGAGAGCGTTCTCGATGCCATCGACCACTGTCTCGTCGTAGACGATCTCGCCCGACGCGACCCTCGGCGCGATCTCGGCTGCGAAATCAGCGGCATGGTGCTGATAGTTGCCGATCGTGAACCCGCGCAGGGTGAGACCCTTCGTGGTGATCATCGACAGGTTCCGCGGTCCGGGCTCCGCGGTCTCGGCGTTGTAGCCCGAGATGGCCCCGCACAGCGCGGCACGGCCGCCGTCCTTGAACGCGAAGATCGCGGCCTCGAGGTGCTCGCCTCCGACGTTGTCGAAGTACACGTCGATGCCGTCGGGTGCGGCCGCCTGCAGCTGGCGCGAGATGTGCCCATCGCGATAGTTGAACGCGGCATCGAACCCGTACCGCTCGGTCAGCAGCGCTACTTTCTCGTCCGATCCGGCACTCCCGATGACCCGCGCGGCGCCCCGCAGCTTCGCGATCTGGCCCACCGCCGACCCGACCGCTCCAGCCGCGCCGGAGACGAAGACCGTGTCACCCGGGCGCATCTCGGCTATCACGAGCAGTCCGACCCAGGCGGTGAGGCTTGTCATGCCGATGGCACTGAGATAGGCCGACGAGGGGACGCCCGGCACCTCTGCGACGGTGCGGAAGTGGGCGGCCGGGCCCTGGGCGACGTCGCGCCACCCCTGGAAGTGCTGAACGAGGTCGCCGACGGCGTGTGTGTCCGACCGGGATGCGACGACGCGGCCGACGGCACCGCCGATCATCGTCTCACCGAGCACGTAGGGCGGCGAATACGACTTGACGTCGTTCATCCGGCCGCGCATGTACGGGTCGACCGACACGAACTCGTTCCGTACGCGGATCTCGCCGTCGGCCAGGTCGGGAAGCTCGACGGTGACGAAACGGAAGTCCTCGTCCACGGGCCATCCGACGGGCCGTCGCACGAGTTGCCATTGACGGCTGGTCGGACTCGCATTCGCGGAGGCGGTGGATGCGGTCTGGTCGTCGGTCATGAATTCTCCAGTCTTCGTTCGTCTCGTGGACCCTCACAATCCTGCACCCGGGCGACCGTCTTCTCCGATTCCTGTGAGCGAAACTGACACTTGGCTGGATTGTTCGCATCTATGCGTTTGAATACTTGCAGTGAATGCATAAACTCACATCATGAGTCTCACCGACATCCCCATCAACACCATCGACGGCGAACCGACCTCGCTCGCCGCCTTCGACGGCAAGGTCATCCTCGTGGTCAATGTGGCCTCGCGCTGCGGGCTCGCACCGCAGTACGAAAAGCTCGAGCAGTTGCAGGAAACCTATGGTGATCAGGGGTTCACGGTCATCGGCATCCCGAGCAACCAGTTCCTCCAGGAGTTGAACTCGACGGAAGCGATCAAGGAGTACTGCTCGACGACCTGGGGCGTCACGTTCCCGATGATGGAGAAGGTGCGGGTGAACGGCCGTTCGCAGCACCCGTTGTATGCCGAGCTCACGAAGACACCGGATGCGACCGGCAAAGCCGGCAAGGTCAAGTGGAACTTCGAGAAGTTCGTCATCACTCCGACCGGTGACGTGCACCGCTTCCGCCCCCAGGTGGAGCCGGACGCGCCGGAGATCCTCCAGCTGATAGAGGCATCGCTTCCCGTCGCCTGACGGCGGAGACGAGGCGGACGCCATGAGTGCGTCAGGGCTTTCCTCACCGACGGTCGCGCGATTCGAGCGCGTCCTGCGTCAGCGGCGCGCGATCGATGCCGAGGATGCGCATTCGCTCGCCGCGTCGATGGGCGATCTGCTGACGGCGCGATCCGACGCCGGCGCCGACGACGAGCACGACCCGGAGGGGCCGACCCTGTCGTTCGAATGGTCGAGGCTCGATGCCGTCCAACGCGAAGCCGCGGCCGATCTGCACGCGGTCGATGCCGCGCTGTCCCGGATCGCGGAAGGCACGTTCGGAGTCTGCACCCGGTGCGGGGGGCCGATCGGTATCGACCGCCTGAACGCCCGTCCGACGGCTGACCTGTGCATCGAGTGTGCACGGTCTTCGGCCGTCTGAAGTCGGTCGAATCGCACCGAACCCCGCCCTGGGCCCGCCCTCGGATTGGGGTAGCTGAAATCGGCCTGTTCCCTCGCTTTGGGGTCACCGTGCCTACACCCCGTTTCCCTAGACTCGCGGTATCCCGTACCGGAGAGTCCGGATCGGTCGTGCGTGTGGGGAGGCCAGGCGATGAGCACATTGATGACAGAGTCGGCTCCTGTCGCCGGCTGGTACGAAGATCCCCTGTCCCCGTCCGCGGTGCGCTGGTGGAATGGCCGGGGCTGGACCGAGCACACGCAGGCTCCGGCTGCTGCGGTCTCCGCCCCCAGCCCGGGGCGCCCGAGTTTCCGCGAGAGCACCCCCGCTGCGGCAGCTCCGGCCGCGACAGCCTCCCCCCAGGGTCGCAACGAGTACGTGCCGATGCGTGGCCACGCCGACGGGCACGATCGAACGTCGACAGCCGCTCCCGCCGCCCGCGACTGGCTGCGTCCCACGCACTGGAGCACTCCGGGTGTCTGGGCAATGAGTTTCACTCCGTGGTTCTCGGTTGCCATTGCGTTCGTCCTCGGCGTTCTTGTCGCTGTCGGAGCACGCTGGTACGTGCTGCTGGCGGCCGTTCTGCTCATCCCCCTGCTGTGGATCGCGTTCGCGGTGCGCGACCGCCGTCGACTTCTCGAGCTCGGCTATGACAAGCGGCCATCGTGGGCCTGGGTCCTGCTCAGCCCGCTCGCGTACCTCATCGCCCGGGGAGCGCGCGTGCATCGCGTCTCAGGTCGGGGATGGGCTCCGTTGTGGGTTCTGCTCGCCAACATCGCGCTCGTCGCCGGTGCCGACTTCGGCGTGTCGATGGTCGTCCAGGCGGCCGTGTTGCCGCAGCAGATCCATTCCCTCGAGTCGACGATCGCCAGCGATTACGCAACCCACGGAGTTGCTGCGAAGGTGACCTGCCCGACGTCGGGCGTCAGTCTCGAGCCGGGTGCGTCGTTCCAGTGCACTGCTGCTGACCCGATCGGCCGGACCGAGTCGATCGCAGTCCGCGTCTCCGCAGCGGGCCGGGTGTCGTATGCGCCCGCGACGGCCACCCCCGGCTTCTAACTCGTTCGACTAGCCAGGGCTGCTCAGTGCATGCTGTGAGCGGCGCGGTAGACCGCCTCGGTACGTGAGGACGCACCGACCTTTCTGAGGATGCTCGAGACGTGCACGCTCGCGGTCTTGGCGCTGATATACAGCTGCTCGCCGATCTGGCGGTTGCTGAGCCCCTGCTCGATGAGGGCGAGGACCTGCAGTTCACGGTCCGTCAGACGTGTCGGATCGAGCTCGCCACGTGAGCGCCTGACCGGGTCGTCGTCGAGCTCGAGTCCGGCGTGCGCGGCGAAGTCGTCTATCCAGCGCGTGATGAGGCCGAGTCCGAGCCGCTCGGCGTCGCAACGAGCGATTCGGGCGGCGTCCTCAGCCTCCGCTCGGTCGCCCTGCGCAGCGAGAGCCTGGGCAAGGCGGAAGCGCGTGTACGGGCGCAGGTGTGCAGGTGCTGTGCCGACGTCGACCGCCAGGCTCGCGGCATCCCATGCCGCAACGGACGACCCGTCGTGCCGGTCACCGCTGAGCTCTGCTTCGACCACGGCGCGCCACTCGGCCGCGGTCGGCCAGTCGGCGAGGTCGGCCAGGACCGCCCGAAGCCGCTGTTCTTCGCCGGCTGAGTCGATCGTCGGATCGACTTTCGCGAGTTCGACGAGGATGCGCGCGGCTATCCCCAGCAGTGGCAGGTCGTAGGCGGGCATCCGGCGTCGCGTCGCGGAGGTGATCGCACCGGCGTCGCTCCAGGCGCGTTGCAGGTCGCCCTGGGCGAAGGCGGTCTCAGCCGCAACGCGTGCGAATCCGAGCCGCGACTGCATTTCGAGCTCGGCCTGGACGATCATTCCGGAACGCCAGCCGCGCAGCAGTTCGTCGGCTTGTGCGGGATCGCCGCGCCACAGGGTGAGCCAGAGCTTCATGCGCTGGAGATGCACCCGGAACCCCGGAGGCGGATCGAGGGCGAGGGCCGGATCGAGGAGCGCCTCAGCCGTGTCGAGCCGCCCGGCAGCCAGCAGAGGCTCGACTGTGTTCGACGACAGCATCACACCCGACGTGCGTTCGACGCCGCGCTCGCGCGCCTGCTCGGCACCCTCCTGAGCGAGGGCGATCGCGTCGTCGTACCGGCCGAGGAGGTTCAGCACATCGGAAGCGTTGACGAAGTAACGCAACAGCGACCCGCCATCGTCGCCGGCGAGCGTCCTCGCCTGATCGAGATCGGCGAGACCTCCAGCGATTTCGCCGTGGCCGACCCGGGCGACGCCGCGGACCGTCGCCGCGATCGACATCCGCTCGGTCGCGCCGCCCATGCGTGCCTTCTCGTAGGCGAGCGTGGCAGTCTCGATCGCCTCGTCGTACCGTGCCTCGAGCATCAGTCGACTGGCGAGCTCTCCGAGCAGCTGCGCTCGCAGCTCGTCGTCGGAGTCGTCGGGAAGCAGCTCAAGCGCCTGCTGGAGGAGCTGCGCCGACCCCGGACGACTGAGGTTTGCGAGGTACTGGGCCTTGTCGCGGAGCAGTCGCGCGTAGCGTGCGCCCGACGCATCCGGGCCCTCAGCGATCGCCACGTTCACCATCGACAACGCCCGATCGCTCTCGCCCGCGTTACGCAATGCGGACGCGGTCTGGGCCAGCAGTTCGACCCGGCTTCGGCCTGCCAGCTGCTCCGCCTCGGCGACCCTGTCCCACAGTTCGATCGCGCGTTCGCCCATCGCCGCAGCAGCTCCGTACGCGTACGAGACGCGCGCCTCTTCCATCGCCTCGAGTGCCGTCACGAAAGCGCGGCCGACATCGTGCGCCGCCATCCAGTGGTAAGAGATCTCGCTCGCGGACCGGGGACCGCCCCGGCCGGCTTCGAGCGCCTCGGCATAGCGGGTGTGGAATCGCGCGCGCTCCCCCGGAAGCAGGTCGGCGTGGATCGCCTCGCGCACGAGGGCGTGGCGAAACGAGTATTCGTTGTCGTCGGTGGTGAGCACGTTCGCGATCACGGCTTCGCGCGCAGCCGCATCGAGCTCCTCCGGCGTGCCCGTGAACACAGCGGCGAGAAGTTCGTGATCGACACAGCCCCCGCCCGCGGAGATGAGCCGCAGCACGTGCTGCGTCGGCTCGCTGAGCCTCTCGTAGCGAGCGAGCAGCAGCTCCCGGAGTGTTTCGGGCAGGTCGTCGCCGGTACCGAGATGGTCGATGCCGATCAGTTCTTCGACGAAGAACGGAACCCCTTCGCTCAACTGGTAGACCCGGTCGACTGTCGCCGCATCGGCCGGGCACCCGAGGATCTGCTCGCACTGGGCCGCGACCTGCGATCGGTCGAGTCGCCCGAGCTCCCAGCGGACGACCCGCCTCGTGCGCTCCAGCTCAGGCAGGTAGGAGCGCAGCGGATGACCGCGCAGCACCTCGTCACTGCGGTAGCTCAGCACGATCAGGATCTTGCCGCCGGCGAGCATGCGGATGAGGAATCGCACGAGTTCGAGGGTGGCGGCGTCTGCCCAGTGGATGTCTTCGATGAGGATCACGAGCTGGCTCTCACGAGAGACGTTCTCGAGCAGCACGGTGACGAGTTCGTAGAGGCGCTCAACCCCCGTTCGCGCAGGCATGCCCTCGATCGATCCCAGTTCGGGAAGCAGCACGGTCAGAACACCGCGACTCGGACCCGCGGCGTCGAGGAGTGCTTCGATTCCGATCTCGTCTGCCAGCTGCCGGAGGATCCCGGTGAAGGGAGCATACGGAGCGCCGTCTGCGCCGAGGTCGACGCTTCGACCGGTCAGGACCAGCGCTGAACGCGATGCCTCGGCGCGGAACTCGTCGAGCAGGCGCGTCTTGCCGATGCCGGCCTCTCCCCCGAGCACGACGGCCCGCGGGACGCCCGCGGAACTCTCTGCGAGCTGTTCACGAAGCATCTCGAGATCGGGTTCGCGCCCGATCATCGAAGGGCTTGCCGCCGGTGACTTCATAGCTTCATCGTGCCACGAGCCACCGACGTTCGAAGGGGGTTTCTTCACCCCCTTCGCCGACGGCGGAATCGCTGTCACCGGACCATCGCGTGGAGCTCCCTGCGCGCTTCGGAATCGACCAGCGGTGCCTGCTCGTCGCCGGCGGGAACCGGCGGAGCCGACGCCAGAATCGTCTCGACGGTCACCGTCTCGGGTATCGCCGACGCTTCGGGCGCGACGACGACATCGGCGCTGCGGCGTGCCCTGCGGGTGGTCGTGCGCTGCTCTTTCGCAAGCGCCTTCCGCTCGGCGATGACGCGGCGAAGCTCGATCTCGCGCGCCTGCTCGGCCTCGGCATACGCGTTGAGCCTGCGTGCGGTGAACTCTTCGGCGAACTGCATGATCTTTCCCCTGTCTTAGCTTCCCTGTGCCTTCAATACTGGTTTCTAAGGTGGGTGCCCAGCATCGGGAGGATGCCCTATTTATCCCCTCGACACCGGCCGGTAGCAGGGGAAAGCTGGGGTAATGGCCTCAATTATCGAGCACACCCCTCCGTACTACGTCGGCTACTTCGTCGGGAGCCTCTCGAAGAACTCCGTCAATCGCGCGCTGGCCCTCGCACTCATCCGCCTTGCACCGAGCGAACTCGAATTCACCGAGATCGTCATCAAGGAACTCCCCCTGTACAACCGCGACCTCGACGGGCACTTCCCCCAGGAAGCCATCGAATTCAAGGCGTCCATCGCCCGCCAGGATGCGCTGCTGTTCGTCACCCCCGAATACAACCGTTCGATTCCGGGAGCACTCAAGAACGCGATCGACTGGGCGAGCCGACCGTACGGTGAGAACGTCATCGCCCGCAAAGCCACAGCGGTGATCGGCGCCTCCCCCGGCGCCATCGGCACCGCCGTCGCTCAGCAGGGCCTCCGGAGCATCCTCAGCTTCCTGAATGCGCCGCAGATGAATTCGCCCGAGGCCTACATCTCCGCGCGTCCAGGACTCATCACCCCTGAGGGCGAGGTCACGAATGCGGGCACCGAGGACTTCCTCCGCGCCTACATGGTGGCGTTCTACGAGTACATCGAGCGGGTGCTCACGGTCGTCCCCAGTCCGGCCAGGGGCTGAGGGTCAGCGTCCGCCCGCCAGCTTGCGGCTCCGCTGCTCGACGGCCGGCGCACCGTACGGGTAGTCCTCGGTCCGCGGGCTGCTCACTTCGTCGAGCATCCGCAGCTCGTCGTCCGAGAGCACCAGGTCACCGGCGCCGAGGTTGTCGGCGAGCTGGTCGACCGTGCGGGCGCCGAGGATGACCGAGGTCACCGCCGGGCGGGTGAGGAGCCACGCGAGCGCGACCTGCGACGACGAGGCGCCGTGCGCCCCGGCCACCTGCGCCACGGCGTCGATGACCTCCCACGTGCGCGGATCGGCATTCCGCTTGTCCCATGCCTCCATGCCGCGCTTCGGGTTCTCACCGAGCCGCGTAGCCCCCGTCGGAGCCTGGTCCCGCACATACTTTCCGCTCAGCCAGCCTCCGGCGAGCGGGGACCACGGAAGGAGACCCAGACCGGCGTCGATCGCCGCGGGCACGACCTCGTGCTCGATTCCGCGCACCAGGAGGTTGTACTGGGGCTGCACCGTCACCGCGGGTGCCCATCCGGTCGACCGTGCGACGTGGGCGGCTTTGGTCAGCTGCCAGCCGAGGTAGTTCGAGAATCCGTAGTAGCCGATCTGGCCGCGGGTCACGGCGTCGTCGAGGAAGCGCAGGGTCTCCTCGATCGGCGTCACCCCGTCCCAGGCATGCATCTGGTACAGGTCGATGTGCTCGACGCCGAGCCGGCGGAGCGACGCCTCGAGCGCACGGCGCAGGTGGGTTCGGGACAGACCGAGGTCGTTCGGGCCGTCGCCCATCGGGAAACGCCCCTTCGTCGCAAGCACGAGGCGTTCCGCGGCTCCCGGATGCGCGGACAGCCAGTGACCGATGATCGATTCCGACCGGCCCCTGCTGTAGACGTCTGCGGTGTCGATGAACGTTCCTCCGGCGTCGACGTAGCCGTCGAGGATGGCGTGGGACGCCTGTTCGTCGGCTTCCGCTCCGAAAGTCATCGTACCGAGAGCGAAAGCGGAGACGACGGCACCGCTGGTTCCGAGAGTTCGATAGTCCATGCTTCGACGCTAGACCCGGATGCGCGGATCGCCCAGGGTCCGCCGGCCGGTCAGTTCGCGTCGTAGGCGGCCCTGAGCCAGTCGAAGACCTCGTCGTCGACCTGGGCGGGTCCGTGATCCGGACACGGTGGGTGACCATCGCGTTCCAGCTTCCCGCGGGCGTGAAGCGTTTAGTGGACTCGACGCCCTTGCGCTTGACGAGAGGTGCCTAGGCTGGAGAAATGGTCACCGGATCGCCGCTGCGCATCGTCGTGATGTCGGACACGCACATACCGCTGCGGGCCCGCATCCTTCCTGACTCGCTGTGGCGTGCGGTCGATGACGCGGACGTCGTCGTCCACGCGGGCGACTGGGTCGATGTCGCGACTCTGGATGCCCTCGAGGCGCGCTCACGACGTCTCATCGGCGTCTTCGGAAACAACGACGGGGACGACCTCCGCAGGCGCCTGCCCGAAGTCGCGACGGCCGAGATCGGCGGCGTGCGGTTCGCCGTCATCCACGAGACCGGCGGTGCCGCGGGGCGCGAAACCCGGATGGAGGCTGCCTTTCCCGAGACGGACATCCTCGTGTTCGGCCACAGCCATATCCCGTGGGACACCACCACCCCGGGCGGACTCCGCCTCCTCAACCCCGGCTCACCGACCGATCGCCGACGCGAGCCCCGTCGCACGTTCCTGACCGCCACCGTTCGCGACGGGGTCCTGGGCGATGTCGAATTCGTGACAGCGGTCTGACCCGGCGGCCGGATCGTCACGTCACCGGCAGCAGGAAGCCGTCGTCGATGAGTCCGCGAACCGAAGGCAGAAGTTCGGCGGTCAGTTCGGCCGCGTCGACCTCGAGGAGCTGTGCGATCGCCGCGCAGATCGCGCCGACCGTCAGATCTCCATCGCACGCACCCACGAGCGCGATCAACGCTGTGCCGGCCTGAACTGTCCGGCCGAAGCCGCCGCCCTGGCGCAGCAGCATGGCCGTCGGGCCCTCGTCTCCCGGCCAGAAATGCCGCTCTTCTGTCACATCCGGCGCGACGGCCAGCCGTGACGACGCCAGTTCGGAGTCCGAGGTCGCTGCCTGCCCGTCGTGGGCGGCGAGCGCGGCGCCGAGATGGACGCCGAGGCCCGCCTCGTTCTCGCCGAGCGAGCCGTGCAGGCGCTCCAGCCTCCGAAGCGTCGGTGTCCCCGCCTCCGGCCGTCGCACCAGCACGTAGCCGAAGCCGACCGAGGTAACGTCGCGCGCGGCGAAGTCGTCGAGCCAGGCGGAGAGGAGCTCGTCGAAGCGGGCCGTTCCGGGCCGTGTCCCGCCGTCGCGGATCCAGGTCTCGGCGTACTCGGCGGCATCCTGCACATCGCGTTCGATCACCCAGACGTCCAGGTCTGCCGCGCCTGCGGTGTCGAGCCAGCCGCGCACGCGATCGAAGGCATCGCCCTCGCCGCGGTACTCCCAGTTGGCGAGGAGCTGCGCGACACCACCCGGCGCCAGGACGTCGGCCACCTGTTCGATGACGGCTTCGACGAGCGCATCGCCGACCATCCCGCCGTCCCGGTACTCGTATTCGGGCACACCGTCGCCGCGCGGGGTGATGACGAACGGCGGGTTGGACACGATGTGGTCGAACCGCTCGCCGGCGACCGGTTCGAAAAGGCTCCCGAGGCGGAACTCGATGCCGGCGACCTCGTTGAGCCGCGCGTTGAACGCAGCGAGTTCGAGCGCACGCACCGAGATGTCGGTCGCGACGACACGATCCGCGTGGCGGGACGCGTGCAACGCCTGGATCCCGCATCCGGTGCCGAGGTCGAGCGCGGACCCGACCGGTGCCTGCAGCATCAGCCCGCTGAGCGTCATCGAGGCGCCGCCGACGCCGAGCACGTGATCTTCGGGCAAGGCATGACCGAGGGCGAGTTCGCCCAGATCGGATGCGATCCACCACTCGCCGGCGCCGCGCGCGTCGACGAAGCTGTACGGCCGCAGGTCGACCAGCGGTACGGCCGACCCGCCCTCCCGCGCGACGAGCCCCAGACCGACCGCCCCCTCGATCGCCAGTCGTGGCAGTGCACGTTCGAGGTCATCGACGGGCACAGGATCACCGAGGACGAACAGCCGGGCGAGGGTCGCGAGGGCCGCCGCTGCGTCCGACGTTCGTGCGTCCGACGTTCGCGCATCCGATCGCCGCCCGTCGAGCGCACGCCGAGCGGGGATGCGCTGGCCCCGGTACAAGGCGCCACCCGCGACCTCGCCCCAGAGCGTTCCGAGCTCGGCGACCGTGAACCGTGCGGCGGTCAGATCGGCCCGGAGGCTGTCGACGGGCGAATCGGTCATCGCACCATTCAACTCCATGCGTGACGCGCCCGTCGGCGACAATGGTTCGATGATCCGCAAACGCGTCGTCATCACCGGTGTCGTGCAGGGCGTCGGCTTCCGCTGGAGCGCACGCGAGGTCGCGCAGCTGCTCGGAGTGACGGGTTTCGCGTTCAACCGGGCCGACGGGGCGGTCGAAGTCGAGGCGGAAGGCGAACCTGCGGCGGTCGAGCGGATGGTCGCCTGGCTCGCCGACGGGCCGCCCGGCTCACGCGTGACCGCCATCGACGTGACGGATCTCGAACCGGTCGGCGGGGGCGGTTTCCGCATCATCGCGAGACAATAGCCAGATGAACACTGCGACGCTGCTCCTGCTCACCCGCCCTGCCGTCACCTCGGCACCCACCAATGACAGCGGATTCGTCGAAGCGAGTGCGGCCGCGCCCCAGGTGAACGTCATGGACCTCGGCATCACGCGTGGGGACGGCTTCTTCGAGACGATCAGCGTCGTCGACGGGCATCCACAAGCCCTGGAGCCCCACCTCGCCAGACTCAAGCACTCGGCGGAGCTCATGGACATGCCCGAGCCGGACACCGACGTGTGGCGCCTGGCCGTGCTCGCTGGGATCGGGGCGCACCAGCTGGAGCACGGCGTCGAGCGGGAGCTCTTCGCAAAACTCATCATGACCAGGGGCGTCGAGGGAACAGGAACCCCCACCGGCTGGGTCTACGTCGACACCGGGGAAGATTTCACCGCCGCCCGCCAGGGTATCCGCGTGGTGAGCCTCGACCGCGGCTACCGCCACGACGTCGCCGAGACCTCTCCGTGGCTGCTGCAGGGCGCGAAGACCCTTTCCTACGCGGTGAACCGGGCTGCGCTGCGCGAGGCTGCACGCAGGGGCGCCCAGGACGTCATCTTCGTCAGCGCCGACGGGTTTGCGCTCGAAGGGCCCACCTCGAATGTGATCGTCCGCAACGGCGACCGGGTCCGGACGCCTCAGACCGATCAGGGCATCCTCGCGGGCACAACGCAGGCGAGCGTCTTCGAGTTCTTCGAATCGCGCGGGATCCGGACATCCTATGAGCACATCCCGGCCGGCGAGCTCGCCGACGCCGACGCTCTCTGGCTCGTGTCGAGCGTGCGCCAGGCCGCTCCGGTCACGAATCTCGACGGCAGGGACTTCCAGGTGGATGCGGACCTCTCGGCCGAGCTGAACACCTATCTCCTCTCGCGGACGCACTGACCGTCCCCGACGCACGCATTCGCAATCCCCGGCACGGGGGGTTGCCGTGTCGGCTCATCGACGTAGGCTGTACGGACTGACGAACCTGCGATCGCGTACGAGGAGGACGACCGTGTCGGAGAACGTGCCAACCAGCCTCGAAGTCCTGCGCCAGCAGGCGCGCGACGAACTGTCGGCCGTGATCGAGTACCGGTGCCGCCAGGGCGACGATCCATGGGAGTTCATTCCCGACCTGCCCAGCGTCGACGAACAGGTCGTCCACACCCTTCGCGAAGAGGCCGTCGAGGCCTACGGACTCGGGGAGGAACGGGCGCGGGCGCACCATCCGACGGCCAGCAGGACCACCCTCGTGCGATTCGAGTACGAGCTGCTCCGCCAGATCGCACTCGATCATCCCGACCTGAGCACGGCTGTCTGGGGCATGCTCGACCGGCTCGACCTTCAGTGAGCGCGGGCCGACACTGACGTTCGGCGCAGCTCAGCCGTGCGGAACTCAGTCGAGCGCGGCCGGATTCTGCACGGGCATCCGGCAGACGAAATCGCGACACGCATAGGCGGTCGGATGCGCATCCACCGCCACCCTGCCCTCGAACAGGTCGAAACCCTCGGAAGCGAACGCGGCGGACTGCTCACCGGTGACCACCGCCACCAGGCCCGACCGCCGACGAACGGCGGAGACGAGGCCGAGTTCGTCATCTCCCGCGGTCACGACCACGAGCTGTTCAGGTTCATCGGCGAGCACCGACATGAGCTCCAGCGCAGCGCCGAAAGCCGTCGGGTTCTCGACGGCCTGGGCGGCCACGACACGCATCCCTTCGCGGGCCGCGCGTTCAAACCGTCGTTCCCCGGTCAGCAGGTAGAGCGTGTGCGCGGCGTCGGAGATCGAGGTCAGGCCCGACGGATACGCGCCCTCCGACGGATCGATGCAGATGGCCATCCCATTGCCCTCGAGCACCGGATCGGAGCCACCGGGGACGCCGAACGGCTCGTCGCCGACCGGGCCCGCCGCCATCGCGAGGTCGACGAGATCGCGCGCTGCGACGGCATACGCCGTGGCGCCCGTGGTGGTCGCGAGCGCGAGGAGGCCACCGGCCAGGCCGCCGTAGTCCTCGAGAGTCGCGTACGCATCCGAGGTCCGGTCGTCGAGCGAGGCGCGCACCAGGGTCCCGTCCGCGCGGCGGTGACGGTCGAGCAGGAAATCAGCGGCTCCCCGTGCGGCAGCGGTCCAGTCCGGGCGGTCGAAAGCGAACCCGGCGCGGGCCAGGGCTGCGACGGCGAGACCGTTCCAGCCGGTCAGCACTTTGCCGTCGACCGGCGGCGGCTCGAGCGTCCGGCGCTCCTCGGCGCTCGCGGCGTAGTAGCGCCCCTCCACCCGCTCACCGTCGATCACGGACTCGGAGTCCTGCGCGGACGCGAACCCGCCGCCGTCGCGGCGCATCACCGTGAGGAGGAAGCCTGCGATGCCGTCAGCGGTGGTCGCAGCCCACGTCGCGCCCGAACGCTGCCAGGCGCGGGTGTAGGCGTCGAGCAGGAGGGCGTTGTCATAGAGCATCCGCTCGTAGTGCGGGTCGCCCCAGTCCCGGCGGGTCGCATAGCGGAAGAAGCCGCCCTCGACGGGGTCGCGAAGCGGCGAGGCCGCCATCCGTTCGAGCGTTCGCGTACCCAGGTCGGCGCCGCGATCGCGGGCGAGAAGGAAACGGAGCGCCGGCGCGATCGGAAACTTCGGCGCGGCACCGAAACCGCCGAACTCGGCATCCTCGAAACCGGCCAGAAGGTCCACTGCGCCGTCGAGTCGTGCGGCCGTCGGCAGGTCGGAGGTCGCCGTCGCTGCGACCGAAGCGGCACGAATCGCCTCGACGACCTTCGCGGCGTTGTCCTCGACCTCCTCCCGGCGCACGTTCCACGCCTCGGAGACGGCGTCGAGGACCTGGTGGAACGAGGCGCGATCGCCCACCGGGACGGGCGGGAAATACGTTCCGGCGAAGAACGCACGACCGCGCGTCGTCGCGAACACCGTCAGCGGCCAACCCAGGTTTCCGGTGAAGGCGCTCGCCGCGGACAGATAGCTCGCGTCGACCTCGGGATGCTCCTCCCGGTCGACCTTGATCGCGACGAAACGCTCATTCAGGAACGCTGCGAGCTCCGGATCGCTGAAACTCTCGCGCGCCATGACATGGCACCAGTGACAGGTGGCGTAGCCGATCGAGATCAGGACGGGGACATCGCGACGCTCGGCCTCGGCGAAGGCGTCGGCACCCCACGGGAACCAGTCGACGGGATTGTCGGCGTGCGAACGCAGATACGGACTGATCGCGGAGGCGAGCCGGTTGGACATGCGCCAAGCGTAGGCCGCCCGAGGGTCGTTGGGCGCGTCAGCGATGCCGCCGGCGACGAGATGTCACGCAGCGCAGCCGTAGTAGCCGTGGTCGGCATCCAGTTCCGGCGCCCAGTCCGGGCGTGGACGGGCGTCGTCGAGCGCGACCCAGTGGCCGTCGACCAGCTCGTACGTCCAGCGCGGGCCGTCCGCGAGAAAGCGCGTCAGCTCCGAGATCAGCAGGTCCACATCCGCGGTCTGCGATCCGACGCCGAAACTCGCGCGGACAGCCGGACCCGTGATGCCGAGACGCTCGAGCAGAGGATGTGCACAGAACTTGCCGTCGCGCACGCCGATGCCGGCCTCGGCCGACAAAGCCGTGGCCAGCAGCCGGGAGTCGACCCCGTCGACCGAGAAGCTCACCACGCCGACCGCATCCACCGCGTCGGGGAAGATGCTGTGGATGCGCACACCCGGGAGCCCGCCGATGCCGGCCACGAGACGGTCGCGCAGGGTCCGCTCATGCGCTTCCCACTCGTGCACGTCGAGTGAGGACAATTCCTGGATCGCCCGCGCCAGCGCTGCGACACCGATCACGTTCGGTGAGCCGGCCTCGTGCCGGGCAGGCCCGGTACGCCAGGTCGTCGACTCGAGACTGACCTGCGTCACCGCACCGCCGCCGCGCAGGTACGGCTCGCCGAAATCGAGCCAGTCGCGGCGACCCACCAGCACGCCCGCCCCGAACGGCGCGTACGTCTTGTGACCTGAGAAGGCGAGATAGTCGACCCCGTCGAACGCGATCGAGACGCGACGGTGCGGAACCAGCTGGGCGCCATCCACCGCGAGACGCGTGCCGCGCCGGTGCGCGATCGTGGCCAGCCTGCGCAGCGGAAGGGTCTCCCCCGTGACATTGCTCGCGCCGGTGACTGCCAGAAGCGCGGCGGGGCGGGAGGCGAGTTCCCCATCCACCCGTTTCAGCGTCTCCTCGATGGTGTCCGCCGCCCTGACTACGCGCGCATTCGCGTTCACCCAAGGAAGCAGGTTCGCGTGATGCTCGATGTCGAGCACGACCGTCTCGCCCGGGACGATCGAGGCCAGCAGGTTGATCGAATCCGTCGTGTTGCGGGTGAAGATCACCAGGTCGTCCTGGCGGGCGCCCACGAAATCGCCGACCACCCGGCGGGCATGCTCATAGGCCGCCGTCGAGATCTGGGATGCGTAGCCCGCTCCCCGATGCACGCTCGCATACAGCGGCAGCACATCCGACACGTGGCGGGCGACCACCTCGAGAGCCGGTGAGCTCGCGGCATAGTCGAGATTCACGTAACGTGTCTCGCTCCCGTCGACGAGGGGAACCTGGAGGTCGCCGCCGATCACCGGGAGCAGCGGACAGTCTGCGGTGCTCATCGTCCGCCCAGGTAGTGCGCGATCGACTCCGACTCGGCGACGGACAGGCGGATGAGCGGGAGGGCCCGCGCGACAGCGAGGTCGATGCGCTCGTGAAGGTCGAGGCTGGAGACTTGGTAGTTGCTGAAATCGGAGTCGTTGGCGTAGACGCCGATGGGAAGGGTCAGCGCCTGGAAGAAGCCGAAGAGCGGCCGGAACTGGTGCTCGATGATGAGCGCGTGGCGGTCGGAGCCGCCCGTCGCAGCCAGCAGGACCGGCTTGTCCACCAGCGCGTACTGGCCGACGAAATCGAAGAGGTGCTTGAAGAGCCCGGTGAAGGAGGCGCGGTAGACGGGGCTGGCAACGATCAGGAGGTCGGCGTTCTCGATGCGGTGCAGCTCGGCCTCGACGGAGTCGGGAAGCTGGTCGCGGCGCACGGCGCCGGCGAATTCGGCGCCGATCTCGGTGACCTCGATGAGGTGGGCTTCGATCGGGAGTTCGCGCCCGAAGGCGGCGACGATCTCCTTGACGAGTGCGGTCGTCCTGCTCGGGGTGTGCAGGCTGCCGGAGACGGCAACGACGCGGAGCGGTCGGGCGGTCGATGGCTGGGACATGAGTAGACGGTAGACCGGGCTCCGGATGCGTGCCACCCGGCCCGACACACTACGTAAACTGCCCGCGTGTTCTGATGCCTCGTCGCACTGGCTTCGTCCCGCCGCACTCGTTGCGTCCCGCCGCACTTCGCTGTACGCGTGCGGTCGATCACAACTAGTGCGGGTGGCCCAGGATGCGACTGTCCCCTCACACCTCGCTACCTCGGCACACCATCCACAGTTGTGCTCGGCACGACCGATTTCGTCCCGCCTCGGGCAAAGCTCGACCTATGGACATCGTCGACGCACTGATCTCGGAGGACTCAGGACTCATTCGTGCCAGCCATCTTCGCGAGAATGGCATCACCGGCGGTCGGCTCGAGTCGGCGCTCCAGGCGCGCGCCCTTGTGCGAGTCCACAGAGGGCTGTACATCCCGGGTCGTCAATGGGCTTCCCTCCAACCGGATGCCCGCTACCTTCTTCGCGTCAGGGCGGTAGCGCTCGCCAGCGATCGCGCACTCGTTTTCTGCCGGGAGACAGCGGCGGCCATCCACGGTCTCCCGATCGTCTCTCCATGGCCGGACACCATCCACGTCGCGACGCCCAATGCACTCGGCGGCAGCTCGCAAAAGATGCTGACCGCCCACACGCACGCAAATCCGGGTCCCACCGTTGCCATCAACGGTCTCACGGCGACCGCCCTCAGCCGCACAGTCGTCGACATGGCCGCGTACAGTCCGTTCGTCGACGCTGTCTCGGTCATCGATGCCGCTCTTCGTCGCAACCCTGACTCGTTCCAGACGGAGCTTGCGGGGGAACTCGAAACCGCGGCCATCGTGCGCGGAGCGCGTCGGGCGAGTCGAGCGATCGAATTCGGAGATGCGCTCGCCGAAAGCCCTGGCGAATCACTGAGCCGGGCCCGTATTCATGAACTGGGCCTGGTTGCGCCCGAACTGCAGGTCGGGTTCGACGTTTCAGGGCACCACTATGTCGTCGACTTCTATTGGCCGGAGACGAACCTCATCGGCGAATTCGACGGTCGCGCGAAGTACACACGGGCTGAGTTCACGGCTGGCGCCGCGCCGGAGGAGGTCGTCTGGCGCGAGAAGAAGCGCGAAGATGCGCTTCGGGCGGCGACGGGGGCACGCGTGGTCAGATGGACATGGGCGACCGCGATGAATCCTCGCTCATTGCGGCGCCTCCTCACGGATGGCGGGGTTCCGCCTCGTAGGCGTTAGCCCGGCTCGCGCACGTGCCCCGTCCGAGCGCACTCGTATATACGCGTGCGCCTGCATCGAACAAGTGCGGCAGGGACGCGGCGGGCGCGGCCGCCTACTCGGGCTGGTCGAGGGCCCGCAGGCGGAACGACGAGTTGAGGTAGTACGCGGCGAGGAGCGCCCAGCCGACGCAGACGACTGCGGCCGTGCCGGACTGCTCCGGCGACGACCCGAGGGCGCCCAGCAACGAGATCAGGGCGAGAACGGAGGCGATACCGCCGATGATGAAGCCCGCGAGCGGCCGGGCGGTCGCGCGCCACCAGGCCCGCGGAGCCGCAACGTCCTCGCCCGGTCCGCGGAACGTGCGCACGCCGACGAAGACGTACAGGAAGTTGAGCGCGAACACGGCGACGAGGTCGACGACCGGCGGCACCAGCCGGTAGATCAGCAACGAGTTCAGCGTGAGCACGATCGCCTCGCCGACCAGGATGTAGATGACCTTGTTGATGGTCGACGTTATGCGCACGTCGCGAGCCTATCTCCGCATCCCGTCGGCAATAGGCAGCCGGCGTCGGCGGGAGCCGACCGTCGGCCCGTCAGTTCACCTCGTTCGGGTGTGCGCTCACGCGGCCCTCCCGCTCGAGCGAGGTGATCGCCGCCACCTCGGCACCGGTGAGCTCGAAGTCGAACACGTCGAAGTTCTCGGCCATGCGCTCGCGGCGGTTGGACTTGGGGAACACGATGTTCCCGCTCTGCAGGTGCCACCGGATGACCACCTGTGCAGGCGTCTTGCCGTGCGCCTCGGCGGGGCCCGTCACCTCAGGCAGCTCGAACAACGGATATTTGCCCTGGCCGAGCGGCCCCCACGCCTCGATGTGGATGCCGTGCTCGCGCGCGAACGCGGTCACGTCCGGCTGCTGGTGCGTAGGGTGGAGCTCGATCTGGTTGACCGCCGGCACGACGTCGGTCTCGGCGAGCAGTCGCTCGAGGTGCGGGACAAGGAAGTTCGACACGCCGATCGCCTTCGCGCGCCCGCTCGCCGCGATGGTCTCGAGCGACTTCCACGCCTGGACGAACGTGCCGCGCTGCGGCGTCGGCCAGTGGATGAGGTACAGGTCGACGTAGTCGAGCCCGAGCTTGTCGAGGCTCTCGTCGAAGGCCGCTTCAGCATCCGTCTGGCGGTCGTTCCACAGCTTCGTGGTGACGAACAGTTCGTTGCGCGGGATCCCGGATGACGCGAGCGCCTCGCCGACGCCCGTCTCGTTGCCGTAGATCGCAGCCGTGTCGATGTGGCGGTACCCCACTTCGAGCGCATCCGTCACGATCCGGGTCGTCTCCGCAGGGTCGACGCGGAACACGCCGAACCCGAGCTGCGGGATCTCGGTTCCGCTGTTGAGGGTGACGGTGGGGACGACGGTGGGGATGCTGTCAGCGGTCATACCCTCAACGCTAAGCGGTCTCGAAGCGCGCCACCAACTCGCGCTTGAGCACCTTGCCGCTCGGCCCGAGCGGCAGCACCTCCAGGATCTCGATCCTCCGCGGGTACTTGTACGCCGCGACCTGTTCCTGGGCGAACGCGATGAGGTCGCCCGGGTCGACGCTCTGGCCCGGCATCAGTGTCACGACGGCCATGATCTCCTGGCCGTGGGTTTCGTGGCTCACACCGAAGACCGCGACCATGGCGACCGCCGGATGCGTGGACAGCACCTCTTCGACCTCGCGCGGGTACACGTTGTAGCCGTTGCGCACGATCATGTCCTTCTTGCGGTCGACGATCGTGACGTAGTCGTCGTCGCTCTTGGTCCCGAGGTCTCCCGTGCGGAACCAGCCGTCGACCACGGCTTCGGCGTTCGCCTCCGGCAGGTGGAGGTACCCCTTCATCAGGTTGTGCCCGCGTACCACGATCTCTCCGAGCTCCCCGCGAGGGAGCAGCGCGATGTTGTCGTCGACCTCCGCGTCGGCGATCTCGACGTCGACGCCCCAGATCGGCTGGCCCACGGTGCCCACGCGGGTCTGCTTGCCCCGGTGGTTGAATGTCGCGACCGGCGACGTCTCGGTGAGCCCGTAGCCTTCGTGGACGTCGATCCCGTACACCTCTTTCATCCGCTCGATGACGGCGACGGGGATCGCGGCGCCTCCGGACATCCCGTACCGCAGCGGTGGCCGCTCCGGGTTCGATTTGGCGGCCTCGAGCAGCGCGATGTACATCGTCGGCACGCCGGTCATGATCGTGCACCGGTGGGCGTTGAGGAGCGCCAGCGCCGTCGCCCCGTCGAACTTCGGAACCAGCACGACGGCGGCGCCCACCCGGAAGCCGAGGTTCATGACGCAGGTCTGCCCGAACGTGTGGAACAGCGGCAGACAGCCGAGGATGCGGTCCTCCGGCGTCACATCGAGCGCACCGGCAGCGAGGGTGTTGACCTGTTCGACGAGCGAGAAGTGGCACCCTTCGGCGCCTTTCGGCTTTCCGGTCGTGCCGCTCGTGTAGAGGATGGTCGCCGTGTCGAACGGGCTGCGCGGCACGTAGGCGTCGATCGGCTCCGCGGCGCGCGCCTCGTCTTCCAGGCGGGCGAACGGGGCCTGGGCGAGCATGTCATCCGGCACCAGCACGGACATCGTCTCGATGCCGGCGATGGCCGCACCTTTCGCGCCTTCCGCGAGCAGCGGCGCAGCGCAGATCAGCAGTTTCGCACCGCTGTCGCGCAGGACGTAGGCGATCTCCTCGCCTTTCAGCAGAGCGTGCACCGGCACCACGACAGCGCCGAGCGAGAGGATCGCATAGTACGCCCGCGGAAAGTCCGGCACATTCGGAATGAGAAGCGCGACCGCATCGCCCGGACCGATCCCGCGAGCTCGAAGCGCCCCCGCGTACGTGAGGGTCTGGTCCCACAGTTCGGCGTAGCTGATCTTCTGGTCTCCGAAGATCAGCGCGAGATTGTCGGGCGACCGTCTGGCCGTTTCGGCGAGGATGGACGCGACCGACATGGTCGCATATCCCGTATTCGTCATATTCTCATGTCTCCGTTGACTCGAGTCGCGCTGGGCGTGTGGATGAACGCTACGCCCGCGCAGGCCCGACGGCAATTCCCTCGTCCGCGGCACGCCGCCTTCGCAGCAAATAGAATGGAAGGCTCATGTCTTCCATGGTCTCCCCCGCCCGTCTGCACTTTCCTCCCGAGCTTCCTGTCAGCCAGAAGCGGGAGGACATCGCGCGCGCCATCCGCGACCATCAGGTCGTGATCGTCGCCGGTGAGACCGGCTCGGGCAAGACGACCCAGCTGCCGAAGATCTGCCTCGAACTCGGCCGGGAGAGCATCGGCCACACGCAGCCCCGACGGATCGCGGCACGGACGATCGCGGAGCGCATCGCCGAGGAGCTCGGCGAAGACGTCGGCGGGCTGGTCGGCTACCAGGTGCGCTTCACGGACCGGGTCGGGGCGTCGACGCGGATCAAGCTGATGACCGACGGCATCCTGCTGAACGAGATCCATCGCGACCGGATGCTGCGCAAGTACGACACGATCATCATCGACGAGGCACACGAGCGCAGCCTGAACATCGACTTCCTGATCGGCTACCTGCGGGAGCTGCTGCCGAAGCGCCCCGACCTCAAAGTGATCGTCACGTCGGCCACGATCGACCCGGAGAGCTTCGCGCGCCATTTCGCGTCCGCCGACGGGACACCGGCGCCGGTGATCGAGGTCTCGGGCCGCACCTTCCCGGTCGAGGTCCGCTACCGTCCGCTCGTCGGCGAGATCGAGGAGGACGAAGACGGCGAGACGGTCGAGTCGTCGGACAGGGATTACCTGCAGGGCATCAACGACGCCCTCGACGAGCTCGCGCGCGAGTCGAGCGGCGACGTCCTCGTGTTCCTCTCCGGGGAGAACGAGATCCGGGATGCGGCGGACGCGGTGCGTGGCCGCAACATCCCCTTCACCGAGGTGCTTCCGCTGTATGGCCGGCTATCGAGCGCGGAACAGCACCGCGTCTTCCAGCCGTCGAAGGTCGCCGGGGTGCGCCGCCGGATCGTGCTCGCGACGAACGTCGCCGAGACGAGCCTGACGGTTCCCGGGATCAAGTACGTGGTGGATGCCGGCACGGCACGAATCAGCCGCTACAGCGTGCGCGCCAAGGTCCAGCGCCTCCCCATCGAGGCCATCTCGCAGGCGTCGGCGAACCAGCGTTCGGGGCGCTCGGGTCGAACCAGCGACGGCATCGCCATCCGTCTCTACTCGCAGGAGGATTTCGAGAAGCGACCGGAATTCACCGAACCGGAGATCCTGCGCACGAACCTGGCGGCGGTCATCCTGCAGATGATCTCGCTGGGGCTCGGCGACATCGCAGCCTTCCCGTTCCTGACACCGCCGGACTCGCGCGGCATCAAGGACGGTCTCGACCTGCTCGCGGAGCTGAATGCGATCGTGCAGTCGAAGGCCGGTGAGCCAGTGCTGACCCGCATCGGACGCCAGCTCGCCCAGCTGCCGATCGACCCGCGGTTCGCGCGCATGGTGGTCGAGTCGAAGCGCCACGGGACGAGCCGCGAAGTGATGGCGATCGTCGCCGGCCTGACGATCCAGGATCCGCGGGAGCGGCCCGTCGAGCGACGCGGGACCGCCGACGAGTTCCACGCCCGTTTCGCCGACCCCACCAGCGACTTCCTCACGCTCCTCAATCTGTGGAATTACCTGGAGGAGCAGCAGAGGGAGCTCTCGTCGAGCGCGTTCCGCCGCCTCTGCAAGACCGAGTTCCTGAATTTCCTGCGCGTGCGCGAATGGCAGGACGTCTATCGTCAGCTGCGTCAGCTCGCAAAGCCGCTCGGGCTGGCCGTGGAGGATCACGACCGCACGAGCGCAGCTCGTTCGGCGCTGGCGGCGCACGATCGCGACGCGACCGATCTGAGCTTCAGCGCGGGCATCCACAAGTCCCTGCTCGCCGGTCTTCTGTCCCACATCGGGATCAAGGATGCGACCGCGAGCACGAGCGGCCGCCCCGGATCGACGAAAACCGGCCCGAAATCGCGCGGCGCCGAGTACATCGGAGCCCGGCAGGCGAAGTTCGTCATCTTCCCCGGTTCCACGCTGGCGAAGCGTCAGCCGAACGCGGTGATGAGCGCAGAACTGGTCGAGACGAGCAGGCTGTTCGCGCGGATGAACGCGGCCATCGATCCGGCGTGGGCCGAGCCGATCGCCGGCGACCTCTGCAAACGCAACTACAGCGAGCCGCACTGGGAGAAGAGCCAGGGCGCTGTCGTCGCCTACGAGCGTGTGACGCTCTTCGGGGTGCCGATCGTCCCCCGCCGACGTGTGCAGTATTCGCGCATCGACCAGGAGCTCTCGCGCGAGCTCTTCATCCGCCACGCGCTCGTCGAGGGCGAATGGGATTCGAAGCAGGCTTTCGACCGGGCGAACCGCGCGCTCAGGGCGGAGCTGCGCGAGCTGGAGGAACGCACCCGGCGACGCGACATCCTGAACGACGACGAAGCCGTGTTCGACTTCTACGACCGGCGCATTCCCGCGGACGTGGTCTCCACCCGCAGTTTCGAAGGCTGGTGGCGCAAGGCACGTGCCGAGACGCCCGACCTGCTGACGATGACCCAGGAGGCGCTGCTCGCCGAGGATTCCACCCCGGTCGACGACGCCGCCTTCCCTCCGGTGTGGCAACAGGGCGACCAGCGCCTCACCCTCCGCTATCGTTTCGAGCCGGGAGCCGAAGACGACGGCGTGACCGTTCAGGTTCCGCTTCCGCTGCTGGCGGGCCTGCGGCCGGAAGGGTTCGACTGGCAGGTTCCCGGGCTCCGGCACGACCTGGTGACCGCATTGATCAAGTCGCTTCCGAAGTCCATCCGGCGCCAGGTCGTGCCCGCAGCCGACTGGGCGAAACGACTGCTCGGCGAACTCGCCGACACCGCCGGGATGCGCGCTCAGGACGGCGAGCGGCCGGCAGCATCCCTCCCCGACACCCTCGCTGCCGTGATCAGCAGGCTCACCGGCTCCCGGGTCTCCGGGTCGGACTTCGACCTCGCCCGCATCCCCGGCCACCTCCGCCCGACGTTCGACGTCATCGGCGAGCGCGGACGGGTCGTCGCCTCGGGCAAAGACCTGCCGGAACTCCAGGATCGGCTTCGGTCACGCGCCCGCGAGTCGGTGGTCCGGGTCGCCGAGGCTCGCACGCCGAACGCGATCGAGCGCGTCGGCCTCACCACGTGGGATCTCGACGAACTCCCCCGGTACCTCGACACCGAGCAGAAGGGTCCGGGCGGGACCGTGAACGTGATCCGCGCGTACCCGGCGCTCGTCGATGAGGGCGCGAGCGTGAGCATCCGCCTCATGGGCACACCCGCCGACCAGGCTGCGGCCATGCCGGGCGGGGCGCGGCGCCTGCTTCTGAACGCCGTACCGTCGCCGGTCGCCTACGTGCAGCAGCACCTGACCTCGAACGAGAAGCTCACCCTCGCCGCCAGCCCGTACCCGAGCACCAAGGCTCTCTTCGACGATTGCCTGCTCGCCGTCGTCGACAGTGTCCTCTACCGGATGAAGCCCGACGGCCAGCTCTTCATGCGCGCGGAGTTCGAGGCGGTGCGGGACCGCGTGTCGGCGATCGTGATGGATGCGATGTTCGAGACGGTGGCGCTCGTCACGCGCATCCTCACCGCCGCCCGGGCCGCGGACAAGGCGATCTCGGGTGCGACGAGCCTCACGTTCCTGTCCGCACTGAACGACGCCAAAGGACAGCTCGCGGGCCTCGTCTACCCCGGTTTCGTCTCCGCGACAGGTCTCGAGCAGCTGCGGCACCTGCCGCGGTACCTGAACGGCATCGGCCAGCGGATGGCGGCGCTCCCGACGAATCCGGCCCGCGATCGCGCCTGGATGACCCAGGTCGAGACCGCCGCGGCGATGTATGCGGACGCCGGTGGGCGCATCCCTCCGGCGCCGCACGCGCCACCGTCGCTGGTTCACGCCCGCTGGATGCTCGAGGAGTTCCGGGTGAGCCTGTTCGCGCAGTCGCTGGGCACGGCTGAGACCGTCTCGGTGCAGCGCATCCGCAAAGTCCTGGAGGGCTGACCCGCCTCCGGTCGGCGCCGAGAATCGCCGGCCGCATCGAGAATCGCCCCTCGGCGAGGTCAGCTCGGCCAGAGGGGCGATTCTCGGTGGAGATGCTGGGCGGCTAGAGGACCTTCGAGAGGAAGGCCCGCGTGCGCTGGTGCTGCGGGTTGGCGAGCACCTCACGCGGGTCGCCGGACTCGACGACGACACCGCCGTCCATGAAGACCAGCGAGTCGGCCACTTCGCGTGCGAAGCCCATCTCGTGGGTTACCACGATCATGGTCATGCCCGATTTCGCTAGCCCCTGCATCACGTCGAGGACCTCGCCGACCAGCTCGGGGTCGAGCGCAGAGGTCGGCTCGTCGAACAGCATCAGCTTCGGCTCCATGGCGAGTGCCCGCGCAATCGCTACGCGCTGCTGCTGACCGCCCGACAGGTGTGCCGGGTAGTGGTCGCCCTTGTTGCCGAGGCCCACCCGCGTGAGCAGTTCCTCTGCGCGCGCGACGGCCTGCGACTTCGACAGGCCCTTCACGTGGATCGGAGCCTCGATGACGTTCTCGAGAGCCGTCATGTGCGGGAACAGGTTGAAACGCTGGAAGACCATCCCGATGTCACGGCGCTGACGCGCTGCCTCCTTCGGCTTCAGCTCGTACAGCTTGTCGCCGCGCTGCTGGTAGCCGACCAGCTGGCCGTCGACCGAGAGCCGGCCCGCGTCCACCCGCTCGAGGTGGTTGATGCAGCGCAGGAACGTTGACTTGCCCGAACCGCTCGGTCCGACGATGCAGAGCACTTCACCGGGCTCCACTGACAGCGAGATGCTCTTCAGCACCTCATTCGAACCGAAACTCTTCGAAACGCCTTCTGCGAGGACCATCGGCGTGCCGCTCATCCCTTGCCTCCCACGTCGTTGCCGTCGATGACCGGCGTCGCGGCCGTGATCGCGATGCCGTCGTTCTTGTCAGGACGCCGGGCCCCGACACCACGCGAGAACCGCTTCTCCAGGAAGTACTGGCCCACCATCAGGATCGAGGTGAAGAACAGGTACCAGATGGATGCGACGATCAGCAGCGGGACGGGTGTGAACGTCACCGCGGAGATGTCGCGCGCGACACCGTAGAGGTCGGTGGTGAGCGGGATGGCCGCCACCAGCGACGTCGTCTTCAGCATCGAGATGACTTCGTTGCCGGTCGGCGGGATGATGATGCGCATCGACTGCGGCACCACGATGCGCCGCATGGTGAGCCCCCAGCCCATGCCGAGCGCGGTGGCCGCCTCCTCCTGCCCGCGATCGACCGAGAGGAGTCCGGCTCGCACGATCTCAGCCATGTACGCAGCTTCGTTGAGTGACAGGCCGATGATCGCGATCACGAACGTGTTGAGCGCGAAGTTGTCCATCAGGACGATCGGATCGTGGAGGATGCCGCGACCCAGCTCGATGGTCGGATAGATCAGGGCGATGAGGCCCCAGAACACGAGCTGGACATAGATCGGTGTTCCGCGGAAGATCCACAGGTACAGCCAGGCGACCGACTTGACGACCGGGTTCGGCGACAGCCGCATGATTGCGAGGATGAGGCCCAGGATGATCGCGATGATCATCGAGATCACCGTCAGTTCGAGGGTGACGAGCGCGGCTGCACTGATGCGCTTGTCGAAGAGGTACTTGCCTACCGTCGGCCAGCCGTAGGCCTCACGGTTGGCGGCGTCGAGCACGAAGAGAACGACGATGACGATCAGAGCGACGGCGATGAGGGTGCGCCAGGGGTGACGCAGCTTGATCGCCTTGATCGGCTGTGAATCGTGGCCGCCGTCCGGCGACGGCACTGTGGCCGCCACCGGACGGTCCTGGTTGCCCAGGGACATTATCGATTAGCCTTTCGACGCGGCGTTGAAGTCGACGGTCTTGACGCCACCATCTGCAACACCCCACTTGTCGAGGATCTTGCCGTAGGTTCCGTCTTCGATCAGCGCCTGGACGGTCTTCTGCAGGACCGGGCCGAAGTCCGAACCCTTGGCGACCGGGATGCCGTACGGCGCGACGTCGAACGTGTTGCCTGCGGTCTGGAGCTTGCCACCGGTCTGCGAGATCGCATAGAGGGTGACGGGCGAGTCAGCGCTCATGGCGTCGACCTGGCCGAGGACGACCGCGTTGGTCGCCTGGTCCTGGGCGTCGAAGCGGAAGACCTGGATGGCCGGCTTGCCCTTGTCGGTGCACGCCTTCGACTTCGCGGGAACCTCATCGGTGTCCTCGAAGGTGGTCGACTGGACGGCGACCTTGAGTCCACAGGCGTTGTCGGGGTCGACCGTCTTGCCCTTGGCCGACGCCCACTGGATGCCTGCCGAGTAGTAGTTGACGAAGTCGACTTGCTTCTCGCGCTCGACGGTGTCGGTGAACGACGACATTCCCATGTCGTCCTTGCCGCCGGTGATGCTGGGGATGATGTTGTCGAACTTCGCGATCGCGTAGTTGATCTTGACGCCGAGCTTGTCGCCGATGGCGTTGGTCAGGTCGACTTCCCATCCGGCGGGGTTGCCGTTGTCGTCCTTGTACTCGTTGGGGGCGTACGTGTCGTCCATGCCTACCGTGATGGCACCGGCCGACTTGATCTTGCTGGGGAGCGATGCCGCGAGCGTCGCGTCCTTCGTCACGCCGTAGGCGTTGCCGCTGGTCGACGGGGAGTTGCTGCTCGACGGGGTCGAGTTGTCGACGCAGCCGGTCAGCGCGAGCGCTGCGATTGCGAGCAGCGCAGGGGCCGCATAACGGGTTCGCATATGAATGTATTCCTTCTCTTGGTGGGGATGAGAATCGCGGTGAGTGGAGCCTACCTCAGCGCTGGCGCTGACAATCAACCTAATTCACGCGTGCAACGCAACTTTTCGCAGAGATTTCCGGCATATTTCGCGATTACTTGCACAACAGTGACGCGCGGCGTGACGAAGTGTGAAGAATTCGTGTTGTGACGCGCACGCGCCCGGCATATCGTCGGTGAGTGCCTGTTTTGCCTAACGATTTCGCATCGACGGCGACCGTCATCCACTCCAGCCCGGATGACCCGCTTGCTTCGCCGCTTGTCGAGGAGTTGTCCCGCGAATACGACGAGCGCTACGGCTTCAACGACGGGATCCCCTCGTCGGCCGAGTTGTCCCGCTACCCCGCTGAGCGCTTCCACGAGTCGACGGGCGGAGTGTTCCTCCTCCTTCTCGTCGACGGCGCCCCGGTCGCCGGCGGAGCCTTCATGCGCATCGACGACGAGACGGTGGAGGTGAAGCGGGTGTGGACGCATTCGGAGCACCGCCGCAAAGGCCTTGCCCGGCGGGTGATGGCCGAGCTCGAGGCCGAGGCCGCCTCACGCGGGATCAGGCGGATCGAGCTCACCACCGGCGCACGACAGCCCGAAGCGGTCGCCCTCTACCTGTCACTCGGCTACAGGCCGCTCTTCGATCTGGATGCGGACTACGAGGCGATCGGCTACCTGTCGTTCGAGAAAGAGCTGCCCGCTGCCGATCGCTGAGGACAGCCTGTCGGTCACCTGATCGTCGCGACGACCAGCGGAACGAGGTCGGCGGCAGGGATCCCGGCGGCAACGGCCTCGTCGACCCCTGCGAAAATCGGTCCGGTTCCGGCGCCCGTCGGCCGCGCATCCGTAACCCGGAGCAGGTCGACCGCGTGGAGCGCTTCGATCGCCGCGAGCTCGTCCACCAGTGCGGCGGACCGCTCGAGCAGCTGGAGGGCCAGCGGTGCGAGGGACGCGTGGTCCTCCACACCCGACAGGGTCGTCACTCCGAGCGTCGCGGGTGCGGCCAGCTGCCTCACCTCGGCGAGGGCTGCCGCAGCCGAATAGGCCAGGAGCCCGGGCACGCGCGTCCTCCCCTCCCGTCGGGCCGTGGTGAGCGCCCCGGACAGTGCGGAGATGCGTCGCTCGCTCGCTGAAGCGACGTGCGCGAGCGCCAGCCGGATGTTCTCCAGGGCGAGGGCGAGAGGGATCGCCTGGAAGTTCCCGCCGGAGATCATCCGCCCCGTCCCGACGTCGACGAGCGGGTTGTCGGATCGCGCGGCCACTTCGAGGTCGATCTCATGTACGCCGTGATCGAGCGCTTCCCGAAGCGCCCCGTGGATCTGCGGCACCGTGCGGAACGCGATCGGGTCCTGCACGGTCACGCTCCGGTCGGATGCGGCGAGCGCGCTGCCGAGGAGTGCGGCCCGGATCACCCCGGCCGACGAGCGCTGACCGGCGCCGCCGCGAGCATCCGCGATCTCCGCGCTGAACGCGGTCAGGTTGCCGGCCGGTCCCGCAGAGCCGACGGCTTCGAGCGTGAGCGCGACGACGGAATCCCAGGCGTCGACCCGGCGGGCCAGTGCCGACAGCACGAGCGCCCCCGCGCCGACGCTGTACGCGTTCGAGCTCAGGACCGCGAGGCCTTCATGCGGCGCCAGGACGATGGGCTCGAGCCCGGCGGCGGTCAGAGCCTCCTCACCCGGCACCACAACTCCGTCGATGAATGCCCGCCCGCCCCCGGTGAGGACGGCCGCCACCTCGGCCAGATGCGTGAGGTCCGCAGCGCCCACCGAGCCGCGGGCGGGAACCACCGGGTGGATGTTCGCGTTCAGCAAGTCGGCATACGCCTGCGCGAGTTCGATCCGCACACCTGCCCCGCCGCGCGTGAAGCCGCTGAGCCTGGCGGCGATCAGGGCGCGCACCTGCCGCTCCCCCAGCGCCTCGCCCACGCCGCCGCGATGGTTCGCGATGACGAGCCTCTGATAGTCGAGCAGCTCGTCGTCGCCGACCCGGTCGTCCCGTCCGGCGCCGAGGCGCGTGTTGAGACCGTAGACCGGGAGTCCGTCCGCGATCGCCGCCTCGACGACGGCGCGGGATGCTTCGATCGCCTGGCGTGCATCCGGACCGATCTCGACGCGAGCGCCATCCGCGATCGCGACGAGGTCCGCCGTCGTCGGAGCGTCGGCACCCAGTGTGACGATCTCCGCGGTCACGCTAGAACTCCCGGAGGTTGGCGCGCAGTCCCGCACCGCCGAATTCCGTGCGGATCAGGCCGCGCCGCCGCAGGGCGGGCACGAGGGGGTCGAGGGTGCGGTGCACGTGCGCCGGATGCACCTGGCCGGTGAAGAGGAACCCGTCGCCTCCGACGGCCTCACCCAGCTCGCCCAGGTGTTCGGCGATCTCGTCGGCGGTTCCCACGATCGCGAGACCGTCCTTGCGGGCGCGGACCTGAAGGATCTCGCGCAGCGTCGAACCGGCGGGCGCCGAACTCACGAAATTGTCGAGGGTGCCCTGGTTGCTGTTGGTCGTCACAGCCGGCAGCGGCGCATCGAGGTCGAACTTCTTGAAGTCGACGCCTGACAGGTACGAGATCGACTGGAGCGCTTCGTCGATCGCCGACTGCGTGAGTTCGGCCCGCGCCGCCTTCACCGTCTCGGTCTCGGCCGCATTCGCCGTCACCACCGGGTTGACGACGAACAGAACCTTCACCGCATCCGGATCCCGCCCGTTGGCCGCCGCGACCTCGCGGATGGAGTTGCGGTAGTCGCGCATCCGTTCAGGTGTGGATGCGAGAGCCAGGATGACGTCGGAGTTCTTGCCTGCGAAATCACGGCCGCGACCAGACGCGCCGGCCTGCACCATGACCGGCTCCTCGACGGGCGGCACCGTGTTGAGAGGACCCCGCACGCGGAAGAATCGTCCCTCGTGGTTGATCGGGCGCACCTTCGTGAAGTCGGCGTAGACCCCGCGCTCCGTGTCTTCGAGGACGGCGTCCGCATCCCAGCTGCGCCACAGGCGGCGAACCACGTCGACCCATTCGTCGGCGCGGTCGTAGCGGAGGTCGTGCTCGACCTGCTTGTCGAGGTTGTAGTTCTGGGCTGCGAGGTCCGATCCGCTCGTCACCACGTTGAAGCCGAGGCGGCCGCCTGCGAAATGCTGGAGGGTCGCGAGGAGCCGGGCCGCGGTGAACGGCTCATAGAAGCTGGCGCTCAGGGTCGGGACGATTCCGAGGTCGCGGGTGGCCCCGAGAAGGTAGGGAACGAGGGGCAGCGGGTCGTGCTTCGGGACGAAGCGCGCGTTGGCGAGGTTCACCTCCGCGGTCCCGCCGTAGGTGTCGGGTACGGCGACGCCGTCCTCGATGATGAACAGGTCGAACCCGCTCGCTTCGAACAGGCGCGCGGCATCCTGGTAGACCTGCGGCTGCTTCCAGTCGTAGCCGATGCCGTAGGTGGGGTCGCCCCAGCCCTGGACGCCGAATCCGGCGCCGAGGAACCAGCCGAAATGCAGAAGGGTCATGGTGTGAAACTACTCGCCGTCACTCGGTGGTTGGGGTGAGTCCGGCTTTCGCCAGCCACTCGGGGTTGTATGCCTTGGTCAGGTAGTTGATGCCGCCGTCGGGCGCGATCGCCACGATCACCGAGCCGGGCGCGGCCGTTCGGGCTTGCTCGACGGCTACCGCGACGGCCAGCCCGGACGACGGGCCGAGGAGCAGGGCCTCCTCCCCCGCGAGACGGTGGACGGTCGCATAGACGGTTCGGTCGTCGACGGTTCGCACCTCGTCTACGAGGTCGCGGTCGAAGGTCGTCGGCCAGAATTCGCGAGGCCAGCTCGTGCCGACGCCGTCGACGACGATCTGGCCGGGGGCGTCGCCGGCGTAGGTCGAGCCGGCAGGGTTCGCGCCGATGACCCGCACGGCGCCGGCGCTCACGTCTTGAGGAAGCGTCCGGCCCCGCTGACGGTGCCGCCGGTGCCGATGGATGCGACGAGATGTGTGACGGTTCCCGCCGTCTGGCGCCAGATCTCGGGCCCGGTGGACTGGTAGTGCGCGTGTGGGTTGGCCAGGTTCTCGAACTGCGACGAACGCCAGGCGCCCGGTGTCTGGGCTGCGATGCGATCGGCGACGGCGCGCGGATTGGCGGGATCGGAGGGTTCGGCATCCCAGTCGGCCTGCACGAGCCGGGCGCCGTAGGCGGTGAGCACGGCGCGTTTCTCGTCGGAGATGTCGGCGCTGTGCACGATGACCACGGGGTGTCCGGTGAGCCGGCCGACAAGGGCGAGTCCGATGCCGGTGTTGCCCGATGTCGCCTCGACGATCGTGCCGCCAGGCCGGAGGACACCGGTCGCTTCCGCGGTACGGATCATGTTGAGCGCGACACGATCCTTCGACGAACCGCCCGGGTTACGGCATTCGAGTTTGACGAGCACGCGTCCCGGCAGCCCCCGGGTGAGCGAATGCAGCTCGACGACGGGCGTGTTGCCGATGAGTGCGGTCGCCGAGTCGAGGATTGCGTCCGTTGCGCTCACCGCCGCCGGGTCGAGGACATCACGGTGCGCGAGCGGGCCGGCGGGCCGCCCGATCAGGTGAGTGTCCACAGTGGTCATGCGTAGACATTAGGCGCGGCCCGGGTGCGGTCAAAGCGCTGTTGCCCACTGTTACACCCCTCCAAGTCCCGTGGCCACCGGGCGGGCGGGATCGTTCGACCACGCCGACCACGACCCCGGGTAGACCGCGCCGTCGTAGCCGGCGAGTTCCAGCGCGATGAGTTCGTGAGCGGAGGTGATGCCGGAGCCGCAGTAGGTGCCGACCGGCGCATCCTTACGCACACCCAACGCTGCGAATCGGGCCGCGAGCTGCTCGGGCGGAAGGAACCGCCCGTCTGATCCCAGGTTCTCCGTCGTCGGTGCGCTGACAGCGCCCGGGATGTGGCCCGCACGCGGATCGATCGGCTCGGTCTCACCGCGATACCGTTCGCCGGCCCTGGCGTCGAGGAGCACGCCTTCCCGCGCGACGGCGGCCGCCTGGTCGCCATCGAGGATCGGCAGGTGCCCGTACGCGAGCTCGACGCTTCCGGGTTCGACCTCGACGGCGCCGGACTCGAGTGCGTACCCTGCGGCGATCCACATGGCGAGGCCGCCGTCGAGTACCCGGACGTCATCGAAGCCGGCATGGCGCAGCAGCCACCAGGCGCGCGCCGCGGACATCGCGGAGAGGTCGTCGTAGACGACGACCGAGTCGCCGGGGTTGAGGCCCCAGCGGCGCGCGGCCGCCTGGAGTGTCTCGATGCCGGGAAGCGGGTGGCGCCCTTCGATCGGGAGACCGTGGCCGGCCAGTTCCGTGTCGAGGTCGACGTACACGGCACCGGGAATGTGCCCGGCTTCGTGGAGCGGTCGCCCGGGCGGGCCGCCGAGCTTCCAACGGACATCGAGAAGCCGGGGCGGCGTGGATGCGGCGAGCGCGGCGGCAAGCTCGTCCGCCTGAATCAGTGTGGGCACCCCTCTATCCTCTCGCGGCGGGCCTCTGCCTGGGCAGTACCAGCCCGTTCAGCACATCCCCGTCCCTTCGATCAACCGGCCCCCGAGCCACGGAGTGACCTCCCCTTCGAAGCATGGATGCCCACTGAGCCGAGCCTGGGCGGGCGCCCTTTCACCTACGGCGTGTCGGCCCAGGACCCCATACCCTCTTGCGCAATCTCAACTAGTGAGTGTACAGTCACTCACATGCCGGCTCCCACACGAACCCGCACACCCCTCTCTACTGCAGACGCGAGGCGTGACACAGTCATCACCAGCGCGATCCAGGTTTTCGCAACCAGCGGCTATCTGGGAACTCCGATCGCAGCGGTAGCCGAGCACGCACGCATCTCCCCGGCCTATGTGTTCAAGCTCTTCCCCGGTAAGGAGACGCTTTTCGTCGCGGCACTCGATCGCTGTTTCGAACTCATCGAGGAGTCGCTGGCGCGGGGCGCAGAGGAATCTGCGGGCCAGACGCCTTCCGAGATTCTTTCCGCGATGGGCGGGGCTTATGCCGAACTCATCGAGGATCGAGCGCTCCTCCTGCTCCAGGTTCACGCGCAGTCCGCGGGCGAGATCCCGGAGATCGGCGACTCGCTCAGGCGCGGGCTGGCTCGGGTGACACGCTTCGCTCTCGACCGCTCGGGGGCGACCGACGGCGAGGTGCAGCGCTTCATGGCGTTCGGACAGCTCTGCCACCTGATCGTCACAGCCGGCCTCGAATCCATCCCGGAGGATTGGGCGCGCATCCTCACTGACGGGATTCGCCACCCGCAGACGCGCTGATCCGGGCTCCGACCGGCCTCGCGCCAGCGGGGCCGCTTCTTTCACCACAAGAGTGATTGATTGATCACTCACCATGCGAAATGTTAAACCATATGTCCTCCTCCCTTGCCGACACGCCCGGGGTGCAAGCCGGCACCTCGACACCCGCGACTGCGAAACGGACCTCTGCGGCACTCGCTGCGGCTCCGGCTCGCAGCACCCATCGTTGGTGGGCCCTCACGGTGCTCGCGCTCGCCCAGTTCCTGGTCGTGCTCGACGCGTCCATCGTCAACATCGCCCTACCCTCCGTCGGAAGTCAGCTCCACCTCGACACCGCCGCGCTCGGCTGGATCATCACTGCCTATGTGCTCCCCTTCGGCGGTCTGCTGCTGCTCGGAGGCCGACTCGCCGATCAGCTCGGACACCGGCGCATGTTCCTCATAGGGGTTGCCGGATTCATTGCCGCTTCGACCGTTGCCGGACTGTCAAGCAGCGGGGCGATGCTGCTCTCGGCCCGCGCGCTCCAGGGAGCGTCCGCTGCGCTGCTCGCCCCGGCATGCCTCGCGCTCGTCACCCACCTGTTCGCCGGAAAAGACCGGGCCAAGGCGTTCGGAATCTGGGGCGCCGTCGCCGGAATAGGGAGCGCCGCAGGCGTCCTGCTCGGCGGCGTACTCACGGCGGCGTTCGGATGGCAGGCGGTCTTCTTCGTCAACGTGCCCGTCGGCCTCGTGGTGATCGCGGTCATCCCGTACCTTGTGACGCGAGATCTGCGTCGCACTCCAGAACGCCTCGACATCGCCGGAGCAGCGACCGTGACCGCAGGCATCACAGCAGTCGTCGCCGCGCTCAGCCAGTCTGCGCAACGCGGCTGGGTTCACCCGGTCACCCTCGGACTGGCCGCGGCAGCCGCCAATCGTGCGCGGCCACGCCGCCCGCTGATCTGAACGCACGAAAGCCCGCACAAACAACGGGAACGGCTACCGGCTTCCGGTGGACGCCTTCGCGTTCGACTCGTACGACGTGTTCGTCGACTCGAAGAAGTTGACCAGCTCGAGCGTGTCGTTCGCCGTCGCCATCCACTTCGCCGGGTTGGACACCTTGTACTCGGGCTCGAAGCCGAGCTCCTCCAGGCGACGGTCAGCCAGGTACTTGACGTACTGGTTGATGTAGTTCGCGTTCAGGCCCAGGATGCCGTTCGGGAGAAGATCGCGGTTGTACTCCTCCTCCATCTCGACGGCGTCGAGGATCATCTGGCGGATCTCCTCGGCGAACTCCGCCGTCTGCAGGTCGGGGTTCTCCTCCAGCACCGTCAGGATGAGGTTGATACCGAACTTCAGGTGCAGCGACTCGTCGCGCACGACCCAGTCCATGAGCGAACCGAAGTTGCGCAGAAGATTGCGCTGACGGAACGACAGGGCGACCATGAAGCCCGAGTAGAACCAGATGCCCTCGAGGATCACGTTGTACGCCACGAGGTTGCGGATGAAGTCCTGCTTGCCCGCGGTCGTCGTGATGTCGAGAGTCTCTTCGGTCATCCGCTTGATGAAGCGGATCTCGAACTCCTCCTTGCGCGCCATCGACGGAACATCGATGTGCGAGTTGTAGGCGGCCTCACGATCGATCGGGAACGTCTCGAGGACGTACTCGAACGACATGCAGTGGTTCGCCTCCTCCCACATCTGCTTCGCGAGGTACAGGTGCGCCTCGGCCGCGTTCAGGTACGGGTACACGCCGAACGCGAGCGCCTTGTTCACGAGCAGCTCATTCGGGTTGAAGTAGCTCATGAGGAACGTGATGGCGTGACGTTCCTCATCCGTCATCTTCTTGAAGTCGGCGATGTCCTCGCCGAGCTGGATCTCGTTCGGGAACCAGGTGTTCGCAACCGCCTGGTCGTACAGGTCCATCGCCCACTTGTAGGTGACCGGCTTGAGAAGCAATCCTTCCTGGATTCCCGTTCCCAAAATCGCCATGTGTTTCTCTCTCTTCTTACTTCGGGTCAGCGCCTGGACGCGACTACTGGCACGACTCGCACTGAAGCTCGTCCATCGGGTCGACCGGAACGTAGTATTCCTCGACGCGGGTGGTGGTGTTGCTCATTTACTTGTCACCACCCGTCGAGAGACCTCCGAAGCCGAAACCGCGGCGAGCGGGCGCCGGAGCGGCTGCAGGCGCTGCATCCGCACCCTCACCGGCGCCGACGGATGCGAAGCCCTTGCGAGCTGCGCCCCCGGCGATCTCCTCGGCCTTGTTGACCTTGACGGTCGACTGCTCCGCCTGGTGACGCGGCTTCATGTGCAGGTAGTAGGTGGTCTTGACTCCACGCTCCCATGCCGCGTAGTAGATGTCCATCATGTCGCCGAGATCACGCGTCTCGAGGTACATGTTGCGGCTGATCGCCTGGTCGATCCACTTCTGCGCACGGGCTGCGACCTCGATGAACGAGTACGGCGAGAGCTGGAAGCTGGTCTTGTAGGTCGCCTTGATCGCATCCGGGATCTCGGGGATGCCCTGGATGTCGCCCTGGCTGCGCAGGATCGACTCGCGGACCTTCTCCCAGATGCCTTCGGCCTGCAGCGCGTCGACCAGGTTGCGGTTGACTTCGAGGAACTTGCCCGACGAGGTCGACCGGCTGAAGATCTGCGAGAACTGCGGGTCGAAACCGGGGGTCGTGCCGGCGACCAGACCGATGGATGCGGTGGGCGCGATCGCCATCAGCGTCGCGTTGCGCACGCCGCCCTTGACCTTCTCGCGCAGCGCATCCCAGTCGAGACGCGTCGTGCGGTTGACCTTGATCGGCACGCCGCGGTCCTGCTCGGTGAGGGCGATGCTGTCGAACGGCACCAGGCCCTGCGACCAGCGCGAGCCCTCGAAGTTCGGGTAGGAACCGCGTTCGCGCGCCAGGTCGGCGCTCTCGTCGATCGCTGCGTACGAGACGTGCTCCATGATCTCGTCGATCAGGTCGTACGCCTCTTCGCTCTCGTAGCTGATGCCCAGCTTCTCGACCACGTCGGTGAAACCCATCACTCCGAGGCCGATCGCGCGGTTCTGGGTGTTCGAGAAGTCGGCTTCGTCGACGCTCGAGATGGTGATGTCGATGAGGTTGTCGAGCTGGCGGACGGCGCTGCGGGCGCTCTCCTCGATGCGGGCCCAGTCGAAGACGCCGTTCTCGAGGTGGCGCGTCAGGTTGATCGACGCGAGGTTGCAGACGGAGACGTTGTGGCGGTCCTGCGGGAGGCAGATCTCGGTGCAGAGGTTCGACAGGTGGATCGTGCCGGTGTTGTTGTTCAGGGCACGGTTGTTGATCGTGTCCTTCCAGGTCAGCCACGGGTGGCTGGTGGTCTGGAGGCTCATCAGGATCGCCTTGAACTGCTCACGCGCGGTGATCTTCTTGAACATGTGCAGGCGACCGGCCTCGGCCTCCTCCACGTAGTGGGCGTAGCGCTCGGAGAACGCCTTGCCGTACAGCTCGTTCAGGTCGGCGACCTCCAGCGGGTCGAAGAGGTACCACGCCTCGTCGTTCTGGACGCGCTTCATGAACTCGTCGCTGATCCAGACGGCCGTGTTCGCCGTACGGGTGCGGCGGTACGGGTCGCCCGAGTTCTGGCGCAGGTCGAGGAACTCCGGGAAGTCCAGGTGCCAGTTCTCCATGTAGAAGCAGAGGGCGCCGAACTTCTTGCCACCGCGGCTGACCGCGCGCAGCACGGAGTCGATCGTGTGCATGAACGGGATCGGCCCCGTCGAGGTCGTGTTGTTCGAGCGGATGGGCGAACCCTGCGCACGCAGCTTGGTGACGGACAGGCCGATGCCGCCGGTGCCCTTGGTCAGCCACATCACGTCGCGGACCGACTTGGCGATGTGCTCGATGTCGTCCTGCATCTCCATGACGAAGCAGTTGGAGAGCTGCGGATATGCGGTGCCCGCGTTGACGAGGGTCGAGCCGGCGGCGAGGTATTCGAGCTTCGACATCTTGGTGTAGAACTCGAGGGCGTGCCGGGTCGGGTCCGCCTCGTTGAGCGCGAGGCCCATCGCGATGCGCATCCAGAAGAACTGCGGAACCTCGAGTGTCTCGCCGTTGCGAGCCTTGATGCCGTAGCGGTTGTTGAGGGTCACGACACCGATGTACTTGAGCAGTTCGTCGCGGTCGGGCTCGAGTGCTGCGGCCAGGCGGTCGAGGTCGTAGAGCGACGTGAAGCGCGGGTCGAGCAGCTGCTCGGAGACGCCGCGGTCGATGTACCCGCGGAAGTGGCTGGTGTGCAGCGACTTGAGCTCATCGGCGGATTCGTAGTCGCCGAGGACACGCTTGTAGATGGTCTTCAACAGCAGGCGCGCAGCGACGATGTCGAATGCGGGGTCGTCTTTGACGTTCTGGAGCGCCACCTGGATGACGGCTTCGTCGAGCTGCTGGGTCGTGATGCCGTCGAACAGGGTCAGTTCGAGTTCGCTCGCGATCTGGGTGACCCAGGTGATGTTCTCGTCGAGCCCCTGCGAAGCGTGCTCGATCGCCAGGTTGATCTTGTTCGCGTCGTACGGCTCACGCTGGCCGTTCCGCTTGACGACGGTGATTGCCACTTCTTCTCCCTCTTCTGTGCCGCTCTGTACGAACGGCGAAACCTCACCGGATGACCCGGTCTGCAGACGCCTTCTATTCCCCTGAAATCGCTCTGTCACGCCCCAATCGTGGGGGCATTTTCCCTAGCTTCGTATCGGCGTGTGACCACTATATAGCGGGGTATCACGACACGCGTAACCCCACATCTAGTGGGCGTGTCATCCACAGATGTGCATAACTTTTCCGAGTTATGCACACCCTACGGCCCCCTACCGACACGGGTGCCGACCGATAGACTGGGCCTCTTGTGAGCAGCTATACGAGCCTTCTGAAGACGCCCGGCGTCGCTCGTATCATCGCGGCCCAGCTCACCGCCCGCTTCCCGTTCGGCATGCTCTCCCTCGCCTTCCTGCTCCACATCGAGCGCGTCCATCACTCCTACGGCGCGGCCGGTCTCGTCCTCGGCGCGATGAGCATCGGTCAGGCGATCGCGGGGCCGATGACGAGCCGCCTGATGGGCGTGCTCGGCATGCGCATCGTGCTCTGGACGACACTCGCGTTCTGCTCCGCCGCCATCGCCTCCATCGGTCTGTTCGTCCTGCCGATCCCCGTCACCATGGGCGTCGCCTTCTTCGCCGGCCTGAGCATGCCCCCCATCCAGCCGGCCGTGCGCACCATCTACCCCAAGATGGTCAACTCCCGACAACTCACACCGCTCTTCTCGCTCGACGCGTCCGCGCAGGAGATCATCTGGATCGCCGGACCCGTGGCGATCACGTTCGTCTCCACCCAGATCGGCACCGTCGAGGGCATCCTCATGTCCGTGGCGATCATGCTTCTCGGCGGGGCCTGGTTCATCTCCTCCCCGGAGGTCGGCCGCGTGCGCATCCCCCGAAGCAAGCGGCGCTTCGGCTCCGTGCTGCAGCGTCCGCCGGTGCTTCTCGCGACCGTGGTCGGCTTCCTCCTCATCGGGTCCTGCGCGGCGATCGAGGCCGGGGTCGTCGCCAATTTCGGCGACCAGGGACCGGAGGCGGGTGTCGTTCTGGCCATCTGGTCGCTCGGCTCGCTCGTGGGCGGCCTCGCGTTCGGCCACGTGCCGATCGGCCCCTGGGCGACCGCACGCCGGATGTTCATCGTGTTCGTCGGCGTCACGATCTCGATGTTCGCGCTGGCCACCTGGTGGGGGCTCTCGCTGACGCTGATCATCGCCGGCCTCGGGATCGCGCCGGCCCTCGCCGTGCTCTTCTCGATCGTCTCGGCGAGCGTCAAGTTCAGCGACACGGCGGAGGCGTACGGCTGGGTCGGGACCGGGCAACTCATCGGAGCGGCACTCGGGTCTGCGCTCGCCGGATTCCTCATCGACGCAAACGGCCCGATCGGCGCATTCTGGGCAGCGAGCGCCTTCGCGCTCGTCGGCTTCATCGTGCCCGCGCTCGCGCACCGCTGGCATCCCGACCTCCGCGGCCGCGATGCGAGCCCCATCCCCGACACCGAGCCGGTTCCGGTCCAGCCGTCCTGAGCGGTCGCCGAAGCGCCCCCGCCCCAGGGCGGCAGGCCAGCGCGGCGGGCTACCAGCGCGAGTGGATGGATGCGCGCAGGCGCCGGTCGTACAGCGCTGCGACAGCGCCGTCGAACGCCGCACCCAGCGGCCCGACCGACCCGGCAGCCGCGTTCTTCCGTGCCTGCTCGACCGATCTCGCCCCGGGGATGACCGCACTCACGCCGTCCTGCTCGGCGACCCACGCGATGGCGGCCTCCGCCGGTGTCAGTCCGGCCGGTACGAGGGTCGCGAATTCCTGCGCGGCCGCCACGCCGGTCTCGAAGTCGACACCGGAGAAGGTCTCCCCCACGTCGAACGCCTCGCCGTGCCGGTTATACGAGCGGTGGTCGTCGGGTGAGAACGTGGTCGCCGCCGTGTATTTTCCACTCAGCAATCCCGATGCGAGCGGCACGCGCGCGATGATGCCGACCCCGGCATCCCTGGCGGCAGGCAGCACCTCGTCGAGCGGCTTCAGCCGGAACGCATTGAGGATGATCTGCACGGTCGCCGTTCCCGGCCGGGCGATCGCCGCCAGGGCTTCTTCGCAGGTCTCGACGCTGACCCCGTAGGCCGCGATGGCGCCGTCGGCGACGAGGGTGTCGAGCGCGTCGTACACGGAATCCGTCGAGTAGACCGGCGTCGGCGGACAGTGCAGCTGCACCAGGTCGAGGGTGTCGACGCCCAGGTTGCCGCGCGAGCGGTCGGTCCATTCTCGGAATTTCGCGAGAGTGAAGTTCGACGGATCCTGCGCTTCGCGCCTGCCCATCTTGGTGGCGACCGTGATGCCCCGATCGGGATGCGCGGCCAGGAACTTTCCGATCAGCTGCTCGCTGCGACCGTCTCCGTAGACGTCCGCCGTGTCGAAGAACGTCACACCGGCGTCGGCGGATGCTTCGAGCACGGCGAGCGCATCGGCCTCCGTCACGTCGCCCCAGTCAGCGCCGAGCTGCCAGGTGCCGAGTCCGATGACGGAGACCGTGCGTCCGGTGCCTCCGAGTGTTCTGGTCTGCATCACTCCAGCCTAGGCGGGCTGGAGCGCATCCTCCCGTTCGGATTCCGCGTCGGGCTTCTCCAGGGCGTCACCTACGTGCACGACTTCCTGGTTGCGGAAGTGGCCGGCGACCATCGCGATCATTCCGAGCAGCGTCCAGCCGGCCAGGACCAGCCACGGGAAGGTCGGATTCGCGTCGGGGAAGTAGGACAGATCGCGGATGAGCGTGGCGGATGCTCCCGGCACGAACCACTGGCCGACCGCACCCCACGGTTCAACCGTGAACTGGATGGGCTGCGCGGCCGACGAGAGGGGGTTGCCGATGAGCATCGTGATGATGGCGCCGACCGCTATTCCGACGCGCCCGATGAGGGCGTTCATCCCGACGATCAGGGAGACCGTGGCCGCCATCGCCAGCGAGACCGCGAGCCCGTTGATCCAGAAGTTCCCCTCGAGCACCCCGAACCAGCCCTGCATGACCCCCACCACCGAGAATCCGGCGACGAGACCGTAGACGACCACACTCGCGAGCCGGCGCCATGGGCCGACGACGAGCAACGAGATGAGCACGCCGCCGATGATGCCGCCGAGGACGAGAGGGAAGGATGCCGCGGTCAGTCCGAGTCCCCGCGGGTCGCCGGAACTGAGCGGCACGACATCCGTGACGGTGACGGTGATGGTGGGGGCGACGGTTCCCGCCGGCGCCTGGCCTGCCGCAATCGCCTGCTGCAGTGCTGCCGCGGCTTGCTGGTTGGCCTGCACCTGCAGCTGGCCTGCGAGTTGGCCGAGCAGCTGGCTCACAGCCGGCCCGCCCGCGGATGCGGTGAGCACTTCCGGCTGCTCTCCGACGACGATCGCGCCGTAGACGTCGCGCGTCTTGATCAGGTCGACGGCGGCGGCACGGTCCGGGACCGTCGTGACCTCGAAGACGCCTTTCGCTTTCGAGTCGAGAGCAGTGGTCACTGCCGCGACCTGGTCAGCGGACCCGGCGACCGCGATGGGGACGTCTTTGACCGAGGCGGTGATGATCGGCCAGACGAAGGCCAGCAGGATGGCGACCACGACGACCGCGCCGGCGATCGCTATCCCGATGGCGCGACCCCAGGCCGTGTGGGGCTGACGTGTTGCGATATTCGACATGATCCGCTCCAAATAAAAAGAATGTTCGTTCTTTATGGTGATACGCTGAACCGGACTTGTCAAGAACGAGCATTCTTTTTTAAGGTGGGACCATGCCGAAGGTCAGCGAAGCGCATCGGGAGGCTCGTCGCCACGAGATCGCGAGGGCAGCACTCCACTGTTTCGCGCGCAAGGGGTTCGCCGCCACCTCGATCGCGGACATCATCGCCGAGAGCGGCCTGTCGGCCGGCGCCATCTACGGCCACTACAAGAGCAAGGACGAACTGATCACCCTGGCGATCGGCGAGGTCCTCGACGTCCAGTTCGGCGAACTCGAAGCCGCTCAGACCCAGAGGCCGATGCCCTCCCCCGGCGAGATCGTCCGGGTCGTGGTGAACGGGCTCGAGCACGAGATCGGCGACCTGGGTCTTCTCGTGCAGGTCTGGGCACACGCAGCCGTCGAACCCGCCGTCGGATCGACCCTGGCCACGATCGGCGAACGCGTCAAGCGGATCTTCTCCGACTACGTCCGCACCTGGTACCTCGTCGAACTCGGGAGCACCGAGGACGATGCAGCGCGTGCCGCCGAACTCTACTCATGGGTCTACGTCGGCGTGGTCCAGGGCTACATCGTGCAGTCCTCGATCTTCATCCATTTCGACGCGGACACCTACCTCGGAGCCATCGCGGCCCTGGAGCCCACGTTCGCGCGGACGCCCACGACACCGCATCCGACCCGCTGACGCCCCCAGCGGCGACGCTGTCACCCCACCGCCACCGCCACGACCCGCGCCATGCGCTTGCGGATGATGTGGTCGTTCCCCTCGACCCGGTGCATCTCGACGTGGCGCATCGCCTCGATCACCGACAGGCTCCCCGGCGCGATGAACGCGTCCAGGGACCCATAGACCACCTCGACCGGAACATGCACCCGCGCCAGGTCGCTGACGATCGTCTGAGATTCGATGCAGTGCTCCAGCGACTTGACGAAAGGGTCCCAGTTCTTCTCCGTGATCTCGAAAACACCCTTGATCGGTAGCATCCTGGCGAGCACCGACGCATTGAAGATGGTGAAGTCCTTGTTCGCACGGAGGAACTCGTAGGCGCGCAGGTAGGCGCTCACCCGGGTGCGCACGCGGCGATCGCTGATCTCGTTGGGCGACCCGTAGACCGGCGGGCCCACCAGCACCAGACGGGTGATCCCGGACGGATGCTCGGCCGCGTAGCGCCCGACGATCATGCTCCCCAGCGAGTGCCCGACGAGCACGAAGTCGCGAACCTTGAGCAAGCGGAGTGTCGCGTGCAGGGAGGCGACGTGCTCTTCGATGGTGTACCCGGCATCCGGCGGCACCGGCGAGCGGCCGAAGCCGAGAATGTCGATCGAGATCACCCGATGGGTCGGTTCCAGCAACGGCACGAGGTTCTGGAACGTCACGGATGACGAGGCGATGCCGTGGACGAGCACGACGACCGGGCCATCGCCCTCGTCGCCGGCGACATGCAGGATGGGGGCGCCGCCACCGAACAGCATGCGAGTCCGCTCGGTCAGCCAGCCCATCCACTCATTATGCCGCCGTGCGACGATACCGTTTCGTGACCGGATCGTCGCCGGACCGTGACCCCGCCGCCGTCACGCCGCTCCTACTCTTATGCCATGAAGCGCATATGGGCTGGCGCGGCAGTGCTGGCGGTCGCCGCACTGCTGCTGGCGGGATGCACCGGGGGCAGCGGTTCGTCGAGTTCGGGCGGAGAAGGCGGCACGACTCAGACGAAACCGGAGGACGCGTCGGGCGCCGTCGCCGATCCTGCGGCGAAGAGCGACACCGTCATCTCCACGAATCGTGACGTGGTCACCACCGGATCGGTGTCGCTCACCGTCACTGATCCGATCGCAGCCGCGGACCGCGCGACGGCGATCGTCCTCGGCGTCGGCGGACGCATCGACAACAGCTCCGAGCAGCCGGGATCCGACACGCAGAAGCCGAGCGCGACGCTCGTGCTGCGCATCCCCTCAGCGAACCTGGATGCGACTCTCGCCGACCTGAAGAGGCTGGGCACCGTCGAGACGGCCACCCTCAACGCGACGGATGTCACAGCACAGTCCAAAGACATCGACGGGCGCATCACGGCACTGCAGACGTCGGTCGACCGTCTGCTCGCCTTGATGGCGAAGGCCACGACAACGGCCGACCTGATCACCATCGAGTCGACGCTGTCGGATCGCCAGGGGCAGCTGGACAGCCTCCGGGCACAGCAGAAGGCGCTTGCCGACCAGGTCGCCATGTCGACCATCACGGTCGACTTCCACGCGAAGGGCACAGTGCCGGCGGCGTCGCCGACCACTTTCTGGAGCGGGCTGGCCGCCGGCTGGGATGCGCTCGTCGCGACCGTCAACGGACTCCTGGTCGCACTGGGGGCGGCGCTCCCGTGGCTCGTGGTTCTCGGGATCCTGGGCGCGATCGCGTGGTGGATCGCTCGCTGGATCGGGCGCAAGAAGGACGCCGCTGCGTAGGCTTGAACCGTGACCGAGAGCACGCACTCCCCCGAACCGCTGCTGACCGACGACGTGATCCAGCGCATCCGTTCGCGCGCGGCAGGTCACGACCGCGAGAACACCTTCTTCGATGAGGATCTCGCCGAGCTGGTGGCGCTCGGCTACCTGCGAGCTCTCGTTCCCGTCGAGTTCGGCGGGCTGGGCTTCAGCCTCGAACGCACCGCGCGCGAGCAGCTGCGCCTGGCGTCGGCCGCCCCGGCGACCGCGCTCGCGGTCAACATGCACCTGGTCTGGACCGGCGTTGCCAAGGTGCTCCGTGATCGAGGCGACGAGTCGCTCGCCTTCGTCCTCCGCGAGGCCGGGGCCGGCGAGATCTTCGCCTTCGGGTTGAGCGAGGCGGGCAACGACCTGGTGCTGTTCGGCTCGACGACGGACGCGCGGCCGGAGCCGGACGGCGGGTACCGCTTCTTCGGCACCAAGATCTTCACCTCCCTCTCGCCCGTCTGGACCCGGCTCGGCACGATGGGACTCGATACGACCAGCGCCGACGCGCCGAAGATCGTCTATGGGTTCGTCCCGCGCGGGGGTGGCGGGTTCGCGGTGAAGGAGGACTGGGACACCATCGGCATGCGGGCGAGCCAGAGCAACACGACCGTGCTCGACGGCGCCCTGGCTCCGTCCGACCGGATCGTCCGCAGGCTCGAGCCCGGACCGAACGCCGATTCCCTCGTCTTCGCGATCTTCGCCAATTTCGAGATCCTCCTCGCGGCCGTGTACACCGGAATCGGCGCTCGCGCCCTGGAACTCGGCATCGCGGCCGCACGCCGCCGGACCTCCCTCAAGAACGACGGACGAACCTACGCGCAGGACCCGGACATCCGGTGGCGCATCGCAGATGCGGCGATAGCGCAGGACGCGCTCTATCCTCAGCTCGATTCGCTCGCCCGAGACGTCGACGAGCGCGTCGACCACGGCGGGCTGTGGTTCCCCCGGCTCGTCGGCCTGAAGATCCGGGCGACCGAGACGGCGCGGCACGTGGTCGACCAGGCCGTGCGGGTGAGCGGCGGTTCCACCTATTTCGCGAGCAGTGAAATGGGCCGGCTGTATCGCGATGTGCTGGCCGGGATCTTCCACCCGTCCGACGCCGAGTCGGCCCACTCGACGGTGGCCAACGCGTACCTCGGCCCGCTCGAGGATTAGCTCGTCGAAGGAGAGGAGAGCACGATGAGGCAGTTCACCGCCGACGACTACGCCGCCCGCCTGGAGCGCGGCGCCGCCCACGCGAGGGAGGCCGGACTGGACGGGCTCCTGGTCGCTCCCGGTCCCGACCTGTCCTACTTCATCGACTACCTCCCCGTCGCGACGACCGAGCGGATCACGCTGCTCGTCATCCCCGCCGACGGCCCGCCGAGCATGGTCGTGCCGATCCTCGAGCACGACAGTGCCGAAGCGGCCCTCGGTGCGCGAGCGGTCAGTCTCGTCGACTGGTCGGACGGCACGGATGAGTATGTGCCCACCGCGAAGCTGCTCTCCCCCGACGGCCGCTACGGCATGTCGGACTCGACCTGGGCGATGCACCTGCTCGGTCTCCAGGAGAAGCTCCCGCGCGCTCGGTTCACGGCGATGAGCAAGGCGCTCCCCATGCTGCGCGCGGTGAAAGGCGACGACGAGATCGAGCGGCTCGCGGCGGCCGGTGCGGCGGCGGATGCGACGTTCGAGCAGATCATCCACGTCCGCTTCGCCGGGCGCACCGAGAACGACGTGGCCGCCGACCTGGCCGCGCTGCTGCGCGAGCACGGCCATTCGCAGGTCGATTTCACGGTCGTCGGGTCGGGCCCCAACGGCGCGAACCCGCACCACGAGGCCGGCGACCGCACCATCGTGGACGGCGACATGGTGGTGCTCGACTTCGGCGGTCTCAAGGACGGCTACGGATCGGACACCACACGAACCGTCCACGTCGGCGAGCCGACACCGGAGGAGCGGCAGGTCTTCGAGATCGTGCGGCAGGCGCAGCAGGAGGCGTTCGAGGCGGTCGCGGTGGGGGTGCCCTGCCAGGAGATCGACCGGGTGGCCCGTCGGGTCATCACGGATGCCGGCTACGGCGACCGGTTCATCCATCGCGTCGGTCACGGCATCGGCCTCACGACGCACGAGCCGCCCTACATGGTCGAGGGAGAGGAGCATCCGATCGAAGCGGGGATGTGCTTCTCGATCGAGCCGGGGATCTATCTGCCTGAGCGGTTCGGGGTGCGCATCGAGGACATCGTCGTCGCCACGGCCGACGGCGGACGGCGACTGAACGACACGAGCCGGGAACTGCAGCTCGTCGAATAGGGCGGCTGTTCAGGCGACCCTGCGGCGTGCGATCGGCATCGCGATCAGGCGCCAGCCGACGAGGAAGATTCCGAGGACGACAATCGCGACGACGACGAACGAGAAGTCGACACCCTGCCCCGCCGACGCGCGGAACAGCATCCCGGCGGCGACGGTGATGATCCAGATCGGCATGCCGGGCCAGAGGACCGCGAGCGGGCGCAGCCACGCGAAGGTGAGCGCCCAGCCGAGGGCCAGCCCGGCGAGGAACGGCCAGAGCGTGTCGAGCGTTCCGATCGAGTTGAGGTCTTCGGCGTGGCTCGACCGGCCGATGAGCACGAAGAGCACGACCCCGGCTACATCGATCACAGCCGCGAGCGCGACCGTACCCGGGTTCTTCACAGAGCGATCCTAAGCACGCGAGGCCGAACGTTGGCTGGCAACGTACGCCTCCGCGTCAGAAGATGTGCGCCGTCAGAGCCGAAATCCGCCGTCGCTTGTGATCACCTGCCCGACCACCCACCGTCCGTCGTCCGTGGCGAGCCAGCCGATCAGCCTGGCGGGGTCCTCCGGAGTCCCGAAGCGCCCGAAAGGAAGGGTGCGCAGCCGCTCCTGCATGTCCTTCAGCGGACGATCGGTCGTCTCCGGGTCGAGATAGCCGGTGTTGACCGGGCCGGGATTGATCGTGTTCAGCAGGATGCCCCGGGTGAGCAGTTCGCTGGCCACGGTGGGGGTGAGCCCGGCGAGCGCCGCCTTGCTCGTCGCGTACGCGACCTCACCCGGCATGGGTCCGTCCTGCTGGCCCGACGTCATCCAGAACACGCGGCCCGTTCGGAATTCGTCGAAGGGCCAGTCCGTCGCCTGGCGCACCCCCGGAGCGGTCGGGTCCGACTGCTCCGGACGGGCGGCCTCGTCCCTCGCGAGCCCCGCAGCGCTGGCGAATGCCTCCGCGAAGGAGCGGGTGAGCAGAAGGGTCGCCCGTGCGTTGACCGACCAGTGCCCGTCGAGGCGTTCGGCCGCCATGTCGAAGATCGACCCGTCGCCGCCGCTGCGCGCCTGATTGCAGACGAGGATGCGCGGAGTGCCGATCGCGTCGCGCGCGGCCCGGATGATTCGGTCCGCCGACTCCGCTTCGGCCAGATCCGCACCCAGCTGCCCGAAGCGGGCCCCCGCATGCTGTGCGGCACGCAGTTCGGCGAAGACGGCCTCGAGGTCGTCGGCCCCCCAGGGCAGCTCGGCGTCGTGCGGCGAAAAGTGGTGCACGAACAGGTCGGCACCGAGTTCGGCGAGACGGCGGGCGACGGCGAAGCCGATGCCGCGACGCCGGGAGACGCCCGTGACGATGGCGCCGCGCCCGAGCAGCGGAAGATTCTGGTCGTTCATCGCGGCCTCCGTGAGTGCTGTCTTGCAGTTGGATGGAGTGACAAGACGTAGATCATACTGGTCGGTGCCCCACGTGACCGACCCGACAGACGATGAGAGAACCGTGCCGAACTTCGACTTCCTCGCGCAGCGTTCCGCCCTGCCGCGACCCTCGGTCAGCCCCCACGAGGCTGTGGCGATCGCCGGCGAGCGCTTCGGTGTGAGCGGCGATGTGAGGGAACTGGGGAGCCAGCAGGATCGCAACTTCCGCATCGACGCGGCAGAGGGCCGCTACGTTCTCAAGATCGCCAACCCGGCTTTCGACGCCGACGAACTCATCGCCCAGAATCTCGCGATGGGGGCGCTCCACGATCGCGGAGTGACGGCACCGCACGCGGTCCCCGGACTCGACGGCGCCGACCTGCAGCGCGTCGAACTCCACGGACAGTCGATCATCGCCCGGCTGCTCACCTATGTCGATGGCTCGCCCCTGACCGGCGAAGGCGACCTCTCCGATGCGCAGCTCCGCGCACTCGGAGACATCGCCGGGCGCGTCGCAGCCGGCCTCGCGGACCTCGACCACCCGGGCACCGAGCGCTCGACGCAATGGGACCTTCGGATCGCTGGGGAGGTCGTCGAGCAGCTGGCCGGGCACGTCGCCCACCCGGCACGGCGCCGCCAGGTCGAAGAGACGACGCGGGCCGCGCTTGGCCGGCTCGCGCCCCTGCGCGACTCACTGCGCACCGGTGTCATCCACGGCGACGTCACGGACGACAACATCGTCGTCGATCTGAGCGATCCGGATGCGCCGGCCGGCGTCATCGACTTCGGCGATGTGTCCCGCGGCTGGCTCGTCGCCGAGCTGGCCGTCGCCGTCGCGTCAGCACTGCATCACGTCCCGACCGATCCACTCCGGGTGCTGGAGACGATCGACGCTTTCGCCGCTCACGTGCCCCTCACCGACGCGGAGATCGCGGCGCTGTGGCCGCTCGTCGTCCTCCGGGCAGCCGTGCTCGTCGTCAGTGGCGAGCAGCAGGTCGCGGTGGATGCCGACAACACCTATGCGGACGAGAACCGGGCCCACGAATGGCTGGTCTTCGCCGTCGCCCGGCGGATCGATCCTGACGAGGCGGAGTCGCTCATCCGGTGGAGGCTGCAGCAGCACGACCCAGCGAGCAGGTCGTCGGTGGCACTCGACCGCATCTTCGGTGGCGACCTCGATGAGGCGAATGTGCTCGACCTGTCGGTGACCAGCCATCTCCTCGACGACGGTCGCTGGCTGGAGCCCGGCATCGAAGACGGGCTGCTGAAGGAGGTCGGGCGCTCGACCGGCGCCGCCGTCACGCGCTACGGCGAGTTCCGGCTCACCCGCTCCGTTCCCGAATCCGCCCTCCCCACACCGACCTTCGCCCTGGCCGTGACGGCGCGCGTCCCCGCCGGCACCGTGGTGCAGGCCCCCGTCGCCGGCCTGCTCCGACAGGAGGGCGACGCGCGGGTGCTCTCCGCCGAAGGGATGGACGTCTGGCTCGACGGGCTGATCGCATCGGGCGCCGTGCCTCGCCGCGTGGCCGCAGGCGACCCGATCGGGGTAACGGAGACACTGACCGTTCAGCTGTCCCGTGTCGCCGGTCACCGCCCGCCACCGTTCGTGCGACCCGGTGCCGAGGATTCGTGGCGTCGACTCAGCCCGGATCCGTCCATGCTCTTCGGAATCGGACTCGCCGCCACCATCGTCGACCCGGATGCGCTGCTCGGGCGCCGTGACGCGACCTTCGCCCGCGTGCAGGAGCACTACTACGTGCATCCGCCTCTCATCGAGCGCGGCTGGCGCCATCACCTCATCGACACCCGCGGCCAGACCTATGTCGACATGGTCAACAATGTGACCGCCGTAGGCCACGCGCACCCGCGACTGGTCAGCGCGGTGCGGGACCAGTGGGCGCTGCTCAACACGAACTCACGGTTCCATTACGAGGAGCTCTCCGCCTTCACCTCTCGGCTCGCCGAGCTGGCTCCGGACCCACTCGACACCGTCTTCCTGGTGAACAGCGGCAGCGAGGCCGTCGACCTGGCCCTCCGCCTGGCCCAGACCGTCACCGGCCGGCGCACGATCATGGCCGTCCGCGAGGCGTACCACGGCTGGACCGTCGGAGCGGACGCCGTCTCCTCCTCGATCGGAGACAATCCACGCGCCCTCGAGACCCGGCCGGACTGGGTCCGCCTCGTGGAACCCCCGCACAGCTACCGCGGAAAGTATCGTGGCGCGGACGCCGCGACCGGCTACCTGGCCGACCTCGCGTCCGACCTCGAAGCGCTCGACGACGCGGGCGTCGGCCTCGCCGGTTTCATCGCCGAGCCCGTCTTCGGCAACGCCGGCGGCGTGATGCTGCCCGACGGCTATCTCGCCGGCGCGTTCGAGCTCGTCCGGCGTCGAGGCGGGCTCTGCATCGCCGACGAAGTGCAGGTCGGCTACGGACGCCTCGGCGAGTACTTCTGGGGCAGCGAACAGCAGGGTGTGGTCCCCGACATCATCACCGTCGCGAAGGCGATGGGCAACGGGCATCCCCTCGGCGCCGTCATCACGACGCGGGCGATCGCAGACCGTTTCGCCGCCGAGGGCAGCTTCTTCTCGTCAGCGGGCGGCAGCCCGGTGAGCGCTCGGGTCGGGCTCACCGTGCTCGACATCATGCGCGACGAGCACCTGCAGGAGAACGCCCGCGTCGTCGGCGCTCATCTCGCCGGACGTCTCGAGGAGCTCGCTAGGCGGTTCCCGATCATCGGAGCCGTGCACGGACTCGGTCTCTACCTCGGGGTCGAACTCGTGCGGGACCCGGTGACCCTCGAACCCGCAGGAGCGGAGGCCGCTCGGATCTGCGACGCTCTGCTGGCGGAGGGATGCATCGTGCAGCCGACCGGCGACCACAAGAACGTCCTGAAGATCAAGCCACCGCTCTGCCTCACGATCGAGGCTGCGGATTTCTTCGCCGACGCTCTGGAGCGGGTGCTGGCGGACTGACGATGAGGTGCTCGGCCGCCTGGCGAAGCAGCGCCTCCGTCAGGCGCGAGAGCGACTCCGACTCGACCGCCCAGTGCTGCCAGTACAGCGGAACCTCGATCCCGCGGCCCGGGTCGAGGTCGACGAGCCTGCCGCCTGCGACCAGCTCCGCCGACTGCTGGTCGGGGATCATCGCCCAGCCGAGACCGAGGGACGCCGCCGTCACGAACTCGGAGGATGCGGGCACCTGGTGGCGGGGCGGATGCGCGTCCACCCCGCGCGCCGCCAGGTAGCGGTCCTGGAGGGCGTCCTTGCGATCGAAGACGATGACGGGGGCGACCGCGAGGGCCTCGCGCGTCGGCCCCGCGGGAAACCAGCGGCTGACGAAACCCGGCGACGCCAGGGCGCGATACGTCATAGACCCGAGCGGTCGCACGATGCAGCCCTGGACGGCGACCGGATCCGACGTGACAGCGCCCACGACTGTGCCGTCCCTGAGCCGGGCGGTCGAATGATCCTGGTCGTCGAGGAACAGCTCGAAGGTCACATCGTGCACCGCGGCGAGCGCCGGGAGGACCCAGGTGGCGAGTGAGTCCGCGTTCACCACGAGCGGGATGGCGCGGATGCCGCCCACGGCATCCGCGTCCAGGCGCGCGAGGGCTTCGTCTTCGAGCAGCGCCACCTGGCGCGCCAGGCGGAGGAGCACCTGGCCGGGCTCCGTGACCGTCGCCGGCTTCGTGCGGAGGACGAGTACCCGACCCGTTCTCTGTTCGAGGGCCTTGATGCGCTGGCTGACCGCCGACGGCGTGATGCGGAGGACATCGGCGGCGCGTTCGAAGCTGCCGTGGTCGACGACCGCAGCCAGTGTTCTCAGGTGCTCGGCGTTCGCCTCCATCACAAGCAATGCTAATGCTTCTGAAGAACAATGAACTTCACTTCAGTGCTGTTTTCCCTTAGCGTCGAATCCATGCCCCCTGCAGCCGCCGCCACGATCCTCGCCGGCCTCGCGGCAGGAGCGTCGCTGATCATCGCGATCGGCGCCCAGAACGCCTTCGTGCTTCGCCAGGGCCTGCGCCGGGAGCACGTTCTGCCGATCGTCCTGATCTGCATCGCGAGCGACGGCATCCTCATCGCCCTCGGAATCGCAGGCATCGGCGGTCTCGTGCGTGCGGCGCCCGCAGCACTCGAGGTCGTGCGCTGGGCGGGCTTCGCATTCCTGGTGTTCTACGGAATCCTCGCCGCCCGCAGGGCGTTCCGCCCCGAGCGACTCGACACCGAGGGCGGTTCGACGCGCACCTCCCTCGCGTCCGCGGTGCTCACCTGTGTCGCGCTCACCTGGCTCAATCCGCACGTGTACCTGGACACGGTCGTCCTGCTCGGGTCCCTCGCGACACCGCACGGCGATCCGGGCCGCTGGTTCTTCGGTCTCGGGGCTCTCGTCGCGAGCACGATCTGGTTCGCAGCCCTCGGGTTCGGGGCACGATTCCTCGCTCCCGTCTTCGCCCGGCCGATCGCGTGGCGGATCCTCGACGCGGGCGTCGCCGTGCTCATGGTGACGCTCGCGGTGCTCCTCGTCGTGCAGGCCTGAGCGCGCGGGCGATCCCGGGCGGCCCTGCCTACCGCGCCACGGCCCGGTGCTCGGCCACCCAGGCCGCGATCTCCGAAGGTCGCGCCGCGTCGAGCTTGGCGAGGATGTGCTCGACATGGGCGCCGACCGTCTTGGGCGCGATCGTGAGCGTGACGGCGATCTCCTTGTTGGTCGCGCCCGCGGCGATCAGGCCGGCGACCTCGAACTCGCGTTCCGACAACGGGGCGATTCCTGGGGCCTCCGCGGCGCGCACGCTCACCGCATCCGCTCGAAGCTCCAGCACACGGGCGCCTGCTCCCTGCGCCAGCGACCGGGCGCGATCCAGCTCCGCCGTCGCCTCCCTCCCCCGCCTCGTGCGGTTGAGCCCCGATGCGAGGTCGATCGAAGCCTGCGTCCCCTCCCAGAACCGGTGCCGCTGCTCCCAGCCGGAACGTGCCGACTCGAGATGCTCGCGTGCGTGAACCCAGTGGGCTTCACCCAGTGCGAGCAGTCCTTCGGCATGCTCGAGCGCGGGAAGCGTCCCCGGGATGCCGCGTGCGCTGATCAGCTTGCCGCAGCGTCTGATCCACTCGCGGGCGGCGGTCACTTCGTGAAGGGCGAGGTGCGCGCGGACGCCGGTGACGAGGAACGGAAACAAGTAGGCGGCGTCGCCCACGCGTTCCGAGTCGCGAAGGGCGCGATCGCACAATGCCACCGCATCGTGCGCGCGTCCTTCCTGCACTGCGAGTTCGGCGAGACCCCAGAGCGCCGGGGACAGTCGCTGCAGCTCGTTCATGCGCTCGCCGATCACGCGGGCCTCGTCCAGAACGGAATGCGCCTCGTCGAGTTCTCCGTGCCCGACGCCGAGATACCCGAGCACGATCAGTGCCGTCACGCGCGTCGTGATCCCGCCGCGCCCATCCGCGAGCGCGCGTCTCGCCTCGTTCTCGGCGCGTTGCCAGTCGCCGCGCGCCCAGCACACGTGCGCCAGATGCGAGGCCAGGTAGTGGTGGTCATTCCAGCGCTCCGTCCGCTCGGTGTACTCGAGGCCCTCCTCGAGCCACCGTTCAGCGCGGTCGTACTCGACGAGGACGGAGGCGGACGACCCGAGCATCCGGAACGCGCGCGCCGTCTCCGCCTCGATCCCGGCCTTGCGCCCGGTCGTGACGGCGTTCTCGAGAAGGCGCCATCCCTCCTCCATTCGTCCTGCGAAGACGAGGACGGACCCGAGAGTCGCGTCGAGGTTCACCCGCGCCGCCAGTGTGGCGACGTCGTCCGGATCCTGCGGGAGCCTGATGGCGGCCGCGTTGGTGCCGTATTCGATCGCCGTATACAGCCTCCGATCGAGCATGTAGGCCGCCGCGAGAGCCGCGAACAACTCGAATCGCACGAGCGGAGGCACGCTCTCCGGGTCGATGTCGGCACCGTTCAGCCGGGCGAGCGCATCCAGAGCCAGTCGCGTGCGGGTCTCGAGCGGATCGCCGACGAGGTGCCTCGTCGACATCAGCCGCGGAACCAGCCGGGCGGCCGCCACTTCGTCGGCCGCCGAGCGGTAGAGGTCGATCGCCATCGCGAAATGCTCGACGGCCTCCTCGTTCTCGTCGACAGCGGCCACCTCCGAGGCGAGACGCGCGTAGAGGTCCGCCCGCTCGGAGAGCGGAAGATCCTGAGGCGCCGTGCGTCGCGCGCGTTCGTACAGCGTGGCCGCCTCCCGGTGGGCCGAGACGCGCGCGGCGTCTGCGGCCGCGAAGAGTGCATGACCGTAGGCGATGTCGGGCAGATTGGCCCGCTCGTAGTGATCGGAGACGTCGGCGTAACAGTATTCCGCAACGATCGCGGCCACCCCCGCCGCTTCGTGCAGCCGTCGTCGCCTGCTGGGCGGGATGCTCTCATAGATAGTGTCGCGGATCATCGCGTGCCGGAAGTCGAAGTTCGTGCCGTCCCCTGTCGAGACGATGATGTGCCGGTCGAGCAGTTCGGTGAGGCCTGCGTCGAGCTCGTCGACCGATTCGCCGATCGTGCCCGCGAGCACGTCGATGTCGAACGAACGCCCGATGACCGCTGCAGCGTCGACCAGTGAGCGGGCGCGAGGACTGAGCGCACCACGACCGAGCAGCACGGCCTCCGCGACCGACCCGGGAACCCGCGTTACCGCGCCCGCCGCGATCAGCTCTTCGACGTGCAGCGGTATCCCGTCACTGCGCGCGTACAACTGGTCCAGGTACACGGACGGCAGAACGGAGCCGGTGATGGCTTCGGCGAGTTGCGCCGTCATCGCGCGGTCGAGGCGCCGGATGTGCGCCTCTTCTGCAAGACGCTGCCCGACGAGTCGGTCGCGCCATTGGCGCAGCGGCGTGCCCGGGAACAGCTCCTCCGTGCGATAGGTGGCGAGCACCAGGGTGTGAGTGCCACGCAGCGAGCCTGCCATCCGTTCGAGCACGTCGAGGCTGAGTTCGTCGGCCCAGTGCAGGTCTTCCAGGCGGAGGAGCGTGGGTCCGCACGCGCCGAGGAAGTCGCTCAGGATGTCGGCGAGGTCGGTCACGAGCACCCGGCGCCGGCGCGCCCGGTCACCGCCTTCCGCGCCGGCGAACAGCAGCGTTCGCAGCCGATCGGCGACGTCTGGATGCTTCGACCTACGCAGAGCCGCGGCCAGTTCGAGCAGGACCCCGCCCACGATCTCGCTCCCGCGGCGGAAGGCGGACGCATCGAACCGGTTCTCGACTCCCGTGATGCGCACGGAGATGTCGTCGACGAGTCGCGACTTGCCGATTCCGGCCTCGCCCGCGAGCAGCAGCAGATGACCGGTCCCGGAGGCCGCCGCCGCCCAGCGCCGGTCCGCCAGAGCCAACAGGTCGCCCCTCCCGACGGGGACGGGCGAGATTCGGATCTGCTCCGCAGCTGAGATTCCCTCAGTGGGCATGCCATATGGTACCGCCGGGCGGCCCGCGGATGATCGGTCGGATGACCGATGTGTGCGCATCGACCCCGGATCGACACTTATCACATGCACCGACGATCGGCTGCAGCACCACCTTACGAAAGGATCCACTGATGGCAACGTTCATGGATGTCCACGACGGCTTCGTCGGCGTCAGCGCCGACGAGCTCGCCGAAGCTCACGCGGCCGACCTCGCGATCGAAGGCGACGAAGGCGTTCACTTCCTCAAGGCGTGGCTGGACCCCGAGGCAGGCAAAGCCTTCTGCCTTTCGGAAGGCCCGACGAAAGAGGCGGTCATGCGCATCCACGAGCGCACCGGCCACCCGACCGCCGAGGTGTACGAGATCGCCGTCGAGGTCTGACGGTTCCGCCGTCGTGTCGGCGGCATGGCGCAGAATGGGATGGTGCCTGAGCTTCCCGAGGTCAACGCGCTTGCCGCCGATCTCGGCGCACGCCTGTCGGGGCGCGTCCTCGATCGTTTCGACGTCGTCTCGTTCGCCGTCCTGAAGACCTTCGACCCGCCCGTGTCCTCGCTCTCCGGCCAGACGATCCACGGTGTGACCCGCCACGGCAAGTTCCTCGACTTCGCCATCGGCGATCTCCATCTCGTGATGCACCTCGCCCGGGCGGGCTGGATCCGCTGGCGGGAGAGCGCGCCGACCCCGTCCAAGGGCCTCCAGCGCGGTCCCCTCGCCGCGCGGCTGGTGCTCGACGACGGGTCGGGTCTCGACATCACCGAGGCCGGCACCAAGAAGAGCCTCGCGATCTCTGTCGTGCGCGACCCTTCCGACGTGCCCGGCATCGCCAGGCTCGGGCCCGACCCGCTCTCCGACGATTTCACCGAGGACGTGTTCGCGGCGATTCTCTCGTCGGCCGGCCGGGCCCAGATCAAGGGCGTGCTGCGCAACCAGGGCATCATCGCGGGAATCGGCAACGCCTACTCCGATGAGATCCTCCACACCGCGAAGATGTCTCCCTTCAAGCCCGCGGCGATGACCGACGACGAGGTCGCGCGGCTCTACTCCGCGATGCAGTCGACGCTGCGCGACGCCATCGCCCGGGCAGACGGCCTCGCGGCTTCCGAGCTGAAACGCGAGAAGAAGTCGGGCCTGCAGGTGCACGGCCGCTTCGGCGAACCGTGCCCGGTCTGCGGCGACACGGTGCGGCAGGTGATCTACCACGATTCGACCTTGCAGTACTGCCCGACGTGCCAGACCGGCGGCAAGCCGCTCGCCGACCGCGTACTGTCGCGCCTGCTCAAGTAGCCAGACGAGACGGGTCGACGGAGATGGGAGGATCGATGTATGCCGACGCGTCCTTCACTTCTGATCCTGTCGTTCTCGCCCATCCGGTCTGACCCGCGGGTACTCAAGCAGGTGCAGTTGTTCGCGCCGGACTTCGACGTCACGACCTGCGGCTTCGGCCCGGCTCCCGACGGCGTCGTCGAACACATCGAGATCCCCCGTGACGCGCGTGCGTGGGTCGATGACAAGGTCTCGATCGCCACCCGCCGCTACTCCCGGGCGTACTGGAACATCAAGGCGGTCGCCGACGCACAGCCGAAGCTCCAGGGGCGACGATTCGACGGCATCCTCGCGAACGACCTCAACGCGGTGCCCCTGGCGCTCTCCCTGAACCCGGTCCACGGCGTGCACGGCGACCTTCACGAATTCGCGCCCAGAGAGAAGGACGACAACCTGCAATGGCGCCTGATGGTGGCTCCGTTCATGCGGTGGCTGTGCCGAACATATCTGAAGCAGCTCACGTCCATCACGACGGTGGCCCGCGGTATCGCCGACCAGTATGAAGCCGACTACGGCGTCACAGTGGGTGTCGTCACGAACGCCGCACCGTACGCCGCGCGTGACCCGAAGCCCGTCCACTCCCCCATCCGCCTCATCCATTCGGCTGCGGGGCAGCGGTATCGCAAGCTGGAGAATTTCATCGAGTTGATGAAGGATGCGCCGGCGAATGTGACCCTCGACATGATCGTCATGCCGAACGAGCCCGACTACGTGGCCGAACTGAAGACCATGGGCGCCGGTGTGCCCGGACTCACCTTCCGCGACCCGGTTCCCTATGCGCAGCTCGTCGAAACCCTGGCGGACTACGACATCTCGATGACGTTCCTTCCCCCCACGAACTTCAACCTCGCGCATGCACTGCCTAACAAGTTCTTCGAGGCGGTGCAGGCGCGCCTCGGCCTCATCATCGGGCCGTCGCCGGAGATGGTCGCCATCCTCGAGCAGTACGGCCTGGGCGCGGTGGTGCCGGACTTCAGCGTGGAATCGCTGCGTGCCGTCGTCGCCGGCCTGACTAGTGAGGGCGTAGCGCAATGGAAACGGGCCGCGGATGCCGCAGCGCATGACCTCTCCGCCGAGGCCCAGAATGCGGGATGGACCGAGGCGATCAGGCGGCTGTTCGCCACCGTTCAGCCAAGTTGACGGTGCGGCCGGTGTCTCTCAGAGAAGCGCTGAGGCAGTCATGAAACGGACCGGCCCCTCAACCGCCAGCAATCCCGACAGCTCGCGAGTGACGAGTGTCTCCGGTCGGCCGAAGCGACGTCTCGCGCGCAGTCGCCCCGCGATCAGGGCCTGACTCGAGTTCACGTCCACGATCGCGTCCAGCGCCTTCCTGTCCGCGATCGAAAGCGGCCTCTCGAATCCACGCGCTGTGAGTCTGAGGCGCTCGACGAGTGCTGATGCATACACGTGGTCATCGGGGCTCCACGTCTCGTCGTTCGCACGAGCGAGCACGCCGTCAAAGACATGGATGCGCACCACCTTGATCGCGATCGCGCACCGGGCCCTCGGCGACAGCGTCGCGAACCAGGGGTCGTCGATCAGTTGGTCGACGAACGCGAGATCCTCAGCAAGCGCCCGCCGCGTCAGGCTGATCCGCGTGGCGGCGTCCGCACCGACCACGTAGCGCGGTGCCTTCGCCGCAAACCTGATCGCGCCTCCTCCGAACCAGAGTTTCGCGCTGAAGCTCTGATCTTCGCCTGTGCGGAGTCCGGCAGGGAAGGCCAGCCCCAGCCGCTCGATCGCTCGCCGGCTGATCAGCCCGAGCGGCGCGGTTCGGTAAGCCAGGCGATCCTTCACCGGATCGAGGTCCCCGCGCCGAAGTGGGCGCACCGGCGGGGTGCGTACCTTCGACCCTCCGGCGTGGACCTGGGGGGCGATCACTGCGTCGACCGCTCCGTCGTGGGCATGTTCCAGCCAGGCCGCAAGAGCCCCGCCCTCGAGGTAGTCGTCAGAGCCCATGATCGAGACGTACCCCCCGGTCGCAGCGTCGATCCCTGCAGTGAACGGGCCGGCCGCACTCGCGATTCCGTCACGGAGGCCGATGAATCGGACCACGGACGACAGCCGATCCGGCAGCACGGACCTGATCTCGTCGACGGGAAGATTGTGGCAGACGACGGTGATGCGCAATTCGCCGCCTGTACTGAGGCTCAATCCCGACGTGGTGAGCGAGTCCACCGCACGCGCGATCGGGCGCGAAGCATCGTGCACCGCGATGACAGCGTCGACGAGCGGGGCGTCACCCACGTCGCTCGGCCCCCGCCGTCCCGGCCCGATCCGCGCACAGCGCCGTGTACAGGCTGTCGAACGCATCGCCGACCGCATCACGGCTGAACCGGCTGCGGATCGGATCGGCAAGCCGACGCGCATCGAGTCCACGGAATTTCTCGACTGCGCGGAGGATCGCCGATCCGTAGGCCTCCGGGCTGTTCCCATCCACGAGTACGCCGTTCGCCTCGTCGACATAGTCGAGATATCCCCCGTGGCCGGGTACCACGACGCCACGACCTGCAGACAACGATTCCGCGGCCGCCGTGAGGAAGTTCTCCTGCGCGGTCGGAAGAAAGAACAGGTCGGCCTGCTCGAGACGGGCGAAGACGTCGCGTGGGGCCACCCGTCCGGCGAGAACGAGGGAGTCGGCTACGCCGAGCTCGGCGGCGAGATCGTAGGTCTCCTCGGCGAGCACGCCCCCTCCGATCCAGGTCAGGCGAACGTCGTGCCCCTTCGCTCGAAGCCATTCGAGGGTGCGCACGGCCATGAGCGGGCGCTTGCCTTCGATGAGCCCGGCGACTGCGACGAGTTCGAGAGGATCACCGAACGACGGCTGTACGATCGGCCGATCGTTCTCGACCACGCACGGAACGACGCTCACACTGCCCGGCCGCCCGAAGGTCGCCAGCACCTCGGCCAGTTGCGAGGTCACACTTGTTAGCCGATCCGGGAGTCGAAGCGCGTGCCGCAACCACGCGAACGATTTCCAGCGGCCGGGCACGCTTTCCGGGTTCGTCACTCCGCTCCAGTGTTCGCTGTGGACCCAGGGCGGCGCAGCGAACGAGAGCACCTGGACCGGCGCGACGACCAGGACGGATGAGAAGGCCATCGTGTGGAGGACATCGGCTTGCCGGAGGGCGCCGCGGATCGCCGACCAGGCACGGAACATGCTGAGTGGGCTGGTGGGACGGAACGGCACCCGACGGACCCTCACACCTTCATATGTTTCGGTGACGGGGTCTCCAGTACCACCCAGCACGACGTGAATGACCCGGACGTCATGCTTGCGCGAGATGGCCTTCACGTGTTCGAGGTTGAACGGGGCCTGCACGGGCTCGGAACTGCTGGGAAACCAGGTCGTGACGACGAGGACCCGCATCACTCGATCATCCCGGCGAGGGCAGCCTGTTCCGCGAACGCCGGAACGGATGCCACGAGCTCGTCGAAGGTTCCGCTGGCGGCCACAGCTCCATCCGCCATGAAGTAGATCTGGTCCGCGTGGCGGATCGTGGAGAGGCGGTGCGCCACGAGGATGACCGTGACCTTGCCGTGCAGGTCGCGGATGGCCTGGGCGACCGCCGCTTCGGTCGCGGTGTCGAGAGCGCTGGTCGCCTCATCCATCACCAGGACGAACGGATCGACATACAGCGCGCGCGCGATTCCGAGCCGCTGGCGCTGGCCTCCGGACAACGCGAGGCCGCGCTCCCCGACAGCACCGTCGAGTCCACCGTCGCGGCTTTCGACGATGTCCCACAATTGCGCCTGCTCGAGCGCCTCGCGTGCACGCTCACGGTCGTAGTCGTGCGACCAGGTCAGTGCGACGTTCTGACCGACCGTCGCGTCGAAAAGGGATACGTCCTGGGGGACATAGCCGACCCGTGAATGCCATGCCGACGCGACGTGACGCAGCGGCGTCCCGTCGATGGCGACCGTTCCGGAGGTCGGTTCGACGAGGCCGAGGATCAGGTCGACGACGGTCGACTTTCCAGCGCCCGACGACCCGACGAAGGCGACGGTGGAACCGAAAGGAATGCTCAGCGAGACGTCGCGCAGCGCGGGCGCCGCCGTCTCGGAATAGGCGAACGTGACGTTGCGCAACGCGAGCTCTGTCGGGTGCTGGGAGAGGTGACCAGAATCGAGACCGTCCTGCGTGGCGAGGCCCTGCTTCTCCATGTGGCGGATGTCGTCGATGACATTGCGGGCATGCGGCAGGTTGGCCGCCGTGACTGCTGCGACCGCCTGGAATCGTGTGATCGACGGTGCCATGCGGAAACCCGCCAGGCTGAAGATCGAAACCGCCGTCACGGCTGCCACGATGCTTCCGCCCGTGATGAAGCCGACGACGCCGACAAGGACGAAGCCGCCGATCAGGGCTGTCTCGAGGACGTAGCGGGGCACGAGGCTGAAGAACTGGATGTTGGCCCGCGCTCGTGACGTGCGGATGCGCTGGGCGTGTACCACGGCCGCCACCTCGTCGGATTTGTTGCGCAGGGTGATCTCTTTGAGCGCGCCGATCATCTCAGTGAGCAGGCGTGCGACGACATACGAGTAGTCGCGATTGACGCGTCCGGCGACCTGCGAGTTCCGCGATATCCAGAAATAGAGCACGATCCCGATGACGCCGAGGTAGACGAACGCCGTGACCGCGATGGCGGGCTGAGCCACCAGGAGAACGGCGAGGACCACGATGAAGGTCGTCGCTTCACCGATCAGCGATGCGGCGGGCAGCAGAACGCCTGCGATGGTGTTCGCGATGCCGTAGTCGGCGAGTCGCACCACATCGGCGGAGTTGCGCTTGAGACGCTCGACCCACGGCGCAGCGAGGTATGCCGCCAGCAGCCGGTCGCCGATCTCGAGTTCGTAGGTCGCGAACCGCCGCGTTGCATAGAACTGCAACACGGACGCGAGGATGCCCTTGATGATCACGACGACGCAGATCACGACCAGGAGCCAGATCAGGCCTGTGGTGGAGATCGTGCCGATCACCGGGAGCGACAGCGACTGACCGGAGATCAGCGGGGTGATGACGACTGCGAGGAGGCCGAGGGAGAACGCGTCGAGGAGCGCGAGGAGGCTGAGAAGCACTGTGTACCACTTCAGGAAGCGGACACCGGATTTCGGCAGAAGCGGAAGAAGCTCCCGCATGGTACGCACGAGTGCTTTCATGCCTCGCACCACACGTTCGCCGACGGGTTCGGGACATACGCCCACTGGTTGATCAAAGCTAGACTCCGCACCTTTTCACTGGCCTCTGTTGCTCGGCCAGTTTATGCGCCCGTGTTGTGGAGCTAAGGAGATTCGAACTCCTGACCTCTTCGATGCGAACGAAGCGCGCTACCAACTGCGCCATAGCCCCGGGAACTGCTTAGCTACGATAGCACCCGACCGGCACGAATTCGAACTGAGGAAAACTAACCTGCCGCGCGGCGTCGGCGCAGGGCCGCGTCGAGATCCATGGACGAAACATCGACGTCGTCGATGACTCCCATGCTCGCGAAACGAGGATCCGATCCGGGTGCCGAAGCCCTGGGTGCCGAAGCCGCAGGTGTCGATGCCCCCTGCGCCGAGGCCGCGGGCGCTGCGATCGGTACGGGCGGGCGAAGCGGCGTGACCTCGGAAGCGAGGCGCGCGGCCCGTTCCTCCAGGTCGGCGCGAGCCGCGGCGCGCCGCAGCTCTGTCGCCGCATCGATCGACGCCATCGCACTCGCGGCGATCGTGCCACGCGAGAGGTGGAGCGGCTTCGGAAGCGGCTGCGGCGTCCAGGTCGGACGTGCCTCGGGAACGACCTCGTCGTCGGCGTGGTCGTAGAGCTCTGCGGAGACCGGCGCCATAGGGATCGGGCGGCCGGCGGCGGGCCGGTGACGTGCGCGTGCGAGGCGGCCGAGCATCCCGATACTGGCGACGGCGACGAGAGTGGATGCCGCGAGCGCCACCCACGACCCGCCCGTTGCGAGCAGCGCGACCCCACCGATCATCCCGAGGAGACCTGCCAGGAGCATCACGGACGTCGTCGCACGCGACCGGCGGAGGCGGCGACGAGTGGACGGCGACAGCTGCGGTGCAGCGAACTGCAGGCGCGCTGTCCTGGCAGCAGCCGCGCGGGAGGCGCGTTCGAGTTCGATGGCGGCGAGTGCGGCCTGCTCCGCTTCTTCTGCGGCTGCTCTCTGCGCCTCGGCGAGCGCACGCTGGCGGCGGGCGTCCGCCTCTGCCGCAGCACGCGCATCAGCCTTCACGCGCTCCTCGGCACGCCGCAGGATGCGTTGCTGCTCCGCGACCGTGCGTGCGGTCGCTTCATAGCGGACCGCGTCGGGAAGCTCCGACGTCTCGGCGAGGATCCGGAGAGTCTGCTGCAGCCGCACGGCGTTGCGTTCGGTCGCGAGATACTCGCGCCTCCGCAGCCAGACGGGGATCAGGTAGGCGAGCCAGAGGGCGGCAGCGAGTGCCACCACGACCCCACCACCAAGCACATCCCCGCTCATGTTCTAACGGTAGGGGGAACGGTCGGTCTCCGGCTCATTCACTGAGGGTGTGTCACCGATCGCGAGCGATGGGCAGCGGGACGGCCGCGGCCGCCCGGTCCTCGGGCGTCACGATGGCGGCGTCCTGCGGAGCCTGCCCGTCGAGCCAGCGTCGCAGGACTCCCTGGGTGAGCTCCTCGGAGACCAGGCCGAAGCAGAAATGGTCACGCCAGTCACCGTTGATGTGGATGTATCTGCGCCGCAGGCCCTCGTAGCGGAACCCGAGCTTCTCCACGACGCGCAGGCTCGGCGCGTTCTCTGGGCGGATGCAGATCTCCATGCGGTGGAGGCCGAGCTGGTAGAAGCAGTAGTCCGTCGCCAGTGCGACGGCCGTCGGGGTGATGTTGCGACCGGCGAACTGCTCGGCCACCCAGTAGCCGATCGTTGCCGACGACAGCGACCCATAAGTGATCGACGACACGTTCAGCTGGCCGGCGAGCTCGCCGTCGTACTCGATGACGAACGGCAGCCCGTGGCCGGAACGTGCATTGTTCTGGAGCGAGCGGATGCTCGACCGGGTGTCGAACGCCATCGGCGCATACGGGCTCGTGGCCTCCCACTGGCGGAGCCAGCTGCGGTTGTCGAGCAGCGAGCGCTCGAGCGCACGCGCGTCACGCAGGCGGATCGGCCGCAGCCCCACCGGACCCTCGCGGAGGGTCGGAACAACGATCGACACTGACGGGCCTCTCCTGATCTGCGGTCTCAGCGACCGGCGTCCATGCTGTCGCTGACTGCGACGGGCATCTCCACGACGATGTCATCGACGGGCGGCCTGTCGTCGAGGTCCTCGACGAACGTCCGCAGCCAGGGGCGGAGTGCGGGCCCGAGGTCTTCCCGGTCGACGGCCAGCTGCACGATGGCCTTGATGTAGTCGAGCCGGTCACCGGTGTCGTAGCGCCGACCGCGGAACACGACCCCGTACACGCCACCCGTCCATTCCGGGGCCGCCGCCATCTTCTGCAGCGCGTCGGTCAGCTGGATCTCGCCGCCCTTGCCGGGTTCGGTCTGCTCCAGGACGTCGAAGACCTCCGGGCGCAGCACGTAGCGACCGATGATCGCGTAGTTCGACGGCGCGTTCTCGCGGTCCGGCTTCTCGACGAGGCCGGTCACCCGCACCACGTCGTCCTCATCCGTCGCCTCGACCGCAGCCGCACCGTAGAGGTGGATCTGGTCGGGGTCGACCTCCAGGAGCGCGATCACGGTCGCATTGCGCGCCTCCTGCACCTCGAGCATCCGTTTCAGCAGCACATCGCGGCTGTCGATGATGTCATCGCCGAGCAACACGGCGAACGGCTCGCGTCCCACGTGCATCTTGGCGCGGAGGACCGCGTGACCCAGACCCTTCGGATCCCCCTGTCGCACGTAGTGCATGTCGGCGAGGTCGGTCGAGTACATGACCTTCTGCAGGCGGGCGATGTCGCCCTTCTTCTGCAGTGAGGCCTCGAGTTCGGTGTTGCGGTCGAAATGGTTCTCGAGCGCGTTCTTGTTGCGGCCGGTCACCATGAGCACGTCGTGGAGGCCCGCGTCGACGGCCTCCTCGACCACGTACTGGATGGCCGGTTTGTCGACGACGGGAAGCATCTCCTTCGGCATCGCCTTGGTCGCAGGAAGGAATCTGGTGCCGAGCCCCGCCGCCGGAATTACCGCCTTGGTCACTTTGATTGCCATGTGGGACAGGTTATCGGCATTTAGGATGACGTACATGGACCCCGACGCAGGCAACCGCAAGCGCGCACTGCGTGCCGAACTGCGCGAGCGACGACGGAATCTGACCGCTCCGGAACGCGACGCGGCGACCGCGGGGATCACCCGAAATCTGGTCGATCTGGCCACCGATCTCTCTGCTCGTTCGATCGCCGCGTATCTCTCGACCGCGGTCGAACCGAACACCCGGCCGTTCCTCAACTGGGCACATCGCCAGGGCATCCGGGTGCTGCTTCCGATCACCCGCGAAGACGGCCTGCTCGACTGGACGACGGGCGACGGAGAGTCTGAGACCGAAGGCCTGTACGGCATGCCCGAGGCGGTCGGCGAGCTGCTCGGTCCGATCGCCATCAACGATGTAGACCTCATCGTGATACCCGCCGCCGCCATCGACGCGACCGGCATGCGCATGGGGTGGGGCCGGGGCTATTTCGACAAAACCCTCGGCAGCATGGAAAAATGTCCACCTGTATACGCCGTAGTGTTCGATAGCGAACTCGTCGACGATGTCCCCCGGGAGAAGCACGACCAGCCCGTCGACGGCGCGGTCACTCCGACCAGGATCGTCCAGTTCTCGTAGCCGAGCGCTTCGTGAGCGCGGCGGCGTCCAGCGATACCCCCTGAAAGCCGAGGCGAAAGTGCCCACCTATTCCTACAAGTGCCCGACCTGCGGTCACGCCTTCGACATCCAGCAGTCGTTCACCGACGACTCGCTCACCGACTGCCCGAACTGCGGCGGCGCGCTGCGCAAGGTGTTCAGCGCCGTCGGCGTGACGTTCAACGGCTCCGGCTTCTACCGCACCGATTCGCGCCCGAGCGGCGCTTCGAAGGATTCCGGGTCCGGTTCTTCGGGGTCCGGTTCGTCCGCGCCGGCCCCGGCCACCACCTCCACCGGCTCGGCACCCTCGACCTCTTCCTCGTCCTCTTCGTCCTCTTCCTCCACACCGTCAAGCACCACCTCCGCGTCCTGATTCGACGAAAGGAGCTCTCATGCTCAAAGGTTTCAGGGAGTTCATCCTCCGTGGCAACGTCATCGACCTGGCTGTCGCCGTCGTCATCGGCGCCGCATTCACCGGCGTCGTCAACTCGATCGTCAACGGGATCTTCAACCCGCTGATCGGCGCGTTCTTCCACGCGGACGACCTCAAGAATGTCGCGGTCATCCAGGTCGGCAGGTCGCAGATCCTCCTCGGCTCCGTGCTCGGCGCCATCATCCAGTTCCTGATCGTGGCCGTCGTCGTCTACTTCGTGTTCGTCTTCCCGATCAACCTCGCGAAGGAGCGCGCGCAGAAGCGCCGCGACACGGGCGTGGTGGATGCGGACACTCCCGTCACCGAACTCGATCTCCTCACCGAGATCCGCGACCTCCTCGCGAAGGACCAGACCCCCGCCGGCGGCAGGCACACGCCCGACGCGTAGACCGCGTCACCAGTGCGGCGGAACGTCGCGCTTCAGACGGTCGTCGTTGGAGTCGGAGGAGTCACCCCAGGCGCGGTCGGTGTCCTCACCTGCCCGCGTCGGGGCATCCGGCTGCGCAGGGACAGCCTGCGGAGTCGCGTCGGTGCCGGGCACCGCGGGCAACTGCGCCCGCCTGGGTCCGCGTCGCACCGGCTTCTGGCTCATCCTTCAAGCGTAGCCGCGCCCGGGCACATCAACTCGGCGCCGATGGGCCACCTTCCGCTGGTGGGCAGCACCGGAACCAGCGGATCCTGACCCATTCGGGCCCGCAGCGCGACGCAACGGGTCAGACAGCGACAGGGATCTGGATGGGCGCCGTCTCAGTACTGACATCGGTCACGCCGATGAGACGGGCGATCCGCGCGGCCACCGCATCCGGGTCCGCGAACAGTTCGAAGCTGTGCACCCGGAGGTAGTGCCAGCCGAGGCGGCGCAGCACTTCGGGACGCAGGCGGAGCGACTCGCGCAGGCTCCCCTGGTTGACGACCGCATCCGTCTCGATCGCGACCGCACGCCCCTGGTGCGAAGCGACGAGCGCGAGCTTGCCGCGGTAGCCGAGGCGCACCGTGAGTCCGCGCCGCTCGAGACGCTTGGCGAGATCGACGAGCATGGGCTCGCTCTCCTCGACCATGAATTCGGCCGACTGGATCGCATCCGCCTCGCTCAGCACCTGGGCCAGCGCGACGATACCGTGGCGCATCCTCGAGTCGTCGATGTCGTCGGGAGCGAAGCAGGAGACGATGTCCATCGAACGGCGCGCGCGGGTCATCCCGACCGCGAGCAGGCGTTCGCCGCCCGGTTCCGCGAGGGCCCCGAAGTTCGACAGGAGGCGCCCGTGCGGGGTGCGCCCGTAGCCGATCGAGAAGATGACCCGGTCGCGGCTCTGGGCGACCGACTGCTCCAGGGTCACGACGGTGAACGGTTCGGCGCGGTCCTTCAGGATGAAGTCCGCCAGGTCGCTGCGGGAGGCGAACGCAGCCAGCACCGCCTGGTGCACGCGCACCGCGTGGCGGGCACTAGCCGTGATCACCATCAGGGATTCGCGCGGACGGTTCAGCGCGTGATCGAGCACGAGGTCGACGACTTTGGAGACCTCTGCATCGACGCTTTCGACGGCGCCGCTGTCCGCATCCGGCATGCCATGCCCGCCCTCGACGTAGTTGAGGGTGAGGCTGCCGTGCCCGAGATAGGTGCCCGCCCACGGCAGCGAGTCGATCTTTCCGCCATAGAAGCGCCGGTTGACCAGGTCTGCGAGGTCCTCGCCGCCCGCGCGGTAGCTGCGAGTGAGTGTGAAGACCGGAAGGAGTTCGCTCAGTTGGGCGAGTGCCGAGTCGGCGTGCATCCCGTCGACATCGAGGTCGTCAGGTTCCTCCGCCAGTTCGTGGAGCCCGATCTCGAACGGCGACGGCGTCTGCGTTACCGGGTCGCCGAACGCGACGATCTGACGCGCGCGTCGCACGACGCCGACATTCTCGGCGAGGCTGGAGGCGCCCGCGTCCACGATGAGAACGGCGTCGAAGGCGAGGTCTGTGGTGATGTCGGGGACCTCATACGGCGACGCCAGCCAGACCGGTGCGAGCGCGCGCGCAAGGTGCGGCGCGACCGCGTTGAGGGTCTCGGCCGTCGTGCGTTCACCCTTCAGCACGCGGCGCAGCGCGGTGGCCTCGTCCGGCCAGTCGACGACGCCGATCTTCCAGGTCTCGGCGAGCATCCACGCCAACTGCTGGCCGGTGGCCGACGCGTGTGCTTCATCGACGAGGCGGAAGTCTGCTTCGAGCCGGTCGAGCACACCGGTGTTGGCGTTGAGCAGTGCGCGATCCCCCGCCAGCAGTGTCTCCAGCACCGACTGCCACCAGGCGAGCTCGAGTTCCGCGCTCACCTGGCTTTCCGGCACATGGCGCTCCGACAGGTCGGAGAGCAGCGGGTCCAGGTTGCGGTCGCGCAGCGAGACGAGAAGCGCGGTGCGCTCCTGCAGGTTGGCGAGCACTTCGGAGTCGGCCGCGAGCCCCGCGAGTTGCGTCGTCAGCTGGGAGATCGGGAGGACCGGCAGAGAGTGCGGCGTGCCGACGCGCCGCAGCGGGATGTCGAGCCGGGCCAGGTCTTCGGCGACCCGCTGGTAGGCGACCATGACATCCGCGATCCCCACCGGGACCTCCGGAACCACGCCGGCCGCAGCGAAACGCTGCCAGAGGATGCGCTGCTGCTGGATGCGGCGCAGGCTCTCGTTGAGGTCGGTGACGTGAACGCCCGGGCGCACGTATTCGAGCGCCAGCTTGCGCAGGCGACGCCGGTTCGCGCCGGACATGTTGGGGGCATCCCGCCGGTTCGACGTGGCGGCGATCAGTTCGGCGAGCGAGCGGTCGTAGACGGCGGGCTGGAACTTGTCGAGTGTCTCGCGCACGTCGAGAAGCAGTCGCAGGTAGACGCCGAGCTCGGCGATCGACTCGAAGGGGCGCATCCGCGTCTGCCCGATCAGCGTGTTCGCCCGGTCGAGCAGGCGCGGAAGCTCCGCGCGGTTCAGTTTCTTGGCGAGCTCGTGCGCAGCGTTGCCTTCAGCGGTGGTCACGAACGACGCGCCGTACCAGGGCGAATCGTTGGGTCCGTAGCGGAACTCGCCGAGCCTGGCCGCTTTGATGAGCGCATCCGCCGCATCCGACCGGTCGGTCGCGAGCAGCTCGATCGAGAGCCGGTCGAGGCGAGCGGTCGTCGACGGCGGCGTGGGAAGGAGCGCCAGACGGGACAGTTCGTGGATGGCGTCGAGCACCGAGACACCGAGCACCGGGTCGCGGCGCACGAGCGCATGCCGGTAGTCGAGCAGGACCTTGCGGAGCCGCACGAGCGCGTCGTCGACTTCGGTCACCCGCGGCTGCGTCGCCTTCTCGTTGCGTCCGATCGACTGGATGACGTCACGGCGCAAGGTGCGCGGGGTGACGGCCAGGCCAGGAAGCCCCACCTGCGTCAGCCGGTGCGCGATGTCGTCGAGACTGGAGCGCCGGGGGCTGACCACGAGCACACGCTTGTGCTGGGCGACGAGCACTCCGATCGCGTTGACGATCGTCTGGGTTCCGCCGGTGCCGGGCAGCGTCTTCACGACGAGGGAGTTTCCTGCGCCGATCTGCGCGACGACGTTCTCCTGCTCTTCGTCCGCGTCGAGCAGCAGCGTATCGGTCGCTGGCGGGCGCTCGTCCTGCCCGATCGTCTCGACCGGCCGGTACGCCTCCTCGATCGCGCGGCGGGCGGATGGGTTGCCTGCGAGGGCGTCGAGGACCGGGTTGTCGAGATCGTCGGCATCGGCGCGCATCCCGCTCGCCACATCCGCGAACGACGACACCACCAGGCGCGGCAGCACGTTGAACCAAGCGAGGTGGGAGGTGAGTCCGCGCAGCCGGTCGATGACGGGCTGGGGCTTGAAGACGCCGTTCGTGAGCGCGAGCGCGACGAACGCGTCAGCGTCGAGCGTGATCTGGAACTGCTCGGACAGTGCGCGTGCGAGCTCCGGGTTGAGGAACGGCTGCCCCTTGAGCTTCAGCTCGAAGTCGCGTCCGTAGCGCCGGATCGCGAGGGGCCGCAGCAGGATCGGCGCCATGAACTCGTCGCCGCCGTGCCGCCACTGGGCGAGCCCGATCGCCAGGTGGACGGACTCGATGCCGCGCACCGAGCGCAGCTCGATCCCTTTAGACGTGATCGCATTGGCAGCGAGGCGGGCGTTGCGCAGCGCGAGCTCGTCGCGGATGAGGCTGGACAGCAGCGTGCTCTGGCCGGTGATGAACTGCGGGAGGCCGCCCGGATGGGTCGAGCTCAGCTCGATGCGCGTGCGGGCGCTGTCGTCGAAGTGGAGGAGCGGCGAGCGCCCGCCGACATTCGCGAGTTCCTCGCGCCACCGTCGCCACACCGGTTCGGCGATGTTACCCGCGGTCACGCTCGGGTCCCCGAGGCTCAGCTTGTGAGGCTCGGTGGAGTTCCGGGGGTTGAGGGCGTCGCCGGTCCGGGAATCCGACGTCACGTCGTCGTCCTCATGTCTTCTGTCGAGTCGCCACACACGGCCACCATACGTGCCCGGCGGCGGATTTCCCCGGCAATCAGGGCGAGTTTCGCGCTACTGGGCGGCATCGGCCCTCGAGCCGGCCCTCCCCCTCGCACCGACCCGGCCGAGGAAGATCAATCCGATGAGGCCGCACACGATGTAGATGATCGCCTGGCCGTTCAGGATGGCCACCACGTCCAGGTGTTCGACGAGAAGGCCTGCGGCGAGCAGCCCGAGGCCCTGCGCTGCCCCGCCGAGCGTCCCGAAGCTGGCGATGACACGGCCCAGCGCATCCGGCGGCGTCACTTTCTGGACGATCGTGATCGTGCCGGCCGAGGTCGCCACGGCCGGGATGCCCACGACGATGAAGAGCCCGACGTACACCCAGATCGCCGTAGTGACCCCGTACAGATTCCAGGTGAGCATTGAGATCGCACCGAAGGCCACGTAGCCCCAGCCGACCAGCGTCTGGGGAGAGAACCTGCGGATGAGCGCACCCACGAGCAGGCCACCCGCCACTCCCCCGATCGCCTGGACACCGCGCAGCAGCCCCACCGCGGTATCGCCCGCATCGAGCTGCTGCACCACGTAGACGATGAAGAGGACGAGGAAGATGCCCTGCGAGAACTGCCCGAGCAGGGTGATGACGGAGATCGCACCGAGCGGACGGGTTCGGCGGATGGTCGAGATCCCGTCCACCCACTGGCGGAGGAAGTGGATGCGCGGCAGCGGGCCGTCCTCGGGCTCGTCGCGTGCAGGCAGCGTGCGGCTCAGGGCGACGAGGATGGCGCTGACGATGTAGGTGGCGGCATCCACCATGACCACGCCGGGCAGGCCGACGGTCGCGAAGGCGAGGCCGCCGAGCGGCGAGCCGATCAGCCGCGCGAGGTTCTCGCTCACCGCCATGAGAGCGTTGCCGGTGCCGAGTTGTTCCGGCGCCACCAGGCGTGGGACGAGCGCCTGTTTCGCGGGGTTGAAGAGCGCAGCGAGACATGCCTCGACCGCGGCGACGAGGTAGACGATCCAGATGTGTTCGGCCGACGCGAAGAGAAGAGGAAGAAGGAAGGCGCCCTGCACCAGGTTCACGACGATCATCGTGCGGCGGTGGTCCCAGCGGTCGACGAGCACCCCGAGGAAGCTGCCGAGCACGAGCATCGGGATCAGCTCGGCCAGGAAGACCGTGGATGCGCCGAGCGCCGAGCCGGTCACGGCGAAGGCGAAGAGCGGCAGCGCGATCATCAGCAGCCAGTCGCCGGCGTCGGAGACGAAGCTGCTGGCCCAGACCAGGCCGAAGTTGCGCTGGCGCAGCGGCGAGCGCAGTCGCGGAGCCGCGGAGAGGGTGTCTGTCATCGCTCGTCGTCCTTCGTCGCGGGGGTGTTCCTGCCCTGCGCGGCCGCCGTTCGCAGCGCATCCGGGTGCAGGTAGGCGTTCAGGCGCAGTTCGACCACATCGCTGTCGGCGGGGGCGTCGGTGCGGGTGAGGCCGATGTAGGGGCGGATCAGCGCATCCAGCTTCTCGCCGAGCGCCCGCAGTTCTTCCGGGGTCATGCGCAGTGCGTACCCGGAGAGCATCATCGCGTCGCGCCATCCGGCCGGGGTCTCGTCGCGCTGGGCGACGGCACGACGGGTCAGGTTCGCTTCGTCGTCGATCTGCTTCTCGACGAGCAGGCGTTCGGCCGAGTCGACGCCGAGCGTCGTCGCCTGGTCGTCCGTCGCGCCGAACTGAAGCCCGGTCGCGGTGCTCCGCCAAGGGCGCTCGCGGCCGTCCACCGGATCGACCGATTCGACGAGCCCGAACCGCGCGAGCGAACGGAGGTGGTAGCTGCAGTTCGAGGCGGTCGAGCCCACCACTTCGGCGCACTGGCTGGCCGTCTGGGCGCCGAACGTCATCAGGTGGTTGAGGAGCGCGAGGCGCAGCGGATGCGCGAGGGCGCGGAGCGCGCGCACGTCGGTGACCGCGCGGCGCACCTCTGGCCGGCCGGCTTCGCCATCCGATGTGAAAGACATGTTTCACATTATGCACCAGCTCAAGGACAGGAGCAACCCGGATCGCACGCGCCGCGGGAATGCTGCCGGAACGCGTACGTTGTTCTGAGAGTCGTCGTTCGCAAGCAACCGCCCAGGAGGCCCATGTCCACCGCCGTACGTGAAGGAGTCGGGTTCCGTTCGGAGCGGGGGCCGGTGCTGATCGCGCTCATGCTGACGACGGGGCTCGTCGCCATCGATGCAACGATCCTCGCGACCGCCGTCCCTTCGATCGTCGCCGATCTCGGCGGCTTCTCGCAGTTCCCGTGGCTGTTCTCCGTGTATCTCCTCGCGCAGGCCGCCTCCGTTCCCGTCTACGCGAAGCTCGCCGACACGGTCGGGCGCAAGCCGATCATCCTCATCGGGATCTCGCTGTTCCTGCTCGGATCGATCCTCTGCGGCTTCGCGTGGAGCATGCCCGCACTCATCGCTTTCCGCGTCGTCCAGGGTCTCGGTGCGGGAGCCGTGCAGCCGATGGCCGTCACGATCGCCGGCGACATCTACACCGTCGCGGAACGCGCGAAGGTTCAGGGCTACCTTGCGAGTGTCTGGGCGATCTCCTCCGTCGTGGGACCGACGCTGGGAGGCGTGTTCTCCCAGTTCACGTCGTGGCGGTGGATCTTCTTCGTCAACATCCCGCTGTGCTTCATCGCCGGGTGGATGATCATCCGGAACTTCCACGAGAGCATCGAGCCCCGGCGCCACCGCATCGACTACGCCGGCGCGGTATTGCTCACGGCAGGGATGACCCTGCTCATCCTTGCCGTGCTCGAGGGCGGTCAGGCCTGGGCCTGGAATTCGGTGCAGAGCATCGGCGCCTTCGTGCTCAGCGGTCTCCTCCTCATCGCGTTCGTCCTGGTCGAGCGGCGGGCGGCAGAACCCGTCCTCCCGCTCTGGATCTTCTCGCGTCGGCTCCTGGTGACGACGACGCTGATCTCGCTCGGCGTCGGTGCGATGCTCATCGGACTCACCTCTTATGTGCCGACCTATCTCGAAGGGTCGATCGGAGCCGTCCCCGTTGTCGCCGGGCTCGCGGTCGCGGCCCTCACGATCGGATGGCCGATCAGCGCCTCCCTGTCCGGTCGCTTCTACCTGCGCATCGGATTCCGCAACACCGCGCTGCTCGGCATGGGTGTCGCGATCATCGGGGCCGTCTCCCTCTTCCTCACTTCGTCGCACCCGAGTGTCGCCCTCGTGGCCGTCAGTTGCTTCATCGTCGGTCTGGGGATGGGGCTGGTCGCGACGCCGACCCTCATCGCAGCCCAGTCGAGCGTCCCCTGGAACGAGCGCGGAGTCGTCACCGGCGCCAACCTGTTCGCCCGGTCGATCGGAAGTTCGGTCGGCGTGGCGATCTTCGGGGCGATCGCCAACGCGATCATCGCCTCGTCGTCCCAGGGGGAACATGACCCGGCCACGGTCGAATCCGCCGGCAGTGCGGTGTTCCTCGCGGTCGCGATCGCGGCCGTCCTGACGATCACGGCGGGGCTCGCCATGCCGAATGGCCGCGTCGAGGACATCGAGATGGCCCGGCCGAGGGCGCTGCCGGACGAGGGCACTGCCTGACCCAGCCGGCTCTACCGGCGCCCTCGAAGGTCGCCCAGCTGACCCACGTTAGGGTGGTAGACGGTCTGCGTCCGATCTGCGCACGCCGTCCGCGTCCCCCGGGGAGCGACACGTCAGCAAGTTGGAGCACATGCAGCACAGAGAGAACGCGGCCCACGGGCGCCGTCGCGCGACCCCGGCCAAGCGACACCGCGCAACCCCCTCCACCCGCAGGCGCTCCACCGCAGCACTCCGCTCCACGAAAGCGTCCGCCAGTCCGATCGCCTCCAAACCGGGTTCCGCGCGTCGAAGCACGGCGCTGACCGCTTCCGCCGCCTCTGCCGGCCTCGTCTGCAGCCTCATGTTCGCTCTTCCCGCTAATGCGGCGGTCGACACGCGCCCGGCCGACCAGGTCGGCACCGTCTCGACCTCCGACTCGAATGCCGTCGCCGGCGAGCGACACCTCCAGGCGCTCACCGTGTCCGGTTCGGTCACCTCTCCCCTCGGGCAGCGTGACGATCCGGTCGCCTCGGCGCTGGCCGGGATCGTGTCGGCTCAGGGTGGGGATGCTGGAGCCATAGCGGGCGACGCCATCGCCGCGGCCCTCCAGGTGGGTGGCCCACGACAGACGATCGTCGCGAAAGCCCTCACCTACCTCGGCGACCCGTACGTGCTCGACGGAACGACGCACGACGGCATCGACTGCTCAGGACTGACGATGGTCTCGTATGCCGAGGTCGGCATCCCCCTGGTCCACCTGGTGAGTGCACAGGATGCGGTGGGCACCCGCATCGACGAATCGCAGGCGCGCCCGGGCGATCTGGTCGTGTTCGACGACGAGGAGCACATCGGCCTCTATCTCGGCGGCGGCGTCCTCATCCAGGCGCCCGCGCCCGGTCGACCGGTGGAGATCACCACTGTCTGGCAGGGCGTGCCCCACCACTTCACGCGCATCCTTCCCGCCGGCACCTAGGAGCCGCTGTGGCCCGCCCCGCGGCAATGCGCTAGTCTGTGGTCGGACCACATGTGGTCTGACCACATCTCGACTCGCGTGAGGAAGGCAGCATGACCGTCGCCGACCGCCGCGCCTGGGAGCTGGTCCTCTCCCACATCGAGACCCAGCTCGTCGAAGGCCGCCTCCAGCCGGGAGACCATCTTCCCCCGGAGCGTGCGCTCGCGGGCGAACTCGATGTCGGCCGTTCCAGCGTGCGCGAAGCAGTCCGGGTACTCGAGGTCATGGGCCTCATCCGCACGCAGACCGGCTCCGGGCCGAGCTCCGGTGCGATCATCGTCGCCCGGCCGAACGGCGGCATGCAGGCCCTCATGCGGCTGCAGGTCGCAGCGAGCGGCTTCCCCGTCGCCGACGTCGTGCGTACCCGACTCCTCCTCGAGACCGCGGTCGTCTCCGAACTCGCCGAACTCGCTCTCCCCGGCAGGCGGGCGACCGGATCGGACGCAAGTACGCGTGACCTCAGCGAGGCCATCGAGCTCCTCGATGCCATGGATGCGCCCTCTCTCACCCCCGAGGAATTCCTCGTGCTCGACGCGCAGTTCCATCTCGCGCTCGCCGTCGCCGCCGACAACCAGGTCGTGTCGGCGATGATGGCCGGGCTGCGCAGCTCCATCGAGGGCTACGTCCGTGCCGGCGCCGAACGGCTCCCCGACTGGGACGGCATGGCTTCCCGCCTGCGCGACGAGCACCGCACCATCATGGCCGCCATCCACGCCGGTCAGGCCGACCTCGCCAGGACCATCGTCCACGACCACATCAGCGGCTACTACCGCGACTCCCGCCTGACCCCGATCATCGCATCCACCCCGAACCACTCCACTGCGACCGACTACGCCACCGCACCGTACCCAGACAGGAACATCCATCATGGTTGAACGCCGAATCCCACGCCCCCGCGATCTCGCTCCTCTGATGAAATTCAAGAAGCCGGAGTTCGACGGCAAGAAGCGGCGCCTGGATGCTGCGCTCACCATCGCCGACCTGCGCGCCATCGCGAAGCGCAGGACTCCCAAGGCCGCATTCGACTACACCGAGGGTGCCGCCGAAGCCGAGATCTCGCTCGCCCGTGCACGCCAGGCGTTCGAGGACATCCAGTTCAACCCCGCGATCCTGCGGGACGTGTCGACCGTCGACATGTCGCGTGAGGTGCTCGGTGCGCCCGTCGCACTCCCGTTCGGTATCGCACCGACGGGCTTCACGCGCATGATGCAGACCGAGGGCGAGCGCGCCGGTGCCGCAGCTGCCGGCGCCGCGGGCATCCCGTTCTCCCTCTCCACCATGGGAACCGCCTCGATCGAGGACGTCAAGGCCGCCAACCCGAACGGGCGCAACTGGTTCCAGCTGTACATGTGGAAGGACCGCGAGCGTTCGATGGCGCTCGTCGAGCGTGCCGCCGCATCCGGGTTCGACACACTCCTCGTCACCGTCGACGTTCCGGTAGCCGGTCAGCGCCTCCGCGACACCCGCAACGGCATGACCATCCCGCCCACGCTGACTCCGAAGACGATCGTGAACGCGATCCCCCGTCCCGCCTGGTGGATCAACTTCCTCACCACCGAGCCGCTCGCCTTCGCCTCCCTCGACCGCTGGTCCGGAACGGTCGCCGCGCTGCTCGACTCGATGTTCGACCCCACTGTCACGTTCGAGGACCTGGCCTGGATCAAAGAGCAGTGGCCGGGCAAGCTCGTCGTCAAGGGTGTGCAGAACCTCGAGGATGCGAAGAAGCTCGCAGCCATGGGCGTCGACGGCATCACCCTCTCGAATCACGGCGGTCGCCAGCTCGACCGCGCCCCCATCCCGTTCCACCTCCTTCCAGACGTCGTCCGCGAGGTCGGTCGCGACACCGAGGTGCACCTGGACACGGGCATCATGTCGGGGGCAGACATCGTCGCAGCGATCGCCCTCGGCGCACGGTTCACGATGATCGGACGTGCCTACCTCTATGGACTGATGGCCGGCGGCCGTGAAGGCGTCGACCGCACGATCGAGATCCTGGCCGGTCAGATCGCCCGCACGATGCGGCTTCTCGGCGTCGCCTCGCTCGACGAGTTGAATCCGGGTCACGTGACGCAACTCGCGCGGCTCACGCCGCTCGCGCCCGCCGCGGCGGACGCCGCGGCCGCAGCGGATGCCGTCACCACCGCATCGGCGAGACGCACCCCCGCGAAGCGCACCACTTCCACCACCGCATCGGGTCGCTCGGCCGTGACCTCGTCGAAGGCAGCCGCCTCGGCGGCCGCGCGGACCACGGCCAACGCTCCGGCGCAGCCGAAAGCACCTGCGTCGGCGAAAGCGCGGACTGTTCCGAAGCGGCGGACTGGTACAGAATAGGCGCGGACCCGCCTAGGTGCGCATCAGCGGCGTCGAGCAGTTGCTGCGCCCCAGCTCGTGCGAGCTTTCGAGTCGAAGGAGACCCGATGAGTCGGACCAACCACCACGTCGCCGTGCTCGTGCTCGAGGGTGCGAAACCGCTCGACGTCGGCATCCCTGCACAGGTGTTCTCCAACCGCCCCAGCATGCCGTACGACGTTCGCGTGTGCGGAGCCGAGCCCGGCCTCGTGAGCGGCGGAGACGGACTGTCCTACCACGTCGCCGACGGCCTCGAAGCGTTCGAGATCGCGGACACCATCTTCATCCCCGGCTACCGGGAACCGGCCTCCGCCGAGCCGCCCGCCGAGGTCGTCAAGGCGCTCACGGCCGCCCACGCGCGCGGGACCCGTCTCGCCGCGATCTCCACCGGAGCTTTCGCGTTGGCGGCGACCGGTCTTCTCGACGGCAAACGGGCGACCACGCACTGGCACTATGCGAAAGCCCTCGCCACGAAGCATCCGCTCATCCACGTCGACGAGAACGTCCTGTTCGTGGACGAGGGCGACGTGCTCACATCCGCTGGTGCCGCATCCGGTATCGATCTGTGCCTGCACCTGGTGCGGCGCGATCACGGCGTCGGACTCTCGAATCATGTCGCTCGGCGTCTGGTGGCGGCACCGTATCGAAGCGGCGGCCAGGCGCAGTATGTCCCCCGGAGCATGCCAGAGCCACTCGGCGACGTCTTCGCCAGCACTCGCGAGTGGGCGCTCGCGCACCTGTCGGAACCGCTGACACTCGAGGCGCTCGCCCGTAACGCCCGCGTCTCTGCACGCACCTTCTCGAGACGGTTCATCGAGGACACCGGCTACACTCCGATGCAGTGGGTCCTTCGGGCCCGGGTCGATCTCGCCCGTGAACTCCTCGAGCGCACCGACCTGGGCGTCGAGCAGGTCGCCGACCGTGTCGGGCTCGGTACCGGCGCCAACCTCCGGATGCATTTCCAGCGCATCCTCGGCACCTCGCCGACGGAATATCGGCACACGTTCTCCGCCTGATTCCGCTTCGCCGTCGGCCTGGCGCGAATCTTGTGATCCGTGACCGAGGACGTGGCGCGTTTCTTGCGCATGCTGTCGTTCAGGCCACTGTCGGCGCCTTCCCGGGCGCGCGAGCATGGAGGGCGGAACGAAAGGAACCATCCATGACCCGCATCGCCGTCAACGGCTTCGGCCGTATCGGACGCAACACCCTGCGTGCACTCCTCGAGCGAGACAGCGACCTCGAAGTCGTCGCCGTCAACGACCTGACCGCACCGGAGACCCTCGCACACCTGCTCAAGTACGACAGCTCGATGGGCCGCCTCGGTCGCTCGGTCGAAGTCGACGGCACGGACCTCATCGTCGACGGTCGCCGCATCATCGTGCTCGCGGAGCGCGAACCCGCCAACCTGCCCTGGGCCGAGCTCGGCGTCGACGTCGTGCTCGAATCGACCGGACGCTTCACCTCAGCCGATGCCGCCCGAGCCCACCTCGACGCCGGCGCCAAGCGTGTGCTCGTGAGTGCTCCATCCGACGGAGCAGACGTCACCCTCGCCTACGGCGTGAACACCGACGCCTACGACCCGGCGGCTCACCTGATCGTCTCGAACGCGTCCTGCACGACGAACGCGCTTGCACCTCTGGCTGCGGTTCTGGATGATCTCGCCGGCATCGAGCACGGATTCATGACCACCGTTCACGCCTACACGCAGGAGCAGAACCTGCAGGACGGACCCCACCGCGATCTGCGTCGTGCGCGTGCCGCCGGGGTGAACATCGTACCGACCACCACCGGCGCCGCCAAGGCCATCGGTCTCGTGCTTCCCGGCCTCGAAGGGAAACTGTCCGGCGACTCCATCCGGGTTCCCGTACCCGTCGGATCGATCGTCGAGCTGAACACGACCGTCTCCCGCGAGGTCACGCGCGACGAGGTTCTCGCTGCGTACCGCGCGGCCGCGGATGGTGGACTCAAGGGCATCCTGGACTACTCGGACGAGCCGCTGGTGTCGAGCGACATCACCGGACAGCCCGCCTCCTCCATCTTCGATGCCGCTCTCACCCGGGTGGATGGCAAGCACGTCAAGGTGGTCGCCTGGTACGACAACGAGTGGGGCTTCTCGAACCGTGTCGTGGACACTCTGGAGTTGCTCGCGCGCCGACCCCATCTCTGATCGGGGGTTTCGTCCACTCCTCCACATTTGTTGGTGTTCAGAAGTTTTCCACAGGTAAATTGCCGGTCAGAGGATGTTTATTGGTCGCTTCGAATGTGGGTGGCTGCTGGTTGGCTTGAGTCATGACCTTCCCACCGGCTTCCGACCTCGATGTGGTCGCTGCAGCGCTTGATGCGCTGCGCGCCCTCGAGGCGGATGCCGATGGGGAGTTGGATGGCGGGTTCGGCGCGGATGCGCGCACTGGGATGAATGCGCATGCGTGCGCTGGTGCCGACACTGCTGCGACCGCAGGTGCGGGTGCGAACGAGGTGGCTGGGTCCGCACCTGCCACCTCGTTCGTGGCAGGGTCCGCACCTGCGCCGGCCGGCCCAGTCCTGACCAATGCGCAGAAGCTCGTCCGGTCGCTGGCCGCCCTGGGCGCGATACGGGCCGCGGTGGATGCGGTGGCTCTGCGCCGGATAGTCGCACTCGAAGGGGGGCGTTGGTTCGATTCGGAGTCGGATCCGGTGCAGGCGGCCGGGCACCCGAATGTCGAATCGTTACTGGCCGAACTGTGGAAGACACCGCTGCCGGCCGCCCGCCAGTTGTGTGCGGTCGCCCGCGCAACCGCACCCCGGCACACCCTGCAGGGCGAATCGTTGCCCGCCGAGTTCCCCGACCTCGCGAAGGCACTGTTCAGCGACGACGCTGACGCTGCCGATACCGAGGCCGATCCGACGGCCGGTGTTGTGCGTCCGCGGGTGTCGGTCGAGCAAGCGGGGGCGATCATCCGGGAACTGGTCAAGACCGGGCCCGGCTGCGGCCTGGACGAGCGGGCGATGGGCGAACGGGTGCTGATCGAGCATGCGCCCGGGTTGACGGTGGAGCAGCTGCGCAAACTGGCGGTGCAGGTGCGTGAGCGGCTCGATCAGGACGGCACCGAACCCCGCGAACAGATGCAGCGTCGCCTCCGGTCGTTGACGATCAGCACCACCCGAGACGGGATGACTCACATCAACTGGTACCTCGACGCCGAGTCTGCCGGGCACGTGGTTCCACAGCTCACCGCCTATGTCAGCCAGGACTACCGGGCCAGCCAGTCTCAGTCTGAAGGGTCCGGCACCGCCCCGACAACTGCGGACCAGGCCGGCGGGGTCCGGTTCCAGCTCGCGAGCCGGACCGAAGTAGCCGCTGGCGGATCTGCTGCGGGCGGAGCAGCCGCGGGCGGGCCAGCCACCGACGGGTCGGCTGACCCGTCGCCGATCATGCCCGAGTCGCGCACCCTGGCACAGCTGCGGTCGGATGGGGCGGTCGACGCCTTCCGCCACCTGGCCGGCTGCAGCACCCCCGGGTCACGGCCGTCGGTGACGATGATCGTCCGGATCGGGTTGGATGACCTGCGCAGCGGGGACGGCACCGCGCAGATCGACGAAACCCCCACCCCGGTCAGCGCCGGCACCGCCCGGCGGCTCGCCGCCGACGCGAACGTGATCCCGATGGTCCTCGGCGGAAACAGTGAAGTCCTCGACCTGGGCCGGAAACAACGCCTGTTCAGCCCCGCCCAGAAGCACGCTCTCGCCGAACGCGACGACGGCTGCGCCTGGACCGGCTGCCCCCACCCACCCTCCTACGCGCAAGCACACCACATCCGCTGGTGGGACCGCGATACCGGCCCGACCGACCTGGACAACGGGATCCTGTTGCGTTCCCAGCATCATCATCGGGTGCACGACGACGGCTGGGACATTCACATCCGGGACAACACCCCCTGGTTCACCCCACCCGCACATCACGACCCAACCCGCACACCGCGCCGAGGCGGACGCATCCGCCTCCCCGAAAGCACACCACCATGACCCGACGGCGAGCTGAACCGATCTCGGATGCCGATCGCCGGTCTTGACCTGTTCTCACACCTTAGATTCTGATGTACTAGAACGCATGAGTGTCGAATTCGGACAATACCTGCCCAACTGGTTGGACCTCCTCGTGACCGCCGCCGGAATGGTCGCAGCGAGCGTGGCGGCAGTCTTTGCCTGGCGCACTTTCAAGGAAGATCGCGTACGAGATGCCCGAAGGGCCGCTCTCGGAGTCAGCGCAGCATGGGCCACTGCACATCTCGACGACGAAGATCGAGAGGCTTGGGGTGTTCTTGTCCACAACGCGGCGAGCACGGCATTTCACGATGTCCTGATCACAGTTCTCGGCAACAACCACCAGCGCGGCGCGGAACCGATCGCTTTCAAGAAACTTCAGCCGGGCAGGTACTTCATCGAGTCACATGGAAAGACCGCACAACGCGCATGGGGCCGCCAAACGGTCATCGCGGAACACGAGCGCGTGAAGCTCGCCGAGAGCCACGCAAAGAAGGTCCAGTCACTGGAATTCACGGATTCACTCGGCACTCGCTGGAGGTCCTCGACCGAGGGTGGCCTCCGTTCTGCTCCGCGCAGAAGCCAGGACGCCTGAGGCGTAGACCACCCTTTCACGCCGAACTCACCAGCTGACAGGCAGCGCCTTGCCTTCTTCGTAGCCCGCAGCGGACTGGATACCGACCAGCGCCCGATCGTGGAACTCAATGACGCTGCGCGCACCCGCATAGGTGAACGAACTGCGCAGCCCGGTGGTGATCATGTCCAGCAGATCCTCGACCGACGGTCGAAGCGGATCCAGGTAGATCCGCGAGCTCGAGATTCCCTCCGCGAAGAGGGTCTTGCGCGCGAGTTCGTAGGCGTCCAGCCGCTCGAATCGCTGTTGCACGGCCTTGGTGCTGGCCATCCCCCAGCTCTCCTTGTACAGGGCACCAGCGTCATCGCGATCGAGAACGCCCGGAGCCTCAATGGTCCCCGCAAACCACGACCCGATCATGACAGAGGCACCGCCAGCGGCGAGCGCGAGCGCGACATCCCTCGGATACCGCACTCCACCATCCGCCCACACGTGCGCACCGAGCTCGCGAGCCGCCGCAGACGCTTCGAGGACTGCGGAGAACTGCGGTCGGCCGACAGCGGTCATCATCCGGGTCGTGCACATGGCGCCCGGCCCGACACCCACTTTGAGGATGTCCGCGCCGGCCTCGACGAGGTCTCGCACCGCCTGGTCGGTGACGACGTTGCCCGCGACGATCGGAAGACCCATTCCGAGACCTTTGACGACCTCGATCGCGCGACGCATCCCCTCCTGGTCTCCGTGAGCGGTGTCGATCACGATCACGTCGACGCCGGCAGCGGCCAGCGCTTTGGCCTTTCCACCGACGTCACCATTGATCCCGACAGCGGCCGCGACACGCAGCCGACCGTGGGAGTCGACGGCAGGTTCGTAGATCGTCGACCGAAGCGCACTGCGCAGGCTGAGCGTCCCGATGACACGCCCGTGTTCGAGAACAGGCGCGAATTCGAGGCCGGCGGCACTCATCACCTCGAAAGCGGCACGGCCGTCAGGGATGTCGTCAGCGTCGAGGGACGTGAGCGCACCGTGCAGAAGGTCGCCGAGTCGTGCATCCGGAAGGGCGGTACCGAGCTGCGAGGCAGAGATGCAACCCAGGTATTCGCCGGACTGGTCACGAATGACGATTCCGTGCCCTTCGACGGCGGGAACGCGGCGCAATGCTTCGGCGACGGTCTGATCAGGGGCGAGTACATGAGGCGTGTCGAAGGCGACCGGCTGCGCCTTCACCCAGCGGATGGCGTCATCCAGGTCCTGCAGGTGCATGTCCTGCGGGAGGACGCCGATTCCTCCCCGGCGGGCGAGCGTCGCGGCAAGTCGCTTGCCGGTGACGGAGTTCATGTTGGAGGAGACGATGGGGATGGTCGCCCCGGTACCGTCACCGGGGGCGAGCGAGACGTCGAGTCGACTCGTCACGGACGAGCGGGACGGAACCAGGAAAACATCGGAGTACGTCAGATCGTGACTCGGGGTCGTCCCATAGAACTGCATGGGAATAACGCTATCCCCATAGCCAGTCGCCCGCAGCCCTCCGGCAATGGGATTAGGCTTGAGGACTGGACAGAAGAGGGTGGCCGAGTGCCACCCGATCGAATGCGAAATCAACGGAGAGAGTGGGCGATCGGCTGTGTCGAGCCAATTGACCGGTGTAGGAACCGACGACGGATCCTCGGGCGAATTCGGAGCCAATGAGTGGCTCGTGGACGAACTCTACGAGCAGTTCATCGTCGACAAGAACTCGGTCGACAAGTCGTGGTGGCCGATCCTCGAGACCTACCACCCGACCGTGAAAGACGAGAGCGGTACGGCGCAGGCAGCACCGGCACCGGCCTCACCAGCGACATCGACCGAACCGGTCGCGCCCACACCGAGTGAGCCGGGCGTTCCGACCCCCACGGAACCGACGGTGCCGGCACCGTCCGAACCGAACCCGCCTGCACCGGCCGAACCGACGACGCCCGCAGCACCCGAGACACCGACCCCGCCGGCAGCGCCGACACCGCCGCCTGCACCCGAGAACGCAGCACCGGCAGTCGAGCCGCGCCCCGTCACCGCACCGATCCCGGTCATCGGCACCCAGCCGGTGGCGCGCACGACCTCCGTGGCGCCGAAACCGCAACCTGTCCCGGCCGACGCCCCGGTGACGGCACCGCAGCCGATCATCAAGGCGACCGAGGCCGCCGAAGAGGCCGAACCGCAGGATCTCGTGACGCCGCTGCGCGGAATGGCGAAGTCGCTGGCATCGAACATGGATGCGAGCCTGACGGTCCCGACGGCGACGAGCGTCCGCACGATCCCGGCGAAGCTCCTCATCGACAACCGCATCGTCATCAACAACCACATGCGCCGCGCACGAGGCGGCAAGGTCTCGTTCACCCACCTGATCGGCTGGGCGCTCGTCCAGGCGCTCAAGGAGTTCCCGAGCCAGAACGTGTTCTACGACGAGGTCGACGGCAAGCCGTCCGTGGTCGCCCCGGCACACGTCAACCTCGGCATCGCGATCGACCTTCCGAAGCCTGACGGCAGTCGTGCTCTTCTCGTTCCGAGCATCAAGCGCGCGGACACGATGGGATTCGGCGAATTCCTCGCGGCCTACGAAGACCTCGTCTCCCGGGCGCGCAACAACAAGCTGACCGCGACCGATTTCGCAGGCACGACGATCTCCCTCACCAACCCTGGCGGTATCGGAACCGTGCACTCGGTCCCCCGCCTGATGAAGGGCCAGGGAGCCATCATCGGTGCCGGTGCACTCGAGTACCCCGCCGAGTTCCAGGGTGCGAGCGAACACACTCTCACCGAACTCGCGATCGGCAAGACGATCACGTTGACGAGCACGTACGACCACCGCGTGATCCAGGGCGCAGGCTCGGGCGAGTTCCTCAAGATCGTGCACGAGATGCTGATCGGCAAGCGCAACTTCTACGAAGACATCTTCGCCGCACTGCGCATCCCGTACGACCCGATCCACTGGGCACCGGACATCAGCGTCGACTTGGCTAGCGCCGTCGACAAGACGGCCCGTGTGCAGGAACTGATCAACGCGTTCCGTGTCCGCGGCCACCTGATGGCCGACATCGACCCGCTCGAGTACGTCCAGCGTTCGCACCCCGACCTCGACATCGCCAGCCACGGCCTGACATTCTGGGACCTCGACCGCGAGTTCGTCACCGGTCAGTTCGGTGGCGACAAGCGTCAGATGCTGCTGCGCGACATCCTCGGCGTGCTCCGCGACTCGTACTGCCGCACGATCGGTATCGAGTACATGCACATCCAGGACCCGGCACAGCGCCGGTGGATCCAGGAGAAGGTCGAGCGCAAGTACCAGACGATCGCGCACGAAGAGCAGCTGCGCATCCTCGGCAAGCTGAACGAGGCCGAGGCGTTCGAGACGTTCCTGCAGACGAAGTACGTCGGCCAGAAGCGCTTCAGCCTCGAGGGCGGCGAGTCCACGATCGCGGCACTCGATACGATCCTCCAGGGTGCTGCCGAGGCGGGTCTCGACGAGGTAGCGATCGGTATGGCGCACCGCGGCCGTCTCAACGTCCTGACGAACATCGCGGGCAAGACGTACGGCCAGATCTTCCGCGAGTTCGAGGGCACCCAGGACCCGCGCACGGTGCAGGGGTCCGGCGACGTCAAGTACCACCTCGGCACCGAGGGCACGTTCAAGGGCGCGAACGGCGAGGAGATCCCGGTCTACCTCGCGGCGAACCCGTCGCATCTCGAAGCGGTCGACGGGGTTCTCGAGGGCATCGTCCGCGCGAAGCAGGACCGCCGACCGGCGGGAACCTTCCTGACCCTGCCGATCCTCATCCACGGCGACGCGGCCATGGCCGGCCAGGGCATCGTGATGGAGACTCTGCAGCTGTCGCAGCTGCGTGCCTACCGCACCGGCGGCACGATCCACGTCAACATCAACAATCAGGTCGGCTTCACCACGTCTCCGACCGAGGCACGTTCGTCTGTGTACTCGACGGATGTCGCCAAGACCATCCAGGCGCCGATCTTCCATGTGAACGGGGATGACCCGGAGGCCGTGGTGCGCGTGTCGCAGCTCGCGTTCGAGTACCGCCAGGAGTTCAAGCGCGATGTGGTCATCGACCTCGTCAGCTACCGTCGTCGCGGACACAACGAGGGCGACGACCCGTCGATGACGCAGCCGCTGATGTACAACCTGATCGAGGCCAAGCGCAGCGTTCGCAAGCTGTACACGGAAGCCCTCGTCGGACGTGGCGACATCACCCAGGATGAATTCGAGCAGGCGCACCGCGACTTCCAGGAACGCCTCGAGCGCGCCTTCATGGAGACGCACGCGGCCCAGACCAATTCGATGCCGATCATCACGTCCGACGCGAAGGCGGTCGCCGACCTCGAGCGTCCGGAGGCCCAGCAGCATGAAGACGGTGCGGGCGAACCGGAGACGACGGGTGTGAGCGATGCGGTCATCCGCCTGATCGGCGACGCGTTCAACAACCCGCCCCAGGGCTTCACGGTCCACCCGAAGCTGCAGCAGCTCCTGACCAAGCGCCTCGACATGAGCCGCAACGGCGGAATCGACTGGGGCTTCGGCGAACTGCTCGCGCTCGGGTCGCTCCTGCTCGAGGGCACCCCGGTGCGCATGGCGGGCCAGGACACGCGCCGCGGCACGTTCGTGTCGCGTCACGCGGTGCTCCACGACCGTAAGAACGGACAGGAATGGCTGCCGCTGGCGAACCTCAGCGACAACCAGGCCAAGTTCTGGATCTACGACTCCCTCCTCAGCGAGTACGCGGCGATGGGCTTCGAGTACGGCTACTCGGTGGAGCGACCGGATGCGCTGGTGCTGTGGGAGGCACAGTTCGGTGACTTCGCGAACGGTGCACAGACGATCATCGACGAGTTCGTCTCGTCGGCTGAGCAGAAGTGGGGCCAGCGCTCATCGCTGGTACTCCTGCTCCCCCACGGATACGAGGGCCAGGGACCGGACCACTCGTCCGCAAGGATCGAGCGGTACCTCCAGCTCTGCGCAGAGAACAACATGACCGTGGCGCGTCCTTCGACCCCGGCATCGTACTTCCACCTGCTCCGTCGCCAGGCGTACGCCCGGCCGCGCAAGCCGCTCGTGGTCTTCACACCGAAGGCGATGCTCCGCCTCCGCGGCGCGTCGAGCGATGTGTCCGACTTCACCTCGGGCAAGTTCGAGCCGGTGATCGACGATGCACGCATCACGGACCGTGGAGCGGTACGACGGGTACTGATGATGGCGGGCAAGCTGTACTACGACCTGCTGAACGAGCTCGATAAGAACCCCAACCCGCAGATCGCTCTGGTGCGCGTCGAGCAGTACTACCCCCTGCCGGCGACACAGCTCAAGCAGGTGGTCGACTCCTACCCCAACGCCGAACTGGTCTGGGTTCAGGACGAGCCCGAGAACCAGGGCGCCTGGCCGTACATGATCCTCGAGACCTCGAAGCTCGGTCCGCGCCCACTCGGCGTGATCTCCCGCGCACCGTCGGCGTCGCCGGCGGCGGGCTCTGCGAAGCGTCACGCACAAGAGCAGGCGCAACTCGTCCAGCGGGCCGTCACCCTCCAGTAGCGGCACCGCCCGGCACGAGACGATGGAAGGCCCCGGCAGCACGCCCGGGGCCTTCCGCGCATCCGGGCTCGGTCGTAGGCTGGCCGCGGGCATCCGAACGGTGCCCACTCGTGCCGGTGCTACCCCGGCGGTAGGGAGACGATCATGCCCGTCCTGAACACCCATCGGCTCGGCGAACCGTGCTGGGTCGACTTCATGAGCAACGACGTCGCCGCCTCCCGCGACTTCTACTCCGCCCTGTTCGGCTGGGAGCCCCGGGTGTCCGACGACGACCAGTACGGCGGGTACATCACGTTCCACAAGGACGGACACAACGTGGCCGGGCTCGGCGGCGCGATGGGCGGCGCCGACGCACCCGACGCGTGGATGACCTATCTGCTCGTCGAGGACGCGGAGACGACGGAGGCGTCGGTCGTCGCAGCGGGCGGCCAGGTCTTTGCGCCGACGATGACCGTGGGCGACCAGGGCAGGCTCGCCGTCATCGGCGATCCGGGTGGCGCCGCCGTCGGACTCTGGCAGCCCGCCGAGCACCGCGGATACGAGTTGGCCGCCGAGGTCGGTTCGGTCGTGTGGCACGAACTGAACGCACGCGATTTCGACAGCCAGGTCGGCTTCTACACTGATGTGTTCGGCTGGAAGCCCGCCGTGCTCAGCGACACCGAGGACTTCCGGTATGTGACGTTCGGCCCGTCACCAGAGAGTCCGGTCGGAGGTGTGTACGACGCTGCGGCCGTTCTCCCGCCGGGAATGCCGTCGAGCTGGCTGGTCTATTTCGGCGTCGAGGACGTGGATGCGAGCGCTGCCCAGGTGACGGAGCTCGGCGGCGCCGTAGTCCGTGACCCATGGGACAGCGAATTCGGGCGATTCTGCCAGGTCACCGACTCCACCGGCGGCTTCTTCGTCCTCAGTTCGGTGATGGCCGGCTGAACGCCAACGGGTCGGCTCACACCGTGTGCGTCGACTGCAGTTCGCGGATCTTCAACAGGACCTGGGCGCGGAGTACCTCGGGTGCCGTCTCCTTGCACGCCCGCTGCACGACTTCGGTGAGCACGACACCGAGGTGCGCTTCGTGGTTGCAGTCGGCGCAGTTCGCGAGGTGCTCACGGATGTCTGCAGCATCTTCGTTGCAGAGCTCGTTGTGCAAGTACTCCTCGAGATCCTGCTTGGCTTTGTCGCAGCCGCAGTCGGTCATTTCGCGCTCCTGGGTGTCTGCACGGCGGAGAGCCCCCGCTCGTGCGCGTAGTCAGTCAACAGTTCCCGCAGCATCCGGCGACCGCGATGGAGGCGGCTCATCACGGTGCCGATGGGGGTTTTCATGATGTCGGCGATCTCCTGGTAGGAGAAGCCTTCGACGTCGGCGAAGTAGACCGCCATCCGGAAGTCCTCCGGGATGGCCTGGAGAGCGTCTTTCACGGCGCTGTCCGGCAGGTGGTCGATCGCTTCGGCTTCAGCCGAGCGCGTGGTCGACGCCGTCGTCGACTCCGCACCGCCGAGCTGCCAGTCCTCGAGCTCGTCGATGGTGCCCTGGTACGGCTCGCGCTGCTTCTTGCGATAGGTGTTGATGAACGTGTTGGTGAGGATGCGGTACAGCCACGCCTTCAGGTTCGTGCCCTGCTCGAACTGCCGGAACGCCGCGTACGCCTTGACGAACGTCTCCTGGACGAGGTCCTGCGCGTCGGCTGGATTGCGCGTCATCCGCAGGGCAGCTGCGTACAGCTGGTCCATGAATGGGAGCGCCTGCTCTTCGAAGAGGGATCCGAGATCTTCTGGTGCGGTGGTCATCACGGGCCAGTCTAGTTCTGCCAAGAGCTCTCGTTCTGCGAGTTCCGAGGGACGCTCAGCTGCCAGAACAGCGGTTGCCGTCATGCTCTGTCCGTCCTTCCTCAGGTTCTGCGCCTCCCCCGCGACCGATCGCGGATAATCTTGACAACAATGCTGATCTCGAAATATTCCGCTCCCGACTTCGACCCGTACGGCGACAGGGCTGCTGACGACCCCAATGTGCTGTGGCCGGCACCGGTCGCCGACGGGCCGCTCCGCGCATCCGTTTCGCTTCCGGGCTCGAAATCACTGACCAATCGGGAGCTCGTCCTCGCGGCGCTGGCCGACGGCCCGTCGCTGATCCGCGCTCCCCTGCACTCGCTCGACAGCGCGAACATGGTGCAGGCGCTCCGGGCGCTCGGCACCGGCATCGAGGAGGTCCAGGGGTCTGGGGCGTTCGGCGCCGATCTTCGCGTCACTCCGGCGGAGGAACTGTTCGGAAGCACGACGATCGACTGCGGCATGGCCGGCACGGTGATGCGCTTCGTTCCCCCGGTCGCCGGTCTCGCCCTCGGACCGACGACCTTCGACGCGGACGATTCGGCCCGCGGCCGGCCCATGAAGGCCATGATCACCTCCCTGCGCGCTCTCGGCGTCGACATCAACGACGACGGCCGCGGAACCCTCCCGTTCACCGTCCATGGCACAGGGCGCGTCACCGGCGGCCGGATCACCATCGACGCGTCGTCGTCGAGCCAGTTCGTCTCCGGCCTCCTCCTCTCGGCAGCACGGTTCGACGACGGACTCCACCTCACCCATGAAGGCGAACGCCTGCCGAGCCTTCCCCACATCGAGATGACGATCGCAGCCCTCGCCGCGCGCGGGGTGGCTGTCGAATCTCCTGCTGCCGGTGAATGGATGGTGTCGGCCGGCACGATCGGCGCGACCGACGTGGACATCGAGCCCGACCTCTCCAACGCCGCACCGTTCCTCGCAGCTGCGCTCGTCGCCGGCGGCAGCGTCACGATCACGGGATGGCCGGCCTCGACGACACAGGTCGGAGCGGACCTCGCCGCCATCCTGCCGCTCTTCGGCGCCTCCGTCGACCTCAGCGGCGATCGGCTCACAGTGTCTGCGGACGGTGTCCGCGCGGGCGGAATCCGCGCCGTCACACTCGATCTCTCGACCGGCGGAGAGCTCGCCCCCGCCATCGTCGCCCTCGCAGCCCTCGCAGACGGACCGAGCGAGATCACCGGAATCGGGCACATCCGCCACCACGAGACCAATCGGCTGGCCGCCCTCGCCGCCGAGATCAACGGTCTGGGCGGTGACGTCACGGAGCTCGAGGACGGGCTGCGCGTCGTGCCCCGGCCCCTCCAGGGCGGAGTGTGGCGCAGCTACCACGATCACCGGATGGCGACGGCAGGCGCGATCATCGGGCTCGCAGTGCCCGGCGTCGAGATCGAGAACGTCGCCACGACGGCGAAGACGCTTCCCCAGTTCACACAGTTGTGGCAGGCGATGCTCACGGAAGGCGCAGCCTAGATGACGTGGCGGGTCCTGTGAACAGGCGCATCCCATGAGCGGGTGGATGCCGTGAGCTGGTGGGATGACGGCGACGACGACGAGGACGACGAGTTCGACGAGTCGAGCATCCGCAGTCGCCCGAACCGCAAAGGCTCACGCCCGCGCACGAAGACGCGCCCCGAGCACAGCGACGCCGAGATCGGGCGCATCCTGGGCGTCGACCGGGGCCGCTACACCGTCATGCTCGACGAGAACACAGCCGACGAGCGTCAACTGACCGCCGCACGGGCAAGCGAACTGCGTCGCCAGGCGATCGTCACCGGCGACCGCGTCGCCATCGTCGGCGACACCAGCGGCGAGGAGGGCAGCCTCGCCCGCATCGTGCGCATAGAACCCCGCACGACCCTCCTGCGCCGCAGCGCCGACGACACCGACGAGGTGGAGCGCGTCATCGTGGCGAACGCCGACCAGATGCTCATCGTCGTCGCGGCCGCCAACCCGGAGCCCCGGACGAGGCTCGTCGACCGGTACCTCGTCGCGGCCTACGACGCTGGTATCGAGCCGATGCTCTGCGTGACGAAGATCGATCTCGCGGATCCGTCCGAGTTCCTCGACAATTTCGCCGGCCTCGACCTGCCTGTGTTCACGAGCCGCGAGGACGCCATCCCGGTCGACACGATCCGCGCGGCGCTCATCGGCCACGACACGGTTGTCGTTGGACATTCTGGTGTCGGCAAGTCGACCCTGGTGAACGAGCTCGTACCCGGCGCACGACGCGCGATCGGGGTGGTCAACGCCGTGACCGGACGCGGACGACACACGTCGTCATCGACCGTCTCCCTGCGGGTGGAGACTCCGGAGGGCCGCGGCTGGGTGATCGATACCCCCGGCGTTCGTTCGTTCGGCCTGGGGCACGTCAACACCGACAGCATCCTCAAGGCGTTCACCGACCTGGCCGCCATAGCCGAGGAGTGCCCGCGGGGCTGCACGCATCTGCCCGACGCTCCCGACTGCGCGATCCAGGAGGCGGTGGAGGATGGACGCCTGGGCGAGACGGGGCGCGCGCGTCTCGACTCGCTCCAGCGCCTTCTGACGACGTTCGCCGGGGTGGCCGCGGGCGGCTCGCGGTAGCGTTGGAGCATGACTGCTGAACGACTCGAAGCCGGTGCGACCGCGCCCGCATTCACTCTGAAAGACCAGGACTCGAACGACGTCTCGCTGGGCGACTTCGCCGGGCAGAACGTGATCGTCTACTTCTACCCTGCCGCGATGACGCCGGGCTGCACCACCGAGGCCTGCGACTTCCGCGACAACCTCAACTCGCTGAAGTCCGCCGGCTATCAGGTCATTGGTATCTCGAAGGACACCCCAGCGAAGAACAAGGAGTTCCAGGAGCACGACGGGCTGAACTTCCCTCTCCTGTCCGACCAGGATCTCGCGATCCACCAGGCGTACGGCGCCTACGGCGAGAAGGTCCTCTATGGCAAGACGGTCACCGGGGTGCTCCGCTCGACTTTCGTCGTGGACCCCGACGGCTCGGTGCGGCTGCCAATGTACAACGTCAAAGCGACCGGGCACGTGGCGAGCCTCCGCAAGAAGCTCGGTATCGACGCCTGAGCCGTCGTCGACACAGGCGGGGTGCTCGTGTGACGTCGGTCGCGCGACAGGTCAGTGCACGGCGTAGCCGTCGCGGAAGACGACCCGTTTCTCGCCTGCGTCGACGACGAACCCGAACCGGTTGTTCCGGGGCGGCAGCGGGCAGTTGTACTGTGCGGAGAAGCCGCAGGGTGGAACGAATGCGCGGTTGAAGTCGAGCATGACCCGAGCCGGGTCGTCGCCGGCTCGCTGAACGAACAGGAAGCGGCCGGACTCGTAGGTGCCCTGCGGACCGTCGTCGCCGTTGCTCGCGTCGCCGAAGACGAGAAGCAGGGTGCCGTCGTCGTCGAAGGCGCTCAGCGAATAGTCGGCCCCGTCGCGGGTGAAGGTGATGTCGCCGGGAACGACCAGGTCGCGGGTGCCCCCGTTGTCCCGGATGTGCTCGAACGGCACCGTACGTGCGGTCGAGACCGGCGTGAACTCGGCTTCGATCACCCAGTCGGGGTTGAACGGGAACGCCGTGACCGTCTCGAACGCATTGATTGCGGGTGACGCCGCATCCCAGAGCCGGATCCCTCGCTCAGGCTCGCCCGTGTCGAGGTTGCGGCGCTGCAAAGGCGTCGCGACGACCGTGGCTGGATGGGCGGCGAGCGCATCCTCGAGGGTCGTCTCGTCGCCGTCAGGAAGCCAACGAGTCTCGATGAGGCTCAGATTGCCGGTCGGCCCGGTAACGGTCTCCAGGCGCCACGCGCGCCATTCGGGATAGCCCGCTCTGGCGGCGTCGGTGGATGGTGCGGTCAGCATGACCATCGAAGTCTTGTCGCTCTTTCCGGCCGAGGCTAATCGTGTTCCGGTTTGTTGCGCGTCGTGGCCCGCACGACGGACGGCGACAGGGCGAGACCGATGCCGACCAGCGCAGGTACGAGCAGCGCCCAGCCGAGGTCCGGCCGAGCATAGAGGCCCTGGAAACTGCCGATGGCGACGGCGATCTGCAGCACTTGCCAGGTGACAGCGGATGCGCGGACCCACGACTTCAGACGCAGGGTCGAGACGGCCGTGAAGAGAATCCACACGGCCGCGAGAGCGGCCAGAAGAACGAGGGCTATGCCGCTCGCGTACGCGGCGGAGCCGGCCGTCACGAGCTCGACGACCAGCCAGATGACGAGAACGATCGCGCCGGCCGCCTCGAGGAAGAGAAGCGCGGCGAGCGCAATGAGAAGCGGTGGGCGCCCCGGGGCCGGGGCTTCTTCGCGTGGCGTCATATCATCCGAAGGTTTCAAGCGTGTGTTCACAGGGTTATCCCATACAAAACTATTGATTTGGTTTAACCAGTATGGGAGCATATTTGAGGTCGAGTTGACGCTCACAGGGTCGTGGGCAGGTCTCATCCCCACGGATCAATCACCCTGTAACTCGACGCTTACCCCGCATTCTAGGCCGATCGGCCATGCACTCAGCAACAAAGGAGCACCCCCATGGACTGGCGCGACAAGGCAGCCTGCCTCACCGCTGACCCGGAACTGTTTTTCCCCGTCGGCAACACCGGGCCCGCCGTCGACCAGATCGACAAGGCCAAGTCCGTGTGCGCACGCTGCACGGTGACCGAGATCTGCCTGCAGTACGCACTGGAGACCGGTCAGGACTCCGGCGTCTGGGGTGGACTTTCCGAAGACGAGCGCCGCGCGCTCAAGCGCCGCGCCGCTCGCGCCCGTCGCGCTTCCTGACGTAGGGCGCCATCGAGGCCTCTGCCGCTGCACATCTGCACACCTAGCCCTGGATGCAGCGCAGAGGATCCTCGGCGTCTAAACGCCGATTTCGCGGCACACGCTTACCTCCGGCGACCCGTCCGGCGATGTGAAGTCCTCGGTCAGCACCAGACGACCTTCGGCGTCCTGCGAAATGGTCGAGGTCGCCGCACCCGATACGAGCGCGCCCGCAGTCGACCGGTGCACGAAGGCGACACGCAGCACGTCGCCCTCTCTGCTGCCGCAGAACCGGCCTTCGGTGACCGTGTCTCCTCGGTACTCGCCCCACACCACTCCGTCGCGTTCGCTGTAACGGAAACGCGTGGGAGGGTCGGAAACGACGCTCGCGGTCGATGACACCATGTCGAAAATCCTGCCGTCGAGCACGTCGCTCCCCTTCACGGTCGATCGGCCCTGATCGTCTGACCGGGCCCGCCTGCGGTTGTCAGGCCTTGGTGAGATAGCGCAACGGGACGTCGATCGTCACCTCTGTGCCCTGCCCCATCATCGTGTGCCAGTCGATCGTGCCGCCGAGCTCGCCCTGGATGAGAGTTCGCACGATCTGCGTGCCGAGCCCGGAGCCGACTTTGCCTTCAGGGAGCCCTGATCCGTTGTCGACCACCTTGACGGTGAGGGCGTCGTCTGACCGGTCGGCGATGATCTCGACCTGTCCTTCGCGGCCGGCGAGGCCATGCTCGACAGCATTGGTCACCAGTTCGGTCAGCGCCAGTGCGAGGGGGGTCGCGTATTCGCTGGGCAGCACACCGAAGCTCCCCGACGACTTGGGGTGGACGGTCGTGTTGTGGCTCGACGCCACCTCGGCCACGAGGAGCAGCACGCGATCGAAGACGTCATCGAAGTCGACGATCTGCGCGAGACCCGTCGACAGGGTGTCGTGCACAACGGCGATCGCTGCAACGCGCCGCATCGCCTGGCTGAGGGCTTCGCGCGCTTCGTCGGAGTGCGTTCTCCTGGCCTGGATGCGCAGCAGCGAGGCAACCGTCTGGAGGTTGTTCTTCACCCGGTGGTGGATCTCGCGGATGGTCGCGTCCTTGGTGATGAGTTCCCGCTCCTGATGACGCAGCTCGCTCACGTCGCGACAGAGCACGATCGCGCCGACACGCTCTCCGCGATTGCGGATCGGGATCGCCCGCAGCGACACGGTGACACCGCGCGCCTCAATGTCGGTGCGCCACGGCGCCCTCCCTGTGACGACGAGCGGCAGGGACTCGTCGACCGCCATCCGCCCACTGAGCAGCCGGGTGGTGACCTCGGCGAGCGATTCGCCTTCGAGCTCGTCGGTGAAGCCCATGCGGTTGAACGCAGACAGCGCGTTGGGGCTCGCAAAGGTCGTCACCCCGTCGACGTCGAGCCGGAGCAGACCGTCGGATGCACGCGGAGCTCCACGCCGAGGACCGGTGGGAGCCCCGAGGTCGGGGAAGTCACCGGTCGCGATCATGTTGAACAAGTCGTTGGCGCAGTCGTTGAACGTGAGCTCCTGTCGGCTCGGCGTGCGTGCTTCGCTCAGGTTCGTGTGTCGGGTGATCACCGCGACCGGCTGATCCGCGGTCTGCGGCGACACAGCACTCAGCCGACGGATCACGGGCACGGCGCGCACCCGGGTGGGTGTCTCCTCGAACCAGTCAGGTGCGGACGTATCGATGATGCGCTTGGTCTCGAACGCCTCTGTGACCTGCTGGCGCCACTCGGCTTTGATGCGCTGGCCCACGAAATCGCGGTAGAACAGCGTCGCGGCGCTCGACGGTCGTGCATGGGCGACAGCGACGAAACTGCCGTCGTTCGTAGGCACCCAGAGGACGATGTCGGCGAACGCGAGATCGGCCAGAAGCTGCCAGTCGCCGACGAGCATGTGCAGCCAGTCGACGTCGACCTCCGAGGAGCGGCCCTGGGCAAGCACGAGATCACTGAGCGTCGACACGCTTCATAGTCTAGGCAGACGCGCTCAGCATGCCGTCCCCGTCCCGGAGTTATCCACACAGCTCCTGATCTCTGGACAGCCGCACGCGATTACTGCTTGAGTTGCAGATCAGCGCGTCCGACACCCGGGGCAGGGCGGGCCCAGGGTCACGATCGCACGTCGATCGCCACGACGCGCTGAACCATGCTGTCCGCCGAGCGGCGGGCTCTGATCGAGGGGAACACATTGAGCCATGCGCTAAACGACGACCGCGAGCACACTGCCGAGTCTCGCCGACGACCTTCGCGAGGGGCCGCGCCAAGCTCGCGCGACCAGTACTTCGCCGCCCAGGCCCCATCCCGATTCGGCCTTCCGGACCCGGCCACACTCCTGGTCAACCTCGCACGCTGTGTGGTCGAAGTGCTCGCCGGGGTCCGCGGACTCGACCAGTTGTCCCGGTGGGTGACCGACGACGTCTATCGTCACCTTCTCAAGAGAGTCGTGCTCGCGAGCCGGGCGAGAGCCATCACCGGTGGCACAGTTCGCCGCCCGCAGCTCACGGTCGGGGAACCCCGAATCACCTTTCCTCGCGACAACGCGATCGAAGCCGTCGTCGTCGTGCACCAGCGGACCCGCTCACGTGCCGTCGCCATCCGGCTCGAATCCTTCGACGGCCGATGGCGAGCGAGCGCGATCAACGTGCTCTGACCTGCTCCGGCGCCGAGGGAGAGCACTACCAGGGGACGGTACCGTTCCGGTCGACGAATGTTCCGGTCGGTCCGTCCGGGCCGATGCTCGCCATGGCGACGATAGCCGTCGCCCCTTCTTCGACGGTCTGCGTGCCCCGGTGGCCGTTGAGGTCGGTGGCGGTGTAACCCGGATCCACAACGTTCACCCGGAACCGGGGCAACGCCTTCGCGTACTGGGACGTGATCATCGAGACGGCCGCCTTCGAGGCAGGATAGGCGAGCCCTGTCAGGGTCGACTCGAACCGCGACGAATCGGTCGTCACCGTGAGGGATCCCATCCCGCTTCCGACGTTGACGACCACCGGAGCGTCCGAACGGTCCAGGAGCGGGACGAAAGCGTGCGTCACGCGCACGATCCCGAGAACGTTCGTAGCGAACACTCTCGCGACGTCGTCAGCGGTGGTCTCGAGCGCAGGGATGCGGCCGCCTGAGATTCCCGCGTTGTTCACGAGGACGTCGAGCACGCCCTCCCTGGCCCCGATGAACTCCACCGCGCCGGCGACGGACTCGTCGTCGGTGATGTCGAACGGAACGAAGGTGCCGCCGACGTCGGCAGCGGCGTGCTCACCCGCCTCACGATCCCGTGCGCCGAGGTAGACGGTGTGGCCGAGCAGTACGAGACGACGAGCGGCTTCGAGGCCGAGGCCCTTGTTGGCTCCCGAGATGAGTGTGATGGTCATGCTTCGATCCTGCGCCGGATCCTCCCCCGCGCCCAGTGCCCGGCGCAGCCTGGGACCGCCAGTCCTACCCTCCCGCCGGCCGGACGCCGGGTCGGTGCGGGATACTCGGATCATGACCGTCGATGTACGCGAACTCGGCCGCACACTGCGTGCCTGGCGCGACCGCGCCGACGCAGATGATGCGGGTGCGTCCCTCAGCGGTCAGCGTCGCTCCCCCGGCCTGCGCCGCGAAGATGTCGCGGCGCGTGCCGGGCTGTCCGTCGACTATCTGACGCGGCTGGAGCAGGGCCGTGCGGTGCATCCGTCGGCGCAGGTACTCACCGCGCTTGCCCGGGCACTGATGCTGACGACCGCGGAACGCAACCACCTCTTCGCGCTCGCGCAGCTCGTTCCTCCGGGCTCCGGCGTGATCGACGCCCACGTCACACCCGGGATCCAGCGGATGACCGAGAGGATGCGCGACCTCCCCGTCGCCGTGTTCGACGCGGCGTGGACATACGTTTCTGGCAACGCCCTCTTCGTGGCCCTCATGGGCGAGCCGGCCGGCGAGTCCGCACGGGACCGCAACCTGGCCTGGCGCTTCTTCACCGGCACGCCGCCCGCGAACGCAGGTCGCGTCATCCGTTCGGCGGACGACAAGGCCGCCTTCGAGACGGAGATGGTGGCCGATCTGCGCCGAGCGACCGGACGGTATCCGAACGATGCGGCGCTGAAGGCTCTGATCGTCGACCTCACGCAGAACTCGGAGCGATTCGCCGACCTGTGGGCGCGAGCCGATGTGGCTGTGCGCTCAACGGACAGGAAGATGATCGCTCATCCCGAACTCGGCACGATCACACTCGACTGCGATGTGCTGTCCGTGCAGGGCAGCGACCTGCGCCTCGTCGTCTACTCCGCGTCGGCGGGCAGCGATGACGCCGAGAAGCTCGCACTCCTCGGCGTCATCGGATCCGGATCGCGGCGCTGACCTGATTCAGGCAGGCGCACGCGATTCTGGAGAACTCAGCGGCGCTTCTTGTCCTGCGCCCGCCGCTCGGCACGGTTGACCGGAGCCTGGTCAGCCTCGACGCGCTGCCCGAAAGCACCACGCTGGGGGGGACCCTGCTGGGCCTGCTGCGCCGGAGCATTGGCCTCGGCCTGCGCCCGTTGTGCGCGGTCCGTCGCGGCCTGCTCGAGCTGGCCGCGCTGGTTGCGCACCTCGACGCCGCCCGAGTCACTCGGTGCCGAGTAGCTCAGCCGCTGCTGTTCGGCTTCGGCACGGGCGAGTCCCTTCGCCGCGACCGAAGGCCCGGCGACCTCACCCGGCCCCTGGTTGACCTCGACTTCGAGGTTGAACAGGAAGCCGACGGTCTCCTCGCGGATCTGCCCCATCATCTGCTGGAACATCGCGTAGCCTTCGCGCTGGTACTCGACCAGCGGATCGCGCTGCGCCATCGCGCGCAGGCCGATTCCGTCTTTCAGGTAGTCCATCTCGTACAGGTGGTCGCGCCAGCGGCGGTCGATCACCGAGAGGACGACACGGCGTTCGAGTTCACGCATCGCCGGCGAGCCCAGACTCTCCTCGCGACGCTGGTAGGCCAGCCGTGCGTCGGAGAGGATCTCTCGCCGCATGAAGTCGCGATTGATACGCCCGCGGTTGCCGGCTTCAGCGATGACCTCATCGATCGTCACGCCCACCGGATAGAGCGTCTTGAGCTCGTTCCACAGGGCGTCGAAGTCCCAGTCGTCGCCGTTTCCGTCGCCGGTGTGCGAGTCGAGGACTTCGTCGATCACATCGGTCAGGAACTTCTGCGTGCGCTCGTGGAGGTCATCACCTTCGAGGATGTGTCGGCGGTCACTGTAGATGGCCTCGCGCTGGCGGTTCAGCACGTCGTCGTACTTGAGCACGTTCTTGCGGATCTCGGCGTTTCGCGCTTCGACCTGCGACTGCGCGCTACGGATGGCTCGGCTCACGACTTTGGACTCGATCGCAAGGTCGTCGGGCACGTTTCCACGGCCCATCAGGCTCTCTGCCGCGCCCGCGTTGAACAGTCGCATCAGGTCGTCGGTCAGCGAGAGGTAGAAACGGCTCTCCCCCGGGTCGCCCTGACGGCCGCTGCGTCCGCGCAGCTGATTGTCGATGCGACGCGATTCGTGCCGTTCGGTGCCGAGGACGTAGAGTCCGCCGGCGTCGATGACCTTGTCCGCCTCTTCCTGGACCGTCGCTTTGATCTCGTCGTAGACGTCGTCCCACGCGGCTTCGTACTCGTCGGGCGTCTCCACAGGCGAGAGACCTCGCGCGTTCATCTCTGCGACGGCGATGAACTCGGCGTTGCCACCGAGCATGATGTCGGTGCCGCGGCCCGCCATGTTGGTGGCGACTGTGACCGAGCCGAGACGTCCGGCCTGGGCGACGATCGCCGCCTCGCGGGCGTGGTTCTTCGCGTTGAGTACCTCGTGGCGCACGCCTTTCTTGGCGAGCAGGCGCGACAGGTATTCGCTCTTCTCGACGCTCGTCGTGCCGACGAGGACCGGCTGCCCCTTCTCGTGGCGCCGGACGATGTCTTCGACGACCTGGCCGAACTTGGCCTCCTCGTTCTTGTAGACGAGGTCGGACTGGTCGAGGCGCTGCATCGGTTTGTTCGTCGGGATGGGAACGACGCCGAGCTTGTACGTGCTCATGAACTCGGCCGCCTCGGTCTCGGCGGTACCGGTCATCCCGGAGAGCTTCTTGTAGAGGCGGAAGTAGTTCTGCAGGGTCACGGTCGCAAGGGTCTGGTTCTCGGCCTTGACCGCGACACCCTCTTTCGCCTCGATCGCCTGGTGGATGCCCTCGTTGTAGCGGCGGCCCATGAGGATGCGGCCGGTGTGCTCGTCGACGATGAGCACCTCTCCGTTCATCACGACGTAGTCCTTGTCGCGCTTGAACAGGGCGTTCGCCTTGATGGCGTTGTTCAGGAACGAGATGAGCGGGGTGTTCGCCGATTCGTAGAGGTTGTCGATGCCGAGGTAGTCCTCGACCTTCTCGATCCCGGGCTCGAGGACACCGACGGTGCGCTTCTTCTCGTCGACTTCGTAGTCGACGTCGGGCGTGAGACGGTTCGCGAGGCTCGCGAACTCGTTGAACCACCGGTTGGCCTCACCCGATGCCGGGCCCGAGATGATCAGCGGCGTGCGGGCCTCGTCGATGAGGATCGAGTCGACCTCGTCGACGATGGCGAAGAAGTGCCCGCGCTGGACCATGTCACTCGCCTGCCACGCCATGTTGTCGCGCAGGTAGTCGAACCCGAACTCGTTGTTCGTGCCGTAGGTGATGTCGGCGGCGTACTGCTCGCGCCGCTCCTCCGGGGTCTGGCCCGCGAGGATCACGCCGGTCGACATTCCGAGTGCGCGGAAGACGCGGCCCATCAGCTCGCTCTGGTAGCTCGCGAGATAGTCGTTCACCGTCACGACGTGGACGCCGCGGCTGGCGATCGCGTTGAGGTAGGCGGCGGTCGTGGCGACGAGAGTCTTGCCCTCACCGGTCTTCATCTCTGCGATGTTGCCGAGGTGCAGTGCTGCCCCGCCCATGATCTGCACGTCGAAGTGACGCATCCCGAGGGTGCGCTTCGCGGCCTCGCGAACGGCGGCGAACGCCTCGGGCAGCAGATCGTCGAGGGACTCGCCGTTGCTGTAACGCTCCCGCAACTCGACGGTCTCGTGTTTCAGTTCCTCGTCGGTGAGTTCCTGGAAGTCGTCTTCGAGAGCGTTGACCGCCTTGGCGTATCCCTCGAGCTTGCGAAGGATCCGTCCCTCGCCGACACGGAGAACCTTTTCCAGTACTGAGGCCACTGATGCACTCCACTTTGTATGTCTGGGCGCGATGCGCGCCTGTCGTCCGGCCGGACGCACGGGTGACTAACCGACCGCAGCCGGCAACTATAGCAATGCTACTTGTTTGGGGGCTGAGCCTGCTCGGCCCCCGAACAAGGTCACAGCCTCAGTGGGCGAGCTTTCGGCTCGCTGTCGCGACCTCCTGCAGTTCATCGGCGTCTTCGTCGAGCGAAATCACACCGTAGTCCCAGCCTTTGCGGCGGTAGACGACGCTCGGCCGGGTCGACTCCTGGTCGATGAAGAGGTAGAAGTCGTGGCCGACGAGCTCCATGTAGTAGAGCGCATCATCGACGGTCATCGGAACGGACGCGAAGACCTTCTTGCGGATGACGACCGGGCAGTAGTCGTCCGAGTCCTCGGTCGGCTCGACCTCGTCCGCGATGACGGGAATCGCACCCGTGCGCACCTGATCGAGAACGGCGACCGGCGCCGGGGTGATGTCGACCACACTGAACCCGCCTGTGCTCGCCTCGCGGAGCGAGGTCGGTCGATGCTGGCCACGATGCACTTTCCGCCTGTCCTTCGCACGTCTCACACGCTCCAGGAGACGGGCGATGGCAACGTCGAACGCGGCATACTTGTCGGTGCCCGTCGCTTCGGCGCGCACCACTGCCCCCGGCCCGACCAACGTGAGCTCGACCCGGTCATCGCCGTTCTGGCTGCCGAGCTTCTCGTTGTGACGGCTCACTTTGATCTCGAAAGTGATCGCGCGTTCTGCGAGATGAGTGACCTTAGCGGCCTTCTCCGTCGCGTATTCACGGAATCGATCGGTGATGCCGAGGTTGCGTCCGACGATGTTGATTTCCATGAGGGCCTCCCTGATCGGCGTGTCACACCGCCCGGATCACGAAGGGCGAGTCATCCACGCCTTTTCACCTACCGTAGTGCCGACCCGTTCATAAGTCACCCGTGAATCCGGCCGGAACCTGATCCCATCCGTTCAACCCGTCGCGACGCTCCGTTCTGGCCACGACGGCCGCTCCCGCGACGCTCGCACCGGCCCGCCTGAGCGCCCGCGCGGCCTCGCGGAGCGTGGATCCGGTGGTCAGGATGTCGTCGACCAGAAGGTAGGTCCGCCCTGCTGCCCGCGGCATGCAGCGTAGCGAACCTGCACGATTCAGGGCCCGTTCCGCCGCACCGAGCGACGCCTGGTCGGCCGCGCGCCGGATCGGTCGGAGCACCCGTTCGCTGCGCAGGCCGGAGCGTGCGAGGAGGAGTTCGACCGGGTGGTAGCCGCGACGCCGGAACGCAGCGCGCGTCGACGGGATGGTGGCGATACGGATGCCGGGTTCGCCACCGCAGGCTCGGCCGTCGCGCAGTGCGGACGCGATCGCAGCGCGCAGCGCGCCGGCGAGCACCGGCGCAGCATCCGTTCGCCCGCCGTCCTTGAACGCGAGAAGCACCGATCTCGGGACGGAACCGTAGTCGAGCGCCGCCCAGACGGGGACACCGGACAGGTCGACGGGTGTCGGGACGGGAGCGAGATCGGCTCGACAGCTGACGCAGAGTGCGCGATCGGGAGCCCCGCATCCACTGCACTCCGTCGGCGCCACGACCGCGAGCGCATCCAGCCACGCCTCGCGCAGCATCGTAACCAGCTCTCCCATCACTCCATCATCCGGGTGGAGGAACCAGTCACGGTCACTGTCACCAGATCTGTGGAGGAGTGGACGGCTCCCTCGGTTGTGGAGGGATGACAGGGCTACTGGGGCTGCCCCAGCTGCGTTCCCAGCGCACCGACCTTGTCCGCCTGCGCCTGCCAGCCCGTGCCGGTCGGCGCCTGGAGCGAACCGTCGGAGGTCAGCACCAGGTACGACGACAGACCCGCCGCGCCGACGATCGTCGCTCCGCTCGCCGGCCCGGTCGTCGAGCTCAGCGTCCCCCCGATCTGCTGGAGGGCTATCGCTGTGCCGTCCTGGCCGGTGTTGCTCAGCACCGCCACGTTCAGCTGATCGATCCAGGTGGCCGACAGCGGCTTGCCGGGACCGAATCCGAGTTCGATCGGCTCCGTGAGCGACGTGGGCAGATTGTCCTGACCTCGCACGATTCCCGACGCGACCAGCGAGTACGTCGAGCCGGACAGCAGGACGGCGATCACTCGGGTTCCGTCGCGGGAGACCTGGAGCGACACGATGCGCGTCGCGTTCGGCCAGTTCGTCTTGATCGCCTTCTGGACCGCGTCCGACCCGATTCCGACGAGCGCGCCCGGCTTATCCGCGGGAACGGACCACGCGTACCCGTAGTTGTCGACGGCCGGCGCGATCAGTCCAGCACGCGCATCCACACGCAGCGGCGCCGCGTCGGCCTTGCGGACGACGTAGACGTGCCCCTGCGAGAGGACCACCGCGGTGTCGTGGTTCGCGGTCAGCGACGCTGAGGTCGGATGCAGCGACGCGACCTTTGTCGAGATGCCGGGGATGTCCTCGACCGTCGTCGCCGACAGCAGGCCGAACTGCCCGTTGCGGTAGGCGAGCGCGTGATTGTCGACCTGGGGATCCTGGATGGGCGCGTTGGCCGCCGAGAGACCCGCGACACTCTGCGTCGTCCCCTCGATCGACAACTGGACGGACGACACGATCGAACCCAGGCTCTGCTCCAGCTGGTATTTCATGCGTTGCAGTGTGAGGGCATCCGCCTGTCCCGCCTGCGAGCTGAGGTCGACGTCCGCTCGCCCGTTCGAGATCGTGACCGAGGGCAGGGCCAGCTGCGTACCGGGCGGGAAGGCCGAGGTCACGGCACCGACCAGCCATTTCGCCGGGCCGGCCAGCACGGCGTTCGTCACCCTGGTGGCCGCGTTTCCGACCCGCGACGGGAACCAGCGCAGATCGGGCACGAGATAGGTGAACGAAGCGTTGTAGAAGTACAGGGTCTGGGGTGCGTAGACGGCACGGAAGGTCGGGTCATCGATGACGACCCCGTTGGGGGCGACCGAGATGCGCCACTCGCCGTTCACCTTCACCAGGTCGTAGCGGAGGGAGATCGGCGTGGACGACGACACCCCGTGGTACGCGCCGACCGAATCGACGTTCGCGACCGGGGTCACGTCGACCTGCCAGCGGGCCGACGACGATCCGTTCGCGAGCTGGTTATACAGCCTGCCGGTGCCCTGGTCGACCGTGACGGACTCGTTCGGGTTCCAGGACGACGACATCGATGCCGTCAGGTATTCCCGCGCGATCTGGAAGTCGTTCTTCGGGCTGGACGCCGCATCGATGAACCCGTGGACGATCTGGTCCTGTGTCGCCCCCGTCGCCGGCGGCGACGGGTTGAAGTCGAGGTCGAGCGGATCGTTGCGCTGGGCTATCGGCGCGCCCTGGCGGACCGGACCATCATCGGGGATGCTCGCACAGCCGGCGAGCGCCGCCGCGAAGGCGGCAACGACGGCGAGGATGCGGACCCGCGCCGCGAATCGGCGGCTCACGGGTGCACCTCCGTCCCGGCCTTATCGGCGGCGGAGCCGACGACGGGCATCTCGCCGGTGGCCCCGGCGTCATCGGGAGGAAGCGGAAGCGGTGAGGACGCGATGCCCCGGCCGGGCACGCGTGGCAATGTCAGCCGGAAACAGGAGCCGGCGCCCGGCGCGGACCAGACCTGCAGCCAGCCCGAATGCAGGGTCGCGTCCTCGAGCGAGATCGCGAGCCCCAGGCCGGTTCCGCCGATGGTGCGCTTGCGCGACGGGTCGGCGCGCCAGAACCGGTCGAACACATGGTTGACCTCCTGCTGGTTCATCCCGAGCCCGTAGTCGCGCACTGCGAGGGCCACAGCGCTCTCGTTGCTGTCGACCGTGACCACGACGGGCCGGCCCTCCCCGTGCTCGATGGCGTTGCCGAGGAGGTTGCGCACGATGCGGCGGATGCGGCGCGGATCCATCCCGACCTCGAAGTAGCCGCCCGGCGCTTCGAGTCTCAGTTCACTGCCGTTCTGTTCGGCGAGGGAGTGCATCCCGTCGATCGCGTCCTCGGCGAGCCGGACCAGATTGGTCGGCTCGGGGTCGAGCACCACGGAACCGGCGTCGTACCGGCTGATCTCGAGGAGGTCGGACAGCAGCAGGTCGAACCGTTCGATCTGGGTGTGGAGCAGCTCTGCGGTGCGCTCCGTCGCCGGAGGGAAGGATTCGCGCTGGTCGTAGATGACGTCGCCTGCGAGCCGGATGGTCGTCAGCGGCGTCCGCAGTTCGTGCGAGACGTCCGATACGAAGCGCTGCTGGAGTTGCGACAGCGTCGCCAGCTGGTTGATCTGGCTCTGGAGGCTGTCGGCCATCCCGTTGAACGAGCGCGCGAGCGAGGTGAAGACGTCTTCCCCCTTCTCCGGCATGCGCACAGCGAGGTCTCCGGCCGCCAGTCTCTCGCTCGTCTCGGCCGCCACCCTGATCGGGCGGACGACGAACCGGACGATCACCCACGTCACCGCGCCGATGAGCAGGATGAGGGCGAGGCCGGCGAGCAGCAGGGTGCTCTGGACGAAGAGCAGGGTGCTCTCGGCGTCACTCAGGTCGTAGCCGATGTACAGCTCGTAATGCCCGACGACGGGGAGCGTCAGCTGCGACCCGACGACGATCCCGGGGTCGGTCGCCCCGTTCGCGCCGGGGAGTTTCACCGACTGGTAGAACTGCTTCGTCCCGCCGTGCTGGACGGCCGTGCGCAGCTGATCGGAGATGACATCGCCGGACAGGCCGGGGCTCGACCGGTCGGCGGGCGCGAGGAACGTCGAATCCTGGCCGGGCACGCGGAATGCGGCGATCAACCGGCTCGACGTCGACGCCTTGACCGTCTGCAGTGCGGAATCCAGCAGATTCCTCACGGAGTCGCCGCCGGTGATGTCCGACGCGTTCAGGGTGGTCTGGGCCGCAGTCGTCGCGCGGCTCGAATCACGGAGGGCCTGGTCGAGGCGCGACTGGTAGAGATCGTTCGCGATGCTGAGTGACATGTAGATGCCGGTCACGAGGATGGCGATACCGGTCAGCGCCAGGGTGATCGTCACCGTGCGCACCTGGAGCGAGGTACGCCAGAGGTGGGCGGCCCGCGCCGGTGCCATCTGCCACCACCGCCGCCAGCCCACCCTGCGGGTACGCGAATCCTCGGCCACCCGAACTCCTAGGTGACTGCGCCTGCGCGGTATCCGACCCCGCGCACGGTCATGACGATCCTCGGGTTGTCCGGGTCGTCCTCGACCTTCGCCCGGAGTCGCTGCACATGGACGTTCACCAGCCGGGTGTCTGCCTTGTAGTGGTAGCCCCAGACCTGCTCGAGCAGCATCTCCCTCGTGAAGACCTGCTGAGGCTTGGAAGCGAGCGCGAGCAGGAGGTCGAACTCGAGCGGAGTGAGGTTGATCCGCGTCTCGCCCCGTCTGACCTCGTGCCCGGCGACATCGAGGACGAGGTCGCCGATCCGCAGCTGCTCGACCGCGGGGGCGGCCGGCGCCGGCCGGAGCCGGGTGCGGATGCGCGCCACGAGCTCCTTGGGGTTGAACGGCTTGACCATGTAGTCGTCGGCGCCGGATTCGAGGCCCTTGACCACATCCGCCGTGTCCGACTTCGCGGTCAGCATGATGATCGGCGTACCCGACTCTGCACGGATGCGCCCGCACACTTCGATTCCGTCGAGGCCGGGGAGCATCAGGTCGAGCAGCACGAGGTCGGGCTTGGACGTGCGGAACACATCGAGCGCGAGCGCGCCGTCTTCGCAGAATTGCGGATCGAAGCCCTCCGTGCGCAGCACGATGCCGATCATCTCGGCCAGGGCGGTGTCGTCGTCGACAACCAGGATGCGACCGTTCATATACCCGTTTCCCGCTGGGGCGCCGCGGCTGGTGCGCGGCAAGCCATAGAACTTCTTGCACAAGAGTAGTCGAGACACCTGCACGGATCGTGAACGCCTGACGAGCGGATGCGCACTGATGTGCCAGCATGGTAACGGAATCCGCACCGGAACCGGGGTAGAAGGAGCGATCACGTGACTGGAGAGCAACCAGGGCCCGCCGAGGAGAACTGGCGGGCACCGGGTAGCGCACCTGCGCCTCAGCCCCGCTACGGCGAGTACGCGCCGGACAGTGTGCCGCCACCACCGCCCCCGCCGCCGTATCCCTACGGGCAGCAGGGCTACGGTCAGCAGGCCTACGGAGCCCCTCCGCCGTACGGACAGCAACCGGGCTGGACTCCCCCTCCGAAGCCCGGACTCGTCCCCTTGCGTCCGCTCAGTTTCGGGACCCTCATCGGCGCACCCTTCCAAGTGCTCCGGCGCAACCCGAAGGTCACCGTCGGCGCCGCCCTCCTCATCCAGGGGATCCCGCAGGCGATCGTCTCGCTGCTCATCATCGGCGGTGTGACGCTTCTCTTCAGCCGCGTGGACAACGCGTCCGCGGCCGACCAGGGGGCACTCCAGGCCGGGGCCGTCGGCTGGGCCATAGTCCTCGGCCTCGTCTCGATCCTGGTCTCCGCCGTCTCGACGTCGCTCCTGCAGGGCATCGTGGTCAACGAGGTGGCACGTGAGACCCTCGGCGAGAAACTCACTCTCGGATCGCTGTGGCGGCTCACCCGATCGCGCATCGGCGCGCTGATCGGCTGGACGCTCCTGCTCTCGGTCGCGCTCACCGTCGGGGTCGGAGTCCTCGCGACCATCGCCGTCGTGATCTTCGCCGGCGGCCAGGCGATGATCGGGGCCGGTGTCGCGTACTCGGTCGTCGCCGGTCTCGGCGCCGTCGTCGTCGTGTGGCTCAACACGAAACTCGCACTCGTCCCGAGCGCGATCGTGCTCGAGCGTCTCGGCATCGGCGCGTCGATGGCGCGCTCCTGGGGCCTCACACGTGGTTTCTTCTGGAAGACGCTGGGCGTCATCGTGCTCATCGGGCTGATCGTCTACTTCGTCACGCAGATCATCACCACTCCGATCGCGCTCGTCGGCGGCTTCGTCACCATCCTCGTGAACCCGACCGGCCTCGGCCCGTCGGCCTCCGACCCTTCGGTGGCGCAGGTGTTCCTGTCCCAGCTCGGCATCAACGTGATCTCCACGGTCGTGAGCGCCGTGATCGGTGCCGTGATGGCTGTGGTGCAGTCGTCCGCGGTCGCTCTGATCTACCTCGACCTGCGGATGCGCAAAGAGGGGCTCGACCTGCACCTCATCCGGTTCGTCGAAGCACGTCAGAGCGGGGTCGCCGGCCTGCCCGATCCGTATCAGCCGGCCGAGCCGCCCGCTGCAGCGACGGCCCCTCCCGGCACATGAGGCCGGTGACGTCCATCCCGGTGGACCCCGACGCTCCCCAGGCGCACGACTGGGTCGTCCAGGAACTTGCGAAACCCGAGTACCAGGCAGCGAAGCCGACCTGGTTCGACCTGGCCTCCAAGGCGGTGCAGGACTGGCTCGCCTCCCTGTTCTCCGCCGGGGGCGGACGTTTCAGCGGCCTGCTCCTCGTCGTCATCGTCCTCGTGGCCGTAGTGCTGCTCGTCGTCGCGTTCGTCGTCTTCGGGCTTCCGCGCATCAACCGGCGGAGCCGGCTGGGGAGCGAAACGCTCTTTGGCGCGGAGGATGCGAGGGACTCGGCGACTCTCCGGAGGGCATCCGACCGTGCCGCGGCGACCGGCGACTGGACGCTCGCCCTCGAAGAGCGGTTCCGCGCGATCGCCCAGTCCCTCGACGAGCGGACGATCGTGATGCTCTTGCCCGGTACGACGGCGAACGGATTCGCCGCACGCGCGTCATCCGCCGTTCCTGCCGAGAGCCAGCGCCTCGCGAACGCTGCGCGCACCTTCGACCGCGTGCGTTATCTCGGAGGCTCGGCCACGCAGGCGCAGTACGACGAGCTGGTCGCGCTCGACACGGCCCTGCAGGCTGCACGTCCGTCAGCACTCGCCGATCCTCTCGAGGAGGTGGCGGCCCGATGACGATGACCGATTCGGCGCCGACTACCGCACCCGACCAGTCGTCGGTGGCGGATCCCGCCCCAGATGCGCCCGCGATCTCCTCGTCTCCGAGACAGGTCGCCCGGCGCAGCGTCGGATGGATCGTCCTCGCGATCATCGCGGTCCTGGTCGCGGCGATCGGCCTTCTCGCGACGGGTGGCCACAACCAGGGCACACCTCTCGGTGCCGCGAACCCCGCTCCCGCCGGCGCCAAGGCGCTCGTCGAGGTCCTGCGGCAGCAGGGGGTCGACGTGAAGACCGCGTCCACCATCGCTCAGGTACGCGAGCTTGCGCCCGGTGACGGCACGATCCTCGTCTACGACCCCCAGGGCTATCTCGACGAGAACCGCTACACAGAACTCCAGACCCGCGCCTCGACGCTGGTCGTCGTGGATCCCGGTTTCGCGGCGCTCCACTCCCTGGCGCCCGCCGCCCACAACGCAGGCACCGCGACGAGAACCGGGGCGCTCGCCGCGTCGTGCAGCGTGCTCGCCGCGAACCGGGCGCAGACGATCGAGCCCACGGCGAAGTCGCCCGTGCTGCGGATCTCAGCCGGCGACGCGGGCACTGCACCGACCGGATGCTTCCCCACGGGCGACGGCGGGTTCGCGTTCGTCAGTGACACGGCGAGCGGGACGACGCTCCAGCTCATCGGCTCGACCAGCGTCCTCGAGAACGAGGGAATCGCACGCGCGGGCAACGCAGCGCTCGCCCTCAACCTCCTCGGCGAGCATCCATCGCTGGTCTGGTACCTGCCGACTCTGCAGGACGTCCCCGCGAGCGGTCCGCCCGACCTCAACGCGCTGACACCGGGCTGGGTCACCCCGCTCGTACTCCTCCTCGTCGTGGTCTTCATCGCCTCGGCCGTCTGGCGGGGCCGCCGCTTCGGCCCGCTGGTTGTCGAGAACCTGCCGGTCCTCGTGCGCAGCGGCGAGACGATGGAGGGGCGCGCACGCCTCTACCAGCGGTCCTCGGCCCGGCTGCGCGCCCTCGACAGCCTGCGGATCGGCGCCATCGGCCGGCTCGGTGCTGCTGTAGGCCTGGCATCCACGGCATCCGTCGACGAGGTGTGCGATACGGTCGCTGCCCTGACCGGGACCGCCCGGACCTCGGTGCGCGAGCTGCTCGTCGATGCGCAGCCGCGAACGGACGCCCAGCTCGTGTCGCTGTCCGATCGGCTCGCCCGACTCGAATCGGCCACACTGGCGGCCGTCAATCCCGCAAACGACCGTCCGACCGGAAGAATGGAACCATGACCGACGTCTCCACGGAATCGACCCCGCCGGCCGCAAGCGCCCCCGCAGCGGACAGCGCCGCTCTTCGAATGGCGCTCAGCCGGGTCCGCACCGAGGTCGGGAAGGCCGTGGTCGGGCAGGACGGCGCGGTGACGGGCCTGATCATCGCCCTGCTCGCACGTGGCCACGTGCTCCTCGAAGGCGTTCCCGGTGTTGCGAAGACGCTCCTCGTGCGATCCCTGAGCCAGGCGCTCAGCCTGCAGACGCGCCGCATCCAGTTCACGCCCGACCTGATGCCGGGCGACGTCACCGGCTCGCTGGTCTACGACGGCCAGACCGGGGGCTTCCAGTTTCGGGAGGGACCCGTCTTCACGAACATCCTCCTGGCCGACGAGATCAACCGCACGCCCCCGAAAACGCAGTCCGCGCTGCTGGAGGCCATGGAGGAGCGCCAGGTGAGCGTCGACGGCGTCAGCCGGCTCCTCCCCGACCCGTTCATCGTCGCAGCCACTCAGAACCCCATCGAATACGAGGGCACGTACACGTTGCCCGAAGCCCAGCTCGACCGGTTCCTGCTCAAACTGACGCTCGACATCCCGGAGCGCGAGAGCGAGGTCGAGGTGCTTCGGCGCCATGCGGCCGGCTTCAACCCGCGCGACCTCGCCGCTGCCGGCGTGACGCCGGTGCTCGGCGCGGAAGAGCTCGCCGCCGCTCGCGCCGCGGCAGCGTCGGTCGGGGCGTCGACGGATGTGCTCGCCTACATCGTCGACCTCGCCCGGGCGACACGGCGCAGCCCCTCGGTCAAACTCGGCGTCAGCCCACGCGGGACCACGGCCCTGCTCGCGGCGGCGAAGGCCTGGGCCTGGCTGTCCGGCTACGACTCGATCACGCCCGACCACGTCCAGGCCATGCTCCTGCCGGTGTGGCGTCATCGCGTTCAGTTGCGTCCGGAGGCCGAGCTGGAAGGCGTCGAGGTGGATGCGATCCTCCGTTCGATCGTCCAGCAGGTCCAGGTCCCGATCTAGAGTCGCGCCATGACCGTCTCCGGCCGCTATGTCGCGCTCATCGCGCTCGGCATCATCCCCCTGGTGCTCTTCGGCGCCGACGCCGACGCGGCCCTGCGCGTGCTCGCCGGATGGCTCGTGCTGGTGGTCGCGGCCGGGGCGGTCGATCTGGCACTTGCGGCATCCCCGCGGCGTGTGGCGGTCGAGCGCCGGGTGCCGGGTCGGATCAGGCTGGGCACCGACGCTCTCAGCGAGCTCTACCTCACGAACACCGGCGGGCGGACGCTGCGCGGCGTCGTCCGCGACGGGTGGGAACCGTCCGCCGGTGCTCGCACTACTCGGGCCCGCGTGAGCATCCCCTCGGGCGAGCGCAGGCGCGTGACGACGACGCTGGTGCCGACCCGACGTGGTGAACGGCGAGTTGGACACGTGACCGTGCGGGCGTGGGGTCCCCTCCACCTCTGGGCCCGGCAGGCGACCCTCGCGGCGCCCGGTCGCATCCGCGTACTCCCGGCCTTCAACGCGCGCAAGCATCTGCCCTCACGGCTCGCACGGTTGCACGAACTCGACGGCATGACCAGCGTGATGCTTCGCGGCCAGGGCACCGAGTTCGACTCGCTGCGCGAATACGTGCGCGGCGACGACGTGCGGTCGATCGACTGGCGTGCCACCGCCCGCAGGCACGACCCGTCGGGCGGAGCCGGGCAGCGCGTGATGGTGCGAACCTGGCGGCCGGAACGCGATCGCCGGGTGATCATCCTGATCGACACGGGACGCACTGCGGCAGCGCGAATCGACGACGAACCCCGCATCGACACAGCGTACGAGTCGGCCCTGCTCCTCGAAGCGCTGGCGACCCGCGCGGGCGACCGGGTCGATGTGCTGGCGTACGACCGGCGGGTGCGCGGGCGCGTGCAGGGCGCGAATGGTCCCGAGCTCCTCGCACGGACGGTCGACATGATGGCGGGAATCGACCCCGAACTGATCGAGATGGACTGGGCGGCCGTGCCCGGCCAGGTGTCGTCGATCACCAGCCAGCGGGCGCTCGTCGTGCTCCTCACCTCGATAGACGCGCCGGGTGCGTCGCACGGCCTTCTCTCGGTGCTGCCGCAGCTCACGCGCAAGCACACCGTCGTCGTCGCTTCCGTCACCGACCCCGAGGCGATCCGCGCGACGACGCAGCGCGCCGACCGGGCAGAGGTGTACCGCGCTGCCGCCGCAGAGCGCTCTCTCCTCGATATCGCCCGCATCGCTGCCGCCATCCGACGCCTCGGCGCGGATGTCGTGACAGGCGCGCCGGCAGATCTCCCCCCTGCGCTCAGCGACCACTACCTCGCCCTCAAGGCTGCCGGACGCCTCTGAGCGCTGAACAGCGTTCGTCGGCGTCGATGACAGAATTGCCGAATGGCCACTCCGACGCCTGCCCCGCGGGTCACCCACTTCAACGATTGTGCTTTCGTCGCTCGTTCACTCGTCGCCGCGGCCGCGCGGCAGGGGTTGACGTGGGGCTATGTCCCGCCGGAGCTGGTCCGCCCTGCCGAAGGTTTCGGAGGCGGTGCGGGCAGGCTGGCGGAGGTCCCGTACGTGCTCCGCCACATGCGCACGGCGTTGACGAGCGACGTGATCCACGTGCACTACGCGACCGCGGTGGGCCTGCTGCAGCACGCGTACATCCGCAAGCGGCCCTATGCGCTGCACCTGCACGGCACGGATATCCGTCGCCTCTGGAGAGCCCCGGCGACGCACGACCAGGTCCAGCTGGCCATCGATGGGGCCAGCGCCGTCTATTACACCAACCTCGACACGGTCGAAGAGGCCACCACTGCCCGTGCGGACGCCGCGTACATGCCCGCATTCGTTGATCCCGATGCGTTACCCGCATGGCGTCCGGGATCGGAGCGCGGCGAACCCACCGTGTTGTTCGTGTCTCGCTGGGACGACACCAAGGGTGTCGAGACGCAACTCGAGACCGCGAGGGCGCTGCGGTCCGCCCTTCCGCCGGGGACACGGCTGCTGGGGCTGGACTGGGGGCCGGCCGCACGGGACGCGGCCGCGCTCGGCGTCGAACTCGTGCCCAGGCTCGACCATCCTGCATTCCTCGACCTGATCGCGTCGGCCGATGTGGCGATCGGTCAGTCCGCCGGCATCATCGCGGTGAGTGAACTGGAGGCGATGGCGATCGGACCGACCGTCCTGTGTCCCGTCCCTGAGCTCCAGGACGGTGGCGATCCCCCGCCCGTGCTCCTCGGCTCCGTGCCGGACCTCGTCGAGCAGACCCTCGTCGCACTCGAAGACCCACGCGAATCCTCCAACCGCCTGGACGCGCGGCCGTGGGTGCTGAACAAGCACACGCCGGACCGTTGGATCCCCGTCCTCGAGAAGGTCTACCGCGACGCGGCGGCCGGTGCCTCGGGCCGGTCCTGACGTTCACACGTGCGACCCGGCCGGCGCACCCGCGACATACGGCCCGATGACGGCCGCGACGCGTCCGGGTTCCAGTACGTTTTTGGAGCGGCTCCGATCGGAGCCTGCCGAATGCCAACTGAGAGACGGTCATGACCCAGAGCCACGCCACCGAAGCCCCCGCCATCGTCACCGTTCCGACCTTCGGAGCGCGATTCGGGGCGGAGGTCGCCGGCACCTTCCTGCTGGTCTTCGGGGTCATCGGGACGGCGATCTTCGCGGCCGGTTTCAGCGGCGGCGAAGGCGGACTGAATGTCGGGTTCCTCGGCGTCGCGCTTGCGCTGGGTCTCAGCGTCCTGGTCGGCGCGTACGCTTTCGGCCCGGTGTCGGGCGGCCACTTCAACCCGGCCGTCTCGATCGGCCTGGCGATCGCGGGCCGATTCGCCTGGAAGGACGTCGCTCCGTACATCGCGGCGCAGCTCATCGGGGGGATCGCTGCGAGCACGCTTCTCGTCGCCATCGCCGCCGGCGGCCCGAACGGATTCCTCGCCGGTGCCCGTAGCGGCGGCTTCGCCTCGACCGGCTGGGGCGAACTGTCCCCCGGCGGATTCTCCTTCGTCTCGGCTCTCCTCGTCGAGATCCTCGCCACAGCCGTTCTGGTGTTCGTGATCCTCGCCGTCACCGGCTCCCGCGGCGCCGCCGGGTTCGCACCCATCGCCATCGGGCTCACGCTCACCGTGCTCGCCCTCATCGCCATCCCGATCTCGAACGGGTCGTTCAACCCGGCCCGCTCCATCGCCACAGCGATCTACGGTGGGCCGACGGCACTCGCCCAGCTCTGGCTGTCGATCGTCGCGCCCATCGTCGGTGCGATCATCGCCGGCTCGACCTTCAAGCTGATCTTCGACGGCGTCCGCAAGAGCTGAACAAGCTCAGCCGGCGACGATCGTCCGTGCGCCGGCCTCGAACTCGTCCAGGTCCCCCGATGCGCCCAGCCGCACCGCCCGCCGCCCGACGACGAGCATGTAGACGAGGAAGGCCGCAAGCGCCAGGACGCCGATGCCGATCTTCACCGGCCACGGCAGGTCCGACGGGGTGACGAAGCCTTCGATGAGCCCGGACACGAACAGGGTGAGCATGACGCCGACCGCGACCGTGAACAGGGCGCGCCCGTCCTCCGCGAGCGCCTGTGCCCGGGTGCGCGGGCCTGGTGCGATCCACGCCCAGAAGATCCGCATCCCCGCAGCGGCCGCGACGAAGATGGAGGTCAGCTCCAGCAGGCCGTGCGGGAGGATGTAGAGGAAGAACACGTCTCCGCGGCCGTAGGCGAAGAGCACGGCGGCCGACGTCCCGATGTTCTGGGCGTTCTGGATCAGCACGGCCGGCACGTAGAACCCGACGATTCCGAACGCGATGCACTGGGCCGCGATCCAGGCGTTGTTCGTCCAGACCTGCCCCGCGAACGACGCAGCGGGGTTGTTGGAGTAGTAGTCGACGAACTGGTGGTCGACGATCTGCCTCAGCTGCGCATCCGACCCGAAGTTCGCCATCACCTGCGGGTCGCCCAGCGCCCACCAGGCGAAGAGGCCGGCCACGACCAGCGAAGCGGCGGCGACGGCCAGCGTCAGCCAGCGGAGACGGTACAGTGCCGCCGGCAACTGCAGGACGAAGAACCGCGGCAGCTGGGACAGGATGTTGGCCCCGGTTCCCGTGAAGCGCAGCCGCGCCGTCGAGAGTGCCACCGACAGCCGATCGCCCTGGGTGGTCGACCCCGCCTGCGTCTTGATCGCCGACAACTGGGTCGCACCCGTCTGGTAGAGGTCGATGAGTTCGTCCGCCTGCTCGCCACTGAGCGACCGCTGCCTGGCGAGAGCGGCAAGCCGGTCCCACTCGGCGCGGTGCGCTGCGGAGTATGCGTCGAGGTCCATCTGCTTAGATGATAGCCATGGCTGCACCGGTGGCTCCGCGCATCGACCTCGTCGACGATGGTGTCGAACGCGAACTGGTCACGGGCGAGGCCGTCGCACTCGACGTGAAGCCGACCTCGTACATCCTCCGCGCTGCAGGCACGGCACTGGACTGGCTGGTCTACGTCATCCTGTTCGTCGTCCTCGTCCTCACGATCGTGTTCACGTCGGGCGGGCTCGACCAGGCGCTCCGGACCGCGCTGGTCACCATCAGCCTGGTCTTCTCGTTCGTGATCGCGCCGATGACCGTCGAGGTCGCGACGCACGGGCGCTCGGTCGGCAAACTCGCTGTCGGCGGACGCATCGTGCGCGACGACGGCGGCGCGACCCAGGTGCGGCATGCCTTCATCCGGGCTCTCACGGGTGTCGTCGAGATCTACATGACGTTCGGCGGCCTGGCGGCGCTGGTCGGTCTGCTGAATTCACGGTCCAAGCGCCTCGGCGACCTCATCGCCGGCACCTACAGCCAGCTGGAGCGGGTTCCGGCCGCCGACGCCGTCGGATACGGGATGCCGCCCCAGCTCGCAGCGTGGGCGTCCATAGCCGACGTCGCGCGGCTCCCCGACCGCCTGTCACGCCGGATCGCGCAGTTCCTGCACCAGTCGCCGGGCATGACTCCCGCTGCACGGGCCGGTCTGAGTGCCGAGCTCGCCGGGGAGGCGGCGTCATTCGTATCCCCTCTTCCCGAGGTCGACGCCGAGACGTTCCTCGTCGGCGTGGCCGCCCTGCGGCGCGAACGCGATTTCCGAGCGCTGACACTCGAACGCGAACGTCTCGACCGCCTCGCACCGGTCCTCGACGCGCTTCCCCACCGTTTCCCGGAAAGGTGACATGACCGACTACCGCGCACATTTCGACGCCACGATCGCGTTCGCGAACGGCGGGAGCCTGGAAGCGACCGGCTTCCGGCTCGACCTGCCGTCGAAGGACGTCCAGGAGGGCGACGTCGCACGCCTTCTCGTCGAGCATCTGGGGCTCGCACTCGTCGGCAGTGTCGAGTTCCATTCGCTCGCCATCGTCGAGGAGCCCCATCGCGGAAGCCGTGGCGTGGTGAGCGAGCCTGCGGAGACGCCGTCCGAGCCGCGGATCGTCGACCTGAGCCACACCGTCCGGGCGGGTCTCGTCACCTATCCGGGCCTTCCCGAGCCTGTCATCACACCGCACCTGACCCGTGAGGCATCACGGACGAAGTATGCGCCTGGCACCGAATTCGCGATGGACGTCATCACGATGATCGGCAACACGGGCACGTATCTCGACAGCCCGTTCCACCGCTACGCCGACGGCGGCGATCTGGCTTCGCTCCGCCTGGAGACGCTCGTCGGGCTTCCGGCCGAGGTCTTCCACCTCACCGATGCGTTGCGGCGCGGCATCCCGGCGTCCGTGTTCTTCGACCGGGACCTGTCCGGTGTCGCGGTGCTCCTGCATACCGGCTGGGACCGTCATTTCGATACACCGGCCTACGCGGCGGGATCGCCGTTCCTCACCGAAGACGGCGCACTCCACCTGGCGGAGGCGGGCGTGGCCCTGGTCGGTATCGACTCGCTGAACATCGACGACACCGAGTCCGGCGGGCAGCGGCCCGCGCACAGCATCCTGCTCGCAGCGGGAATCCATGTCGTCGAGCACCTGACCGGCCTCGGGGGCGTTCCCGCCCGCGGAGCGCGGTTCACCGCCGTGCCGCCGAAGGTGGAGGGTTTCGGAACCTTCCCTGTGAGGGCGTTCGCCGAACTGCCCTGACGAACTGCCCTGAGGCTCAGTACCGGTAGTGGTCCACCTTATAAGGACCATCAACGCTCACGCCGATGTACGCGGCCTGCTCGGGCGTGAGCACCGTGAGCTCGACACCGAGCGCGTCCAGGTGGAGTCGTGCCACCTTCTCGTCAAGATGCTTCGGAAGCACATACACGCCCGTCGGATACTTCTCCGGCTCGCAGTACAGCTCGATCTGGGCCAGCACCTGGTTGGAAAACGAATTGCTCATGACGAAGCTCGGGTGCCCGGTGGCGTTGCCGAGGTTCATCAGTCGGCCTTCGGAGAGCACCAGCACGCTGCGACCGGTGGGCAGACGCCACTCGTGCACCTGCGGTTTGATCTCGATCTTCTCCGTGCCGGCGAGGCTTTCGAGCCCCGCCATGTCGATCTCGTTGTCGAAGTGACCCACATTGGCGACGATCGCCTGGTGCTTCATGCGGAGGATGTGCTCCGGGGTGATGACGTTGAGGTTCCCCGTTCCGGTGATGAAGATGTCGGCATAGTCGACGACCGACTCGATCCGGGCCACCTGGAAGCCGTCCATGGCTGCCTGGAGGGCGTTGATCGGGTCCACCTCACTCACGATCACGCGGGCGCCCTGGCCTCGCAGCGCCTCAGCTGCGCCCTTTCCGACGTCGCCGTAGCCGGCTACGAATACGACCTTTCCGCCGATGAGCACATCGGTCGCCCGGTTGAGGCCGTCAGGAAGCGAGTGACGGATGCCGTACTTGTTGTCGAACTTGCTCTTCGTGACGGAGTCGTTGACGTTGATCGCGGGAAAGAGGAGCTTGCCCTCGCGCTCGAGCTCGTAGAGGCGGTGCACACCGGTCGTCGTCTCCTCTGTGACGCCGACGATCCCGGCCGCGATCCGCGTCCACCGATCGGACGACGTGGCGAGGGATGCGCGGAGCGCTGCAAGGATCACACGGTATTCGTGGCTGTCTCCCACGGCATCGGCGGGCACGACCCCCGCGAGCTCGAAGTCGCGGCCGGAGTGGACCAGGAGGGTCGCGTCGCCCCCGTCGTCGAGGATGAGGTTGGGTCCGATCCATTCGGCGCCGGCTTCAGCGGCCTCTGCGGTCCAGTCGAAGATCTGCTGGGTGCACCACCAGTACTCTTCGAGCGTCTCGCCCTTCCACGCGAAGACCGGGACACCGGACGGCGCGGCAACGGTTCCACCTGGTCCGACCGCGACGGCAGCGGCCGCTTCGTCCTGTGTCGAGAAGATGTTGCAACTCGCCCAGCGCACGCGGGCGCCGAGGGCCACCAGCGTCTCGATGAGGACCGCGGTCTGCACCGTCATGTGGAGGGAACCCGCGATCCGGGCACCGGCCAGTGGCTTGGACTCACCGAACTCGGCGCGCAACGCCATGAGCCCCGGCATCTCGTTCTCCGCGAGGCGGATCTGGTGACGGCCCGCTTCGGCGAGGTTCAGGTCTGCGACCTTGAACGGGAGCACGGTGTCGGAATCGGCGAGGGAGGGTGCGTTGACCATGCAGTCATTCTCTCATTCGCCGGACCTGGCCCGAGCCGTGTGACTCAGCGGCGGATGAGCTCGAGGACCTCGTCGCGGACGCGCGCCATGGTGGCGATATCGGCCGCCTCGACGTTGAGTCGCAGCAGCGGTTCGGTGTTCGACGGGCGCACGCTGAACCACCAGAACGGCTCATCTCCCGCAACGAAGCCGGTGACGGTGAGCCCGTCCAGCTCGTCGAATTCGCCGCGACCGGTGAAGGCCTCGACGATGCGCGTGAAGGCGGCGGGCACGTCGGCGACGGTGGAGTTGATCTCCCCGGAGGCGGCGTACGGCGTGTAGGCGTCGGAGAGCGCGGACAGCGGCCCGTCCTGTGCGCCGAACTCGGCGAGCAGGTGCATCGCAGCGAGCATCCCGTTGTCGGCACTCCAGAAATCGCGGAAGTAGTAGTGGGCCGAGTGCTCGCCGCCGAAGACCGCGCCGGTCTCGCGCATGGCATCTTTGATGAGAGAGTGTCCGACCCGGGTCCGCACCGGTGTCGCCCCGGCGGCCAGGATGGTCTCGGGCACGATGTTCGAGGTGATCAGGTTGTGGATCACCACGATCTCCGCATCCGGATCAGCGGCGCGGGCACGCGCGATCTCGCGCACCGCGACGATGGCGGCCACGGCGGACGGGCTGACCGCCTCTCCCCTTTCGTCGACGACGAAGCAGCGGTCCGCGTCGCCGTCGAACGCCAGCCCGAGGTCGGCGCCGTTCTCGATGACGGCTTTCTGCAGGTCGACGAGGTTCGCCGGTTCGAGCGGATTCGCCTCATGGTTCGGGAATGTGCCGTCGAGTTCGAAATAGAGCGGGATGATCTCGATCGGCAACGCCGGGAGTCCGGCCGCCTGTCCGAGGACGGCCGGAACGGTCAGTCCGCCCATCCCGTTTCCTGCATCGACGACGATCCGAAGCTGCCGGATTGCGGAGAGGTCCACCAGTCCGCGCAGGAATCCGGCGTAGTCGGCCAGCACGTCGACCTCGCGGAGGTCGCCGGGTTCGGCCACGCTCTCGAAACCGTCGACGAGGTATTTCTCCGCACGCTCCCGGACCGCCGCGAGACCGGTGTCGCGGCTGAGGCCCTGCGCACCCGCCCTCGACAGCTTGATGCCGTTGTAGGTGGCGGGGTTGTGGCTCGCGGTGAACATCGCGCCCGGCGCCTGGAGGTGGCCTGAGGCGAAATAGGACTCGTCGGTCGAGCACAGTCCGAGGGCGACCACATTGGCGCCACGGGCGCGCACACCGTCGGAGAAGGCCGCAGCGAAGCCGGGAGACGAATCACGCATGTCGTGGCCGACCACCACATCCTGTCCGGCCGCGCCGATCTCGTCGACGAAGGCGGCGCCGATCGCCTCGACCATCTCGACGGTCAGCGTCACTCCGACGAGGCCGCGCACATCATAGGTCTTGACGGCGGCGTCGAAGTTGGCGTGGATCTGTTCGGGCGAGAGAGAGGTGTTCACCTCCCATAACCTACTTCACCGAGCACGGAGTGTCTCACGATCTGCCAGCCCTGTGGAGCCGAGAGCCGCTCTGCGTGAATGGCGCAGAGGTCGTAGGCGTGCGGTTCGTGCGCGTTGCTGAGCGGCCCGAGGACGGCCATCGAATCCGCATACACGTAGGTGAGCGTCGCCACCGCATCTCGGGGGCACGCGACACGGGAACACGGTCGGGTCAGCATCGCGCCCAGACTATCGGAGCCGAAGGCGACGTAGGATGACGACATGCCCCGTTCCCGCCGCGCAAGCAGTGAGCCGCCTGCCGCCGCCCGCTGGCGGAATCGTCACGGTCGGGGTGCGCGGGGCCCGGTCACGGGGCCCCATCTGCCCATGCTGCACAACCGCATCGACCTGTTCGATATGACAGTCGCTGCGACGGCCGACTACTTGAAGGGCATCTGGCCTGCGGAGCTCGAGCACGTGCGCTTCGAGGTGGCCGCTGCCCCGATCAACGCGGTGGGACCGGATGGCGTCGAGCGCTGGCGGGTCGACCCGCGCGAACGCCGCATCATCCTCTACCGCGTCCCGATCCAGCGGCTGAGCAAGCTGCATCGCAACGACGAACTGCACCAGCGGATGCTCGTCGAGAGCTGTGTCTTCCGTGCGGTCGCCGAGCTTCTCGGCAAAGACCCGTGGGATCTCGCGCCGGAGCGTTTCCGGCACTACTGAAGCCGCGAAGCCGCTATTTCGGGTAGACCTCGATCGGCATGGCCAATGGCCCAGGAGGGCCGAACGGGAACGACGATACGAGTCCCTTGCCGCTGAGGCTGGCAGAGACGTAGAGCCCCTTCGCCCCGGTGACGGAGTAGATTCCCGTCGCGAGCGCTATGCCCGCACTTCCCCCGGACGGAACGACCAGTGACTTCGTCGCACCCTTGACGACGATCTTCACCGTGGCATCCGGTCCGTCCTCTCCGCTGTTCGCGAAGTGCAGGAAACCGCCCGGTCCCGGAGGCACGGCCGCAAGGAACGAGTCCTCGACCTGCTGCGTTGCCACGAACCACCCGAAGTCGAACGCCTTTCCCGAGACGGCCGAGGTGCGCGCGGCTGCGACCAGTGGTTTCGTCGAGTCGATGGTGACCGTGTAGTTACCGTCGCTGAGATGGTCGAGCGGGATCTCCGTCGCGATACCGGGCTTGAGAGTCGCCGAATAGGAGTTGCCCATGACCGTCCCCTTTTCGCCGAGGGCTCCGATCCGCACGGTCGCGGCCTCTGTGCCGGGTACGAACAGCCGGACGGCCGGCAGGTCGCTCCCGTAGCCTTCGCCGCCCTGGGCGGACTGGATGGCGGCGAGCGAACGGATGATCATCCCGGGGATCACCTGATGGGTGGCCGGAGCAGCCGTGGCGCCGACGAGTTCGACGCCGTGCGGGGAGATTCCGACGATGTCGCTCTGCTCGAGGGAGGCGACGACCCGGCCGCCGGAGGAGACGACGTGGACCACGGGCGCGGCGGCGGTCGGCGCGAGTCCGGCGAGCGCTACGACGCGCTGCGTGCCCGGAGCGACGGTGATCCCGGTCGCACCGGGAGCCGTGACGGCGCCGGCCTCCGAGTAGATCGTGAGGTCGACGGTCGCCTGGACCGTACTCGGGTTGGACAGCAGCACCAGGCTCGTCTGTCCCAGGGTGGTCGCCCCGGCGACCAGCCAGCTGTCCGCCTGCGCCTCGTCGCACGACGCGGCCGCGATGCCCGCGAAGTCTTCCAGGGCGGCCTGCTGAGACTGCGCCGCGCCGACGAGCGGTGGTGTGGCAGCACCCGCGGGGGCGGGCACGGTCAGCGCAAGAGGCGTTCCGTTGCTCTCGCCCTGGGTGTCGTCGACGGGGGTCAGCGTGCGGGTCTGGATCTGGGCACCGGAGTCAGTGCCGTAGACCATGGTCGGGGGTGCGAAAGCCGCCGCACCGGTCGCCGCCGATGCGTTGGATGCGAGGGTCAGCAGCGGGCCCGGGCAGGTCCGCTCCTGTGCCGTCGGCACGGGAGCCACCGTCGACGACGGGGGCCTCACAGTGAAACTCGGAAGAGGGAGCCAGGTCGCACCCGCGATCGCAAGGGCGGCGATTCCGATCCCGGCGATGCCGGCGATGGCGCGGGCGCTCTCGCGGGCGATTCCTCGTCTACTCGGCATTGTCGCCTCCGTTCGCGCGGGCGACCGCCGGTTCCTGGCGATCCCATTCGTCGTCGTCGTTCGACGACGGGGTCCGCTCGTCCGGCCAGGAATCCTCTTCGAGGTCGTCATCCTCGAGGTCGGCGTCGAGGTCGGAACGCGCGTCATCGTCGTCGTCCGCATCCGGGCCATCGTCGGCTTCGTCGTCATCGCCGGGCTCGGACACGTCCGCGGATTCTGCCGCCCCGGCCCCGCCGGGCTTCGTCGCGCGCTTCGGACGTCGGATCGACTCCGCGATGAGGCTCTCGTACGTGCGTCGCGCCGGGATCGAGAGCAGCAGGATGAGGCCGATCACCACAGCCTGGACGATCAGGATGATCGTGCGCCAGACGCCCCCGGCGTCGGGCGGGATCTGCGCGGCAGGCGGTACGTCTGTGGTACCGCGTTGGAACCCCCACAGAGCGCCTGTCGCGGTTCGGCCGACGGGCACCAGAGCGGCGTCAGCGTCGAGTGCGATCGTGGCACGCAGGCTCGTCGCCTTCGCCGCGGGGGTGGCCGCCTTCGAATCGATCGACGTCGAGGCCGGTGCGAGAAGTACGTAATCGATTCCGAGCGACTTCAGCTCGGGTGTGGGATCGAAGCCGCTCTGCGATGCCAGGTTGCCGGCCAGGGTCGCGAGAGACTGCTCGTCCGTCGAGAGGGTGCGATCGGTGCTGCTCAGCGTGCTCTGACCGGACAGCGTCGCCCCGGCGCCGCGCAGCAGCACAGCTGCGATCCCCCCGTTCGGCTGCGCCGTCAACTGCAAGGTGCCCGTTCGCGGGGCGCTCGTCGCGTTTGCCGTGACGACTGCGGGCAGGGTGCGTCCGTCCGTCGCCTGCACCGAGGACGCCCCGACCGGCATGGCGATGGCAGCCGGAGCTGCGGCGATGGCGATCGTCGCGAGTGTCGCGAAGGCGGGAAGGGCCGCGAAGCGCCCGACCGGGCCGAGGCCGATGACGGCGGCCGACACGAGTCCCAGCCAGTAGAGACTGACTCCCGCACCCGGCCAGATGAGCACAGCGACGGACGCGGAGACGGACACCGAGACGAGGGTGGCGGCGACCGCGGTCGCGAAGCCGAGGAGCGCCACGACGAGCGCGACGACGGCACGGGCGGAACCCCGCAGGAAGAGCGACAGCAGCGCGAGCACAGCAAGAGGCGCGAGCAGGACGGCGACGACGACACTCGGGCCGACGCCGGGAATCTCGAGTTCGGCGGCGAGCGTGTGCCAGCCTCCGAGCATCCCGTCGGGGAATCCGAGCGCGAGCTGCCACGCCGGTACCGGCCGGCTCTGGATCACGACGCCGGGATCCGCGAAGAGCGAGAACCACGCGCCGCGCTGCGCCTGCTGCCAGACCAGCGGCGCGAACAGGACTGCCGCGGGGAACAGCACCAGGATGAGCCGCGCGAACCGTCTTCGGCTGAGCACGAGGGCTATCACCCAGATCACGAGCAGGGCGGGGATCAGCGACGGTGCGCACGCGACCGTGGCCGCGGCGAGAAGGGCGGTGACTCCGGCTGCCGCCCACGAGCGGGCAGCGGCCATGCCCGCGTAGAACAGCCACGGCAGGAGGAGGTGGGCGAGGATCGCGGCCGGGCGGCCGGTCTGCATCGCGATGAGAAGGGGCGGGGCGATCGCCCAGGCGAGCGCCGCGAACACACGCAGGCTGGACCGCTGTGTGAGGCGGGATGCGAGCAGCCAGGCACCGAGAGCGGCCAGCGGAAGTGCGGTGAAGTACAACGCCACGAGGAAGAACGACGGCTGCCAGAACGTCAGGGTTCCGAGGACGGCGAGCACCGCGGCGAACGGGTCGGCGGCCCCGACGAAGCCGAGACCGACGTCGCGCCAGCCGTAGCCGAGCGTGGTCCACAACTCGGCGACGCTCGACGGCATCGGAAGGAGGGCGCCCCCACCGAGTGTGTTCGCACCGAGCAGGGGGAAGAACAGGGCGATCCCGAGCACTGCCGCGGCGAGCACTGTCCAGGCGCCGCCACCGCCGAAGAAGTTGAGGTCGCGTCGTTCGCCGCGGAGCGCGACGTAGGCGGCCTCACGTTTCAGGGCCCGGGCGCGCTTCACCTCGGCGATCGGGATACGGAGAGGTGCGATCGCCGCCCAGCCGACAACGCGATGCCGCGCCAGGTTGCGCCGCGCAGAACTCACCCGTATTCCGGCGAACGCTGTGCGGAAGGCAGCGGCGAACTCGCCGCCGATCGCTCCCGGCTCCTTGCCGACGATGCGGCCGATCGAGCGGAACAGCGCGAGCGGGACGAGGGAGAGCCAGTGGACCGGTACTGCGGCCGCGGGAGCGTAGACCATGCGGCGGTGGAGTTGCGCGGCCCTGCGTTCCCGGAGGAGCCGGCGGCGCACGCGACCCTTCCGCGACGAGTTGGGACCGGCGACGCCATCGCCCGCGATCGCGATGCGGGCCGAGGGGACGAGGACGACGCGGAAGCCGGCCAGTCGCACGCGCACGCAGAAATCGAGGCCGTCGTCGACCGCAGGGAGAGCGGGATCGAAACCGCCGAGCTCGTCCCACAGCGACTGCCGCACGATCAGTCCGGCCGGCGAGACGCCGAGGACGTCGCTCAGTCCGTCGTGCTGTGCCTGGTCCAGTTCGTTCTCGACGAGATTGACCGCAGCGCCGAACTGGGTCATCGCCTCGCCGAATTCGCGGATGGTGTGCGGCGCGTCCCATTCGACGAGCTTGGGCCCGGCCGCAGCGACCGAGGGCGAGACCTCGACCGCCCCGAGCAGAGCCTCGAGCGCATCCGGCTCCGGCGCGGTGTCCTGGGCGAGCAGCCAGAGCCAGTCGTGGTCCCCGGCCGCCGGTGGCGTCACCCGAACACCGGTGGCGACCGCGGCTCCGAAGGGCAGTTTCTCTCTCACCGACACGAGATGCGTCGGGCCGAAATCGGCCAGGAGCTGTGCCGCATCGTCGGTGGACGCGCAGTCGACGGCGATCACGACATCCGGTTGCCTTGTCTGGGCTTTGAGGGCGTCGAGAGTGCGCTGAAGGCGGTCGCCTCCAGTGCGGGCGACGATGATGGCTGTGACTCTCGGATACATCGGAGACAGCCTAAGTTGGCGCCGGTGGATCGGACGTCAGCCCGTGGGCGCGCCGGAAATCAGACGGCGCGCTTGCGCAGCTTGCGGCGTTCGCGCTCGGACAGGCCACCCCAGATGCCGAACCGCTCGTCGTTCGCGAGTGCGTACTCGAGGCACTGTGAGCGCACTTCGCACGATGCGCAGATCTTCTTGGCATCCCGGGTCGATCCGCCCTTTTCGGGGAAGAATGCCTCGGGATCGGTCTGCGCGCAGAGCGAATCGGACTGCCAGGCGAGCGGATTGCCGTCGTCGACGGACTGTCGAACCCCTGGCACGCCGAGTCTGACCGGATCGACAAACCAGTCGTCGGGGACTCCAGAGCGATATTCGGGACCAGCCATATCGATCTCCCACCCATGTGTCGTGCATTCCACGTCAACGAACGTGTTAACAGTAATTACACCGGTGTAGTTCGCACTAGTCAAGTCGCGAATCGTAAAGCCTCAACTGGCCATCGAGGGTTTGCGACGCGCCGGTGGACGGCAACAATCGCGACACGCCCGGGCGTTCTACCCCTGTTTCCTGAGAAGGATCAGGAAACGGCCTGTCGCGCGGCCCAAGCGCTGCCTACCATCTGCGCCAGCGTGTGCCGCATGCGCCAATCGAGGTCTCGAGCCGCAAGTTCGCCTGATGCGACAATACGGGCTGGATCCCCTGCGCGTCGCGGCCCCACTTCTGGGGTAAAAGGTTTTCCGGTCACCGACGCGACCGCGGCCATGATCTCGCCCACGGACACTCCGTCACCGCTGCCGAGGTTGTACACGGGCTCGATCGCCAGGCCGGCATCGAGCCGTTTCGCCGCTGCGACGTGCGAGGTCGCGAGGTCGGAGACGTGGATGTAGTCGCGCACGCAGGTTCCGTCCGCGGTGGGATAGTCGTCGCCGTTGATCCGCGGAACGCGTCCCTCGACGAGCGCATCGAACACCATCGGGAAGAGATTGTGCGGACTCGTGTCCCTGAGGTCGTCGGAACCCGAGCCGACAACGTTGAAGTAACGCAGCGAGGTGTGGCGGAGACCGACCGCGATGCCCTGATCGCGCAGCAGCCACTCCCCGATCAGCTTGGACTCCCCATACGGCGACTCGGGTGCCTTCGGAGTCGACTCGGTGACGAGGTCCGTGTCGGGAGTACCGTAGACCGCCGCGCTCGACGAGAAGACGATCGCATCGACGCCGGCCTCCTGCATCGCAGCGAGGAGCACCGCCGTTGCGGTGACGTTCTGCTCGTAGGTGTGCAGCGGGCGCTGCACCGACACACCCGCGTACTTGAAGCCTGCGATGTGCACGACTCCCGAGACGGTGTGCTCGCGGAATACGGTCTCGAGGAGCTCACCGTCGAGCAACGTGCCCCGGTAGAAGGGGACGTCCGCCGGCACGAACTCGGCATGCCCGCTCGAGAGGTCGTCGACCACGACGACCTCGATGCCCTCGTCGCGGAAGGCCCGCACCACGTGCGAACCGATGTATCCCGCGCCGCCTGTCACCAACCACGCCATGCGTCGCCCTCCTCACTGGACCGGAACAAAGAACCCTATCGGGTCGATCTACGCGTTCGGGGTGGCGATGAACACGGTCCCGGCGCCGGAGATCGCGAGTTCCCGCTCATCCGGCGTTACGAACACTGCTTCGCCGCGCGACAGGGTGAGGCTGCGGCCGGCCCCCGTGAGGTCGACCGCACCGCCGGTGCAGATCGCCACCGCGGGCCCGGGGAGCGCAACGGTCGTCGCTCCAACCGTTTCGTCGAGGTGCACGACATCCAGTGCGAAGTCCTGCACGTCCGGCCGGTAGATCGCCAGCCCCGGGCCGGCGTACGCGGGCGCGAGCGGGGTCACCGTGAACGGCGAGAAGTCGAGCACCGTCAGCAGTTCGGGCACATCGACGCGCTTGCCGGTCAGGCCGCCGCGCAGAACATTGTCAGAGGCGGCCATCAGTTCGATTCCCAGTCCACCGAGATAGGCATGGACGTTGCCCGCGGGCAGGTACAGCACCTCGCCCCGTTTCAGCGTCGTGCGGTTGAGCAGGAGCGCGAGCACGATGCCGGGGTCGCCCGGGAACGCACGGGCGAGCAGTCCGACGGTGTCGATGGCCGATGCGAGCCGGGTGTCTCGGGCGCCATGGGACCGTTCAGCGGCCGCGACGACGACGTCGACGAGATGGCGGACGTTCGGATCGCCGCCGAGCAGCCAGGCGGTGGATGCCCGGAGCGCGTCGCCAGCGCTCCCCGCCCGCAGTCGCGTCGTCAGCAGCCCGACGAGCTCGCGACCTCTCTCATCCGTCGACTCGGCGAGGGACTCCAGAACGCCCGCGCTCGTCTCCGGCTCGCGGAACCCGCTGAGCGCATCGAACGTCTCGCTCAGCGCGTAGATCAGCTCCGGCTTGTGGAACGGGTCCTTGTAATTGCGGTCGGGCGAATCCAGCGGCAATCCCAGAGCGTTCTCGCGGGCGAAGCCCTCCCTCGCCTGCTCGGACGACGGATGCGCCTGGAGCGACAGCGGTCCGGCTGCGGCCAGCACCTTCAGCAGGTAGGGCAGGCGCGTGGCGCGCGCCCCGAGCGCGGCCGAGGGCTCGCGGTCGATCCACTCGGCGAGTGTCCGGGCGCCGCCCGTCGCCGAGGGGTCGAGGATCGCGCTCGGCGAACCCGGATGCGCACCCAGCCACAGTTCTGCCTCCGGGCCTCCGGACGGGGTGTGCCCGAGGAGCTCCGCGATGGCGGTCGTGGACCCCCAGGCGTAGTCGCGTGGGGTGTTGCCGATGCGCACAAACATCCGAGACGGTCCCTTTCGATCGTTAGACCAAACTACCAATTGCTTTTGCCGCCATCGCGCTCGTCAATAGGCTGGCCTGCGGACCGATCCCCGTTCGCAGCCCCGACGCGGCGCGAACCTCACCGCAACGGAGCACACATGGCATTCGAGACCCTCGCGAGCGACTTCTACGGCTACGAGAACCTCCTCACAGACCGCGAGAAGGACTTCGTGGCCGAGCTCCGTGCGTACCTCGAGAACGACGTCAAGCCGATCGTCAACGAACACTGGGAGAGGGCCGAGTTCCCCGTCTCCGTCATCCCCGGGCTCCACAGCCGGGACGTCATCGGTCTCGGTTTCGACGAGACCAAGGCGTTCGAGAATTCCGCAGTGTTCCGCGGCTGGGTCGCGCTGGAACTCGCACGTGTCGATGCGAGTGTCAGCACCTATGTCGGTGTCCAGAACGGGCTCGTCGTCGGCGCTCTCGGCGTCTGCGGCTCGGCCGAGCAGCGCGCTGAATGGCTCCCGAAGCTGGCGTCCGGCGAAGTGCTCGGCGCGTTCGGCCTCACCGAGCCCCAATCCGGGTCGGATTCCGCTCAGGGGCTTCAGACGATCGCGACCCGTTCCGGCGACGACTGGGTGCTCAACGGCTCCAAGCGCTGGATCGGCAACGCGACCTTCAGCGACATCACGATCATCTGGGCGAAAAGCGCCGAGGACGGCCAGGTCAAGGGCTTCATCGTCCCGACGTCGACCCCCGGATACACGGCCACGAAGATCGAGGGCAAGCAGTCCCTGCGGATGGTGCAGAACGCCGACATCACCCTCGAGAACGTCGTGGTGCCCGAGCGCCTGCGCCTGCAGGGCGCGAACAGCTTCAGGGACACGGCGAAGGTGCTTCGGCTGACACGCGCCGAGGTGGCGTGGGCTGCGGTCGGCGTCGCGGTGGGCGCCTACGAAGCCGCGCTGCGTTACGCGCAGGAGCGCGTGCAGTTCGGCAAGCCGCTCGCCGCGCACCAGCTCATCCAGGACCTGCTCGTGAAGTCGCTCGGCAACATCACAGCGAGCATCGGCGTGTGCACGCGCGTGTCCGAGATGCTCGACAACGGCGAACAGCGCGACGAGCACTCCGCACTCGCCAAGGCTTTCGCGACCTCCCGGATGCGCGAGACGGTCGCCTGGTGCCGCGAGATCCTCGGGGGCAACGGAATCGTGCTCGACTACGACGTGATCCGGTTCTTCGCCGATGCGGAGGCCGTGTACTCCTACGAGGGCACCCGCGAGATGAACACCCTCATCGTGGGCCGCAGCATCACCGGCTCGGCCGCGTTCGCCTGAGCCGCACACCGGCGCGCAGGCGCGAATCCAATAACCTTGCCCAATGAGCACTGCGCGTAGACCTGTCGCCGTCGGTGCGTTCTCGACCCTCCTGGTCTTCACGCTGTTCGCCGGCGACTTCTGGCGCAACCTGCTGAGCTGGTGGGGCTGGGGGCTGATCGCCGCCGGTCTCGTGGTCGGCAGCATCGTGCTTCTCGTGCGCATCCGCCCTCCGCTGCTCTGGCGCAAGCTTCCGGTGACCCTCGGGTTGTTCCTTCTGCTCGCAACGCTGTCGATCGCCTGGTCGTACTATCCCGGGGCGAGCGCCCTCGGCGTCGCGCTGCAATGGTGCACGACGATCGTCGCCCTCTTCCTCGCGCTGTGCCTCGAATGGCCCGAGCTGCTGCGCGCGCTGTCGCATGCCTTCCGCTGGATCCTCGGCCTCTCCCTGCTATTCGAGTTCGTCGTGGCCGCGTTCATCCGGCATCCCGTGCTGCCGTTCTGGACCGACTACGGCACCGAGAAGGTTCCGCAGGCGTTCTACTGGAGCCGCGGACTCCTCTTCCACGGTGGCCAGATCCAGGGCATCCAGGGCAACAGCAACCTCCTGGCGATGGTCGCTCTGCTCGCACTCGTCGTGTTCGGCGTGCAACTCGCCGACGGGGTCGTCCGTCGCGGCTGGGGGATCGCGTGGCTCGTCGTGGCCGGCGCGACCTTCGTGCTCACCCGGTCGGCGACCATCATCATCGCCGCCGTGTTCACCGCTGTCGTCCTGCTCTTCGCGCTGTGGATGCGCCGAGCACACCCCGACCGCAGGCGCCCGGTCTACCTGACCATGCTCGCTACCGTCGTGGTCGCAGTCGCGGCTGTCTGGGCGTTCTCCGGTCAGCTGCTGAAACTCTTCGGCAAGAGCGAGGACCTGACCGGCCGGCTCGACATCTGGCATTCGGTCACGGCGCTGGCGTCACAGCGCCCGACCTTCGGCTGGGGATGGGTCAGCTACTGGGTGCCCTGGGTCGAACCGTTCACGACGCTCGCGGTACGCAAGGGCGTGACCTACCTGCAGGCGCACAACGCGTGGCTCGATGTCTGGCTTCAGCTCGGTGTTCTCGGCCTCGTGATCTTCATCCTCCTCGTCGCCACGACGGTGAAGCGCAGTTGGTTCCTGGCGGTCGACCGGCCACGGATCAGCGTCTCCGACGATCTCCCCTACACCTCCCTCACCCTCCTCCCGCTGCTGCTGATCGCGGCGCTGGTCGCGCAGAGCGCGGCGGAGAGCAGGATGCTGGTCGAGGCGGGCTGGATGCTCCTGGTCGTCATCTCCGTGAAGACGAAACGTGCCGCGCCGTAAGATTGGCGCATGGCCGTGACCCGTCGACCCCTGGTGCCGGCCGCCCTCACGGAGTTCTTCGGGTCGGCGCGGTTCGCATCCGCTCTCTCGCTCGTCGCGGTCGGCGTCGGGTTCTCGACGCACGCCGTCCGCAGCGTCATGGGCTGGCCTGGGCTCATCGGGGCGCTCGCGGCGCTGGCGATACTGGCGGCGATCTCGTTCATCGCCCAGCGCGAGACGATCGAGTGGCACGGCCTCCTCCCGATCTCGATCCTCGTCTTCGTCGGCTGGTGCGCCCTCTCGATCTTCTGGAGCAACTACCAGTGGGCGACGTTCGCCGGCATCGGCTATCAGCTCACATTCGCTTTCCTCGGCATCTACATCGCACTGGTGCGCGATGCCATTCAGATCGTGCGGGTGGTCGGCGACGTGCTGCGCGTGCTGCTGACCGTGTCGCTCGGGCTCGAGGTGCTGAGCGGCCTGCTGATCGACCTGCCGATCCGTTTCCTCGGCATCCAGGGGAACATCGCCGCCGGAGGCCCGATCCAGGGTCTTTTCGGCAGCCGCAACCAGCTGAGCATCGTCGCTCTCATCGCGTTCGTCACCTTCCTCGTGGAGCTCCGCACGCGTTCGGTCCGGCCGGTCACCGCGACCGCGAGCATCTCCCTCGCCGTGCTCTGCATCCTCCTCACCCACTCCCCCGTGATCGCCGCCGTCTCGGTCATCGTCGGTCTTGCGACCCTCGCGCTGTACGCGGTCAGGAAGGTGCCGCCCCGGCTGCGGCCCTTCTACCAGTGGGGCCTGGCCGCGATCACCGTCCTCGCGCTCGTGCTGGCCTACATCTACCGCACGCGAGTGATCGACCTGCTGAATGCCCGCGCAGACTTCTCGGTGCGCTACCGGCTCTGGATCCAGATCTGGCAGCTCATCCCGGTCAACCAGATCCTCGGCTGGGGGTGGGTCGGCGGCTGGCCGGAGACGCTGTATCCGTTCACCGCCATCCAGGCGAACACCGGGGCCGAACACGCGAACGGACTCAACGCCTACCTCGACGTCTACCTCCAGGTCGGACTGATCGGCCTGATCCTGTTCGTCGCTCTCATCGCGCTCGCGTTCGGCCGCTCCTGGCTGCTGGCCTCCAACAAGCGCAGTGTGGTCTACGTCTGGGCGCCTCTCGTGCTCGTCGCACTCCTCGTCACGAGCGTGTTCGAGAGTTCGATCCTCGTCGAGTCCGGCTGGCTTCTGCTCGTCGTGTGCGCGGTCAAGGCCTCACAGGGCATGAGCTGGCGCAGCGCTCTGCCCCGGCACGAACCTAAGCCGGTTGCAGGAGGTCGCGGATGATGTCCGAGCGTCCGCGGCTGGCGAACCGCCCGTAGAGTCCCCGTCGGGCGAGTGCGATGACGCCGCCGATCCGCCGAAGACGGTTCGGGGCCATGGCGGCACGCTTCGCTTCGAACTCGGCTTTCTGCCTGGCCGCGTCCACGGAGGCCTTGGGAACCGCATCCCCGAGCCCTTCGAGCCTGTCGGCGAGCACCCGGAATTGTTTCGCGAGCTTCGTGTTGCGGTCCCCCCGGTGCTCCAGCACGCGGCCCACCTTGTAGCGGAGGGTCGGTTCGGTGACCCCGATCTGATTCCTGCCGTGCTGGCGGTAGTCGATCGTGGACTCGCGGACGACCCCGACCCGGCCGGTCGCCGCCGCGATGACCGCCAGCCACTCATCGTGGACCCACTCCGGCGGAAACGGGAGCGCAGCGGGGAGGAGCTCGCGGCGGAAGACCACGGTCGCGCCGGTCGCGAGGTTACGGCGTAACAGGGCGTCGAACGCGCGTCCGCTCTCTTCGAGCCGAAGCTCCTCGTCAGAGAGCTCGAGCGATTCGAAGAGCGTCGCTCCGAGAGGTGATCCGTCTTCGCGGACGAGCCGCGCATCCGTGTGCAGGAAGGTCAGTGCGTCGTCGTCGAAACGTGCCGCCAGTGCGGCCAGCCTGCCGGGATGCCAGATGTCGTCCTGGTCGCTGAGTGCGATGAGCTGGCGGGTCGTGCGCGCTATCGCCTTCTCGAAGTTGGCAGTCACGCCGGATGGCGTCGATCCCGCGAGCACGACCACGTCGGGTGCGGCACCGCGCGCCACGGCCGCTTCGACCGTCGCGGCGACTATCCCGAGCGTGCCGTCCGACGATCCGTCATCGGAGATCACGAGCTCGTCGGGAACACGGCCCTGGTCGAGGATGCTGACCAGCTGCTCCTCGACGAAGGCGGCGCCGTTGTATGTGCACAGGGCGACCGAGATCTCCGCCGTCATGTCACGAACGCTTCAGGACCACCGAGAGCACGCCGAGGAACATCCCCGCCATGATCGTCTGGGCCCCGAGCATCATCAGGAGGGCAGCGGCGATCGCCGTTCTCACGGTCTGGTCGAGCTGGAGCGCTCCGAATCCGGTGTTGCTCCACATCACGACCTGGACGATCGCGACGGTCAGTCCGAGGAGGAAGAGGATCAAACCGACGACCGCACTCGATTCGAGGCTGATCCTCCTCTCGAGCCTGTCGAAGTTGCGGCTTCGGGGTATTCGGAAGCCCTCGTGCTGGGCGTAGATCTTGGAGAGGATCGCGAAGATCACGGCCTGGTAGCCGACGACGGCGAGAGCGGCCAGGTAGACCTGGCTCGCAACGTCGAAACCGACGTCGCCGATCGAGAACGGGCCGAAGGTGAGCACGAAAGTGCCCAGGATCCCCAGTCCGAACGCGATGGTACCCGGCACGAGGAAGAGCCAGCGCGGGCTGAAGATGAGCAGGAAGCGGAGGTGGCGCCAGCCGTCCCGCCAGCTGCGCAGGTGCGGCGGACGGGACCGGCCGTCCTTCTTCAGGGTCGTCGGGACCTCGCTCACCCGTCGCCCTCCGAGGGAGGCCTTCACCACCATTTCGCTCGCGAACTCCATGCCGGTGGTCTGGAGATGCAGGTCGAGAATCGCCCGCCGGTTGAATCCGCGGAGTCCGCAGTGGAAGTCCTTGATCGGCGACCGGAAGAAGAGCCGGCCGATCGAGGAGAGCACCGGGTTGCCGAGGTACTTGTGGAGCGGCGGCATCGCGCCGGGCTCGATCCCGCCGCGGAACCGGTTGCCCATGACCAGCTCGTCGCCGGCGCGCAGCCGCTCGACGAACTGGTCGAGGTTGGCGAAGTCGTAGCTGTCGTCTGCGTCGCCCATGATCACGTAGGTACCGTTGGCCGCCGCGATGCCGCCGAGCAGCGCGGCCCCGTACCCTTTGTCGACGACGTTGACGACCCGGGCACCGTGGGCTTCCGCGATCGCCTGCGAGCCGTCGGTGCTCCCGTTGTCGGCGATGACGACCTCGCCGACGACGCCGCTCCGGTCGAGATAACCCCTGGCTTTGTCGATGCAGGTGGCGAGCGTCTCCGCCTCATTGAGGCAGGGCATCAGGATCGTGAGCTCGATCACCTGGACGGCAGTCATGGAAGGGAAGTGTCCTCATTCGAAGTGGAAAGGCGCTCCGATCATAACCGCTCAGCCGCGCCGCCCCCGGCGGCCCCTCCGGTGATGCGATAGTTGAGGGATGGTGAGGATCGAGAGCCGGTGACCGCGACCGTCGACGTGGTCGTTCCGGTGTACGGCAAGTGGGAGCTCACCCGGTCCTGCCTCGACCACCTCCGGCGACAGTCCGCGGCTCACCACGTGATCGTCGTCGACGATGCAGGACCCGACGACACCGTCTCCCGCCTTCGCGAGGAATATCCCGAGGTCACGGTGGTCGCGCTCGAGCGGAATCTCGGCTTCGCCGGTGCGTGCAATGCGGGGATCCGCGCCGGATCCGCCGAGATCGTGATCCTCGTCAACAATGATGTCGACGCCGAACCCGAGCTCGTGGAGCGTCTTACGGCCGCCTTCGACGACGAGGAGATCGGAAGCGCCTGTCCCCTGCTGCTCAAACCCGATGGGCGCGTGGACGCCTTCGGGATCTGCGCCGACCCGACGATGGCCGGGTTCGTCCGGTACAACGGCGCTACCGTAGCCGAGGCGCTGGCGAAAGGCCCCGCCACCCGGCTTCTCGGTCCGTACGGCGCCGCGGCGGCGTACCGGCGCTCCGCCCTCGACGACGTCGGACTACTCGACGAAGGCATCGTGATGTACGGGGAAGAGCTCGATCTCGCACTCCGGCTGAGCGCCGCAGGCTGGCGCTCAGGCCTCGTCGCCGAGGCCAGGGGAACACACCTCGGCGGCGCGACGTCGGGACGCGGCTCCGCCTCGCAGCGCCGCAAGGCCGGGTTCGGTCGCGGCTACCTGCTGCGCGCCTACGGCGTCCTGCGAGGGCGTTACGGCATCCGCGCCCTCATCACCGAGGCGATCGTCTGCGTAGGAGATCTGCTCCTCTCCCGCGACATCGCCTCGACGACGGGACGGCTGGCGGGGTGGCGCGCGGGCGGATCGGCGTTCCGCCGGTCGCGGCAGATCCCCGGTGTCGACTACAGCATCGGGTTCGCCGAGTCCCTTCGCCTCCGTGTCGGCGATCGGCGGGCCTGAGGATGACGACCGACCTCCCACCCGAACTGCGGCTGAAAAGCGCGGCCCTCTCCCTGATCACGCTGGTCGGCGGCGTGTCACTGGCGGTCATCCCCGCCGCGACCGTCTCGATCTCGTCGCGGGTGTTCTCCATCCAGGAGCAGGGCTGGATCGCCGTTGCCGTGCTGATCGGCACGTTCTTCGGCCAGGTCACCTTCGCGGTCGTGGTCGAGTCCCGGCTGAGCTCCGCCGGAACCGAACGGCGCGTGACCTTCCCGCTCTGGCTGGCCGGCCTGTCGGTGCTCACTGCCATCGTCATCGCGATCGAATACCAGAACGCGGTGGTGCTCTGCATCGGCCTTCCCATCCTGCTCGCTTCGCTCGAGGTCGGGCGCGGAGTGTCGGTCGCCGAACGGCTCGACATCCGCGAGCTCTGGGCAGCGATCTCCGTCGGCGCCGGCGCCCTCATCGGCGTGCTCGCCGCGTTCGCCGGGCAGCCGTGGGGTCTCATCCCCCTCGTCACCGGAATCGTGATCGCCACGATCATCCGGTCCCTCCCGGTCTCGCACAAGGCGAGCCGGCCCGAACCCCGTGTCATGGCCTGGGTCGTCGCAGACGTGTCGATCACCGGAGGCATCTACCCTCTGCTGAACGCGACGATCCTCGCTCTGCTCGGTCCGGTCCCGGCTGTGCTGTTCACCTCGATCTCCACAGTCTCCGGCCTTCTGTCCATTCCGCTCAACTTCATGCGTCTTCGCCTGCTCAAGCAGCATTCCACGCTCGACATCGTCGTCTCAGCGGTCTCGGTGGCGGCCGCCGTGGTCGTGATCTTCGTCTGCGAGTTCCTCGGCGTCTTCGAGTTCATCTTCGCCCAGGCCTGGACACTCGAAGCCACACTGGTCCCCCTGTTCATCGCCTGCCTGTGGCGCGCCGCGTCGCTCGCCACGACCATCCCGTTCGCCGCCCTGCGCCGCATGGGTCAGGCGAAGCTCCTCACGGTGCTGCGCGCGAGCGTCGCGGTCGTCACGTTCGGATGCGCGGTGGCCGTCATCGCCCTGAACAGCCTCGCCTGGATCTTCGCCGTGCTGCTCGCAGGCGAACTGCTCCAGGCGCTGCTGTACGAGCTGGCCCGACGTCGTCAGGTCGCCCGGGCGGAAGCCGTGGAAGCGTCGTGACGCGCGTCCTCGTCGATCTCCTCTACTACACCGGGACCAAGGGTGGAATGGAGTCGTACGCCCGCAACCTCTACCGCGAACTCGGCTCCGTCGACTCGGGACTGGAATTCGTCGGATTCGCCTCGACGGAACTGGCGGAGACGGATACCTCATGGTTTCCCGGCGACGTCGTTGCCAGCAGGATCAGCGGTGAGAACCGCGTGTCGTGGGCCCGCGGGGAGCTGACGGCGGTCTCCCGCGCGGCCCGGCGACTCGGAGCGGGACTCATCCACTCCCCCGCGAACATCGGGCCGTGGCGATCGACGGCGCCCGTCGTCCTCACAGTCCACGATCTGCTGCCCTTCCGGCACCCGGAGTGGGTGCCCGGGCCCTACGCTCCGGTGCTGCGCGGGCTTGTCCGTGGCGCGGCGCGGTCGGCCGCCCGCGTGATCACCGTGAGTCGCGCATCCGGGGACGACATCGAGCGCGTGCTCGGCGTGCCTCCTGAACGGATCGACGTCATCCCCCTCGCCGGGAGCGCGCGCACGCTTCCCGACCCCGGGATCGCACGCGACGAGCGCCTCCTGCTCAGCGTCGGCAATCGCATGCCGCACAAGAATTTCAGGATGCTGCTGGAGGCCATCGCGCTGATTCCGGATGCGGAGCGCCCCCGCCTCGTGATCACCGGCAGTCACGGTGACGACCCTCTCGCGCCGGTCGTCGAGCGGCTCGGCCTCGCCGACCGCGTCCAGCTGCTCGGCTGGGTGCCGGACGCGGAGCTCGAACGCCTCTACGCCACAGCGAGCCTCATCGTCTTCCCGACACTGTTCGAGGGATTCGGCCTTCCCGTTCTGGAGGCCATGGCACGCGGATGCCCGGTCATCTGCTCCGACCTGCCGGTGCTGCGCGAGATCGGCGGCGGGGCCGCGGTGTACTCCGATCCGACAAGCGCCTCAGGACTCGCCCACACCATCCGTCGGCTGCTCGCAGACCCGGCGAAACGTCGCGAGCTCTCCACGCTCGGCCGCGAACGCGCCGCCGGTTTCACGTGGACGGCCGCCGCCCTCAGTACCGTACGCAGTTTTCAGCGAACCCTCGACGCGTCGTAACGCGCCAGCAGCTCGTCGACGGAGCGCCCCAGATTCTGGGTTTCGCGCGCGAGGGTGAACCAGGCCAGGGTCGAAGCCCTCAGCGACTCCCCCGCGTCGAGCACACGGTGGATCGCGGAGCCGAGGTCTGCGGCCGACGCGGACGTCGCGACGAACCCGTTGACACCGTCGTGGACGAGCTCGGCCGCGGCATTGTCCTCTCCTGCGACCACGACGCTCGGTGTCCCCCTGGCGGACGCCTCAGCGACCACCAGTCCGAACCCCTCCCGTCGCGACGGATTCACGAGCGCGGCGGCCGAGGCCATCAGCCGGTCGAGCTCCTCGTCGTCCACGCGTCCGACTATCCTGACGGCGCTTCCCAGACCGGAGGCGGCGACCGCATCCCGGAGACGCTGCGTCTCCGGACCTGAGCCCGTCAGCACCAGGTGCGCGTCACCGTGCGACCTGCGAACCACTGCGAGCGCCGGCGGAAGAGCGGCAAGCCGCTTGTCCGGGATGTGACGACCGGCAAACAGGACGAGGCCGGAATCCACCGGCACGGCGTCACCTGCGTCGGCCGTCCCGACCAGGTCGAGGAGTCCCAGCACCAGCGGCCTGCTGCGCCGGCGATAGCGCTGCACCCTCGCGCCCGTGAACGCACTGTTGACCGTGATCTCCGAGGCCATCCGCAGGGCAGCGAACTGGAGCAGGAACGCGATCGTGCCGACGAGCACTCCCGAGTACTCACGCCACTTGCGCCAGGTCCAGACCTCGAGCCAGTCGCTGACGAGGCGCGTACGCGACCCGAGCAGGGCTGCCCAGGCGCCGAAGACGTTCAGCACGGGAAGGGCGCTCACGATGACCAGGTCGTACTCACCGCGATGACGGCTGAGGTGAGCGAACACGGCGCGCGCGAAGCCGACCGCTGCGCTGTTGAGCCGTCCACCGGCGGCGTTGTAGATCTCACCCGACCACACCGGAACGATCCGGAACGTGGCGTCCGGACCCTCGGCATCCCATTGGCTCCGGGTGAGGTAGTCGACGCGATGACCGCGCTCGACCAGCAGTTCCGCGATCCTGCGGTAGACGCGTTCGCCGCCTCCCGTGTTCACGGGGTACAGGCAGTCGTAGGCGATCGCTATGCGCAGGCTAGCCACGAAGCGCCGCCGCAGGCACCGTACGGCCGTCGTCCAGCGCAGCGATCCGGCGTGCGCGGAAGCCGAGCCAGAGGACGAAGCCTGCCACCGCCAGGATGTACAGCCCGAGCAGCACCTCCCAACCGAGCGGTGGCTGCCAGTCCGGGTGGAACATCGCGCCGATGCCCTCGCCGAAACCAGTGACATAACGGCGCATCACAGCGAAGAAGGCGACGATGCTGAACGCACCCGCCAGCGCCAGCCCGATCCAGGTGACCCGGACCGACAGGAACGCGACCCGTGCACCGGCCGGCGTCGAGAGCATCCAGGCGGCCAGCAGTGGAATGGCGAGAAACAGGAACAGCCCGTACCGGCCCTGCCAGATCAGGCCGGTGCGGCTGATCGTCAGTGCCTGGACGATGGCGGGGATCAGGATGCTCGCGGCCAGCGCCGAAACGATGACGATGGCCGAATGCCGGTTCGTGCCGGTGAGCGCCAGCAGCACAAGCACGCCGATGGCGATCGAGATCGCGGCGTACAGGATCCACGGCAGCGGCGTATCCAGCCAGCCGAAGACGCCGAGCTGCTGCTGGAGGAAACCGGGGGTGAACCGGATCATGGCGGCGAAGCCGGAGAAGAAGCCCTTGCCGACCAGGGGCGCGTCCGCGGTGCCCGCCTGGGCACCGGCCCCGTTCGTCGCGAGGGTCCAGACGCCGGCGAACAGCGTACCCACAGCGATCGCGCCGATCCAGAGATAGTTCCGGCCACGTGTGAAAAAGGCCTTGGCCGCGCGGAGGCCCGTGATTGCGACGCACGCGCCGACCACGACGACCAGCCAGAGCGGTCCGACCGACCGCGCGTTCGCGAGCAGGATCGACGACACGGTGACGATCAGCCACAGGTACCAGGTCGGCAGGCTGCTCCAGACGGCTTCAAGCCGGTCATCGTGGCGTTCGAGAAGACGGAGCAGGGATGCCCACAGTGCGGCAGCCGCAGCGATCTCGACGCCGTTCGGGTTCACCGAACCCAGGAGATAGAGCACCATGGGGCCGGTCACGAGGAGAAGCCCGAACGGAAGCCAGCGTGCCCGGATCGACGACAGCGCTGCCTGAAACGCCCAGGCCAGCAGCAGAGCGCCGAGCAGTGCGCTTGCGATCCGCATCGCGTAGACGCCGACGGAACCGTTGTCAGTGAGGAGGCTCGGCCATCCGACGAGGTAGTAGTAGATCGGGTTGTACGCGCCGACCCAGTTCTCGAAGTAGGCAGTGCCGGTCCCGTCGCCGAAACGTGCCGCGCAATGAGCCGACTTCGTGGGAACGAAGAGGTAGCACATCGCGGAATGGTTGTAGTGGTAACCGGGCGGCAGGTCGACGACGAGGTACTTCTTGCCCGCTTCGGCCGCGCCCACCAGCTCACCCCGCACCTGCGCGATCGCCTTCGTGGCGTGCGCGTTCTCGTCGGGAACCGAGAAGAGCGGACTGGCCAGCGCCCAGAGGCAGGCCAGGACGGCGACGAATGCGAACGGAATCCAGAAGGTGCCGGCGGAATGAGACCGCTGCCGCGTGACGTCGACCGTCGCGCTCACTCGCGCGGCGATCCGGTCAGGTGGGCATCCCACGCCGAACGCACGATCTCGTCGAGCCCGCGCTCGGCCCGCCAGCCGAGCTTCTCCGCGATCAGTGCGGGTGACGCGACCACGCTGGCCGGGTCTCCGGGACGCCGGATGCGGACTTCGGCCTGCAGCGGGGAGCGGGCGGTCGCGAGGATCTCCTCGACCATCGCGCGGACACTCGTCCCTTCGCCGGTCCCGACGTTGAACACGCCGTGTCCGTGCATTCCGGCGGCGAGGTGGTCGAGTGCTTCGATGTGTGCATCCGCGAGATCGAGGACGTGCACGTAGTCGCGCACGCAGGTGCCGTCCACCGTCGGATAGTCGTCGCCGAAGATCAGAGGCGGCAGACCGGCGTCGATGCGCTCGAAGACCATCGGCACGAGATTGAGGACCGCGCGATCGGCCAGCTCGGGCCAGCCGGCGCCTCCCACATTGAAGTAGCGGAGACTGACCGCGGAGAGACCGGATCCGGTCGTCGCATCGCCGATGAGCTGTTCGCCGATGAGTTTGGTCCGTCCGTACGGATTCACCGGATGCGTCGGCGCGGACTCGGCGACCGCGTCACCCTCGACATCGCCGTAGACCGCCGCGGAGGACGAGAAGACGAGCCTGGAGACGCCGGCGGTTTCCATCGCGAGAAGAAGATTGGCCAGACCTCCGACGTTCTGCGCGTAATACCAGGCCGGCCGCTGTACGGATTCATGGACCTGCTTGCGTGCGGCGAAGTGCAGGACCGCGTCGATGCGCTCCTCGCGGAGCACGGCCTCGATGAGCGCCGGAGCCGTGTCCGACGCCAGGTCGAGGCGAACGAGGCGAGCGTCGCCGAGCCTGTCGGCGAAACCTGTCGACAGGTCGTCGACGACCACGACGAAGTCACCGCGATTCCTGAGGAGACGGACGACGTGTGAGCCGATGTAGCCGGCTCCGCCGGTGACCAGGGTCCGCATACGACCGATCCTAGGGGATCGGCCGCTGGCTGCCGGGGGTGTCGACCGGGTGTTCGGCCTCTCGGTCTGCGCTGGTCCCGACCGATGCCGGTGCGCGCGCCTGGAGGATCGCGATCTGGCGTGCGAGCTCCGTGATCTGGCGCTCCGTGTTGCGGTAGCGGCGTTGCACCAGAAGCGAATTCCCGATGAACACGACGATCAGGCCGTAGAGCAGCAGATCTGTTCCGCGGCCGAGGCCGACGAAGTGCGCCACCTCGGTGACGACCGACGGGAAGACGACGGCGATGACGGTGACGGCGAGAAGGCCGACCATGACGAGACGGCGGATCGCGGCATGCCGTACACCTCGCCCCGGAAGCATGAGGAAGACGGCGAAGGCGGCGAACGCCAGCACGAGTATGACTTTGATCACGAATTGCCCGTTGTCCATGGTGGGCTCCTATTTCAAGAAGAGGTCGCTGAGGATGTTCACCGAGTTCCACACCGACTGGCCCTTCGAGCGGGAATAGTCGGTGTAGATGACGTGGACAGGCGCTTCGGCCCACCTCAGCTTGTTACGGCCGATCTCCGACACGATCTCGGAGGCGTGCGCCATACGGTTCTGCGTAATGGCGATGGTCTCTGCCGCGTGCCGATTGAGCGCGCGGAGGCCGTTGTGCGCATCCGTCAGGCGGACCCCGGTGCTGAGCCGCTCGAACAGGATGCCCAGTTTCAGGACGACCCGCTTCAGCCGGGACACGGAGGTGCGCCCGTCGAGGAAGCGCGAGCCCACGACGATGTCGAGCGGCTGCGAGTCGAGCATCTTCACCATCGCGAGGGCGTCGTCGGTGAGATGCTGACCGTCTGCGTCGAAAGTGACGAAATAGTCGGCCCCCGGATCGCGCAGTGCGTAGTCGAGGCCGGTTCGCAGGGAAGCCCCCTGACCGAGATTGATGGGATGCCTCACGACGACAGCGCCGGCCGCAGACGCCTCTGCCACGGAGGCGTCCGAGCTGCCGTCGTCGACACAGACGATTTTCGGGAACGTGGCACGAGCCTGCTCGATGACCGCGCGGACCACCTGGGCTTCGTTGTAGAGGGGGACCACGAGCCAGGTACGCTGCTCGACGGGCGTGCTGATGGTGACTCCTCGGTAGATGGGTTCGCGCGTGTGCTGCCCCGACGAGGTCGGCGCGGCCTGACGGACTGCACCAATCCTAACCGGCTGGTCCTGAGGTCCCCCTGTACACACGCTGCCCGGGCGCCCGCGGACCGGCGTCCGCCGAGCTTCACATGGTAGTTTCTTTGCGGAAGCGCCCGCCTTCCTCGCCCCGAATCACCGAGAGGACCAGACGCGTTGGTCTTTATTGCACCCGAGGCCGATGTGTCGAGTGAAGCGACGATCGGCGAAGGCACCAAGATCTGGCATCTCGCTCAAGTGCGCGAAGGCGTGCAGATGGGTCGTGACTGCATCATCGGCCGTGGCGCCTACATCGGCACGGGAGTCGTGATGGGCGACAACTGCAAGGTGCAGAACTACGCACTCGTCTACGAGCCCGCCGTGCTCGAGGCGGGCGTGTTCATCGGTCCGGCCGTCGTGCTCACCAACGACACGTACCCCCGCGCAGTGACCCCGGACGGCGAACTGAAGAGCGCCCACGACTGGACTCCGGTCGGGGTCACCATCCGTGAAGGCGCCTCCATCGGAGCCCGCGCCGTCTGCGTGGCTCCGCTCACGATCGGCCGATGGGCGACAGTCGCGGCCGGAGCTGTCGTCACGAAGGACGTACCGGATTTCGCTCTCGTCGCCGGCGTGCCCGCACGACGCATCCGCTGGGTCGGCCGGGCGGGCGTCCCGCTCGAACCGGATGGCGGCGACTGGGTCTGCCCTGTGACGGGCGCGCACTACCGCGAAGAGAACGACGAACTGAGAGAGGTTTCCGCATGAGCGAGCAGCTGGAATTCATCCCGGCCGCCAAGCCGATCATCGGCGACGAGGAGCGTGCGGCCGTCGACGCTGTGCTCGCGACAGGGATGCTCGCTCAGGGTGCCGAGGTCGCCGCCTTCGAAACCGAGTTCTCGGCCCACCTCGTCGACGGCCGCCACGCTGTCGCGGTCAACTCGGGAACCGCGGGTCTCCACCTCGGTCTGCTCGCAGCGGGCGTCGGTCCCGGCGACGAGGTCATCGTGCCGTCGTTCACCTTCGCCGCGACGGCCAACTCCGTGGCACTCACCGGCGCGACTCCCGTCTTCGCGGACATCGAGCCCGACTACTTCGCACTCGACGCCGCTTCCGTCGCCTCGGTCATCACCGAGCGCACCGTCGGCATCATGCCCGTCCACCTCTACGGCCACCCCGCCGACGTGGTCGCGCTCGGCGACCTCGCCTCGAGTCGCGGCCTCCAGCTCTTCGAAGACGCGGCTCAGGCGCACGGGGCGACCAAAGCCGGAATCCCGGTCGGCGCCTTCGGCTCGTTCGCGATGTTCAGTCTCTACCCGACGAAGAACATGACCTCCGGCGAGGGCGGTATCGTCACGACCGGCAGCGACGAGGTCGCCCGCCGCCTCCGCCTGCTGCGCAATCAGGGCATGGAGAAGCAGTACGAGAACGAGATCGTCGGATTCAACGCGCGCATGACGAACCTGCACGCTGCGATCGGGCGCGTGCAGCTGACGAAGATCGACGCGTGGACGAAGAAGCGCCGCGACAACGCCGCGTTCTTCGATGCGGGCCTCGAGGGCGTCGTCACTCCGCCGGTAGCGGCGGACGCGACCCACGTCTACCACCAGTACACGATCCGCGTCAGCGACGACCGCGACGGCTTCGCACAGGCACTTCGTGAGGAGTACGCGATCGGCAGCGGGGTCTACTACCCGATCCCGAACCACCGACTCCCCTCCTTCCAACGCACCGAAGACCTGCCGGAGACCGAGCGGGCCGCCGCCGAAGTACTCTCGCTCCCGGTGCACCCGTCCCTCTCGCGCGGCGACCTCGAGCGCATCGTCACGGCTGTCAACGCCCTCGCGAAGGCGGGTTCGTAATGGCCGACCTGAGGATCGGACTCGTGGGCCTGGGAATGATGGGCCGCCACCACGCGCGGGTGATCCGCGAAACCGACGGAGTCGTACTCGCGGGCGTCGCCGATGCTCTGGGGGACCCCCACCGGGTCGCAGGCGACCTGGCGATCTCCGCATCCGTCGATGACCTGATCGCGGTCGGCATCGACGCGGCCGTCGTAGCCGTTCCGACGGCATACCACGAGGCAGTCGCGCTCACTCTGGCCGCCGCCGGGGTGCACGCCCTCATCGAGAAACCGATCTCCGGAGATGTCGCGTCAGGCACTCGCATCGTCGAGGCGTTCGAGAGCCGTGGGCTCGTCGGCGCTGTCGGCCACATCGAGCGGTTCAATCCTGCCCTGCAGAGCCTGCGCGCGCGGATCGCCTCCGGCGACCTGGGCGAGGTCTATCAGATCGCCACTCGGCGGCAGGGTCCGTTCCCGTCGAGAATCGCGGATGTCGGCGTCGTCAAAGACCTGGCGACCCACGACATCGACCTCACGTCGTGGCTTGCCCAGAGCCGGTTCGCCTCCGTGTCGGCGCACACAACGGTCCGGAGCGGCCGCGAGTTCGAAGACATGGTGTCGTTCACCGCGCTTCTCGAGAACAACGTGATCACCAACCACCTGGTCAACTGGCTGTCTCCTATGAAGGAGCGGGTCACCGTGGTCACCGGGGAACGCGGCGCGTTCGTCGCCGACACCATCAGCGGCGATCTCACCTTCTTCGAGAACGGCACAGTAAACACCGAATGGGAGTCGGTGGCGGCATTCCGCGGCGTCTCCGAGGGCACCATGGTGCGGTTCGCCCTCACCAAGCGCGAACCGCTGCGTGTCGAGCATGAAGAATTCCGCAACGCCATCCTCGGACTCGACTCCGGTGTCGTGACGCTTCGTGAAGGCCTCGAGAATGTCCGGGTCGCGGAGGCGGTACTGAAGTCCGCTCAGAACGCGACCACCGAGACGATTGCCGGTGCCTGAGAGCGCTCGACGACCCCGCGTTGTCATCGCATCCCGTATCTTCGAACCGGAAGGCGGCGCAGGCGCCTTCCGGTTGGGCGCACTTGCGCGAGCACTCGACGCGGCCGGTTTCGACCTGCGCGTACTGACGACACGTCCACCCGACGGCGAATACGCTCGCGATGACCGTATCCGGCGCTGGCCGGTGCTGCGGGACAGGACCGGCGCCGTGCGTGGGTACATCCAGTACGCGACCTTCGACGTGCCGCTCTTCTTCCGCCTGCTGTTCAGCCGACGGCCCGACGCGATCGTCGTCGAACCCCCGCCGACGACAGGCTTCGCCGTGTATCTCGCCAGCCGGCTGAAACGAACCGGATATGTCTACTTCGCTGCAGACATCCTCTCGACGGCCTCGCAGGGCATCGGGGTCTCGCCCGCGATCGTGCGCGTCCTGAGGGCGGTCGAAGGCTTCGTGCTCCGCAAAGCGGATGCCGTCCTGGCCGTCTCAGACGGCGTGGCGAGCGAACTTCTCACCTTCGGCGTCGCACCCGAACGGATCACCGTCGTCGGGACGGGCATCGACACCGCGGTCTTCTCTCCCGACGGAGCGCGCCCCGAGCCGGCCGGTCCCTACCTCGTCTACGCCGGAACCATGTCGGAGATCCAGGGCGCCCAGGTGTTCGTCGAAGCATTCCGTCGTATCTCCGGCGACTTTCCCACCGCACGCCTGGTCATGCTGGGCCGCGGCACGGAACTCCCGCTCCTCCGGGAGATCGCGGCTCCCCTCGGCCCCGAACGGGTCGTCTTCGCAGGGCAGGTCAGGGGTGAAGCGGTCGCCTTCTGGCTCCGCGGTGCACGCGCAAGCCTGGCGTCGGTGCGCCCCGATCGCGGTTACGACTTCGCATTCGCTACGAAGGCGTTCACGAGCCTCAGCTGCGGGACTCCGGTCATCTACGCCGGCGAAGGAGCGACGCGCCGGGTGATCGAAGAGCATCGCCTCGGAATCACGGTCGACTGGAAGGTCGACGCGGTCGTCGAGGCCATGAAGACCGTGCTGACTGATCCGGCAGACTCCGCCGAGCGCGGGCGCTTGTCGGCGTGGGCGTCCGCGAACGTCTCCCTGGACGCAGTCGGTGCGAAATCAGTGCTGGCGGTCGAGAAGGTCATCGACCTTCGCGGCCGCGCGTGAGCAGCACGTCGACGACACGTGACGCTGCCTGGCCGTCACCGTAGGGAGCCGCAGAGGTCGCATCGGGTCGAGGCCGCTCGACCGCCGCGGCGAGGTCCTCGACACGATCGCCGACCAGGACGTTCCAGCCCAGCTCGACAGTCTCCACCCACTCTGTCTCCGGCCTGACCGTTGTGCACGGTACCCGCAGCAGGAAGGCCTCTTTCTGCAGTCCACCCGAGTCCGTGACGACCCCGCGGCTGCGGGTGACGGCGCTTACCAGCTCTGGGTAGGCCAGAGGCGACGTGAGCACGATGGAGCCCCGGTCGAGTGAGACCCCCGCACTCGCCGCTGCCGCGACAAGACGGGGATGCGCGAGGAGCAGCACAGGTCGGTCCAGCCCAGCCAGCGCTGCGACGATGCGATCGAGTCGTGCTGCGTCGTCGGTGTTGTCCGGCCGGTGAATCGTCGCGACGTAGTATTCGCCGTCGGCGAGCCCGTTGGGTGCAGTCCGCTCTCCGGCGACTGCCGAATCGCGGACTCGGTACAGCACGTCGGTCATCACGTCGCCGACGAGCACGCTGCGATCGCCCAGTCCCTCGTCTGCGAGGTGCTTCATCGCGACTTCGGTCGGCGCCAGAAGCAGGTCGGCCGCGTGGTCGGTGAGCACACGATTGTGCTCTTCGGGCATCCGACGGTTGAATGAACGCAGGCCGGACTCGAGATGCGCCAGAGGCAGGTGCAGTTTGACAGCCGCCAGTGCCGCCGCGAGGGTCGAATTCGTGTCACCGTAGACGAGAACCCAGTCGGGCCGGTACTCCTCGAACACCGGTTCGAGGCCCGCGAGCATGGTCCCGGTCTGCGCGCCGTGCTTTCCGGATCCGACCGCAAGGTTGACGTCGGGGGCAGGGATGCCGAGGTCCCGGAAGAAGACATCCGACATGAGCTCGTCGTAATGCTGACCGGTGTGGACGACGACATGGTCGGCGCGACCGGTCATCGCCGCCGAGATGGGGGCGAGCTTGACGAACTGCGGACGGGCGCCGACGACGCTCAGGACGCGCATGCCCGCCTCACGGCTTTCCGATGACGCGATACGTCGCGCCGTCCCAGCGGTCGGCTTGCGAGATGGCTCGGCCGTCGATCACAGTACGGACCCCGGGAAGGTCGACGGCAGAGATGGTGCGGTATTCGGCGTGGTCCGCCTGGATCACAGCGGCGTCTGCGGGAGTCCCCGTGTGGTACGGCACGAAGCCGAGGGCGGAGAGCTCCTCGTCCGAGTAGAGGGGGTCGTGAACCAGAACATGGGCCCCGCGCTCCGTCAGCGCGGAGACCGTGCCGAACACGCCTGAGAACGCGGTCTCCTTCACGCCGCCGCGATAGGCGGCACCGAGGACGACGACGGTCTGGCCGGCGAGGTCACCGTGCGCGCCTTCGAGGAGAGCGACGGCGTACGACGGCATCTCAGCATTCGCCTCGCGTGCGGCCCTGACGACCGTGGCTGCCGGATCGTTCCACAGGTAGAGACGCGGATAGACCGGGATGCAATGGCCGCCGACGGCGATTCCCGGACGGTGGATGTGGCTGTACGGCTGCGAATTCGACGCTTCGATCACCTGGTAGATGTCGATGCCGTTGTCCGCGGCGAAGCGTGCGAACTGGTTGGCGAGCCCGATGTTGACGTCGCGGTAGGTGGTCTCGGCGAGCTTGGCGAGCTCTGCCGCCTCCGCGGATCCCAGATCCCACACGCCGTTCGGGCGGTCGAGTTCGGGCCGGTCGTCGAAATCGAGGACCGCCTCGTAGAACTCCGTCGCGCGCGAAGCACCGGCAGCGTCGAACGCGCCGATGAGCTTCGGGTACTTGCGCAGGTCGGCGAAGACGCGGCCGGTGAGCACACGTTCGGGCGAGAACACGACGTGGAAGTCTGTGCCCTCGATCAGGCCTGACGTCTCCTCGAGCATCGGTTTCCAGCGCGTGCGAGTGGTCCCGACAGGCAGGGTCGTCTCGTAGGACACGAGCGTGCCCGGGGTGAGGTGTTCGCCCAACGAGCGTGTCGCCGCATCCATCCACCCGAAGTCGGGCCGTGCCTCGTCGTCGACGAAGAGCGGGACGACCAGGACGACAGCGTCGGCGCCGGGGACGGCATCGGCGTAGTCCGTGGTCGCCCGGAGGGCTCCGGACGCCACAAGCGCGCCCATCCGCTCCTGCAGTTCCGCCTCGCCGGGGAACGGTTCTGTCCCGGTATTGACGAGGTCGACGGTGCGCTGGTTGACATCGACCCCTACGACCTGGTGGCCCTTGCCTGCGAACTGCACTGCGAGGGGAAGTCCGATTTTGCCCAGGGCGATGACGGCGATCTTCATGACGGATGGGACCTTTTCATTTCGGGGATGCTGCGGCCGGGCCGCGAGGTACGACGACTGGTAATTCTACGCAACGGACGCCGGCAGCATGGTCCGCTCGCGCGGCGCATGGGCCAGAGCGAAATAGACGGCGGCGGCGAACGCCAGCATCCCTACGACCCAGACCGCCATCGGAGGAACCGCTCCGGTCCACCACCAGTGCTGGAAATGGTCGAGGTTCCAGTCGAAGACGTTGAACCCCGAGATGTAGCGGCGCATCGTCGTGTGGAGTGCAGCCGCGTTGGCGACGCTCACCCCGATCACGACGACGATCGCCTGAAGCCGCGTGAACAGGATCGGACGGCCGTTCGCCTGAAGGAGCGCGACGCCGGCGAAGATGATCACCAGAGGCATGATGTACCGCGGCTGCACTTCCTGCCCGACCACTGCGCTGCTCTTGGTCAGGACCCACACCGGGATCGCGACGAGCGCGGCAAGAGCGATCACGAGCGAGACGAGCTTGCGGGCCGACATGGATACGAGACCCGTGTACGTCGCCGCGCCGAATGCGAGAACCCCCAGGACCGGGACCACGGCGGGCATGATCGTGTCGAGCCAGCCCAATCCCCATGAGCCGAGCACGCCCGACCAGAGTGAGGGGACCTGGAGGAGGTTGTTCCACAGCAGACCGAAACCACCTGTGGCACTCGGCGGATGAGTGCCGGTGAGGCCGCCGGACGCGACACTCGACTGGTTCGAGACCAGGTAGAAAAGGCCCGCGACGATGACGATGCCGAGGGGCAGGATGGCTTTCAGCCAGAACTCCCGGGTTCGCGCCACGGTCATGAGCAGGGCGAGCCCGACGGCGATGACGGAGTAGATCGCGGCGTCTGCACGCGCGCCGGCCCCCATGACCGCCGCGAGCGCAGCCACGCAGCCCAGCACGATGCTCCGCCAACCCCGACGCTCGAAGTAGCCGACCAGGGCGAGCCACAGTGTGCCGCCTGAGATCACGGCCCACGCGCTCGGGTTGTTCGATGCGATCAGGAACGCACCGAGCGGGACTATCACGATCGACCAGGTCCATACCAGGGTGCGCCGCCGGCTCGGCCCGAGAAGGTAGTACAGGAGGCTGGTGATGCCGACGAAGAGCAAGACGTTGATCGCCCGCATCAGAAGGATCGAGACAGTGAAGTTCGTGCTCGCGAACACGCTCATCGCCGCGTAATAGACCGGCGGATACTCACCGCTGAAGTTGCCACGCGCGGTGGCGATCATCGAACCGGCCCCGAGCCCGTCGATGGGGCAGGTCTCCACACTTCCGACGAAATGACGGTTGCAGTTCGTCTCCCCCACGGCGAACGGAACGGCGCGCTGGTCAGGGTGTCCTGGAACGGCTTCGCAGAGGCCCGGGCGCTCACCCAGCCCGCACCAGATACTCGTCAGGTGGAAGTCGTCGTCGGGGCTCGAGCCGATGGGCGAAGCGAACGCCCAGCACATCAAGGCGATGAGGGCGAACACCGGAACGAGGATGATCGAACCGAATCGCGATGCGCGACGGGGCTCCGTTTCGGTGAATTGCACCAGTGCATCCTATCCGCTCGGTTCAGGTGCGGACGCTCGCGTCCGGCGTCAGGCAGCCGGACCCGTCGGGATGAGCGCCCCGAACTTCGTGACGACGTTCAGGTACGGCTTGCCCTGGCTGAGCTGGACGAACTTCGCCATCGACGTGATCGGCCGCTTCTTGCCGGCGTCGAGGTAGTAGATCGAGCCGTCCGGGGTGCGGATGAACGCTGTGGCCGGTGCGCCGATCTTCAGCAGCGCGCACGTGAACTGGTCCAGCACCACGGGCGTGAACGGGTACGCCGGCTGGAGGTCTGCGCTCACCGCGTGGATCGATCCGCCGGCACTGACATAGTTCTGCGTCCCGCAGGTGATGCCGAAGCCCAGCAGGGTCGTCGCCTGTGGATAGGCGTCGAGCCGAGACTGCGTCGTCGTCGTCCACGTGGTGATACCGGCTTCAGTGGTGTAGATGAAGTCCGACAGCGCGACCTTGCTCGTCACACCGTCGACGAGGTACACCGTGGCGTTCGTCGGCGTGCGAACCAGTGTGCCGGCGGTCAGGGCGACCGGGCCCTTCGGGAGCGCAGCGACCAGTGCTGCAGGCACCGTGGTGATAGCCGGGGTCTTTCCTCCGTTCAGCGCCAGAAGGGAGTCCCATGCGCCCACGGGGAGGATCTTGTCTGTCATCACGATATAGACGGTCGCGTCCGACGCCGTTTTGATGGATGCGCCGGCCGCGATGTCGCCCAGAACCGGGTACGTGTCGAGCAGGCTCTGGGGCACGGCCACCGCGGGTATCGAAGCCGATCCACTCCACGTGTAGCGTCCGGTCGTGGTGAGTATCGAAACCGGCCCGGGTGCTGCGCCCGCCGCCGGCGGGACCATGACGAAGCCCGAGAACGCCGTGGCTCCCGCCGGGATCTTCGCCAGGCTGGCCGTGCTGAGACTGCCGACCGCGCTCTTCGGCAGCCCGGCGCCCGCCACGGCCGCGGTGTCGACGGGATAGCGGGCCGCATTGCCGAGGTACGCATAGTTGGATGTTCCGCGCTCGGCGACGAAGACGGCATCGCGGATGACCGGGTTGCCGTACGGCAGAGTCGACACGGCGTTCTCGGTGAGCACATTGAAGCCGGCGGGCAGGCCCGCGGCCGCCTGCGACTTGTCGTCGAGGATCTCGCGTTTGGTCCCGGCGGTGATGTAGTAGCGCGCACCGGCGGTGGTGCCGAGCACCGGACCCATGTTCGGGCCTGGCGCGAAGTGGCTCAGCTGCTCATCCGTCAGCTGCACGAAGCCGGTCGAGTCACACTTTCCGCCGTAGTCGACGACCAGGCCGCAGCTGGTGAACGGCAGCTTGAGGCTGGCGTCGGTGAAGTAGATCGTGCCGCCCGGGGAGCGAAGGACGCGGCCGGCGAGCTGCATGGTCGTGTAGGCGCTCAGGTACTGGGCGGACACATAGCCGATCTGCCCGAGCGGCGAGTAGGCCGCCAGCATCTGCGCATTCGCGATGGGGTACTTGTTCGTTCCCGAGACGACATAGACCGTCGGATCGGTCATCGTGCGCAGGAGGCTCGTGCCCGCGATGGTCGACCCGAACCAGTCGGTGTAGATCCGCCAGAAGTTGCGGTTGCCGTAGGAACTGCAGCCGTCGCCGGTTCCGTAGAGGTTGGCCAGCGCCGCCGCATTCGGCTGGTACGGCGTGTAATTGTACAGCCCGGCCGTCGCCTGGTTCTGGATGAAGACGTTGCCGGAACCGCACGCGGCATTCGGGCTGTAGCGCACGGCGTTGACTCGCCCGGCGACATGGTTCCAGCTCGTCGGGCTGCCCGCATAGCGCTTGAACTGCAGAGCTGCGTTGTAGACCTGGTTGAAGAAGCCGTAGTACTGGGAGTCGCAGACGGCGGTGTCCGGGCAGCCGTATCCGGTCGCCGAGCGGTATTGTCCGGCCCCCGGCCAGTCGTCGGTGACGAGACCCTGCTCCTTCTCGAGCAGCACGATCAGGGCCTTCTGGCTGATGCCGCACGCAGCACCGACCTTCGCGATGATGGCGGAGGCGAGCTCGTTCGCCGCCCCGGCGTACGCGCTGCAGTTCCCGGCCACAGCCGCCTTCGACGTCGTCGTCTGGCGATAGTCCTTGAGGCAGGTGTACCCGGACCGGCACGTCGACACCTTGCCGTTGAGGAAAGCCTGGACATCGGATGCGCTGAACACGGTGCCGTCGAAGAAGAGCGCATCGCTGATGATGTCGCCCGGGTCGAACTGTCGTCCGTCGGCGGCCTGCGCGGCTGGCTGGACCGTCTCGAAGGCGCTCACGACGGTCACGGCAAGCGCGATCGACAGGGCAGCGGCCAGGAGTCGCATGGGTTTCACGGGATCTCCACACTCACGGGCTCTGACACCACGGTTCTTTGGGACACGGCGGTGTACGACAGCACGACTTTCCACGTGCCACGGGACAGTTTCTCGATCGGAGTGATCCCCTGTCCGCACGAGGTCGTCGAGGTGTCGGCCTGGCCGACCGTCGTCGTGGTGACCTCGGCGCTGCCGGAGCTGAGTGTGTAGGCGCAGGATCCACCGTCTTCGATGATGCCGTTCACATAGCCCGATGTCGTGACTGCCTTCCCGTCTGCATCGACGGAGGCCACGACGATGACGGCTTCAGGCTGGGCAGTCGGCGTCGGAGTGGATGCGGGGATGGTGCCGGACGCCGCAGAACCAGGCGGAGCGCTCGGGCCGGTGCCGTCAGCGGCCGTGCAGCCGGTGAGGGCAAGCGCCACCAGGGCGCAGGCGGCGATTGCGCGCGCGCTCCACCACGGTGTCGTCATCGTTTCCCCAGCGTGATCCAGCCGCTCGGTCGGTGCGGCGCATTCAGGCTATCGTCCAGGTGCACGCGCGGGCCCTCACAACACGTACAGATATTTCCCTTAGAATCAAGCCTGTCCGTTCGTCGAACGGAATGTGAACCCGAGATGAAGGCACCGACCGAATGCGTCGGTGAGGCGAGTGACAAGTACAGCTATGACCACCATGGACGCAGAAGCGCAGGAGCGCGCGTCCCGGATCGCCTTACTTCCGATGCAGCATGTCGGACAGAAGACCGGCTTCTTCACGGGCACAGGCAAATCGATTGCCGAGATCTGGGCGCAGCGAGAACTCCTCTGGCTCCTTGTGCGCCGGGAGATTCGCGCACGCTACAAGGACAGCTCGCTCGGCATCTTGTGGAGCCTGGTCCGCCCGCTGGTCCAGCTCCTCATCTATTACTTCGCGATCGGCCAGATCCTGGGAGCCGCGCGGGCGGTGCCCGACTTCGCGATCTTCGTCTTCGTCGGCCTGACGACCTGGGGCCTGTTCGCAGAAACCGTCTCGGGCATGACGACCTCGATGGTCTCCAATGCGGGCCTGGTGAAGAAGGTGTACCTCCCCCGGGAGATCTTCCCGCTGAGCTCTGTCGGCGGCGCGATCTTCAACTTCATGGTCCAGGCAGTCGTGCTGCTCGTCGCCATCGCCTTCCTTGCCTCCTTCCCAGGCGACGGACGCCTCTGGTTCGCGCCGGTGGCGATCGTGACGCTGATCGTCTTCTCCACAGCCGTCGGCCTCGTCCTGTCGGCCGTGAACGTCTACCTTCGCGATACCGAGCACCTGGTCGAAATCGCCCTCGTAGTCCTCTTCTGGGCCTCCCCGATCGTGTACTCGTACACTTTCGTCCACAACGCCCTGCACGGTAACTGGCTCGAGCAGATCTATCTCGCGAACCCCGTTACGATCTGCATCATCGCCATGCAGAAGGCGCTCTGGGCCGCCGGCACCGAAGCGACCGGCGCCTTCACCCAGGCGTGGCCGGACAACCTGGCGCTGCGACTCGCGATCACTCTGCTCGTCAGCCTGGTCCTCGTCTGGCTCGCTCAGCGCATCTTCTCCCGCCTTCAGGGCAACTTCGCACAGGAGCTCTAGAACATGGCCGCACCGATCCTGGTCAGCGTCGACGACGTCTCGAAGCGCTTCGTCCTGCACAAAGAGAAATCGCTCAAGGAACGACTCGTCAATTTCAAGACCTCACGCAAGCACCGCGATGACTTCTGGGCGCTCCGCAACGTGAGCACTCAGATCGAGGTCGGCTCGACCGTCGGTCTCGTCGGTCACAACGGTTCCGGCAAGAGCACCCTCCTCAAGGTGATCGGCGGCATTCTGCAGCCGAGCACCGGATCGGTCGCGCGCCGTGGTCGCATGGCGGCGCTGCTGGAGCTGGGCGCCGGGTTCCACCAGGACCTGACGGGCCGCGAGAACGTGTACCTCAACGCCGCGATCCTCGGCCTGTCCCGCTCGGACACCGACCGTTACTTCGACGACATCGTCGAGTTCTCGGGCATCGAGTCATTCATCGACACCCAGGTCAAGTTCTACAGCTCGGGCATGTATGTGCGTCTCGCCTTCGCGGTCGCCGTCCACGTCGACCCCGATCTCCTGCTCGTCGACGAGGTGCTCGCCGTCGGCGACGAGCCGTTCCAGCGCAAGTGCATGGACAAGATCTCCGAATTCCAGCGCGAAGGACGAACGATCGTCCTCGTCAGTCACTCGGCCGACCAGGTCGGCAACCTCTGCGACCGTGTTCTCGTGCTCCACGGAGGCGTCATCCAGCATGACGGCGACCCGGCCGAGGGCATCCGTATCCTCCGCAACGGCTATGAAGAAGACCGCGTCGCCTCCAACCTGCGTCACGGTACCCGGCGCGAGGACTTCCCGTACTTGATCGACGATGTGCGCGCCGTCATGGTCGAACGCGACGGACGGTCCGACCTGACGCTGACCGTCGAGGTGGAGATCCGACAGCCGGTGCCCGACTGGGGTATGGGCATGTCGATCGACACCCCGCTCGGGACCCGGCTCTACGAGGCAACGACGTGGGACACGAACGTCTCCCTTCCCAATGTCAAGGGCAAGCATGTACTCACGATGACGTTCCCCGACGTTCGAATCGGTACGGGGAAGTATCTGGTCAATGTCGGCCTCGGCGACCACACGGGCCGCAACTTCGATCAGGCACCCGCCGCCGTGAGCTTCGACACCCCGACAGGAGCGATCGGCCACGGCATCCTGCGCCTGTCGCCGACCGTCACCGTCGAGTAGGCTCGCTCACTTCTTGCGGGCGTGCTCGAGGGAGCCGGCCCTGACCGCTTCGGGGTCGTCGATGTCGACCAGGGTCGACCTGCGGTAGCTCTCCCACTTCGTGACCTGGTATGCCGGATTCAGCGCGAGCCAGTACAGCTTGCGCTTCCAGCTGAACGCGGGGTCCCGAACGATGCGCAGACTGTCTCCTGCGATACCGCGCGCTGTCAGCCTCAGCCTCGCCCGGTTGCTGAGCGGTTCGATGGGAGTTCCGATCTGGCGCAGACCCACGGTCTCGTCGAAGATGCGCTGCCGGTATTCGTCCCGCGTGAGGTCGTTCGAGTGCTCGACACTCGCACGCGGAGCGTACGCCTTGCGATACCCGGCCTCGATGAGATCCTTGCCGAAGAGCTGGTCCTCCGCGTAGCGCACGTCGCGATACGGGATCACGTCGAGCAGGAAGCGCCTCCGCGCGGCCGAGTTCACGTCCGAGTAGAAACTGATCACGCCGAGGATGCCCTCGTCGGTCACGAATGAGTCCTTGTAGAACACGGACGTGCCGAAATCCGGGCCGAAGGTGCGGAACACGCCCTGGATCTCATACTTCTGCAGGGGGAATGCTCCACGACGAGGAACCTGCTTGCCCATCACGGCGACGATTGCAGGGTCGATCGAGAAGGGTGCGAGGAGTTCGCGCAGCCACGATCGGTCGACCGGGATGGCGTCGTGAGTCAGGTAGGCCACGAATTCACCGCGCGCGAGCTCGGCGGCCAGGTTGCGGGTGCGACCGTGCCCGAATTCGCTGTTGGGGATCTGATGCAGCCGCACATGCGGAAACTCCGCGACGATGCCGAGGGTGCCGTCGGTGGACCCGGAGTCGATGACCAGGATCTCGACCTCGCCCTCGACGTCTTGTGCGCTGACCTGCTCGAGGATCCGCCGCAGGTACGTCTCCCCGTTGTAGGTGAGGATCGCCACCGTCGCAAGAGGCGTCGCGTCAGCGGTCGGTTGCGGCTCGGATTTCGTCATAGGTCCGGCGTATCCCTTCATCCATCGGCGTCATCGGTATCTCGCCGAACTCCGTGCGGAACCTCGACGTGTTCAGCACCACCGTGTCGACGAAGGTCGGCGGTTTGGGTCGTTCCTCGATCGCGAAATCCTCGCCGACCACCCGGCGAAGCGACTCGAGCACCTCGTTGACGGTGGTACCCGTCCCGCTGCCGACGTTGTACAGCCCGTACTCAGTCGCGCGACCGAGTACGGGAACGAGCATCCGGACCAGGTCTTCGACGTAGACGTAGTCGCGCACCATCGAACCGTCGCCCAGGCGGATCACGGGAGCCCCGAGCGCGATCTGCCGCAGCGCGATCGGGATGAGCCCCTGTTTGCGATTGGGGTGCTGGCGGGTTCCGTAGGGGTTCGAGACCCTGAACGCTGTCGACGAGAGTCCATGCTTGGTCTTGAAGTACTGCAGGTAGTGCTCGATGGAGAGCTTGCCGATGCCGTAGGGCGAGATGGGAAGCGCGCGGTCGGACTCCGAATACTCGGCCTTGCCCTGTGGTCCGTAGATCGCACCCCCGGTCGACGTGAAATAGAGATGGCCGACGTTGGCGTCGACGCAGGACTCGAGGAGTTCGACGGTCTGGGCGATATTGGTTCGGATGTCCAGCGTGGGATCGCTCTCAGCCGTCGCGGGCGTCGTCGTGGAGAGGGCGTGGACGACCAGGTCGATGCCCTGGACGGCCGAGTCGAGGTCGGCCCGGCTCAGGAACTCCCCCTGCACGAGTTCGACGTCGCGGGACGTGAAGGTGGGCGTGCGCGAGCTGAACCGGTCGAATGCGCGAACGTCGTGGTCCGCGGCGACGAGGGCATCCACCAGGTGCGAGCCGATGAAGCCGTTCGCACCGATCACGAGGGTTTTAGGCACTCATCACCCTTTCGAAGGCCTCGACGAACTGGGCGCCGGAGTCGGCCCAGTCGACGTTGGCGAGCGATTTGGACATCGAGATGGAACGTTCGACGGCATCCGGCCGGTCGAGGATCTCAGCCATCGAGCGTGCGATCGCCAGCGGTGCTGCCGGGACGTACTCGATGAAGGGGTTGTCGGACACCAGCCGGTTGTTCGGGGCATCGTTGACCACGGGGGTGACGCCGCTGGCCATCAGTTCGAGCGGAAGGAGCGACATGTTCGTCAGCGAGAGCACGAGACCTGCGGCGCATCGGTTGTAGATGTCGTTCAACTTCGAGATGTCGAGGCTGGCGAGATTGTTGTATTTGAACGGAATGTCCCAGTTCGAGACGTTCCAGCCTGCCAGGTTGATGGTGACGTCCGGCTTCATCGCGGCGAAGTCGGCGAGCGCCAGGAGTCCGAATTCGAACGCCCGACGCGCGGTGACGGGCCTGGCGTAGAAGAACACCTCGTCGCGGCGGTTGGTGTTCGTCACGTGGTAGTGGGTCTTGTCGACCGCGAAGTCGAAGAGGTCTGTGCTCATGCCGTACTCGGCGTGGAGCTTGTGGGCGAGCCATCCGCCGGCTGTGATCCCATGGAATCCGAACCTGTAGGTATTCTCAGCGAGGACGTACTCCGTACCGACGGGATAGAAGCTCGGCTCGAAGTCCTGCACGAAATAGAAACGCTTCGCGCGGGACTCATCGAGGTAGACCGGGTACGCGGTCTCCCACCCTGTCGCGAACAGTGCCTGGGCGGAGTCGTGAACACCGGATTCGGGCTCGTACATGCGAATATCGGCTGCAAGGTTCGGATATGCGGCCGACTTCTCGAGCATGGAGCGCACATCGGGGATGCTCACAGTGTCGACCATCGACGAGTAGAGGTAGATGGTGCACCGGTGACCGGCCTTCTCGGCGAAGTCGATGAATCGGAAGAGATTCTGGTGCCCGCCGCTCTCCTTGCCTGGGGGCGACATCACCCATGCGATGTCGACCGGCCCTTCGCGGACGGTGATCTGGTCTTCGAGCTGGGGCGGCCTGGTCGTCCAATCGACACGGGCTGCGTCCTCGTTGCGGACGAGCATCTTCGGCGAAAGCCGGACGAGCATGCCGTGCGCCTTGGCGAACAGCCGGGCCAGGAAGACCCGAGGGCCTTCGGCTCCGAGCACTCGGATGCCCTTGACGATCATGCTCACGTTAGTTCCTCATTCATCAGTCCGTACGCAGCCCGACTATGTAGCCGTGCGATGCAGCAACCAAGTGTAACAACGACGTTATGGTCGACTCTGGGCGCGCGGGTCGAGGATGTGCCCTGTCTTCGCTCGCGGGGACCGCACCGGCGGCCGGGATAGGATGGGCGGCGATGTCCCCAACCCCCCTCGATTCCGTCGCCATCGTCACGGTCACCTACAACTCGAGCGGCGCCCTCGAACCGTTCCTCGCGTCGGTACGCGCTAGCGAGTCGGCACCGGTGACGGTGATCGTCGCGGACAACGATTCGCGGGATGCGGACGAGTCGCGCCGGATCTCCGAGACGCATGGTGCCGTCTTCCTCCCCGTGGGCGAGAATCTCGGTTACGGCGGGGCCGTCAACGCGGCGGTGCGCACCCTGGGCGCCGAGACGAAGTACATCCTGGTCTCCAACCCGGACGTCGAGCTGGGCCCGGGCGCCCTTCGCACACTCAGCGATCGACTCGACGCGAACCCCGGCGCGGCCGCAGCCGGACCGCGTGTGCTCAACGCCGACGGCACGACCTATCCGTCTGCACGGAGGCTGCCGTCCCTGCGCACCGGCGTCGGCCACGCTCTTCTCACGGGCGTCTGGCCGCGCAACCCGTGGACGCGCGCCTATCGCGCAGACGAGTCGATTCCGGGCGAGCGCTCCGTCGGCTGGCTGAGCGGCTCGTGCGTATTGCTGCGTCGCAGCGCCTTCGATGCTGTCGGTGGCTTCGACGAGGGCTACTTCATGTACTTCGAGGACGTAGACCTCGGATTCCGGCTGGGCCGCGCAGGATGGTCGAATCTCTACGTTCCCAGCGCCCGCGTCGTGCACACCGGAGCCCACTCGACTGCCACCGAGTCCACCCGGATGCTGAAGGCTCACCACGACAGCGCGTACCGGTATCTCCAGAAGAAGTACCCGGGTACCGTCCTCGCTCCGCTGCGCTGGTCCCTTCGGGTCGGACTCACCGTCCGCTCGCGCATCGTCACGATGCGCGTCGAGCGAGCCCAGAGACGCTCGCTGCAGGCTCAGGCGCCCAGCAGCCCTTCGAGGTAGGTGCCGTAGCCGCTCTTCACGAGCGGCTTCGCAAGCTCCGCAAGGCGCACATCGTCGATCCAGCCTGCGCGCCAGGCGATCTCCTCGATGCAGCCGACCTTGAACCCCTGCCGGTCCTCGATGACGCGCACGTACTCCGACGCCTGCATCATCGACTCGAAGGTGCCGGTGTCGAGCCAGGCCGTGCCTCGATCGAGCACCTCCACCTGGAGGGACCCGGCGTCCAGATAACGCTCGTTCACAGTGGAGATCTCGAGTTCCCCGCGCGCGCTCGGAACGATCGTCTTCGCGATTCCGACGACCGAGTTGTCGTAGAAATAGAGGCCCGGGACCGCGTAGTTGCTCTTGGGCGTCACCGGCTTCTCTTCGATCGAGAGCGCCTTGAAGTCGTCGTCGAATTCGACGACACCGTACGAGCGCGGGTTGCTCACGTGATAGGCGAAGATCAGAGCTCCGTCGACGTCGCTGTGGCTGCGAAGGGATGTTCCGAGCCCGGCGCCGTGGAAGATGTTGTCACCGAGAACGAGCGCCACCGACTCGTCACCGATGAACTGCTCGCCGATGATGAACGCCTGTGCCAGGCCGTCGGGCGAGGGTTGGACTGCGTACTCCAGCCGGATGCCGAGCTCGGACCCGTCGCCGAGGAGCGCCTTGAACTGGTCGTTGTATTCCGGAGTCGTGATGATCAGGATCTCGCGGATCCCGGCGACCATCAGGGTCGAAAGCGGGTAGTAGATCATCGGTTTGTCGTAGATCGGCATGAGCTGCTTCGAGATGCCCTTGGTGATCGGCCAGAGCCGCGTGCCGGACCCGCCGGCCAGGATGATTCCCCGCATATCCCTTACGCACCTCTCCGGTTCAGTGACGCATAGTACGCCCGTGCCTGTTCCCACGTCGGAAGGAGCCCGGATGCGGCGGCCTCGGCCAGCCCCGGAGCGTCGGTGTCCTTGGGCGACAGGAGGAGCTCGCCGGCTTCGGCCGGGAACTCGAGAGCCACATCGGGGTCGAGGGGGTTGATGCCGTGCTCGCGCGTCGGGTTGTACACGTCCGTGACCAGGTAGCTCACGGTCGCGTCGTCCGTCAGCGCGACGAAGCAGTGGCCGAGCCCCTCCGCAACGTAGATCGCGCGGCGGTCCCGGTCGTCGAGAAGCACGCTGTCCCATTTTCCGAACGTCGGCGAGCCGACACGGATATCGATCACGAAGTCGAGCACGGCCCCCCGCGGCGCCGTCACGTACTTGGCCTGGCTCGGCGGGATGTCGGCGAAGTGGATCCCGCGGACGGACCCGCGACGCGAGACCGAGGTGTTCGCCTGCTTGAGTTCGAGGGGATGCCCGACGGCCTCTTCGAGCCGATCGAACCGGTACCACTCCAGGAACAGTCCACGGTCGTCCGAGAACAGCTTCGGGGTGATCTCGTAGGCGTCTGGGATGGCGAGCTCACGAATTTGCACCCCCGGAGTCTACCAATCAGCAGCCCGACCGCTCAGTCCGGGCACCTGCCGCTAATGGCAGACGGAGAGTTTGCCGACCCCGGGCCCGAGCACGGTGGTACCCCCCAGCAGCGTGAATCCGGATCGCGTGGCAAGCGCACTCTCTGCTGCCGCGGGGGCGACGCATCCGGATTTCACCACATAGAGCGGGCTCGCCGCTGCCCCGGCCGCCGCAGCTCCCGCCAGCGCATCCGGAAACGTGAGGCCCGTCGCGAAGTAGGTCGTCGCCGTCGCCCCGCCGAAGGCGTCCAGGTTCACCGCGACGCTCGTCTGATAGCGGTCGATCCCACTCAGTCGTTGCGTCGACACGAACTGCGCGAGGCTCGCCGCATACGAGGCGGAGACAGCGCCCGTTCCCCCGACGATCTTCACCGTCGTCACTCCAAGGCTGACCAGCAGAGCCTTGGTGGCGGCGTCCACGCTCGTCGCCGAGCCGTTGACGAGGATGACCGGCGAACCGTTCGCGCCCGCGGCAGCGCCTGCGGAGAGAGCGTCCGGATAGTTCATTCCGGTCGCTATGTAAGCGGTCGTGGCGGCCGTGAACGCGCTGGCGGCGATGATCCGGGACGTCGCGAAGCGGTCGACGCCTGCGAGACGCACCACCGCTGCGGGCGAAGCGACGAACGACTTGAGCTGGTTGAAGACCCCGGCACTGACCGCACCCGCGCCTCCGGCCACGTAGATCGTCGTCGGTTTCAGTCGCTTGAGTTCGGTGACCACCGACGACGGGATCGCCGTGGGGGCGACCAGAAGGAGCGGTCCCTTGCGACCGTTCACCGCCGCGGCCGGTGCTGCGCCGAGCGCGTCAGGGAAGTTGGTGCCGGATGCGATGTAGACCGCGTCGACAGGCGCCGCTGGGTACGCCTTCACCGAGATCCCCACGGCCGTACCGTAGCGGTCGGCACCCGCCGACCGAGTGACCACGGGCGTGCTCCCGGCCGTCGGACTGCCGAACCACTGGCTGAACAGTCCCCAGAAGTTCCGGTTGCCGTACTCGGAGCACGCATCGCCCGTGCCGAAGAAGTTCGCGAGTGCCGCAGGATCGGGCTGGTAGGGCGTGTAGTAATAGAGCGCGGCTGTGGCCTTGTTCCAGATCGCCACCGGCGCCGACGTCGAGCATTTCGGTGAGAAGAGGACGTTCGTCACCTTGCCGACCGGGAACCAGTCGAACGACGGGTCCTCGCCGTACTGCTTGAACTGCCATGCGGCACCGAGGACCTGCTGGAAGAAGCCGGTGGATGTCGAATCGCATTCGGAGAAGTCCGGACAGAGCCAGCCGGTCGCGTGGTCGTACTGGGTCTGGGAGGGCCAGTCATCGGTGACGAGCCCCTGCTCCTTCTGCAGGAGCACGATGAGGACCTTCGGGTTGATCCCGCATGCCGCTCCCACGTTCGCGATGATCTGTGCGGCGGTCTCGCTCGGCTTGCCGGTGTAACCGCACAGCGGATGGGTCAGACCGTCCGTCGGCTCCGTGTAGTTCTTGAGGCAGACGTATCCGGCCCTGCAGGTCGCGACCTGCGCGTTGAGGAAAGTCTGGACCTGGGCCGCGGACATGTCCGTGCCGGCGTAGAAGACGGCGTCGCTGATGAGGTCGCCAGCCGCGAACGCAGATGCGTTCACGGTGTTGGAGGATGCCGCCGAACGAGCGGCCGCCATCGGTTGCGGAGAGACGGGATCGGTGGTCGCCATCCCCTCCGCCTGCGCACGGGCATCGAGCTTCGAGTAGTACGCGGTTGCGCCGCCCTGCGGATCGCCCTCGTTCGCTTCGGCAGGAGTGGCAACCGCCAGCAGCAGGGAGACCACGGCTGCCGCGCCGACGAGTCCGGACAGAATCGATTTTCTACGCCGCGCCCTGGAAAGTTTCACCGGACGATGAAATCACCGGTACTTGCATCGGCGCAAGTATCTTCGCCGGAAGATGGCCCGTTCGTACCCGGTAGAATCTTGCGGGCACAACGATTCGAGGGCAGGTCACCGTTCGCATGAAGATTCTCGTCACCGGCGGCGCCGGGTTCATCGGCTCCAATTTCGTCCGGCGCACGCTCCAGGACGCGTACCCGGGTCTCGAAGGGGCAGAGGTCGTCGTCCTCGACGCCCTCACCTACTCGGGCAATCTCGAGAACCTCGCGCCGGTCTCGGACTCACCGCGCTATACCTTCATCAAGGGCGACATCCGCAACGGCGGGCTCCTCGACGAGCTGTTCCCGTCGGTCGACGCCGTCGTGCACTTCGCTGCGGAGTCCCATGTCGACCGGTCGGTGCGCGACGCATCGATCTTCGTCGAGACGAACGTCCTCGGCACCCAGCAGCTCCTCGACGCAGCCCTCCGCAACAACCTCGAGCGTTTCGTCCACGTCTCCACCGATGAGGTCTACGGCTCGATCGCCGACGGCTCGTGGGCAGAGGACCGCCCACTCGAACCCAACTCGCCGTACTCCGCGAGCAAGGCCGGCAGCGATCTGCTGGCGCGCAGCTACTTCCGCACCCACGGCCTGAACATCTCGATCACACGGTGCTCGAACAATTACGGGCCGTACCACTTCCCCGAGAAGGTCATCCCGCTGTTCGTCACCAACCTGATCGACGACAAGCACGTCCCGCTCTACGGAGAAGGACTCAACATACGCGACTGGCTGCACGTCGACGATCACACGCGGGGTATCGCAATGGTGCTCGTCGGCGGCCGCGCCGGCGAGATCTACAACATCGGCGGCGGAACCGAGCTCACGAACAAGGAGCTCACCCAGCTTCTGCTCGATGCGACCGGCAAGGACTGGTCGTACGTCGACCGGGTCGCGGATCGCCTGGGCCACGACCTGCGCTACTCGGTCGACATCTCGAAGATCCGCTCGGAGCTCGGCTATGAGCCGCTCGTCCCCTTCCAGCAGGGCCTCGCCGACGTCGTGCAGTGGTACCGCGACAACCGTGCCTGGTGGGAGCCGCTGAAGGCGCGCGCCGCGCTGGACAACTGACCGGTGGCCGCGATGCGCACGAGCCGCTATCTCGTGACCGGTTCCGCAGGGATGCTCGGGGCCGATCTGCTCCGAACCCTCGCCGGCCGCGACGTCACGGCGCTGACACGCGCGCAGCTGGATGTCACCGACCTTGCCGCGGTCCTCGACGCCGTGCGCGGTCATGACGTCATCATCAACGCTGCGGCGTACACGAAGGTCGACGACGCCGAGACGCATGAGGACGAGGCGTACGCCGCCAACGCGACCGGTCCGCAGAATCTTGCCGTCGCTGCCGCCGAGTCCGGCGCCAGGCTCGTGACGCTCTCCACCGATTACGTCTTCGACGGCACCGCGACCGTGCCGTACCCCGAGGACGCTCCGCGCGACCCGCTCAATGCGTACGGGCGGACCAAGGCCGCAGGCGAAGAACTCGCCCTCGCGGCTCATCCCGACGGCACCTATATCGTCCGAACGGCGTGGCTCTACGGCGCCGGAGGAACCAACTTCGCCCGCACGATGATTCGTCTCGCCGCGACCAACGAGACCGTCTCGGTGGTCGACGACCAGCTCGGCCAGCCCACGTGGACCGGCGACCTCGCCGAACGGATCGTCGCGCTGGTCGACGCCGATGCTCCCGCCGGCATCTACCATGGCACGAATTCGGGCGAGACGACGTGGTTCGGCTTCGCGAGGGCCGTCTTCAGCGCAGCCGGATTGAACCCTGATAGGGTCACACCGACCGACAGTTCCCGGTTCGTGCGGCCCGCACCTCGGCCCTCGTTCTCGGTTCTCGGTCACGCGGCCTGGAACGTCGTCGGACTCGAACCGATGCGGGATTGGAACGAAGCGCTGGCGGATGCCGCCCGTCACGGAGTCTTGGAGCAGCATGACAACCCTGAGAGTGGTCGTTGACGAACTCGTCGCCGACTCTCCCGGTGGAATCGGCCGTTACGCCGAAGAACTGACCCGTCAGCTCATCACGGTCGCGCCCGCGGGCTGTGACGTCCAGGGCATCGCATCCGCGTTCCCGCAGCAGACCATGGACGACCTCGCCGCCCGTCTGACCGGCATCGCCGGCATCACGCGCCTGGCGTTGCCGCATCGCGAGCTCTCGCTCGCCTGGCAGTCCGGTATCTCCCTCACGGGCGGGCGCGGCATGCTCCACTCACCGAGCCTGTTCGCGCCACTGGGCAAGCACGATCGCCTGAACGAGGGCGATCAGATCACGGTCACCATCCACGACGTCCTCCCCTGGAGTTCTCCCGAGTCGATGAGTACCGCGAGCGTGTTGTGGCACAAGTCGATGGCGAAGCGTGCGAGGAAGCACGCTGATGCTGTTGTGGTCCCCACCCATGCCGTGGCACAGCAGCTCGCCGAGTTCATCGATTTCGGCGACCGCGTCCGGGTGATCGGCGGCGCACCCGCATCCACACTCGTGCTTCCTGCCGATGCGGATGCACGCGCCGATCGCCTCGGACTGCCGGAGTACTTCATCTTCACGATGGGCTCGATCGCACCGCGCAAAGGCGTCGCCGACCTCATCCGCGCGATGGCCCTACCCGAACTCCACGAGCTTCCACTGCTCATCGCGGGCCCGGACCGCTTCGGGGAAGGAAGTGCCACCGGGGTCGCGGCGTCTGCGGGCCTTCCCGAGGGCCGGGTGCGGGTTCTCGGCCACCTCAGTGATGAAGACCTCGCCGTCATCCTGGATCGAGCAACGATCTTCGTCTTTCCGAGCCGAGCGGAAGGGTTCGGACTGCCGATCGTCGAGGCCTTCCACTTCGGAACGCCCGTCATCCACTCGGACGACCCTGCCATCCTCGAGGTTTCCGGGGGCGCCGGACTGACCGTCGAGCGTGACGGTTCGGGAACCTACGCGGAGCGTCTCGCCGCCGCGATCGGCTCGGTCCTCGAAGACGGCGAACTGCGGGCGCGGCTCGCCGTCCACGCGTCGGATCGCGGGCGCGCGTTCAGCTGGCGCGACTCCGCTGAGCGACTGTGGCAGCTTCACGCCGACCTGTAGAGCCGGCGTCGTCCTGATCACCGGTACGCACCTCGCCTGACGTCGCAGGTTCTGGTGCGCGGAAGGCCGTGGCATAGCGGGCGGACGCCCAGGCACCCACCGCGCGTGCCCACTGGTGGCTCCGCGCCTCGACGAGCCAGGTGAACCCGACCGCGACGAGGATCGCGAGAGGGATGCCGACGAGCGCGGCGACGAACATCGGCTGCCCGGCGAAGAGGTAGGCGCTGAAGATCAGGATCGGCACGTGCACCAGGTACAGGCTGAATGAGATGCGCCCCGCGAACGCGAACGGCCGCGATGCAAGGAGCCCGCCAAAGGGTTTCCACCCGATGCCGGCGACCACGAGGCCGGCCGCGGCGAGCGGCGCGAGCGCGCGCAGCCCCGGGGTGAGCTCAGTACTGCTGCCCGGACCGAACAGCCATGGTGCGATCAGAAGCATGGAAGCGCCCGCAGTGATTCCGAGCCAGATCAGATGTCGCACCGCGAAGCGGTTCACGTGCCCTGCGAACACGCGCACCGCATCCAGTCGCACGGCCAGTACGGCTCCGACGAAGAAGGCCGGGAAGTAGCTGAGCGCACCGGATCCGCCGCGCACGCCGAGCCAGGTCAGGACCACGGCCGCGGCGAGCCCGGCAGCCCACCATTTGCGCAGCGAGATCGCGAGGATGACGAAGACGGGAAGCGCGAGGGAGAACAGGATCTCCCAGCGCAGCGACCACAGAGGATTGTCGATGTGTCCATTGCCGCCGACGAGGTCCCAGGCCTTGATCACGTACTCCCACGTGAAGTTCGGCGTGCTGGAGTCGGTCAGCCAGGTGCCGGAGGGCTGGGTCGAACGCTGAGGGATCGCGACGACGAAGGCGGCCGCGACCAGCACCGCTCCCATCACAGGGATCATGAGCCGCATGACTCGACGCGGGTAGTAGGCGATCCAGTCGAAGCCGGCACGCTTGACGACCGGGAGCGTGACGACCAGTCCGGACAGCACGAAGAAGACGATCACCGACTCCCAGCCCGCCGTTGCGAGCTTGAGCGGGGTGTAGCTCATCCACCACAGGGGCGTGCCGGTCTGCACGTCGACTGCGCCGGGTGTCCCCGGAAAGTCCGCGTCCATCAGCATCGTGTGGTGCATCACGACTACAAGGGCGGCGAGGCCCCTCAGGCCATCCAGCGATGCCAGTCGGCCACTGCTTTTCGTCTGAGTCCCGCTATCTGTGCTCGACATAGACGACTCAGTGTACGAACGTGCCCTTGAGGCTCCCTGTGACCCTTTTGGGGGTCATCTGGGAATCGTGACGCGGGGGTTGACCCCGCTACGGAGCAGGAGTACTGGTCTTCGGAGCCAGCGCGGTCTTCACCATCTGATGGATCTGGGTATAGTCCGGGTTCTGCGGATCGATCGCCGGAGGAACCAGTTCTACCTGTTGAACAGGCAATTTGCGGGTCTTGAGGCCGAGATCGACGAAGTAGCCCAGCATCGACTGCGGTATATCCGTCTTCATCACCTGCTTGCCGGCCTTCGCAATGTCCTGGAACTTCGTCACGACGTTCAGCGGATTGATCTGCTTGAGAATTGCGTCCTGCAGCTGACGCTGGCGCGCCATCCGGTCGTAGTCGCTCGTGCCGTGACGCGACCGCGCGTACCACTGCGCTGTGTACCCGTTCATGTGCTGCTTGCCCGGCTCGATCCAGGAGACGACACCGTTCAGATTCTCGTCGCCGCCGATCGGGAGCTTCTGCGTGACGGTGACGTCGACGCCGCCCAGCGCATCCACCAGGTCGGCGAAGCCCTGCATGTCGATGAGGACGTAGTACTGGATGGTGATCCCGAGGGCGCCCTCGAGCGCGTCGCGCATCGACTCGATCCCGGGGTCGCTGTTGTGCTTCGTCGCGTTCGGGTAGAGCTCGGGTTTGTACAGCGAGACCTCGGTGTAGATCGAGTTCAGCTGGCAGACGTCGACATCGCAGTGGTCCTCGTAGCCGTAACCGTCAGGGTAGAGCGCGTGGAGCGGAGACGCAGCCGGGAACGGCACGGGGTCGAGGTTTCGAGGAAGCCCGATCGTCACGGCCTGGCCTGTCGCCGCATCGACGCTGACCACGGACATGCTGTCGGGCCGCATCCCCTGGCGATCGGGACCCGCATCGCCGCCGAGCAGCATGATGTTGTAACGCCCGTCGACCGGCGGCGCCGACGGACCGGCGGAGAAGATGTCGCCGAGAGCGCCTCGTGCGGACCCCGCGACCAGCGCACCGTAACCTGCGGTGCCCGCGATTCCGACGAGCAGCACGACGGCGAAGGCGGCGATCCAGGCACGCGCATTCGGCGTGGTTTTGACCAGCCGGACGAGCCGGAGCGTGTCGAGCGTGAGGACCACCCAGAGCACCACATACGCGAACATCACCAGTTGCACGATCCACAGGCTCAGTGTCTGCGTGAAGAGCGTGTAGATGACCATCGGCCAGAGCAGGTAGGTGACGCCCGCGACGATCAGGAGGGTCCACAGCGTCAGCGTCGCGACGATTCCGACGCGACCGAGACGACGGTTGCCGGCAAGGATCTGCGCTGATCCCGGCAGGAGGACGTTCAGGACGACGAGCCACCACGCCCGCTTGGTCATGACCTTCGCGGATGCGGCGTCCGGGTACCGGAGTGGGCTTGCGACGGTCATAGTCTCGCTTTGAGGTCCGCGTTCTTCTGCTCGACCAGGGCGGCGAGGTCTTCGGCATAGGCCGTGAGCTTCGCGGTGAGGGCATCGTCGGAGACGGCGAGGATCTTGACCGCGATCAGGCCCGCGTTCTTCGCTCCGCCGATCGAGACGGTCGCGACCGGTACGCCGGCGGGCATCTGCACGATCGACAGCAGCGAGTCGAGTCCGTCGAGGCGCGACAGCGGTACCGGCACTCCGACGACAGGAAGAGTGGTGACCGAAGCCAGCATGCCGGGCAGGTGCGCCGCTCCGCCGGCTCCGGCGATGATCACCCTGATGCCGCGAGCGGCCGCGCCCTTGCCGAACGCGATCATCTTCTCGGGCGTGCGATGGGCCGAGACCACCTCGACTTCGTGGTCGACGCCGAACTCCTCGAGCACCGCCGAGGCCTCCTGCATGACCGTCCAGTCCGAATCGGACCCCATGACGACGGCGACACGAGGCCGAAGGGAATTGACGCTGGGCATGGCTTCAATGCTATTCGGCCGTCCTGAAAGAACGCGCTGCGAAACGCGCTGAGGCGAGACGGACGCCCACGATCATCCCTCGAGCCCGTCAGCGCGCAAGCCCGTCAGCCCGCGAAGAACGCCGCTGCACTCCGCGCCTGGTACGCCACCTCGTCGAGATCGTCGCCGCTCGCTGTGACGTGACCCACCTTGCGCCCCGGTCGCGGTTCCTTGCCGTAGCCGTGGACTTTGACGAGGGGGTGCGCGGCGAGAGCGGCCGGGTAGCGGTCCTGGAGTGTGCCCTCGGCCGGGCCCCCGAGGATGTTCACCATCACCGACCATGCGTCGCGGCTGCCGGTCGCTCCGAGCGGAAGATCGAGGACAGCACGGAGATGCTGCTCGAACTGGCTGGTGGTCGACCCCTCGATCGACCAGTGGCCGCTGTTGTGGGGTCGCATCGCCAGTTCGTTGACGAGGAGCCTGCCGTCCGTGGTCTCGAAGAGCTCCACAGCGAGCACACCGGTGACGCCGAGACCGGTCGCTACCGCGGTCGCGATGTCGGAGGCCAGGTCGGCGATCCGGCCGGCCGACTGCGGCGCGGGCGCGATGACCTCGGCACAGACGCCGTCACGCTGGATGGTCTCGACGACCGGCCAGGCGGAGACCTCGCCGGAGGGGCGCCGGGCGACCAACTGCGCGAGCTCCCGCCGGAACGACACGAGTTCTTCTACGAGCAGCGCACCACCCCGCCCGTCTTCGGCGAGCGCGAGGAACCAGTCGTCGACGCTGTGCGGCTCGGAGACGACGCGGACGCCCTTGCCGTCGTAACCGCCCCGCGCGGTCTTCACGACGGCGCGTCCTCCGTGGGTGTCGAGGAAGTCGGCGAGGTCATCGGCGGACTCGACGGCGGCCCAGTCCGGGACGGGAAGCCCGAGTTCGGTCAGTTTGGCGCGCATGTGCAGCTTGTCCTGCGCGTAGAGGAGCGCGTCCGGCCCAGGGTGCACCGGGATCCCCCGGGCGACGAGCTCGCGCAGGATCGCCGGCGGAACGTGCTCGTGGTCGAAGGTGACGACATCGACGGTCTCGGCGAACGCGAGGACCGTGTCGAGGTCCCGGTAATCGCCGACGCCCGTGGCCGCGAGCTCGGCAGACATGCCGGGAGCCTCCTCTAGAACCTTGATCGTTATCCCGAGCTCGACCGCGGGAGGGATCATCATCCTCGCAAGCTGTCCGCCGCCGATCACACCAACCGTGTCCCGAACCATTCGCCGGTCTCTCCCACTCGTATTCCGCTTCAGCACGGCGAATTACGCCTCTGAGAACCCTCAGTGACGGGCAGGGAAACTCCCAGATACCCATGCTGTAACTCGCGTAAGCTCGCGAGCGCATGTCTATCTTCGCCCATGAACAAGAACGAACGTATGCCTGAACAGCAAACCGATGCCCCGACCGAGACGCCACACGCTGCGCGGCTCATTCCGCAGCTGGTGAAGTTCGGCGCGGTCGGCGCCGTGGGCTTCGTCGTCAACGTCGTCGTCTTCAACGGTCTCATGCTGACCGTGTTCGCCGGTGTACATCACGGAACGATCTACGCGACGATCATCGCGACCTTCGTCGCGATCGTGACGAACTGGATCGGCAACCGCTATTGGGCGTTCGCCAAGCAGCGCCAGTCCAACCCCGTACGCGAGGGCATCGAGTTCTTCCTCGTCAGCCTCGCCGGCATGGGCATCCCGCTGCTCTGCGTGTGGATCTCCCACTACGTGCTCGGCTATGTGTCACTGGTCGCAGACAACATCGCGATCAACGTCGTCGGCCTCGCCCTCGGCATGCTCTTCCGTTTCGCGCTCTACCGCTGGTGGGTGTTCTCCCCCGACCGCGCACAGGCCGCTTCCGAGAAGCAACTCGCGGCCACCGCGACCGCGGCGCTACCGGGATCCCCAGATGGCGGTCTGATCGGGGACAGCTGACTCGTCCTGCTGCCGGCGCGTCGAGACGATGTTCTGGGAGTGCTCCATCAGGTCGTGAAGTGCGCTCTGCACCAGATCGGCCTTCGGTACGTCCTGCAGGACGACCGGCTTCTCCAAACCTGAATTGATGCGCACATCCCCCGAACGGAATGCGCTCTGCAGCCAGCTTCGGCGAACGCTGATGTCGTAGCCGCGGCTGTGGAGAAGTTCCTGGCGCACACGCACGAAGAAGCCGTGGCGGAGGATGATGCGGCGCGTGGTGATCGTGTACCGCTTGCTCAGCCAGAACGCCAGCGGCAGCAGGAAGAGCAGGAGCACGATCGCGGCGGCCGAGCTGTAGAGGAGCACGTTCTCCCAGACTTCGGTGAACTGTCCGCCGTAATACCCCAGAGCTCCGCAGGTCGCGATGAGCACGAGACTCGGCCAGAACAGTGCCCGCGCATGCGGGCGCAGGCGCGCCACGATGCGTTCGGGTGGCGGCGCCGCCGCTGTCCCCGCCGTGTTGCTCATGAGCTATTAATACCGCAGGTGAGTCACATCGCCTGCGGCGACAGCCGAGATGCGCGCATTCGCATCGACGAGCAGCCGCCCGTCGGTGTCGATGCCGGTCGCCGTCCCAGTGAGACGGTCACCGGAGGGCAGCTCCACCTGGACGGAACGACCGATCGTGCCGCACGCATCCGAGACAGCCTGCTGCAGACCGCTGGCCGCGGCGTCACCCCGGGCGGCGAGGAACGGCCGATAGAGGGCGTCCAGTTCGCGCAGGTAGGACGACAGCAGGTTGTCCGCATCCGTGTCGTTCGCCCCGGCGAGCATGAGGGATGTCGCGGTCTGCACCGGGAGCTCGTCGGCCTCGAGGGTCAGGTTGAGTCCGGCCCCGATGACGATGCCCGAGACATCGGGCAGGAGCTCGGAGAGGATGCCGCAGACTTTGCGGTCGTTGACGAGCACGTCGTTGGGCCACTTCAGATCGGCACCGGCCGGCACCACCGAACGGACCGAGCGGGTCATCGCGAGGCCGGCGAGCAGAGGGAACCATCCGAGGCTGTCCATCGGGAGCGCGTCGCCATCCGGAGTGCGCGGGCGCAGCAGCACGGAGATCGCGAGGGATTTGCCCGCCGGGGAGACCCAGCTGCGACCGAGCCGCCCGCGACCACGGGTCTGGTTCGCGGTCGCGACCACAGAGAAGTCGGGCCAGCCGTCGGAGTCCGCCCCGGTAGCGCGACGGACGAGCTCGTCGTTCGTGGAGCCCGCCTCGGGGAGGATCTCGAGAACGGATGCTTCGGCACGACTGAGGGGGAACTCCATGGCTCAAGTCTGCTGCAGTCCGACCAGCGAAACCAGCCGATTTTGTAGGTATTCCTCAACGGCACGGCCCAACCACTGGCCGGTAGAGTGAACGGCGTGACCGACACCGAACCACGCTCCGACCTCTCGACCACGGCAGGCAAACTCGCCGACCTCAAGGACCGCTATCACGAAGCCGTGACCGCGAGCGGTCTCTCAGCGATCGAGAAGCAGCACGCAAAAGGCAAGATGACCGCCCGTGAACGCATCGACCTGCTGCTCGACCAGGGCTCGTTCGTCGAGTTCGATGAGTTCGTGCGCCACCGCACCCACGCGTTCGGCATGGAGAACAAGCGGCCGTACGGCGATGCCGTGGTCACCGGTGTCGGCACCATCCACGGTCGCAACGTCGCCGTCTTCAGCCAGGACTTCACCATCTTCGGAGGCTCGCTCGGCGAGGTCGCCGGCGAGAAGATCATCAAGGTGATGGACCACGCGCTCAAGACGGGCGTGCCGATGATCGGCATCCTCGACTCGGGTGGCGCGCGCATCCAGGAAGGCGTGGTCGCACTCGGGAAGTACGGCGAGATCTTCCGGCGCAACACCGCCGCGTCGGGCGTCATCCCACAGATCTCGATCGTGATGGGACCTGCGGCGGGCGGGGCCGTGTACTCTCCCGCGCTCACCGACTTCGTCATCATGGTCGACAAGTCGAGCCACATGTTCGTGACCGGTCCGGATGTGATCAAGACCGTCACCGGCGAAGACGTGGGTTTCGAGGAGCTGGGCGGCGCGCTCACCCACAACAAGATCTCCGGCGTCAGCCATTACCTCGCAAGCGATGAAGAGGATGCCCTCGACTACGCGCGGACCCTCCTCGGCTTCCTCCCCGACAACAACCTCGCCGAGCTGCCCGTCTACGAGACGAATGCTGAGCTCGAGGTGACCGACGCCGATCGCAAGCTGAATACGATCATCCCCGACTCGCCCAACCAGCCGTACGACGTCAAAACGGTCATCGAGCACATCGTCGACGACGGCGACTTCCTCGAGATCCAGCCCCTTTTCGCACCGAACATCGTGATCGGGTTCGCCCGTGTCGAGGGCCGCTCGGTGGGCATCGTGGCGAACCAGCCGAGCGCGATGGCGGGCACGCTCAACATCGACGCGGGCGAGAAGGCCTCGCGCTTCGTGCGCTTCTGCGACGCGTTCTCGATTCCGATCCTGACCCTCGTCGACGTCCCCGGCTATCTTCCCGGCACCGACCAGGAGTGGACGGGTGTCATCCGCCGGGGGGCGAAGCTGCTCTACGCCTACGCCGAAGCGACCGTGCCGCTGGTCACGATCATCACCCGCAAGGCCTACGGCGGCGCCTACATCGTCATGGGCTCGAAGCAGCTCGGCGCAGACCTCAACTACGCCTGGCCCACGGCGGAGATCGCTGTGATGGGCGGCCAGGGCGCAGTCAACATCCTGTACCGCGGTGAGATCAAGCGAGCAGAGGAGGCCGGCGAAGATGTCGCGGCCGTCCGCACCAAGCTCGCCAACGAATACACTTACAACGTCGCCAGCCCGTTCCTGGCGGCCGAGCGCGGCGAACTCGACGGCGTCATCGAGCCGGCGGCGACACGTGTCGCCGTCATCAAGGCGCTTCGGGCACTCCGCACCAAACGCGCATCCCTCCCGCCCAAGAAGCACGGGAACATCCCGCTGTGATGGCTGACGGCAGCAACGGCGGTTCGATGAGCGAGAACGATCTCGGGAGCGACCTCACGTTCCTCACCCGCGTCGTGACCCCGGCCGAGGTCGCCGCGGTGACCGCGGTGCTGACGGCCGCTCTCGCCGAGCATGCCGCCGACAGGGCCGTCCGGTCGCGCCGCGGGCCCAGCGCATGGGAGCGCAGCCAGCGGCCCCTTCGCGCGCCGCTCGCGCCCGGCTACGGTGCCTGGAGGGGTTTCACCGGCTGACAGGACGCCGCGTCTGCCCCCCGCCGTCTGTACCCCATGTGGACCCCGGTTTCAGACCCCCCTCTTGCGGGTCAACCGTGATTACGCGGACAATGAAGACAGGTGGAAGTTGAAGTGTCCCCCACCTGTCCCCCAAAATGACGACTTTGATACTTCCGTGCAACACGGCAATATTGTTATTGCTAGGTGTCTCTCCTCGTGAGTTACACCGCCAATCACTCGCCGACTAGGGTAAGCGGGCGAGTGTTTTGGGGGCGAGTCAGGGCGATATTCGGGTTGTCGCCCTGACTCGGGGTTTTCGAAAAAGGGCCGGCTGAACAGCCGGCCCTTTTTCGCGGAATTCATCCTTGTCTTCGCCCTGGCCCGCTCGCGTCCCGGCCGCAGGTCACGCGTCGACGAACGGCCTCGGGATCTCCAGCCAGAGATCGACCTCGTCGTCCGTAGCATCCGAGCCGAGCGCGTTTGCGTCGTCGTCGGACATCCGCAACCCCACGACTGTCACCGCGGTCTTCGACGAACGCGGCACCGTGCGGACGATCAACTTGTCGGTCGTCGTACCCCGGATAGCGTCCGCCAGCCGGCCGAGCACAGCCCCGAGTGCTGTCTCGTCGAGATCGTCGATTCCGCCCTCGTCGAGGAGGCTGACGACGACGCCCCGCCTGCGCGCATCCATCACCTGCCGTCGGACGTCGTCGTTGAGGAGTTTGCGACCCCGGATCTCGTCGCGGATGGCGCCCTCGAGGTAGCGGCACTCCCGCCGCTCAGCCTCGGTCAGGTCCCCGTTCCTGCGGACGATCTCAGCGAGCATGGGTGCGGCGACCCGATACGTCTGACGCAGCCGGAGCTGGCGCTCCATGACATGCGCCTCCTGGGCGGCCTGCCACTCGGTCGCCTCACGCTCGGCGCGTGCGAACTGGAGTGCATCCCGGCCCGCCTTCGCCAGCGAGCCGGAAATCACCACGGCGATGCCGACCCAGACGACGCTGCCGATGACACCGAGACCGGCGAGAGCCGGAAAACCCGCCCAGACGACCGTCTGCACCGCGAGGAAACCGACTCCGACCCACGCAGCCAGCTGCTGACGCCGCACCGCCGCGATCGTCATCAGCGTTCCGACCGCAGCCACATACCAGGTCGCGTAGCCGTTGTCCTTCGTCGGGTCGAGCTGACTCGTCACAAGGATGGGCACCGCAACGCACACGGCGAGGTCGAACGCTGCGAGCCATACCGGCATCCGGGTGGGGCTCGTCGGCCAGAGGCTGATCACGGTGGCGACGCCGTACAGGATCATCGCCGCGATCGTCGGACCCGCGTTCTGCGGGATCGAGAGCGACGAGAGTGCGAGGAACAGGTGATAGGCGGAGAAGAGGGCGCCGAGGCCCAGGAACATCGCACGAGGGAGGGTGATCACGAGGCGATCTCCGATCCGCCGGCCCGGGCGTCTACGCTGTCGCCGGCCGCATCCTGATCGTCGTCGGATGCGGGCCACATGATAGTGACCGCGGTCCCCTCACCCGGCCTGGAAGCGATGCGGGCCAGACCGCCCACCTTCGAAAGCCGTTCCCGGATCGAGACGCGGAGGCCCAGCCGCTCGGCCGGGACATCGTTCTGGTCGAAGCCGGTACCCTCGTCGCGCACGGTGATCTGCACGGTCGCGAGCGGTCCACCGCCCAGGATTTCGAGCGAACGCGGGACACCCGGGCCGCCGGCGTGCTGCATGCTGTTCACCATCGCCTGCACCGTGGCCGAATACACGGCCTCCGCTACGTGTACCGGAACGGTGTGGACCTCCACGTCACGCACGTCGATCGTGAACGGCGATGAGAACGCGGCCGCGGCAGCGGTGATCCTGTCGCTGAGACGATCCAGGCCGACGAGCGACTGGTCCTCGGGGTCCGCCGCCTCGGCGGCATGGAGATGGCCGATCGCGTCGGATGCCATACGTGCTGCGAGCGCCTTGGCCTCCGGTGTCCGCGCGCTCGCGGCCGACAAGAGGGTCGTCAGCACGCTGTCGTGCACGATCGCGTCGACCTGGACCCGTTCGACCTCCGTCGCGTGCTGCCGGACCGCGGTCGCGTACCGGGCGAGTGCGGCGCTCTGTGCCGCATCGACGGCCGACGCCGCCTGGCGGAGCATGGCGATGATCACGAGGATCACCCCGCCCAGGATGATCGCGTACACCGAGTCGAGACCGGCTATCTCCGCTCCGACGCCGCCGCCGGACGGCAGCGCGCGGATGATCCCATAGGCGATCGGCGTGACGAACGTGTACGCCGTGGCCAACCACAACGGAAAGGCCACAGCGGCATATGCGGTGGCGACCGTGCACAGGAACCAGACCCACGGTTTCTGGCCGATCGCATCGGGGTTGACGGCGAGCAGCGGCCACGTCACGACGCTGATCAGGTAGACGACGGCCAGGGTGCCCATCGCTATCTTCACGTAGACCTGGGCGATCGCGAGGATCGGGATCACCGCCAGCAGGCCGAAGACGACGACGATGCCGACCATCCCCCACGGCTCTTTCAGCGCGGGAAGCTGGGCGATCGCGACCGGGAAGGTCTGAAGGCCGAAGACCAGGCCGAACGCCGAGACGCTGCGCCCCGCGATCCGTTCGAACCGCGCCCGGCTGATCGGGTTCCGCGGCTGATTCGCCGCCGGCAGCGATCGGGCCGGCGAGCTAGTTGCGCTCATTGCCCGTATCGGGGTCGAGTCCCGGCAGGATGCCGTCTTCGACCGCCCTCCTCAGCAGGTCGACCTTCGTCGGAGCCGGACGCCCCACCTCCACGTACTTCACGCGGATGCGGTCGAGGTACTCCCGCGCGGTCGAGTTCGCGATACCGAGCTGCGCGGCGACCGCCTTGAGCGGGAGTCCGGAGGCATACAGGTGCAACACGTCGCGTTCACGGCGTCCGAGCTGCGCTTTCGCGAAATCGCTGTCGGCGTCGATGGCCGTCGCCCATTCGAGGTTGTTGAGCACGTCGCCGGCCGCGACAGTGGCGATCGCCGCCATCACGGTCGTCGTCGGGGATGATTTCGGGATGACGCCCGCGGCACCGGCCGCGAGCGCTTCGCGGACGCTCGCAACCCGGTCGGCGATGCTGTGGACCAGAACCGCCGCACCGGTGCCCTGCACGCGCTTGACGTTGTCGGTGACGCGGGAGCCGTCGCCCAGCGAAAGGTCGAGAACGACCACCTCGCACTCGCGGTCGCCGAGTTCCGCGACGAACTCGTCGACCGTCGCAGCTGTCAGGACGACGTCGTAACCCGCATCCTGACACGCTGCTTTCAAGCCGAGCCGCACGGACTCATGATCATCGACGATTGCCACCCTCACCATGATGTTCATCGTAGTGCGGTAACTCCGGGCCGCTCGGGATGGCGCGGTCACCGCGCCAACATCGCCACCGCTTCGACATGGTGCGTGTTCGGGAACAGGTCGAACGCCCGCAGGGAACCGAGCTGGTACCCGTGGCCGGCGAAGGTGGCGAGGTCCCGTGCGAGCGCGACAGGGTCGCAGGCGACGTAGACGACCTGGGCGGGCGAGAGGTCGGCGATCGCGTCGACCACGGCTCGGCCGGCACCCGACCTCGGAGGATCGAGGATGACCGTTGCCGCTCGCAGCCGTGAGCGTTCGGCCGGCGAAGCATCCGCCGCCAGGGTCGTCACGAAACGCTCGACGCGTTCGGTCACCGCACTGGCGCCGATCCACTCGGCGAGATTCTCAGCGGCGTGATCGGTCGCCGCCTCGTCCCCCTCGACCGACGTGATCCGCACGGTGCTGCCGAAACGATCGCCGAGGGCGGCCGCGAGCAGACCGACGCCGCCGTAGAGGTCGAGGTTCGCCGCACGCGGGTCGAACAGCGCTTCGTCGACCGCGGATTGCACGGCCTCGGTGAGCGTCGCGGCGGCGAGCCGGTGCACCTGCCAGAACCCGCGTGCGTCGAGCTGGAACTCCCGGTCGCCGACGACTTCGCGCACCGGCATCGGCCGATGCCGCTGGCGGACGATGCGCCGCCCCCGCTTCACAGGAGCGTCGTTCACCAGGACGTGCGCGGTCCCGCCGGCCGTGGCGACGACGTCGATCGACTCCGAACCCGCGAACCGCTGGCCGAACGGTGCCGAGTCGGCGACCCGTTCGGTCGCGAGGGGAAGGTCTTCGACCTCGACGACGTGGTGCGAGCGCGCGGCGAAAGGCCCGAACGACCCGTCCTGCGCTACCTGCAGGCGGACTCTCGTGCGCCAGCCTGAACCGTCCGGCGTCTCGGGCTCGATGCCCGCGATCGCAGCACCCGCGGCCTCGACCGTGACGTCGCGTTCGATCTTCGCCATCCGCTCGAGCGCGTCGACGATCACACGGCGCTTCAGCTCGCGCTGGTGATCGAGTCGGATGTGTCCGAACTCCGCACCGCCCGCCCGACGCGACGGCGGCCGCTCCACCGAGGCCGCCGCCCACACGTGCGGCTGGCGCTCGGGCGCGGCCTCGATGACCGAAACGGTCTCCGCACGCCAGAACCGGTCATGGGTCGTATCCGTGATCCGGGCGCGGATGCGCTCCCCCGGCATCGTGTCAGGGACGAACACGACGCGACCGTCGAAACGGGCGACGAAGACACCCCCGTGCGCGACGTTGGTAATCTCGAGTTCGACATCATCACCCCGGCCGGAGCGGTCCTCGTGATTGCGTGGCATCAGTCGAGCATCCCACACAGCAGGACGCCGTGCACGAAGGAAGACATGCGCCTCTACCTCGCCTCAACATCCCCCGCCAGGCTCGCCCTCCTTCGTGCCGCGGGCATCGAACCGGCCGTCGTGCCCTCCCAGGTCGACGAGCCCGCCACCGTTGCGCGGGCGGAAGCCACAAGCGGCCCGCTCGGGCCGTCGGCGATGGTTCAGCTTCTCGCGCAGGCGAAAGCCGAAGCCGTGGTGGACTCGCTCATCGACGGCGAGCCGATCGACGGATTCATCCTCGGCGGGGATTCGGCGTTCGAGATCGGAGGAGCGATCTACGGCAAGCCGCACACCCCCGAGGTGGCGCGCGAGCGCTGGCTGGCACAGCGGGGTGACACCGGCCGGCTCCACTCCGGCCACTGGCTGATCGACCACCGCGGCGGACGCACCAATGCCGCGACCGGCGCAACCGCGGTCGCGACCGTGACGTTCGCCTCCGACATCACCAACGCCGAGATCGACGCCTACATCGCGACAGGCGAGCCGCTCGAAGTGGCTGGGGCGTTCACCGTCGACAGTCTGGGCGGCCCGTTCATCACCCGCGTGGACGGCGATCCGAGCACGGTCGTCGGCCTTTCGCTCGCGACCGTGCGCGAACTGTTCGTCGAACTGGGCGTCAGCTGGCCGAGCCTCTGGAATCGCTCTTTGTAGGCTTCCCGACCGCCGGGCGATCCATTTTTGTCGGGTTCACCCAAAAGGGGGATGCTGGCGCGGCATAGGCTAGAGAACTGTGCCACGCATAACCAAGGTCCTCATCGCCAACCGGGGCGAAATCGCCGTCCGGGTCATCCGCGCCGCGAAGGACAGCGGAATCGGATCGGTCGCGGTCTACGCCGACCAGGATCGCGATGCCGTACACGTGCGCCTCGCCGACGAAGCGTACGCCCTCGACGGCACGACCAGCGCCGAGACGTACCTCGTCATCGACAAGCTGCTTTCAGTTGCGCGCCGCTCCGGAGCGGACGCTGTGCACCCCGGCTACGGGTTCCTCGCCGAGAACGCCGACTTCGCCCGAGCGGTGATCGGAGCAGGACTCACCTGGATCGGGCCGTCCCCCGAAGCGATCGAACGACTCGGTGACAAGGTGTCCGCACGCCACGTCGCCGAGAAGGTCGGAGCACCGCTCGCGCCTGGGACGCTCAACCCTGTCGCCGATGCCTCCGAGGTTCTCGACTTCGTCGACGAATACGGTCTCCCGGTCGCGATCAAGGCTGCCTTCGGCGGTGGCGGCCGAGGACTGAAGGTCGCCCGCACCCGGGACGAGGTCGCCGAGCTCTTCGAATCGGCCACCCGCGAAGCAGTCGCGGCGTTCGGGCGTGGAGAATGCTTCGTCGAGAAATACCTCGACCAGCCCCGACACGTCGAAACCCAGTGCCTCGCAGACGCGTACGGCAACGTCGTCGTCGTCTCCACCCGCGACTGTTCGCTGCAGCGTCGCCACCAGAAACTGGTCGAAGAGGCACCGGCGCCGTTCCTGACCGCTGCGCAGACCGACGAGCTGTACCGCGCATCCAAGGCGATCCTCAAAGAGGTCGGCTACCTCGGGGCCGGCACCTGCGAGTTCCTCATCGGCAAAGACGGCACCGTCTCATTCCTCGAGGTCAACACGCGACTGCAGGTCGAGCATCCGGTCTCTGAAGAGATCACAGGGATCGACCTCGTCCGCGAACAGTTCCGGCTCGCCGAAGGCGGAACCCTCGACTACGACGACCCGATCGCACGCGGCCACTCGTTCGAATTCCGCATCAACGGCGAAGACGCCGGCCGCGGGTTCATCCCGTCGCCTGGACCGGTCCACGTGTTCAAGCCCGCCGGCGGACCCGGCGTGCGTGTCGACAGCGGCGTCCAGGCGGGCGATGTGATCTCCGGCTCGTTCGACTCATTGCTCGCCAAGCTGATCGTCACCGGCGCGACACGCGAGGATGCGTTGGAACGTGCCCGTCGCGCGCTCGACGAGTTCGAGGTCGCAGGCCTGCCGACGGTGCTCCCCTTCCACCGCGCGATCGTGCGCGACACGGCGTTCGCACCACAGGACGGCGAGCCGTTCTCGGTGTACACCCGCTGGATCGAGACCGAGTTCCAGAACGACATCGAGCCCTGGAGCGGTTCGACCGACGCTGTCGCGCCCAGCCACCAGCGTCACAGGGTGGTCGTCGAGGTCGAAGGCAAGCGCATCGAAGTGAGCCTGCCCGGCACGCTGCTCGCCGGCTCCGGCACGGGTGCCGACACCGCGAGCGCGCCCGCTCCGCGCCGCCGGGGTGGCGCGCACGCCGTCGACACCGCCACAGGCGATTCGATCACGGCGCCGATGCAGGCGACCGTGGTCAAGCTCGCAGTCGACAACGGCGACCAGGTCGTCAAGGGCGATCTCGTGCTCGTGCTCGAGGCGATGAAGATGGAGCAGCCGCTCACCGCGCACAAAGACGGAACGGTCTCCGGCATCAACACGGCGGTCGGGGCGACGGTGTCGTCCGGCCACCTGCTGCTCAACATCAGCTGAGACGGACTCCGCGGTCCTCGCCTGTTCATAAAACAGGCGATCGTGTTACCCGAGTGGCCAATGGGGCCCGGATGCGCTCAATTCGGCCCCATCCGTCACTCCCGTCACACGAACTCCTGTTTTGTGAACGCGCTAGGTGTGCCTGAGCACATCAATGATTGTCTGCTCGACAAGCGCCCAGTCGCGGAGGACGTCGACGGCGGTGAAACGCAGCCGACGGTAGCCGCCGAGCACGAACGCCGCATCGCGTCTGCGGTCCCGGGCGAAATGGTGCTGGGACGAGTGGAACTCGAAGCCATCGATCTCGACGAACACCCGATCGTCTACGAGCATGTCCACCCGACCGACTCCTCGCACGGCAACCTGCTGCCTCACGACGAGTCCGCGGCGTTGCAGCCGTTGCCTGGCTAGCGATTCGACCCCCGACTCGGACCCAGGGAATGCTCGCGACGCGATGAGTCGTGACCTCGTCGGCTCAGCCGCGAACATGCGACCGATCATTGCCGGGTCCACGAGTCTCAGACCGATGGCCGTGTCGAGCGTCGCGATGGCCGACTCCGCCGGGCTGCACCGCACGACCCCCCTGAGGCAGTCGGCGAGACTCACACGCCAGCATTCGGAAGGCGCCAGGTTGCCCTGCCAATGGATACGGACATCGCCGAATGCGTCCGCCCCGAACCGGAACGCGGACGACGGCACCGCGATGTGATCCACGACGTCCATCTGGAGTCGGGACGCCGAGGGCGGCACCGCGACATGAAGTCCGGCATGCATCTCGGACCACAGTCCATAGGTCGACGCTGCGCTCGCGCAGGCGAGTCTGCCTCCGATCGCGACAGCGGCGCGTTGTGCCGGGTCGGCATTCGTCGTTACGTAGTGCCCGCGCCGCACGCGGATGAGAGTGCCCATCCGAACGGCCTCCGTCAGTTCGCGCGGTCGATGACCAGCTCGGAGAAGCTCCGAGCGCGTGGCGACCTCGCCGAGCTGATGAACGGTTTCGAAAAGCGATCGCACCAGATCCAGTGTGCCCAGTCTGAGGCGGCTGAAGGCACACGCTCACACGATCTGTGGATAATCCGCTGTCCGGCAGGACGCCGGCGTGGCGGGAGCGTGATGACTACCTGTTCGTAAAACAGGAGATCGTGTTACTGAAGTTGCTCGTGGGGCCCGGATGCCCTCAATTCGGCCCCATCCGTCTCTCCTGTCACACGATCTCCTGTTTTGTGAACACGACGAGATGCGGACGGCAGAGGAAGAGGCGGCGGCACCGCCGCGGCGCCAGCTACAGGACGATGTGCATCGCGCGCGCGGCCTCGGAGATCGAGCCCGACAGCGACGGATACACCGTGAACGCACGGGCGACCTGGTCGACCGTCAGCCGGTGCTCGACGGCGAGCGCGAGCGGGAAGATCAGCTCGCTGGCACGCGGCGCCACGATCACGCCACCGATGACAGTGCCGGACCCGGTGCGGGCGAACAGCTTGACGAACCCGTCCTTGATGCCGAGCATCTTCGCACGCGGGTTCGATTTGAGCGGCAGTTTGTAGATGTCGCCCTGCGCGATGCCTTCTTCGATCTGTTTCTGGTTCCAGCCGACCGTCGCGATCTCGGGCTGGGTGAAGATGTTGGAAGTGACGTTGCGCAACTCGAACGGGTTCACCGCGTCTCCCATGGCGTGGAACACAGCCGTGCGTCCCTGCATGGAGGCGACGGATGCGAGTGGCATGAGGTCCGCGCAGTCACCTGCCGCGTAGATGTTCGGGATGGACGTGCGCGCGACGCGATTGACACGGATATGGCCGGATGCGGTCAACTGCACGCCCGCCTCCTCGAGTCCGATCCCCGACGTGTTCGGGATCGACCCGACGGCCATCAGGCAATGGCTGCCTTGCACGGTCCTCCCGTCGGAGAGCGTCGCGAGGACACCGCCCTCGTTCGCGACCACCGACTCGGCGCGCGACTTCGACAGCACGGTCATGCCGTTCCGCTTGAAGACGTTCTCGATCACCCGTGCGGCGTCGGCGTCTTCGCCTGGCAGCACCTGGTCACGACTGGAGATGAGTGTCACCTTGGAGCCGAGGGCCGTGTAGGCGGAGGCGAACTCCGCACCGGTCACACCGGACCCGACGACGATCAGGTGTTCGGGGACATGCGGAAGGTCGTACAGCTGCGTCCAGGTGAGGATGTGCTCGCCGTCCGGTTGTGCCGACGGGAGGATGCGCGGGCTCGCGCCGACCGACACGACGATCGTGTCGGCTTCGATCCGGTCGAAGTCGGTGCCCGTGTCGCCCTTGGCCGTCGACACGATCACAGCGCCCGCACCGTCGAGTCTGCCTTCGCCGGTGATCAGCCGGACGCCCGCGCGGATGAGCTCGGACTTCATGTCTTCGGACTGCTGCCGCGCAAGTCCGAGGAGGCGTTTGTTGACGGCGGCGAGGTTGACGGCGATCTCGGGACGGACGGGTTTGCCGGACTCCCCGCGGGTGAAGAACTGCACCCCGAGATCGGCTGCCTCCCCGATGGCGTTGGTCGCCTCGGCCGTCGCGATGAGCGTCTTCGACGGAACGACGTCGGTGATGACCGCGGACCCGCCGACGCCCACCCGTTCGACCAGGGTGACGTCCGCGCCGAGCTGGGCTCCAGCGAGCGCTGCTTCATACCCGCCGGGACCGCCTCCGAGTACGGCGATTCTCTGCTTGCGCTCGAACTCGTAGGCCATGGCATCCATTCTCTCGCGTCCGGGTATGCCCCGCCAAACCGCGCCGATGAGCGCGATCGGCCCGGGCGGCCGAATCGGGTATCGCAATAGAGTGGATCCATGTCTGACACCACCATGAACCCGCTCGACGACCCCGCTGCAGACCCGTTCGAGGTCGCACGTCTCGCCGCTGCGGCCATCGCTGAGAAGACCGGCGTCGAGCGCCACGACATCGCTCTCACGCTCGGGAGCGGATGGGGCAGGGCTGCAGATCTCATCGGCGAGACCACAGCGACCATCCCGGCGACCGAGATCATCGGTTTCGGTGCCCCGGCTCTCGAAGGCCATGTCGGGACGCTGCGTTCCGTCCTCCTCCCGAACGGCAAGCGCGCGCTGGTGATCGGGGCCCGCACGCACTATTACGAAGGCCACGGCGTCCGCCGCGTCGTTCACAGTGTGCGCACGGCGGCCGCGACGGGTGCGACGACGATGGTGCTGACGAACGGCGCCGGCGGCATCAAAGAGCACTGGAAGCCGGGCACACCGGTGCTCATCAGCGACCACATCAACCTCACCGCGGACTCACCGCTCGAGGGCGCGACGTTCATCGACCTCACCGACCTCTATTCGGCCCGGCTCAGGGCGCTCGCACGGTCGATCGATCCGACTCTCGACGACGGCGTCTACTGCCAGTTCCGTGGACCGCACTACGAGACCCCGGCTGAGGTGCAGATGGCGAAGGCGATCGGCGGCCACATCGTGGGGATGTCGACCGCACTCGAAGCGATCGCGGCACGGCAGGCAGGAATGGAGATCCTCGGGATGTCGCTGGTCACCAACCTGGCGGCGGGCATCCAGAAGACTCCGCTCAGCCACCAGGAGGTCATCGACGCCGGCCGTGAGGCCGAGCCAGTGATCAGTGCCCTCCTTGCGAAGATCGTGGGGGCGCTGTGAACGGGGCGCAGACGGACGTGCTGGAGGCGGCGCGCGCGTGGCTCGCCCAGGACCCCGATCCTGAGACCCGTGCCGAACTCGATTCGCTCGTGATCGCCGCCGAAAGCGGCTCGACGGTCGCCCTCGACGACCTGCACGCCCGCTTCGACGCCCGACTGGCCTTCGGCACCGCAGGACTCCGAGGGGAGATCGCGGCCGGACCCAACCGGATGAACCGCGTGCTCGTCGCGCAGGCTGCAGCGGGTCTCGCCGCGTACCTGCTGACTCACGCCGAAGGCGCGACTCCTTCGGTCGTCATCGGGTACGACGGGCGCAAGAACTCGGCGATCTTCGCACAGGACACCGCAGAACTGATGGCGGGCGCGGGCGTGCGCGCTGTTCTCCTGCCGCGCCTCCTTCCGACGCCGGTCCTCGCGTTCGCGGTGCGTCACCTGGGGGTGAGCGCCGGCGTCATGGTCACCGCCAGCCACAATCCGCCGAACGACAACGGCTACAAGGTGTACTTGGGCGGGGACGACGCGGGCTCCCAGATCGTTCCGCCGGCCGACGCCGACATCGCCGCTCAGATCCTCCGGGTCGCGGCGGCGCCGATCACCGGGCTGCCGCGATCGGATGCCTACGAGATCGCCCCCGAATCCGTCGTGGACGCGTACGTCGAGGCCACCGCAGCGATCGCCCGGACTCCGAGCCCGGCAGTGTCGTACGTCTACACGGCGATGCACGGCGTCGGGTGGGAGACCGCTGCCCGGGTGCTCGAACGGGCAGGATTCAGCTCCCCCGTCGTCGTCGCGGAGCAGATCGAACCGGATCCTCGGTTTCCGACCGTCGCATTCCCCAACCCGGAAGAACCCGGGGCGCTCGATCTCTCATTCGCTACGGCCCGGAAGGCAGGCGTCGAGCTGATCGTCGCCAACGATCCGGATGCCGACCGCCTGGCCGTCGCCATCCCGGACCCCGCGTCAGCAGATGGATACCGGCGCCTCAGCGGCAACGAGGTGGGCGCTCTGCTCGGCTGGCGGGCCGCTGAACTGGCCGAGGCGGATGCGTCGGCCGATGGCGGACCGAACGGAACGCTGGCGTGCTCCATCGTTTCGTCGCCTGCCCTCAAGACCGTCGCCGCGGCCTACGGACTCGACTTTCAGGACACGCTCACCGGCTTCAAATGGGTGTCGCGCGCGACCGGACTCATCTACGGCTTCGAGGAGGCCCTCGGCTACCTCGTGGACCCCGACGTGGTGCGCGACAAAGACGGCATCTCGGCCGTGGTCGCTTTCCTCGACCTGGCGTCGTCGCTTGCGGCGGACGGTCTGACGGTCGCCGACCAGCTCGACCGGTTCAGCGAGCGGTTCGGACATTTCGCATCCGATCAGATCTCGCTCCGGGTGACCGACCTCGCCGACATCGACCGCATCATGGCGAGCCTTCGCTCGACTCCCCCGGCGGCGGTCGGAGGGGTGACGGTCAGCCGGATCGACGACCTGAAGGACGGGTTCGACGCCCTCCCGCCGAGCGATGTGCTGCGGATCTGGCTGGCCGACGGGTCGCGTGTGATGGTACGCCCGAGCGGCACGGAACCGAAGCTCAAGGTTTACATCGACGCCTCGAGCGACCAGGGGTCTGCAGGAGAACGCCGTGCGGCTGCCGAAACGCGGGTCCGCGAACTCGCCGACGGGATGCGCGGGCTCCTCGCCTGAGTCGTACCGGCCGCCGTTGCGGTGGCGAGCGTCAGCCGAGCGCCGCCTCGAGCTTCGCCTCGAGCTCGTCGAGGTCGAAGAAGTTGTCGATGACGACGATGTCGGCATTCGTGTCGCCGATCGCATCGACGAGTTCCGGTGAGGTCAGGATCACCTGGGCGTCGGCCGCGGCGATGCGCACATTCGCCACGTCGGATGCCGTCACGTCCGCATCGATCTCGAGGCGGTCGAGCACACGTTCCGCGTTCACTTTGAGGATCGCGGACGTTCCGATACCTGCGCCGCAGATCGCGACGATCTTCACCGCGACGCCCCCTCGCCGCTCGCTGCCATGATGCTCTGCACCTCGGCGACATCGGCCGCGGCGGCGAGAGCCGGGATCGCGCCCGGGTTGTTGAAGATGTTCGCCAGTTCGGCGACGCTCGTGACGTGCGCATCCGGTGTTGCGACGGCGAGCCCGATCACCACGCCGACAGGATCGTTGTGCGGGTGCCCGAAGACGACCGGCACGTCGAGCGTGACCACCGAGAGGCCGTCTGCCAGAACATCCGGACCCGGGCGCGCGTGTGCCAGTGCCAGCCCGGGGGCGATCACGATGTAGGCACCGAATTCGTCGATGACCTGGATCATGCGCGCCGCATAGCCGGGCTTCGTCGCCCCCGAGCGCACGAGTGCCTCGCCGGCCAGCTCAACCGCCTCCCGCCAGTCGGAGGCGTGTGCTCCGACGGTGATCGCGGAATCAGGAAGGGGAGGTAGCGGCATGCTCCAAGCGTATCGTCCGGCCGGCTACGAACCCTCGAAACCTGCTGTGATGATGTCGGCCAGCTCCTCGCGGTCTTCGAGCGGGAGGAACGCCGATGCGGCCGCGTTCAGCTGGAACACCTCGAGGTCGGTCAGGTCGTAGTCGAACGCATCGGCGAGCAGTGCGAGCTCCCGGCTCAGCGTCGTCGCACTCATCAGGCGGTTGTCGGTATTGACGGTCACCCGGAAGCCGAGCTGGTAGAGCAGGTCGAAGGGATGGTCGAGGATGTCGTCGCCCCAGGCCGCGATCGCACCGGTCTGGAGATTCGACGATGGGCTCGTCTCGAGCGCGATCTCGCGGTCTTTTACCCACTGGGCGAGCGATCCGAGGGTGACGTAGGTGTTCTCGTCGTCCTGCCGTTCGATCACGATGTCTTCGGCGAGGCGCACGCCGTGACCCAGGCGGAGCGCACGCCCGTCGAGGATCGCGCTGCGGATGCTGTCAAGACCGTCGGCCTCGCCCGCATGCACGGTCGTAGGGAAATAGTTCTCGGCGAGGTAGTCGAACGCACGGCGGTGGTTCGACGCCGGGAATCCGGCCTCGGGGCCCGCGATGTCGAAACCGACGGCTCCGCGGTCGCGGTGGCGGACGGCGAGCTCGGCGATCTCGAGGGCGCGGTTGGTGTGGCGCATCGCGGACACGAGCTGGCCGACTCGGATGCCTCGGCCGGTCTGGTTGACGTCGTCGATGCCCTCCTCGATGCCCTCCTGCACGGCCTCGACGGCCTGGTCGAGGGTGAGCCCACGGCTCAGGTGCTGCTCGGGCGCCCACCGGATCTCGCCGTAGACGACACCGTCGGCGCCGAGGTCCTGGACGAACTCGCGCGCCACGCGCACCAGGCCTTCACGCGTCTGCATGACGGCGGTGGTGAGGTCGAAGGTCTTGAGGTATTCGACGAGTGAGCCCGAGTTGCTCTGCTCGGCGAACCACTGGCCGAGCGCCGCGGCATCGTCGGCGGGAAGGTCGAGTCCGATCGCGTCACCGAGCTCGATGATGGTGGCGGGCCGCAGGCCGCCATCGAGATGATCGTGGAGCGACACCTTCGGAAGCGCGGTGATGCTCGTACCGCCGGCGAGCAGGAATTCCTCAGGCACAGTGTTCATGAGGACAAATCTATCGGGGCCGGGGCCCGCGATGAACCGCCCGCTTCCGGATCTGGACGAAGCATTTCGGAGATCTCAGCCGCAGTGCCCCTGGTGAGCTCGACGATCTGATCCAGGTCGACCACCGGATCCGTCGTCGTCGCACACGGCACGGTCAGGGCGGCCGCCGGAAATCCGTCCGTCCCTGTGATCGGGAACACGATGTCGAGGATGCCGACGAGCTGCCTCCCGGACTCCCGCGCGTAACCTGCAGCAGCAACGTGCGCCACTTCTTCGGCGAAGCGGTCGGCGACCCCGGGCTCGCGCGCGGCGAGGTCGACCAGATAGGCGCGCTGCAGTTCGACATCGGCCGAGGCGAGCAGCACAGCGCCTGTCGCGGTGCTCTCGACCGGGAACTCGGCGCCGACCCGCACCGCGAATCCGAACGGCCCCGGGCTCTCCACCTGGGCGATGACGAGCACTCGGCGGGCGTCCAGCACCGAGAGGTTGCAGGTCTGTCCGGATGCTGTGGACAGCCTTCGCATCGGCCCCAGCGCCGCCTGCACGAGTCCGCGCAACGGCGGGTGGCGATGCGCCAGCCCGAACATCATCAGCGACACGGTGTAGAGCCCCGATGCGGGATCGCGTACCAGGTAGCCGCGCCGCTCCAGCGTCTGGAGCACCCGGAAGATCTCGCCGACCGAACGACCCGTCTCGCTCGCGATCTGAGCCTGGCTGACTCCATCATTGCGGTCGGCCAGCAGTTCCAGGATGTCCAGCCCCTTGTCCAGGGCGGGCACCGCGTAGCTGGGCATCAGCGCGAAGCTCCGAGAGCGGCGATGAACCGCGCCGCGATGAGACGTTCGATGTCATCGGGGACGGGCTGCGCGCCAGGACGCAGGCTGCCCGCATCCGTCGCCACGCGCTCAAGCGAAAGCGCCTGCAACAAGAACCCCAGGTCCATCGATTCGAGGGAATTGCCCTTCGGTTCGCGACCGGCGAGGTTGAACATCCGGCCGCCCGCCAGCAGGACGACGCGGCTCCCGTTCGGCCGATGGATGCGCTCGATACCGTCATCGACCTGGTCGATGACGGTGGCATCCGCTCGCAGGGCCGCGACATCGATCTCCCAGGGGAAATGGCCGGAATTGCCGAGTACGACGTCGTCGCGCAGAAGGTCGAAGATGTCGGCACCGACGACGCGTTCGCGGCCTGTCGCGGTGATGAGAACATCCGCCCACCCGGCCAGTTCGGCGAGCGATGCCACACGGAATCCGTCGAGGGCGGCTTCGAACGCTTTCATGACGTCGAGCTCGACCACGCCGACCTGAGCGCCCAGGGAACGGAAATACTGTGCGATGCCGCGGCCGCACCAGCCGTAGCCGACCACCACCACATGACGGCCGGGAACCATGAGATTGGTGATGCGCATGAAACTCTCGACGATCGACTGGCCGACCGCGTGCCGGTTCTCGCCGATCGCTTTCAGGCGGCTGTCGTTGATCACGACGACCGGAAACGGTAGTGCGCCCGCGAGCTCGCCGCGGAGCCGGTCGGCGCCTGAGGTCGTCTCCTCGGTGCCGCCGATGATCGATGCCTGGGCGTTGCGCTCGACGACTCCCGCCGCGAGGTCGGCGCCGTTGTCGAGAAGGATGTCGGGGGCGCTGTCGAGTACCGCCCCCACGTTGGCTTCGTGCTGTTCGAGCGTGTCGTCGCGGGCGCCGAACACGGTCATCCCTGCACCGCGGAGTGCGGCGACGGTGTCGTCCTGCGTCGAGCCGTAGTTGCCGGTGGCGACGATCTCGGCACCGCCGGCGGCGAGGGTCTCGAGCAGCACCGCCGTCTTCGGCTCGAGGTGGAGGGACATGCCGATGCGGTGCCCGGCGAACGGCTTCGTGTCGGCGAAATGCGCTCGGGCCTGAGCGAGAAGGGGCATGCGGGAACGGATCCAGTCGATGCGCGCGCGGCCCTTTGCAGCGAGGTCGATGTCTGCGTTGTTCATCGGATCATTCTTTCATATTTGCAAGTGAGTTTCATATAGGTATCCACAATTACTGGAGCCGCAAGCGTTATCCACTGTTCGCGCAGTTCACGGTGCCCGAGCGCGCTGAGCTCGCCAAGCTTCGGTCATGCCCAGCCGCAGCCCGCTCCCTTCCGCCCTGAGAAACCGGCCGTTCACCGTCGCGCAGGCGACGGAGGCGGGTGTCCCCGCGCATCGAATGTTCGCCTCCGATCTCGCGCGACCATTTCACGGAGTCCGCGTCGATGCGCGGCTTTCTGAGAACTTCCGAGGCCGGTGCGAGGCACTCTCTGCTCGCCTCAAACCGGAGCAGTTCTTCAGCCACACGACGGCGGCGCGCCTCCACGGCCTGCCGCTGCCCTTCCGACTGGAACGGGAAGGCGAAATTCACGTTTCATCGTTTGCACCGGTTCGACCTCCCCGTGTCGTCGGAGTAATTGGACACTCGGCGCGCCGCGATCGGGTGGAGGTCGTCGAAGGGAATGGGCTCCAGGTTGTGAGCGCCTCGGTGGCCTGGTGCCAGTTGTCCGGTGTCCTGACTCTGGACGAACTGATAGTGGCCGGCGATCGGCTGCTTGGGCGGCCGCGCGCCATCGCCACACACGTCGAGATCGCTGCGGCGGTGTCGGCATACGGCCAATCCCCTGGCTCGAGACGCCTCCGGGCGGCCCTGGCACAGATACGCGAGCGGGTGGAGTCGCCACGTGAGTCGATGCTCCGCCTTGCGCTGGTTCGCGCCGGGCTCCCCGAGCCGCAGGTGAATGTGGCGATCGTCGACGCTCACGGCCGCGAATTGGCGATCGGCGATCTTGTCTACGCTCGGGCCAGGGTGCTCGTGGAGTACGACGGCGAGCACCACCGCACCGACGACCGACAGTACGGTCGCGACGTTGTACGGCTGAACAACATCGCTGCCGAAGGCTGGCTCACCGTCCGCGTCGACAGACATATGACATTCGACGAGGCGTGCGCACGAACCCGTCGCGCGCTCATCGCTCGGGGTGGGCTCAACGACCAATAGGTTGCCAAAATATGCGACCGTGGAGCGATTGGTTGCCAAGATTTTGGCGACCAATCCATGGGCTGGACCGGCCTTGGGAGGTTGGTTGCCAATACATTGGCGAACAAGTCGATTGGTCGCCAATATATTGGGGACCAATCTCGAACTGGTGCGTTCGCGACCGCTGTGGGGTGCAGGTCGTCTTTCGCGCGACGGGGCGAGAGGCCCTCGAGAGCGCTAGGAGATACGGTCGGCGATGAGCGGGCCGCCGTCGAGGACGGGGTCCCCGGAGCCGCCGATCCGCCATGCGCCTTCGACAGCCTCCAGCGCGCGCTCGAAACGCGCCGGCTCGTCCGCCGACAGCGTGAACAGGGGCTGGCCTGCGCGCACGGTGTCGCCCGGCTTCGCGTGCAGGTCGATCCCGGCAGCGTGCTGCACCGGGTCCTGTTTGCGGGCCCGTCCGGCCCCCAGTCGCCACGCCCCGATCCCGAACGGCAGAGCCTGCTGCTCGACGAGCACGCCATCGCGATCCGCGACGACGGTGTGGGTCTCCTTCGCAACCGGAAGCGGCGCATCCGGGTCTCCGCCCTGCGCGCGGATGACCTCACGCCACTTGTCCATCGCCCGGCCGTCCGTGAGCGCTGCCTCCACGTCGACGTCGGTCTTGCCGACGAGTGCGAGCATCTCGCGTGCCAGCGCCACCGTCAGTTCGACGATGTCGGAGGGTCCGCCGCCGGCGAGGACCTCGACCGATTCCCGCACCTCGTTCGCGTTACCGATCGCGAGACCGAGAGGGACGTTCATGTTCGTGAGCAGCGCCGAGGTGGCGACCCCAGCATCCCGCCCGAGGTCGACCATCGTGCGTGCGAGCTCGCGCGACCGCTCGATGTCCTTGAGGAACGCGCCCGAGCCGAACTTCACGTCGAGCACGAGCGCACCCGTGCCCTCGGCGACCTTCTTGCTCATGATGGAGGACGCGATCAGGGGGATCGCCTCGACGGTACCGGTGATGTCGCGCAGCGCGTACAGTTTGCCGTCGGCCGGCGCGAGACCGCTGCCTGCCGCGCAGATCACGCCACCCACATCGCGCAACTGGTCGAACATCTCCTGGTTGGTCAGGTTGGCTCGCCAGCCCGGGATGCTCTCGAGCTTGTCGAGGGTTCCTCCCGTGTGGCCGAGCCCGCGACCCGAGAGCTGCGGAACCGCGACGTCGAACACGGCGACCAGGGGCATCAGCGGGAGTGTGATCTTGTCCCCGACTCCACCGGTCGAATGCTTGTCGGTGGTCGGCTTGCCGAGTCCTTCGAACGACATCCGTTCGCCGGATGCGATCATCGCCATGGTCATGTCGCGGATCTCGCGCCTGGTCATCCCGTTCAGGAAGATGGCCATGGTCATCGCCGACATCTGCTCGTCGGCGACGTACCCCCGTGTGTAGGCGTCGATCAGCCAGTCGATCTGTGCGGTGGACAGTTCGCCCTTGTCGCGCTTGGCGTGGATCAGGTCGACGGCGTCGAACGCCTCGACCCCGCCGGTGGTGGCGGTGGTGCTCATCTAGTCCTGTCCCTTGTAGTCGGTCAGCTGTCGTGGCCCGAACGCGTCGGGCAGAACTTCGTCGATCGTGCGGATGCCCGAGACGGTCTCGAGCACCATGTCGTGAGCGGAGTGCTCATAGAGCAACTGCCGACAGCGGCCGCATGGCATCAGGATGTTGCCGTGACCGTCGACGCAGGTGAAGGCGACGAGCTGTCCGCCTCCGCTCATGTGCAGCGCGGAGACGAGCCCGCATTCGGCGCAGAGCGTCACACCATAGCTGGCGTTCTCGACGTTGCATCCGCTCACGATGCGGCCGTCGTCCACCAGGGCAGCCGCGCCCACCGGGAATTCCGAGTAGGGCGCGTAGGCGTTCTTCATCGCCGAGCGCGCGGCTTCGCGCAGCGCATCCCAGTCGATCGCGAGGTCGGTCATGCGCTCCCCTACTTGATGTACGGTTTGCCGTCGGCCGCGGGGGCCCTCGACTGCCCGACGAGGCCTGCAACCGCGAAGATCGTGACGAGATAGGGCAGCATCAGCATGAATTCGCTGGGTACCGGCGAGCCGATGATGCTCAGCGTGGTCTGCAGATAGGACGCGAAACCGAACAGCAGCGCGGCGAGGGTGGCCCGGATGGGGTCCCAGCGACCGAAGATCACCGCTGCGAGAGCGATGAAGCCCGCGCCCGCTGTCATCTCTTTGCCGAAGCCGGGAGCCGACACGAGCGTGAAGTACGCGCCTCCCAGACCGGCAACCGCGCCGGCGAGCGAGACGTTCCAGAACCGCGTCCCCGTGACGTTGATGCCTACGGTGTCAGCGGCCTTCGGGTGCTCGCCGACGGACCGCAGGCGAAGTCCCCAGCGGGTGTGGAACAGGCCGAACCACACCGCGAAGATCGCGATGTACATCAGGTACACGATCAGCGACTGGTTGAACAGCACCGGGCCCACGATCGGGATGTCGCTGAGAAACGGGATGGGGAACCGCGACAGACGCGGCGGTGCATTCAGCACGGTCGGGTTGGCCGAGAGCACCTGGGAGAAGAGGAAGCTCGTCAGTCCGGTCACCAGAACGTTGAGCACGACGCCGACGATCACCTGGTCGACCAGGTATTTGATCGCGAACGCCCCGAGGACGAACGAGACGAGCACTCCGGCGACCATTGCCCCGACCAGCCCGGCGAACACGTTGTGCGTGGCTGACGCGATCACGGCCGATGCGAACGCACCGGCGAGCAGCTGCCCCTCGATCGCGACGTTCACGACGCCGCCTCGCTCGGAGATGACACCGCCGAGCGCGCCGAAGACGAGGGGCACGGAAAGGCTCACGCTTCCAAGCAGGAGTCCGGTGAACGGTACCGTGTGGCCTGCCGCGGCCCAGGTCAGGAACCCGAACATGAAGATGACGGCGAACACGATGGCCAACCACAGCGGCGATTTACCCACCCGCCACACGAGGAACCAGCTGAGCGCGGCGAGCAGCACGAGGATGATCGCCACGACGATGCAAGTCGCGGCCGTGGGCACCGTGAGCACACTCAGCTTGATCACGTCACCCGGTTCGGTGAAGCGGAAGCTGCTTTCACCCGAGCGGGACAGCCCGAAGAAGAGGATGAGCCCGATGATCGCGAACACGCCGAGCGCGATCGGCGCCTTCCAGCTCTTGATCTGGGTGCGCTCGAGGACGATGGGCCCGGCGTCGGGCTGGACGGTGGTCGTTGCGGTGCTCATTTTGCAGCCACCTCCTTCGTGACGATGGGTCGCTGTCTCTTCGGTTCCTCTCCGGGCGTCGGCAACCGGAAGATCGCGCGCACCAGCGGCGGCGCCGCGATGAAGAGCACGATCAGGGACTGTACGACGAGCACGATGTCGATCGGGATGTTGTTGGCCGCCTGCATCGTGAAGCTACCTGCCTTCAGCGCACCGAACAGCAGGCCGGCGATGAAGATGCCCCAGGGGCGCGACCGGCCGAGCAGGGCGACGGTGATCGCATCGAATCCGATGCTCGCATCCAGGTCGGCGGTGATGCCCTGAGGGAACGTGCCGAGCGCCTGGCTGATGCCGGCGAATCCGACGAGGGCACCCGAGAAGAGCATGGCCACGAAGTAGACGTTCTTCACGTCGATACCAGCTACGCGTGCCGCGTTCGGGTTCTCGCCAACCGCCTTGAACCGGAATCCGAGTGACGAACGGCTGAGAAGCCACCACACGAACACCGTCATGGCGATGACGATCACGAACGCCCAGGTGAGGTTGAATTGGTCGCCGAACATCGGCGGCAGGATGGCGTTCGCTTTCACCGGGGGCGACTTCGGGTTGTTCGATCCCGGCGCCTGGAACAGGCCCGGTGTGCGCAGGAAGTAGGACAGCAGGTAGAAGGCGACGTAGTTGAGCATGATCGTCACGATCACCTCGTGGGCACCGGTGCGGGCCTTCAGGAGACCTGCGATACCGCCCCACAGCGCGCCCCCGATGAGCCCGGCGATGATGGCCACGACCAGGTGGATGACGGGCGGAAGGTTGAACGACCAGCCCACCCAGCCGGCCACACCGGCTGCGATCAGGATCTGGCCGCGTCCACCGATGTTGAACATGCCGACCCGGAAGGCGAGGCCGACGCCGAGACCGCCCGCGATGAGCGGCGTTGCGAACGTCAGGCTCTCCGTCAGCGGGCGGATGCCCCCGGCGAATGTCGGCCGCCGGAAGTTGTAGATCGAACCCTGGAAGAGGGAGACGTACGCGCTCGACACCGAGTTCCAGATCGCCTGGAACGTGTCGGTGGGCCGCGAGAAGAAGTATCCGGACGCCTTCTGGACGCCGGGGTCGGTGATCGCGATGAGGATCGCGCCGATGACGAGCGCGATCACTACGGCGAGGATCGAGATGATGACGCTGCCGCCGAGGATGTCCCGCATCGCCACCTGCCAGCGCGACGGCGGTTCGACGGATGGTGCAGAGCGCGTGTCCGGCTCGGTTGCCACCTGGCTCATGCTGCGACCCCCGCATCCGCCGGGTGCTCTCCGGCCATCATGAGGCCGAGGACGTCACGCGATGTGTTCCCCGGCACGATTCCGACGATGCCGCCGCGGTACATCACGGCGATGCGGTCGGCAAGGGCCGCGACCTCGTCGAGCTCGGTCGAGACCACGATCACGGGAAGCCCCGCGTCGCGGGTCGCGACGATGCGTTTGTGGACGAATTCGATGGAACCGACGTCGAGTCCTCGCGTCGGCTGGGCAGCCACGAACAGCCGCAGATCGCGGCTCAGCTCGCGTGCCAGAACGACTTTCTGGGCGTTGCCGCCGGAGAGACGTCCGACTTTCGTGTCGATGCCCTGCGAGCGCACGTCGAACTCCTCGACCTTCTGCTCGGCGAACTCTGCGCGGTAGCCGAGCTGGAGGTTCCCGCCCTTGACGAACGGTGCGCTGGTGGAGCGGTCGAGCATGAGGTTCTCGGCGATGGTGAACTCACCGACGAGGCCGTCTTCGTTGCGGTCCTCCGGCACGAAGCCGACGCCGGTGTCGAGTACTTTGCGCACGCTGAGGCCGGTGATCGGCTTTCCGTCGAGCTCGATGGTGCCGGTGACACGCGGCTGGAGGCCGAGCAGCGCTTCGGTCAGCTCGGTCTGGCCGTTGCCCTGAACGCCGGCGATCGCGAGGATCTCCCCTGCGCGCACCTCGAACGACACCCGGTTGACGACGAGCTGGCCGATCGGGTCGATGACGGAGAGCTCGTTGACGACGAGCGCGGCGTCCCCTGGCGTGGCCGGCTCCTTGTGCACGGTGAGCTCGACCGCGCGGCCCACCATCATCGAGGCCATCTCGGTGTTCGTCGCGGTCGGGGCGACCTCGCCGACGACCTTCCCGAGGCGGATGACCGTGATGCGGTCGGCGACCTCGCGGACCTCACGCAGCTTGTGGGTGATGAAGACGATGGCGGTGCCCTGCGCCTTGAGCTGACGCATGATCTCCATCAGTTCATCCGTCTCCTGGGGTGTGAGGACCGCGGTCGGCTCGTCGAAGACGAGGACCTTGGCGTCGCGGGAGAGCGCCTTGATGATCTCGACCCGCTGCTGGACGCCGACAGGGAGGTCCTCGATCAGGGCATCAGGGTCGAGGTGAAAACCGAATCGCGCCGAGATCTCCTGGACGCGCTTGCGGGCCGCCGGGAGGTCGAGGCGCCCGCCGAACTTCGTCTGCTCGTGACCGAGCATCACGTTCTCGGCCACCGTGAACACGGGGATGAGCATGAAGTGCTGGTGCACCATGCCGATTCCCGCCTTCATCGCATCGCCGGGGCCGTTGAAGCGCTGGACTTCGTCGTCGAGCAGGATGTCGCCCTCTTCGGCCTGGTAGAGGCCGTAGAGCACGTTCATCAGGGTGGACTTGCCTGCGCCGTTCTCACCGAGAAGGCAATGGATCTCACCGGGTTCTACCGTGAGATCGATGTGGTCGTTTGCGACCAGGGCACCGAATCTCTTCGTGATGCCGCGAAGTTCGAGCTTCATACGGGTGGGTTCCTTCTCTACTCGCCCGGGCAGCGAATCGCACGTCGTCGAAACGCCACAGTGCGCCTCTTCACACTACTCACTGCGCATATGTCAGTGTGCGCTCAATTGAGCATCGACAAAAGGAGCGGGGAGGCCAGCACATGCTGACCTCCCCGTCCGGTGTTGCTGAGGTATTAGCCCTGCTTCGGCGACGAAGGCGAGGTGACCTTGATCGAGCCGTCGATGATGCCGGCCTTGATCTTGTCGAGCTCACCCTGCAGGGCGGGGTCGACCTTCGACTCGAAGTTGTGGAACGGGGCCAGGCCGACGCCGTCGTTCTTCAAGGTTCCGACGTAGGGCGTGTTGGTGAACTTGCCACCGGCCGCGTCCTTGACGACCGCTGCGGTCGCACTGTTCAGACCCTTCATGACCGAGGTGAGGAGCAGGTCCTTCACGCTCGGGTCGGAGACGAACACGTCCGTGTCGACACCCATGAGAGCGATGCTCTTGCCGGAGTCGCGGATGGCCTGCGCAGCGCTCTGGTAGATCGGTCCGCCGACCGGCATCAGCACGTCGACGCCCTGGTCGATGATGCCCTGCGCGGTCTGCTTGGCGACGTCGTTGGCCGCGAAGCCACCGGTGAAGGACCCCTTCTGGGAGTCGACGTTCCAGCCGACGACCTTGACGTTCTTGCTCTTCTGGTCGTTGTAGTACTTGACACCGTCAGCGAAGCCGTCCATGAAGATGGTGACCGTCGGGAACTGCATGCCGCCGAAGGTTCCGACGGAGCCGGCCTTCGAGAAGCTCGCAGCCGCGTAACCGCCGAGGAAGGCGGCCTGAGCCGTGTCGAAGATGATCGGCCGGACGTTGGGCAGGTTGATCTCGTTGTCGTCGACGGTGGCGAAGTTGATGTCCGGGTTGGCCTTGGCGGCCTTCTCGGTCGCGTCCTTCAGGTTGAAGCCGACCGAGATGATCAGGCTGCAGTTCTGGTCGACCATGCTCTGGATGTTCGGGGCGTAGTCGTTCGCCGTCTTCGACTCTGCCTTCTTGTAGTCGATGCCGAGGTCCTTGGCCGCGCTGGTGAGGCCTTCGTAGCTGGACTGGTTGAACGAGTGGTCGTCGAATCCGCCATTGTCAGAGACCATGCAGGGCAGGAAGTTGCTCGCCACTGCGGGTGTGGTTTTGCTGGTGGATGGCGCGGACGCGCACCCGGCGAGAAGCGCGAGGGCGCCGATCGCCGCAAGACCGGTGAGACCGGCCTTTCGGGCTGTGATTGTCAAGATGTCCTCCAAGGAATGCCGGCCGGCGGGTGCGGCCGAATGTATTTCACGTTACCGAATGTTACGAATGCTCAAAGAATCGAAAACAGGTTCTTGACGTAAGCGTTACAAATACATGCCTATTCGCGCAGTGCTCATCTGAGCACCGCGTGCACCCTGTTGTGGGGCGGAATCAGAGGACGTCGCTCGATCCGGAGAGTTTGAGAGCGTCCACGACGGCCTTCACTCGCTGGGCGTGCTCGCTCGTCGTCACGAGCAGCGCATCCGGAGTGTCGACGACGACGATGTCCTTCACCCCGATGAGGCTGATCACGCGCTTGGACTGGCTCACGACGATTCCGCTCGACGAGTCGGAGAGGACGCGGGCGTTCTCCCCGAGGATCGCGAGATCCGACTTGCGTCCGCCCGAGTTGAGCTTGGCCAGCGATGCGAAGTCGCCGATGTCGTCCCAGTCGAAGTACCCCGGCACGACGGCCAGGCGACCGGCGGCGGCTGCGGGCTCAGCGACCGAGTAGTCGATCGCGATCTTCTTGAGGTTCGGCCAGATGCGGTCGACGGCCGGCCCGCGCGTCGCCGGATCGTCCCACGCGGCGGCGAGCTCGAGCAGCCCCGCCAGCAGCTCGGGCTCGGAGCGCCCGATCTCTTCCAGAAGCCGGTCTGCACGGCTGATGAACATGCTCGCGTTCCAGAGGAAGCCGCCGGTGGAGAGATAGGACTGCGCGGTCCCCAGGTCGGGCTTCTCTTTGAAGGAGTCGACGGCCATGGCGCTCGGGGCGCCCTCAACCTCGATGGCCCCGCCACAACGGATGTAGCCGAAGCCGATGGCCGGCTCGGTCGGCTGGATGCCCACCAGGGCAATGTACCCGGCATCGGCGACCGCGACCGCCTGCGTGACCGCCTGGCGGAACAGCTGCTGGTTGGTGATGACGTGGTCGGCTGCGAACGACCCGATGATCACGCCGGGCTCCCGCCGTTCCAGGATGGCCGCCGCCAGCCCGATGGCCGCCGTCGAGTCCCGCGGTTCGCTCTCGAGGACGACGTTGTGGTCGGCGAGCGCCGGCAGCTGGCCCTCGACCGCTGCGCGGTGGGCACGACCGGTGACGACCATGATGCGCTGCTCGCCGGACAGCGGGACGAGCCGATCCCAGGTGTCGCGCAGCAGCGTCTGGCCGGAACCGGTGAGGTCGTGGAGGAATTTCGGCGCATCGGCTCGGGAGAGCGGCCACAGTCTCGAACCGATGCCGCCGGCCGGAATGACACAGTAGAACCGATCAAGCGGGGTGTTTCTGTTAGCCATCTGGTCAGGATAGCGCTGGACCCGGATCCGCCGCCGAGAACTGTCCACACACTGGGCGCCCGGGGTTCACTCACCATTCATACGAGCGCAATGCCGCCCGATTAACGTCGCATCATGCGGGTCGCGGTCGTCACCGAGAGTTTCCTCCCCACGGTCAACGGGGTGACCAACAGCGTGTGCAAGGTGCTCGACCACCTCGCCTCGGCCGGGCACGAGGCGATCGTGATCTGCCCGGATGCCGGGGCGCCGGACGAATACAAGGGCTTCACCGTTTACACGGTTCCCGCACTCGCCTACCGCCAGTTCCCGGTCGGACTTCCGAACCCCCTCGTCCAGCGCATCCTGGCCCGATTCGCGCCCGACGTACTCCATGCCGCCTCTCCCTTCCTCCTCGGCGCCCAGGGGATCGCTGCGGCCAATCGCCTCGGCGTCCCTTCGGTCGCCGTGTTCCAGACGGATGTGGCCGGCTACACCCGGCGTCACGGCGTAGGACTGGCATCGACGCTCGCGTGGCGTTTCGTGAGGTGGGTGCATGACGGAGCCGACCTCACTCTGGTCCCTTCTTCCGCATCCCACGCCGACCTGGAGGGCGCGGGGATCGATCGACTCGCCCGATGGGGCCGCGGCGTCGACCTCGTCCGTTACCACCCGAACAACCGGTTCGCTCCGGCGACGCGGGCGCTGCGGGAACGCCTTTCGCCCGATGGCGAGGTCGTCATCGGCTACGTCGGAAGGATCGCCGCCGAGAAGCAGGTCGAGCGGCTGGGAAGCCTGCGCGGGCTCCCGGGCATCCACTTGGCGATCGTCGGCGACGGATCCCACGTCCCCGTCGTCGAGAGGCAGCTGCGCGGGATGCCCGCGACGTTTCTCGGTCGCCTCGGTGGTCCGGAACTGGCGGCCGCGTACGCGAGCTTCGACATCTTCGCGCACACGGGCACGGAGGAGACCTTCGGACAGACAGTGCAGGAGGCTCATGCGAGCGGCCTCCCGGTGGTCGCCCCGGGAGCCGGCGGCCCCATCGACCTGGTCGACGACGGCGTCGACGGCTACCTCTTCTCCCCCGCCGACGACCGTGCCCTCCGCGCGTCTGTGCGCGCACTCGTGATGGATGCTCCCCTCCGCCGGCGCATGGGCGAGGCCGGCAGGCGCGCCGTGCTCGGCCGCACCTGGGAATCCGTCTGCGACGAGCTGATCGGACATTACGAACGGGTCATCCTCGATCGTGCTCTCGCACTCAGCGGGACCTCCAGCAGAGAGGTCTATGGTTGACGTGCCCAATCGACCACACGGAGGTGACCCATGGCCCACAACACGAGCAGGAGAGGCATTCCGATGCCTTCATTCGTGCAGCGAGCGCGACGGGTGGACCCTCCTTCGAATCCGGTCATCGAAGCGTCCCAGGAGACGACGCAGCGGCGCAGGAGCATGGTCGACAGCGCTATCTATTCGAAGGGTCGCCGCGTCGCATCCCCGATGTCGCTTGCCGAGACCTACCATGCACTCGACGCCACCCCGGGCGGCGTCGCCTGGATCGGGCTGTACCGCCCGACCGAACAGGAACTCCTCTCGCTCGCGGACGAGTTCGGCCTGCACGAACTGGCCGTGGAAGACGCGATCATCGCCCACCAGCGGCCCAAGCTCGAACGCTACGACGACGTGCTCTTCGTGGTGCTGAAAGCGGCCAGCTACCTCGATGTGCCGGAAGAGGTCGACTTCGGCGAACTCCACGTGTTCGTCGGTCCCAACTTCGTGATCACGGTCAGGCACAGCGAGTCGCCGGACCTCTCGCATGTCCGCCACCGCATGGAGAGCGAACCGGAGCTGCTCGCCTTCGGCACGCAGGCCATCCTCTACGCCATCATCGACGCCGTCGTCGACGGGTACGGCCCGGTCGTAGCCGGCCTGGCCAACGACATCGACGAGATCGAGACCCAGGTGTTCGGCGGCGACGCGCTGGTCTCCCGGCGCATCTATGAGCTGTCACGCGAGGTCATCGACTTCCAGCGCGCCACCCATCCTCTGACAACGGTGATGATCGCGCTCGAGCACGGCACGGCCAAGTACGGGGTGACCCAGGAATTGCAGCGCGGCCTGCGTGACGTCTCCGACCACCTCATCCAGGTCAATGAGCGTGTCGACGGTTTCAGGCAGCTGCTCCGCGACATCCTGACGGTCAATTCGACTCTCGTGGCCGAACGCCAGAACGAGGAGATGACCAGGCTCGCGCATTCGAGCCACCGGCAGGGCGAGGAGGTCAAGAAGGTCTCGTCCTGGGCGGCGATCCTGTTCGCTCCGACGCTCATCGCCGGCGTGTACGGCATGAACTTCGACAACATGCCCGAATTGCACTGGCCGCTCGGCTATCCGATCGCCGTCCTCGCCATGGTTACGCTGAGCGTCAGCCTCTACTGGATCTTCAAGAAACGCAACTGGATGTGAGGCGCCGCCGCCGCCCTAACTGTCTTGACGTCAAGACAGTTAGGGCGGCCTAAGCAGCGTCGCACCTCTGACGCGTCATAGACTGGTCAGGCGCGTTCTGCGCTTCTTCCGGTTCTCCACGCGGACAACCGTGATCACAACCAGGGAGGGTTGTTCGTGTCGAATCAAGCGGCAGGAACCCTGAAGCCGAAGAAGACTCGGCCCGGGGGCACGCTGTACAGAGGCCGCGAAGGAATGTGGTCCTGGGTGCTTCACCGCATCACCGGGGTCGCCATCTTCTTCTTCCTGCTGGTCCACGTTCTCGACACGTCGCTCATCCGCGTGAGCCCCGAGGCGTACAACGCCGTGATCGGCACCTACAAGAACCCGATCGTCGGGCTGGGCGAGGTCGCGCTCGTCGGCGCGATCGTGTTCCACGCGTTCAACGGACTGCGCATCATCCTGATCGACTTCTGGAGCAAGGGTGTCAAGTACCAGAAGCTCATGTTCTGGGTCGTCATTGTGATCTGGGTCGTGCTGATGGCCGGCTTCCTGCCCGTGCAGCTCGTCCACATCTTCTCCGAGGGGGGCAACTGACCATGACGACCGTCGACGCTCCCCGCACCCCTGCCCGCCCGGCACGCAAGGGCGGTGTCAACTGGGAGAAGTGGGGATGGATCTACATGCGGGCCTCCGGCCTCGTGCTGATCGTCCTGATCTTCGGCCACCTGCTCATCAACCTCGTTCTCGGCCAGGGCGTGAAGCAGATCGACTTCGCTTTCATCGGCGGCAAGTACGCCACACCGTTCTGGCAGGTCTGGGACCTCCTGATGCTGTGGCTGGCGCTCATCCACGGTGGCAACGGGATGCGCACCCTGGTGAACGACTACGCGTACAACCGCGTCGTCAACCGCATCCTGAAATGGGCGATCCTCGCGGCGGTCGTCATCCTGGTCGTTCTCGGAACCCTTGTGATCTTCACCTTCGACCCGTGCCCGGCCGGAGCCCCTGCCGACCTCGTCGCCTCGTTCTGCCCGGTGAAGTAAGCCGCCCAGGGCATACGCCAGCCACCCAGCCCACCGACATACGGAAAAGCAGTGACAACTGAAACGACCGAATCGACCGTCATCGACGGCGTCCACTACCACGAGTTCGACATCGTCATCGTCGGCGCCGGCGGCGCGGGCATGCGGGCCGCGATCGAAGCGGGTCCGCACGCGCGCACGGCGGTGATCTCGAAGCTGTATCCCACGCGCTCGCACACGGGAGCGGCGCAGGGCGGCATGGCTGCCGCGCTCGCCAACGTCGAAGAGGACAGCTGGGAGTGGCACACCTTCGACACGGTCAAGGGCGGCGACTACCTGGTCGACCAGGATGCAGCCGAGATCCTGGCGAAGGAAGCCATCGACGCGGTCATCGACCTCGAGAACATGGGTCTGCCGTTCAACCGCACGCCCGAGGGCAAGATCGACCAGCGGCGTTTCGGCGGCCACACCCGCGACCACGGCAAGGCCCCGGTCCGGCGCGCGTGCTACGCAGCCGACCGCACCGGCCACATGATCCTGCAGACGCTGTTCCAGAACTGCGTCAGGCTCGGCATCAACTTCTTCAACGAGTTCTACGTGCTCGACGTGATCATGAACGAAGTGGACGGGGTGCAGCAGCCCGCGGGCGTCGTCGCCTACGAGCTCGCATCCGGTGAGCTCCACGTCTTCCACTCGAAAGCGATGATCTTCGCGACCGGCGGCTTCGGCAAGATCTACAAGACGACGTCCAACGCGCACACCCTGACCGGAGACGGCGTCGGCATCATCTGGCGCAAGGGTCTGCCGCTCGAGGACATGGAGTTCTTCCAGTTCCACCCGACCGGTCTCGCCGGGCTCGGCATCCTGCTGACGGAGGGCGCCCGCGGCGAGGGAGCGATCCTCCGCAACGCGAGCGGCGAGCGCTTCATGGAGCGCTATGCGCCGACCATCAAAGACCTCGCCCCCCGCGACATCGTCGCCCGGTGCATGGTCCAGGAAGTCGCGGAAGGCCGCGGGGCCGGGCCGCACAAGGACTATGTGCTTCTCGACTGCACACACCTCGGCGCCGAGGTGCTGGAGACGAAGCTTCCTGACATCACCGAGTTCGCGCGCACCTACCTCGGCGTCGACCCGGTCGTCGAGCCGGTTCCCGTCATGCCGACCGCGCACTATGCGATGGGCGGCATCCCGACGAACAACAACGCCGAGGTCCTGCGCGACAACACCACCGTCGTTCCCGGCCTGTACGCCGCGGGTGAGTGCGCCTGCGTCTCCGTGCACGGCTCGAACCGACTCGGCACCAACTCGCTGCTCGACATCAACGTCTTCGGAAAGCGCGCCGGCAACAATGCGGTCGAGTACGTGAAGACGGCGACCGCGGTCCCGCTCCCCGAAGACCCGTCGCGCGCCGTCCGCGAGCTGATCGACGGCCTGCGCTCCGGAACGGGCACCGAACGGATCGCCGCCATCCGTAAAGAACTGCAGGACGAGATGGACAAGAACGCCCAGGTCTTCCGCACCGACGAGTCGCTCGAGCAGGTGACCGGGACCATCCACAGGCTCCGTGAGCGCTACCGCAACATCGTCGTCCAGGACAAGGGCAAGCGGTACAACACCGATCTGCTCGAAGCCGTCGAGCTCGGGTTCCTGCTCGACCTCGCCGAGGTCGTCGTCTACTCGGCTCGCAACCGCCAGGAGAGCCGCGGCGGCCACATGCGCGACGACTTCCCGAAGCGCGACGACGAGAAGTACATGAAGCACACGATGGCGTACCTCTCGGGTGACCCGCACTCGTCCGACGCCGCCGACCACATTCGACTCGACTGGAAACCGGTCGTCGTCACGCGCTACCAGCCGATGGAGAGGAAGTACTGATGTCGACCGCCGTTCTGGAGACCCCGCCGGCGCCGGAGGCCCCGATCCAGTCATTCACCGTCACGCTGATCATCCGCCGGTTCGACCCCGACGTCGACACCGAGCCGCGGTGGCAGGACTTCGACGTCGAGATGTACCCGACGGACCGCATCCTCGACGCCCTCCACAAGATCAAGTGGGAGCAGGACGGTTCGCTGACTTTCCGCCGCTCGTGCGCCCACGGCATCTGCGGCTCGGATGCGATGCGCATCAACGGCCGCAACCGGCTTGCCTGCAAGACGCTGATCAAGGACCTCGACATCTCGAAGCCGATCTACGTCGAAGCGATCAAGGGCCTCCCGCTCGAGAAGGACCTCATCGTCGACATGGAGCCGTTCTTCGCCTCCTACCGCGAGGTGCAGCCGTTCCTCATCGCGAGCTCGACTCCGCCGGAGGGCAAGGAGCGCATCCAGTCGGTAACCGATCGCGCCCGCTTCGACGACACGACCAAGTGCATCCTGTGCGCTGCGTGCACGTCGTCCTGCCCGGTGTTCTGGACCGACGGACAGTACTTCGGTCCTGCCGCGATCGTGAACGCGCACCGCTTCATCTTCGACTCGCGCGACGACGCGTCGCAGGTGCGGCTCGACATCCTCAACGACAAAGAGGGCGTGTGGCGCTGCCGCACCACGTTCAACTGCACGGACGCGTGCCCCCGCGGTATCCAGGTCACCCAGGCGATCCAAGAGGTCAAGCAGGCGATCATGCGGGGAAAGGCGTAACGGCTTTCGCTGAGGCTGCGCGAAGCGTCGACTAGAAGGCCTAGGCGTCGCCGCACTAATTGTGTCTCACCGCACTGGTCAGAACTGGTGCGCCGAGGCGAATCTAGTGCGACGAGTCCGCCTCTGAGACGACGCGCCGGGCGTCGGCCGCGCTGGTGGCATCGATGGCGAGTGCGGCCAGGTGCTGTGCGTCCGCGAGCGTGTGGCGCAACAGTTCGGCCCGCACGTCCGCGAGCGCTGCCGCCGTCATCGACAGGTCGGTCGCGCCCAGGCCCACCAACACCACCGCCAGCAGCGGATCGGCTGCCGCCTCCCCGCAGATCCCGACCGGCTTGCCCAGGCCCGTACCCGCGTCTCCGATGGACTTGATCATGCGGAGCACTGCCGGATGCCAGGGGTCCTGGTACGACGCCACCGTACCGAGCAGCCGGTCCGCCGCCATCGTGTATTGAGTCAGGTCGTTCGTGCCGATGCTCACGAAGTCGGTGCGTTCGGCGATCTGGTCCGCAAGGATGGCCGCAGCAGGAACCTCTGCGGTTATTCCGACAGTCTTCAAGCCGTATTCGCGCGCCAGTGAGACGAAATACTCGGTCTCGGCCACATCCGCGACCATCGGCGCCATCACCCACAGGTCGGCCTCCGAGTCGGCCGAAGCCTCGGCGAGCGCCTGCAGCTGATCCCGGAGCACCTGCTCCGTGTCGCGCAGGGCCCGGATGCCTCTTCGCCCGAGGGCCGGGTTCTCCTCGTGGGCTTCGGGCAGGAACGCGAGTGGTTTGTCCGCACCGGCATCGAGCACCCGGACCGTGACCTTCTTTCCGGGGAAGGCGTCGAAGAGCACGCGATACTGCTCCCGCTGCTCGTCGACGCCCGGCGCCTCGGCGGCACCCAGGAACAGGAATTCGGTACGGAACAGTCCGACCCCTTCTGCGCCCAGCTCGGCGGCGGCGCTGGCCTCTGCCGGCGAGCCGAGATTGGCGAGGAGCGACACCGGCGTGCCGTCCGCGAGGGCTCCCGGTGTCAACGGCGCAACGGCGGCGTGGGCCGCGCGCCGCGCCGCGACGGCAGCGATCACGTCGGGGGACGGGTCGACGACGACGTTCCCGGTGGACGCATCGACGACGACCGTCATGCCATCGGCGAGTTCGTCTGCACCGAGGGCGCCGACGACGGCGACGATCCCTTTCGAGCGCGCAAGGATCGCTGTGTGCGAAGTCGGCCCGCCGTCGCGGGTGACGAGCGCCAATACTTTGTCGAGATCGAGCAACGCCGTATCGGCGGGAGCGAGGTCCTTCGCGACGAGCACGAACGGGCTGTCCGAGACGGGGACACCAGGCAGTGCGACGCGCTGGAGGTGCGCGACGACCCGCTGGGACACATCCTTCAGGTCTGCACCGCGGCCCGCCATGTAGCCGCCCATCGACTCGAGAACGTACTGATAGGCGCGGAACGCCTCGAACACCGCGCGCTCGGCGGTCTTTCCGCTGCTGATCCGCTCCTCGATGTCCTCGAGCACCGCGGGGTCCTGCGCCATCAGCGCCTGCGCCTCGAGAACGTCCTTCGCATCCCCTCCGGCCCGCGCGCCGAGGAGGTTGAGATCGTCGGTCGTGGCTCCGAGCGCGTCGGACGCTCTCTCGAGTTCGACCAGAGGTTCGAACTCCGAGGTGATGTCCTCGGGGTCGGGCAGCGGCTCGGGCATCCTCAGCACCGGACCAACAGCGACACCCCGACCGACTCCGATGCCCGTGACCTGCATGATTAGGCCTCCCATCTAATCCAGCCTAGGCCGACGGCATGGCCGTACGCCATGGCTCGGGCGACCGGACGCCGATGATCCGCCCCGCCCGTCTTCCCGGTCGCTAGGCTGGCGCCGTGGCCGAGAAGAAGATGACGGGCGCCCCGCCCTCGTCGCAGCGTGCGCGGTCGCGTGCAGACGACGTGCGTGAGCGGCTGCACGAGAGCGAGGAGCACGTCAAGGAGACCTTCGCTTCCGTGGCCGAGCCCGTCAAGGCGCGGTTCGAGAAGCCGGCCGCCCAGGTCTCGCGGGCCACGCGCTGGGTGAAAGCCTTCAAGCCGTACCGCGTCTACATCAACTTCTCGCACAGCGACGGAAACCTTCGGGCTGCAGGGATGGGGTTCCAGGCGCTGTTCGCCGTGTTCGCCGCCATCTGGCTCGGCTTCTCGGTCGCGGGTATCTGGCTCGTCGGAAACGACGAACTGCTCCTGGCGATCGCCGACATCATCAATCGCGCGATCCCGGGCCTGATCGGGCCGGGCGGCGTGATCGATCCTGCCGACCTCACGACGACGACGACGACGTTCGGATGGACCGGCGTGATAGCCGCGATCAGCCTGCTCTGGACCGCGATCAGCTGGTTGTTCTACACACGACAAGCCGTCCGCGCCATCTTCGGCCTGTCGCGCGACACGACCAACTACGTCCTCCAGAAGATCCGCGACCTCGGATTGGCTCTCGCCTTCGGATTCGTACTTGTCCTCTCGGGCATCCTGACCATCGTCAGCACCGAAGCACTCAACTTCGTCCTCCGTGTGCTCGATCTGGATCAGGACTCGTTCTGGACCCAGACGATCACGCAGTTCTCCGGTGTCGCCGTCTCGCTGCTGCTCAACGTCGTCGTCCTGGCGTCGATGTTCCGTGTTCTGTCGAGAGTCACGATCCCCTGGCGCAACCTCCTGTTCGGCTCCCTGCTCGGTGCCGCCGCCCTCGCGGGCCTGAGCTTCCTTGCCGGCCTCCTCCTGGGGACGGCGAACAAGAATCCCCTCCTGGCGACCTTCGCCGTGTTCGTCGGGCTGCTGGTCTGGTTCAACCTGACCTCGCGGGTCATGCTGCTGTCCGGGTCGTGGATCGCCGTCGGGATGTTCGACCGGGGCATCTCGCCGCGCAAGGTGACTCCCGAGCAGCGAGCCGCCGAGAAGGCCGCCGAAGAGCACGAGGCCCGTGTCCTCGTCGCAAAGGTCGATCTGGACGACGCCAGAGCCGAGCTCGCACGGGCGCGGTGGTGGGAACGGCTCGCAGCCCAGCGCAGGGTCGAGAAGGCGGAGCGGGTGCTGAACGACACGCTCGACGAGGGCGTCGGGGGTTCTCACTAAACTGGCTGCATGCCTTCGTCCCGCACCGCCAGACCTCTGCGCATCGCGACCATCAACACGAACGGCATCCGCGCCGCATACCGCAAGGGCATGGGCGCCTGGCTCGACAGCCGCGACGTCGACATCCTCGCGATCCAGGAGGTGCGCGCCTCGACCGAGGACGTGCAGCAGCTTCTCGGGCCGGAGTGGGACGTCCTCCACGACCCGGCCACGGCGAAGGGTCGCGCCGGAGTCGCCATCGCCAGCCGGTCGAAGGCGAGCATCCACCGCGTGGTCCTCGGGTCCGACGACTTCGACAGCGCCGGCCGCTGGCTCGAAGCCGACTACGAGGTCGATGGCAAGATCGTCACCGTGGTCAGCGCATACGTCCACTCGGGAGAGGCAGGTTCTCCGAAGCAGGACGAGAAATTCCGGTTCCTCGATGCGATGCTCGAGCGCCTTCCCGAACTCCAGCGGCACAGTGAATACGCCGTCGTCATGGGCGACCTGAACGTCGGGCACCGTTCGCTCGACATCCGAAACTGGAAGGGCAACGTCAAACGCGCCGGATTCCTCCCTGAGGAGCGCGCCTACTTCGACCGCATCGTCGGCGCCGAGGGTTCTGACGACTACAACGCCGGCGGCGGCCTCGGCTGGGTCGACATCGGTCGACGTTGTGCCGGCGAAGTCGACGGCCCGTACACGTGGTGGACCTGGCGCGGCCAGGCGTTCGACAACGACACCGGCTGGCGCATCGACTACCAGCTCGCCACACCCAGCCTGGCTGCGACGGTCGTCGACTGCTCGGTCGATCGCGCGACGTCCTATGACGAACGATGGTCCGATCACACTCCCGTCGTCGTCGACTACGCCCTCTGAAAGACTCCCTCCACCATCACATCGATCCGCTGAACACCTGACAGGCGGCGGATCCTCGCTTCTCGAGGTTCACATGACACACCTTCCCCGGCTCTACTCGGGCATGCAGCCCTCCGCCGACTCGCTTCAGATCGGCAACTACATCGGCGCTCTCCTCCAGTGGAAAGACCTGCAGCGGGATCACGACGCCTTCTTCTCCGTCGTCGACCTGCACGCGATCACCGTTCCGCAGGATCCGGATGCGCTGCGCGAGCAGACCAGACGCACGGCGGCCCAGTACATCGCGGCCGGCATCGATCCGTCGCAGTCGACACTGTACGTGCAGTCGCATGTGCCGGCCCACGCCCAGCTCGCCTGGATCCTCAATACGATCACCGGGTTCGGCGAAGCCGCGCGTATGACCCAGTTCAAGGACAAATCCGCGAAGCAGGGAACGGATGCGACCTCGGTCGGTCTGTTCGCTTATCCGGTGCTGATGGCAGCCGACATCCTGCTCTACGATGCCGAGATCGTGCCGGTCGGCGACGACCAGCGCCAGCACGTCGAGCTGACACGCGACCTGGCCGCGCGGTTCAACAGCCGCTTCGGCGAGACGTTCGTGATTCCGGAGGCGATGATCCTCAAGGAGACCGCCCGCATCTTCGACCTCCAGAACCCGACGGCGAAGATGTCGAAGTCCGCGGAGTCGCACGCCGGCGTGATCTGGATGCTCGACGAGCCTTCCGTGAACGCCAAAAAGGTCATGCGCGCTGTGACGGATACCGAGGGGCACGTGGCGTTCGATCGCGAGAACAAGCCGGGCATCTCCAACCTGCTCACCATCTACTCGGTCCTGGCCGGCCGCACCATCGAATCCCTGGAGGACGAGTACGCGGGTCGCGGGTACGGCGACTTCAAGAAGGGGCTCGCCGAGGTGCTCGTCTCGACCTTCGGTCCGATTCGCGAACGCACGCTCGAACTCCTCGACGATCCGGTTGAGCTCGACCGCATCCTGGCGGCGAACGCGGATCGCGCGAGCGCTGTGGCCGAGGTGACACTCGCAAAAGCGTACGACCGCGTCGGATTGCTTCGCCCGGCCCGCTGACATGGCGCGAGACACCCTCTCCGGCACTCGCGTCACTCTGACACCTCCGCACGAGGCCGATATCGATCGCGTAAGCGAGCTCTGCCAAGACCCCGCTGTCCAGCGCTGGACCACTGTGCCCAGCCCTTATAGGCGCGACGACGCCGTACACTTCATCCTCGAGGTCGTTCCTGCGGGCTGGACGACGGGCACGACTCTCACCTGGGCGATCCGACTGGGGCACGGCGGCGACCTGATCGGGATGATCGGACTCCACGACATCGCCGGCAGGTCCGCAGAGATCGGCTACTGGCTCGCACCCGAGGCACGGGGCGGGGGAATCATGACCGAAGCCGTGCAGCTGGTCTGCGATTATGGCTTCGCTGCCGGCGATGACGGACTGGGACTCCAGCGAATCACGTGGCACGCATTCGCCGGCAACATCCCTTCGGCGACGGTCGCGCAGCGGGCAGGCTTCACTTTCGAGGGCATGCGACGCCTCGGCGCGGTGCAGCGCGGCCACAGACTCGACGACTGGTCTGCCTCGCTCCTGCGCGAGGACCCGCGCCTGCCTGTGCCGGGCTGGCCGATGGAGACACTCGCGTGACCACCCGCCCTGTGAAGGTTGTATTGTTCGACCTCGACGACACGCTCTTCGCCCACCGCGCGGCCGTCGCCAACGGCATTCAGGCGCATGTCGCCCGGCTGGGCGCGCCATATCTCGAACTGGATGCGGCGACGACAGTCTCGCTCTGGCACGAACTCGAAGAATCCCACTACCATTCGTACCTCGCCGGGCAGCTTGACTTCGAGGGCCAGCGGCGGGCGCGGGCCAGGGATTTCGCAGCAAGGCACGGTGTCGCCCTCGATGACGAAGCGGCCAGCGTCTGGTTCGCCACCTACTTCGAGCGGTACGTGGAGAACTGGGCGCTCCACGACGACGCGATTCCCTGCCTCGACGAGCTCGCCGCCCGCATCCCTGGCGTGGGATTCGGGCTCATCACCAACGGCGACCTCGCCTTCCAGACCCGCAAGGTGACCACAGTCGGTCTGGACGCGCGCATCGACCGGATCATCGCATCCGGTGCGCTCGGCATCGTCAAACCCGACGCCGCCATCTTCGAGCACGCCTGCTCCGCCTTCGGTGTCGCCCCGTCCGACGCGGCCTACGTGGGCGACCGGCTGCGCACCGATGCTGTCGGCGCCGCCCGGGCAGGTCTCACCGGGGTCTGGCTGAACCGCACCGGTCTCGTGCCCGAGCCGGCCGACGCGGCGGACGCCCGCGAAGCCGGAGTGTTCGAGGTCCACTCACTCGCCGAACTGCCCGACCTACTGGCCAACGAGAATCGCCGCCCGCACCGAGAGTCACCCGAGTAACGGGTCATCTCGGCGCGAACGGCGATGCTCGCGCGGCAGATTACTTCACGTCGCCTGTGCGCCGCAGCAGCGGCGGCGCACAAACGAGCACAGCGCCAGGGCGGCGGCGTCGGCCGCGTCAGCGGACGTCGCCGTCGACCCAGTCGAAGGTCTTGGTGACGGCCTTCTTCCACAGCCGAAGCTGGCGGTCGCGTTCTGCGTCGTCCATCTTCGGGGTCCAGCGGCTGTCCTCCTGCCAGTTCTTGCGCAGGTCATCCAGGTTCTCCCAGAAGCCCACCGCAAGGCCGGCGGCATAGGCGGCGCCGAGCGCGGTCGTCTCGGCGACCACCGGGCGTACGACGGGAACCCCGAGGATGTCCGCCTGGAACTGCATCAGGGTGTTGTTGGCGATCATGCCGCCGTCCACCTTCAGCTCGGTCAGGTCGACGCCGGAATCGGCATTGACCGCGTCGAGCACTTCGCGCGTCTGAAAGGCCGTGGCCTCCAGGGCGGCGCGAGCGATGTGTCCCTTGTTGACGTACCTGGTGAGGCCGACCAGCGCACCACGCGCATCCGACCGCCAGTACGGCGCGAACAGGCCGGAGAACGCCGGGACGAAGTAGGCCCCACCGTTGTCCTCGACCGTCTTGGCGAGCTCTTCGATCTCCGGGGCGCTCGAGATGATGCCCAGGTTGTCGCGCATCCACTGGACGAGCGAGCCCGTCACAGCGATCGAGCCCTCGAGGGCGTAGTGCGGCTTGGCGTCCCCCAGCTTGTAGCCGAGCGTCGTGAGCAGGCCGTTCTTCGAGTGGACGATCTCCTCCCCCGTGTTGAAGATGAGGAAGTTGCCGGTGCCGTAAGTGTTCTTCGACTCGCCAGCATCGAACGCGGCCTGGCCGAACGTCGCGGCCTGCTGGTCGCCGAGGATGCCCGCGACGGGCACTTCGCGCAGAAGGCTCGACGGCTCGACGGTTCCGTAGACCTCGGACGAGGCCTTGATCTCGGGCATCATCGACTTCGGCACGCCGAAGATGTCGAGGATGTCGTCACGCCAGGTCAGCGTTTCGAGGTCCATGAACATCGTGCGCGATGCGTTGGTCACATCGGTCGCGTGCACGCCGCCGTCCACTCCGCCCGTCAGGTTCCACAGAACCCAGGCGTCAGTGTTGCCGAAGAGCAGGTCGCCGGCTTCTGCGCGTTCCCGCGCGCCCTCGACGTTCTCGAGGATCCAGACGATCTTCGTGCCCGAGAAGTAGGTCGCGAGCGGCAGACCGACGATCTGCTTGAAACGCTCGACGCCGCCGTCGGCCGCCAGGCGATCGACGATGGGCTGCGTGCGGGTGTCCTGCCAGACGATCGCGTTGTAGACGGGTTCGCCGGTGTTCTTGTCCCAGACGACGGCGGTCTCGCGCTGGTTGGTGATGCCCACCGCGGCGATGTCGTGGCGGGTGAGATCGGCTTTGGCGAGCGCCTGACCGATGACCTCGCGAACGTTGTTCCAGATCTCGACGGGGTTGTGTTCGACCCAGCCGGCCTGCGGGAAGATCTGCTCATGCTCGAGTTGGCCGGTCGAAACGATCGAACCCGACTTGTCGAAGATGATCGCCCGGGAACTGGTCGTCCCCTGGTCGATGGCGACAACGTAGTCGCTCATGTGTAACTCCTTTGTGGTGAGATGGGGCGGGCAGGCTCCGGCTCCGCACCGCGGAACCGGAGCGCCGCTCTACTAGGTGACTTACATTTTGACGAGTGGCGGGAGGACCAGCGCGAGCCAGCCTGCGAGGACACCACCGATGATCGGACCGACCACCGGCACCCACGAGTAAGCCCAGTCGCTCGACCCCTTGCCCTTGATGGGAAGGAAGAAGTGAGCGATGCGCGGACCGAGGTCACGGGCTGGGTTGATGGCGTATCCGGTCGGGCCACCGAGGGAGGCACCGATCGCGATAACCAGCAGTGCGACAGGAAGTGCGCCCATCGCGACCATTCCGGGAGGTGCCTGGTGGCCGAATGCGATGATGACGTACACGAGCACGAAGGTGCCGATGATCTCGGTGACCAGGTTCCATCCGTAGCTGCGGATCGCAGGACCCGTCGAGAAGACGCCGAGCTTGTTGGCGGGCTCGGGCTCCTCGTCGAAGTGCTGCTTGTACGCGAGCCAGGTGATGACCGCCCCGATGATCGCACCGATGAACTCGCCTGCGATGAACGTGAGGATCGTTCCGATGTTGACGGGGACCACCGTATGCAGCGCAGCTGATCCGAACGTCTTGGCGCCGTTGGCGACCAGACCCAGGGTGACGGCGGGATTCAGGTGTGCGCCCGAGTTGAACGCGACGACCACACCAGCGAACACCGCGAGGCCCCAGCCGATGGTCACCATCAGGAAGCCGCCGTTGTACCCCTTGGTCTTGACGAGGGCTACGTTGGCGACCACCGAGGTGCCGAGGAGGACGAGCATCGCTGTGCCCGCGATCTCCGACAAGAAATCTACCAAGAGACTGTCCACATTGACCTTCCAGTTTTTCAGTTGAATCGCACCCTCGGTGCGCTATCTGTGGCGCTTGTCGAGTGTGGCAACTGAACGCTATTCGCGTCCGCCGCTCCTCGACAAGGACCGGGCCATGCACGTTCGTGCATTATCGGAGGGCAGGAGCCTCGCTTCCGTTTCCGGTCACGAGGTGTACCCCGTGTGCGGCTGAGAGTTCACCTATAAACGCATCTTCCTCCTCAACCCGCCTAGATTGCGACCATCCGAGCTCTCTTGATGCAATTTCGCCGATTTCCGCTACGACCGGGCGTGTCACTGAACCAGTGAACGCGAGACTGGTGCGGCGGAGGAAAATGTCGGCGAGATGGGCCACATGCTCGGTGCGGATCAGGTACGCGAGTTCGGCGGTGCTGTACTCGGGCGCCGACGCCAGCGGTGCGTCGTCGACAGCCGATACGGCCTCGATCACGGCCTTCGCCTTCGTTCCGTAGCGTTCGAGCATCCGTCCAGCACGTTCCGCACCGATATCGGCGCCGTAGCGGGCGATCCAGTCGCGTCGAGCTGCGTCGCCCGCCGGATATCCCACCCCTCCGCCGATCGCGAGGCCCGCGGTCTGAACGGTGCGGTCGACGCCGAGAGCTGCGAGCACATCGTTGCTGAGGTGCTCGCTCAGGGCCCGGAAGGTGGTCCACTTGCCGCCGACCAGGCTCAGCAGCGTCGTGCTGCCGAGCCCCGGGACCGTTCCGTTGACGATCCGGTAGTCGCGGGAGACGAACCCGGGCTGGGTGTCGTCGTGATGGGGCAGCGGCCGCACGCCGGAGAAGCTGTAGACGATCTGCGACCGCTCAACGGCGATGTCCGGGAAAACGTGCGCGACCAGTTCGATGAAGTAGGCGATCTCCTCATCTGTGCAGACGGCGGGCACCGACATGTCCGCTTCGAGGTCGGTGGTGCCGACCATGACCTTCCCCTTCAGCGGGTAGATCAGCACGATGCGGCCGTCGTCGTTCTCGAAGAACATCTCGCGCCCTTTGCAGGCGTCGAGGAGCGCCGGGTTGTCGAGGACGATGTGCGAGCCCTTCGTGCCGCCCATGTACTCCGTCGGCCGGCCGAGCGCCGCGTTCGTGAGGTCCGTCCACGGACCCGAGGCGTTCACGACGACCTCCGCCTGGATCACGAACTCGGCACCGGAGAGCCGATCGCGCACGAGAACTCCCCCGTCGCGGGTGCCGATCGCCTCGACGTAGTTCGCCGAGCGAGCCCGGGGCCCCACCGCTCTCCCGTCCTCCAGGACGTCGAGCGCGAGCCGTTCGGGATCGTGTACCGACGCGTCGAAATACGTGGCCGTGTACTTGAGGCCGGGATTGAGCTCGGGCTGCGTCTGGAGGGATCTGGTGCGTCCGGCGAACTGGTGGCGGGGCACAGCGCCACCGTCTCGTGAGAATGCGTCGTAGAGCGTCAGCCCGGTCTTGATCAGGACGGCGCCGCGCTCCTTGGTCGAACCCTGCTTGTGGGTGAGGAACCGCAGAGGCGCTGCCAGGATGCCGGAGAAGGTCGAGAAGATGGGGATGGTGGTCTTCAACGGCTTGACGTAGTGCGGCGCGATCTTCAGGAGCCCGTTCCGCTCGGTCACCGACTCGCGCACGAGCCGGAACTCGCCGTTCTCGAGGTACCGTATGCCGCCGTGGATCATGTGGCTGGAGGATGCGGATGCTCCGGACGCGTAGTCGTTGCGCTCGACGAGCACCACATCCACGCCCTGGAGTGCGAGGTCGCGGAAGGTTCCGAGACCGTTGATGCCTCCCCCGATGATGAGCACCTGGGCGGTGGGCCGCTCGCGGACGCTCTCGACGTCCATCCTCAGGTCACCTGTCGCTCCCGACTGCGTTGTCACTGTCCCTACCTGTGTTTCTCTTGCTCGGTGCACGCCGGCCGGTGTGCGCAGCTATAGTTTGGGAAGTCGGACAAGATTGTTCAAGCTGACTGCACATACGTGCAGAGGAGGATCGATGGCTCAAACCGAGACGGACAACCTTCCGGAGAAGGTGAGGGACGCACTCAAAGCGGGACACCTGTATTACATGCAGGACCTCACGATGGAAGCGATCGCCCACGAGATGCACACCTCGCGTTCCAGTGTTTCGCGGCTGCTCAGCTATGCCCGCGCATCCGGGCTCGTCACCATCCAGATCGCGACGCCCAACGAGGGAGCCTCGCGCACCCAGCAGGACATCCACGAGCGTTACGGAATCGCGGCACACATCGTCCCGGTCCCCGCGAACATCAGCGACGTCGACCGGCTGGAGCGCGTGGCCATCTCGGCTGCACGAATTCTCGACCGCTTCATCGACTCCAACATGACCGTTGGAATCGCCTGGGGCTCGACGATCAGCGCACTGAGCCGCCACCTGATCCCGAAGGACCTGCACAACCTCGAGTTCGTGCAGCTCAACGGAGCCGGGAACACGAACACCACCGGCGTGCTGTATGCGAGCGAGATCCTGCGGCGCTTCGGCGACACGTTCGCCGGCACCATCCAGGAGTTCCCGGTACCCGCGCTCTTCGACGACGCTCTGACCAGGGAAGCCATGTGGCGCGAGCGGAGCACCCGGCGCATCCTCGACATCCAGAGCCGGATGGAGGTCGCGATCTTCGGGCTCGGTTCACCGTTCTCGGAGGTACGGTCGCACGTCTACGCCGGCGGCTACCTCGAGGCGGCGGACTACGCGGCACTCACGGAGTCCGGTGTGGTCGGTGACGTCGCCACCGTGTTCTTCCGCGAAGACGGGAGCCACCACGGCATCCCCCTGAACGAGCGGGCCAGCGGCCCCGACATCGACCTGATCAAACAGGTGCCGCGACGGGTGTGCGTCGTCTCGGGGCCGTCGAAGGTCCACAGTCTGCGTGGAGCGCTCGCTGCCGAACTGATCACGGACCTCATCGTCGATGAAGGGACCGCCCGAGCGCTCGTCGCCTCGGCGGACGCCTGAGCGTCCGACAGGACGGAAGATCGGCCTGGACGTCGGGAATAGTCGGACCGCTCATGCGTTGATCTAGACTCAGAAGCAGAAACGTGCTCCGGGGTCGGTGAAAGTCCGAACCGGCGGTGATAGTCCGCGAGCGGGAAGACGACCAGTCGTCGACCTGCTGAGCCGGTGGAATTCCGGCACCGACGGTAATGGTTTCGCGCGAGGAATCGTGCGGCGCCTCAGTCCGGATGGGAGGCAGCACGAGCAGAGGAGCGCGCGAGCGATCCATCTGTGACGGTGTCTATTTCGTCACCACCACCCCGGAACGTCTCGAAAACGAGAGATGGGATCCGGATGCCCGAGCCAGGCGGCTACGCAGCGGCGATGTCCCGCGCGCTCGCCTTAGCCCACAACGGGCCGGCGACAGGCATCAATCCGCGCGTCGGCTGTGTGATCGTCGGCGTCGACGGCTCGATCATCGGGGAGGGCTGGCACCGCGGTGTCGGCACAGCGCACGCAGAAGTGGACGCGCTCAGCAAGCTGGGACACGGAGCAGCCCGCGGCGCGACAGCCGTGGTGACCCTCGAACCGTGCAATCACACCGGTCATACCGGGCCCTGCTCGGTAGCGCTCATCGAAGCCGGTGTCGCGCGCGTCGTCTACGCGGTGAGCGATCCCGGCCACGCGTCGGGCGGAGGAGCGGCCCGGCTGCGGGCTGCCGGCGTCGACGTGATCGGCGGCGTACTCGCCCGGGACGTACAGGACTTCCTCGACGACTGGCTGACGGCCGCACGGCTCGGCCGGCCGTTCGTGGCCGTCAAATGGGCGAGCAGCCTCGACGGCCGCATCGCCGCATCCGACGGCACGAGCCAGTGGATCACCGGGACGGCCGCCCGTCAGCGGGTGCACGAACAGCGGGAAGCCTCCGACGCGATCATCGTCGGAACGGGCACGGTCCTCGCCGACGATCCGAGCCTCACCGCCCGCGGGGACGGCGGGGAGTTGCTCGCGGCCCAGCCGACGCCCGTGATCGTCGGAACCCGCAGCATCCCGTCGGACGCTGCTGTCTTCCGTCACCCGCACTCCCCCGTCATCCTGCCGACACACGACGTCGCTGAGGTACTCCGCGACCTCCGGGCCCGCGGTTTCCGCCGCGCCTACGTCGAGGGCGGACCAACCCTGATCAGCGCCTTCGTCGCCGCCGGACTGGTCGACGAATACCTGATCTACCTCGCCCCCTCGCTGATCGGTGGAGACCGGCTCGCCCTCGGCGACATCGGCGTCACCACGATCAACGAGCAGCGGCGGCTCGAGATCACGTCTGTCGAGCAGCTCGGCTCCGACCTGCTCATCACAGCGCGGCCTCGTCAGGCAGCGGCATCCACCCACAGCGAAGGAACCTAGGCATGTTCACCGGCATCATCGAAGAACTCGGCGAGATCACCGCCGTCGACTGGGCGGACGACGCGGCACGCGTCACGGTTCGCGGACCGGTCGCCGTGACCGGGGCGCGCCATGGCGACTCCATCTCGGTGAGCGGCGTCTGCCTGACCGTGATCGACCAGACCGCGGACTCCTTCACGGCGGATGTCATGGCAGAGACGCTCGCGATGAGCACCCTCGACGGGGTGGCTGCCGGACGTCGGGTGAATCTCGAGCGCGCGGCCCAGGTCGGGGACCGCCTCGGCGGGCACATCGTGCAGGGCCACATCGACGGCACCGCGACCGTTCTGTCGATCACCGACGGGAGCGCCTGGCGGGTGGTCCGCTTCAGCCTGGACCCTGAGCATGCCGCACTGGTGGTGCGCAAGGGGTCGATCGCGATCGACGGCGTATCGCTCACCGTGAGCGCCGTCGGCGGAGGTCTCGACGACGGCTGGTTCGAAGTGTCGCTCATCCCCGAGACGCTCCAGGCGACGACCCTCGGCGACCGTGTCGTCGGGGACCGCGTGAACATCGAGACAGACATCCTGGCCAGGCATGTGGAACGCATGCTGAGCCTCGGTTACGCCGCACCCGCGCTCGTGACCCAAACCGAATCATCGAGGAGCGACGCATGAGTCTCGCCACCATCCCCCAGGCCCTCACCGAGCTTCGTGCCGGCCGGCCCATCATCGTCGCGGACAACGAGAGCCGCGAGAACGAGGGCGACGTGATCATCGCCGCCGAGCTCGCCAGCCAGGAATGGATCGCCTGGACCGTGCGCAACTCGTCGGGGTTCATCTGCGCACCGATGACCAACGAGATCGCCGACCGGCTCGAGCTGCCCGTGATGGTGGCGAACAACGAGGACGCGCGGGGTACCAACTACACGATCAGCGTGGATGCGGCCGACCGTCTCAGTACCGGCATCAGCGCCGCCGACCGGGCCCACACTCTTCGCGTGCTCGCCGATCTCGACTCGACGCCCGCCAGCCTCCACCGGCCCGGCCACATCCTCCCCCTCCGCGCCGTCGACGGCGGTGTACGTGAGCGCGACGGTCACACCGAGGCTGCGGTCGACCTGCTCAAACTGGCCGGACTCACGCCCGTCGCTGCGATCGCCGAGATCGTCGCCGACGACGGCGAGATGATGCGGTTGCCAGGGCTCATCGAGCTCGGCGAGCGTGACGGAGTGCTCGTCATCACCATCGAGGCGCTGATCGCGTACCTGCAGGAATTCCACTGCGACCAGCAGCTCGCGACCGTCACGCCCATCCCAGAGTCGTCGCGCGTCATCTTCGAGGTGGAGACCACCGTCCCGACCGAGCACGGACCGTTCACCATGCGCGCCTATCGTGACCGGATGACCGGCGCAGACCACGTCGCCATCGTCGCCGGTCATCCCGCCTCCGACGGCACGCTCGTGCGTGTGCACTCGGAGTGCCTGACCGGTGAGGCGTTCGGATCTCTCAAGTGCGAGTGCGGGCCGCAGCTCGACGCCGCCCTGGAGACCATCCAGCGCGACGGCGGGGTCGTCATCTACCTGCGCGGACACGAAGGACGCGGGATCGGCCTCATCAACAAGCTCCGCGCCTACCGTCTCCAGGAGGAGGGCCTCGACACGCTCGACGCGAACCTCGCGCTCGGCCTCCCGATCGACGCCCGCGACTACGGGGCGGCGACAGCCATCCTGCAGGACCTCGGCATCGATTCGGTACGCCTGCTGACCAACAACCCGGAGAAGGTGCGCCAGCTCGAGGAACGGGGCATCGAGGTCACCGAGCGCGTGCCGCTCGTCGTCGGCGTCGGCGCGTTCAACGAGAGCTACCTCGAAACCAAGCGTGACCGCATGGGTCACTCGATCACGGACAGCCAGCTCGCCGACACCGTGCGGGCTTCTGCGGAAGGAACAGTGCGATGAGCGGAGCCGGAGCGCCGGAGACTCTGGAGAAGGTCGACGGGACCGGGCTGACGGTCGTCGTCGTCGCGGGCACCTGGCACGAAGAGATCACGGACGGCCTGATCGCGGGTGCCGAGCGCGTGCTGGCCGAATCGGGCGCTGCGTACACGATCGTGCGCGTGCCGGGCAGCTTCGAACTCCCGGTCGTGAGCAAGACGGCCCTGGAGAACGGCGCGGATGCGGTGGTCGCGCTCGGCGTGATCATCCGCGGAGGGACGCCCCACTTCGAATATGTGAGCGCGGCCGCGACGGATGGGCTCACCCGCGTCGCCCTCGACACTGGCAAGCCCGTCGGTTTCGGCGTGCTCACCCTCGACGACGAACAGCAGGGCCTGGATCGCGCCGGGCTTCCGGGTTCCAAAGAGGACAAGGGCGCCGAGGCGGCCCACGCCGCGCTCGCGACGGCCGTGGTGCTGCGCGGTCTCGCCACGCGCTAGATGCTCCGGTGCGTGTGCCGGGTCAGGGCTTCCAGACCATAAGGACGACGACGGCGACGAGCAGCAGTGAGGCGATGCCGGAGCCGGCCGCGATCGCGGGATAGCCGGCCTTCGGCGACCCTACTGCCTCATCGGTCGTTCCACCCGCCGCAGCCGCACCAGGCGCCTCCAGTGCTTCCGCCGCATGTCGCATGGTCGGTACGACCAGGAACAGGGTCAGGCCGAGGGCAACGATGTAGAGCACGATCGACCAGAGGACCCAGGGCGTGCCGACCGACAGGTGGAACTTGGGGTCTGCCATGCCGACGAGGGCGAAGCCGAGCACGAAGACGATCAGCGACAGCAGCGCGAACAGGTTGGTCGACTTCGCGAGCGTCCCGACCTGTGCGGCGTTGCCTGCGCGAACGGCACGCATCGCGCTCATCGGGAGAATCGCCATCGGGCCGACGATGAAGACGGCGCCCACGACATGGAGGACGGCAAAGAGAGTATCCATGGTTTCAGCCTAGCGAGGCTCTTGTTTCCTTAGCTAAACGGCTATATATTAACGACATGGCTACACAATTGGATGCGGCGTGGGATGCTCTCGCCGACCCGACCCGCAGGCGCATCGTCGAACTCCTCGTGCAGGAGCCGATGCGCGCCGGAGCCGTGGCCGACGCGTTCCCCGTCGCCGCACCCACCATCAGCCGGCACTTGCGCGTACTGCGCAAAGCCGGTCTCATCGAAGAGACGCGGGTCGACGACGACGCCCGGGTCAAGCTGTATCGCCTGCGCCGCGAACCGTTCGGCGACCTCGGCGCCTGGCTCGACCAGGTCCAGTCGTTCTGGCGCGATCAACTCGAAGCCTTCGCGGCCGAGGTGACCCGGCAGGCGGATGCGGGCAGCGCACACGAAGGGAAAGAACGATGAGCGAAGAACAGGCCACCAGCGACCCGAACATCGTCGCGACGGCATCCATCCTCGTCCCCACCGACGAAGGCACGGCCTTCCGGGTGTTCACCGAGCAGATCGGCACCTGGTGGCGGCGCGGAACCCACTACTGGAACGACTCCGCGCGGGGTCTCCGGCTCGAATTCGAGCCCGGCGTGGGAGGCGCGCTCCGCGAGGTCTACGATGAGGCCGGGGACGACGCCCTCGAGATCGGCCGGATCACGGATTGGGTCCCCGGCGAACACCTGGCCTACACGTGGCGCGAAGCCGGCTGGGACGACGCAGCCACGTTCGTCGACATCCACTTCGCACCCGCCGACGGCGGCACCCTCGTCACCGTCGTGCACTCCGGGTGGAGCGTGTCGGGCACGGCGAAGACGGCTACGACCGCGGCTACGAGCAGGGCTGGAACGAACTGCTCGGCTGGTATTCGGATGCGGCCCGCGGCGTGGCAGCGCACGCCTGATGTTCACCCACGTCGCCATCCATCATCCGCATCCGGAGCATCGCGAGGCGCTCCGGGCATCCATGCGGCGGGTGGACGCGGCCGCTCGCGCGTCCGCCGGCCTGATCCGGATCGACGACTGGGCGGAGATCGACGGCGACCGATTGGTCGGCATCGCGATCTGGGAGTCGCGCGGAGCGTTCGAGGCGGCAGCGCATTCCATGTTCGCGGTCGTCGCCGGCGATCCGTTCGACGTATGGTGGGCGGCGCCTCCCGAGACGATCTACCTCGAGTCCTAGTCGAGGAACAGCGCGCGCAGCCTGCGCGTGGTGATGACGAGCCCGATGGCGATCATCACCAGGAAATACAGCACGTGCAGGAGCATCGCCGGGTACACGTCGCCGGTTGTCAGGCCACGCACGAGTTCCACGCCGTGCCACAGCGGCATCGCCTGGATGATGACCCGGATCCATTCGGGGTAGACCGTGATCGGGTAGAACGTGGCCGACAACAGGAACATCGGGAGCATGATGAAGTTGATCCAGTCCATCTGCTGGAACGTCTTCATATAGCTGGTGATGCCCATCCCGAAGCTTGCGAAGCCGAACGCGATCAGCAGGACCGCAGGAAGCGCCAGCAGGGCCCACCACGAGAGGTTGAGGCCTAGGACCTGCATGACGATCATGAAGCCGACCGCGTAGAGCGCACCCCGCAGCAGCGCCATCAGGATCTCGCCGAGCGCGACATCGAGCGGGCCGAGCGAGGTGGACAGCATCCCCTCGTAGAGCTTGGCGAAGTGCATTTTGAAGAAGACGTTCCACGTCGAGTCGTAGACGGCGCCGTTCATGGCCGCCGTCGCCAGCAGCGCGGGTGCGATGAACGCCGCGTAGGGAATGACCTGTCCGCTCGAGGTGGTGACGTCGCCGACCATCTTGCCGAACCCGATGCCCAGCGAGAGCAGGTAGAAGATCGGCTCGAAGAATCCGCTCACGACGACCAGCCAGTTGGTGCTCCGCGTGGCGAACCAACTGCGCTGCATCACCGAGGAGGCGTTGCCCGCATAGAGCGCGCGCATCGGCCGCAGGCGCGGAACGGTCGCGACGAGATCGGAATCGGTCGAGGTCATTTGTTCAGCCTCCGGGCGGCGATGCGCCGGGTCCAGACCCAGCCGACGGCGAAGAGCGCGCTGAGGTAGAGCACGTGGACGATGGTGAGCCAGATCGGCTCGGCGGCACCGTAGGAGAACACGCGCGCGAGCTCGGTGCCGTGCCAGAGCGGAGACACCCATCCGATCCACTGCAGATAGTCGGGCATCTGGCTCAGCGGGAAGAACGTGCCGGAGAAGAGGGTCATCGGCAGCAGCACGAAGCGCATCAGCATGGCGATCTGCCCGGTGTCCTGCTCGAGCGTCGAGACGTAGGTCATCACGGGAGCGCCGAAGGCGAGACCCGTGAGCACAGCCACGAAGATCGCCAGGAAGCCGATCGGTGACGGGACGGCGCCGAAGAACAACATGAAGATGAAGTAGAGCACGGACGTGCCGAGCAGTCGCGCGGTCACCGAGATCACGACGCCGTCGATGATCTGGCCCGGCACGATCGGCGAGGAGTTCATGCCGTAGAAGGTCGGGTTCCATTTGAAGCCGAGCATGATCGGGTAGGTGAACTCCTCGCTGGCGACGGTGACGGCCGCCGTGCAGAGGAGCGCGGGCGCGACGAATTCGAGATAGCTGACGCCGTCGACGGCGTTCGGTCCCAGGTTGCTGCTCACCAGGCTGCCGAGGCCGACACCCATCGCGAACAGGTAGAGGAACGGATTGCCGATGCCCGTGACGAGCACCGTCTGCAGGTAGGACCGCATGACGCGGAACCGATGCTCCGCGACGTACCAGCCGCCGAAGCGGCGCGGCCTGACCGCGGCGAGACGGGCGCGGTCCGTGTCGCCGAGGGAAGTGAGGGTCTCGGTCATTCGATCAGGCTCCGGCCGGTCAGGCGCAGGAAGACGTCTTCGAGGCTCGAGCGCCGCACGAGGCTGGTGATGGGGTGCAGGCCGCGCTCGGTGATCCTCACCAGCTCCGCCTCGCCGTCCGAGCTGTAGACGAGGATGCGATCAGGGAGTACTTCGATGCGCTCGCCGACGCCATCCAGCTGCTCGGCGACCTCGACGTTCTTCTCCGACCCGAAGCGCACCTCGAGCACTTCGCGCGACGAGTACTGGCGGATGAGCGCCGCCGGTGCCCCTTCGGCCATGATGCGGCCCTTGTCGACGACGACCAGCCGGTCGCACAGCTGCTCGGCCTCATCCATGTAGTGGGTGGTCAGCACGAGTGTCGTGCCCTGCTCCTTGAGGCGGAACAAGCGGTCCCAGAGGATGTGCCGAGCCTGCGGGTCGAGGCCCGTTGTCGGTTCGTCGAGCAGCAGGATGCGCGGATCGTTGATCAGGGCCCGCGCGATCGTCAGCCGCCGCTTCATCCCGCCCGAGAGGTCGTCGACCTTCGACTTCGCCTTGTCTTCGAGCTGTGCGAACGCCAGCAGCTCATCGGCGCGCTTCTTGACACGGGCGGTCGGGAGGCCGAAATAGCGCCCGTAGACGATGAGGTTCTCGCGGACACGGAGCTCGGTGTCGAGATTGTCGGTCTGCGGCACGACGCCGAGTTGCGAGCGGATCTCGGGACCGTACTTGTCCGGGTCGAGGCCCAGGATGCTGAGGTCGCCCTCGGTTCGGGCCGAAACGGCTCCCACCATGCGCATTGTCGTGGACTTGCCGGCTCCGTTGGGACCGAGGAGACCGAACGACTCCCCCGGCGCGACCTCGAAGCTGATCCCGTCGACGGCGGGAAATCCCTTGTACTTCTTGACGAGGTTCGTAGCGGTGATGACAGGCGTTGGCACAGTGCATAACTGTAGACCAGACCGCCGACACCGGGTGCGCGACCGAGTCCGTCAGAAGTTCGCGATCCCCTTGCCGATGAGGACGACACCGATGACGAGCAGCAGCGTCGTCATGATCGCTGCGTTGTGGTGCACGAGCCATACGCGCAGCCGTTCCAGTGGGGCGGCCATCTGCTTGGAGGCGATCAGGTAGGCGACGACGGGGACGAGCACCGTGCTCGCCGCGATCACCACGAAGATCGCTGATGCGATCACCGTCTGGCCGATCGTGAGCGCCGCCGAACCGATCGCGAGACCGGCGGCCACCGCCATGAGGAGATTCTTGGGGTTGACTGCGGACAGCAGGAAACCGAGACCGAAGCCTTTTCCCGCGTTCATCGAGTCGATCGCCTTCATCCAGCCGGGCAGGACCGCCTCCTGGCCGGGGCGCGGACGCTTGCGCCACTGCTGTGCGGCGAGGAGCAGCAGCAGAGCGCCCAGGATGATCTTGATCCATCCGGCGATCGGTTTCGCCGCAGTCGGATCGCTCGCCGGGATGATCGACGACAGAAGGATGAAGACGACCAGGGCGACGATGATCCCGACGACCCAGCCGAGCAGGAAGCCCACGCTCGTGCCCTTCGCCCGTGGCGACAGGAGCATGAGGATGGCCGCGATGATCGGGATCGGACTGATCGCGATCCCCAGCGCGGTCGGAAGGATCTCGCCGATGACACCGTTCATGAACGCGCCCCAATCAGTTCAGCTCTTCTAGAGCGAACCTACACGCTGGTCGCAACAGGCGGCCAGCACGAAGTACGGTCGAAGGTAGCGGTTCGCCGCGCATCCGACCCGGAATCGATCGAAGAAGAACCATGACCAACGCACCAACCCGACGCCGCCGTTTCGGGCGACCCACCGCAGACGAAGGGCCGCGCGCGCGGTTCAGCCAGCTGCTCCCCTACCTGTTCGAGCACAAAGCGGTCCTCTCCGTCGTCGTCGTACTCAGCATCCTCGGCGCCGCGGCGAGCCTCGCTCAACCGCTCCTCGTCGGTCAGGTGATCTCGACCGTTGAATCGCAGAAGCCGCTCGGACCGCTCGTCTGGCTGCTCGTCGTCCTGGTCATCGTCTCGGGGCTCATCTCGGGCTACCAGCACTACCTCCTGCAGCGCACGGGCGAAGGCGTCGTGCTGTCGTCGCGTCGCCGGCTGGTGGGGCGGATGCTGCGCCTCCCGATCAGCGAGTTCGACACCCGTCGCACGGGCGATCTCGTCTCGAGGGTCGGCTCGGACACGACGCTGCTGCGCGCCGTTCTCACCCAAGGCCTCGTGGAGGCGATCGGAGGAGCGCTGACCTTCCTCGGCGCCCTCGTCGCGATGGCGATCATCGACCCGGTGCTCCTCGGGCTGACCATCCTCGTCATCGCCGTCTCGATCATCGTCGTCGTGGGTCTCTCGGGGCGCATCCGAGTCGCAAGCCAGCGAGCGCAGACCAAAGTCGGCGACCTGGCTGCCGCTGTCGAACGCGCGATCAGCTCGGTGCGAACGATCCGCGCCGCCAATGCGACCGACCGCGAGATCGCGGCGATCGATGCGGATGCGGTGGGCGCGTGGAAGATGGGCATCCAGGTCGCGAAGATCTCCGCCCTCGTCGTCCCGGTCGCGGGCATCGCGATGCAGGTGTCGTTCCTCGTCGTGCTCGGCGTCGGCGGCTTCCGCGTTGCGAGCGGCGCGATCACGGTCGCGAACCTGGTCACGTTCATCCTGTTCCTGTTCATGATGATCCTGCCGCTGGGCCAGGCGTTCGGGGCGGTCACCGCGGTGAACGCGGCGCTCGGCGCACTGGGGCGCATCCAGGAGATCGTCGACCTGCCCGCCGAGGACCAGTTCGACCGGGACCTCGCTCCCCTGGCGATCACCGTCGGAGCCGTGAACGAGGCGATGGCACCGGATGCGCCGGCCATCGCATTCGTGGACGTGCATTTCTCCTACCCTGACGCGGCGATCGCGCCGCATGAGCGTTCGCAGAAGGATACCGACGCGGAACAGACGCGGACGCGGCGGGACGAGGCCAGGCGCGATGCCGTGGAGGCCCTGGGTGGAGTCGACATCGTCGCCGAAGCCGAGGCCGCCGCGGGGCTTCCGCTCGACCACGGTGTCGACGAGCTGCTTCCGCACGGCGGCGTCCTCCGGGGTGTCGACTTCGAGGCGCCGCGTGGGAAACGCACCGCGCTCGTCGGGCCGTCCGGCGCAGGGAAGTCGACCATCCTCGCCCTGATCGAGCGGTTCTACGACCCGACCGACGGTGTCGTGCACTTCGGCGGCCTCGACGTTCGCACGCTCGACCGCTCGACCCTCCGCTCGCAGATCGGGTACGTCGAGCAGGACGCGCCGGTACTGGCCGGCTCGCTCCGCGACAATCTCACCCTCGGAGCGCCCGACGCGACCGACGACCAGTGCATCGATGTGCTGCACGCGGTGAACCTCACCGAGGTGCTCGAACGCAATGAGCTCGGTCTGTCGGCGCCGGTCGGGGAGGACGGCATCATGCTCTCGGGCGGCGAGCGCCAGCGCCTCGCCATCGCGCGCGCCCTCCTCGCGGCGCCTCCGGTGCTGCTGCTCGACGAGTCGACCTCGAGCCTGGACGGCCGCAACGAGCAGCTGATGCGCGAGGCGATCGACGCGGTCGCCGAAGACCGGACGCTCATCGTGATCGCGCACCGGCTGTCGACTGTCGTCGACTCCGACCAGATCGTCGTCATCGACCACGGACAGGTCATCGGCACCGGCACGCACTCCGAGCTCGTCGTAACCACACCGCTCTACCGGGACCTGGCCAAGCACCAGCTCCTCGTCTAGAACCCACCCCGCGAGCACAGGAAAAAGCACCCCATTCTTGAAGGATGGGGTGCTTTTTCCTGTGCTCGGCTCCGTGTGAGGGCGAGCCCGCGGTCAGGCGCGGAGGTGGTAGCGGAGCGAGGCGAGCTCGGCCCGGAGAGCGGCTGGGACTCGCGTGCCGAACTGCTCGAAGTACTCTTCGGTCAGGTCGCACTCGTCGAGCCAGGAGCGGGAGTCGACCTCGAACAGGGCGTCGAGCGCTTCGTCGCTGATGTCGAGGCCGTCGAGGTCGAGCTGCGACGGGACAGGGAGGCGCCCGATCGGGGTGTCCACCGCATCCGCAGCACCTTCGATCCGACGGACGATCCACTCGATCACCCGCGAATTCTCCCCGAAGCCCGGCCACAGGAACTCCCCGTCGGCCCCTTTGCGGAACCAGTTCACCTGGAAGATCTTCGGGGCGTCCACGCCCAGGCGGTCGCCGACATGCAGCCAATGCGCCCAGTAGTCGGCCATGTTGTAGCCGCAGAACGGGAGCATGGCGAACGGGTCGCGGCGCAGCTCGCCGACCGTGCCCTCGGCAGCCGCCGTCTTCTCCGACGAGATCGTGGCGCCCATGAACACACCGTGGCGCCAGTCGCGCGCCTGGGCGACCAGCGGCACGTTCGTCGCGCGTCGGCCTCCGAAGAGGATGGCGTCGATGGGCACACCGTCGAGCGCGTCCCAGTCGTCAGCGATCGACGGGCACTGGGCAGCGGACACGGTGAAGCGGGAGTTCGGATGCGCGGCAGGGCGCCCGGAATCCGGCGTCCAGTCGTTGCCCTCCCAGTCGATCAGGTGCTGCGGCGCCTCGTCGGTGAGACCCTCCCACCAGACGTCGCCGTCGTCACGGAGCGCGACGTTGGTGAAGATCGTGTTGCCCCACAGGGTGTCGACCGCGGTCGCGTTGGTGGTGATGCCGGTGCCGGGAGCCACACCGAAGAACCCGGCCTCCGGGTTGATCGCGCGAAGCCTTCCGTCGCGGTCGCGGCGCAGCCAGGCGATGTCGTCGCCGATGGTCTCGACCTTCCAGCCCGGGATCGTCGGACGCAGCATCGCCAGGTTCGTCTTGCCGCACGCCGACGGGAACGCTGCGGCCAGGTGGTAGGCACGGCCCTCGGGAGAGGTCACCTTGATGATGAGCATGTGCTCGGCCAGCCAGCCCTCGTCGCGCGCCATCACGGAGGCGATGCGGAGCGCGAAGCACTTCTTCGCGAGCAGGGCATTGCCGCCGTAACCCGAACCGTAGGACCAGATCTCGCGGGTCTCGGGGAACTGCACGATGTACTTGGTCTCGTTGCAGGGCCAGAGCACATCGTCGCGCCGGACCCCGTCGTCGTCGATGAGGGGCGCCCCCACGCTGTGCACGGTCGCGACCCAGGGCGTCCCGGCCTCGATGAGGTCGAGCACCGGGCGGCCGGTGCGCGTCATGATGCCCATGCTGACCACGACGTACGGCGAGTCGGTGATCTCGACGCCGAGCTGCGAGATCGGGCCGCCGAGCGGGCCCATCGAGAACGGAACGACATACATCGTCCGGCCGCGCATGCTGCCTGCGAAGACGCCGTCGAGTTCGGAACGCATCTGCGCCGGGTCGCGCCAGTTGTTCGTGGGGCCGGCGTCATCGGGCTGCGTCGAACAGATGAAAGTGCGGTCCTCGACGCGGGCGACATCGCCGGCGTCGGTGCGCGCGAGGAAACTGTTGGGGCGCCACTCCGGGTTCAGCCGGATGAGCTTGCCCTCGGCCACGAGCTGCTTGGTCAGCTGGTCGGCCTCGCGCATCGAGCCGTCGCACCAGACGATCCGGTCGGGCTGGGTCAGTCGGGTGATCCCGTCGACCCAGTCGCGAAGAGCCCTGTCGGTGGTCGCCGGAGCGGGATCTCCGCCGGTGTCACCCTGGGTCCTCGGCAGCTCAGTGATCGTCATCGTGTGTCCTTTCGCTGAAAATTCTTCCGCCAATGTCAGTCTGAGCCAGAAAATGGGCAGTTGATCGTGAAATTGCGTGTCAAGAATCGCGATTCTTTCGATAGTGTGAAGAGATGGACACCGTCAGCGCCGATATCGCGACACTCGGCCACCGCATCCGCCACTACCGCACCCAGCGGGGACTCACGCTCGATGAGCTGGGAGCCGCCGCCGGGGTCGCGGGAAGCCAACTGTCCCTCATCGAGAACGGTAAGCGTGAGCCACGGCTGTCGCTGCTCCAATCCGTCGCCAACGCTCTCGCCATCGACCTCTCCGATCTACTCAGCACCGAACCGCCCAACTCGCGCGCAGCGCTCGAGATCGAACTGGCACGCGCACAACGCGGGTCCCTCTACGCCGCACTCGGCCTGCCCCCGGTCAAACCCACCAAGGGAACGCCGACCGAGACGCTCGAAGCGATCGTCGGACTGCACCGGGAACTCGCACGGCGAGCGACCCAGGCGATCGCGACGCCCGAGGAGGCCCGCCGGGCGAACAACGAACTGCGCGAACAGATGCGCGCACAGGACAACTACATCCCCGAGATCGAAGAACTGGCAGAAGATCGCGTGCGCGCGGCGGGCCACACCCGCGGGGCCCTGACCCACCGCGAAGTCAGCGTCATGGCAGAGCAGCTGGGTCTCCGCCTGATCTACGTCAATGACCTGCCGCACTCGGCCCGCTCGGTGACCGACCTCGCCAACGGGCGCATCTACCTTCCGCCGGCGTCCATCCCGGGCGGCCACGGCCTCCGCTCGATGGCGCTCCAGGCGATGGCACACCGGCTGCTCCGGCATGAGCCGCCGGAGAGCTACGCCGACTTCCTGCGGCAGAGGCTCGAGATCAACTACTTCGCGGCGTGTTGCCTGATGCCGCGCGAAGCCGCGGTGGGGTTCCTCCAGGAACGCAAACGCGACCGGGACCTCGCCGTCGAAGACTTCCGCGACGCGTTCGGTGTCACCCATGAGGCGGCAGCCCTCCGCCTGACCAACCTCGCCACCAGCCACCTCGACATGACGCTGCACTTCCTCCGCGTCGGCGACGACGGCGCCCTCTACAAAGGGTACGAGAACGACGGCCTCCCGCTGCCGACCGACGTCACGGGGGCGATCGAGGGCCAGCTCGTGTGCCGCCAGTGGAGCGCACGCAGCGCGTTCACGCACACCAACCGCACGACGGAGCTCTACCAGTACACCGACACGCCCGCCGGAACGTACTGGTGCGCGACACAGACGGGGTCGACCTCCGCCGGCGGGTTCTCGATCAGCGTCGGGGTGCCGTTCGCCGAGGCGAAATGGTTCCGAGGACGTGAGACGACGGTGCGGGCGGTGTCGCGCTGCCCCGACGAGTCATGCTGCAAGCGGCCGGCGCACGAACTCGAGGACCGCTGGGCGGGCAAGGCGTGGCCGAGCGCGCGGCTGCACGCGCACATCCTGTCGCCGCTGCCGTCCGGCAGCTTCCCCGGCGTCGACGACAACGAGGTGTACGCGTTCCTCGAGGCGCACTCAGCCGAGTAGCGCGCGACCGTCGGGGGTGCGGCGCTACTTGGGCTGCATGCGGATGGCGCCGTCGAGCCGGATGACCTCGCCGTTGAGCATCGGGTTCTCGACGATGTGGCGCACGAGCGCGGCGTACTCCGCCGGCCTGCCGAGGCGGGAGGGATGCGGGACCTGGGCGGCGAGGGAATCCTGCGCCGCCTGCGGCAGTCCCGCCATCATGGGAGTCTCGAAGATCCCGGGCGCGATCGTCATCACGCGCACGAGATCCCGCGCCAGCTCGCGCGCGATCGGCAGAGTCATCGCGGCGACTCCGCCCTTGGACGCCGAATAGGCGGGCTGCCCGATCTGCCCGTCGAAGGCGGCGACCGAGGCCGTGTTCACGATGACGCCGCGTTCCTCCCCCACCGGTTCGGTCTTCACCATGGCGGCCGCCGCGAGCCGGATCACATTGAATGTTCCGATCAGGTTCACCCGGATGACGCGCTCGAACTGTCCGAGCGCGAGCACTCCGTCGCGTCCGATGACCTTGCCGGGCGTCGCGATTCCGGCGCAGTTGACCACGATGCGAAGGGGCGCGAGCCCGGACGCCTCGTCGATCGCTGCCTGCACCTGCTGCTCGTCGGTCACATCCCCGGCCACGAACCGTGCGGTCGGCCCGAGCGCGACCGCCGCCTTCTCGCCCTCCGACGAGGGCAGGTCGAGGATGACGACAGAGGCCCCGGCAGCGGTCAGCGCCTGCGCGGTCGCGTGGCCGAGTCCGGAAGCGCCGCCGGTGACGACAGCCGAGCATCCCTCGATCTGCATGAGAAAGTCCTTTCGTGGGCGTGGGCGATGCGGGTGAGCGTTGCGGGTGGGCGTTGCGGGGCGAGCGTCTACAGCCGCTCGATGATGGTGGCGTTGGCGGTTCCGCCGCCTTCGCACATCGTCTGCAGGCCGAACCGGCCGCGAGTGGATTCGAGCTGGTTCACCAGGGTCGCCAGCAGTCGTGTGCCCGAGGATCCGAGGGCGTGGCCGAGGGCGATCGCGCCCCCGCGCGGGTTCAGGCGCGCGTCATCCGCCTCGAACTCGCGCTGCCAGAGCAGTGGGATGGGCGCGAATGCCTCGTTGACCTCGTAGGCGTCGATGTCGTCGATCGAGAGACCCGTGCGCGCGAGGACCTTCTCCGTTGCGGGGATGATGCCGGTGAGCATGAGCAGCGGGTCGCTTCCGGCGACACCGAACGAGTGGAACCGCGCTCTCGGCCGCAGCCCGAGACGCTCGGCCATCTCTGCACTCATGATCAGGGCAGCGGATGCACCGTCCGTGAGCGGTGAGGAGTTGCCCGGCGTGATCTTCCAGTCGATCTCGGGAAAGCGCGCCGCGAGCTCGTCGGTGCGGAACGACGGGGTGAGCCCCGCGAGCGCCTCAGCGGTCGTGGCCTGACGGATCGTCTCGTCGGCCGTCACCTCGCCTTTGTCCGGCACGCCGACCGGTACGAGCTCATTGTCAAAGGCTCCGGATGCGGCTGCCGCGGCCGCGCGCGCATGTGACCGCGCAGAGAACGCATCAAGTTCCTCCCGGCTGAATCCCCACCGGGCGGCGATCAGCTCGGCGGACACGCCCTGGTTGACCAGGCCGTCCGGATATCGGTCCCGCAGGAGCGCACCCGACGTCGACTGCCCGGCCCGGTTCGACAGCATCGGAACCCGGCTCATCGACTCGACGCCGCACGCGATGACCAGGTCGTACGCGCCGGCGAGAACTCCCTGCGCCGCGAACGCGGCCGCCTGCTGGCTGGATCCGCACTGGCGGTCGACGGTCACGGCCGGCACCGAGTCGGGGAAACCAGCGCTCAACGCGGCGGTTCGCGTGAGGTTCGTCGACTGTTCGCCGATCTGGGTCACGCATCCGCCGATCACGTCGTCGACGAGCGCAGGGTCGAGGTCGTTGCGACGTACGAGCTCACTGAGCACGCCGGCGAGGAGGTCGGCCGGATGCACGCCAGACAGGGCCCCTCCCGGTTTTCCGCGCCCGGACGGGGTGCGGATGACGTCGACGATGACCGCATCGGTGCTCATGGTCGCAGGCTCCTCCGCCGGATCACGCCGTCGCCGGGTCGGGCGTCAGCGTGTACTTCGTGTACAGGTATTCGTGGATGCCCTCGAGGCCGCCCTCGCGGCCGAGTCCCGACTGCTTCACGCCGCCGAACGGTGCGGCAGCGTTCGAGACCACGCCGACATTGAGGCCCATCATGCCCGTCTGCAGCCGGTCGATGAGGCGCTGGCCGCGGGCGAGGTCCTTCGTGAAGACGTAGCCGACCAGCCCGAATTCGGTGTCGTTGGCCATCCGGATCGCCTCGTCCTCGTCGATGAATCGCACGATGGAGAGCACCGGACCGAAGATCTCTTCGCTGAGGATCCGACTGCCGGCGACCACGTCAGTGACGACGGTCGGCTCGAAGAAGTTGCCGTCCCCGTCGATCTCTCCGCCGCCGGTGAGTACGCGTGCACCCCGCGCGACCGCGTCGTCGACGAGCGACGCGGCCTTGGCGACGGCGTCTTCGTTGATGAGGGGGCCGATGGTGATGCCGTCCTCTGTGCCCCGGCCGACCCGGAAGCCGTTGACCCGTTCGGTCACCCGTCTGGCGAATTCGTCGGCGACCGAGTCGTGCACGATGAACCGGTTGGCCGCCGTGCACGCCTCACCGATGTTGCGGAACTTCGCGAGCATCGCACCGTCGACCGCCCTGTCGAGGTCGGCGTCGTCGAAGACGATGAACGGCGCGTTGCCGCCGAGTTCCATCGACGTGCGCAGCACGTTCTTCGCCGACTGCTCGATCAGCCTGCGGCCGACCTCGGTCGACCCGGTGAAGCTCAGCTTGCGCAGACGCGGGTCGGCGATGATCGGCGCAGAGACGGCACCGGATGTCGACGTTGTGATCACGTTGAGCACGCCACCGGGGAGTCCCGCATCTTCGAGGAGTTTCGCGAAGTAGAGGGTGGTGAGCGGCGTCAGCTCGGCCGGCTTGATGACGACGGTGCAGCCCGCGGCGAGCGCCGGCGCGATCTTGCGGGTCGCCATCGCCAGCGGGAAGTTCCACGGCGTGATCAGGAAGCAGGGTCCGACCGGATGCTGGGACACGATCATGCGCCCGGTGCCTTCCGGGTTCGTCCCGTATCGTCCGGCGACGCGCACGGCTTCTTCGCTGAACCAGCGCAGGAACTCGCCGCCGTAGGTGACCTCGCCATTCGCTTCGGCGAGCGGCTTGCCCATCTCCAGGGTCATCAGCAGGGCGAACTCGTCGCGGCGCTCCTGCAGCAGGTCGAATGCGCGGCGCAGAATCTCGCCACGGGCGCGGGGGGCGGTGGCGGCCCATGCATCCGATGCTTCGACGGCCGCGTCGAGCGCACGGCGACCGTCGTCGACCGACGCGTCCGCGATCGTCTTGATGGTCGCATCCGTCGCCGGATCGCCGACGTGGATGACACGGCCGCTCGTCCCGTCCACCCACTGGCCGCCGATGTAGAGCTGGTGCGGCACTTTCGCCAGCAGTTCGTGTTCGCTCGCTTCACTCATCGCCCAGGCTCCTTCGTCATCGCCGACCACCTTCGAGCATAACCACCCGCTCGCCCGCCGTCTCGAGCACAGGAAAAGTCGCGTTATGGCTGCGCGATGGGGTGCGTTCTCCTGTGCTCGGCGGGGAGAGGGATCGGGCGGCGAACCAGGGGTCACCGGCACTTGGCCGCAGTTGCGATCTGCTGGTCTGTGGGCCGCCCGTACGCTTCGATCCCCGACCCTGGCACGTCGAAACCCATGCTGATCGACCACGCCGTCGCCCACATCTCGTCGTTGCTGTCGAACACCGGCCCGCTGTAGAGCGGCCGGCACGCGACCCGGATCGCCTGGCTGTGGCCGACCTCGTGAGCGACCAGGGCTCGCGCATCCTGTCCGTCGCTCCAGTAGTCAGCAACGTTGAAGTTGAGCGAGATGATGGCCCAGCCGCCGTCCTCCGACCACGCCTGCGTGGTTCCGGACAACCAGCCGTCGCCCTTCCCGTTCACTGTGTGCGCCCAGACGAAGTCGAGATGGACCCCGTGCGAGATCGACCGAGCGTACGCCTCGATCTCGGCGTGGATCGGATAGGCGGGGTCCGCTTTCGCGGCCTCACCGGCCGCCTGGGAGGCGCGCACCGTTTCGATCGCCGTGATGGTCGCGAGCATCCCCCTGCCGACGAACTGCGGGTTGGTCGTGCTGTCGGCGACGGCCGCAAGCGCGTGCTTGAGACCGATCTGCGACTGGTAGGTGGCCAGGGTGTCGCCGGCGAGAGTCGTGTTCGCGGTCGCGCGGATGTCTCCCCAGACCGCCGTGTTGGCCGTGAGCACGTCGTCCAGCGCTGCATTCACGACAGCCGTGTCGTGAGTCGCGGCGTGGACAGCAGCAACGTTCGCCTTCTGGCGGTCGACCAGCTGATATGTGGTGATGAGAGTGTCCCAGGGCAGCGCGACGGTCGCCACGTTCGGCACGAAGGACCGATCGGCCGGGGCCTTGACGGGTCGCACGGCCGCGACCGTCGTGTGAAGCGCATCCGATTTCTGCTTGAGTGCCGTGAACGCTGCAACGGGGACATAAGCCGGGCGCGCCCGCCCGAGGAAGGTCTGTGCCCCGACGACCGTCGACTTGCCCTGGGCCACGGCCGACGTGCGGTCGTCGAGGGCGGTGACGAGACGTCTCGCCGAGCTCGTCTCGGTGTTGTAGGCGGCCGAGTACAGGGATGCTGTGGCCACGTGCCAGGCGACCGCTCCACCCGCGAGACCGACGACGGCCACGATGACAGTGATGAGGATGACGACGGCGCGCCGCCCGCGGGTCAGCGCCACCGCCGGACGTTCCGATTCCAAACCGCACTCCCCCTGTCGCGCACCGCTGCTGCAGCCGACGGACAGGCTATCGGAGCCCGCATCGCTGTCACAATTCCCGTTATCGAGGGGCATCGCGACGCCGGCGTCCGCTCGTCGCACGCGCTACGTCCCGCCGCACTACGTAGACCGAGTGCGGCTGGACAGAACACGTGCGGCGGCGATGCCGTCAGTCGAGGGATGCGCGCACGAGCGGTACCGCACGGTGCGCGATCTTCGTCTCCAGCACGATGACCGTCGACGTCCGCATGATCCCCGGGTCGCTCACGATTCCGTCGATCACGCGCTGCAGGTCGGCGTTCGAACGCGCGACGACGCGGACCATCAGGTCGCCCTGACCCGTGATCGTGTGCACTTCCAGCACTTCGGGGATGCCGTCGAGGTGTTCGATCACCGAGCGGTCTCCGCTGCCCTGGGTGATCTCAGCGGTGATGAACGCCGTCACCGGGTAGCCCAGCGCTTCAGTGTCGATCGTCGGGGCGAAATCCCGGATGACGCCCTCGCGCTGGAGCCGGTCGAGTCGCGCCTGGACGGTTCCGCGAGCGACGCCCAGGCGACGCGACGCCTCGAACACGCCGATGCGGGGTTCTTCGGTGAGCAGCGCGATCAACGCCGAATCGAGTGCATCGACCATCGTCGCCTCCTCCCATCCGCCGTGCCGTCATTCCGCCGTGCCGTCATGCACAGTGTAGAGCGGATGCGAGAAAGACCCTACGACGTGCTCGCTCGCTCCAGAAACGGCAGTGCGGCCTGCTTGAATGCCCGGGCACTGAGCGTGGTGACGTGGTTGCGCTTCGGTATGACCACGAGTTCGGCGCCGAGCTTCTGTGCAGCTTCGTCGCGCCCCTGCGTCACCGGGTCTGCTTCGCCGACGACGAGCAGAGTGGGAACGGGGGACGACAGGTCGAGTGGATGTGCTGCCATCCCCGTCACGCAGGCCGCGAGCGCTTCGCGGTCCAGTCCGGGCGCCTGGCGCAGCGACGCCAGCAGCGGGCCGATCGGCGAATCCGCGACGTCGGCCCAGGTGTCGCCCGGTTGCAGCAGCGCCGAACGCACCACATCCACGCCCCAGCGGGCGAACTGCTCCTCGGTGCCGATACCGCCGACGACCAGTCGCCGCACGCGCTGGGGAGCCGTCTGGGCGAGCGCGAGCGCGGCATAGCTGCCCATCGAGTAGCCGATCACGTCCACCTGTTCGAGGCCCTCTGTGTCGAGGACGGCGAGAAGATCGCCCGCGAGGATCGTCGGCGAGTAGGCGCCGCCATCGTGTGGGCCCGAGCTCTGTCCGTGGCCGCGCAGGTCGACGACGATCGCACCCCGCCCGTCCTCAGCGAGCGCGCGAACCCAGCCGGTCGCCTCCCAGGTGAGCGCTCCGGTGGTTGCGAAACCGTGGACGAGCAGCACCGGGTGCCCGCCCTCGGTGCGCTCGTAGGCGATCCGCTGCCCGTCGCCCGTCGCTGCGAACGACGGGTGGGCGAACGATGGCTGGGCCGCGTCCATCAATCCTCCGGAAGCTGGAGTCGCACGCGCCGCGTGGGCGCAACCTCATCCGGGACGGTTCCGACGATCCCCACGGCGTCGTCGGCGATCTCGAACGTGATCAGGGGCTCACCGACGTCGAGGGCGTCGCCCTCAGCGGCATGGAACCGTGCGACCGTTCCTGATTGAGGAGACGGCAACTCGACGGCCGATTTCGTCGTCTCGACTTCGACGAGGGGCGCGTTCCGCTCCACGTAGTCGCCCTCGGCGACCAGCCATTCGAGGATGGTCGCCTCCTGCAGACCCTCCCCGAGGTCGGGAAGGGCGAACGTTATCTCAGCCACGGCGGTACTCCAGGGTTCGCTGGACCGCTTCGAGGATGCGGTCGATGCTGGGCAGGTATTCGTCTTCGAGCACCGGAGACGGGTACGGCACGTCATACCCCGTGACCCGGCCGACAGGCGCTCGGAGGTCGGAGAAGCAGTGCTCCATGAGGAGGGCGCTGACCTCGGCGCCGAGGCCGGCGGTGAGCGGCGCCTCGTGCACGACCACGGCGCGGCGCGTGCGGGAGACCGATTCGGCGACACCGGCCGCGTCGATCGGTTTGAGCCAGCGCAGGTCGACGACCTCGATCTCGACGCCGTCCTCAGCGCCGAGCTCGGCCGCCTGCAGGCAGCGCGCCACCATGGCGCCCCAGGCGATCAGGGTCACGTGCCTTCCCGGCCGCACGATCCGCGACGTGCCGACCGGGAGCCGCTCGGCAGCCATCGCCTCGTCGAAGCCGGCCTTGTGCCAGTACCGCGACTTCGGCTCCATGAAGACGACCGGGTCCGGGTCATCGATGGCCTGCCGGAGCAGCGCATACGCCTCGGCCGGATTCGACGGCGACACCACTTTGAGGCCGGGCACATGCGCGAACAACGCCTCGAGGCTCTCGCCGTGGTGCTCCGGGGCGCGGATGCCGCCGAAACTCGGCAGGCGGAGCGTGATCGGCATCGGAAGCGTTCCGCGACTGCGGTAGTGCATGCGCCCGACCTGGTTGACGAGCTGGTCGATCGCCGGGTACGAGAACCCATCGAACTGGATCTCCGGCACCGGGCGCCAGCCCGCCATCGCCAGGCCCACGGCCATCCCCATGATCCCCGACTCGGCGAGCGGGGTGTCGAACACGCGCTCATCGCCGTATTTCGCGTTCAGCCCGTCGGTGACGCGGAAGACACCGCCGAGCGGGCCGACGTCCTGGCCGAACACGAGCGTGCGGTCGTCCGCCGCGAGGGCATCGTCGAGCGCACGGTTGAGCGCGCGCTGCATCGTCGTCGTCTCAGCCACGCGACGCCTCCTGCCACGCGCGCCTCTGTTCGAGAAGGGATGCGGTGGGCTCGGCGAACACGAAATCGAACATCTCCTCGCCGGGTCGTCCGCCGAGCGCGGCCACACCATCGCGCACCTCTGCGGCGCGTTCGCGCGCCTGGACCTCCACGCCCTCGAAGTATGCGTCGACGTAGCCGAGTGCGCGCAGCCTGGCCTCGGCGACGGTGAGCGGGTCGCGGGTCAGCCAGTCCTGCTCTTCGGCGAGGGTGCGGTAGCGGCCCGGGTCGTCCGACGTCGAGTGCGGCCCCGCGCGGTAGGTCATCGCTTCGATGACCGTCGCACCGCCGCCCGACCGGGCGCGGAGGATCGCGGCCTCGGTCGCACGATGAACAGCGATGACATCGTTCCCGTCGACGCGGTTTCCGACCAGTCCGTACCCTTCGGCACGGGCCGCGACAGAACCACCCGCGACCTGGGATTCCGTGGGAACTGAGATCGCCCATCCATTGTTCTGGCAGAAGAACACGACGGGGAGCTCGTAGATGCCGGCGAAGTTCATCGCTTCGTGGACGTCGCCCTGTGAGCTGGCACCGTCGCCGAAATAGGCGATTGCGACGCCGTCGCTGTGGTCGAGTCGTGCGCCCATCGCCCAGCCGACCGCGTGGGTCACCGCTCCCCCGACGACGGCGTTGAGCGGCGCGAGGTGGGTCTCGGCCGGGTTCCAGAGCCCGCCGTGCCACGCGCCCTGGTGCGACGCGAGGTAGGAGACGGGGTCGACGCCGAGCGCGATGGCGACGCCGAGTTCGCGATAGGTCGGAAAGGCGAAGTCCACAGTGCGTTCGAGGGCGGCGGCGCTGCCGACCTGAGCAGCCTCCTGGCCCCGCATCGGTGCGTAGCCAGGAATGATGCCCTGGCGCTGCATGGCGACGGCGTCGAGGTCGAGGTGGCGAACGGCGACCATGGTCTCGTAGAGACTGCTCAGGAGGTCGGCGTCCACGTTCTCGCCGTCCACGTCGTCAGGGTGGTTCATCCGCTCGGGGGTGGTCATCGCCATCGTGTCTCGTTTCGTCTCAGGGGGCGCCACGGGCTGTCGGCGCGGCATCCCGCGTCCCGTGAGGCCACTGTGACACGCGGGACCTGAGTGGGCAAGAAGCACAATGGATGCTGGTCACCCTGTACATTCAGGCGCGAGTGGAGGCGCTTTCGCTGTGCAGGATGCGCGGCTTTGTTCGACGATGTTCGCGCCACAGCCGTGACGGCCACCAGATCGGCGTACCGATGTCGTACGACAGGGCGGGAACCAGCAGCGAGCGCACGATGACGGTGTCCAGGAGAACGCCGAACGCGACGATGAACGCGATCTGCACGAGGAACAGGATCGGGATGACGGCGAGCGCCGCGAATGTCGCAGCCAGCACGACGCCGGCCGAGGTGATCACACTCCCGGTCACTCCGAGACCGCGGAGGATGCCCGGCCTCGTGCCGATCCGCAGGGACTCCTCGCGCACGCGCGTCATCAGGAAGATGTTGTAGTCCACGCCCAGTGCGACCAGGAAGACGAACCCGAACAGCGGCACCGCGGCATCCGCCCCCGGAAACCGGAGGACGTCGTTGAAGACGAAGGCGGACACCCCGAGCGCCGCCGCATAGGAGACGACGACGCTCGCGATCAGTAGGACCGGCGCGAGGATCGAACGGAGCAGGAGCATCAGGATCACCAGGATCACGGCCAGCACGATCGGGATGATCTTGACCAGATCGCTCTGCGCCGTCACGTTCGTGTCCAGTGCGATCGCGGTGACGCCGCCCACGAGGACGTTCGGGTCGGTGGCTGGGAGCGTGTCACGCAGGTCGCGCACGACCTGTTCGGCCGCATCCGAATCCGCCTGTGAGGCGAGGGTCGCGTTGATCAGCACGCGCCCGTCCCTGACGATGGGCTCCGGGGCCGGCCCTGCGGCCGGTGCGGTCGGGTCGATCGGGCCCACGTAAAGCGATGCCGCACTGATGCCGGGGGTGCGCTCGACCGCCGCCAGCGTCGCCTCCGCCTTGCCGGCATCCGCGACGACCACGACCGGACTTCCCGACCCGGCGTCGAAATGCCGCGCGAGCACCTTCTGGCCGTCGACCGCGTCCGACTGGCTGAGGATCACGTCGGTCTGCGAGACGCCGCTCGCCTGCAGCTGGGGCAGCCACGCGATGCACACTCCGAGGAGTATGAGCGCTGCGATCCAGGTCAGACGCGGCCGGCCGGCGATCAGCGCCCCCACGCGACGCCAGAGGCCGGTGATGCCTTCGAGCCCGTGGATGGCGGCGACATCCGCATGCTCCGGCGCGTGGTGCTCCTCGCCGACGAACTTCGGCCGGAACGGCCAGAAGGCTGCGCGCCCGAACAGCACAAGGAGCATCGGGAGGAGCGTGAGCGCGGACAGCAGTGAGAAGACGATCCCGATCGCGGCGATCGGTCCGAGACTCCTGTTCGAGTTGAGGTCGGAGAACAACAGGCAGAGCAGCGCGATGATCACGGTCGTACCGGATGCGACGATCGGCTCGAAGGCGGCCCGCCACGCCCGGCCGATCGCGGCCCAGCGCGACTCCACTTCTCCGAGCGCCTCGCGGAACCGGGCGACGAGGAGCAGCGCGTAATCCGTGGCGGCGCCGATGACGAGGATGGACAGGATGCCCTGGCTCTGCCCGCTCAGTTTGATCCACCCCCAACTCGCGAACGCGTAGACGAGGAGGATCGCCGCGGTGAGGGCGAAGAGGGATGTCAGGAGCACGAGGAACGGAAGTACGAACGATCGGTAGACCAGCAGCAGGATGATGAAGACCGCCCCGACCGCGACGAGCAGGAGGATGCCGTCGATCCCTCCGAACGCATTGACGAGGTCGGCTGTGAGGCCCGCCGGCCCCGTGACCCAGCCATGCGCATCCGTCGGGAGGTTGCTGTCGACGACCGCCCGTAGGTCGGCGACGACCGTCTTCACGCCGTTCGTGTCCTCGACCGGCACGATGAACTCGACCGCGCGGCCGTCCTTCGATGGGATCGGTCCTGCGACCGTCGTCGTGGCGGAGCCGGTCGGCCGCTGAACCCCATCGACCGCGCCCAGCTTCTCGCCCAGTGTGGCGTAGCTCGCGAGTTCGCTCGGCGGGATCGCGGAATCCGACTCGATCACGACGATCGCGGGGATGGCGTTCGAGTCGGTGAACTTCTGTTGCCAGTCGCGGACTTCGGTGGACTCTGCGCTGGCGGGCAGGAAGGACGCCTGGTCGTTGCTCGAGACGGACGAGAGCTTGCCGAAGGTCGGACCGCCGAAGCTCGCAGCCGCGAACCAGAGAAGTATCACGACGGTGGGCAGCAGGATCCTCAGCCAGCGTGCCGGGGTCCAGTCGGTGCGCCGATTCACGCGTCCTCCATAGTTATCTAGCCAAGTTAGCAACTAACTTAGCAAATAAACCAGCGGACGATCACTCGGAAGGTTCGAGACGAGCGCCGAGGTGCGCGAGCTCGGCCAGCGCCGCAGCGCTGGACTCCGGCGCCACGCCGGCCACGAGATCGGTGAGGATCCGAACCCGCTGACCGTGCTCGAGCGCATCCTTCGCAGACGCCCGCACGCAGTAGTCGGTGGCGATCCCTGCGATGTCGATGTCGGTGATCCCATGCTCGTCGAGCAGATTGTGCACGGTCGAGCCCGCCTCGGTGCGGCCCTCAAAGATCGAGTACGCGGGGACGCCCTGCCCCTTGCGGATGTGGAACGTCACCTTGCCGGTCGCCAGGGCCGGGTGATACTCGGCTCCAGTGGTGCCCGCGACGCAGTGCACCGGCCAGGTGTTGACGAAATCGGGGGCCAGATCGGTCGCGAAATGACCGCCGTTGTCGTTGTCGGCGTCGTGCCAGTCACGGGAGGCGAAGATCGTCCGGTAGTCGCCCGCATGCGATTCGAGGAAACGCGTGATCCCGGCCGCGACGGCCGACCCGCCGTCGACCCCGAGAGCCCCGCCCTCTGTGAAGTCGTTCTGCACGTCGATGATGAACAGGGCCTTGCTCATGAGCGCCTCCGTCCGGTCGACGAACGCCGACCCTAGTTGTTCGTGAGGTTGTCCCCGCAGTGGTAGAACCCCGTGACCAGCGTATCGATCGCCTGCTTGGCGTTGTCGCTCACCGGACCGAGTGCGAACACGGCGAAGGTCAGCGGAGTTCCGTCCGCTGCGGTGACGATACCCGACAGCGTGTAGCCGTGGTCGATCCATCCGGTCTTCGCGTGCACCGCGCCACGCGCTGCCGCGTTCGCCCCGGTGAAGCGTGCGTAGCCCGGGCCGAGCGTGCCGGACTGACCCGCCACCGGCAGACCGTCGTAGACGACACCGAGTCCGTTCTCCCGGTTCAGCACCTTCACGAACAGGCGGGTGAGATACGACGGCGGAACGGCGTTGTCGCCGCTCAGGCCCGAGCCGTCGGCGATGTGGATGCCGGTCGTGTCGATTCCGTACCCTTTCAGGGCCGAGATCACACCGGCATTCTCGGCGGCGAACGTGTTGCCCGCGCCCGTCTTGATCGCGACCAGCCGGGCGAGCTCCTCCATGATCGTGTTGTCTGAGACAGACATCGCCTGGTCGATCAGAGCTGTGACCGGCTGCGACTGCACGGCTGCGAGCTGCTGGGCGCCGGCCGGTGCCGTGCCCTGGGTGACCGGGACATTCGTTCCGAGGTACTGCTGGAAGTACTGCACCGCGCGGCCGACCGGGTCGGTGGTCCGCGGAGACTCGATCGCGGTAGGGTCGTTGCGGTCGCCATCGACCTGCAGAGCCGTGATGTACGAAGTCGAACCCTCGACGACGCGCTCCTCGTGCTCATCCCAGCTCGGCTGCCAGACCGGGCCGCCGAACAGCGACGTGTCCACCACGATCGAGGTGATCGGCTGTCCGCCCATCGCCTGCCTGGCCTGATTCGCCAGATCCTGGATCTTGGGTGCGCCCGTGTAGAACGATGCCTGGCCGTCCGGAAGGCGCGAGAGCGTCACATCCCCGCCGCCGACGAGCACGATCTGGCCGGGGGCGCTCCCCTTCACGACGGTCGTCGAGACCCGATAGTCAGGACCGAGCACCTTGAGGGCGGCCGCGGAGGTCAGCGTCTTCAGTACGCTTGCGGTCGGACCCGGCTTGCCACCGTTCCGGTCGAACAGTACTGCGCCGGTCTTGGCGTTGACGACCTGAGCTTCGAGGTTGCCCAGGCGGCCGTCCTGCGCCAGTCCACTCACCGAGCAGGTGCGGATCTTCGTCGCTGCGGGCGCTACGACGGGAAGCGGGCGGGTCGGGGCCGCGACAGGGCGCGTGGGGGTCGGAGTCGGCGTGGAGCTCGCGCTGGGCAGAGTGGAAGCAGATGCGGAGGTGCCGACGGATGCGCCGAGAGCGACCGCGCCCGACCCGAGCACGACCAGAACAACCGCCGAACCGGCGATGATCCAGGCCAGAGGGTGCCTGCGCACCGTGCTCAGGATGCCGGCGAACGGCGAAGCTGCGGGCGTGTCGCCCGCTCGTTCTGTCGTCTCCGATTCACGCATCCGAGTATGTTACCCGCCCAATCTGTACGCTATTGCCAGCATTTTCCCGGGATCCCGCCTATTCGCCCGGGTAGACGAGGCCGATCTGGCGGCGGATCTCATCCATCGTCGCCATGATCGAAACGGACTCCTCGGGCGACAGGATGGGGCTGGCGAGCTCGCCCGCGCGGATCAGTCGCTCCGCTTCGTCGGCCTGGAACTGCATCCCGCGCCCCTCGACCGGCTGGTCGTACGACTCGACGACGTCGCCCGTGCTGTTCAGCACTCGGAAGGTCGTCGGCGAGTACCAGACGGAGTCGATGTCGATCCGTCCCTCTGTGCCGACGATCGTCGCCACGTTGGGCCCCAGTGTGTCGAGCGCTGAGATCGACGTGGCCAGTTGCCCGTCTGCGTAACGGAAGATCGTCGCGACCTGCGAATCAGCGCCGCCCTCCTGGAACCGAGCGCTCGCCAGCACGGATTCGGGAGTACCGAAAAGGTGGGCGGCGAACGAGATCGGGTAGATGCCCAGATCGAGCAGCGCGCCACCGCCGAGATCGAGCGCGTTCATCCGGTGGCGAGGATCCGTCGGTGCCTTCTGACGGTGATCCGCGTCGAACTGCCGCAGCTCGCCGAGGGTGCCTTCGGAGATGATCTCGCGGATCCGGACGACGTGGGGCAGGAACCTGGTCCACATCGCTTCGAGCACCAGGAGTCCCTTCGACGCGGCAAGATCGACGATCTCACGCGCCTGGGCCGCGTTGAGGGTGAACGGCTTCTCGACGAGCACGTGCTTGCCGGCGTTCAGCATGAGGATCGCGTTCTCGGCGTGGAAGGCGTGCGGCGTCGAGACGTAGACGATGTCGACGTCGGGATCGGCCGCGAGCTCTTCGTAGCTGCCATGTGCCGTCGGGATGCCGAACCGGTCGGCGAACGCCTGCGCACTTTCGAGGTTCCGCGAGCCGACAGCCTGCACCTCGTGCCCCGTCAGGACCAGGTCTTTGGTGAACTCGCTCGCGATCCAGCCGGTCGCGAGGATTCCCCAGCGGATAGGGCTTTCGGCTCCTGCAGACACGCGTCTCCCTCCGGGCCGGCCGGTGCCGGGCGCCGCTTGCGATGCTAGCGCGCAACAGGGCGGAGACGCGAGGACAGTGTGCCTGCGGCCGGGCCGCGGCGGGGTCGGATGCCCCGAGTAGCATCGCGGGCATGAACATCATCCTGGTTCCCGGCTTCTGGCTCGACGCGTCCTCCTGGTCGGGGGTGTCGCCGACACTGGTGGACGCAGGTCATGACGTGCAAGCGCTCACCCTGCCTGGACTCGAGTCCGTCGACGCCGACCGCAGCGGCATCGGGCTGCGCGACCACGTCGACGCCGTCACCGCCGCGATCGATGCTGCGACCGCCCCAGTGGTTCTCGTCGGTCATTCCGGCGCGGGCGCGATGATCCATGCGGCGGCGGATGCGCGTCCCGACCGCGTCGCACGCGCCATCTACGTCGACAGCGTGCCCCTCGGCGAAGGCGGTTTCGTCACAGACGACTACGCCCCCGTCGGCGACAGCGTGCCGCTTCCCGAGTGGGATGCGTTCGAGCCCGAGGACGTCATCGATCTCACCGACGATCTGCGCGCGAACTTCCGCGCCCGCGCCGTGCCCGAGCCGTATCGGGTGATGACCGACCGGCAGCACCTTCACAACGCCCGGCGATACGACGTGCCGTCGACGGTCATCGCCTGCGAGTTCTCGACGCAGCAGCTTCGACAGTGGATTGACGGAGGCGTACCTTTCGTCGCGGAGTTGTCGCGGATGCACGACGTCGAGCTGATAGACCTGCCGACAGGGCACTGGCCCCAGTTCACCCGCCCCGCAGACCTCGGTGCGGCAATCGTCGCGGCGGTCTCACGCGACATCGCCTGATCGCTGCCGAGAAGATCCTCGCAAACCCTGCCGGCTCGGCGGCCGGCCGGCGTCACTCGGGCTTCGACTGCTTGGCTGCCTGCACTGCGCCGATCAGGTTCTCGATCACCGGGCGAAGCTGTGCGCTACTGAGGCCTAGCGCCTCGAGCTCGGCTTGGGCCGGACCCTCGGTGGCGCCCGACAGAATGAGGTGCTCTGTCCCGATGTAGTTGTGGACGTAGTGCAGAGCGATGTCCAGCGAGCGGGCGATGAGCTTCTTCGCCTCGATACCGAACTGGACCGAGCGCGTCTGCTCCGCGCTGGCGTCGGATTCCAGGCGGACGACCGGAGGGAGTCGTAGGGCGTCGAACACCTTCTCGTCGCTGACGCCGAGGGCATGAACCGCCTGGGCTGCAACACTGTCCGGCTCACTGAGCAGGGCGCCGATGATGTGGCGAGGCTCGGTCTCGGTGGCCTGATCGTCGTCGGCCGCCAACTGGCGTGAGACGACCAGGGCATTGCGGGCGCGTGGGGCGAACCGCTCGAAGAGCCTTCCGCCCGCAACCAGCTCACCCGAGCGAGCGACATGACGCTGCTGAGCCGCTTGTTTCGAGACACCCATACTGTCGCCGATCTGGCTCCAGGAAGCCCCGGCGCGGCGAGCCTGATCCACGAAATAGCCGATCAGCGCATCCGCCTGATCCTCGACGCGGCCAGAAACCCGCCTCGCATCAGACAGCGCATCAAGGGCATCACCGTCGGGGTGGATCGCCCGAACGAAGCTGATCAAGGTGTCCAGGGAAATCGGAACCCCAATCTGCATCGCAGATTGAGACAGACAGCTCGATTTTCGTGGACGGGTCCTACTGGAGCCGCCCAAGGGAATCGAACCCTTGACCTTCTCATTACGAGTGAGATGCTCTGCCGACTGAGCTAGGGCGGCGTGGGCCTTGCTCTACGAGCGCGACGCACAGCTAGATAGCTTACCTGATGCCGCGGGCGCGTTCGCACACACGCTCGGCCCGGACGGTGCGGCGATCAGCGGACGACGCTGCTGAGTGTCTGGAGCTGTTCGAACGAACTGCGCAGACGATCCGCCAGGGGTTCGACACCGCCGTGGTCTGCCCAGCAGGACCAGGCGTGGCGCATTCCGGCGAATGCCACATAGGTGACAAGGCGCGCCCGCTGGTGCAGCGTCTCGGGGTCGTCGGCGAGCCCCGGCGTGTCGTGTGCGAGACGCCGCTGGATGACCGCACTGAGCGCATCCTCGAACTGATGCATGCTCGCCATCCGTAGCGCGAACAGTTCCGGGTTGTCCTTGAGGAGCGCGCGCCGCAGGTTGTGCAGGTCGCGCGCTGTTCGAGCATCCCCGGCATCGACCGCCGGACCGCCGGTGTCGAGGTCGCCCGTGTCGATCGCCGCGACCAGAAGTTTGCGGATGCCGTCGAGGATGGGCTCATGCGGCCCCGCTTCCACGAATTCTTCGATCGTGAACGAGTCGGGCATTTCGGGCAATTCACCGATGATCGCCGACTCTTTCGACGGGAAGTAGTTGAAGAACGTTCGCGGCGAGACGTTCGCCAGGTGGCTGATCTCGTCGATGGTGACTTTGTCGAACCCGCGCTTGCTGGCGAGTTCCACAGCCGCAAGCTGGATCGCACGACGTGTGGCCAGGCGCTTGCGTTCGCGCAGCCCCAGTTCTTCCTCGATGACGCTCATTGCCCAATTATTGCGTTCTGTGCAAACTTGCACCACTTAAATGCGAATGTTGCTTTCGCTGGCTCAGCATTTCGGGTCCTCGGCCGGCACCGTCCCGTGGACGAAGAAGTCGTCGACCGTGTTGTTCACGCAGGAGTTCGACTTGTTGTAAGCGGTGTGCCCTTCGCCTTTGTAGGTCACAAGGTGGCCGTTCTCGAGTTCCCTGGAGAGGTTCTGCGCCCAGACATACGGCGTAGCCGGGTCGTTCGTCGTGCCCACGACGAGGATCGGGGCCGAGCCGGCGGCAGCGATCGGACCGCGCTTCAGCGTCGATTTGTACGGCCAGTTCGCGCACGAGATGTCGCCATAGGAGAGATAGGGACCGATCACCGGCGCGGCCTTGGCGAGTTCGGCCGCCTGCTGCTTCATGACGGACGGATCGGCGTTGTAGCTGTAGTCGAGGCAGTTGACCGCGGTGAAGGCTTCCATGGAGTTGTCCGCATAGGTTCCGTCATCGTTGCGGTTGTTGTATGCGTCGGCCAGCTGGAAGGCGAACGAGGCGGAACCTTGCATGACGGAGCTGAACATCTTGCTCAGATACCTCCAGCTCGCGCGGTCGTACAGCGGGAAGATGATGGCCGTCACCAGAGTGTTCGCACCGAGCTCACGCCCGTCGCTGTTGCGGATCGGACTCGCCTCGACTGACGCGAGGAGGTCGGTGATCGTCGCCATGCCGTCTGCGACTGTTCCCGAGAACGGGCAGTGTGCGTGCGCCAGGCAGTCCGCGAGGTAGGCGCGGAGCGCGCTCTCGAAACCCTTGGCCTGGATGGTGGTGACGTCGTTGTTGTCCGAGGCGGGATCGAGAGCGCCGTCGAGTACCAGGCGCCCCGTCTTCTGCGGGTACATGCCTGCGTAGACGGTGCCGAGGTAGGTGCCGTAGGAGTATCCGAGGTAATTCAGTTTCTTGTCGCCGAGTGTCGCTCGCATGAGGTCGAGATCGTGGGCGGCACTCACAGTGTCGACGTGATCGAGCAGTGCACCGGTGTTGCTCGCGCAGGCGCTCCCGAATTCCTTGGCCGTTCTGACGTTGTTGGCGATCCATTCGTCTGACCCGCGAACTCCGGGCGTGATGTCGTAGAGGTAGGCGTCCATCTGCGCAGGCGCGTAGCAGGTGACCGCCGAGGACCGGCCGACACCGCGAGGATCGAACCCGACGACGTCGTAGGAGGCCTGCAGTTTCTTGTCGGCTGCGAAGTCGAGCGAGTTCTTGATGAAGTCGTAGCCGGATGCGCCCGGGCCGCCCGGGTTGACCAGCAGAGAACCGAGGCGCGTCCCGGTCGCCTGGTGACGGATGAGCGCGAGTTTGACCTGCCCGGCCGACGGGTTCGCCCAGTCGAGCGGCGCTTTCACTGTCGTGCACTGCATGCCGCTGGCGCAGCTGGTCCACTCGAGTTTCTGCTGGTAGAACGGCTGAAGGTCGGCAGCGACATCTTCGGCGACGGGGGTCGATGTCGCGCGCGTCTGAGACGGCAGGAAGAGCCCGACGCATCCGCTGAGCGTCAGTGCCACGACCGTGAAGACGGCGAGCACCGACCAGCGGGTCCCGACACGTCGACCGGGCCGCATTGTCTTGCCTGTTGTCACGCCTTCTCCTTGTTCACGATCGCGCTCAGGATCGTGCTGACCCGCGCACGATCGAGACGAGCATCGCCTCCAGCGCAAGTGCGGGTGCGACGTTGCCGTCGATGCGTTCGCGCGCGGACGCGATCGAATCCATTGCTGCGAGGGTATCTGCCGGAGTCGAATGCGTGCTGAGAAGCACCAGCTGGTCGTGACGTTCTTTGTTGACGAGTTCGCTCGCGCTGCCGAGCTGCAGCATCACGACGTCGCGATAGAGCGAGAGCAGGTCGACGAGGATGCGGTCGATGCCGTCTCGGAGACTGCGCGTGGCACGACGCTTCTGGTCTTCTTCGAGCTGCCGGAGCTGACCGCGAAGGGCCGGGGGGATCGTGCCGCCCGGTTCGATCCCGAGCGATCGGAGTGTGTGCTCTCGCTCCTCTGCGTCTCGCTCTTCGGTGATCGCCTTGGCGTCTGCCCCCGCGATCTCGAGCAGGCGGGCCGCAGCCAGCACGGCGTCGGAGACCGATCGGATTCCGAGGGCGATCGCGATGGTCTCTTCGCGCCGCCGCCGGGCTTCCGCATTGGTCGCAAGCCGGTGGGCCATGCCGATGTGGCTCTGCGCCTCGCGGGCGGCACGCTCCGCTACGACCTCGTCGACGCCGTCGCGCCGCTGGATGAGTTCGGCGACGTCGGTCGTGCTCGGAACGCGCAGGCGGACGGTGCGCACACGGGACCTGATGGTCGGAATCAGGTCGGCGTCGCTCGGAGCGCAGAGGATCCACACGGTGCGCTCGGGCGGTTCTTCGAGCGCCTTGAGGAGCACGTTCGATGTGCGTTCGCTCATACGGTCGGCGTCTTCGATGATCATCACGCGATAGTGGCTGGAGGATGGTGAGAATTGGGAACTCGCGACGAGACTGCGCACTTCTTCGATCGAGATGATCACGCGCTCAGTGCTGAGCACGGCGAGGTCGGGGTGGGTTCGTGCGTCGACCTGACGACGGGTGGCGAGGTCGCCTTCGGGGTCGCCCGGACTGAGCAGGGCGGCGGCAAACGCGAAGGCGAGGTTGGACCGCCCCGATCCCGGCGGCCCGGTGATGAGCCACGAATGCGTCATAGCGCCGCCGTCTCGCGCGCTTGCCGCTGCCTCGAAGATGGCAATGGCTTCAGCCTGACCTGTCAGGTCGTCCCACACTGCCATTGTCCAAGGCTATCGTCTGCCGCCGACGTCGCTGACGCCGTCCACAGGAGCATCAGAGGAGTGTGTCGACGCGCTCGCGGATCGCGGCAGCGATCTCGCCGACCGGCTGTGCGGCGTCGAGAACCAGGAACCGTCCCGGCTCGTCTGCCGCGAGCCCGAGGTAGGCGGCCCGCACGCGGGCGTGGAACTCAGCCTTCTCGGCTTCGAGGCGATCGTAGCGGGTCCGCGCGCTGTCCAGTCGCGTACGAGCGACGGTCTCGTCGAGGTCGAGAAGGATGGTGAGGTCGGGCAGGAGACCTTCGGCCGCCCAGAGGGAGAGGTTGCGGATCTCTGTCGGGTCGAGGACGCGCCCGACGCCCTGATAGGCCACTGACGAATCGAGGTATCGGTCCTGGATGACGACTTCGCCTCGTGCGAGAGCCGGGCGGACGAACGTTTCGATGTGGTGGGCGCGATCTGCTGCGTAGAGAAGCGCCTCTGCCCGCGGTGCGATGTCACCGCGGTGATGCAGGACGATCTCGCGGATTTCGACGCCGACGTCGGTTCCGCCGGGTTCGCGCGTTCTGACGACGGTCCTTCCGTGTTCGCGCAGCCAGTCGGAAAGCAGTTGCGCCTGAGTCGATTTTCCCGAACCGTCACCGCCTTCGAGCGTGATGAACAGGCCCTGGTCGTTCCGTTCGCTCACGTGGCGGTCGATGCCTTACGTGTGATGGCCGCCTTCTTGGCAGGCGTTTTCCTGGTCGTGGTCGCCTTCTTGGCCGCGGGTTTCTTGGCTGGTCCCTTTGCCCGCTTGTCGGCCAGCAGCTGCACCGCGCGTTCGAAGTCGACCTCTTCGACCATTTCGCTCTTGGGGATCGTCGCGTTGGTCACGCCGTCGGTCACATAGGGTCCGAAACGCCCGTCTTTGATTTTGATCGGCTTGCCGCTCACCGGGTCAGCTTCGAATTCCTTGAGAGCGCTCGACGCTCGCCGCGCGCCGTATTTGGGCTGCGCGAACAGGTCGAGTGCGCCTGCGAGGTCAATCGAGAAGATCTCGTCTTCCGCAGTCAGCGAGCGGGTGTCCGTACCCTTCTTCAGGTATGGGCCGTAGCGACCGTTCTGAGCCTGGATCTCGTCGCCCGTGGTCGGGTCGGCCCCGACAACCCGCGGAAGGTCCAATAGCTGCATGGCCGTATCCATATCGATCGTCGCAAGATCCATGGACTTGAAGAGCGACGCGGTACGCGGCTTCGACGCCGTTGCCTTCTTGGCGACGGCCTTCTTCGACTTGACGGCGGCACGCGCCGGAGCCTCGACGATCTCGCCGGTCTCGGGGTCGACGCTCGCGCCGTCAACGTTCAGCGCTTCGGGCTCCTCTGGTTCAAGCTCGGTGACGTAGGGGCCGAACCGGCCGTCTTTTGCGACGACCTGCTTACCGTTCGCCGGGTTCACGCCGAGAATCCGATCGGTCTGCACCGGCGCATCGATCAGTTCGAGCGCTTTTGCAGGCGTGAGTTCGTCGGGAGCGAGGTCTTGCGGGATGTTCACCCGGCGCGGTGTGGCGCCTTCGGCGGCGCCGGGCTCAACGATCTCGAGATAGGGGCCGTACTTGCCGATGCGGAGAGTGATGTCGTCATTGATGCGGATGGAGTTGATCGTTCGCGCGTCGATGTCGCCCAGGTTGTCGATGACCTGACGGAGGCCCTTGTGCTTATCGCTTCCGAAGTAGAAGCTGTTGAGCCAGTCGTTCCGCTCGGCTTCTCCCCCGGCGATGCGGTCGAGGTCGTCCTCCATCTCGGCGGTGAAGTCGTATTCGACCAGTTCGCCGAAATAGTCTTCGAGCAGCCGGACCACGGAGAACGCGACCCAGCTGGGAACGAGCGCCTGGCCTCGCGGTGTCACGTACCCTCGGTCGACGATCGTCGAGATGATCGACGCGTAGGTGGACGGTCGGCCGACACCCAGCTCTTCGAGCGTCTTCACCAGGCTCGCCTCTGTGTAGCGCGGCGGCGGAGTGGTTTCGTGGCCCTTCGCCTCGACATCCACCACTTCCAGTTTCTGGCCCGCCTCGAGCGGAGGAAGCTTGGACTCGGTCGGCTCCGTCGTCGCGTTCCGCTCTTCATCCCGGCCTTCTTCGTAGGCGTGGAGGAAGCCGCGGAACGTGATCACCGTTCCACTGGCCGAGAATTCGGCCACAGTACCGGAGTTGTCGCCTTCGGTCAGCGAAGCCTCGATCGTCACTGAGGCGGTCTGGCCCTTGGCATCGGCCATCTGCGATGCGACGGTGCGCTTCCAGATGAGGTCGTAGAGTCGCATGTCGTTGCCACGCAGGACGGAAGCCAGCTCCGCCGGCGTTCGGAAGGTCTCGCCTGAGGGACGGATCGCCTCGTGGGCCTCCTGCGCGCTCTTGTTCTTTCCCGCGTAGGTCCGTGGCTTGTCGGGTACGGTCTCGGCACCGTAGAGGTCTGCAGCCTGTTTACGCGCCGCGTCGGTCGCCTGCTTCGAGAGCGACGGCGAGTCGGTGCGCATATAGGTGATGTAGCCGTTCTCGTAGAGCGACTGGGCGACGCTCATCGTCTGGCGCGCAGAGAACCGCAGCTTTCGTGCGGCCTCCTGCTGGAGCGTCGAGGTCGTGAACGGGGCCGCGGGACGGCGCGAATACGGCTTGGACTCGACCTTGCTGACTGCGACGACGGTGCTCGGCAGAGCGATCGCCTCGGCCAGCGCGGAGGCGGCCGATTCGTCGAGGGTTCGGGCGCTGCTCTTCAGCTGGCCGCGGTCGTCGAAGTCTCGTCCTGTGGCGATTCGTTCGCCGGAGAGCCTGACCAGGCGTCCTTCGAATGAACTGGCAGCTCTGTCACCCTCCGAAGTCGGTGCCAGCTGCGCCGTGAGGTCCCAGTAGCCGGCGGCGACGAACGCGAGGCGTTCCCGCTCACGGTCGACTACGAGACGGGTGGCGGCGGACTGCACGCGGCCCGCCGAAAGGCCGGGACCTACTTTGCGCCAGAGAACCGGCGACACCTCGTACCCGTACAGGCGGTCGAGGATGCGTCGCGTCTCCTGGGCATCGACGAGCGCAGCGTCGATCTCGCGGGTGTTGTCCCGTGCACGCTCGATCGCTTCGCGGGTGATCTCGTGGAAGACCATGCGACGCACAGGCACTTTGGGCTTCAGGACTTCGATCAGGTGCCACGCGATGGCTTCGCCTTCGCGGTCCTCATCAGTTGCGAGCAGGAGTTCGTCGGCGTCTTTGAGGGCGCGCTTCAGGTCGGCGACCGTCTTCTTCTTCTGGTCGGAGACGACATAGTACGGTTCGAAGTCGTTCTCGACGTCGACGGAGAACTTGCCGAGCGAGCCCTTCTTGAGCTCCGGCGGAAGGTTCTTGGGCTCGATCAGGTCGCGGATGTGACCAACCGAGGCCATGACCTCGTATCCCGCTCCCAAGTACTGGGCGATCGACTTCACCTTCGTCGGTGACTCGACGATGACCAGCTTCTTCGTGTCTGGCACCTGACTCCTCTTATATACGCATCCTGTGGAGAAACAGCTGGGCCCGGAGTAGATGCGCTCCCCCGGCGCTCTCCCCCAGCTGTGATCGTGAGCAGCGCCGCCCATCAAGGCACACCATACACACCTCTACTGCTTTTACACCTAATCGTTCCGGGCTCGTTCGCCTTCAGCGCAGACCTTGCGGTGGCGCTGTGGCCGAGGAAAATGGCCTTCATGGGTACAACATCGATGGGGACGTATACCGCGAAACTGACCGATGGTCCGCTGGAAGGCAAAACCATCACTGCCGAGTTCCTGGAGTCGGGTGACCCGCGCCCGAGAATCGAGATCAAGGCTGAGTCGGGCGGCAAGCGTTACCTCTATACACGGGGTGGCGGCGTGGAGTTCGCTTCCGACGACGCCCTCGACAGCCGGCCGAGCGCCGTCGAATACCGCTACCTCGAGGCCGTCTTCGACTGAGAGAGGCTCCAGCGTGCGTGGTGGCCCCGCCCGAGCGCGCACTCGAACCTCGAAGGTGAGAACCTGTGCCTTCACAAGCACAGTCACCAAGGGGCCGTTGATCGCGCAGTCGACCAGGGTGCCTCCATTGATACTCGCCGCATCGTCTGCCCGCGCACACGGATAGCCCGGCATCGCCCCGGACACGACATCGGCGGCAGCGACAGCCGCAGCGTCCGCGGCCCCGACGACGCGCTGTTTGACGACGAAGGCCGCCGAGATTCCGGCGATGCATCCGGTCAGCGCGAGAATCCCGCCGATCATCGCGATCGAGATGATCGAGACCGATCCGCGTTCGCTGAATGCCGCACGCCCTGGCTCGGAGCCAGTAGCCACGCGCCCGTGCGTCTCGAACACCTTCATCTCAGAGACCGCCCGCGACCGCGCACGACCGTCCGACCAGAGTGAGCCCGAGTGCCCCGAACGGACCGGCAGGGCCGGGCGATCGAAGGCGGGCGCAGATGAAGTCTCCCTCGCTCGCTACGGAGAGCGTCACCGCACCGATCGCCGTGCGAGCGCGAGCGGTGACCGTTTCGACGGCGTCGCCACGCCCCAGCGCCCGTGCGGCGTCGGCAGCCGCATCCGTGATCCGGAGCTGCTGGGTCACCGCTTGAAGCGCACCCAGGCAGAGCGCGAGGACGAGGACGATCGCCGGAGCGACGACCGCGAACTCCGCGGTGACGCTGCCTCGCTCGGAGGTGGATTCAACTGCGTCACACATCGATGGAGAGAGCTCGCCTCACGAGATCGGTCAGTACCTGCCTGACCTCGTCTCCGCGGAGTATGACCACAAGGAGCCCGGCGAACCCCACAGCGGCCATCGTTGCGACGGCGTACTCGGCTGTCGCCGATCCCCGCTCGTCTGAGAGTGCTGCCACTGCGCGTGACCATGCCTTGTGTGTCATCTCGGTTACCTTCCAGTTGGTTTGCGAAGCGAAGCGCCCCTGTGCATCCATCTTTCGCGGCCCACGATCTCCTCGCGCGGAACCGCCGACTTCTGTGGACAGGAGTCACAACGACTCGAATGTGGAGGAAACAATGGCGAGCAGCAGCGGAGCGACGCCGAGGAGCATGAAGGCCGGCAGCACGCAGAGGCCGAGGGGCAGCATCAACCGGACTGCCAGCGATGCCGCCGCGGCCTGCCCGGCGCTGCGCGACTCGCGTCGCCCGCGGTCTGCTTCGCTTCGAAGGAGCGCCCCCGCCGGAATCCCTGCGCGGGCGGACAGCTCGAGCACCCGTTCGATGGCGGGCACGCTGTCACGGCCCCCGGACAGGAAACGACGACACGCATCCGCGACGACCTCACGGGCAACCGATATGGCCGCGCCTCCCGCAAGCGCCATTGCGAGGAGCTCGAGCTCGATCGCCGGCGCGGAGCCGGACGGGGTCGCCCGGTGGGAGAGCCGCCGATTCCAGGCCGCGCCGAGTCCCATGAGCAGAGCGCCGCCCGAAAGAAGCGCCCATCCGACCGGATTTCCGGTGAGCGTGCCCAGGGTGTCGAAGCCCAGCGCCATCCCGAAGAGGAGTCCGACCAGGGGAAGGAAGGACACCATTCGGGCCGTCAGCACCGGTCCCGCGAGCGCAACGGCGATGTCACGCTCCGTATCCCCCTGTCTGTGAAAGGACTCCCCGCAAGCCCGAAGGCAATCGGCAAGCGGTGATCCGGACTCTGTGGCCACCCACCACACCGCCGCGAGCGCGGCCCTGGCTTCACGCACACGAGGCGGCGGGTCGTCCCGGCCACTCATGATGGCGCAGACGACAGTGTCCCCGCTTGTGATCCCGCGGCCGACCGATGCCGCAAACGGATCGTCGGTCGACTCAGCCAGATACGACCACGCGGGCGCTGGGCCGATCCCGGCCTCCAGCAGCGTCGCCAGTGTCTCGGCGAGCGTGGCGAGACGGTCGATCTCAGGTCGGCGCTGCGCCCTGTCAGTTCGCATCGGGCATCCTGAGTTCATCGAGTGCGAGGCGCGACCGGCCATCCGCCCGGAACCTCCCGAAGCCGGCGATGCGGCGCATGCCGTCGATCCGCGCGACGTGGATGACGAGGCCGATCGCGCTCACGGCCTGGCGCGCGATGGAACGATCCGACATTCCGGCGAGAGCCCCGAGCGCTTCGAGCCGTGCCGGCACGTCGCTGAGGGAGTTGGCATGAAGCGTTCCAGCGCCTCCGTCATGGCCGGTGTTCAGCGCGCTCAGGAGTTCCTGCACTTCGGCACCGCGGCATTCGCCCAGAACCAATCGATCCGGGCGCATCCGCAGAGCCTCCCGAACCAGTTGCTGGAGTCCGACGCTACCGGCGCCCTCGAGGTTCGACTGCCTGGACTGAACTCCGACGACGTGCGGGTGATGGATCCTGAGTTCGGCGACGTCTTCGATGACGACGATCCGCTCGTCCGGCGATGCTTCGGCGAGCATGGCCGCGAGTAGTGTCGTCTTTCCCGCTCCGGCCGCGCCCGTGACAAGGAGATTCAGGCGCTGCGCGACCGCGCTCCGCAGGATCGCCGCCTGGGACGACGTCGCGGAACCCGCGGAGACCAGGTCGTCGAGGGTGAACCGCTCGCGCCGAGGTATTCGGATGGACAGCAGGGTGCCCGATGTGGAGATCGGCGGAAGCACGGCGTGCACCCTGACTCCACCTGCCAGTCGTACGTCCACCGCAGGCGTCGCCTCATCGATGTGGCGACCGCCGAGGCCGATGAGTCGCACGGCGAGGTCGCGCGTGGCGCGTTCGTCGGCGGACCACCCGTCAAGGCGCTGGATGCCCGACTCTCCATCGCACCAGAGCTCCGCCCCGTTCACGAAGAGGTCTGTGACTCCCTCGCGTGCGACATGCGGAGCGAGCGGGCCGAACTGGCTCCAATCGATCACTCCCCGATCGGGCGGCTGCCTGGATGCCGGAGCATGGGGCACGAAGGGGACACCTGGGCTGCTGCCGGAGGTTGGGGATGACATGCCTGCGAGGTTACGGAGGCGTCGGTCAGAGCGAGCAGTGAGCACGCTGGACTGTGGAGAGCGGCCTTAGTACGGATGCTGTGGAGGAGAGGATGCACGCTCGGCGGACCACAGGCGGTTAACAAAGGGGGGCGGCACCTATTGGGGGGAACAGGTGCCGCCACAGCGACGCGTGATTGGGGGGAATCGTTCGCGCCGCACGCCAGAATTTACATTCGGCCGGGTATTAGTGTACGCCTATTAACTGGTTTCGCAAGTCTCCGATTGAGGGGTCGCGGCCAAGCGGTAATGTCTGTAGAAGTCGCGCCACGACCCCTGCCAAACACGCATCGCAAAGGAGCGAAAAAACTCCCCATGAGCAACACGATCGACAACCTGCTGCACGAGGAACGACGATTTCCGCCGACCGAGGAATTCGCCGCCCAGGCCGTCGCCGGCGCCGCCCTCTATGAGCGCGCGGCATCCGACCGGCCCGCCTTCTGGGCCGACCAGTCCCGCGAGCTCCTTCACTGGCACAAACCCTTCACGAAGACTCTCGACTGGTCGAACCCGCCGTTCGCGACCTGGTTCGACGACGGCGAGCTGAACGTCGCATACAACTGCCTCGACCGGCACGTTCTCGCAGGAAACGGCGACCGCGTCGCCATCCACTGGGAAGGGGAGCCGGGCGACAGCCGCTCGATCACCTACGCGGAGCTGACGGCCGAGGTCAAGCGAGCGGCCAACCTGCTGACCAGCCTCGGCATCCGTGCGGGCGATCGTGTCGCGATCTACCTGCCGATGATCCCCGAGGCCGTGATCGCCATGCTGGCCGTCGCGCGCATCGGTGCCGTCCATTCCGTCGTCTTCGGCGGGTTCAGTGCGGAAAGCCTGCGCTCCCGAATCGACGATGCCAGTGCCAAGCTCGTGATCACGGCCGACGGCGGCTGGCGCAAGGGCAAGGTGTTCCCGCTCAAGGCCGCCGTCGACGCGGCCCTCGCGGCCAGCGATTCGACGGTCGAGAACGTACTCGTCGTCAAGCGCGGCGGCAACGACGTCGAGTGGACCGACGGCCGTGACCTCTGGTGGCACGATGAGATCGCGCAGGTCGACGCCGACCACGTGGCGAAGGCGTTCGGAGCCGAACAGCCCCTCTTCATCCTCTACACGAGCGGAACGACGGGCAAGCCGAAGGGAATCCTCCACACGTCCGGCGGCTACCTCACCCAGGCCGCGTTCACTCACAAGAACGTCTTCGATCTTCACCCCGAGTCCGACGTCTACTGGTGCACCGCCGACATCGGCTGGGTCACCGGGCACAGCTACGTCGTCTACGGACCGCTCGCCAACGGCGCGACCCAGGTACTCTACGAAGGAACGCCGGACACGCCGCACCAGGGCCGCTGGTGGGAGATCATCGAGAAGTACAGGGTCTCGATCTTCTATACCGCGCCCACTGCCATCCGCTCGTTCATGAAGCTCGGGCGGCAGATCCCCCAGGGCTTCGATCTCAGCAGCCTTCGCGTGCTCGGCTCCGTCGGTGAGCCGATCAACCCGGAGGCGTGGATGTGGTACCGCGAGGTCATCGGCGGAGGCGAGACTCCGATCGTCGACACATGGTGGCAGACCGAGACCGGCGCGATCATGATCTCCGCGCTTCCCGGCGTGACCGCGACCAAGCCCGGTAGCGCACAGACGCCGCTCCCCGGTATCGCCGTGGACGTGCTCGACGATGCCGGCGAGCACGTCGGCCAGGGCAACGGCGGCCTCCTCGTCATCACTGAGCCGTGGCCGAGCATGCTGCGCGGAATCTGGGGCGACCCCGAGCGGTTCAAGGAGACCTACTGGGAGAAGTTCGGCGACAAGTACTTCGCCGGCGACGGCGCCAGGCTCGACGAGGACGGCGACATCTGGCTCCTCGGCCGGGTCGACGATGTCATGAACGTGTCCGGCCACCGCCTCTCGACCGCGGAGATCGAGTCGGCGCTGGTCGCGCATCCGCTCACCGCCGAGGCCGCCGTCGTCGGCGCCAGCGACGAGACGACCGGACAAGCCGTCGTCGCGTTCGTCATCATCAAGCAGAGCCAGCAGGAAGTGGCGGATACCGAGGATGTCGCCGCGGTGCTTCGCGCGCACGTCGCCGAGCAGATCGGTGCGATCGCGCGGCCACGCCAGATCTTCGTCGTCAACGAACTCCCGAAGACCCGCTCGGGGAAGATCATGCGCCGCTTGCTGCGCGACGTGGCCGAGGGCCGCGAGATCGGCGATACGACCACACTTGCGGACACGACGGTGATGACGATCATCCAGGGCAAGCTGAAGTAGATCCCGTCGAGTCGTCACCGACCGTCGCCGACACGAATGCGCGGCGGTCGGTGGCGACTCGGCGTCAGCTCACGCGAAGGCGAGGATCAGTTCGACCTCGACCGGCGCGTCCAGTGGAAGCACGGCGACGCCGACCGCCGAGCGGGCGTGGACTCCGGCATCGCCGAAGATCTCCCCGAGCACCTCGGACGCCCCGTTGATGACACCCGGCTGGCCGGTGAACGATGGATCGGATGCGACGAACCCGACGACCTTGACGACACGCGTCACACGGTCGAGCGATCCGATCACACCCTTGGCTGCGGCGAGAGCGTTGAGAGCGCAGATCCGCGCGTAGGCTTTGGCGTCGCTCGCCGGCACGAGGCCGTGGCCATCGCCGACCTTGCCAGTCGCCGGCAATGCGCCGGACACCATCGGGAGCTGGCCGGAGGTGAAGACGAGGGAGCCTTCGACCACCGCGGGAATGTACGCGGCAACCGGAGGGACGACCTCGGGGAGCTCGATTCCGAGCTCGGCGAGACGGGCTTCGATGGCGGAGGTCACTGGTCGCCGCCGTCCGTCTCGAGCACCGGACGCTTGAGGTAGGCGACCAGGCCGCCCTCGGGGCCGGTGACGACCTGGACCAGTTCCCACCCTTCGGATCCCCAGGTGTTGAGGATGGCCGCAGTGTTGTGGATGATCAGCGGAATCGTCGCGTATTCCCAGCGGGGCATGGCTCTCCTCGTGCGTTCAGCTCGGTCGTTCAGGGGGTTTGTCAGGTTTCTCACTTACGCTTGATTCTATGTCTGCCAAAAAACCCCCGGCTAGAGGTGCGCTTGGAGCGCTTGGCGCGTTCGTCGGCATGAGTGTCGTCGCGGGCCTCCTCGTCACCGCCGCCGTCACCCCCGCAATCGCGGTGACCGGCATGGCCGCGAACGACAGCATCGGCGTATTCGAGGGTCTTCCGGAGTATCTCTCCGTCGGAGAACTCGCACAGCCGACCACCATCTACGCGAAGGCGAGCAACGGCACCAACGTTCCGCTGGCCACCTTCTACGCCCAGAACCGGCTGCCGGTGAACTTCGACCAGATCTCGCAGTCCGCCAAGGACGCTGCGATCGCCGGTGAAGACCCGCGCTTCTACACGCACGGCGGCGTCGACATCCAGGGCACCATCCGAGGCGCGCTTTTCACGGCGCTCAAGAAGGACACCCAGGGCGGTTCGTCGATCACCCAGCAGTACGTGAAGAACGTGCTGCTGCAGAAGTGCGAGGCGAAGCCGGTCAAGACCGACGCCGACCAGAAGGCGTACGACGCGTGCGTGCAGAACTCCACGGGCGTGACTCCTGACCGCAAGCTCAAGGAGATGAAGTACGCCATCGGCCTCGAGAAGAAGTACACGAAGGACCAGATCCTCGATGGGTACCTCAACATCGCCGGCTTCGGCGGCAGCGTCTACGGAATCGAAGCTGCGGCTCGCTACTACTACGGCGTCTCGGCCAAGACTCTGACACCCGCGCAGGCGGCGAGCCTCGTCGCGATCGTGAACCAGCCGACCGCGCTCAAGCTCGACGACCCGACGAGCAAGACGAACGGCGCCGCCAACGGCTACGCGGCCAACAAGGATCGTCGCAACTACATCCTCGGCAAGATGTACGAGTACAAGAAGCTCACCAAGGCCCAGTACCAAGAGGCCCTGAAGACCAAGATCACGCCCAAGATCACCCCGTCGGTCCGTGGTTGCCAGACCGCGGGAGGATCGGCGTACTTCTGCGACTACGTGCAGAAGATCGCCCTGAACGACCCCGCCTTCGGCAAGGATGCGGACACTCGCACGTCGAACTTCTACCGTGGCGGTTACAAGATCTTCACGAGCCTCGACCTCGACATGCAGGGCGCTGCTGAAGGATCCATCCGCGACTACGTGCCGAAGACCTACGACAGGGCCAATCTCGGTGCCGCCGCCGTCGGCGTGCAGCCCGGCACCGGCCGGGTCCTCTACATGGCCCAGAACAAGGACTACAGCCAGGATCCCGCAGTGCTGAACTCGGGCGCCAACTACACGTCGATCAACTACAACACCGACAAGGCGTACGGCGGATCGAGCGGCTTCCAGACCGGATCGACCTACAAGGTCTTCACGCTCGCGGCCTGGCTCCAGGCGGGTCATTCGCTGAACGAGACCGTCAACGCGAACCCCAGGACCTACGACGCGTCGACGTTCAAGAACAGCTGCGACGGGCCTGCTTCCGGTCCGTACCGCCCCCAGAACGACTCGTCGGGCGAGGGCGGCATCATGAGCGCCCAGACCGCGACGACAGAATCGGTCAACACCGCGTACATCGCGATGGCGCACGAGCTCGACCTGTGCGACATCCGTCACGACGCGGAGGCCTTCGGCGTGCACCGCGCAGACAGCGCACCGCTCAAGACCTACCCGACGAGCGTGCTCGGCATCAATGAGATCGCGCCGCTGACGATGGCCACTGCGTTCGCAGGTATCGCGAACAAGGGCGTCACCTGCACGCCTGTTGCCATCGACAAGATCATCGACGGCACGGGCAAGGACGTCCCCGCTCCGAAGTCGAAGTGCACGCAGGCAGTCGACCCGCAGATAGCCGCCACGATGGCCTACGCGCTCAAGAAGGTCGTGACCAGCGGTACGGCTGCCGGCATGAACCCGAGCAACACCGACATGCTCGCCAAGACGGGAACCACCGACAACAACGAGCAGATCTGGCTCGTCGCCGCGACCACCAAGATGGCCGGAGCGTACTGGGTCGGTAACATCTCCGGACACGTCTCGATGCGCAGCATCTACCCGACGCACGGTACGACGCCCGCACTCGCCCGAACGGCAGTGATGCGCAACATCATGGGCGCGGCCGTCGCGAAGTTCGGCGGCGACCCGTTCCCGACGCCCGACAACAAGCTCCTCCAGGGCGTGCAGGTTCAGGTGCCCGACCTGAGCGGCCGCAGCCCTGCCGAAGCGAAATCCATCATCGAAGGACTCGGTCTGAACTATGCGGATGGCGGTCCTCGTGACTCCATGAAGCCCGCCGGAACAGTAGACGGCACCGACCCGGGCGCCGGCGCGAACGTGAGCAAGGGCACCGAGATCACGGTGTACACGAGCAATGGGTCGCTCGTCGCGCTGCCCGACGTCGTCGGCAAGAAGCTCTCTGAGGCTCAGGCCGCCCTGAGCGGCTTCAGCGTGCAGGTCAAGGGTGGCGGCAACCCCGACGACATCGTCAAGGCGATGGACCCCGGTGCCGGAACCGGTGCGAAACCAGGCTCGAAAGTCACCCTGACGCTCCAGCAGGCCTCGACACCTCCGACCGGGGCACCGAAACCGTAGTGGCACGCACACACGTCCGCAGCGCCGCCACCGCACTCGCGGTGGCGGGCGCTGCGGCCGTCGGCGCGTTCGCCTGGGGCACCCTCGTCGAGAACACGGCGTTCACGCTGCGACGGGTGAGCGTCCCTGTGCTCCCCGCGGGTGCGCGCCCGATCCGCGTGCTGCACCTGTCCGACCTGCACATGGCTCCGTGGCAGAAGCACAAGCAGGAGTGGATTCGATCCCTGGCCGACCTCGACATCGATCTCATCGTCGACACCGGAGACAACCTCGGCCACCCCGACGGTCTGGCGGGAATCGAGTACGCCTTCGAGCGCTTCCGCGGCATTCCCGGTGTGTTCGTGCACGGCTCCAATGACTACTACGGCCCTCAGGCCAAGAACCCGCTGAAGTACTTCACCGGTCCGTCGAAGGTGGCGACAACGGCCGCGCTCCTCGACAACGCCGCGCTCATCTCCTACTTCGACGATCTCGGCTGGCTCGATCTCAACAATTCCGCCGGCTCCCTCGATCTTCTCGGCACCCACATCGAGTTCTTCGGCGTGAACGATCCGCACCGCCACTTCGACCGGCTGGAGCTGATTCCCGGTGCGCTCGAGGAGCTGCGCGAGAACGACCCATACGCCGAGGATGCGACCTGGCCGGAAGACGCCCCGAAGGTCGAACGCCCCACTCTGACCGTCGGCGTCGCGCATGCGCCCTACCAGCGGGTGCTCGACTCGTTCGTGACCTACGGGGCCTCCCTGATCCTCGCCGGCCACACCCATGGCGGCCAGGTCTGCCTTCCCGGATTCGGCGCTCTCGTGACCAACTGCGACATCCCCCGCCGTCAGGCCAAGGGTCTCAGCATCTGGCGGCACGCCTTCCGGTCCGCCTATCTCAACGTCTCCGCGGGCCTCGGCACGTCGATCTACGCGCCGTTCAGATTCGCCTGCCCGCCCGAGGCCACGCTTCTCACCCTGGTCCCCGCGCGCTGAGGCACGACCGACTGGTCAACGATCCCGCTCCGCAGCGTGTATCCTAGTTGAGGCCTTCGGGCCACTCGGGGTGTGGCGCAGCTTGGTAGCGCGCTTCGTTCGGGACGAAGAGGTCGTGGGTTCGAATCCCGCCACCCCGACACATCTGTTGCCGGAGCGTATCGCTCCGGCAGCAGCCGTTTAAGCCCGCGTCTGAACGCCCAGCCGGTCGGCGACGATCTGCAGCGACCGGATGCGCGCATCCAGTGTCGCGGCTCCGGAGGCGATCATCAACTCGTCCGCTCCGGTCGACTGCAACAGCGACCTGAGCCGCGTCTCGACTTCATCGGGCGTGCCGACCGCCTGTCGTGCGGTACGCGCAGCGATGAACTCCTGCTCGAGCGGCGTGAACTCGTGCGCCAGTGCCTCTTCGATGCTGACCGGCTGCGGCTTGCCGCCCTGCCGCATGCGAAGGAAGGAGAGCTGACCGGGCAGCGATTGCGCGCGCACGACCTCGGGGTCTTCGTCGGCGATCACGTTCACCGCGATCATGCTGTGCGGCTCGGTGAGGATGTCACTCGGCGTGAATCGCGAGCGGTAGAGCTCGAGCGCTGCTTCGGTGTTCTCTCCCGCGAAATGATGCGCGAACGCGAACGGCAGACCGAGCGCCGCCGCGACCTGGGCGCTGTATCCGCTCGACCCGAGGAGCCAGACCTGCGGTGCATCGCCGAGCCCGGGGACAGCCGTGATCGTGTGAAGCGGATTGGCGTCGCTGAGTCCCCCGTAGAAGAACCCGAACAGATCGAGGAGCTGCTGCGGGAAGTCCTCGACCCCGAGCCCCTCGGCACTGCGCCGGAGGGCCATCGCCGTCGCGCCGTCGGTGCCGGGCGCGCGACCGATACCGAGGTCGATCCGATCACCGTAGAGCGCGCGGAGGGTGCCGAACTGCTCGGCGACCACGAGCGGCGCATGATTCGGAAGCATCACTCCACCGCTCCCGACCCGGATGGTCTCCGTGGCCGCTGCGACGCCTGCGATCAGTACGGCGGGGGCGCTGGAGGCGATCCCGGGCATCCCGTGATGCTCTGCGACCCAGAAGCGCGAGAACCCGAGCCGTTCCGCTTCCTGAGCCAGCTTCACCGAGCCGCGAACGGCGTCTGCGTTGGTCCCGCCGTATGGCCGGCTTGCGAGGTCGAGGACGTTCAGGGGCACGGAGGATTCGTTCGGCGCAGAGTTCACCATTGTGCCAACGATGACCGGACGCCAACGATTCCCGCGGCCTTAAACCTGGGCGATCCGCAGCCGACGCGAATCGCCCGGGCCTCGCCGTTACAGCGATTCGCGACGGCGGCGAGTTGTGACGATCAGGATGACGATGATTCCCGCGAGCGCCAGTCCGATGCCGACCGCGATGAGTGAGGTGCTGATCACGGAGCCCGTGTGGGCGAGCCCGGTTCCGGAGTCGCCCGAATTCGAGGAGCTCGCGGCAGCCGGGTCATCCGCTGGGACGACGGTGACGGTCGCCGTCGACACCGAGTGGCTGGACGCCCCCGTGCCGGTGATCTCGTAGGCACCGCTTGCGGAACGCGGCACGGTCACGAGCAGGATGGCGCTTCCGTTGGCGCTGGACGTCTTGACGACATTGGCTGTGCTGATCGACGTTGCGAAGGATGCGAGGTGCGCGTCGGCGCCATCCTGGCCAGAGACGACATAGCTGACGCTCTCAGAGGGGCCGAAGGTTCCCGCCGAGCAATTGAGGGCGGCTGTCTGACCTCCCTGGAGGGTGGACGGGCTGACGGTGCAGCCGCCTCCGGTGGTGTAGTCGACTGCGTTGGCGGCCGCGGGCGCTGCCAATGTGGCCGCGACGACGAGGAGCAGTGTTGCGAGCAGCTTCCTGGACATGGGAGGCGCCTTTCCGACCGGTACTGTGGACACATTGGTCAACCAACGTGATTAATCCTCATTTTACGGTCGAATCACAGGCGAGGGCAACGTTTTGTGACACTGTGCCACCCAGACTGGGGGTAACAGTGAGTTGGGCATGGGGGGCCTTCTGGGCGACATCGAGCAGATCTACGACGATCGTTCGGCTCGCTCCCGGCTTCAGATCCACCGTGAACAGGCTCACCGGTCTGCCGGTGTCAGTGGCCGCACGCGTGGGATAAAGCGCCTTCCCACTCGACGTCGCGATGAGAAGGCCATCCTTGGGCCCGTACACGGCCACCCGAGTGCGAACGGTGCCCGGCGGCACCCCGAACATTCCGGAGCCGGTGACATAGGCGGGAAGGGACGTTCCCGCATCCGCCGGCGCCCCGTTGGTCAGGCTGACGGTCACGCGTGAGGTCGGTATCCGGTCGGCACGGCAGACCCCGGTCGCGACCGAGACGGTCGACTTGAGGTAGTAGTCCATCTTTCCGCCGGTGGCGTCGTTGAAATACACCCCGATTCCCGCCACCTGGGGACTCGAGGCCGGCAGCCCACCGCCGAGCGTCGTCGCGGCGAATACCGCCTGCTCCGACGGGTGACTGCTCCAGATGAGCACACGCCGCTCCGCTCCAGCCTGGCCGAGCGCCCGAACGAGCCTGGTGGCATCGGCCGACCCGGAGGCGACTTTGGAGAAGACCGCCGACGCTGTCGATGCGAAAAAAGCGTCCTGGGCGCGTGGCGCCGAATAGTCGCGGTAGCTGTCGCTCAGGAGAATGCGAACGACGTTGCCCGCGTAGAGTTGCCGGCCGCCGGCGACCTTCACCGGGCCGGTGGCCTTCAGGATGTACTGGATGGTCACAGGATCTATGGCGACCACACCGTCGATGGTCCCGCCGAACTTCCCAGTCCACATCATTGCGGCAAGTTTCGCTGTCACGGGGAAGTACGGGGTCGCCCCGACGTCCTGTACGTAGCGCCCGACGACCGATCCGTACAAGCCCTCCGTCGCCGCCGGCAGCGGCATGACCGGGCTCGCCAACGGCGGGAAGTCCGTCGTAGAGGCCTGCGCCACGATGCTGAACGCTCCCCCGTCGGTGTGGATGAGGGTCAGCGAACCCACGAGCCCGCCGGTCGCCCGCAGCTCGGCAGGGTTCTGCGTCAGAAGCAGGATGTTGCGGGGGCCGTCCGCTCCGAGCATCCCGGGAAGCACGCGAGCACTGTTCGCCAGCGCGGTGATCGTCGGGCTGACCCGGTTGATGGCGTTCCGTACACGGGTGACCGCATCCGTCACGACCCCGAGCGTGTCACCCGTGCGGATGGCAGAGACGGACCGGTCCACGTCGCTCAGCGCGGCCTGGGCCCGGAGGACGGCCGGCGCCGCCTGAACGAGCGGCGCCAGATCGAGTCGTCCGCCCACGGGCTTGAACTTCTCGAGGTCGACGGACGCGGACACCGCTATGAGCGGCGTGACGACCCTGCTGGAGACGGCTTCGGTCGCGGCTGCGAGCTGCCGTACCGCGGCAAGGTTGGCGCCCGCCAGAGGAACCACCTCGGCCGCCCGCCACAACGGATCGTCCGTGAGTCCGGCCGCGAGTCGTGCGTGAGCTTCGAGCTGCCGCGCCGCAGTCCGGGCCGCTCCCAGGTCGCCCGAGCCCACAGAGGCCTCGATCTTCGTGACCAGGGGGTTGATCGCCTGCAGCTCCTGCTTGGCGATGAGTCCCCGGATGCCGATCCAGCCGACGACCGCGGCGATCAGCAGGACGAGCGCGGCGACGGTCAGAGAGATGACGCGTCGTCGCTTCGAGATCGCCGGGTTGGACTCCATCCGGCAAATCTAACAATTCCTCAGCTTTAACGAGAGCCCTGGCGTACCCCCGAACCGGGGGTACATTGCCGCAAGGGCAACCGAAGGATTCACCGGTCAGCGCCGCCCAAGACCGCGATAGGTCCAGCCCGCCGCACGCCATTGCTCGGCGTCGAGACAGTTGCGGCCGTCGACGATGACCGTGCCACGAACGAGACCAGCGACCTGCACGGGGTCGAGCGCCTTGTATTCGGGCCACTCGGTGACCAGCACCACCGCATCCGCATCGTCCAGCGCCGTGAGCACATCGTCCGTGTATCTGAGCTGCGGATGCCGTCTCCGGGCATTCGCGACCGCCTGCGGGTCGGTCGCCACGACCTTGGCACCGAGCCCGCGCAGCTGAACGGCCACGTCGAGCGCAGGGGAATCGCGCACATCATCGGAATGCGGCTTGAAGGCGAGCCCCAGCACCGCGATCCGCTTGCCGTTCACCTGCCCGTCGAGCAACTCGACGACAAGGTCGATGACACGCTGCCGCCGCCGAAGGTTGATCTGGTCGACCTCCTTGAGGAACGCCAATGACTCCCCGCGGCCGAGTTCCTCCGCGCGGGCGGTGAACGCCCGAATGTCCTTCGGCAGGCATCCTCCACCGAACCCGACGCCGGCGTTGAGGAACCGGCGGCCGATTCGCGCGTCGTACCCGATCGCATCCGCGAGGGCCGTCACGTCCGCCCCCGTCACTTCGGCGATCTCCGCCATCGCATTGATGAACGAGATCTTGGTGGCGAGGAAGGCGTTCGCCGAGACTTTCACGAGTTCGGCAGTGGCGTAGTCGGTCACCACGACCGGCGTGCCGCCCTCGATCGCGGAGGCGTAGACCTCGTCGAGAACGCCCGCCGCGCGCGCCCCCTCGTCACCGCCAGGGACGCCGTAGACAAGGCGGTCAGGTGAGATGGTGTCGGTCACGGCGAAACCCTCACGCAGGAACTCAGGATTCCAGGTGAGGATCGCACCGGGCGCCGTCGATGCGAGTCGGGCGCTGAGTCGAGATGCCGTTCCGACCGGCACCGTGCTCTTGCCGGCCACGACGTCGCCGGGCTTCAGGTATGGCGCGAGCGCGACGAACGCGGCATCGACGAACCGAAGATCCGCGGCATGACTGCCGTGTTGCTGGGGCGTGCCCACCGCGACGAAATGCACGGTCGCGTCGGCGACCTCGGAGATGTCCGTGCTGAATCGGAGTCTGCCGCTCGCGGTCGCCGATGCGAGGATCTCCGGCAGGCCGGGCTCGAAGAACGGAGGGATGGCAGCAGCCAGGCTCTCGATCCGGGCGGAGTCGACATCGATCCCCACGACCTCGTGTCCGAGTTCTGCCATGGCGGCGGCGTGGACAGCCCCCAGGTAACCGCAGCCGATCACGGAAATCTTCATGTGGCGCTCTCGTTCAGGTGAAGTCGGGGTCGGGCTCAGCCATGTAGGCCGGTGTGCCGGCTTCGACGGGCCAGCGACGCCGGCCGTTGTTGAGCACCCCCTGGCTCTCCTGCAGGTAACAGGCGCCACACAGCGACTCGTAGCTCACGGACGCGCCGTCAATCGCCACCTGGTCTCCGTCGAACACGAAGATGCCGTCGATCTTGCGCGCATTGAAGATCGCTTTGCGGCCGCAGCGGCAGATCGTCTTCAGTTCTTCCAGGCTGTGCGCGATCTCGAGGAGCCTGCGACTGCCGGGGAAGGCGACCGTCTGGAAGTCGGTCCGGATGCCGTATGCCAGAACGGGAATGTTCTCGAGCAGCGCGATACGAAGAAGGTCGTCGACCTGCGCCTCCGTGAGGAACTGCGCTTCGTCGACCAGCAGGCAGCTGACATCGCGGTCGTACCGCTTGATCGTGCGCTCCCGATGATGCTGGAACCTGCCGTACGCATCCGTCTCCGGAGCGATCAGGAAGTCGACCTCCCGCGTCACGCCCAGTCGCGACAGGATTCCCATGTCGCCTTTGGTGTCGATCGCCGGCTTGGCGAGCAGGACCCGATGACCGCGTTCCTCATAGTTGTACGCAGCCTGCAGCATCGCAGTGCTCTTGCCGCTGTTCATCGCGCCGTATCGGAAGTACAGTTTTGCCACGAGACGATCCTACGGGTGGTTCGGCCGGTCTCAGGTGAGGTAGCCGTCCTCTGCGGCGCGCCGGATGAGATCCGCCCGCGAGCTGGTCGGTCTCCCCACCTTCCCGTACTTCTCGCGTACTCGCCGCAGGTAGGTCTTGGCCGTTTCGTATTGAACGCCCATCTCCCGCGCCACCTGCCCGGTCGTGCGCCCGTCGGCGTACAGCGAGAGCGCGAGTCGCTCCCCATCGCTGAGGTGCGGTCGAGCGACCTGCGTAGCGCCGTTCGGCAGCGGACGCCATGCAGGCTCCGGTGTCTCCGTGCCGTCGAGGCCCATCACCGTGCGCGCCACTGCCATCACTTCGCTCATCGGTTCCGACTTGTTGAGGTAGGCGGCGGCACCGGCGGCGAGAGCACTGTCGCGGTCGGCCTGGCCATCGATCGCCGTCAGGACGATCACCTTCGCGCCTGCGGCGCGACAGGTGCGAACCCGGGCGCCGATCGAGACCGATTCGCGCAACTGGAGATCCATCATCACCAGGTCGGTGGGGAACGCGTTGCTGTGCACAAGATCCAGCCAGGTGCTCGCACGGAGAACCAGCTCGAACTCGGGCGCGTTGGCCTTGATCCAGCTGGCAAGGCTGTCGAGCAGCAATTCGTGGTCGTCGAGGAGGGCAAGGCGGACCGGCCCGGGGAGCGCATTCTGATCTGTGGGGCTCATTGGGTTTCAGGACTCGCCATAAGAAAACTGTATCGTCACAGAACCGTCCTGAGTGTCGAGCGTCGCGTCGGAGGAGATGGAGCGCAGCGCCGCGAGGTACGGCATGAAGGTGCGCCGGAGTTCCCGCGCCGGAACGCCGACCTTCGCACTCACGATCGTGTCGGCGCGTCCCGCGACGCTTGCGATCTCGATCTTGAGCGACGAAGACTCGAATCCGTGGATGCGAGCGGCGGCCGCGATGGTTGCGCCCAGGACCCCGCGGTGCTCCTCGGACATCGACTCGGCAAGCCTGCCCGGGTCGACGACCGCAGGTGTCTGATGCCCGACCGCCCTCGCCACACTCTCCTCGAGCCAGCCGCGGTCGACCTCGTCGACCGCGACGCGACGCACCGCGGCCGCTATGGCGCGTGCCTCCTCGATATCCTCCGGCGTGAGCTCGTCTCGCTCGACCAGGCTGAGGAAGTAGGGAACGGCCGCACTGTTCAGCAGCGTCGTCCTGTCCTGGTGGATCATCCGCGTCGCGCTTTCACGCAGCTCGGGCTCGAGCCGCACCTGCGACTCGCGGGCCGCCTCGCTCCACCGCACTGTCTGGCCGGTCATGACGGATGCATATGCGCATCCCGCCAACGCCAGCGCGATGACCGGGGTTGCAGCAACCGTGAAATAGACGATCGGCATGTTCACGATCTGCAGCGATGGACCCTCGAGTCCTGCCTCGATCCCGACCACAAGGGCGGCGAGGACTGCAGCAGCCACAACCTCTTCGACCGGTCGGTAAAGCGGCAAGGTGATGAACATCAGGGCGATGGCTATCTGCCCCCAGTCGTCCTGGATGATGCGATTGCCACCCCACACGGAGAGCGTGAAGAGTGTGCTCGCGACGACCGACAGCCCCACGACGACGATCAGCCCCAACCTGCTGAAAGGCGCGACGACCGGGCGCGTGCGGAACGAGTAGTAGATCGCTGTCCCGGCGATGACCGCCAGCGCCAGCCAGGCGAGCGGTGGGTCGGTGAGCTGGTCGAGGTGGGTGAGCGTCGAGTAGACGGCGTACGCCACGACCACGACGCCGACCAGAGGACCGAGCGGCCAGGCGGACAGCGTGCCGATCGGGTCGAGTCGCTGGGGCGTTCGCTCGGCGCCCGTCATGAGACCAGCCCCTTCTCCGCGCCCTGGGAAGCAGGTACGCGCATCATGACGGTGGTGCCGATGTCGGGGTTCGACCAGATGGTGACGGTCCCTCCAACCCGTTCGATCCGGTCGTGGACGGAATTGCGCAACCCGAGGCGGTCTGACGTCGCCGCTGTCGCGGTGAAGCCGCGGCCGGCGTCGACGACGAGCACGGAGACGCTCGAGTCCGATGCGGAGATCGCGATCTCCGCTGTCGCGCTGCCCGCGTGCCTCAAGACACTGATGAGGCACTGACGGACGGCGAGCCCGACCGCTTTGCGTCGCTCCGTGCTGAGGAGCCCGAGGGATTCGCGGTCCCCTGACACATCGACCGAGAGTCCTTCGTCGCGGGCCAGTTCGATCGCCTCGCGGAGGTCGCTCTCGTACCAGGCTTCCGCCGGGTCCGTCGACGCTACCCGCCGCTCGTGGACACTCGCTGTCGGGTCGCGCCCGAGCTGACGGAGATCGTCTTCGATGCGGCGCCGCAGTTGCGGGCGCAGGGGTCCCGGCATCGAGCTGGCGATCGTCACGAGTTCGCTGAGGACGGTGTCGTGGAGTTCGGCCGCGGCCTCCACGGCGAGCTCCTGGCGCACTGCCGCTTCACGGTTGTCCCTGATCGCGCGGTGGACGGCCGACTGCGGTCTGCTGCGGACCCCGCGGGTCAGGCCGTCGAAGGCCAGGACACCGACGATGAGGAGGTAGGCGCCGAGGGAGATCGCGTCGGTGTGGAAGGCACGGCCGGCGGTGAGGGCGGCACAATAGACGGCCGCCTCGGCCAGTGCGAAGCCGACGGTCGCCCAGAGGATGCCCGCGAGCGCACCCGTCCCCGTTCCGCCGACGAGGGTCATGGCCACTATGGGCAGGGCGATCACGAAGAGGTTCGTGTCGTGATAGCTGGGGGTGAGGGCGAGCACCGATGCGGCGTAGAGGTACGTGGACGCAGTGCCGACCGCGAGGTAGGCGATCGTCAGAGCGGTCGTGCGGCGCCTGCTGAGCAGGATGAGAAGAGCCGCCATCGGGGCGAGGACGATCGAGGCGTACCAGTAGTGGCCTCCAGCCGAGCCGAGCGCCGCGATGAGCAGGTTGACGAACGCCGATGCCAGGCAGACGAAGGCGGCCGCCTGGGCGGCCGCCGCTATGGCGCGGCTGTTGGCTGCGCGCGCGAGATGACTCGGAAGTCCCAGCGACATGCACACCCCCTCAACGCGTCCGAGCACAGACCCTTCGGATTATTCCACCGGATCGCCGCCACGTGTACCCCGGCAAGGGATTCTTGTACCCCAGTTGGAGGGACCCGATGTCGTCTCAGAACAGCGTCGGCTGTGCCTCCATCGCCGACAGGGCGACGCCGGGCGCGAGTTCGTTCGGATTCGCGCGACCTGTGACGGCGGTGCGCCGCCGTTCGCCGTCGGCGTCGCGAGTCGTGCCGAGCGCGGTAGATCGCACGCCGCCGGTGAGCGGATCTTCATAGCCGCGTTCGAGACCGTGCGCGCGGATCAACGGCTTGATCTTTGCAGCGAGCCACTGACGGTAGCCTTTGGGCGCGTAGGTTCCTCCGGAGTAGAGCTTGCGGTAGTTGGGCAGGAGCTCGGGATGCGCGCGTTCGAGCCAGAGATAGAACCACTCCTTCACGCCCGGCTTCAGATGCAGGGCGGAGTACAGAACCGAGGTCGCCCCGGCTGCCTTCGCCTGCCTCAGCGCTTCGTCGAGGTGCGCTCGCGTATCCGTGAGGTACGGCAGGATCGGCATGAGGAAGACGGCGCACTCGAGTCCGTGCTCGCGGACTGCCGTCACCGTCGCGAGTCGCGCCTTCGTGGTCGGCGTCCCGGGCTCGACCGACTGCTGCAGTTCGTCGTCATAGACGGCGATCGACATCGCCAGGTCGACGGGAACGTGTTCGGCCGCGTCGACGATCAAGTCGAGATCGCGCCTCAGCAGGGTGCCCTTGGTCAGGATACTGAACGGGGTTCCTGAGTCCGTCAGCGCTCCGACGATGCCGGGCATCAGGGCGTAGCGGCCTTCCGCACGCTGGTACGGGTCGGTGTTGGTGCCCAGCGCGACGGGGTGGTGGCCCCAGCTCGGTTTCACGAGTTCTCTGCCGAGGACCTCGGCGACGTTGACCTTGACGATGATCTCGTTGTCGAAGTCTTTGCCTGAGTCGAGGTCGAGGTAGGTGTGAGTCGGCCGCGCGAAACAGTAGACACAGGCATGAGAACAGCCCCGATACGGGTTGATCGTCCAGCCGAAAGGCATCGCGCTGCCGCCCGGAACCTTGTTGAGCGCGGACTTCGCCAGCACCTCGTGAAAGGTGATGCCGGCGAACTCCGGCGTCTTCACAGACCGGACCAGGTTGTTCAGCCGTGCGAGCCCCGGCAGCGCCGACGGCTCTTCCACAGCCAGTTCCTGTCCGCTCCACCTCATGGAATAATTCGAACATATGTTCGAATCTCAGTCAAGCCTGCTCCGGTGTGTCGCTCCTTACGACGCGACCGCCGGTCATCATGACCCGCTCGCCTTCCCAGTTGGCGCGGAGCCACCGGTCGTGGCTCGCGACGACCACGGCACCGGGATAGGCGCCGAGGGCTTCCTCCAGTTCAGTTGCGAGACTCAGCGAGAGGTGGTTGGTCGGCTCGTCCAGCAGGAAGACATGCGGTGGTTTCGCCAGGATGAGAGCGAGCGCCAGTCGACGCTGCTGGCCGACAGAAAGGGCACCGACCGGACGGTCGAGGTCCCGTGGCGCGATCAGCCCAAGACTGACGAGGGGCGTCGTTTCCGCCCGTTTCTCGCCGACACCCTCGCGAAAGAGCCGACGAGACGATGCAGCAGGGTCCGCGAATCGCACATCCTGGTCCAGCATCCCGACACGCAGACCCTTGCGGCGACTCACAGAGCCGGCCTCGAGTGCGACCGCACCGGCCAGCGCAGCGAGCAGCGTCGACTTTCCGGCACCGTTGCTGCCGGTGATCAGGATGCGCGACTGCGGCTCGACGCGGAACGACGCGACGTCGAGACGGTCGCCGATCCGGGCATCCGTCAGCTGCAACAGCAAGCCGTCCGCCTCGCCCAGGGCGTGCGAACCCGACGGGATCCCGGCGAAGCTGAGAAGCGACGGCGGCTTGCGCACCTGGCTCCTGGTGAGCTCGTCGAGCCTGCCGGACGCATTGCGAACCCGCCGGCTGATCTGCTTGTCGAGCGCACCGCCCTTGAACGACTTTGCGAACTTGTCGTTGTCGCGCGGCCGACCCGAGAAGGCGATGTTGCGCGCCGTCACGTCGACCGCGAATTTCAGGGCTTTCAGCTCGTCCTGCTCGTCCGCGAACCGGCGTTCCCAGCGGGCGCGCTCATCCGCCTTCGCGACGAGGTAGTCGGAGTAGTTGCCGCCGAACGTCGTGCGCTCACGGCTCGACGGATCCAGGTCCAGGAGCTCGGTCGCGACCGAATCGAGGAAGGCCCGGTCATGGCTCGCGAAGACGATCGGTCCCCTCCAGGCCACGAGCTGGCGCTCGAGGAAGGCACAGGCGTCGTCGTCGAGGTGGTTCGTCGGCTCGTCGAGGAGCAACGCATCCGGTCGTTCAAGCAGCAGCGCCGCGAGCGCGAACCGGCTGCGCTGGCCGCCCGACACCTCCGAGAGACGACGCGTCAACGGAATTCCGCCGACGCCGAGACCGTCGAGCAACTCGTCACGTCTGGCCTCGACCGTCCAGATTCCGGCCTGTTCGGCCGCGTCCAGGGCGCGCTCGTATCGGGCGGAATCCCCATCGGCGAGAGCGGCGGCCGAAGCCTGGAGTTCCCGCTCGATGGCGCGGACCTCGCCGAGGGCGGCCTCGATCAGATCGTCCAGCGTCTGGGACGGATCGAAGCGCACCTCCTGCCAGAGCACCCCGGTGCGGAGCGGACGGGTGATCGCTCCCGCGTCGGCGCCCTCCACCCCGGCGAGAAGCCGCAGCAGCGTCGACTTGCCGACGCCGTTCTCGCCGATCAGACCCAGGCGGTGGCCGGTCGAGACCGTGAGGGACACATCCGTGAGCACGCGACGATCGCCGTAGCTGCGCGAAAGACCATCCGCCTTCAGATAGTCGGCCGTGGACGCGGCAGGGATGGAAGCGCCCGTGGACGCGAAATCGGTGGTGGAAACATCGGGGAATGCCAAAGCAGACCTTCTTTCGAAACACTCCGCGAACGGAGGCGGTTCCCGCCGGGCGTGCACGATGGCTGCCTCAGGCGCGGGACGAAAGAAGGTTTCTACTTCATAGCGGGGACGAGGCTAACACCCTTCGTATGCTTCTGTCCAGTCCGCTCAGGCGGCGAGCTCGAGTGTCTGCGCGGTCGACGCGATGACTGTGGCGGCCTCGGCCGGCCGGTCGTTGAGCGTCGTCCCGATCGTCGGGATGAGCTTCTGGAGCGTCGGCAACCACGCCTGGTAGCGGTCGGGGAAGCACCGCTCGAGCACATCGAGCATGATCGGAACGGCCGTCGACGCACCGGGAGAAGCGCCGAGAAGACCGGCGATCGATCCGTCGGCGGCGGCGATCACTTCGGTACCGAACTGCAGCACGCCGCCCTTCTTCTCGTCCTTCTTCATCACCTGCACGCGCTGGCCCGCGGTGATGAGCTCCCAGTCTTCGCTCTTCGCGGTCGGCATGAACTCCTGCAGCGCCTTGACCTTCTTCTCACGGTTCGCCAGGACCTCACCGATCAGGTACTTGACGAGATCGAAGTTATCGCGGGCGACGGCGAGCATGGGTCCGAGGTTGGAGGGACGCACCGAGCCGGGCAGGTCCCACCACGATCCGGTCTTCAGGAATTTCGGGCTGAATCCGGCGTACGGCCCGAAGAGCAGCGACGCTTCCCCGTCGACAACACGGGTGTCGAGGTGCGGCACGGACATGGGCGGCGCACCGACAGCAGCCTTGCCGTACACCTTGGCCTGGTGCTGGGCGACGATCTTCGGATTGCTCGTTCGCAGGAACTGACCGCTGATCGGGAAACCACCGAAGCCCTTGATCTCGGGGATGCCCGACTTCTGCAGCAGGTGCAACGCTCCCCCGCCGGCCCCGACGAACACGAAGCGTGCCGTGACCTCATGGGGAGTGTTGCCCACTTCGTGGCGCACCCGCAACTTCCACAGCCCATCCTTCGTGCGACGGATGCTGCGGACCCGGTGGTTGAGCGCGACCTGTGCACCCCGCGCGGTGAGATTCTCGGTGAGGGCGCGGGTCAGGGCACCGAAATCGACGTCGGTGCCCGCGGGCACGCGAGTCGCCGCAATGCGCTGCTTGGGAGAGCGCTTCTTCATGAGCAGCGGTGTCCACTCGGCGATCACTGCAGGATCTTCGGAGTATTCCATCCCGGCGAAGAGCGGCTGGTCCTTCAGCGCCTCATAGCGGCGGCGCAGGTAGCGGACGTTGTCGCGGCCGCGCACAAACGTCATATGCGGGGTCGAGTTGATGAAGCCGCGTGGATCAGGCAGGTCACCGGCGGTCACGAGGCTCGCCCAGAACTGGCGGCTCAGCTGGAACTGCTCGTTGATGCTGATCGCCTTGGACGCGTCGACGGTTCCATCCGGCCCTTCGGGCATGTAGTTCAGCTCGCAGAGTGCGGCATGCCCGGTTCCCGCGTTGTTCCACGGGTTCGAGCTCTCCTGGGCGACCTCGCCCAGGCTTTCGTAGATACGGATCGACCAGTCGGGCTGGACCCGCTGAATGAGGGCGCCAAGGGTTGCGCTCATGATGCCGCCACCGATGAGGACGACGTCGATGGGGGAATTACTCACCCATCAAGTGTAATGGGGCTTTCCCGGCATCGTGACGGCCGGTCAGGACCGGATGCGCTGGTACGTCTCGAGGAACCGCTCCACCGGGAATGCTGCGACCGTCTCCGCCACCAGGTCGAGGTCGACGTCGGCAAGGGCCCGGAATCTCAGGCAGCTCTTGCCCATGTCGAGCGTGCGACCACCACGCGCCCAGGCCTGGCGGAACCGGCGGTCCTCCTCGCTGTCGCTGTAGATCGCCATGAGGTACAACGAGTTGTAGGTCTTCTGGGCGGCCACGCTGACGTAAGCAAGCGGCTGCTTGTTGTAGGTGTCCGGAAAGCGTTCGAGTGGGACGACCCAGCCGGGCATCCGCCACTGGACTCCGAGCTGATAGCCCTCCGGCATCGCGGCGCGGACCGTCTCGAAAACAGGCAGCACAACGGCACGTCTTCTCTCGTCGAGCGCCCCGAAATAGGCTTCGACCTCGGGTGGTACGGCTGCGTCGCCCATTTCGACTCGAACGCTTACGCCGGTACGGACTCCGAAGCCAGACGCGCAGCAACGAGCTCCGCGATCTGCACGGCGTTCAGCGCTGCACCCTTGCGGAGATTGTCGTTGCTGATGAAGAGCGCGATGCCGCGGCCTCCGGGGACACCCTCATCCTGCCGGATGCGGCCGACGAAACTCGGATCCTTACCGGCCGCCTCCAGCGGCGTCGGCACGTCGGTCACGACCACGCCGGGGGCAGATGCGAGCAGTTCGGTCGCACGCTCCGGAGAGAGGGCACGTGAGAACTCCGCGTTGATCGACAGCGAATGACCGGTGAACACGGGAACGCGCACGCACGTTCCGCTCACGAGCAATTCGGGCAGACCCAGGATCTTGCGGCTCTCATTACGGAGCTTCTTCTCCTCATCGGTCTCGTTGAAGCCGTCTTCGACGATCGACCCGGCGAGCGGGATCACGTCGAATGCGATCGGACGCACATACTTCACGGGTTCCGGAAGGGCGACCGCCGAACCGTCGTGGACGAGCTGCAGGAGGTTCTCGTCCTGCACCGCAGCGCGGATCTGGCCGGCAAGCTCCTCCGCACCTGCAAGTCCCGAACCGGAGACTGCCTGATAGGTGCTGACGATGAGGCGTTCGAGCCCGGCCTCGTCATGCAGGACCTTCAGCACCGGCATCGCGGCCATCGTGGTGCAGTTGGGGTTCGCGATGATGCCCTTGTGCGCATCCGCGATGGCCTCAGGGTTGACCTCGCTGACCACGAGGGGAACCTCGGGGTCCATTCGCCACCCGCTCGAGTTGTCGATGACGATCGCGCCCGCCTCGGCGAAGCGCGGCGCCTGGGCCTTCGAGCCAGTCGCACCAGCAGAGAAGAGGGCGATGTCGATCCCGGTCGGGTCGGCTGTCGCCGCATCCTCGACCAGGATGTCCTCCCCCTTGAAAGGAAGAGTGGTCCCGGCGGACCGCGCGGAGGCGAAGAAGCGGATGCGCTTCACCGGGAACTCGCGCTCCTCCAGCAGGCGGCGCATCACGCTCCCGACCTGGCCGGTTGCGCCGACGACGGCTACGGTGAATTCTCTGGCTTCGCTCACGATCGATCCTTCGCGGGTTGCTGGCTTGTCAGGGTGAAACTTCGGTGCGCGCGGAATGATTCCCTCAGCGTCCCGTGCCCGCGTAGACGATCGCGGTCGCGTCGCCGTCGAGGCCGAACGCGCGGTGGACGACGCGGGCCGCCTCGTTGACGCTGTCGGCGCGCGTGACGACCGAGATTCGGATCTCGCTCGTCGAGATCATCTCGATGTTGATGCCCGCCTCGTAGAGCGCTTCGAACAGCTTCGCGGACACGCCAGAGTTGGTGCGCATGCCGGCGCCCACCAGCGCCAGTTTGCCGATCTGGTCGTCGTACTGGAGGGACTGGAATCCAACGTCGCCCTGCTCCGCCTTGAGAGCGGTCAGAACGCGCTGGCCCTCCGATTTCGGGAGGGTGAACGAGATGTCGGTGAGGCCGGTCGCGGCAGCCGAGACGTTCTGCACGATCATGTCGACGTTGGCGTCGGTCTTGGCGACGATCTTGAAGATCTGAGCCGCCTTGCCGGGAACGTCGGGTACTCCGACGACCGTGATCTTCGCTTCGCTGAGGTCGGTTGCGACCCCGGCGATGATGGGTTCTTCCACAGTGCTTCCGTCTTCCTGCTTCGCGGCCTGGGCCGCATTCTCATGTAGCACGAGCGTGCCCTCGTTGTTGTTGAACGACGACCGCACATGAAGGGTCACGCCGTGTCGGCGCGCGTACTCGACCGCGCGGATGTACAACACCTTCGCGCCCGCCGCAGCCAGTTCGAGCATTTCTTCGCTGGTGATGCGATCGATCTTGCGGGCCATGGGCACGATGCGCGGATCGGCCGTGAACACGCCGTCGACGTCGGTGTAGATCTCGCAGATCTCCGCGTTGAGGGCGGCAGCGAGGGCGACGGCGGTCGTGTCGGAACCGCCGCGACCGAGCGTGGTGATGTCTTTGGTGTCCCGGTTGAAGCCCTGGAAGCCCGCCACGATCGCGATCGCGCCATCGTCGAGGGCGTCGCGGATGCGCCCGGGGGTGACGTCGACGATACGCGCGGCACCGTGCTGCGCATCCGTGATCATGCCGGCTTGGCTGCCGGTGAAGGAGCGTGCGTCGTAGCCCATGCTGCGGATCGCCATGGCGAGGAGTGCCATCGAAATGCGCTCACCGGCGGTGAGGAGCATGTCGAGTTCGCGCGGGGCTGGGATGGGCGTGACGGCATGCGCCAGGTCGAGCAGTTCGTCGGTGGTGTCACCCATGGCCGAGACGGCGACAACGACCTCGTTTCCACCCTTACGGGTTTCAACGATTCGCTTCGCCACGCGTTTGATGCTCTCGGCGTCGGCGACGGATGATCCGCCGTACTTCTGCACGATTAGGGCCACGTACACTCCTGGGGGCGAGATGGGGCGAGAATCGCCGGAACAGTTATTCTATCGGCCGACGATTGCCGGCCTCGGAATATGACGTTCGTTTGGGCACAGCGTCAGGAGACGACGCGGCGGCCTTCGAAGGCGCGCCCGAGGGTGACCTCGTCGGCGTACTCGAGGTCTCCGCCGACGGGCAGACCGGATGCGAGCCGAGTCACCCGGATCTCGAGCGCGCTGAGCAACCGGCTGAGGTAGGTGGCGGTCGCTTCGCCTTCGAGGTTGGGGTCGGTGGCGATGATGACCTCCTGCACGGTGTTGTCGGCGAGACGCTGCATCAGCTGACGAATGCGGAGGTCGTCGGGGCCGACGCCGTCGATCGGGCTGATTGCGCCGCCGAGCACGTGGTAGAGACCGCGGAACTCGCGTGTTCGTTCGATGGCCACGACGTCTTTGGCCTCTTCGACGACGCAGATGAGCGCCGGGTTGCGCCGCGGGTCACGACAGATCGTGCAGGTCTCTTGTTCTGAGACGTTGCCGCAGATCTCGCAGAACCGCACCTTGTCGCGCACTTCGAGGAGCACTTCGGCGAGCCGGGTGACGTCGAACGTCTCGGTCTGGAGGATGTGGAACGCGATGCGCTGGGCCGACTTGGGCCCGATTCCGGGCAGACGACCGAGTTCGTCGATCAGTTCCTGAACGATGCCTTCGTACACGGACTACCTCGTCCCGCCCGGCTGGACCGGCTGCTCTTCGATGAAGCTGGCGCCGAGAATTTCGCGAACGACCGATTCTCCATAGCGCTGCGGCTCCTGGAAGGCGGGAGTCGCGCGCCCCTGTGACACGGTCGACGGCCTCTCGACGAGGTTCTCCGACGGCTTCTGGGCAGCCACACGCGCGGGAGCTACGGCCTTCTCGACCGGCACCACACCGCCGGCCGACATCGCTGGCTCCACGGTCATCGCGGGTTCGAACGGTGGTTCGGTCTCGGGCGGCGGAACATCGTCGAAGGGCACTTCGTCGTCGGCCGGGCGCACGTCGGCCGGGCGCTCGTCGACGCGAGGCGCGTCGTCGACCGCGACGGCACCGGAGCCCGGGATCGTCACCGTGGCCCAGGTCGTCGTCACCGCCGCGGAAGCCTGCGCCGGCGGCTTCTGGCCTGGTGCCCGCTGTGCTGAACCCTTCTGCGCGGTCGCCTTCTGTTCCACTGGCGCCTTCTGCTTCTGCGCAGTCGCCTTCTGCGGGGACGCCTCGTCCGACACGGTTTTCTCCGTGGCCGGCGGTGTTGCCGCAGGCTTCGTCGAACTCGGATCGTCCGGAGAGACGGCCGAAACGGTCGCAGGTGCGGCAGCAGGCGGTGCGCCGTCGGCACGGGCGATGAACTTGACGCGGATGCCGAGGAGGTCGACGATCGCCTGGCGGAGATACTCGCTCACACCCTGGCCAGCGCCCTGCTGGCGGAAGCTCGCCACGTCGTTGTCGCTCGGGAAGGAGAGCGACAGCACGTCGTCATTGAGCGAACGGACCTGCGCGGTGAACACGACCATCCAGGCGCTGCGCTTCGCACGCTGGACGGCATCGAGGATCTGCGGCCACGCATCCTTCACCTGCTGCGTCGTGACGGGACCGACCGGGGCAGACGCGGTCTGCGCCGCCGGTGCCGCGGGCCCACCAGCCTCCGACGCACCACCGGCGGACGCACCACCGGCGGACGCACCACCGGCGGACGCAGCTGCAGGCGGGGCGTCGGCGGCTACGGCGGGCCGCACCGGAGCGGGCTGGGCGGCGACAGGCGGCTGCGGAGCCACGTACGTTCCACCAGAAGCACCCTCGACCGAGTCGCTCACACCGACGCGGCGTTCGAGGCGCTCGACCCGCGCGAGGGCACCCCGCTCGGACGCGTCGCTGGAGGGGACGAGGATGCGTGCGATCATCAGTTCGAGGTGCAGGCGCGGCGACGTCGCGCCGGTCATCTCGGTGAGCGCAGCGTTGACGATGTCAGCGGAGCGCGAAAGCTCGGCCGCACCGAACTTGGTCGCCTGGACGCTCATGCGATCCAGTTCGTCCTGGGGCACTCCCCGCAGAACGGCTGCGGCCCCCTCGGCGCTCGTCGCCGCCACGACGATGAGGTCGCGAAGACGCTCGAGGAGGTCTTCGACGAACCGCCTCGGATCCTGGCCCGTCTGGATCACACGGTCGACCGCGGCGAACGCGCCGGCGGCATCGCGCACGCCGATCGCATCGACCACCTCGTCGAGGAGTGCTGCGTGTGTGTAGCCGAGAAGGGCCACTGCGCGCTCGTATTCGACCGAATCGCCTTCGGAGCCGGCCATCAGCTGGTCGAGCAGCGACAGGGTGTCACGCGGGGAACCGCCGCCGGCCCGCACGACGAGCGGTAGGACGCCGGGCGCCACCGTCACGCCTTCGGCATCGCAGAGTTTCTGCACGTAGTCGAGCATCTGCGCGGGCGGCACCAGCCGGAACGGATAGTGGTGGGTACGCGACCGGATGGTGCCGATGACCTTCTCGGGCTCGGTCGTCGCGAAGATGAACTTCACGTGCTCCGGCGGTTCTTCGACGATCTTGAGAAGCGCGTTGAACCCTTGCGGCGTCACCATGTGCGCCTCGTCGAGGATGAAGATCTTGTAGCGGTCGCGCGCCGGAGCGAAGATGGCGCGCTCGCGGATGTCACGGGCGTCGTCGACACCGTTGTGGCTCGCCGCGTCGATCTCGACGACATCGAGCGAGCCTCCGCCGTCACGGCTGAGTTCGACACAGCTCGCGCAGACTCCGCACGGGGTGTCCGTCGGCCCCTCCGCGCAGTTGAGGCAGCGAGCAAGGATGCGCGCTGACGTGGTCTTGCCGCAGCCTCTCGGACCACTGAAGAGGTAGGCGTGGTTGACCCGGTTCGTTCGCAGCGCCGTCATGAGCGGCTCGGTCACCTGCGACTGCCCGATCATCTCGGCGAAAGTGTCTGGCCGATACCGGCGATAGAGGGCTGTGACCACCCCCCTATGCTACTTGTCGCCGCTGACAGAAGAGTCTCATCCACAGCCTCGCGCCGACCGTCAGCGCCGCCACCCGCACCGGCCGATCACCGCATCCCGATCAGGTGCGACTCGCACCCCTCAGGGTGCGCTCGACCGCACGCCAGAAGGCGACCCGCGCGTTCTCCGTGGCCTGCGCCGTGGACGATGACGGGAGGTAGAGCGGACTGTACGGCGGGATGTAGAGCGCGTGCGTCGCGCCGGTTGCGCGAAGGAAGGTGTCCCCGATCTGGTTCCCGCGCGCGTTCTCGCCGGCGGTCATCCAGTCGCATGCGTTCGGCAGCGTCTCGTCCTTTCCCGCACACGCGAGCACAACGGGTCCCTGGATCTGCGCGAGCATCAGCACGTCCGCAGGCCTGACCGTGTTCGTCCCGGTCGTGCACGGCACCCACGCTCCGCCGATGGTGATCGCCGGGACGGGCACGGGCGAGGTGCAGATCACCCCGGTCGTTCCCGACGGCGCGATCGCTCCGTACACGAGCGCGGGATACTGCACTGCCGCCCAGAGTGCCAGCGGCGCCGACCGGGAGGCCCCGAACACGAACACCCGATCGTCGTCGACGCCGGGCTGCGCGCGCAGCCACGCGAGGGCGGCCAGGAGCGTCTCGGCGTGCAGCGTGCCCGACGACACTCCCCCGGCCGAGCCGAACGACGAGAGCGCGAGCGCCGGGTAGCCGAGCCCGGCGATCTGTGCCGCAGCGAGCACCCCGGACTGCATCCCGTTGTCCGCGCCGTCGAGCACGAGGACCGCCGGCTGGAGCCCGACCGACGAGCCGGTGGGTGAGAAGAAGTCGCCCAGGAATCCGCTGTCGAACACGGCGTGGGATCCCACGATGGTTCCGAGCCCCATCCGATGGACCGCGTAGGTGGCGACGGCCCGGCCATCCACGGCTGCCGTGAGATCGATCGTCACGGTTCCGTCGCTCCATCCGTCGTTCGCGGTGGACGAGCCGGCGTTCGATCTGGCCAGCGACCAGAACAGTCCCATCGCATCCGGCTGGCTGAACGGCGCGAGCAGCGGCGTGGCCGTGCCCAGGTCGACGACGCCGTCCGCCGGCACCCCATACGTCGCCCGCGATGTCCACAGGCCGCTCGACTGCGCACTCGCCGTGATCGTCACCGTATGGCCGGGAGCGAGGCCTTCTACCCAGATGTCGAGAGGCCACCACGACGCGCTCGGGTCCTTGCTCACCACGAAATGAGCACCGGCCTGCGACGGTCCGCCCGTCGTGCAGGCGACGAGCGAGGCGAGGAGGCCGAGGGACGCGATCGCGGCCAGGAGACGTCTCATCATCATTCGGTCGCCGCCTGCAGCATGAGCACGACCCCGGACCAGAATGCGACCCGTGCGCTCTCCGTCGCCTGCGCGGTCTTCGGATCCAGTCCGGCGAGGCCGATGGGCAGCATCGGCGGCACGGTGATCTCATGGCCGGCCCCGGGCGCGCGGATGAACTCGTCCCCCGGCCGTGATCCGCGGACGCTCACGCCGGCGCCGAGCCAGGAGCATGCATTGCCCAGGGTCTCGTCCGTCTCTCCGCACGCGAGCAGCACGGGACCCGGGATGCGATCGAGCCGGATCAGCGACATGTCAGCGATCGTACGACCGGGGTCCTCGCACGGCACCCCGACTCCGTCGTGGGTGATTATCGCGGTGCCGGATTCCGACGTGCAGAGCAGCGCGGTCGCACCGGAGGCGCCGATGGCCCCGTAGATCCGCTGCGGCTCGTTCGAGGCGAGCCAGAGCGCGAGAGGGGATGCGCGCCACGACCCGAAGGTGAAGATGCGCTGCGGATCGATGTTCGGCTGGCTTCGCAGCCACGACAGCCCGGCATCGAATGACTCCACCGACAACGCGGAGGACCCGGGGATCTGGCCTTCGGGTCCGAAGGCGGGGAGCACGAATGTCGGGAAGCCCGCGAGTGCGAGCTGGCCGGCGATGAACGGCGCGGACGATCCCCCGTCGTCGCCGTCGATCAGCACGACAGCGGGCTTTCGTCCGGTCTCGAGCGCTGCCGGCCGATAGAACGTGCCGATGCGCAGGTCGTAGGCCGTTCCACCCATCGGCTTGCCCATGGCGTTCCGTATGACGTCGCCCGCGAACACCGGCGTGACGGTCGCGAAGCCGGCGAGCCCCGGCCGGTGAATCTTCGTCGTCGCCACCACGTGGCCGCCCTCGCTCGCCATGAGTTCGATGTCGATGTCTCCGCCCGCCCAGAGGTGTTCGAGCTGGGCCTGAGTCTGGGGCGGCCCCTCGAGCGACCAGAGCAGTCCCGACGCGTCGGCGGCCGGGTAGGGAGCCAGCGACGGCCGAGCCGCTCCGAGATCGACCGCTCCACTGGGCGGCACCGGATAGATCGCGCGCGAGCGCCAGTGCTGGCCCGCCTTGGCGACCGTCGCTGCCACGGTCACATCGAGGCCCGGTTGCAGCCCGACGAGCGAAATGGTGACGGGATCCGTCGTGATTGCGTTCAGCTGGCCGATGACGAAACGGGTGCCGGGAGTCCCCGCATCCGCGGTGCATGCGGACAGCACTGCTCCGAGCATCATCGCGGCGGCGAACGCGACGACCTTCCGTCCGATGCGCCGTCTCACGACCGTGCCGTTCTCAGGATGGTCTCGGCGACGGCGTTCCAGAACGACACGCGTGCACGTTCGGTCGCCTGAGCCCCCGGCACCGGAGGCAGCCCGAGCGGAAGCCCCGGCGGCACCGTGATCGAATGAGCCGCCCCGTCGACCCGAATGTCCGCATCCCCCGAATGCCTTCCGCGCTGGCGCATCGACGAGTCCTGCCATCCGCACGCGTTCGGGAGGACCTCGTCTGCGCGAGTGCACGCGAGCACGACAGGGCCGGCGAGGCCGGCTAGAGAGACCACGCTGAAATCGTTGACCGTGTCACTGTTGCGTTCGCAGGGCACCTGTCCCGATCGGTCGAAGATCGTCGAGACGCCTTCCGGCGAACGGCAGAGCAGCGCTGTCGCGCCACCCGCGCCGAATACGCCGTAGATACGAGACGGGAAGTGTGCGGCCGTCCAGAGTGCCAGCTGCTCCGACTGAGACGATCCGTAGACGAAGATGTGTCGGGGATCGACGTCGGGTCGGTTGTCGAGCCAGCCGATGATCGCGGCCAGCCGCGCCGTGTCGAACGTCGACGTGACATGCACCTGATCGGCGGCACGTTCGACCGGAACGACGAAGACACCGCTGCCGAAAAGCGCGAACAACGGAGCGACGTACGGACGCGACGCACCGGTCGCATCGTCGTCGAACAGGATCACGGCGGGCGCGTGAGGGCGGTAGGGGCCCTGCGGGCGGTAGAACGCCCCGGCGATCGAATCGTCCTCGGCGGTCGACGGGTTCGCAGCGGTGCCGCCGAGCTCATCCGCCAGCACGTTGATCGGCGTCATGGTCGAGCCGAGTCCGGCGAGATCCAGCACCGTGGATGCGACGACACGGCCGTCGTCGAGAGCCGCGATGTGCACTCCGATCGTCGATTCCGTCCACATCCGCGCGGCGGCATCCGGTGCGAGGTCGGGTCCCTGAAGTGACCAGATGAGGCCGGCGGAGTCCGGCGAGCCGAACGGCGCGAGCTGCGGCCTCACTGCGTTCAGGTCGATGATGCCCGTGCCCGGAACCGTGTAGGTCGCGTCCGACTCCCACCGGCCGCCGGGAGCATCCACATGGGCGGCGAGCTGGATGCGCGACCCCGGAGTGAGCCCGACGAGCGAAAGCGGCGGCGGCCAGAGGACGGTGCTGAGATAGACGAGGGGCGCCGTGACGAAATGGGGACCCACCTGCGCGCGTTGCGGAGCGCCCGAACACCCTGCGAGCGCGAGGGCGCCGAGGAGCAGCGCCACCGCTGTCGACCGTGCATGCCACTTCATCAGAACACCACTGGTCTCAGTATGAGCGCGCGCCGGAGCAGCCGGAAGGGCGGTGCGCCGCCTCACAGAACCGCCGTTCTCTGCAGCGCACGAGCGATCGCGTTCCAGAATGTCATCCGTGCGCGTTCGGTCGCCTGCGCACCTGCGGCGGAGGGCAGCGCGATCGGATATCCGGGCGGCACAGTGATCGCGTGGGCTGCCGCGTCGAACTGGATGAGCACGTCATCGGGTCGGGCGCCGCGCTGTCGCATCGCGGACTCCTGCCAACCACACGCGACAGGGAGGATCTCGTCGGAACGACTGCAGGCCAGGAGCACAGGTCCCGCCAGTTTCGCCAGCGACACGACTCTGCGGTCGTCCACCAGGTTGCCGTTGCTCGCGCACGGCGCATGCCCGGAGCCATCGAGCACCATCGAGAGCGCGTCCTCGTGGCTGCACAGGAGTGCCGTCGTCCCTGCGGCGCCGAATGCGCCGAAGATGAGGGAACTGAAGTGTGCGGCCGTCCACAGCGCGACCTGCTCCGACTGGGAGGACCCGTACACGAAGATGTGGTGGGGGTCGACTTCCGGGCGGTTCGCGAGCCAGGCGATGATCGCACCGATCCGGTCGGCCGAGTACGTCGAAGCAAGGTGGACGCCATCGGGGGTGCGCTCAGCCGGAATGACGAACACGGCATTTCCCAGGAGGGAGAAGAACGGAGCGACATACTGTTCAGATGCTCCTGTCGTGTCGTCGTCGAAGATGAGAATCGCGGGCGCGCGCGGCCGCAGCGGGAACTGGGGCGGATAGAACCGGCCGACCGCGTAGTCCTCCTCGGTGGTCGACGGATGTGCGCGCGGGCCGCGAAGCTGGTACCCGAACACCGTGAGCGGTTTCACCATCATGCCGAGTCCGGTCAGATCGACCACGGTCGATGCGACGAGGGCACCGTTGTCTACGGCGGCGATGTGCAACGCGAGTATCGACTCGGTCCAGACGTGGGCAGCGACATCGGGTGGAAGCGCGGGCCCACGGAGCGACCAGACGAGCCCGGATGCGTCGGGCGAGCCGAATGGGGCGAGCTGGGGCCGCGCGGCCGCGAAGTCGATGGTCCCTGTCGCCGGCACGGTGTAGGTCGCGTGGGATTGCCACCGGCCTCCCGGGGCATCCACGTATGCCGTCAGACGGACTCGGTCGCCGGGGTTGAGACCGACGAGCGAAACCGCAGGGTCACGCATCACAACGCTGTACGGGAGCGCGACGAAATGGGGTCCGACCGGCTGTCCTTGCGAGTTCTCTGAGCATCCGGCCAGCGCGAGCGCGCTGAGCACCAGCGCCACTACCGCAGTCCGGGTATGCCACTTCATCAGAGCACCACAGCTCCCAGTATGAGCTTCTGCGGAAGTGCCGGGAAGTGCACGCGCCGCGATCGGCGCTGGGGCGGGAGCGGCTCAGGAAATGGCGGCTCGGGTCTGTCGCGCGATCTCGAGTTCTTCGTCGGTCGGGATGACGAGGACGGTGACGGGCGACTCGTCTGTCGAGATCTTCCGCGCGTCTCGCGACCGTTCCGCGTTCCGCTCGGGGTCCAGCTCGATGCCGAGCGGCTCGAGCCCTTCGACGGCGCCGGCCCTGACGATCGCGCTATTCTCCCCGACACCGGCCGTGAAGCTGATCACGTCGAGCCCACCGAGGATCGCGAAGTAGGCGCCGATGTAGTGCTTCAGCCGGTGCAGGTAGGTCGCGAGTGCGAGCTCGGCGGATGCGTCGCCCTGGGCGGCAGCGCCCGTCACGTCGCGCATGTCGCCGCGGCCCGCCAGCCCGACCAGCCCGCTGCGCCGGTTGAGCAGCTCATCGAGCCCGTCGGTGGTGAGCGCGGCCCTGCGGCTGAGGTGGAGAAGCACCGCGGGGTCGATGTCGCCGGATCGCGAACCCATCACCAGGCCTTCGAGCGGGGTCATGCCCATCGACGTGTCGACCGATCGACCGCCGTCGACCGCGCAGGCCGATGCCCCGTTTCCGAGGTGAAGCACGATCTGCTTCAGCGCGGCGAGCGGTCTCCCGAGGAACCGGGCCGCTTCTTCGGAGACGTACTTGTGGCTGGTTCCGTGGAAGCCGTAGCGTCGCACGCGGTACCGTTCGGCAAGGTCGGCGTCGATCGCATAGGTGTAGGCGGCCGGTGCGAGTGTCTGGTGGAATGCTGTGTCGAAGACGGCGACATGGGGAACATCGGGGAACGCTTTCTTGGCAGCCCGGATCCCTTCGAGGTTCGCCGGGTTGTGCAAGGGCGCCAGATCGGACAGGTCTTCGATGTTGAGCTCGACGAGCGGCGTGACAACGGTGGGTTCGAAGAATCGCTTGCCGCCGTGAACGACGCGGTGGCCGACGGCGATCGGAGGTTCGGCGTCGAGTGCTGGCCCGCTCTGGGCGAAGGCGTCGAGCATGGCGCGGAAACCTGCCGTGTGATCGGGGATCTCGAGCGTGCGCTCGCTCGTGCCTGACGGCCCACGATGCGTGGTGTGCCCGGATGATTCGCCGATCCGCTCCACCAGGCCGCTCGCGACGGCCTCTTCCGACTCCATGTCGATCAGCTGGTACTTGAACGACGATGAGCCGCTGTTGATGACCAGGATCGTACTCATGCGAGCTCCGCCTGGATCGCCGTGATGGCCACAGTGTTCACGATGTCGTCGACGAGAGCTCCACGGGACAGGTCGTTGATGGGTTTGCGCAGACCTTGCAGCACCGGGCCGATCGCTACCGCGCCCGCACTGCGCTGGACCGCTTTGTAGGTGTTATTGCCCGTGTTGAGATCGGGGAAGATGAACACCGTGGCGCGACCGGCGACGTCGGACTGCGGCAGCTTCGAGGCCGCGACCGCCGCATCGGCTGCGGCGTCGTACTGGATCGGACCCTCGACGGGGAGGAACGGATTGCGCTGCCGGACCAGCGCCGTCGCTTCCCTGACCTTGTCGACATCGGCTCCGGAACCCGATTCCCCGGTGGAGTACGACAGCATGGCCACACGTGGTTCGATGCCGAACTGCGCGGCCGTCTCGGCCGACGAGATGGCGATGTCGGCCAGCTGCGTCGCTGTCGGATCCGGGATCACCGCGCAGTCACCGTAGACCAGTACCCGGTCTGCGAGAGCCATCAGGAACACACTCGAGACCACCGAGACATCCGGTCGGGTCTTGATGATCTCGAACGCGGGACGGATCGTGTGCGCGGTGGTGTGGGCGGCGCCGGAGACCATCCCGTCGGCGAGCCCGAGCTGGACCATCATCGTGCCGAAGTAGGACGAATCCGTGACCGTGTCCGCAGCCTGGTCGATCGTGATCCCCTTGTGCGCGCGCAGCCGAGCGTATTCCTGCGCGAAGCGATGGCGAAGCACGTCGTCGAACGGGCTGACGACCTCGGCGGCCGAGACGTCCAGTCCGAGAGCGATCGCACGCGACCGTACCTCGAAGGGCTCGCCGAGAATCGTCAGACGAGCAACGCCGCGCGACAGAAGGGTCGCGGCCGCGCGGAGGATGCGGTCGTCGTCGCCCTCAGGGAGGACGATGTGCTTGTTCGCCGCTCGAGCCCGCTCCAGCAGGTCGTACTCGAACATCAGCGGAGTGACCACGTTCGAGCGGCTGACATCGAGTCGCTCGAGAAGGTCGATGCCGTCCACGTTGCGTTCGAAGAGCGCCAGTGCCGTGTCGTACTTGCGCTGTGAATCCGCTGCGAGACGCCCACGCGCGTTCGTGATGCGGACCGTCGTCTCGTAGGTGCCCAGGTCGGTGGAGATGACAGGGAGTGTCGAACGCAGCCCGTCGATGAGCCGCGTGATCGGCTCAGGCAGGTCGAATCCGCCGTTCAGGACGATGCCCGCCACCGAGGGGAAGGTGCCAGAGGCGTTCGCCATGAGCACGGCCAGGAGCGTCTCGACCCGATCGCCCGGAATGACGATGACTGCGCTTTCGATCAGGCGAGGAAGCACGTTGACCATCGACATGCCGGCGACCACCACACCGAGAGCTTCACGAGCGAGAAGCTCTTCGTCGCCCGACACGAGCGTGCCGTCTATCGCGTCGAGGATGGACCGCATGCTCGGTGCGACGAGATAGGGGTCTTCGGGGACCGCCCACACCATCGTCGAGGCCGGTACCGTGCCGCGCACGGCTTCGATGATCTCGCCGGTGTGGTCTGCATCCGCCCGGTTCACGATCACGGCGAGGAGCGCCGCGTGTTCGGCCTTGAGTTCGGCGCGAGCGATCTCGGCGAGCTGCCGGAGGTCGTCGGCCGGACGAGGATCGGCCTGCCCCAGGCGTTCGCCGCGGCCCTGCCCGGTGCGCCCGCCGAGCACGAGCAGGACGGGTGCGCCGAGGTTGGCAGCGATACGAGCGTTGTAGCCGAGCTCGGTCGGGCTGCTCACATCGGTGAAGTCGGAGCCAAGCACGACGACTGCGTCACAGCGCGCTTCGACGGCATGGAATCGCTGGATGATCGTGGAGAGCGCCGCGTCGGGATCGGCATGGACGTCGTCGTACGTGACGCCGATGCTCTCGTCGTAGTCGGCGGGCGCCGTCGCGCGCTCGAGAAGCAGTTCGAGGACGTAGTCGCGCTCCGTCGTCGAACGGGCGATGGGACGGAAGACCCCGACGCGACCGACAGAACGCGAGAGCAGTTCCAGGACCCCGACGGCCACCGTCGACTTGCCGGTGTTGCCCTCAGCCGACGTGATGTAGATCGAGTGCGACACCGGTCAGTCGGCCTTCTCGATCGCGTCAGCCATCTGGCCTCCAGTGCTCGGCGGGTGTTCTTCAAACCTACCGTCGGGAGCGCGGGCGATGGGCGCTATCCACAGACGAAAAAGACCCCTCACGCACCCGCCAGAGCCCGGTTACCCTTGCTACGTTTCCGTCCTGGGGGAGTTGGCCTGGATGGCGCCACGTGAGGAGCCGTCGACCAGTTTACCCAATCATCCGAGCGACTGATGCCGCGCGACCGCCAGAGGCGTAGTTTTCGGGGCATGAACCGCCTCGCAGCCTGGATCATCGGAGTCGTCGTCGCGACGCTCACGCTCGGAACCGTCTACGTGGTCGCCCAGCAGCTCGAGCGGCAGGGCGCGGACCAGGTGGGTGCGCAGCTCTCCACACAGGTCGCCAGCGATCTGGCTTCCGGTTCCACCGCGACCCTCGACGGGCTCCCCCGCGTCGACATCGCCGCCAGCCTCGCCCCGTTCGTGGTCGTGTACGACTCGGGTGGGCATCCGATCGCCGGCAACGGCTACCTGGACGGCCACCTCGCCGCGCCACCGGCCGGAGTGATCCGGGCCGCAGCATCCGACGGATCGAACCATGTCACGTGGCAGCCGCGACCCGGCCTGAGGTTCGCGACCGTCGAAGTCAGAAGCGGCGACCGGGTCGTGATGGGCGCCCAGTCGCTGATTCCGACCGAACAACGCATCGACAGGCTCGGGATGCTCGTGGCACTCGCCTGGATCGGCACGATGGTCGTGATCGGGCTGATCGCGCTGGCCTTCTGGTGGGTGGGGCGCACCCAGGCGGCGCGAGGCACCCGTCTGAGCAGGTAGGATGCTTCGTGGCCGTTCTTCGATAACGAGGAATACGCCAGCCAGGAGAATTCGCCTAGTGGCCTATGGCGCACGCTTGGAAAGCGTGTTGGGTGCAAGCCCTCGGGGGTTCGAATCCCCCATTCTCCGCCAATTTTTTGCGCGTCAGAGTTCGATGCAGTAGTGGACCTGAGTGTCCTGGGTGACGAACCCGGCACTCTCATAGACTCCGAACTCTTTGCTCGAACCATCGGCGTCGACCCTGAGGCTGGCCCGTCCGTACCCCTGGTCCTGCGCCGCCCGAAGCGTGTGTGAGATCAGGGCTTCGGCCACCCCGCGCTCCTCGTACGCGGGCCGCGTGGCGATGACCCGGAAGTAAGCGTCACGGATGCCGGTCGCCACCGTTTCCGCCTCCCACGAGACGACCAGGATGACCCCGGCCGCCGTTCCGGTCTCGACGTCACGGAGCAGAAAGCTCAACTCGGGCCGGAAGCTCGCGTTCACGGCCCAGACCTTCCACTCCTCGGCGCTCAGCTGCGACCTGCCCACGTCCTGGGCGGCGTCGTTGCGGACCGCGCGGAATTCCTCGTCGGTCTCGGCCGTGTAGCCCTCGATCCGCAGGCCGTCGGGGATAGGAGCGTCCGGAATGGCAGTGCCGAGCGGATGCCTCATGTGCCGGCTCCACTTCGTCGCCGTCATGCCTGCCGCGCGATACAGCGCGACGGCCCCGTCAACGTGCTCGCCGTAGACGGATTCGACGACCAGTTGGAGCGTGGGGTGATGCAGTGCGTGCAGCGCCTCGGCGGTCGCCAGCCCGTGCTGCATGAGCTTCGTCCCGAGTCCCTGGCGACGATGCGTGGGGCGGACAGCGCCCGCCGCGTGCACCCGGTGGACGATCTCGGCTGTCGGCTTGTAGTGGACCGCCGAGAAGCCGAGCATCGTCGCGCCGTCGAACACCGCCAGAGTGGACGTCGGGAGGTCGTCGACCGGTGAGTCCAGCTCCTCGGTCGCGTCTTCCACGGTGTACTGCCCCCAGACGTGGTCCTCCGCGTCGATCGCATTCAGGAGGTCGGCCATCGCCGCGCCGTCGGATACAGCCATCGGGCGCCAAATGAGGTTCGGTGATTCGACAGTCATGATCGCAACCTTATAGAGCGCGGCGAGGGCTGTCGTCTACCGCTAATGTCATCGGTGTGAAACGCGCCACGTCCGTCATTCTCTGCATCGCAGTTCTCGCTCTTTCCGGTTGCAGTGCACCGGCCGCAGGCGCGCCGACCCCATCCAGGGCCTCGAACCCGGCGAGCGCGCCCGCGCCTGCCACAACGCCGAATGTCGTCGATGGACTGCCGGCCAACTGCGACGTGCTCTTCTCCGGCCAGAAGTCGTTCGTCTCACCGGATGGTTCATTGGTGCTCAACCCGGCTTGGAAGTCGGGGCCGGGCACATCGCGACCTGTCGCGAGTGGTTACGGCACGTACGACCCGACACTGGCGGGCATGCTGTCGACCGATCCAGGCATGATCTGCGATTGGGCTCCTCCCGCCGGCCCCAGCACCACGTTCCTCACCACTCAACTGCGTCACGTCGATGCCGCGACGCAGCAAGCCGCGCTCGCCAGGCTGCAGGAACTTGGCTGGTCGTGCAGCTCTGAGTACGGTGGCCAGTGGTGCCTGACGAACGACTCTCACACCGGAGTGTCGATCGGCGAGTCACAGTTCCTCGGGAAGGGCATCTGGCTCGCCTCGGACTGGAACAACGCCGGACCTGAGAATTACACACCGAGGCTCTTGACGATCCTGTTCGGCTGAATGTCAGGCGAACAACCCACAGCAAAGGAGGACCCCGTGGGCACGGTGGTCATGTACAGCTCGGTGTCTTTGGACGGCTTCGTCGCGGACGAGAACGACCAGCCCGGACCTCTGTTCGACTGGTTGACCAGCGGTGACGTCCCGTTGGACGAGAGCGGCGCGTTGAAGGTGTCGCAGACGTCCTACGACTACACCCGTCCGTACTGGGACCAGATCGGGGTGACGATCGTCGGCCGCCACGTCTTCGACCTGACGGACGGCTGGGACGGGACGCCTCCAGGCGGGGTCGAACACGTGGTCGTCGTGACGCACCGGTCGAGACCTGCGGGCTGGGACCCCGAGGCGCCGTTTCACTTCGTCGACGGCGTCGAGGCGGCCGTGGCCAAGGCGCAGGAGCTCGCGGGTGAGCGCATCGTCGAGGTCGCCGCCGGCGACGTCGGTGGCCAGGTGTTCGCCGCGGGCCTGGTCGACGAGGTGCGGATGGACGTCGTACCCGTCGTGTTCGGGTCGGGCAAGCCCTTCTTCGGATCGGTCCAGGCTCAGCACCTGTTGGAGGATCCCGAGGCGGTGGTCCAGGGCGACCGGGTGCTTCACCTGCGCTACCGGGTGCGTCGCTGATCCTCGCTACGCGGTGATCGGAAGGATTTCGGCCAGGAGCTCCTGGATACGCACCTTGATGTCATCGCGCACTCGTCGCACCACCGTGATGTCCTTGCCGGCGGGGTCTTCGAACTCCCAGTCCTCGTAGCGCTTGCCGGGGAAGATCGGGCAGGTGTCGCCGCAGCCCATCGTGATCACGACATCCGAGTCCCGCACTGCCTCCGTCGTCAGGATCTTTGGCACATTGTTCGCGATGTCGATGCCCTCCTCGGCCATCGCCCGGATCGCGATCGGGTTGATCTGCTCCTTCGGCTCCGACCCTGCGGAAAGCACCTGGACCTTGCCACCGGAGAGCGCCTGCATGTAGCCCGCGGCCATCTGGGAACGGCCGGCGTTGTGGACGCAGACGAAGAGGACTGTGGGTTTGTCAGACACTGCGGCTTCTCCGGAGGGTTGTGTTTCGACGATGACCTCACGCATTCACCGTCGTCGATGCTTCAAGTATGGCGAACTCATAGATGACTGTCAATGCATTGACTCAGAGGGATGCGAGGAGCGCTCGCACGCGGGATTCGATGTCGTCGCGGATCTCGCGCACCTTCGACAAGGGCTGCCCGGCCGGGTCGTCGAGGTCCCAGTCCAGGTAGCGGCGTCCCGGGTAGACGGGGCAGGCGTCGCCGCAACCCATCGTGACCACCACATCCGCCGCGCCCACAACCTCGTCGGTGAGGGGTTTCGGATACTCGCCTGCGATCGGCACCCCGATCTCATCCAGCGCTGTGACGACGGTCGGTCGCACCACGTCGACCGGCGAGGAGCCCGCAGTGCGCACATGCACCCGGTCGCCGGCGAGCTGCTTGAGGATCGCCGCGGCCATCTGCGACCGGCCGGCGTTCTGCACGCAGACGAACAGCACCTCCGGTCGGTCACCCGCCACGTGATCCTGGTGCGCCAGCGCACTGAGCCGATCGGCGGCGAAGTGTGACGTGAGCGACGCCAGATTGCGGGTGATGCCGGACTGGTCGGCGAGCAGTCCGTAGCTCTCGCGGACGTAACGCTCCACCGTCTCTCGTGCGAAAACACCGACGAAGCGCTCGGCGAGGTCGGCTGAGATCCGGTCCAGAACCGCACCGGCCGGCGTGCTTGCATCAGGTTCCTGAAGCAGCTCCGAGACGCGATCGATCTGATCGGGCACGACGGAGTACCAGACGAGCCGCCCCTCGGGTTCGCGCAGCAACAGGCCGTCGTCGAGGAGCACCTTCAGGTGGTGGCTGACGGTCGGCTGAGTCAGGTCGAGCTCCTCGGCGAGACGGGTCACCGAAGCGCGCCCGCCCTCCCCGGCAAGGATTAGAGAGAGGATGCGCGCGCGTGTCGGATCGGAGATCCGCTTCAGGCTGCGGAGCGTGTCACTCGCCTCCGGACCGCCACTCATAGACCGAAGCCTATGCGATGCGGTCAGTGAGTCGAACTAGTCATCCAGACCCGAGTCACGCGGGATGCGATCGAGTCGGTGGTTCTTCGGCGGCGAGCCGTTTGTCGAGGGCGGCTCTGGCCGGAGAACCTCCGGTCAGTATGCGAAGGATGCGGAGGAACGCCTGTGTGTCGTCTGCGCTCAGTGCGCTGTCGATCGAGTCGTAGAGCTGATCTTCGATGCCGCGGACCCGGGCTGCCCGGTCTTCGCCTTCCGCGGTGACGGTGAGTCGGACCTGTCGCCGATCGTGCTCGCCGGCGACTCGACTCACGAGGCCGGCGGCCACGAGCCTGTCGACGATGCGGCTGGGGCTCGTGCCGCTGTCACAGACGAGCATGTCGCCGAGCTCCTTCAGAGCGAGCGGGCCGTGGCCCGCGATGATGCGCAGCGCCTCCGATTGCGCCGGGGTGAGGTCGATCTCGGACAAGAGCGCCATCAGGTGGCGGTTGCCCTCCCGTTGCGCGGCAAGGATCAGGTAACGGACCTGCTCAGCAGTTCTCAACGGATCACTCCGCGTGCTGCGACAGTGCCGACTCCAGCAGGCGTGCTGCCGCGGGGTCGTGGGCCGCCAGGACGGGCATCTCGGGGAACTGCGCAGTCAGCTGATTTATTCGTCTTGTCGTCTCGTGGAGGCCGGGCCTGTGACCGACTCCGGGGACACGGTCTGCAGCCAACAGGTCTGCGTCGTAGGTGACATCGCCGACGAAGAGCATGCTCGGAAGCCCTTCGCTCCGCAGCAGCAACGACATCGAACCAGGTGTGTGGCCGGGGGTCGGCAGGAGCAGCAGCGAGCCGTCGCCCATGACGTCATGAGCGTGGGTGAACGGGGCTAGCGAATCGTCCTGGACAGGTTGCGGGGTGACCGGAACCCAGTTGATTCCAGGAATCCGGATGTGATCCCGCATCAGGCCGTTGAGCACCGCGAATCGCTTGTCCACCTGAGCCAGTTCTGCACCGCTCACCACCACCTGCGCCGATCGGGGCAGCTCACGCAGGCCCCCGATGTGGTCCTGGTGCAGGTGGGACAGGATCGCGACACGTACGTCCGCGATGTCGTAGCCGTCGGCCCTCAGCTGCTCGGTGAGCGTAGCGCCTTCGGGGATGTCGAACGTGGCGAGGCGACGGTAGTTGTAGCCGACCATGCCGCCCGGGAAGTAGTCGGGGTCGGTGACCGAGCGTCGGTCCTGGCCCGTGTCGAAGAGCACCAGCCCCTTCTCGTGTTCGATCACATAGACGTTGATCGGACGAGGAGCGGTCCAGCGACGTGACGTGTTGAGCCACCACAGCATCGGTGTGCCATTGGTCTCGACATGTTCGGGGCGGATCTGCACGGTTCCCGTGCTGATGACCGAGACCCGTTTGACAAGCTTCATCATTCCTCCGAAATTAAATGTCGCGACATATATGTCGTGACACTTAGTAAAGCCCATGGAGAGTCCATTGTCAATGCGGGAGTTTCGCCCGATGCGGCGAGAGAGCAGGATTCGAGAAGCGCCAGGCACAGCCCCCAAATTAATATTGGTCTAGCTCACAACACAGGGAGGGCCCCCATGGCTACCACATTCAGCAAAGAGGAAAAGGCCGCCATGAAGGCGGCCATCGCCGAGAAGAAGGCTGCGCAGGAAGGTGCGGACGCCGCAGCCGCGTGTGATGCAGCGATCGCCGCGATGACCGGGACCGACAAGGAACTCGCCGAGGCATTTCACGAACTGGTCCAGGAGAACACGTCGCTGGCCGCGAAGACCTGGTACGGGATGCCCGCTTATGCGGGCGCCGACGGGAAGACGGTCGTCGCCTTCAAACCTGGTTCGAAGTTCAATATCCGCTACGCGACCCTCGAGTTCCAGCAGGCGGCAGCACTGGATGACGGCAACGTGTGGCCCGTCGGTTTCGCCCTCACCAAGCTGGATGACGCGGACAAGAAGCGGATCGCCGCCATCCTGAAAGCCGCCGTCGACCGCTGACGGAGAACCTCAGTCTCCGACGTTGGTTCAGCTTCCTGCCTGAAGGGCAGCGATCTGCGCTCGCGCCGCCACCACGAGTTCGTCGTTCGTGTTGGCGTGACCAGTGAGCCCCCATCCACCCGGCACCGCTTCGGTCAGAAGGACCCAGGTGCGCTCGGCGAGCGTCGGGTCCCCGGCCTGAAAGCCGCCCCGCGGACTCTTTGACGACCTCTGAAGTGGGGGTGCCGTGTCCCCCAAAATGCCGCTACCGGGCGGCCGCCGGATAGGGGAAGCTCAGAGAGTAGAGGGGAATCAATGGGACAGGAGACCGTCGTGACGGCCAAGAGCGTGGTGCTGCGCCCGCACGCCCATCTCTTCACGCGCGGCATCGTCGCGATGCTCGCGCTGACGACCCCTGTCTTCGCCGTGCTGTACTGGCTGACCATCCCTGATGGCGTCTGGCCGCTCGTACTCGCCATCCACATCGCCGTCGTGCTCGTGACAGTGCTCGCGGTGCTCGCGTACTTCGGCACCACGATCCAGTTGCTCCCGAGCGGTGTGCGCGAACGCGGATTCTTCGGCCGCGTTACGGATATCCGGCCGGGGATGGTGGGGTCGGTGGTCCTCCTCGACCTCTATGAAGGCAGCACCCTCGACACGCTCCCCCAGCTGTTCGTCACGGATCTGGACGGTCGCCTGCTTCTCCGCCTCCGCGGACAGTTCTGGTCGCGCGAAGACATGGAGCGCGTTGCCGAGGAACTCGATGTGCCGGTGACCACCCGGAGCGAGTCGATCACGTTGACCGAGCTGAGGCGCGAATCCCCGCAGTTGCTGTACTGGTTCGAGCGCTTTCCGCGCGTCGGGCGCGGGTAGCGGCGGCTGTTCCCGCTCGTCGCGACGAATCGCGCTGCGCTGCGCGACACGTGCCGTGAAAGTATTACTGCGTGAAGACCGTCGCCGGTACGCCCGTCAGCAAGGGCCTGCTGACGCCGGAGTCGCCGCAGAACCCTGTGAGCATCGAACGCTACTGGGCAGGCGACGGAGCCGCGGCCCTCGTGCGGCACTACTGGGTTCCCCGCTGGAACCTCCCGGAACGGGAACAGCTCCGGCAGGATGTGCTGGAGTATCCGACGACGAACATCGTCGTCGAGGACGGCGTAGCACGTCTCTACCGCGCGCATCGGGGACGCAGCACGCGCACGCTGGTGGGCTCCGGCTGGGCGTTCGGGACGATGCTGCAGCCGGGCACCGCGCGGATGCTTCTCGGCAGGAGCATCCGCTCCGCTCCGGCGTCGGCGGACCTCGGCGATCTCGGGCTGACCGGCGCCGGCGACCTCGCGGCCAAGGTCAGTGAGCACGCTTCGACGGGCGACGACCTCTCCGCGATCGACGAGTTCGAGCGCTGGCTGCTGGACCGCGTGCCCGAACCCGACGACGAGGCGCTTCTGGTGAACCGGATCGTCAGCGAAGTCGAAGGCGATCGCGACCTGCTCCGCGTCGAGCAACTCGCCGACCGCTTCGGCATCGGCATCAGGCGGCTGCAGCGCCTGGTCGGAAGCCATGTCGGGTTCTCGCCCAAATGGCTGATCCAGCGCTATCGGCTCCATGAGGCCGCGGCCGCGCTTCGCGGTGATGAGCCGCCTGCGCTCGCCGACCTCGCCGCCGCGCTCGGGTACTCGGATCAGGCGCATTTCAGCCGCGAGTTCAAGACCGTGGTCGGCTCGACACCCGGCGCGTATGCAGCGACGGCCCGCACGGATGGACCGGACCCTCGGTGACGTCGCACGAAGCCGCCGATGCGCTCATCGCCCCGTACCTGCGGCGCTGGGACCTCATCCGCGACGGCCGAACGTTCACGACGCCCAGCAGCGTCCTCGTTCCTGTCGTCTCACACAGCCGGAAGGCCTTCCTCAAGGTGGCGACGGAGCGCGAGGAAGAGCTTGGCTCACGCCTGATGGTCTGGTGGAACGGGCAGGGGTCGGCTCCGGTGTTCGAACACGATGGCCCCGCGATCGTGCTCGAGCGCGCCCGAGGCACGCGGTCCCTCGCCGCCATGGCCGAGACAGAGGCCGACCAGGACGACGCGGCGACGCGGATACTGTGCGAGGTCGCTACGACGCTCCACTCCGTGACTGGCGCACCGCCCGACGGCCTCGTGGGTCTCGACCGCTGGTTTCTCGAGCTCTTCCTTCACGCGGAGGCGCAGGGCGGATTCTTCGCGCGGGCCGCATCCGTCGCCCACGCTCTGATCGACGATCAGCACGAACAGGCGGTCCTGCACGGCGACATCCACCATGGCAATGTGCTCGACTTCGCGGACGATGGATGGCGTGCGATCGATCCGAAGCACGTCACGGGCGATCGGGCGTTCGACTTCGCGAACATCCTCTGCAATCCCGGTGCGAGCATCGCGCTCACCCCCGGCCGGCTCGAACGGCAGCTCGCCGTGATCTGCGAGGCCACCGGCATCGAACCCGGGCGGATGACGGCGTGGGCGGTGGCCTGGTCCGGGCTCTCTGCAGCATGGGGCGAGCGAGCCGACGGGGATGCCGGGCACGCGCTGCAGGTCGGACTTGCCGCCGAGCGGCTTCTCGCCTAGAGCTGGAAGGCGCGCCCGAGGGCGACCATGGCTGCAGCCGCATCGCCGGCTTCCACCGCTGCCCGAAGAGAGCGGTAGTTCGCACGAAGCTCGTCCCAGTCGTAGGTGATCTCGGTCCGGGCCAGGTAGACCCGGTGGATCTTCGCGTCGACGATGTCCTGGGTGGCCTCGACGATCACCGGATTCGGACAACTCGCGACGAGCAGCTCCAGCAACTGCCGGGTGCCGGCCGCATACTCGGCAGCGTCACCTTTCCCGAGCACGGCGTCGGTTCGGTCGAGAATCTTGACGAGACGCGCCGTCGCGGCCGAATCCAGCGCGGGGACGGTCACCAGGATGAGGCCACCCAGTAGCGCTCCCACCGTCTGGAGGTCGTAGCGGGCGGTCTTCGGATCGGACGTGGCCACGCGCGTGAACCGCTGCGCCTCCATGTCGACGAGTCCGAGACGTTTCAGCTCGATGAGCGCTTCGCGCACCGGAGTGCGGGACATACCGAGCCACGCCTGGAGGTCCTCATCCCGGAGGTTCTCGCCGGGTTCGAGGGTGTGATCGAAGATGGCCTCTTTGATCTTGTCGGCTGCGATCTCCCGCAGGGAGCGTCGCTCGATCGATTGGGGATCGGGAGAGGGAACGGGCACGGCGCACATCCTTCGATAGACAGACGGGAAGCGCGCTGACTACTCGCTCCGAACATGCATGCTAATGCAATTAATTTCTCAGAGCACTATTACGCCAGCATTTCGCCTAGGCGAGTCGGTCCTCCATGCCCCAGGACTGGCCGTAGCCGCCGTCGACCTCTGGGCGCGCCATCAGGTCGAGGAACGGCTTCGCATCGAACGCCTCCGGGCCGAGAACACCGACGCCCGACCACACCCCCGTCGCGAGCAGCTCAAGCGCGATCACCGGGTTGAGGGCGGTCTGCCAGACCACGCACTGGCTCTCGTATTCGCGCATCGTCCACTCGTTGTCGCTGACGTGGTAGAGATACACTTCGCGCGGCGAACCGTCGACGCCCGTGCCGGTCGCCCACACCCCTGCACACGTCTTGCCGGTCATCCGGGGCCCGATCGTCGCGGGGTCGGGCAAGGCCGCAGCGACGACGTCACGGGGCGCGACATGCACGGGCCCACTCTCGCTGCGCACGCGGATGGGCGTGGTCGAGTCGAGGCCGAGCTGGTGCAGCGTGCGGAGGATGTTGATGAACTCCTCCCCGAGCCCGTATTTGAATGTCACTCGCTTCGCGTCGATCCAGCGCGGCATCAGCAGCACCTCTTCGTGTTCGACGTTCACGCACTCGACCGGGCCGATGCCCTCGGGGAACATGAAGACCTCCGGCTCGCTGAACGGCGGAGTCGTGAACCAGCCTGCGTCCTTCTCGAAGACGACTGGAGGGTTCAGGCACTCTTCGATGGTCGTCCAGATGCTGAACGAGGGAGCGAAGATCTCGTTCCCGTCGACGTCGCGGACGACGAGGTTCGCACCGTCGCGGGTGCCCAGCTCGTCGAGCTCGCTGAAGAGGTGATCTGCCGCGTACCGGGCGAAGACGTCGCTGAGGCCGGGCTCGACGCCCATGCCCACCAGTGCCAGCCGGCCCGCGGTCTCCCAGTCGCCGCGCTGGGCGAACTGGTCGTCGCCGAGTTTCACCCCGGTCTTCGTGTACGGGTCGGTGGGATGCGGCTCGGACAGGCTCATGGCCATGTCGAGGTAGTCGGCCCCGGCGGCGAGCGCGCCGGTGAAGATCGTCGGCACGAATTTCGGCTCGACGGCGTTCATCACATGGGTCGCGCCGTGCTCACGGGCGACCCGCTCGACGCTGTCGGGGTCGGATGCGTCGATCGACGCCGGCGTGAACCGGCCGGCGATCTCGGCGCCGTGCTTCTGTGCGATCCACGCGACGGTCTTCTCAGCCCTGGCGATGTCGTAGTCGCTGACCACGATCTGCTCGTAGAACGTGCGCCGTGCGGCGATCTTCGCGATGGCGTCTCCGACGCCGCCGGCGCCGACCAGGAGGATTCTCATGATCGCCACCCTACTCGCGAGCGCAGACACGCTTCCGGCCGAAAGTCGCCGTTCCCGGCGAGAGTCGGCGCCCGACGGGCGAGCCTCGGCGCGATTGGCGACTTTCGGCCGAATTCCGGACACTATGCCAGCGCTACAACGTTGGCGAGGGTTTGCCCGAAAGCACGAACGGATGCGGTCTGGTGCTCTCGGCAGCCAGTTTGTAGGCGAGTGGCGCCCAGACGAGCACGGCCACTCCCGCACCCAGCAGCAGCCCTCCGATCGTGTCGCTGAGCCAGTGCGCACCCAGGTAGGTGCGACTCAGAGCCATGGCCAGGGCGTACGCGCTGCCGACGACCCACACCCAGACCCGCGGGAAGATGATGGCGAGAGCGACAGCTGTCGTGGCCGCGTTCGCTGTATGCCCCGACGGGAATGAGCCGGGATCGGACTGCACGAGCATGTCCTCGGGCCTCGCCCGGCCGACGGTGACTTTCAGGAGCTGGACGGCGCCGGCACTCAGTGCGGCAGAGATCGCGTAGTACAGGGCAGCCCACGGCCTGCGGAACAGCAGGAGAACGACAACGATCCCCACCGGGATGATGACGACCCCGATCAGTCCGCCGCCGAGCGTGTCCATGATGAGGGCCGGCACCGTCCAGAATGGCGAGCGATGCTCGACGACCTCGCCCATCCACCTCAGGTCGATGGCGAAGGGCTCGTTCGGACGCAGAGCGATGATCCCGGCCATGATCAGCACAAGCGCGAGCGCCACGGATGCCGAGACCACGGGCCAGAAACGCGCGATGGTGTGCGCCTGCTGCAGGTCGCCGGTGTCGACGCGGTGGTCGGTCATCCCCACACGCTATCGCGTGGACGACCAGACACTTCCCAGACCCGGTAGCCCGCGAGACGCGTCAGCGGGCGGGCGCAGCGAGGTGAACGTGCGTCAGTGGGCGAGCGCAGGGACAGTGCGCGGGCGCACGACGAACCAGAGCGCGAGGATGCTCACCGTCGACGTCACCGCCATCACCGCCCCCATCGGAACCGCGGTCGTCACCCCGAGCAGGCCGACGACCGGTGAGATGATGCCGGCGATCCCGAAGTTGGCGGCTCCCAGGATCGAGGCCGCAGTGCCTGCCTCGTGCCCGTGGCCGTTCAGCGCGAGCACCTGCACGCAGGGGAATCCGAAACCGCAGGCCGCGATGAAGAACCAGAGCGGGATGACCGTTCCCCAGATGCCGAAGCCGGCCTGGCCGAGGATCACGATCAGCAGCGCAGAGATGAGCATGACGATAGTCGTGACAGCGAGGATCCATTGCGGACCGACGTACTTGGTGATGCGCGCGGACGACTGGACACCGATGATGATGCCCACCGAGTTCACGGCGAACAGCAGACCGTACTGCTGGGCGTCGAAGCCGTAGAGGCCCTGGAAGATGAAGGAGCTCGACGAGAGGTAGGCGAAGAGTCCGGTGAAGTTCATCGCCCCGACGATCGCGATACCGACGAAGACGCGGTCGCTGAGGACTGCCTTGTAGCGCTGGCCGACAGTCGAGTGGCCGGCGTCGTGCCGCCGCGCCTTCGGGAGCGTCTCGACGATCCACAGGCTCACGCAGACGATGACGAAGAGTCCGTAGACAGCCAGCACGAGGAAGATGCCGCGCCACGGCATGACCAGGAGCAGCTGGGATCCGAGCACCGGTGCGAGTACCGGGGCGAGCCCGCTGACGAGGGCGAGCCGGCTGAGCATCCGCACCAGGGGACGTCCGCCGAACAGGTCGCGGACCATGGCCATCGCGACGACACCCCCGGCCGCTGCACCGATGCCCTGGAGCGCACGGAAGGTGGCGAGGAGTTCGACGTTCGGCGAAAGCGCCGCGCCGACACACGCGAGGATGTGCACAGCCGTCGCGAGAATCAACGGCAGCCGCCGGCCGACCTTGTCACTCCACGGTCCCACGATGAGCTGGCCCAGTCCGAAGCCGATGGTGGTCGCCGTCAGTGTGAGCTGGATGGCCGCCGTCGAGACGCCGAACTCGCTCTCGAGAGTCGGCAGGGCAGGCAGGTACATGTCGATCGTGAACGGCCCGAGCGCGGTCAGCGCGCCGAGGATCAGGATGTACGCGAGCCGCTGGCGGCCGGAAAGCGAGTCACCGGGATGGACGACGGTAGTCACAGGTGTCCTTGGGAAAACGAACACCGCGGTCGCTGACGACCACGGTGAGGAGCTGGATTGGGCGTGCCGGCTCTAGGCCGGCGGAAGGGCGGATGATCGAATCGATTCAATCGAATCGATTCGATATCGCCTCCACCAGCCTAGTGGATGCGCGACCCCGCTTGTGACCGTTCTCATCGGCGTTTCCACGGGCCCGTTCACAAAACAGGAGATCGTGTTGATCGAGGGAGGGACAGGCCGCCTCAGGCGCCGGCAGGATCCGCGAGCAGCGGCCCGAACGCAAGCTCCGCGGCGCCGATCATCAGCAGACGCGACCCGAGTTCCGCCCGCGCGATCGCGAGGGACTCCCCCGACGCCTTCAGCGCCTGCCCGGCGATCAGTCCGGTCAGCCGTTCCGGCGCGACCTGGTAGAGCGCACCGAGGAATCCCCCGAGCACGATCAGCTGCGGGTTGAAGATGTTCGTCGCGTTGCGCATCGCGACGGCGAGGAACCGCAGCTGCCGGTCGATCTCTTCGGCCACCGCAGGGTCGTGCGCGGAGACGGCGAGCGCCCGGTCGAGTTCGTCGCTGTCGGCGGATGCGAGGCCGAGCACCCCCAGCAGTGCAGCCTGGCTGACTTCGGTCTCCAGGCACCCGATCGCACCGCAGTGGCAGCGCACGCCGTTGCTGTTGACGAGGGTGTGGCCGAGTTCGCCCGCGTACCCGGAGATGCCGGTCATCGCGTCGCCGTTGACGATCACGCCGGCGCCGATGCCGCTCGCACCGCCGTTGAGGTAGACGAGGTCCGTCGCCGCCCTGCCGGCGCCGAAGTACCGTTCCGCTGTCGCTCCGAGGGAGGCATCGTTCGCCGACCGCGTGACGAATCCGGTGGCCTCTTGGAGCATCGCCGTGAACGGCTCGTCCACCCACTCGAGGTTCGGGGCGAGCCGCACAACCCCATCCGCCTCGCGAACGAGCCCGGGTACGGCCACGCCGATGCCGACCGTTCGGGTGAATGTTCCGAGGTCGGGGCGCAGCCCGTCGATGATGGCGCTGACGATCGCGACCGCTTCAGAGGCGGTGGGCGCGTGCCCCGTCGGATACCTCACGCGGCGATGCAGGGTGCCGTCCAGCCCCACGACGGCGACCGTGATCGCATCGATCTCGGGGTTGACCGCGATCGCGACCACATTCGGAGACGCAGTCACCACGGGGCTCGGTCGTCCGACACGCGTGTTCACACCGGGCTCGCGTTCGACCACCAGGCGGAGGTCGACGAGCTCGCCGACGAGCGCACCGATGGTCGAGCGGTTCAGTCCGGTCGACTGGGTGAGCTTCGATCGCGCGGCAGGTCCCCCGCGGTGGACCATTCCGAGCACCGTGCCGAGATTGTGCCGGCGAACCGTGTCGAGGTTGTTTCCGCGCGCGCCGGAAGGCACGTCAGTCCGTGATCCGGTCGGTGCCGGCCAGGCGGGCGTGTCGGGTTGCGCGGCCTTTGCGCGTTCGCTCGAAGGTGTCATAGTCCACACGAACCATATCGAACCGCGCTCGGTATCCGTAGCCCGACGCGTCTGCGAGGACAGGCGTCACGCCGCCGCCGCGGCGGTCGCCGCTGCAGGTCAGCGCACCCATTCGGCCTTTCCGTCGACGGCAATGATTGTCTCGCCCGCGTCGACGATGCGGATGCACCACTCCCGATCGGCCGGTCCGGTCGCCACGACGCCGCGCGGGCTTCGTGCCACGGTGTAGTCGAATGCCTCGCCGTCGGGAGTGGTGACGGTCACGAGTTGAACCGTGTCCGCATCCGCAGCCGCGGGGTAGACAGCGAGAGTCAGCCCGTCACGGTAGTCGTAATCGGGGCGGTCGTCACGGGCTCCGATCGGCAGCACCGCGCCTTCGCGCACATACAGGGGGATGCTCTGGTAGCCGTGGTTCTCCCGTCGCCAGACGCCGCCCGCGACGCGATCCCCGGTGAAGTAGTTCGTCCAGGTGCCGGCGGGAAGGTAGAACTCGACGTCGCCGGGCGCCGAGAACACCGGCGCCACGAGCAGGTCGGCCCCGAGGAGGTACTGCCGGTCGAGGTAGCCGACCGCGGGGTCGTCAGGGAACTCGAGCTGCATCGGACGCATGACCGGCGCTCCGGAGGCGGATGCCTCCCGCCCCGCAGCGAACAGGTACGGCATGAGGGAGAGCTTCAGTCTGGTGAACGTGCGCGTGACGTCGACCGCTTCGTCGTCGAACGCCCACGGCACGCGGTACGAGCTGCTTCCGTGGAGTCGCGAATGGCTTGAGAGCAGCCCGAACGCGGTCCAGCGCTTGAACACACCAGGATCGGGGGTGCCCTCGAAACCGCCGATGTCGTGACTCCAGAACCCGAAACCGCTGAGCGCCAGCGAGAGGCCGCCGCGCAACGTCTCGGCCATCGATTCGTAGCTGGACGTGTTGTCGCCGCCCCAGTGCACCGGCATCTGCTGGCCGCCCGCGGTGGCCGAGCGGGCGAACAGCACGGCGTCGCCTTCGCCCCGGACCCGCTGGAGCACGTCGAACACTGCCTGGTTGTAGAGCTGCGTGTAGTAGTTGTGCATCCGCTCCGGGCTCGACCCATCGAAGTAGTCCACCTGGAGCGGGATGCGCTCACCGAAGTCGGTCTTGAACGCGTCGACGCCCTGGCTGAGCAGGTGACGGAGCTTGTCCTGGTACCACAGGGTCGCATCCGGGTTCGTGAAGTCGACGAGCGCCATGCCGGCCTGCCAGAGGTCCCACTGCCAGACCGAGCCGTCCGGACGCTTCACGAGGTAGCCGGCCGCCGCCGCTTCGGCGAAGAGCGGCGAGCGCTGCCCGATGTAAGGGTTGATCCACACGCAGAGGTGCAGGTCCTTCTCGTGGAGGCGGGCGAGCATCCCTTCCGGGTCCGGGAAGGTGCGCGGATCCCATTCGAAGTCGCACCAGTTGAATTCGCGCATCCAGAAGCAGTCGAAGTGGAAGACGGACAGCGGGAGGTCGCGTTCGGCCATCCCGTCGATGAAGCTCGAGACCGTCGCCTCGTCGTAGGCCGTAGTGAAGCTGGTGGAGAGCCAGAGGCCGAACGACCAGGCCGGCACGGATGCGGGGCGGCCGGTGAGGGCCGTGTAGCGCTCGAGTATCTCCTTCGGCGTCGGCCCGTAGATGACGTAGTACCGGAGGCTCTCGCCGGAAACCGAGAACTGCACGCGCTCGACCGACTCGGAGCCGATCTCGTACGAGACGTGGCCCGGGTTGTCGACGAGGACGCCGTAGCCGCGGTTCGTCAGGTAGAACGGCACGTTCTTGTAGGCCTGCTCGCTCGAGGTGCCGCCGTCGGCGTTCCAGATGTCGACGACCTGGCCGTTCTTGACGAGCGGTCCGAACCGCTCTCCGAGTCCGTAGACGAGCTCGCCGACGCCGATCGAGAGCTGTTCGTGCACGTAGGTGGTGGGGCGCGACGGATGCTGCGTGTCGGCGACCCGCGCGTTGCCGACGATACCGCTGGTCACCTCCGCATGGGGCGCGACCTCGATGTAGCCGACGGACTTGTGCCCGCTCGACGTGAGGGTGCGTCCGTCCGCTGAGAATGTGAGGTTCCAGGGTGCGCCGCCGGTCACGGTCGCCGTCAGGTCGCCGCTGCGGAGGATGCCCGCCTCGTCGACCACCTCGACCACGCCGTGCCCTTCTTCGGAGAACAGCTCGAACCCGCGCTCGTCCCGGCCGCCCCTGAAGTGTTCGATGGTGACCCCGACGATGTTCGGGAGGGGCGACGTCAGCGTCACGGTGAGCACGGCCCGGTTCAGCGTGTCGCCGCGCGACTCGATCGCCTTCGTCGGGGCGGTCACTGTCAGGGTGTGTTCGCCTGCGACGATGTCGAACGCCTCGGCTGCGTAGAGTGGCGTCACTCCCGGTCGGGTCTGCCAGAAGCCATCGGTGAATTTCACTCGGTGTTGTCCTTTACTGCGTGGGTTGGAACTACTGCGTGGGTGGAACGATCGGCCGACGCCGCGCTACTTGACGGCGCCTGCGGTGATCCCCCGCGTCAGCGTGCGCTGGAAGATCAGGAAGAAGACGAGTGTCGGGATGAGGCCGAGGAGGGCGGATGCGCTCGTCGTGGTCACATCCATCAGCCGGTCGCCCTGCAGAACGCTGATGGCTACGGGCACGGTCTGGTTGTCGTTGCTCACCAGGAACGTCAGCGGGATCAGGAATTCATTCCAGGTCCAGATGAAGAAGAAGATGAGAAGCACACTGAGCGTCGGTCGCGAGATCGGCACGACGACGCGCCACAGGATGCGCCACCGGCCCGCGCCGTCGATCGACGCCGCTTCGAGGATCTCTTTCGGGAAGGTGCCGTAGACGCTCGACAGCAGGTAGGTGCCGAACGCGCTCTGGATCACCGTGAAGATGATGATCACGCTCCACACGTTGTCGTAGAGTCCGACCTGCTTGAACATGTAGTAAAGCGGGTAGAGCAGGGCCTCCTGCGGCAGCATGTTCGCCAGCAGGAACAGCACGATGATCCAGGTACGGGCTTTCACCCGCCCGATGCCGAGAGCGTAGGCGTTCAGCACAGAGATCACGACCGCGAGGATCGATACGACGCCGCTGATGAAGATGGAGTTCCACAGCTTCAGCGGGAAGTCGACGCGGTTCCAGAAGTTGACGATGCCGTCGAAGTACAGGTGGGTCGGAAGCTGGAGCGGACCGCCCTGGTTGTAGTCGGTCGGCGACTTGAACGAGTTGATCAGGATCATCAGGAACGGCACGGCGATGACCAGGCCGATGACGATCGCCGCGATCAGGATGATCCAGTCCGACGCCTTGCGCTTCGGCTTCTGGCGTCGCAGACGGTTTCCGGATGCGGAAAGCACCTTCGAGTCGTCGTCGCGCTTGCGCGGGCTCTGCTTCTGTGGGGCGAGAGTAGTGGACATCAGCGCTCGTTCTCCCTGCGCTCAGCCCGGTTCTGGGCGATGATGAAAAGGATCGCGACGATGACGATCAGGACGGTGAGCGCAGTGGCGATCGTCGCTCCGTAGCCGACCTGCTGACTCTGGAAGAACTCGCTGTACGAGTAGTAGCTGGGCACGATGGTCGACGTGCCGGGGCCGCCGCGGGTGAGGGTGTAGATCGGACCGAACACCTTCAACGCTGCGATCGTGCAGGTGAGGGTGACGACGAAGATCTCGGGGCGGATGATGCTGACGGTGATCGAACGGAAGCGCTGGAACCAGTTGGCCCCGTCGAGTTCGGCGGCCTCGTACAGCTCGGGGTCGACCCGCTGGAGAGCCGCCATGAAGATCACGATCGGGTAGCCGAGCTGGACCCAGACCATGATCGCCATGATGCTGAGCAGCGCGGTGTCGGGGCTGCCGAGCCAGTCGTGGGCGAGAGCGCCGAGCCCGATCTTCTCGAGGATGGTGTTAAGCGCCCCGTTGTCCGGCCGGAGGATCCAGCCGATCACGATCGCCGCGATGACGACGGGGAGGATCTGCGGCAGGTAGTACGTCGCGCGGAGGAAACTGGCGAGCTTGCCGCCGAACTTCTTGCCGACGAGGTCGAAGAGCATGGCGGCGAGCACCAGCCCGAGGAGAGTCGGGATGATCACCATGGCCACGATCATCGCGACACTGTTGCCGAAGGAGGTCCAGAACTTCTCGTCGCTGAACAGTTTCGTCCAGTTGGCGAGGCCGATCCACTTCGGGGGCCGGATGCCCCGATAGCTGGTGAAGCTCAGGTAGACGTTCCAGAGGAGAGGAACGATCACAATCACGAGCAACAATACGAACCCGGGGACCAGGTAGAACCAGAAGCTCCCCCGTCCGCTCGACGGGAGGAGCGCATCCCCTGCCCGCCGGTTCTTCACGCGCGGTCGCTCCGCGACAGCCGCATCAGCCATGGTGTGAATCCTTTCGGTCCGACGAGCACAGGAGAAGTGGGGCGAAAGCGCGAGCCTTCGCCCACTCCCCCTGTGCTCGACCGGGGTGTTGCGAGGGTGTTACTGGTTGACGATCTGGTCGACGCCGTCCTGGTACTCGCTGCCGAGCTCCTTGTTGACGTCGGACGGCGACTTGCCGTTGATGAGCTCCTGCAGACCGGCGTTCAGCTGGTCGTAGAAGGTCGAGGTGGGCCAGTCGGGGTAGAAGCCGATGCCGTCTTCAGCCGTGAGGGCGTTGAAGTTGGCGATGAGCTCCTTGCTCTTCGGGTCGGTGATGTCGGAGGTCTTCGCGGCCACCGGGACGCCACCGTTGTTGCCGATGATCGACTGGATCTCAGGGCGCATCGTGATGTCGATGAACTTGTAGGCGAGTTCCTTGTTCTTCGCGTTCTCCGGGACCACCCACATGTTTCCGGCCGAACCCGGCGACATCTTCACACCGGGGAAGAGGAACGTACCCCACTGGTAGTTCTTGATCTCGGTCTGGAAACGTCCGTACCACCAGCTGCCCGAGAAGAAGATCGGGTACTTGGCCGCTTCGAAGGCGGTCCCGGCGTCTTCGGCCTTGAGCCCGCTCGCGCTCTTGGAGATGTAGCCCTTGGTCACCCAGTCGTCGACGGTCTTGGTGGCGTAGCTGAGCTCCGAGCCCTTCCAGTCCACCTTGCCCTTGTAGAGCTGGTAGTCGTCGACCCAGCTGCGATCGGCCTTGCTGAGTGCCAGCTGGTACCAGAGCTGACCGAGCGGGTACTCCGCGGCCGACTCGGCGAGCGGGGTGACGCCGTTGTCCTTGAACTTCTGGAGCGCGGCGACGAATTCGTCCATGGTCTTCGGCACGGCGATGCCGTACTTGGCGAACATGTCCTTGTTGTAGTAGACCTCGACGTACTCGCCGTAGTTCGGGACGCCGTACCAGTTGCCGGAGCCCATGATGCCCTTGTCGTCGTACTTGGCGGTCGTCTGGAGGCTCGGTGCCAGCTTCTTGTCCCACCCGTACTTCTTGACGGCGTCATCGAGGTTCGTGAGGAGGCCCTGGCTCGAAAGGAGGCCGGCCGTCGCGTTGCCCTTGTTGTACTCGAGGATGTCGGGCGCCTGATTCGAGTTCAGAACCTGGCTGGCCGTGGAGCGAATCTGTTCGAAGCTCTTCGCCTCGAACTTGACTTTGGCGCCGGTCTCCTTCTCGAAGGTCGTGATGGCCTGGTTCCAGGCCTTGCCCATGGCGCTGTCCGCACCCTCGTAGTGCCAGAGCGTGAGGGTCTTGCCTTTGCCGCTGGCGCTGTCGTCCGAGCCGGATCCGCTTGCGCAGCCGGCGAGCAGCAATGCACTCGCGGCCAGAGCGGCCCCGATTGCGAGATGCCTCTTACGCATCCTTTACCTCCTTGTAGTGGAGTGGACGCGCTCTTGCAGGCTTCGCAGCCACTCCGATGCAATTTGTTGACGAGGGCAACATAAGCACAAGTTTGGACGCCTTGCAAGCTCGAATTTCAAAATAATCCCAGTGATTGCCTCACTGGACAATATGTTCTACTCCCCAACATTGTTCGGTTTTCGACTCGGCGAGACCACACAGTTGTCCAGCAGATCGGCGCCGACGCGCGACGCAGCAGGTGTCGGCTCAGGCGAGGACGGCGCGCGCGGGGTCGGCGATGAGGTCGGCGAAGACGAGCTCGGCCGCGCCGATGAGCAACTGGTCGGGACCCAGCTCGGCAAGGCGCACCTGCAGGCCCTCGCGCGCCGAACGCACGACAGGGCCGAGGACGTCCACCTCGCCACCATCGCTTGCACCGCGGTACAGGTCCGCCAGGAATCCACCGAGCACCATGACGGACGGATTGAAGACGTTGACCGCGTTCCGCACAGCGATCGACAGCAGTCCGAGGTCGCGGCGCACGAGCGCGTCCACAGCCGGGTCTCTCGACGCGGCGAGCGCATCCGCAAGCTCCGAGGCGTCCGCCGAGGCCAGCCCGACCGCCGACAGCAGCGCACCCTGGGTGACCTCGGCTTCGAGGCAGCCGCGCGCGCCGCAGTAGCAGGCGAGGCCGTCGCTGCGCACGAAAGTGTGACCGAACTCCCCCGCATAGCCTGCGGCACCGGTGACCAGACGACCGCCGCTGACGACACCCCCGCCGATGCCGCTGGCGCCGCCGATGAAGTACACGAGGTCGTCGATCCCGCGCCCCGCCCCGAAGGCGCTCTCGGCGCGCATCCCCAGAACGGCGGCGTTCGCAGCCCAGACACGCTTGCCGGTGGCGGCTTCGAGCATCGCCGCGAGAGGCTCGTCGGCCCAGCCGAAGTGGGTCGCCTCGCGGACCATCCCGTCGGCCAGGCGAACCTGCCCCGGGACCGCTACGGCGATGCCTGCGACCCGCACATCGTCGTCGACACCAGCGAGCATCCCGGCGACCGCTGCGGATGCCAGTGTCACCACTTCGGAGGCGGTGCGCGCCGAAGCGGTCTCAATGCGGATGCGCTTCAGCACGTGGCCGCCCATCCCCACCATCCCGAGGATGACCGCATCCACTTCCGGGTTGATGGCGATCGCGACGGTGGAGGTGCCGACCCTGACCACCGGGCTTGGCCGGCCCGCGCGAGCGGCCCCGACGGGTGCGGTCTCCTCGACGAGACCGAGCTCCGCCAGTTCGGCGACGAGGTCTCCCACCGTCGAGCGGTTGAGGCGCGTGAGCTGGGTGAGTTCAGCCCGCGAAAGAGCGTCGTGGCGGTGGACGAGGTGCAGCACGGCGGATAGATTGTCACGCCGCAACTGGTCGGTCGTGCCGCTCTTGATCGCTGACGCGGTCGGGCTGGTCATGGCTCGACCATAACGCGCCGCGCGCACGGCCGGTCGCATTTTGTCCTCCTACACAACAAACTGCGAGAATGACTGAGTCGTGATCGGGTGTCTGCCGTGGTTTGATACGTGTGCACCCGGCTCGACGGACAGCAGTTGTTCCGCAGCGCCGCAGACGTCGCCGCCACGCAGCGTCTCCCGACCGAAAGCAGTGACGTGCCGCTCACAGACCTGAGGCTCGACGAACTCGTCGGCTACCGCCCGACCGTCGCCCAGCCCGCCGACTTCGACGCCTTCTGGGCGCGCACGCTCAGCGAGTCGCGCTCCGCCGCGACAGCGCCGGACCTCCTGCCCGCGAGCACCCCGGTCACGGAGCTCGTCGTCGAGGACCTGCGCTTCAGCGGGTTCGGCGGAGAACGCGTGGCCGGATGGGTGACCCGGCCGCGCGGTGGCGGCCCCCGTCCCGCGGTCATCGAATACGTCGGCTACAACGGTGGGCGCGGCCTGCCTGGCGAGCGAGTTCTCTGGGCCCTCGCGGGCTACGTGCATGTCGTCATGGACACGCGTGGACAGGGCAGCGGCTGGGGCACCGGCGGCGACACGCCCGACCCGCACGGCTCGGGACCCGCATCCGCCGGGTTCATGACCCGAGGCATCCTCGACCCTGACGAGTACTATTACCGCCGCGTGTTCAGCGACGCAGCACTGCTCGTCGACGCCGTCGCGGGCTTCGAGTTCGTCGACGCCGACCGCATCGCCGTCACCGGCGGCAGCCAGGGCGGCGGCATCGCCCTCGCCACGGCCGCGCTGTCACCGGCCGTCCGCGCGGTGATGCCGGACGTGCCGTTCCTGTCGGCCTTTCGCCGCGGCGCCGAGATCGCAACGTCGGACCCGTTCGCCGAGATCGCACGCTACCTGTCGGTGCACCGGACCCGGGTAGAGCGCGTCTTCGAGACACTGTCGTACTTCGATGGTGTGAATTTCGCCGAGCGGGTCACCGCTCCCGCCCTGTTCTCGGTTGCGCTCATGGACGACATCGTTCCGCCGTCGACGATCTACGCGGCCTACAACCGGCTCGGCGCGACAGACCGTGCGATCGACGTCTACGAGTTCAACAACCACGAGGGCGGCCAGACCGAGCACTGGCAGAGGCAGGCCGCCTGGCTCGCCGACCGCATCTGACCCGTCCTTCCCGGGTGCGCCCTACCAGGTCGCGGGCGTGCTTCCGTCGGCGACGGGTTCGGGCCGCTCGACCGTGCTCGACAGTTCGATGACGCGGTGCTCGCGCCCCGCCGAGATGATCGATTCCATGATCTCGAGCACGTGGAACGCGAGTTCGCCGGATGCGCGGTGCGGCCGCCCGGTCTCGATCCCGCGGGCCATATCCGCCAGTCCGAAACCGCGCCCCGCATCCGCGTACCCGGCCGTGGCGGGCAGTTCCACCCATTCCCGGTTCGCGGAGGTGGCGAGGGAGACGGTGTCGGAGAACATGTTCGGGTCGGGGACCAGGATGCTGCCGTCGGTTCCGTAGATCTCGAAGTACGGCGAGCGGGTGGCCCAGACCTCGAAGCTCACCGTGACGGTGGAGATGACACCGTTCGCGTGCTCCAGGATGGCGGTGACGTGGGTGTCGACGTCGACCGGGATGGCGGCCCCAGCGCTCGGTCCCGTGGCGATCGTGCGTTCGCGCGCCGATCGGCTCACCGCCCCCGACACTCGCACGACCGGCCCGAAGAAGGTCACGAGGCTGGTCAGATAGTACGGCCCCATGTCGTAGAGCGGTCCGCCACCGGGCTGGTAGTAGAAGCCCGGGGCAGGATGCCAGAGCTCGTGACCGGGTGCCGTCCAGTGCACCGACGCTCCGACCGGGGCACCGATCCGACCGGAGTCGAGCACCGCGCGGGTGGTCTGGATGCCCGTGCCGAGCACCGTGTCCGGCGCGCCGCCGACCCGCAGGCCCACGTCCGCCGCCCTCGAGAGCACACCCGCAGCATCCGCCGTCGTCAGCGCCAGCGGCTTCTCGCCGTAGACGTGCTTGCCCCCGTCGAGCGCCCGCAACGCGATCTCCGCATGAGCGGCGGGGATCGTCAGGTTCAGGATCACATCGATACCCGGGTCGGTGAGGATCGCATCGACGCTCAGCGCGCGCGTCCCCTGTGCGTCGGCGACGGATGCGGCACGCGCGACGTCGAGGTCCGCGACGGCGGCGAGACTCAGATTAGGAAGCTTCGGAAACGACGCGAAGTACTGGTTGCTGATGACGCCGACTCCGACGACGCCGACGTTCAGCGCGCTGCCCACAACAGGCCCCTCTCGATGATGGTGCGTACGTTCGGATCTTCGACGACCTCGATCCGGTGTCCAGGAGCAGACACGAAGATCCGGCCCTCGCCCCACTGGCGCGTCCAGATCGCGGGGGCTGTGACCGGCCGGTTCCACGCATCCCACGGGCGCACGTCCTGTGTGGTCGTCGCCAGCACGTCGTTGTACTCATCGCTGAGCACCCAGTACTGCTCCGTGACCAGGTCGAAGTCCTCGATACCCTGCGTGATCGGGTGTTTCTTCCCCACCTCGGTGATATGTACCGTGTACGGAATGTAGTTGTCCGACTGTTCGCCGATGCGTTCCGCCGGGTCCTTGCCCGCGTGATGGGCGAACTGACCGCCGATCATGTGCAGGTAGTCGGCGTTGTTCCGGTAGGAATCGGCGATGCCGCCGTGCCACCCGGCCATGCCCGTCCCATTCAGCACCGCACGCTGGAGTCCCGCGAACTCATCGGGCTCGATCGTGTTCATCGTGTTGACCTGCACGATCAGGTCGATGGTGTCCATGACGTCCGCGTCGGCGTAGACCGCCGTACCGTCCTCGACGCGCACCTCGAAACCGTTCGCCTCCAGGAAGGGGATGAACAGCCCGGTCGTTTCGACGGGCATGTGCCCGTCCCATCCTCCACGTACGACGAGTGCTTTCCTGGCGGTCATCGGGTCTCCGTCCATGCGCTTCCGTTGCCTGCGCTCTGCTCCACCGCATCCAGCACGCGCTGCACCTGCAGCCCGTCGGCGAATGACGGTTCCGGGTCGTGTCCGGCCGCGATGTCGCCGACGAAGTCGCGGATCTCATGCGAGAAGGCGTGCTCGTAGCCGATCAGGTGACCTGACGGCCACCAGTTCGCCATGTAGGGATGCTCGGGCTCGGTGACGAGGATTCGCTTGAAGCCCTGCTCACCGGCCGGGGCCGTCGCGTCGTAGAACTGCAGCTCGTTCATCGACTCCATGTCGAATGCGATCGCACCGCGGCTTCCGCTGATCTCGAAGCGGAACGCGTTCTTGCGCCCGGTCGCATACCGGGTCGCCTCGAAGGAGCCGATGGCGCCGCTCGACAGCCGCCCCGTGAACCAGGCCGCGTCGTCGACGGTGACCCGTCCACGCTCATCGGATGCGGTGCCGCTGAGTCCGCGACCCTCGCCCAGGAGAGGGCGCTCGGTCACGAAGGTCTCAAGTGTCCCGCTGACAGACTCGACGGTGGAGCCGGTCAGGTACTGGATCATGTCGATCGCGTGGGCTCCGATGTCGCCGAGCGAGCCCGAGCCGGCGAGCGCCTTGTCGAGGCGCCAGGTCATGGGACCGTTCTCGTCGACCAGCCAGTCCTGCAGGTATTCAGCGCGCGTCTGCCGGATCTCGCCGAGACGCCCGTCCGCGATGAGCGCGCGTGCGAACCCGATGGCGGGCACCCGGCGGTAGCTGAATCCGACCATCGAACGGATGCCGCGCGCCGCCGCTCGCTCGGCCGCCGCGACCATCCGCTCGGCTTCCTCGACCGTATTGGCCAGCGGCTTCTCGCAGAGCACATGCTTGCCCGCGTCGAGCGCGGCGATGGCGATCTCGGCGTGGGAATCGCCCGGGGAGCAGATGTCTACGACATCGATCTCCGGGTCGGCCACCACCCTGCGCCAGTCGGTCTCGGCGCGCTCCCAGCCGAACTTCTCGCGCGCCTCCTCGACCCGGTCCGCGTCACGGCCGACGATCACGCTCATGACGGGATCGGCTTCCAGCTCGAAGAATCGGGGTGCGACGCGCCAGCCCTGCGAGTGCGCTGCACCCATGAATCCGTAGCCCACCATGGCTACGCGCAGTTGCGGCTTGTCCAGGCTCATAGGTCGCTCCTTCGCGAATCGAATGGTTTGTACGATGAAACCACAAATGCGACTGCGATTCCGACACCTCGCACGCTACTCGGCGGGAATCCCCGCTCCCACGGCGTCGGCCTCCATCAGTTCGACCCGCACACCGACGAGTCGCCGGTCTGCGGCGGTCACGTGGTGGTCGTCGCCCATCAGCGTGAGCGATGCGGAGGTGTCGCGCTCACTGCACGACGGCCCGACCCAGAGGTCGATGTCCCCTGCCTCGACGATCCGTTCGAACTTCCGGTCGGTGAAGGCGAGGCGCGCAGTGGGCACGTCGAACTCGACGATCGCCTCGTCGCCGGGAGCCAGCTCGACGCGCGTGTACCCGACCAACTGGGCCACCGGCCGCGTGACGGATGCGTACACGTCGTGCGCGTAGAGCTGCACCAGGTCCGTTCCCGCTCGTTCGCCGGTGTTGCGAATCCGGACGCTCGCACGGAAGGTCCCGCCGGTCGGTGCTTCGGCATCCACCGCCAGGTCTGTGCGCTCGAAGGTCGTGTAGGTGAGTCCGTGCCCGAACGGCAGTACTGGAGTGCTGTCGGCGCTCGTGATCTCCGACGACCCTCCGAGCTTCGGGTGCAGGTACGAGTACGGCTGCGAACCGGCCGAACGCGGAAGCGACACGGGCAGGTGGCCGGACGGAGCCGTGCGGCCGGACAGAACGGACGCGATCGCCCGTCCGCCTTCCTCGCCCGGGAAGAACGCCTGGACCAGCGCATCCGGTGCGGTCGGTCCTGTGACGGCCCAGCCGAGCTCGTACGGACGTCCGGAGATCACGATCATGACGACCGGCTTGCCCGTCGCGGTCACGGCCTCGACCAGCTCACGCTGGACACCGGGCAGTGAGAGGCTCTCGACATCGTTGCCCTCGCCGACGGTTCCGCGGCCGAACAGACCGGCGCGGTCGCCCGTGACCACGAAGGCCACGTCGGCTGACGCGACCGCCACGGCGGCGTCCTGGATACCAGAGGTGTCGTCACCCTCGACAGCACAGCCGGCCACGTAGGTCAGTTCCGCATCCGGGAACTCCTCGCGGAGCGACTCGAGGACGGAGGGGATGCTGAAGCCGAGCTCGGTGCCCGGATGATGCGCGAGCACGTGGTTGGCGAACGAGTAGCACCCCATCAGCGCTTCGGACGAGTCGGCGTTCGGGCCGATCACGGCGATCCGGAGCGGGCCGGACGTCTCCAGCGGCAGCACACCGTTGTTCGTCAGGAGCACCAGGGACTCCTCGGCGAGTTCGCGGGCAGCCTCGCGGTGCGCAGGTGTGTCGAGATCGATCGACGTGGGGGGCTCGGCGAACGATTCGTCGAACAGGCCCAGCTCCTCCTTCTGGGACAGCACGCGCAGGACCGCGAGATCGATGAGAGCCTCATCCATCGTGCCCGCACGCACACGGGCGGCGAGAGGCTCGAGGAAGGCGTCGCCGGTCGGCAACTCGATGTCGATGCCGGCGGCGAGGGCGAGCTCCGCGGCTTCACCCAAGTCGGCCGCGACCTCGTGCATGGTGTGCAGGAACGCTACTGCGAAGTAGTCGGACACGACGACACCGTCGAAACCCCACTCGTCCCGGAGGATGCCGGTGAGGTATTCAGGATTCGACGCGACAGGGACCCCGTCGATCTCGGCGTAGGAATTCATGACCGAACGCACGCCGCCGTCGCGCACTGCCATCTCGAACGGTGGGAGCAGTACGTCGCGCAGCTCACGCTGCCCGGCATGCACCGGCGCGTGGTTCCGTCCGGCCTGCGAGGCGGAGTAGCCGACGAAGTGCTTCAGCGTCGCGTGCACGCCGGACTCCTGGAGCCCGCGGACGTACGCGGTGCCGATCGTTCCGACGACGTACGGGTCTTCCGCGATGGCCTCGTCGACGCGACCCCAGCGCGGATCGCGGATGACATCCAGCACGGGCGCAAGTCCCTGGTGGATGCCGAGCTCGCGCATGGACGCACCGATGAGGCGGCCCATCCGTTCGACGAGTTCGGGGTCGAACGACGCGCCCCAGGCGAGCGGCGTCGGGAAGGTCGCGGCCTTCCACGCAGCGAGCCCGGTCAGGCACTCCTCGTGGACGATCGCGGGGATGCCCAGACGGGTCCCCTCCTTCAGCCGCCGCTGCTCCGACCAGAGCCAGTTCGCACGCTCGACAGGGTCCACCGGACGCGTGCCGTAGACCCGCGTGAGGTGTCCGATGCCGTGGGTGGTCGCATCCGAGTAGTTCGCCGAGTTGGCCATCTCGCCTGCCATCGGGGCGACGACCTCATCACCCTTGTCGACCCAGAAGCCGACGAGCTGCGCCAGCTTCTCCTCGAGCGTCATGGAGTCGAACAGGGTCTGCACGCGGTCCGAGACCAACGGAAGATCGGGGCTGATCATGAAACTTTTCACACTTCTCTCTGGGGCGGTCGGTCGGGGGCGCTCAGCCCTTGACCGCACCGGTGAGCCCGCCGACGATGCGGCGCTCGAACAGGCTGAAGAACACGAGGGCGGGGATCATCGACAACGACGTGAACGCGAGCACCTCGGCTGTGTTCGTCGAGTACTGCGACGAGAACGCCTGCACACCGAGTGGCAGGGTGTACGTCGCCTGGTCGTTCAGGATGAACAAGGGAAGGAGATAGCTGTTCCAGCTGCCGATGAAGGCGAGGATCCCGACGGTGATCACTCCGGGCAGCGAGAGCCGCAGCACCATCCGCCAGAAGAATCCGAGCCGGCTGCAGCCGTCGATGAAGGCCGCCTCCTGGAGCTCGTCCGGTATGGCCCGGAGGAACGGCACGAGGATGATGATCGTCGTCGGGAGCGCGAAGGCGATCTGCGGGATGATGACGCCCGCGAGCGAGTTCGTCAGTCCCAGGTTGCGCACGACGATGTACAACGGCGTGATCGCGACCGTGATCGGGAACATGAGGCCGGCGGCGAACAGAGCGTACAGCGCCCCGCGGCCCTTGAATTCATACCGTGCCAGCACGTAGCTGGCAGCAAGACCGAGCGCGATGACGCCGATCGTCGTCGCGAGGGCGGCGATCAGCGAGTTCCCCACCTGGGCCCAGAAGACCCCGCCGGTGAGCACGTCGATGTAGTTCTGGAAGTTCCAGGGGTTCGGGAAGCCGGCCGGGTCGACCGTGATCTGCGAGTTCGTGCGGAAGCCGCCGATGATGATGTACGCGATCGGTACGAGCATCAGTGCGATGACGACGAGCGCCACGAAATACACAGCGGGAGAACCCCAGGGAAGGGCCTTGCGCTCCTTCCGCCGTGCGGCGCGAACAGAGGCGATGGCGCTCATTTCGCCTTCCTTTCAGTCAGTGCGCCCTGGGTGTCGCGGCGGAGGACGAAGCGCTGGTAGAACAGCGCGATGATCAGGGAGATGAGGAAGATCACGACGGCGACGGCGTTGCCGTACCCGAAGTTGCCGGCGTCGCGGCCGTTCGAGACCATGTAGGTCGCCATGGTCGAGGTCCCGGCGGTCGACGCGACGTACTGACCCCAGATGATGTAGACGAGGTCGAACAGCTGCAGCGCACCGATGACCGAGAGGAACGCCCAGATGCGGAGCGTGGGAGCGAGCAGTGGGAGGGTGATCCTCCACTGGATCTGCCAGTACGACGCGCCGTCCAGAGCGGCAGCCTCGTAGAGCTCCTCAGGAACACCCTGCAGACCTGCGAGGAACAGGATCACTGCGAATCCGATGTACTTCCAGGTGAGGATCCCCATCAGGGTCCAGATGGCGAGACTCGGATCGGCGAGCCAGTCGTGGGCCCACGACGAGAGGCCGATCGACTCCAGGAACCCGTTGAAGGCACCGTTGGTCGAGAGCATCAGGCTCAGGCCGGTTCCGACCACGACTTCGGAGATGACGTAGGGCACGAAGATCAGCACGCGGATGAGCGACTGTCCGCGCATCTTGCGATTGAGCAGCAGCGCAAGGAGGATGGCTGCCGGCCCCTGGAGGACCAGGGACATGACCAGGATGAAGAGGTTGTGACCCAGCGCTTCCTGGAACGCTTTGTCCGTGACGATGACGAAGTAGTTCTGCAGACCGACGAAGTCGGTCGGCGGTCCGTAGCCATTCCACCGGAAGAATCCGTAGTAGGCGGCCATGACGACCGGGAAGATCACGAAGCCGATGAAGACGAGGGCCGCCGGCCCTGCCAGGATGGCGATCTCCATGCGCCCCGCCCAGCCGAAGCCGCGGCGGCGACGCCGCGGCTTCGGCGGGAGCGACGCGTTCGCGCCGCCCCCGCCTCGCTGCGCGAGATCGGCCTTCGACCCTTTTTCGGTCGAGGTTTTCTCGCGGGTGTTGCTCACTGGATGTTCCTCTTAGCCCTTCTTGGCTGCGTCGTTGGCGGCCTGGATGAGCCCCTTGGGGTCACTCTTGCCCGCCAGCATGTCGACGACAGCGACGTTGAGCGCGTTTCCGATGTTCTGGCCGAGGATCGTGTCGAGCCACTGCGAGACGAACGGCGCCTTGTTGTAGGCGGCCAGGACATCCTTCAGGTACGGCTCGGTGACGGCCTTCTGCGCTTCGGTGTTGACCGGCGGGGAGTTGTACGCCTTGTAGTAGGCGGTCTGCTGCTCCGTGGACGCGATGTAGTTCAGGAAGTCGGCACACTGCTTCGGAGCCTTGGCCGAGCAGGAGTACCCGTCGACACCACCCATGATCGAGCCGGGCTGGCCGTTACCGCCGGAGAGTTCGGGGAACGGGTAGAAACCGAGGTCCGGAAGCGGCTTCTGGTCGGGCGTGAGCGATCCGATCACTCCCGGGTCCCAGGCGCCCATGAGCTCCATCGCGGCCTTGTGGTTCGCGACGAGTCCAGCCGAGCTGCCTGCGCCCTGCTGAGCGGAAGTGGTGAGGAACCCGTTGTTGAACGGCTTCTCGCCGGCGAAGGCCTGCAGGTCTTCAGCGGCCTTCAGCCAGCACGGGTCGGAGAAGTCCTTCGAGTCCGCGGTCTTCTCCATGGTGTCACCGGAGCACTCGCGCAGAGCGAACCAGTAGTACCAGTGAGCGGCGGGCCAGGCGTCCTTCGCGCCGAGCGCGATCGGAGCCACGCCCGTGGCCTTCAGCTTCGTGACGTCGGCCGACAGGTCGTCGATCGTCGCGGGGGCTTCGTTGATGCCCGCCTTGCTGAAGAGGTCCTTGCTGTAGAACAGGCCGCCGGGGAGCACGGAGAGGGGCATCGCCCAGACCTTGCCCTGGTAGGTCTCCGCCTTGAACGAACCCTGGGAGATGTTCGCCTTGGTGTCGGAGGAGAGCTTGCCGGTGATGTCCATCAGCTGTCCGGCCTGCACCATCGCCGCCATCTTGCCGCCACCACGCTGCAGGAAGATGTCGGGCGCGTCGCCGGAGTTCAGCGCCGTCTGGAGCTTGCCGTCGAGGGCCTCGTTCTGGACGGTCTGGACCTTGATGGTGACGTTCGGGTTCTTCGTGTGGAACGATGCTGCCGCATCCTTCCAGAACTGCTGGCCGGGGCCAGTAGTCGAGTTCTGCCAGAGGGTCATGGTGACCTTGCCATTGCTGGAGTTGCTGCTTGGTGCGCTACAGGCACTCAGTGCCATCATGCCGGCAACCAGGACAGCCGCCCCCGCAAGGAGCTTCTTGGCTTTCATGTGATTTCCAACCTGTTCTCTTCGTTGAGCAGGACCTCGGTGATGTCCGAGGTGCCCGGTGAACTGGGTTCGCGTTGTGCCGGCTGGTGCGACTGCCTCGTAGCACTGGAGCCGACCGCGTACCCATAGGGGTCTCCGGACTCAGGCCCGGATGAGGCATCAGTGTTACAAACCCACCTGAGAGTGTCAAACGTTTTCGAAAATGATTTCCATTGCGCTAGTGTCAAGGGTCATGGGACGAAGACCGACCATTCACGATGTGGCTGCAGCAGCCGGTGTCTCCGTATCGACCGTGTCGAAAGCGGTCAACGGGCGCTACGGCATCGCCGTCGACACTGTCGAGCGCGTGCTGGAGGCAGTCGAGAAGCTCGGGTATGAATCCAGTCTCGTCGCCAGCAGCATGCGATCCCGCCGCACCGGCGTCATCGGCGTCCTGGTCGCGGACTTCGAGCCGTTCAGCGCCGAGATCCTGAAAGGTGTCGGCACCGCCCTGCATGATTCGCGATACGACCTGCTCGCGTACAGCGGCTCACGGCAGGCCTCGAGCGAGGGATGGGAGCGACGCTCCCTCAGCAGGCTGAGCGGCACCTTGATCGACGGCGCGATCATGGTCACTCCGACCGTGGTGAACGTGACCGCCGATGTGCCGATCGTTGCCATCGACCCGCACACCGGCCACGCGGACCTGCCGACCGTCGAGTCCGACAGCTTCACGGGGGCACGGCACGCGACGAGCTACCTGGTCGAGCTCGGGCACAAGCGGATCGGTTTCGTCGCGGGTCGCCCCGACCTGCGTTCGTCGATCCTCCGCGATGCCGGCTACCGGCGGGCGCTCGCAGAGGCAGGACTGCCGTTCGACGCATCCCTGGTCGGCGTCGGCCGCTACCAGCAGGACACCGGGCGCGAAGCGGCCACGCGCCTCCTGTCACGAGCGGACCGGCCCACGGCGATCTTCGCAGCGAACGACCTCTCGGCCATCGCCGTGATCAAGGCCGCGACGGAGCTCGGACTCGACGTGCCCGGAGACGTCTCCGTCGTCGGATTCGACGACATCCCCGAAGCGTCCACACACAACCGCCCTCTGACCACTGTGGCGCAGCCGATGCAGCAGCTCGGCGCAGCCGCGGCGGACCTGCTGGTCGCCCTGATGAAGGGCGAGTCGCCGTCACCGACGCACATCCGCCTGCCCACCCGACTGATTGTTCGCGCGACGACCGCGCCTCCGCGATGATGGGACCCGGATTGCGTTTCGCAGACACTGCCTATATGTTTATTCTCGCAACAAATCACCAATGATGCTGAAGGAAGCAGACTCATGAGCACGACGACCCCCACCCGCGACGACAAATTCTCCTTCGGTCTGTGGACCATCGGCTACAACGGCACAGACCCGTTCGGCGGCCCCACCCGCCCCCAGCTCGACGTCGTCGAGGCAGTTACCCGGCTCAGCGAGCTCGGCGCCTACGGCCTCACGTTCCACGATGACGACCTCTTCGCCTTCGGTTCGACCGACGCCGAGCGCCAGAAGCAGATCGACCGACTGAAGCAGGCCCTCAGCGACACCGGCCTCATCATCCCGATGGTCACCACCAACCTGTTCAGCGCCCCGGTCTTCAAAGACGGCGGGTTCACCTCCAACGACCGCGAGGTTCGCCGCTTCGCGCTCCGCAAGGTGCTGCGCAACCTCGACCTCGCAGCCGAGCTCGGCGCCAAGACGTTCGTCATGTGGGGCGGCCGCGAAGGCGCCGAATACGACGCCGCCAAGGACATCCGTGCTGCTCTCGAGCGCTACCGCGAGGCCGTCAACCTGCTCGGCGACTACGTCACCGACAAGGGCTACGACATCCGCTTCGCGATCGAGCCGAAACCGAACGAGCCGCGTGGCGACATCCTGCTCCCGACCGTCGGCCACGCGATGGCCTTCATCGAGACCCTCGAGCGTCCCGAGCTCGTCGGCGTCAACCCCGAGGTCGGCCACGAGCAGATGGCCGGACTGAACTTCGCCGCGGGCATCGCCCAGGCGCTGTACCAGGGCAAGCTGTTCCACATCGACCTGAACGGCCAGCGCGGCATCAAGTACGACCAGGACCTCGTCTTCGGACACGGCGACCTGCAGAATGCCTTCGCGCTCGTCGACCTCCTCGAGAACGGCGGCCCGAACGGCGGCCCGTCGTACGACGGCCCGCGCCACTTCGACTACAAGCCGTCGCGCACCGAAGACATCACCGGCGTGTGGGACTCGGCCGCAGCGAACATGCGCACCTACCTCCTCCTCAAGGAGCGGGCCCAGGCGTTCCGCGCCGACCCCGAGGTGCAGGAAGCGCTCGAAGCGTCGCGCGTCACCCAGCTCTCCGTGCCGACCCTCGGCGCCGGTGAGTCCTACGACGACCTGCTCGCCGACCGCGCATCCTATGAAGACTTCGACCCCTCCGCCTACTTCGGCGGCAAGGGCTTCGGCTTCGTTCGCCTCCAGCAGCTGGCTCTCGAGCACCTGATCGGCGCCCGCTCCTAGTCCCACCCATGATCGCCGAACGGTGAGTTCTGCTCTGACGCGCCACGCGTGTCACGTGCGGAGCTCACCGTTCGTCGTCGAAGCACCGAAAGCACCGTAAGGAACAGCCATGACGCTCGTCGCCGGAGTCGACTCATCCACCCAGAGCTGCAAGGTCGTCGTGCGCGACCTCGAGTCGGGGGCGCACGTGCGGTCCGGCCGCGCGACCCACCCCGACGGCACGGAGGTCGACCCGGCGTTCTGGTGGGATGCGCTCCAGTCGGCGATCGCCGACGCCGGCGGTCTCGACGATGTCGCCGCGATCGCAGTGGCCGGCCAGCAGCACGGCATGGTGGTCCTCGACGCGGCCGGCCAGGTCATTCGCCCCGCTCTCCTCTGGAACGACACCCGCAGCGCCCAGGCGGCGCTCGACCTGATCGCCGAGGTCGGGGCCGATGAGTACTCGCGTCGCACGGGCCTCGTGCCCGTCGCATCCTTCACCGCGACCAAGCTGCGCTGGCTGCGCGACGCCGAGCCGGCGAATGCCGCGCGGGTCGCCGCCGTCGCACTCCCCCACGACTGGCTGACCTGGCGGCTGCGCGGCTACGGCCCGGTCGGCGAGAGCCCGCTCGGACCGGTGCTGGACGAACTGCGCACCGACCGGTCGGATGCGAGCGGCACGGCGTACTGGAGCGCGTCCACCGGCGCGTACGACTTCGACCTGTTCGAGCGGGCGCTCGGCCGGGTGGGGCGCGAAGCCGGCAGCTCCGGCCCTGATGGGGCGGTCGTTCTGCCACGCGTGCTCGGGCCGGGCGAGTCGGCGGGAACAACGCCGTCCGGTGTCGTGATCGGTCCCGGAGCGGGCGACAATGCGGGCGCTGCGCTCGGGCTGGGCGCCGGGGCTGGGGACGTAGTGGTGTCCCTCGGAACCAGCGGCACCGTGTTCGCGGTCACCGAGCATCCAACCATCGACATCACCGGCGCGGTCGCCGGGTTCGCCGACGCGAGCGGGCTCTCCCTCCCCCTCGTCGCGACGCTCAACGCAGCCCGCGTGCTCGACGCCGTTGCCCGGGTGCTCGACGTCGACCATGCCGGCCTTGCCGACCTGGCGCTCAGTGCGCCCGCGGGTTCGGACGGCGTCGTGCTCGTCCCCTACTTCGAAGGCGAGCGCACCCCCAACCTTCCGGATGCGAATGCGAGCCTCCACGGTCTCACCCTGGCCTCGACCACGCGCGGCAACCTCGCCCGCGCGGCCGTCGAAGGGATGCTGTGCGGCCTCGCTGCGGGACTGGATGCCGTGCGCGCTGTCGGTGTGCACGAGACGCGCATCCTGATCATCGGCGGCGCGGCGCAGAACCCGGCCGTGGTGGCCGTCGCGGCGCAGGTGTTCGACGCGCCCGTCGTGATCCCGGAGCCCGGCGAATACGTCGCGGACGGCGCGGCCGTGCAGGCGGCGTGGGTGCTCACCGGCACTCGGCCGGCGTGGCCACTCGCGATCGTGGCGGAGCCGGCGCCTGACCACCGCCCGGTCGTCCGCGAGCAGTATGCGCGGTACGCCGCACTGAGCGTCTAGCCCGCCCGGCGCCCCTACTTCGGCGGGGACGTCCTCGCGCCGGCCGGGGCGCCCTTGCGCCGGCCGAGTGCGTCACTTCCGGTCGAGAGCGCCCGGCAGAACTGTCGCGCTCGACCGGAGGTGCCGCACTCGCGCCGAGACCTCGGCGGGAAACGGTGCCGCAAGCGGCGGCGTCGGAGCGTGCCACGCTCAGCGGATGCGCGAAGCCAGCCGCGCACCGGCAGCGCGCGCCCACCTGACCGGGTCGGCTATCGCATCCGCTGCCCCACCGGCGAGTTCGACGAGCGAAACCGCCTCGTCGAACGGAACGTCGCACGCCTCGATCGCGCCGGCGACCAACATCGCGCGCACGCCGGCGGACCGCGCGAGTCCCGCCACATACGAGGGCGCTTTCCCCGCTGCCGACTGTGCATCGAAACGGCCCTCACCGGTCACGACGACGTCGGCGGCCGCAATCAGTGACGGCAGGCCGAGCGCATCTCCGACCGCCCCGGCGCCGGGGGTCATCGTGGCGCCCCAGGCGAGCATCCCATAACCCGTTCCACCGGCCGCACCCGCGCCGGCTGTCGTCGCTCGGACGCCGGGCCGCTCCGCGCGCACCAGCCGTTCGAGCCGGACCAGCCCCGACTCGAGACCCAGCACCTGCGCCTCGTTCGCACCCTTCTGCGGGGCGAAGACCGCTGCCGCACCCGCGGGACCGAGCAGCGGGTTGGTGACGTCGCTCAGGATGGCGACACCGGCATCCGGAAGAGCGCGAAGTCCGCCGAGGTCGACACGCGCAAGGCTGCCGAGACCCCGGTTGCCGAGGCGGATGGGTCGGCCCTGGGCATCGGAGAAGCGCGCCCCGAGGGCCGCGAGGGCGCCGACACCGCCGTCAGTGGATGCGCTCCCTCCGATCGCGAGCAGCAGCCGCGAGACTCTGTGGTCGAGCGCATCCGCGATTGCCTGGCCGAACCCGAGGGTGTGGGCGTCGAGCGGGGCGAGCTCGTCCAGGAGGGTGATCCCGCTCGTCGTGGCCAGTTCGACGATTCCGACGCCGCCCGGGAACTCGTCGCTCTGCGGGAGGAGCAGCCACGACGCCGACACGGTTCCGCCGGCGGGGCCCTGCACCATGACGGGGATCCGGGTGGCTCCGGGAACCGCGAGCTCGAACGCATCCAGCGTGCCTTCGCCGCCGTCGGCCATCGGCGTTGGCAGGACGACGTCGCCGGGACGCACGGACATCCAGCCATCGGCGATCGCCGTCGCGATGGCAGCGGCGGTCGCCGACCCCTTGAACGAGTCGGGCGCGACCACCACCGTGAAGGATCCCGTCATGGGTCCAGCGTGGCAGAAACGGCCGGGTGCCCGGCGCACTAGTTTCGTCTCACCGCACTACGTCTACTCAGTGCGGTGAGACGCAGCTAGTGCGACGACCGGCCCGGCCGCCGGCGAGCAGTTAGTGCGACGGGTCGGCCACCAGCGCGGCAGCCCCGGGCGCGATCACGCGGCCGGCAATCACCCGGCCGCCGAGCACCAGGGCTACGAGGCAGATCACCCCGGTCACCGCGAACGACCCCGCAAACGGCCACGCACCGCCCACCGGCTGGAGCGCAGCGAAGGCGATCGCCGTCGCGGCGAGCGCGATCGCCGATCCGATCGAGTCCGCGATCGACAACGCCGAACTGTTGAAACCCTGGTCTGCCGTCGTCGAATACTCGAGTGTCATCACGGTGAGCCTCGGGTACATGAGGCCCATTCCAGCGCCCGCGATCGCCCATCCGACGATCTGCACGACGGGATTCAGTGCGAGCAGCGCCGTCGACAGCGACAGCGCGATCGCGATCGCGACCAACCCGATGCCGATCCGGATGCTGGCGAGGTGACTGATCGAAGGGAACCGTCCCTGCACCCATGACGCGGTCGACCACGTGATCCCTGCCGCCGTCAGAGCGAGCCCCGCGATCGCCGGTGAGAGGCCGAACTGGCTGGTCAGCAGGTAAGGGACGTAGACCTCGGTTCCGAAGAACGTCGCGGCCACGAGGCCACGCAACAGGATCACGCTCGGCAGCCCCCGCCCGGCGCTCAACGTGTGCGGCGGAAGGAGCGGCCGCAGCGCGAAGCCCGCGATCACAACGGCGACGATCGGGACGATCCACTGCACCGGACCGCGCGCTTCCGCCGACAGGTTGATGGCCAGAACCGCGACGGCGGCCAGCACCGCCCATACGATCCGGCGGATGTTCCACGGCGGCCGATCCGTGTTGCCGCTCGGCGCATGCATCTTGCGCATCACTGGCACCACCATCAGCATCGCCAGCAGCACCAGTGCGATGACGCCGAGGAACACCCAGCGCCAGCCGACCGACTCGGCGACGATTCCCGCGATGAACGGACCGATCAGCGACGGGATGACCCACGCGGCGGCGAAGCCGGCGAAGATCCGCGGGTGCAGCACCGGAGGGTAGACGCGCGCGACGATCACGTAGAACACGACGGTCATCGCGCCGCCGCCGAAGCCGTGCACGAGGCGACCGACCACGAAGATCCCCATCGTCGGTGCGAGCCCCGCGATGAGCAGTCCGGCGGCGAACAGGGCGACGGATGCGAACAGCGCGTTGCGCGGGTTGCCGCGATCCGACCATGCCCCGGCCAGCACCATCCCCACCACGCTGACGGCGAGCGGACCCGCGAAGGCGAACGCGTAGAGGGATGCGCCGTCCAGCTCCCTGCTGATGGTCGGCATGATCGTCGTCACGGCGAGCGCCTCGAACGCCGTCAGCATGATCAGCGCACACATCCCGATGCTGATCCAGCGGTAGCGGGGGCTGAGAACGCCTCCGGAGGGGATCTCTCCGAGCGTGGCCCGGGTCGCCGCGGCTACCCCGCCGGTCGACGTGGCGGATGCATCGGCGGGCCAAGACCCGCCGCGTTCGCTCTCATCCGGTTCGACACTCATGCACTCAAGCCTAGGACTCCGGCCGGGGTCTGGCGCGAGCCACAGGAACCTGCGCGGCCGAGTGTCAGATCCCTCCCGCAAGGCGGTAGTAGGCCGCGTTCCATCGCACCTCTTTGGTGAATTCGCGCAGCGAGGTCGTCTCGTCGATCACCAGCAGTTCGGTGCGGGCCATGCGTGCGAAGTCGTCGAACGCCTCCAGGCCGACGGCGGTGGACATCACCGTGTGGTGGGCCCCGCCGGCCTGCAGCCACGCCGATGCGCTGGTCACGAAGTCGGGTCGGGGCTCCCAGACCGCCCGCCCGACAGGGAGCTTGGGCAGCGGCGCGGTCGGCTGGACCACATCGACGACATTGGCGACGAGACGGAACCGGTCGCGCATGTCCGACAGCGCGACCACGATGCCGGGACCCGAATCGGCCGTGAAGACCAGGCGCACCGGGTCATCCTTGCCGCCGATGCCCAGCGGGTGCACTTCGAGGGTCGGCCGCGCGCTCGACAGCGTCGGGCACACTTCGAGCATGTGCGCGCCGAGGATCTTCTCGGCTCCCGGCGTCAGGTCGTACGTGTAGTCCTCCATCAGTGATGCGCCACCCGGCAGCCCAGCGCCCATCACCTTCGCGGCGCGCACGAGCACGGCGGTCTTCCAGTCGCCTTCGGCGCCGAAGCCGTACCCGTCGGCCATGAGCCGTTGCACGGCCAGACCGGGAAGCTGCCTGAGACCGCCCAGATCCTCGAAACTCGTCGTGAACGCCCCGAAGTCGCCGGCTTCGAGGAACGACCGCAGCCCGAGCTCGATCGCCGCACCGTCGCGCAGCGACTGGTGGCGGTCGCCACCCCGCCGCAGTTCGGGGACGACGTCGTACAGCTCTTCGTACTCGGCGACGAGTGCGTCGATGTCGGATGCGGTGGCCGCGTCGACAGCATCCACCAGCTCGTTCACGCCCCAGGTGTTCACCTGCACCCCGAACCGCAGCTCGGCCTCGGTCTTGTCGCCCTCGGTCACCGCGACATACCGCATGTTGTCGCCGAACCGGGCGAGTTTCAGCGAACGGGTCGCCGCCCACCCGGCAGCTGCGCGCATCCACGTGCCGACGCGGCTTGTGACGCGCGGATCCGAGACGTGCCCGACGACCGTCGTGCGGTCGACGCCGAGCCGCGTCTGGATGTACCCGAACTCACGGTCGCCGTGCGCCGCCTGGTTGAGGTTCATGAAGTCGAAGTCGATGTCCGCCCACGGCAGTTCGACGTTCGCCTGGGTGTGCAGGTGCAACAGAGGCTTGCGCAGGGCGTCGAGGCCGGCGATCCACATCTTTGCCGGGCTGAAGGTGTGCATCCACGCGATCAGTCCGATCACGGTGTCGTCCGCGTTCGCGTCGAGAGCTGCCCGGCGGATGGAGTCGGCGTCGGTCAGGACGGGCTTCCAGACGATGCGCACCGGCACGTCGGCCGCGGCACCCAGGGTGTCGGCGATCGCGCGGGACTGGTCAGCGACCTGCCGCAGCGTCTCCTCGCCGTACAGGTGCTGACTGCCGGTCAGGAACCAGACTTCGTAGTGGTCGAGTGTGGTCGCGGGCTTCGGCATCAGTCGGTTTCCTTTTCAGTGGTCTGGCCATACACGTTCTGGTAACGGTGGAAGAGCGCATCGATCGCATCCTGCGGAAGAGGGATGAGTGGACCGCCCTGGCGCGCGATGTGCACGGTTCGCGCGACGTCTTCGAGCATCACAGCGGCCTTCACCGCGTCGCGCGCGTCGCTTCCGATCGCGAACGGGCCGTGGTTCTGCATGAGGACGGCGCGGGAACGGTGGCCGCTCAGGGTGGCGACGATGCCGCGCCCGATCGAATCGTCGCCGATGATCGCGAACGGGCCGACCGGGATGTCGCCGCCGAACTCATCGGCCATCGCCGTGATCACGCACGGGATCGGCTCGCCGCGCGCGGCCCACGCGGTCGCGTACGTGGAGTGCGTGTGCACGACCCCGCCGACCTCGGGCATGTTGCGATACACGTAGGCGTGCGCGGCGGTGTCGCTCGAGGGTGAACGGTCGCTGCCGGGCGTGCCGGGGATGACGGCACCGTCGAGGTCGCACAGGATCATGGTGTGCGGGGCGAGATCGCCGTAGTCGACGCCGCTCGGCTTGATGACGAAGAGGTCTGCTCCGGGGACGCGGCCGGAGACGTTGCCGCCGGTCCAGACGACGAGCCCGTTCGAGACGAGTTGCGCGTGGAGGGCGGAGACGTCGGCGCGGGTGCGGTCGATCGCCTGCTCGATCTGCGCGGTGAACGCCGGCGCGCTCACAGGGCGACCCCTTCGACGGCAGGGGTCTCGGTGTCTGAGGAGACGACGGCCGTCTCAGCCGAGTGTCGGCCGGGCGCGCGCGGCACGGGGCCGCTCGCCGCATCCGACCCACGCCCCGCGAGGGCGTCGCGCCGGAGCGCGCGCAGTCGATGCATCACATCGTTGCCGCCTCGACCGAAGTAGTCGTGGAGCTCGCGGTACTCGGCATACAGGCGATCGTAGGCGGCCGCCGAAGCCTCGTTCGGCGTGTAGACGGCGCGATCGAGCTTGCCCATCGCGGACCCGGCGGCCCGCACATCCGGGTAGGCGCCCGCAGCGACAGCGGCGTGGATCGCCGAGCCGAGGGCCGGACCCTGCTCGCTGGCGATCGTCGAGATCGGCAGCCGGAGGACGTCGCTGTACACCTGCATGAGGAACGCGTTCTTCAGCAGGCCGCCGGCGACGATGAATTCGTTCACCGGAACGCCGCTCGCCGCAAAGGTCTCGACGATCGTGCGCGTTCCGAACGCGGTGGCCTCGAGAAGTGCACGGTAGACCTCCTCCGGCCGGGTGGAGAGTGTGGTGCCGAGGACGACTCCCGACAGTTCGTGGTCGACGAGCACGGAGCGGTTGCCCGACTGCCAGTCGAGGGCGACGAGTCCGTGCCCGCCGACCGGCTGGTCCTCGATGAGCGACGTGAGGTACTGGTGGATGCTCACCCCGGCCGCGAGCGCAGCCTCGGTGTACGCGCCCGGAACCTGGTTCTCGACATACCAGGCGAAGATGTCGCCGACGCCCGACTGGCCGGCCTCGTAGCCGTAGAGGCCCGAGACGATGCCGCCGTCCACCACGCCGCACATCCCTGGGACCTCGGTCAGGATGTCGCCGTTCATCACGTGGCAGGTGGATGTTCCCATGATCGCGACCATCTGCCCGGGCTCGACCGCCTGGGCGGCGGGGGCGGTGACGTGCGCATCCACGTTTCCGACAGCGACCGCGATGCCCTCGGGCAGGCCGGTCCATGCAGCGGCCTGCGCGGACAAGGTTCCGGCAGCATCACCCAGCCGACCGATCTCGTGGGCGACCTTGTCGTCGGCGAAACCTGCGAACTCGGGGTTGAGCGCGGCGAGGAAGTCGCGGCTCGGATACTGGCCGTCCTGGAGGATCCCCTTGTAGCCCGCGGTGCAGGCGTTGCGGACGTAACGGCCGGTCAACTGCCAGATGATCCAGTCCGCCGCCTCGACCCAGTGGTCCATGCGGTCGTAGATCTCCGGGTCCTCTTCGAGGAGCTGAAGGCCCTTGGCGAACTCCCACTCGCTCGAGATCAGTCCCCCGTAGCGCGGCAGCCAGCTTTCGCCCCGCTCGGCCGCCAGGGTGTTGATGCGGTCGGCCTGCGGCTGCGCCGCGTGGTGCTTCCAGAGCTTCACGTAGGCGTGCGGGCGGTCGGCGAACTCGGCAAGCTCACTGAGCGGGATGCCGTCGGCGGTGAGGGGGAGAACGGTGCAGGCGGTGAAGTCGGTTCCGATACCGATCACCTGCGCCGGGTCGATGCCGGCCGCCGTGACTGCGGCCGGGACGGCGGTGCGGAGGACCTCGACGTAGTCGGCAGGGACCTGCAGCGCCCAGTCCGGCGGGAGCGTCGCGCCGGTCGAGGCGAGCGTCGCGTCCATGACGGCGTGCGGATAGTCGAGCACGGCCGAGCCGAGTTCGGCGCCGTCGGAGACGCGCACGACGACCGCGCGCCCGGAGAGGGTGCCGTAGTCGACGCCGATGACGTAGCGATCCGGGGATGCGCCGGCCGGCTCAGTGTTCGTCACGATGACTCCTTTGTCGCGCGGCCGGAGGTCGCGTCGGATTGCTGGTCCGCTCGTTAATGTGAACGGTAACATTGTGGTCCATGGTACACGCGGGCTCCGGCAGGCTGTCAAGCTGCGGCGGGGTGGCCGGAGCCTGCGCCACCGGTCAGTCGTGTTCACAAAACAGGAGTTCGTGTGACAGACGCGACAGACGAGGCCCGAACCGGGCATCCGGATGCGCAACAGTCACGCCAGTCACACGAACTCCTGTTTTATGAACGGGACAGGTTGAGCCGCGCGGTCGACGCGCGCACGATGAGCTGGGGCTGCACGACCTCGTCGACCGGCGAAGTGATTCCGTCGATGTCCGCGAGAAGCAGCGCTATGCATCGCCGGCCAAGCTCGCCGAAGTCCTGACGGACCGTCGTCAGGGGCGGCCAGAAGTGGGCCGCCTCGGGGATGTCGTCGAACCCGACCACGCTGACGTCGCCCGGAACGTCGAGTCCGGCATCGCGGATCGCGTGAAGCAGGCCCAGGGCCATCTGGTCGTTCGACGAGAACACCGCCGTCACGCTCGAGTCCGCAAAGAGTGCGTGGCCCGCTTCGAACCCGAAGTCCGCCGTCCAGTCGCCGAGGATCGCCTCCGTGCGCGGCAGTCCAGCGACGTCGAGCTCGTCGTAGAAGCCCTTCATCCTCGCCCTGGCCTCGAGCCAGTCCTGGGGGCCCGCGAGATGGACGATGTTCCGGTGACCCAGTTCGATCAGGTGGCGCGTGGCCTTGCGCGCGCCGGCGATCTGGTCGACGGAGAGTTCGTGGCCTTCGAGGACACCGGCCGTCTGCATGGTGACGTAGGGAACCCCGATCGAGACGGCGGAGATCGCTTCCAGCACGGGTGCTTGGGGCGCGACGACCACGACCCCTTCGACCGCCTGTGCCATCAGGTGGTCGATCGCTGCGACGATGTCGTCGTGGTCGAGGCTGCCGAGATGCGCAACGGTGACGTAGTAGCCCGCGTCGCGAGCCGCATCCTCGATCGCGCTGATACTGCTGGCGGGTCCGTAGAGCGACGCCGCCGAGGCCGCGAGAACCCCGATCGTGTTGGACCGGCTGGTGACGAGGGCGCGGGCGGCCCGATTCGGCCGGTACTGCAGTTCGTCCATGACGGCGAGAACCCGCTGCTTGGTGGATTCCCGGATGCTCGGGTGATGGTTGATCACCCGCGACACCGTCTGGTGCGACACCCCTGCGATCCGAGCGACGTCGCGCATGCTCGGCGCGCGGCCTTTCGGCGTCTCTTCGGTCACGCGGTCAATCCGATCGATCGGCGTTCGCACCAGCGCCGGTCGGCTGGGACGGGTTCCATTATGCAGACCACAGGTCGCGAGCACAGGAAAAGGCTGTCCGATCCTGCGATTCGGGGTGCGTTTTCCTGTGCTCGACGGCATACGTCGGCGAGTCCGTAGTCTCGAACCGGTGTATCAATGCGCTGCGGCGCTACGGACGCTCGACGGACAGCGCGCCGGCTGCATGATCAGCAGCTTCGCAGGACTCCGCCGTCGGCCCGGCAATCGAGCTCGCCGCTTCGGGCTCAGGATGCGAGACACCGGCCACGCGCTCGCGTGACCGGGCGCGTCGGCGCAGGATCACACCCACCAGCACGGCGACGAGCGCGATCCCGAACGGCCAGACGAGGTTCGGACCTGCCAGCGCAAGGAGCCCGGCCGCGAACAGCGAGGAGGCTGCGGCCATCCACCACCCCATCGACCACCGGGGAAGCAGCACGAGCGCCGACGCGACGCCGACCCCGTAGACGGAGGCGGCGATGCTGGTGTGGATGAGGATGACCGGCTGCAGTTCGCCGATCGACATGACGAAGACGGAGTAGATCGCCATGATCACGGCCGACAGGAGCAGGCCGCGCCTGGCCACTCCGCCGTTCTCGACACCACGGCCGAACCAGCGCGGAAGGTCGCCATCGCGTCCCATCGCCGCACCCAGCTTGCTGAACGCGGCGAGGTAGGCGTTGAACACCCCCGTGACGACGATCGCGGCGATTGCGGCGACGACGACCCCACCGCTCCGCCCGCTCGAGACGAGGACGAGGTCGAGCAGCGGCACGGCGCTGGTGGCGGCCTTGCCACCGAGCACGGCGACCGTCGTGGTCTGGACGGCGAGGTAGGCGACCGAGACGATCACGAGCGCGAGCGCTGTCGCTCTCGGGATGTCGCGATTCGGATGGCGGAACTCGCCGCCGATGCCCGCGACGGCCTCCCACCCGGCGAACGCCCAGATGTAGAGGCTCATCGCAGCGCCGACCCCGGTGAGGCCGTGCGGCAGGAACGGTGTGAGATTCGCCGCGTCCGCGTGCGGGAGGGCGGAAGCCAGTACGAAGACGAGCACTGCGACCAGCGCGGCGGAGAGCACAAGCTGCAGCCACCCGGCGAAGCGGACGCCGAAGGCTGTCACGACGACCGGGATCGCGATGAGCGCGATCGCGATCACCACGGTCGTGGTGCGGGTGCCGCCGATGACCGCGACGACGTACTCGGCGGTCATCAGGGCGGCGATCGGGGCGCCGATCGGCGTGCCGAAGAAGAACCAGTAACTGATCACGCGGGCCGCCGTCGGACCGAACGCACGACGGGCGAACGTGGCAACCCCGCCCGCATCCGGATAGCGGCGAGCAAGCGCGGCGAAGGTCGCCGCGAGTGGGATCGAGATGATCGCGAGCGCGGCGACGGCGAGGATGGCGCCCGGTCCCGCGGCAGCGGCGGCGAGCGCGGGGAGTACCAGAATGCCCGTGCCGAGCACCGCGGCCACGTACAGCGCCGTGCCCCCGGCCAGACCCAGATGGCCGTGCGGTGGAGTGGCCGTGGCCGTCGGGGATGCGCCAGACGGCACACCAGACGGCACGCCGAATGTCGGTGGCCCGTTTTCCGTCATGTCTCCATCATGGTGGGGTCCACCGACATTCGGCGCATCGTGCTACGCGGTCGTCGGGCTCCGGTTCACTGCGCAGAGCCGCTCGACAGATCGTAGAGGGTCACGCCTCCGACCGTGCTCGCGGTGAAGTTCTGCTCCACCCAGCTCGCGATGCTGCTCGAGGAGTTGCTTCCCCCATTCGCCTGCCCACCGACACCGCCCGCGATGAAGTAGTGGATCGTGCCCGCAGCGACATCGGCCTTGAACTCGGCCAGTGTCGGCGACGGATCGCTTCCGTTGAAGCCGCCGATCGGCATCACAGCCTTGCCTGTCGCCAACTGGTAGCCGGCGGCACTGTTCGACCCCACGGCTGCCGCGACCCACTTGTACGCGTCGGCGTTCTTCAGCAGCAGGGCTTTCACGCTCGCACTCACCGAACCCGAGTCGAGCAGGCCGCCCGCGCCGCCGCCTCCGGGCTGCGCCGCCGTCCCGCCACCTGTCGTCGCACCACCCTGGGTCGTCGCACCACCGGTCGTACCCTGCGCGGGCGGCTGGCCCGGGGCAGCACCCACGTTGCCGCCGAACCCGCCGTTCGCACCCGGGCCGCCAGCCCCGCCAGCGCCACCCGGCGCCCCACCGGCGCCACCACCGGGACGTCCGCCGAAGCCGCCCATCGCCCCGCTCACGGTCGGACCTGCTGTCACGATCGACCCGGAGTGCGGCGTCGAGACGGTCTCGAGCGAATAGGCGGCGGGCGCGAGCAGCGTGCTCGAGAGCGCGACGGCGATCGTGGCGGCTGCGAGCATCCGCCCCCGACGCGGCAGCAGGAGCAGCACCGCCGCGACGAGCGCGAGCGCAACGACCAGGAACTTCAGCCAGGGAAGCCAGGTTTCAGCCCGGGCCAGCAGCACGTATGCCCACACTGCAGTCCCGAGCACCGTCGCGGCGGCCAGGATGCGCACCCACAGCCGCTCGCGCACGGCCCAGACGGCTCCAGCGCCGATTGCGACGACACCGGCGAGCGCCGGGGCGAGCGCCACCGTGTAGTAGGCGTGGAAGATGCCCGCCATGAAGCTGAACGCGACGGCGGTGACGATCAACCAGCCGCCGAACAGGAGGAGCGTCGCTCGGCGCGCATCCGTTCGCTTCGCCCGTCTGCCGAGCACCAACGCCGCGACGAAGAGCACGATGGATGCCGGCAACAGCCACGCGATCTGCCCGCCGACCTCGTTCTCGAAGAGCCGGAAGATGCCGGTGGCACCCCACATCCCTGCTCCTCCGCCGGCCGCGGTTCCGCCGCCGCCGGTGACGCTGCCGGTCTCATTGCCGGTCAGGCGTCCGAGTCCGTTGTAGCCGAAGGTGAGCTCGAGGAAGCTGTTGGTCTGGGATCCGCCGATGTACGGGCGCAGCGTCGCCGGGACGAGCTCGACGACTGCGACCCACCATCCGGCCGAGACGACCACCGCGCCGAGTGCGGCGAACAGGTGCCCGAACCGTGTGCGCAGGGAGACGGGTGCGACTGCGAGGTAAACCCCGGCCAGCGCCGGGAGGATGAGGAAGGCCTGCAACTGCTTGGTGAGGAACCCGAACCCGACGGCGACGCCGGCCCAGATCACCCAGCGCAGACGCCCGGATTCGATGCCCCGCAGGGTGAAATAGGTCGCCGCGGCGAGCAGCAGGACGAGCAGCGCATCCGGGTTGTTGAACCGGAACATCAGCGCGGCGACCGGGGTGATCGCCAGCACTCCGCCCGCCAGAAGTGCGGTCTTCGCCGAGAAGTTGCGTCGCACGATGCAGTACACGATGGCGACCGTGGCGACGCCCATGAGGGCTTCAGGAACGAGGATGCTCCACGAGCTGAGACCGAAGATCCGGACCGAGAGCGCCATGATCCACAGGCTCGCGGGCGGCTTGTCGACGGTGATCGAGTTGGCCGCGTCACTGGAACCGTAGAAGAAGGCCTCCCAGTCGACCGACCCGGCCTGCACCGCGGCGGAGTAGAACGAGTTCGCCCAGCCGCTCGCGCCGAGATCCCAGAGATAGAGGACGGCGGTGAGGGCGAGCAGGCCGAGGAGCGCTGGGCGCTCCCAGGCCGCCGACTCGGCTCGGCCGCGGATCAGCCGGCGCCCGGCGGAGCGGATGCGGTGGCCGACACCACCGGCTCCGACGAGGCGGCCGGCCGCACTGGTCGCCCGCCTGTCGTCGGCTCCCGGACCCCGTGGCCCAGCGGGAGCCGGAACCGGAGCCGGACCTGGAGCCGGCACGGGGAGGGTTGCAGTCGCGCCCGCAGGCGTCGATGTCGGTGCGCTCATGAGGGATTCGCTTCCTGTCGGAGGCCGTCCGCGACGGCCGTGTTGAGATCGGATGGTGTGGGAACGTGGGCGGGCTGTCCGCGGTGATGCGGCTGGTGGGCGGCTTTCGCATCCGGTCCGCCGGCCTGAGCCGGCCGCTCGATCGGAGCCGACGTCCGCCCGCCGCGCCGCGTCTGCGCTCTGAACACCCAGAGCCGGAGCAGCGCGAACCGGACCAGCGTCGCGAGCAGGTTCGCCACGGTCAGGACGATCAGCTCGACCTCGGCGGAGGCGTTCGGTGCGGTGACGTTCAGCAGCAGAAGGGATCCGCTCGTCATCGCCCACGCGATGCCGAACACGATCAGTCCCTGGAACTGGTGCCTGACCGCCCCGGGCCTCCCCCGCACGCCGAAGGTGAAGCGCCGGTTGGCCCAGGTGTTCGCCACGGTCGTGAGCAGCAGCGCGACGAAATTCGCAGCCTGCGCCGCCATCACGGTCTGCAGCATGAGATAGAGGAGCGCGAATGCCGCCGTGGAGAGCAATCCGACCGCCCCGAAACGCACGACCTGGCCGAAGAACCCCGGTGGCCTCGGCGGCTCGAACGGCCTTCGCCCGAACTCTGCGTAGATCGCTTCGAGCGGGATGCGGCCCCGCGCGATGTTGGAGCCGACCCGCAGCATCCCACGGATGTCCTCGACCGCCGTCGACACGATGTCGACCGAGCTGTCGGGGTCGTCGACCCAGTCGACCGGGATCTCGTGGATGCGCATCCCGGCCCGCTCGGCGAGGATCAGCAGCTCGGTGTCGAAGAACCACGCGTTGTCTTCGACGAGCGGAAGGAGCCGGTCTGCGACGTCGCGGCGGATCGCCTTGAAGCCGCACTGCGCGTCCGTGAACCCGACGGCCATCGTGCGGCGCAGGAGCAGGTTGTAGCTGCGCGAGATGAACTCACGTCTGCCTCCGCGGGTGACCCGTGCGCTGCGCCCGAGACGGGTGCCGATCGCGAGATCGGAGTGGCCGGACAGGAGTGGCGCCACCAGCGGCGGAAGGGCTGCCAGGTCGGTCGAGAGGTCTTCGTCGAGGTAGACGAGCACCTCCGCCGGCGAGCTGCCCCACACCTGTTTGAGCGCGCGTCCGCGTCCCTTCTCGGCCAGATGCACCGCCATCACGCCGGACAGCTCGGTCACGAGCCGCTCGGCGATCACGCCCGTCGCATCCGTGCTCGCGTTGTCGGCGATCGTGATGCGCCAGGCGACGTCGATCTGCCCGGTGAGGTAGTCGTGGAGCCGGCGGATGCTGGTGTCGAGCGTCGCCTGCTCGTTGTACACGGGCACGACGATGTCGAGAGCGAGAGGGAGGGAGGTGTTCGACATGCCCACACTCTCGGTGAGCTACCTACCTCGGCCCTGTGGCGTTGCTATGAGGCCCTTAAGTCGTTTCAACGCGGCGCCGCAGCGCCCCTCAGCGGGAGAGTGCCGCCTCGATGTCGGCGAGCAGGTCGGCCGCATCCTCGATCCCGACGGACAGCCTGACGACGTTGTCCGGCACTTCGAGCGCCGTTCCGCGGACCGAAGCGTGCGTCATCTCCGACGGGTAGCCGATCAGCGACTCGACCCCGCCAAGAGATTCCGCCAGCTGGAAGACGGTGGTCGATTCGGCGAAGCGGCGCGCTGCGGATGCTCCCCCTGCGAGCGCGACGGAGAGCATCCCGCCGAATGCGCTCATCTGGTGCGCGGCGAGCGCGTGACCCGGATGCGTCGGCAGGCCCGGATAGTACACCGCCTCGATCGCGGGATGGTCGACCAGAGCCTCGGCGATCGCCTGCGCGTTCGCGGAGTGGCGGGCCATCCGCACCCCCAGCGTCTTGATCCCCCGCACGGTGAGCCACGCATCCATCGGTGACGACACCGCTCCTGCGGCGAACTGGATGAAACCGACCTTCTCGGCGAGTTCTTCATCGTCGATGATGAGCGCGCCCCCGATGACGTCGGAGTGGCCACCGAGGTATTTCGTCGTGGAGTGCACGATCACGTCGGCCCCGAGGGCGAGCGGCTGCTGGAGAGCGGGCGAGGCGAACGTGTTGTCGACGACGACGAGCGCGCCGGCCCCATGGCCGAACTCTGCGAGCGCCGCGATGTCGCTGATCTTCATCAGCGGGTTGCTCGGCGTCTCGATCCAGAGGATGCGCGTGCCCTCGGTGCCGAGCGCCGTCTTCACCGCACCCAGGTCGCCGAGGTCGACGGTCGTGTTGCGCACGCCCCAGGCGCCGTGCACCCGATTGATGAGGCGGTGCGTTCCGCCGTAGACATCGTTGCCGAGCACGACATGGTCGCCCGGCGAGAGCACCGCGCGCAGCAGGGCATCCTCGGCGGCGAGGCCCGAGGCGAACGAGAAGCCGCGCCTGCCGCCCTCGAGCGAGGCGACGAGCGTCTCGAGGGAGGCGCGGGTCGGGTTGCCCGACCGGCCGTACTCGAACCCGCCGCGCAGCACCCCGATGCCGTCCTGCACGAAGGTCGCGGTCTGGTAGATCGGCGGGATGATCGCACCGGTGGCCGGATCCGACTCCTGGCCGTCGTGGATGGCGCGCGTGTCGAAGCCCTGGCGGGTGTCAGCCATAGTGGTGTCCTTACGTCGGTTCGCCCGAGGCCGTCAGGCGCTCAGGAAGTTCAGCAGGTCTTGCCGGGTGAGCACGGCGACCGGCTTGCCCTCGTCGGTGACGAGCAGGGCACTTGCCGTGCCGAGAGCCGTCCGTGCGGCCGAGACCGGCTCGTTCGCACCGATCAGGCCCAGCGGTTCCCCCGTGAACGCGCCGATGTCGTCGTTCATCTGTGCACGCCCGGTGAAGACGGCATCGAGGAGCGCCGTCTCGTCGATGGCCCCGGCCACCTCTCCGATGACGACCGGCGGCTCCGCAGTGAGCACCGGCAGCTGCGAGACCCCGTACTGGGCCATGATCTGGATGGCGTCCCGCACGGTGTCGCTCGGATGCACGTGCACGAGGTCGGGAAGGTCACGACTCTTGGTGCCGATGATGTCGTGCACCGTCGCCTCGTGCGGGACGTCGCTGAAACCGTAGGACCGCATCCACTTGTCGTTGAAGATCTTGCCCAGATAGCCGCGGCCCCCGTCCGGCAGGATCACCACCACGATGTCGTCGGGGCCGAGGTCGGCGGCGGCGTGCAACGCGGCGACCACCGCCATGCCGCTCGAACCGCCGACGAGGAGGCCCTCCTCGCGGGCGAGACGTCGCGTCATTGCGAACGAATCGGCGTCGGAGACGGGGATGACCACATCCACGACACTCGGATCGTAGGCGGCCGGCCAGAAGTCCTCGCCGACGCCTTCGACAAGGTAGGGGCGGCCCGAGCCGCCGGAGTACACGGAGCCCTCGGGGTCGGCGCCGACGATGCGCACGCGGCCCTCCGACACCTCTTTGAGGTAGCGGCCGACACCGCTGATCGTCCCGCCCGTGCCGACGCCGGCGACGACGTGGGTGACCCGGCCGTCGGTGTCCCGCCAGATCTCCGGGCCCGTCGTCTCATAGTGGCTGAGCGGGCCGTTCGGGTTGGCGTACTGGTTCGGTTTGAAGGCACCGGGGATCTCTGCCGCCAGCCGGTCGGAGACACTGTAATAGGAGTCAGGATGCTCAGGGGGCACCGACGTCGGCGTCACGACGATCTCGGCGCCGTACGCGGTGAGCACGTTCCTCTTGTCTTCGCCCACCTTGTCGGGCAGCACGAAGACGCACCGATACCCGCGCTGCTGCGCCACCAGGGCGAGGCCGACGCCGGTGTTCCCGCTCGTCGGCTCGACGATGGTCCCGCCCGGTTTCAGGAGCCCGTCGCGCTCGGCAGCATCGATGATGCGCGACGCGATCCGGTCCTTCGAAGAACCTCCCGGGTTCAGGTACTCGACTTTGACGAGCACCGTCGCCGCGGTCCCCTCAGCGACTTTGTGGAGCTTGACGAGGGGCGTGTTTCCGACCAGCTCGAGGACGGTCTCCGCATACTTCACCCTCACAACCTAACAGGGGCGGCCGCCGCATCCCATGCCCGTCGCGAGGTCCGGATCGTGTGCCTTCTAGGATGGTGGCCATGCCCGTGTCCGACCTGTCGACCACCGCGCAGGATTACCTCAAAGTGATCTGGGCGGCGACCGAGTGGTCGGCGACCCCCATCACCGTCAAACAGCTGGCGGAACGGATGGGCGTGCGGGCGGCCACCGTCTCGGACGGCATCCGTCGGCTCGCCGAGCAGGGCCTCCTCGTGCACGAGCCGTACGGAAGCATCGAGCTCACCGACGCCGGTCGCGCGAATGCGGTGGCGATGGTGCGACGGCATCGCCTGCTCGAGACGTTCCTCGTCGAGGTGCTCGGCTACGGGTGGGACGAAGTGCACGACGAGGCCGAGGTGCTGGAGCATGCCGTCTCGGACACGCTCATCGACCGCATCGACCGCCGGCTCGGCTACCCCTCACGCGACCCGCACGGTGACCCCATCCCGACGCCCGACGGGACTCCGCACCGGCCGGATGCGCTCCCCCTCGTCGAGGCGCAGGTCGGCGTCGCGCTCGTGGTCACGCGCATCTCGGATGCGGACCCGGCCGTCCTCCGCTACCTCGCCGACCGGGGCATCCACCTGGACACCGTGCTGACCGTGACGGAGCAGCGCGGCTTCGCGGGTGACGCGACCGTCTCCCTGGATGGTTCGGCTGCGGCCGTCGACCTCGGCGAGACCGCCGCTTCCGCCGTCTGGGTGACCCCACGGTCGTAGGCGCTGCCGCGCCTTCGTCTCACGCGCATCCGTCTCCACGCGCATCCCGGCCAGTCTCTCCCGATTGGTCGCCAATGTTTTGGCAACCTATCGACCCGCACGCCAATCTTTTGGCAACCATTCTGAGCGCCCGTCCGACGGCGCTCGTCGGTTGATTGGTTGCCGATCTTTTGGCGACCAATCGCTTGGTTCTCGCACCTTGTGGCAACCAAACGAGGTTCGGCCACGGCCGGATGGCGACGGCCACGGCGGCTATGTGAGGCCGACGATCGTGAGGACGACGAGTGCAGCGTTCAGCACGACAACGAGAGTTGCGATGAGCCAGCCCAGGATGCGCATCCCGCGGCCGTCGGCGCGGTCGCCCATCACCGCTTTGTTCGAGGTCAGCCGGATGAGCGGCACCAGCGCGAACGGGATGCCGAGGCTCAGGAAGACCTGGCTGATCACCAGCGCCCACGTCGGCTCGACGCCCGCCGCGAGGATCGCGATCGCGGGGATGAGAGTGACGACCCGGCGCAGCAGCAGTGGCACGCGCACCGTCAGCAGCCCGGACATGATCGTCGCGCCCGCATAGCTGCCGACGGATGCCGACGCGAACCCGGATGCGAGGAGTCCGATCGCGAACACCGCCCCGATGACGGGACCCAGGGTCGCGGTGATCGCCGCGTGGGCGCCCTCGATGGTGTTCGTTCCGCTCTGGCCGCCGAGGCTGGCGGCCGCGAGCAGGAGCATCGCGATGTTGACCGCACCGGCGACTGCGAGCGCACCGAAAACATCGAGGCGTGTCACGCGCAGCAGCCGGGAGACGACCTTCTCGTCGAGCTGGTGGCCGTGGCGATCGCGTGCGAGGGAGGAGTGGAGGTAGATGGCGTGCGGCATGACAGTGGCACCGAGCATGCTGGCGGCGAGGAGCACGGTCGGTGCGCCGTCGAAGCGCGGGACGAGGCCACCGGCGGCGGCACGCCAGTCGACCGGGCTCACGAATAGACCCGCGAGGAACCCGATCGCGATCACGGCGAGCAGCCCGACGATGACGACCTCGAACGAGCGCTGCCCGCGTCGGGACTGCACGGCGAGGATGCCGATCGCGACGACGCCGACGATCAGCCCGCCGAGTGGCAACGGTACGCCGAACAGCAGGTTGAGTGCGACTGCGCCACCGATGACCTCGGCCAGGTCCGTGGCGGCGGCGACCAGTTCGGCCTGCACCCAGAACGCCCTGCGTGGCCCGGTCGACAGCCGCTGACCGAGCAGTTCGGGGAGGCTGGAGCCGGTGACGATTCCGAGCTTCGCGGACTGGTATTGCACGAAGACGGCGATCGCGTTGGCGGCGACGAGGACCCAGACGAGCAGGTAGCCGTATTCTGCGCCTGCGGTCAGGTTCGCTGCGACGTTACCGGGGTCGACGTAGGCGATCGCCGCGACGAACGCCGGGCCGAGCAGCAGCAGCACGCGGGCGCGCGACCTTCGACGACCGGGCGAACGACGCCCGGTGCGGCCCGCGACGTCGACTGACATGCCGCTCCCCACCACTGGCACCGATGTTAGACCAGCCTAACATCGGTGCTCGCGCATCCGAAGATCGGATCTGCGTCAGTCGAGCACAGCCGACGACGCACCCTCGGTCTGCTCCGCGTACAGGCGCGCGTACACGCCGCCGCGATCCATGAGCTCCCGGTGGGTGCCCCGCTCGACCACCCGGCCGTGGTCGATCACGAAGATCACGTCTGCGGCCACGATCGTCGACAGCCGATGAGCGATCGCGATCGTCGTGCGACCTCTGGACGCCGTGTCGAGCGCAGCCTGCACCACCCGCTCCGAGATCGAGTCGAGCGCGCTGGTGGCCTCGTCGAGGATGAGCACCTCGGGGTTCTTCAGCAGCACCCGGGCGATTGCGATGCGCTGCTTCTCGCCGCCCGACAGGCGGTAGCCGCGTTCGCCGACGATCGTCTCGTAGCCATCGGGGAACCCGGCGATGGTCTCGTGGATGTTCGCCAGCTTCGCCGCCGTCTCGATCTGTTCCTGGGTCGCATCCGGCTTCGCGTACCGGAGATTCTCTGCGATCGTCGCGTGGAATAGATAGGTCTCCTGGCTGACCACGCCGATATGCGAGACGAGCGACTCCTGCTCGAGGTCGCGCAGTTCGGTGTCGCCGAAGACGATCCGGCCGGCGGTCGCGTCGTAGAACCGAGGGATCAGGTAGGACACCGTGGTCTTCCCCGCACCCGAGGGGCCGACGAACGCCGCGAACTCCCCCGGCTCGATGACGAACGAAACGTCGTCGAGCGTCGCGCGCTCGCCGGGTCGCGCATCCGGATACCGGAAGGTCACGTGGTCGAATTCGACCCGGCCGAGGTCATGCGAGGTGTCGACGGGGACAGCGCCCGGCCGGTCGGCGATGGCCGGCTTCAGGTCGAGGTATTCGAAGATGCGCGCGAAGAGCGCCCCTGACGTCTGGAGGTCGAGCGCGACGCGCATGAGGCCGAGGAGCGGGAACAGCAGCCGGGCCTGCACGGTGGTGAAAGCCACGATCGTTCCGGCGCTGATGTCGTTCGCCCCGCCGAGGATGAGCCAGCCGGCGACCAGGTAGACGATGGCCGGGATGCTCGACAGGAAGACGTTGACCATCGCGAAGAACCACTGGCCGCTCATCGACTGGCTGACCTGGAGGCGGATCTGGTTCTGGTTCTCGTCGTCGTACCGGCCGACCTCGGTCGCCTGGCGGTTGAAGCTCTTCGACAGCAGGATGCCGGAGACGCTCAGTGTCTCCTGCGTGATCGCCGTCATGTCGGACAGCGATTCCTGCGTCTTCGTGGCGATGCGGGCCCGGACCTGCCCGACCCGTCGCTGGGCGATCACGAGGATCGGCATGAGTATGACGGCGATGACGGTCAGCTGCCAGTTGAGCAGGAGCATGGCGACGAAGGCGGCGATCACGGTCACGGTGTTGCCGAGAACGCTGGAGACGGTGTTGGTCAGCACGCTCGCAACGCCGCCGACGTCGTTCTGCAGTCGCGACTGGATGATGCCGGTCTTGGTCTTGGTGAAGAAGCTGAGCTCCATCGACTGGAGGTGACTGAACAGGCGCACGCGGAGCGCGCCCATCACCTTGTTGCCGACGGATGCGGTCAGATATGTCTGCCAGACGCCGAGAAGTGCCGACGTGACGAAGACGACGATCATCACGACCACGATCGAGATGAGCACCGGCATGTCGGGCACCCCGCTCTTCGGGAAGAGCCCGTCGTCGAAAGCACGCTGGGTCAGCAGCGGAGGCACCACCGACAGTGCGGCCCCGACCAGCACGAGGATGACGGTCATGACCAACGCGCCCTTGTGGGGGGTGAACAGGCCGCTGATGCGCCGCATCAGGTGCTGGATCTTCGGCGCGGTCGCGTTCAACGCCTTCTGTGCAGCGACGTCTCCGCCGCTCACCCGGCCACCACGTCCGACGGCGGGCCCACGCATTCCACTCACGGATTGAGCCTACGCGCAGCGGGCGACAGTCTTTACTGGGCGAACCACACCGTCCGGTCGGGGGCGAGAGCCCCGTCGACCACCGCATCCGGTTCGCTGGCGAGAAGGATGCGCGCGCCGACGGGCAGCGGGAGGGGTCGCGCCCCGAAGTTCGTCAGCACCCGCACGCCGCGGTTCGCGAACGACAGGTGTGCCGCATCCGCCCCCGTCCACTCGAGCGCACCGCGCCCGAGACCGTGCTCACGGCGCAGCCGGAGTGCCGCGCGGTACAACTCGAGCGTCGAGCCCTCGACGCCCTCCTGCCGGTCGGCGGCGAGCGCGGCGAAGGCGGGAGGCTGCGGCAGCCAGGTCGCGCCGGTCGGGCTGAAGCCGTACGCCGGAGCATCCGCCACCCAGGGGATCGGCACCCTGGCGCCGTCGCGACCGGTCTCGGCGCCGCCCGTACGCGCGAAGCTCGGGTCCTGACGCACGTCGTCGGGGAGCGTCGTGTGCTCCGGGAGACCCAGCTCCTCCCCTTCATAGATGTACGCGGAGCCCGGGAGTGCGAGTACGAAGAGCGTCGCCGCCCGTGCGCGGCTCAGCCCGAGGGCCGCATCCGGCTGCTCTTCATGCGCGCCGATCCCGCGTGGCCAGCTCGTCGCATCCTTGAGTCCGAACCGGGAGGCATGGCGCACGACATCGTGGTTCGACAGGACCCACGTCGTCGTCGCGCCGACCGCGGCGTTGGTGGTCAGCGCCCGATCGATCGACTCCTTCATGCCGACGGGGTCCCAGCCGACCGTCATGAAGTCGAAGTTGAAGGCCTGCTGCATCTCGTCGCTGCGCACGTAGCGGCTCAGTCGTTCGGCGGGTGCGACCCAGGCCTCGGCCACCAGGATGCGGTCGCCCGCGTACTCCGCGAGCACCGCGTTCCAGCCGCGATAGATGTCGTGCACATCGTCCTGGTCCCACATCGGGCCGCGGTTGCCGCCGCCCTCGAGCTCGGCCGACTTGATGTGCCAGTCAGGAAGGCCGGCCTGCTTGACGAGCCCGTGCGCGACATCGATGCGGAACCCGTCGACACCGCGGTCAAGCCAGAACCGCAGGATGTCCTTGAACTCGGCGATCACCTCCGGGTTGCGCCAGTTCAGATCGGGCTGGGCCGGGTCGAACAGGTGGAGATACCACTGGGGAGCCTCGCGGCCATCGTCGACCTGCGTCCAGGCGGAGCCGCCGAACACGGACGTCCAGTTGTTCGGCGCGAGCTCGCCGTGTCTCCCGAGACCGTCGCGGAACAGGTAGCGCTCCCTGGCCGCGCTGCCCGGTTCCGCAGCGACAGCCTCCCGGAACCACGCATGCTCCTTCGAGGTGTGGTTCGGCACGAGGTCGACGATCACCCTGAGGCCCCGGCCGTGCGCATTCGCGAGAAGAGCGTCGAAGTCGGCCAGCGTGCCGAACAACGGGTCGATGTCGCGATAGTCGGCGACGTCGTAACCGGCGTCGGCCTGCGGCGACACATAGAAGGGGGAGAACCAGAGTGCGTCGATGCCCAGCTCGGACAGGTAGCCGAGATGCCCGGCGACGCCGCGGAGGTCGCCGATGCCGTCACCGTCGGAGTCCGCGAACGACCGCGGGTAGATCTGATAGATGACCGCATCCCGCCACCAGTCGGTCGGTTCGGCCACCCCCATCCGGGGAGAGGACGGCGCGTCTGGTTTTTCGGTCACATCGGCTCCAAATCGTGATGCAAGCGCTTACGTAAAACGCTTGCACATCCCCGGGTCACGGTATAGCGTGACGAACCAAGACGCAACCGCGCCTGCACCAAGCAGCTCAACGAGGAGTGAAATGAAAGCAGCACGTCTCTCCGTCATAGCCGGAGTCGCCGTCCTCGGTATCGCACTCGCCGGATGTACCGGCGGGGGGTCATCTGGTGGATCGTCCGGCGGAGACGCCGGCGCAAACCTCACGGGCAAGGGTCCGATCACCTACGTCCAGGGCAAGGACAACAGCAATGTCGTGCGCCCGCTCATCGAGAAATGGAATACAGCACATCCCAGCGAGAAGGTCACGTTCAAGGAGCAGACCGACCAGGCGGACCAGCAGCACGACGACCTCGTGCAGCACTTCCAGGCGAAGGACCCCAATTACGACGTCGTCGATGTCGACGTGGTGTGGACGGCCGAGTTCGCCGCGAAGGGCTGGCTGCAACCCCTGACCGGCAGTTTGAAGATGGACAACTCCGCGGTCCTCGCTCCGACCGTCAAGGCCGGCACGTACAACGGCACCCAATACGCAGCACCACAGACCACGGATGGAGGCATCCTCTACTACCGCAAAGACCTGGTACCCACGCCGCCCGCGACCTGGGACGACATGCTCAAGGACTGCGCGACCGCCAAGGCGCACAACATCGGATGCTACGCCGGCCAGTTCTTCAAGTACGAAGGCCTGACGGTCAATGCGGCTGAGGCGATCAACACCAACGGCGGCACCGTCGTCGGCGACGACGGCAAGACCGTCACGGTCAACAGCCCCGAAGCGAAGGCCGGGCTCACCCGCCTGACCGATGCGTTCAAGAACGGTGACATTCCCAAGGACGCCATCACCTTCCAGGAGGAGCAGGGCCGCATGGCTTTCGAAGCCGGAAAGCTCCTGTTCCTGCGCAACTGGCCGTACGTCTACAACCTGGCCAAGACCGACGGCAGCTCGACGGTCAAGAACACCTTCGGCATCGCACCCCTCCCGGGTGTGAGCGGTCCTGGTGTCTCCAGCCTGGGTGGCCACAACGCCGCGATCAGCGTGTACTCCAAGCACAAGGCGACCGCATTCGAGTTCCTGAAGTTCCTGCAGAGCGAAGAGACCCAGAAGTTCTTCGTGACCCAGGGTTCGCTGGCACCGGTGCTCTCCGCCCTGTACGACGACGCGACGCTGAACACGCAGCTGCCGTACCTGTCCACCCTGAAGACGTCGATCGCGAACGCGGTCCCGCGTCCGGTCTCGCCGTTCTACCCGGCCATCACCACCGCCGTTCAGGACAACACCTACGCCGCCCTGAAGGGTGACAAGACTGTTGACCAGGCGCTGAAGGACATGGCGGCCGCGATTCAGACGGCGACAGCCGGCGGCTGATCCAGGGAACCGGTCGATCCCGGGCGGTGGAGTCTCAACCCTCCACCGCCCGGGTCACCTCCCAACCACTTGCTCCCCCACCTCTAGGAGACACCGATGTCTACCTCGAAAGTCGCCGCTCCACCTGAGACACCCACCAAGAAGCCGGCTCTCCGCGCGGGCGCCAAGAAGGCCAGGGGCCGCGAGGCTCGGTGGGCGATATACCTGATCGCACCGACGTTGGTCATGCTGGCCATCGTCATCGGCTACCCGGTCGTCAGCGCCGTGATCATGTCGTTCCAGAAGGACGCCGGGCTCGACCCGGCGACCGGACTGTTCGTCCAGGGAGGCTTCGCCGGCTTCCAGAACTACACGCACTGGCTGTTCCAGCAGTGCTCAGGTCCCAACGGCACCACCATCTCCTGTCCGCCGGGTAGCCTCGGCTCGCAGTTCTGGGGCGCCGTGTTCGTGACCTTCTTCTTCACGGTCACCACGGTCATCCTCGAGACCATCCTCGGCATCTGGTTCGCGCTGATCATGAACCGCACCTTCCGGGGCCGTGGCCTCGTCCGCGCGGCGATCCTGGTTCCGTGGGCCATCCCCACCGCGGTGACCGCCAAGCTCTGGTTCTTCATCTTCTCGACCGCCGGCATCGCGAACGTGATGCTCAACACTCAGATCCTCTGGACGAGTGACGAGTGGGCCTCCCGCTTCGCGGTGATCATCGCCGACACGTGGAAGACCACGCCGTTCATGGCGCTCCTGATCCTGGCCGGTCTGCAGATCATCCCCGAAGAGGTGTACGAAGCCGCGAAGATGGACGGGGCGACGACCTACCAGAGGTTCATGAAGATCACGCTTCCCCTAGTGAAGCCGGCCCTGCTGGTCGCGATCCTGTTCCGCACGCTCGACGCGCTCCGCATCTACGATCTGCCTCAGATCCTCACCGGTGGCGGTGGTGGCACCGGTAATGCGACGACCACCCTCTCGATCCTGGTCGTGAAACAGATCAGGCAGGGCTTCAACAGTGCTTCAGCCCTGTCGACGATCACGTTCCTCATCATCTTCCTCGTCGCATTCATCTTCGTACGCTTCCTCGGAGCGAACGTCGTGCGAACGACCGAGAACCAGCAGAAGGGTGTGAAAGCAGAATGACTACCGTAGCCAGCCCCTCAACGGCCACCTCGGGCAAAGGCCCCTCGCACACGCTCGACGTCGAGGCGAAGAAGAAGTTCCGCCGGCGCAACCGCAACCAGGGCATCCGCACCAGCGTCAGCGCTCTGATCATCGTGCTCTGGTGCATCATCCCGTTCTACTGGATGATCGTGACCTCGTTCCGCGAGGTCGGGTACACGTTCGAGACGACACCCGGTCCGACGCATTTCACCTGGGACAACTACGCGACTGCGCTGTCCACCAGCGGAGGCAACCACCTCGTCCAGGCGATCATCAACAGCCTCATCATCGGTGTCTGCGTGACGGTCGTCGGCCTCGTAGTCGGTATCTTCGCCTCGTACGCGCTCGCCAGGCTCGACTTCCTCGCCAAGGGGATCGTTCTCGGCATCGTCCTCGGCGCCTCGATGTTCCCGGGCGTCGCCCTCATCACGCCGCTGTTCCAGCTGTTCACGAACATCGGCTGGATCGGAACCTACCAGGCCCTGATCATCCCCGAGATCTCGTTCGTCCTGCCCCTGACGGTCTTCACCCTCACCTCGTTCTTCCGCGAGATGCCGTGGGACCTCGAGGAGTCGGCGAGGATCGACGGGTGCACCCAGGCCCAGGCGTTCCGGAAGATCATCCTTCCGCTGGCCGCGCCGGCCGTCTTCACGACGGCGATCCTCGCGTTCATCTCCTCCTGGAACGAGTTCCTCATCTCGAGCCAACTGTCCAGCGACGCGACGCAACCGGTGACGGTCGCGATCGCGAGCTTCACCGGCAGCCAGCCCCACGAGGAGCCGTACACGACGATCATGGCGGCGGGCACCATCGTGACGATCCCGATCATCATCCTGGTGCTGGTCTTCCAGCGACGGATCGTCGCCGGCCTCACCGCCGGGGGCGTGAAGGGATAACCGATGCGCAGGGATCCGCGCTACTACGTGGATGTGGGCATCGGCCTCGTCGGGTTCTTCGCCTTCGTGTTCCTTATCGTTACGATCGTGAGCGAGCTCACGGGCACCGATGCCCTTGGCTGGGCGTTGACGCTGCTCGTTCTCGTCATCACCCTCGGTCTGCTGTGGCGGGCGCGCATCCGCATGCGCGACGCCGCCCTGCAGGCTCAGGACCGGCCCTCCAAGGGTTCCTGACGACGGAGTGGTGACTCACAGTGGCTGGCATCGACGAGGTCGCGCGAGCGACGGGCGTGTCCACGGCGACGGTGTCACGCGCTCTTCGCGGGCTTCCGAACGTCTCCGACAACACCCGCGCACGCGTGCGGAGGGCAGCGGATGAACTCGGTTACGTCGCGTCGTCGAGCGCGTCGGGCCTCGCCAGCGGTCGCACGCTCGCGATGGGCGTGGTCGTCCCGTCGGTGAGCCGCTGGTTCTACACGTCCGTGCTCGAGGGCGTCGACGCGGAACTGCGCTCGGCCAGCTACGACATGATCCTGTTCAACCTCGGCGGGCATCGCGGCGACCGTGAGCGGGTGTTCCATCGCACGATCCTGCGGAAGCGCACGGATGCGCTGCTCGCGCTGTGCCTGGACTTCACGTCGGACGAGCGCCACCAGCTCGCCTCCACCGGGCACCCCACCATCGTCGTCGGCGGCCCGGTCCGCGGCCTCCGCAGTGTCGGGATCGATGAGCGCGGAACCGCCCGGCGCGCCACCGAGCACCTGATCGCGCTCGGGCACCGGGACATCGCCCATCTCGGCGGCGAGGACGAGGAGGGACTCAACCGTCAGGTTCCGATCGGGAGGATGCACGGATTCCAGGACGCGTTGCGGGATGCGGGGATTCCGGTTCGTCGCGACTGGATCATCCCGGGTGGCTTCTCGCTCCCGGTGAGCCGGGCGTCGATGAACAGCCTGCTCGATCGGCCGGGTCCACGTCCGAGCGCGGTTTTCGCCGGCTCCGACGAGATGGCGATGGGCGCGATCCTCGCCGCGATGGACCACGGACTGCGCGTGCCGGACGACCTGTCGGTGATCGGGATCGACAATCACGACTTCAGCGAGTCGTTCGGACTGACGACGATGGCGCAGGACCCGTTCGAGCAGGGCGCGGCGGCTGCGCGCATCCTGCTGGACGAGCTGAACGGCGGTGAGCCGCGCGCCCGCTCCCTCAAGATGCCCGTGACGCTGATCGAGCGCACGAGCACCGCTCCCCCGCGCTAGAGCCTGCCGAGCACAGGAAAAAGCTGCTCAAACGCGTCGTTTGGGGAGCTTTTTCCTGTGCTCGGTTGTTCGTGCCTCAGTTCGCGGCGGTGAGCGCCTCGGCCTCTTCGAGGAGCGACTCGTCGACGCCGTCGACGCGCTTGAGGTAGCGGTGACCGATCATGATGAGAGCGGTCGCCACGAGGACCGAGATGGCCGCAGCGTAGAACGGAGTCGCGGCGGTGAAGGTCGCGGCCAGGATCGTCGCAGCGGGTGGCGCGATCGCTCCGCCGAGGAACCGCACGCCGGAATAGGCACTGGATGCGACGGCACGGGGCAGATCCGTCGCCTCCATGACGGACTCGGTGAGCACCGTGTTCAGGATGCCCAGCAGCAGGCCGCCGACGATGACGCAGACGATCAGCCCGACCACCGAGTGGATGGCGAGGCCCGCGGCGGCCAGGTCGACGGCGAGGAGCGGCATGATGATCCACAGCACGCGGGTGCGGGGCAGCCATCGGGTGAGCAGCGGAGCGACCCACACGGAGGTGACCGCGAGCGAGACACCCCAGCCGAAGAAGATGAAGCCCAGGCTGATCGCGCTCGAGACGCCGAGCGGCACGAGGGCGAACGGCGTGTAGGCGAGCAGCACGAAGAAGCCGATGTTGTAGAAGAGGGCGGCCGCGGCGAGGAAGCCGAGCGACGGGATCGCGAGCGCCCGGAACGGTGCGGAGACCGGCGTCGGAGTGAGCTTGCCCTCCGGGTCCTTGCGCAGCAGGGTCGCGATCGCGATGAAGCCGATCGCCATGAGCGTCGCGGTGCCGAAGAAGGGTCCGCGCCAGCTCCAGCTGCCGAGGAGGCCGCCGAGCAGTGGCCCGATCGCGATGCCGAGGCCGAGGGCCGCCTCGTAGAGGATGATCGCCGACGAGGTTCCGCCGGACGCTGCGCCGACGATCGTCGCGAGCGCTGTCGAGATGAAGAGCGCGTTGCCGAGTCCCCAGCCGGCGCGGAATCCGATGATCGATTCGACGTTCTGGGAGAGGCCGGCAGCGAGCGCGAAGACGACGATCAGCGCGAGTCCGATCAGGAGGGTGCGCTTGGCGCCGATGCGGCTGGACAGCCAGCTCGTGAAGAACATGGCCACGCCGGTGATGAGGAGATAGCTGGTGAACAGCATCTCCGTCTGCGTCGGGCTGGCCTGGAGGCTGTGCGCGATCGCGGGCAGGATCGGGTCGACGAGGCCGATGCCCATGAATGCGATCACGGAGGCGAACGCCACGGCCCAGACGGCGGTGGGCTGGGAGAGGATGCTTGCGGGTTTGTCGTGTGTCATGTGTTTAGTTCGTGTTCCCTCGTAGTGCGGCGGAAGCGGCATCCGTCAGTTCGACGCGTGAGCCGATGATCTCGACAGCGTGCCGCAGTGAATCGACCTCGTCGTCGGAGAGGTCGGCGAACATCGGCAGGAGAGCCTTCGACATCTGGTCGCGCCAGTCCTCGAGCGCCCCCGCGCCCTTCGCAGTGATGGCGATCTGCCAGGCCCGCGCATCGTCGCTGTCGGCAATGCGCTTGACCCATTCGGTCTCGACCAGGTTGCGGACGATCTTGGTCATCGTCGGCTGGGAGACGCGGCTGTGCGAGGCGAGTTCGCCGAGACGCAGGGGGCCACTCGAGGTGAGCACGCTCAGCGTGCGCCAGATGGCCGGCGACTCCGTGCTGCCCGTGACGCGCGCGGCGAGACGGGCGAGGCGATGACTGGTGACGACGAGGTCGACGAGGATTCTCTGGAGTTCCGCGTCGGTCGTCATGGTGAGTGTGGCCTTCTGTGTGGCTGGGATGTTCAGTGCAGTGTCCATGGGTACCTTCTCATTATATATAGCTCAACTATCTAATTCAAGAGCCAAGCTATATAACACGTTCGCATCGATCATTATGCCCGGATTCAATTGCAAGCGTTTTCATGCGTATGTACCCTGTGCTTAGATGTCTTATATGCATCAGCCGGCTACACGACCACGCATTGCACCGTCATCTCGCGGTGCGGGGCAGAGACGACGGCTCGGCCTCACGGCCGGCGTTCTGGTGACCGCGTTCATCGTGCTGAGCGGGGCCACCACCGCAGCCGCGGCGGGCTGGGCGGCCGTCGCCTCCGTGAACGCGAACCTCGGCGGCGGCGATGACGGGACATTTCTCGGCAACGACGGAAAGACATACTCCGGGGCCGGGCAGATGATCGTCGTCATCGATGGAGCGTTCGACACGTCTCATCCGATGCTCGCCGGCCGGGTGGTCGAAGAAGCGTGCTTCGGTCTCGGGGAGGTCGTGGGAGTCGACCCCCGGGACCGACATCTCTGCGGGTCGTCAGCAAAGACGACACCCGGCATTCCTTATGTGCGAACGATCGGTCCCGGCACGTCGCAGTACAGCAGGGAGTGCGTGGCCGGTCCCGGTCAGACCTGCCATGAGACTCACGGCACGGTGACCGCATCGATCGCAGCAGGGACCCCGCGCACAGTGAGCAACGGCCAGGTGGCGGTCACAGCCGCCGGCGTAGCGCAGAAGGCGCAACTGGCCCTGTTGAAAGTCGGGAACCGCAACGGTTGGGCCTATGAGGGCGTGGTCGCAGCACTGGACTACACACTCACCGTGCTGGCGAAGAAGTACCACGTCGCCGCTGTCAACATCTCTGCGTCGAACACACTGGTTCACGACGGCGAGGAGTGTCCGACGGCAGAAGGCAAGGGGTTTGCCGAGCCCGCTGCACAACTGCGTGCGGCCGGCATCGCTGTGGTCGTCGCCGCCGGCAATGACGGCGCCACGGATGCGATCGGGTCGTGGGCATGCGCAGACGAGACCATCGCAGTGGGCGCGACCAGTGTCACGGATAAGAGCGCGCTGACCGACTACTCGAATGCATCGGCCCGGGTCGACCTCCTCGCCCCTGTCGGAGCGGGCGGCGCGCTCGACAACCCTGATGCCATCTGGGGTGGCTGGATGACCCCGAACGGCCTCCCGACGACGGGACCGCTGCACGGAACCTCGTTCGCTGCACCACAGGTCGCGGGAGCGTTCGCAGTCCTCCGGTCTCGATATCCCGACGCATCCGTCGATCAGCTGCTGGGGCGGCTTCGCCGTACCGGAGTACTGGTGGCCGATACTCGCGCGGGCAATCACGCCACCGTCGCGCCGCGCATCCGGCTTGGCGATGCGCTCAACGACCGCGGAGCGCGCCCTGCTCACGACTGGGACGGCGACGCGCATCCCGAATGGCTGATACTCGCCGCCGACAAGAACACCGTCGCGATGTATCCCACGAAGAGCGGCGTGATCGACCTTTCGGCCGGGCGGTACCTCTCACCCGGTTGGAGAGACCGCAGCAAAACTGTCGCCGTTCACGATTTCGGCATGATGGGCACCAACGGCCTGATCGGCGTTCGGGGACGGGACATCTTCTACAGCCAGTTCGACGACCGGACGAACACGCTCGATGGCCCGACGGTGATCGCCGAAGACGCGGCGACCGACGTGGTCGCCCTCGCTTATGCACGCGGCATCCCCGGCACCATTGCCGCGATCCTGGCCCAGACCACAGATGGATCGATCATCATCCGGGCGAAGACGGAGCAAGGCACGACACTCGGCGAGGCCGGCACTCTGATGGGCGCGAAGGACGCCGCAGGCATGCGCCTCGTCGGGGTCGCTGACCTGAACAGCGACGGACGGCCCGACCTGGTTTTGCGGCATCCCGGCACGGGTCGCCCCTGGGCGTGGTGGGGCACCGGATCGCCTGTCAGCCCGTTCGCTTCGGCCGGCCAGGAACTGACCTCGATGTCCTACTGGAGTTCGAAGGACCAGGTCTTCGTGCTCGACGGCTTCACTGACGGCAAACCTGTGATCGGATACCGGGTTCCGAACGGCAACACTGTCGGATTCCGACTCGACGCGGCCGGTCGCGTCATCGACACCAGCGACTTCAGGATGTCCTCCCCGTACGTCACGGGCGTCGAGTTCTTCGCAGCTTCCACGAGATAACCACAACGAAAGGCAATTCGAATGTCCAGACCCTACAGCCGTGTCCTGCTCACCGCAGGCCTGATCGCGCTCAGCATCGGTGGCGTGACGAGCGCCGGCGCGCTGTCCGCACAGGCCGCCCCGAACAGCGCCACGTCGGTCGACGGTCTTGTCGACGCATCTGCGAGCGGAAATGCGGCAGCGTCGACCGCCGGCAATGGTTCCGATGCCGCCGCAGCCGCCGCCGCTGTCGACGACGGCGCGAGCACCGCGAACGAGAGTCCCGTCGGCGCTCAGGACTCGGCGGCCACTGAGGGCGCAGAGCCCACAGAGAAGGAATGCGCCGCGCTCCTCGAAAATTTCGAGGTCTACGATCTGACCGAAACAGGGTTCAAGCTCCGGTGGACGCTCCCCGACAACCACCCGGAGTACGTCGACTACTACCTGGATGGACTCGGCCAATACGTGCGGACCGTAGGCGATTTCCCGTTCACCGAGGCGATCGGCGAAAACATCAAGCCCGGCACTCACTACGCGGTTGGCGTCATGTACAGCTGCTCCGACGGCAGTTTCACCGGGACCCCGATGTTGAAGTTCGTCACTCCGGGTGTCTACGTGCCCGGCTTCGATTGGGGCGGCGCTGAGGCAGCGGCGACGATGAACTCGTCCAGCAACGCCGGCGCAGAAGCGGCCGCGAATGCAACGGCCTCTTCGAGCGGGTCGGCGTCCGCGGAAGGTTCGGAAAACGCGATTGCCAATGCAGCGATCGAAGGCTCGGCGGGTGCCGGTGTCAGCGCGGCCGCCGAGGCCACGGCGAACGCCAGCGCCGCTTCGTCGGGCGTCGACACTCCCATCGATGTGCCGGCTTCGGACCACACCAGCAACATGGTCGCGAATGCGGCCGTCGCCCGCGATGAGCGCGCCGTGACCGATGCCGCGCAGTTCCAGGCGAAGGCGCTGGCGAACACTGGCCAGGCGGACGGAGGCCTCCAGGTGGTGAGCGTCGGACTGGTCGTCGCAGGCCTGATCGCACTCCTCGGCAGTCTCGCGTATCAGCTCAGGCACCGCCGGGCCTGACCGGATCGGCGGCCGCGATAGATCGTGGAACGCGGCCCCCACGACTCGTGCCCCCTCCCGCAACAGCGGTCGGGGGCACGAGTGCGTTCGGCAGCGCCATCGCTGGCGAACCGAAGGGTTCGGGTCTACCGCAGGATCGGCCCATGCTGGGGCGTACTGCGGTACAGATCCGGCGGGTGCGCGGCGTGCGCGACACCCGAACCCCGGGACAACGCGGCATGGAAGACCTGCCGCACATGCGTGGCGAAAGATCGCCACCTACTCGTGGTATTCATCGTGGTACTTTCCGGTAGCGATTGCTGGGCGAACGCACGCTGAAGACGCGTGCGTGGGTGCCGGGCATCCGCGACCTCGCGCGTCGAACGGGCGGATGCTCGTTAAACGCACGAAGGCGCCGCCCCGTTGCGGGGGCGACGCCCTCGAAACGCGGGATGCTCGGTGAGGAGAATCCGCGTTGCAAGCGTCTGGCGGCTCGAGACGAGCGCCGGTCAGCCAGTGGAAAGTGCCCCGATGCCGGGGCGCAGACTACTTGAGGTTGACGGTGGCGCCAGCTTCTTCGAGCTGAGCCTTTGCCTTCTCTGCGGTCTCCTTGTTGACGCCCTCGAGCACGTTGCTCGGAGCGCCGTCAACGAGTGCCTTCGCCTCACCCAGGCCGAGGCTGGTGAGTGCGCGCACCTCCTTGATGACCTGGATCTTCTTCTCACCTGCAGCCTCGAGGACGACGTCGAAGGAATCCTTCTCCTCGACCTCTTCAACGGGGGCTGCGGCGCCGGCGCCGGCGGCTGCGACAGCAACCGGAGCAGCGGCGGTGACCTCGAAGGTCTCTTCAAACTTCTTCACGAACTCGCTCAGCTCAATGAGCGTGAGCTCCTTGAACGCGTCGAGCAGTTCGTCAGTCGACAGCTTTGCCATGATTTTCTCCTTAGTTTTCTTAGTTACTCACCGCGGTTGCACGCATCCGTAGAAACGGATGACTAGCTCGCGGACTCCTGCTTCTCACGCAGCGCGTCGACCGTGCGAACGGCCTTCGACAGCGGTGCGTTGAACAGATATGCGGCTCCGAACAGCGAGGCCTTGAAGGCGCCGGCCAGCTTGGCCAGCAGTACCTCACGGGACTCGAGGTCGGCGAGCTTGCCTACCTCTTCTGCGGTCAGCGGGTTACCGTCGAAGTAACCGCCCTTGACCACGAGGAGAGGGTTTGCCTTGGCGAAGTCGCGCAGGGATTTCGCGACGGCGACGGGGTCACCGGTCACGAAAGCGATAGCGGACGGACCAACGAGCTCCTCGTCGAACGACGAGATGCCTGCGTTGTTGGCCGCGATCTTGGTCAGCGTGTTCTTCACCACGGCGTACGTTGCGTGCTCACTGATGGATGTGCGCAGCGTCTTGAGCTGAGCAACGGTGAGCCCGCGGTACTCGGTCAGCAGAACGGCGGTCGAGCTCTCGAAAAGTTCCGTGAGCTCGGCAACCGCGGCTTCCTTGTTCGCCATGGCCTACTCCTAAATGTTTACGTCGCACACCGCGGAGGCGGTGTGCGCCTCGAACACCGGATGCTCGTGCTCACAAAGAAAAAAGCTCCGGCGCAGAGGCACGGAGCTGGAAACACTGCCTGTGTCGAAACACGGTAGCGAAATCATCTTCATACACCTGCGCGGGCCCTCACCTGGGTGAGCCTTCGATCGGGTGCGATTGCTCGCACGCCGATAACCGGCGGTCTTTGGCTTCGTACAGGTTACGGGACGCGCGGACTCGGATGCAAATCCGCGCGCCCCGTGAACATCGTCAGGTCAGCGACTCAGCGCTTCAGTGACCGCTCGGCGCGCAGTGGTAGCCCGATCGCGCGATGTCCACTTTCACATCGACGTATCTCGGGCGGTAGTTGTCCACATTCTTGTAGACGTCGGCCGTGTCGAAACTGTTCACGTTGTAGGTGATCAGCAGCCGGCCGTCTGAGCCGAGTTCGGGGTGCGCTTTCGCGTTGTAGGTGAACACATTGCCCGAGGTCTCGGGCGTGGTGTAGAGCACCGTCTTGTTCGTGAATGGACCCTCCAGCGAATCGCTGCGGTACATGACGATCTTCGTGCTCAGTGGCTCGGTGGCATCACTCGTCACCAGCGTGTACTTGCCCTCGAACCGGCTCACGCTGAACTCGTTCGCGACCCCGTCCATGATCCGCTTCGACGCGGCTTCGTCACCGCTCCAGCCCGCATCGCCGAGGAACTGCCAGGCGCCGGTCGTCAGCTTTCCGGCCTTCACGCGCGCGAGGTGGAGGTACTTCGTCGCACCCAGGTCTTCCACGCCGTAGATGTAGGTGTAGCCGTGATCCTCGTAGATCGCGGATCCCCATTCCACCGTGCCGGCGGGCCGGTCCGTGATGCCCTCGAGACGCATGCTCGGCAGCGAGAAGGATGCGACGGCCGTGTGGTCGAATGCGAAGTCCCACTGCCCGGTACCGGTCTTGGCGAATTCGAGGAGGGTCACGCGCAGGTGCGATCCTTCGACTGTGCCGTCGCCGAACCAGAACCACTTCTGGTTCTCGTCGCCGCCGGGGACGGCCACGAGGGATGCAGGCGCAGCGGCCGTGCCACCGGTGTAGGTCGAGAGCTTGCCGTGGTCGGCGACGATGATCGAATTGTGGATGAACGGCGCGTCCTGGGGCCGCGAGTGGTCGGCGTTCACGGCACCGAGGAAGGTGTCCGAGTAGAGCCAGGCCGTCTTGCCGCCGGGGAGGGCGACGCTGTAGGCAGAATCCGCTCCGGTCCAGCGCCCGGCCGTGTCACCGTAGTGACCGAAGAGCTGGGTCAGCGGAGCGTCGACCGATGCCGTGGTGGTGATCGTCTCGGCCGGAGCTGCGCTCGCCGTGACGGCGGTCGGCGCGTGGCTGACAGCGCAGTCGCCGGCGAGGGCAGCGGAGGGCACCGCCGCGCCGACGAGAGCGACCCCGAGCGCGGCGGCGACCACGCCACCCAGGCGGGTACGACTCTGTAACCTCATGGATTCTCCATTCATATCATTTCTGGTATCGTTACCAAAACGCCGACGATACCATCGTCACGGCCCCGAGTACAGCAATCCGCGCAGATCGAGGGGCCGGGTAGTAGGTTGATGTCGATCACCAGCGACGAAACTCAGCCCGAGGAGCGACCATGGATTCAGCCGCTCAGGCCGGCCCGATGCGGCAGCCGACGGTCAAAGAGGTCGCAAAGCTCGCCGGGGTCAGCCCGATGACCGTCTCCCGCACTCTCGCAGGCGGCAAGAACGTGCGTCCCGAAGTGCAGGACCGCGTGCTCGAGGCCGTCAACGAACTCGGCTACTACCGCAACGAGAACGCCCGGAGCATCCGCCCCGGGCAGGCGAGCGGGCTGGTCGGAGTCGCGATCACCAACCTCGGCAACCCCTACTACGGCAACTTCGCCCTCGGCGTCGAGGAGGTCGCAGCCCAGTACGGCCGGCGGATCGTCCTCGGCAACACGGGTGAGGACACGGGCCGCGAACGACAGCTGATCGCCGACTTCATCGGTCGCCAGGTCGAAGGACTCATCGTCGTCCCATCGGGCGACTACGCCGCACACCTGCAGCCGGCGAGCCTCCGCGGCACTCCCCTCGTGCTCGCTTCCCGGAGCGTGAACGGCGTCTCGGCGGATGCGGTGGTGCTCGACGACGTCGGCGGCGCGTATCGCGGCACGAAGACCCTGCTGGATGCCGGTCATCGCAGGATCGCCTACCTCGGAAACGTGACCAGCGTCTTCACCGGGCAACGCCGGTACGACGGCTACGTCCGCGCGCTCGAGGAGGCCGGTGTCGAGGTGGACCCCGAGCTCGTCCGCCGGGGCCAGCAGGATGTCGAGACGGCCTCGATCGCGATGCGTGAGCTCCTCGACCTCGCCGACCCTCCGACCGCCGTGTTCAGCGCGAACAACCGCAACACGATCGGCGCGCTCAAGGAGATCGGGGCACGCCTCAATTCCCGTTCTAAGAAGCAGTCCGCCGCCCTACCGGCGATCGTCAGCTTCGACGACTTCGAGCTGGCGGAGATGATGCCGGTCCCCGTGACGGTGGTGGACCACGATGCCCGCGAGCTCGGTCGGGAGACGGCCCGCCTGCTCTTCTCACGACTGGTCGGCGACAAGGAGCTCGGTCCCGCCCGCGAGATCGAGATGCCCACCCATGTGCGGGTCGTCCGCGCCTGACTCGCGCGAAGTCCGATTGGATTAGTGCTCGATGGTGCGCTATGGTAACGATACCAAGCACCACACCGAGCATCTCGTCCGCCGTTCGAAAGGAGAAATCATGCCGACACTGTGCATCGATTTCGGCGGGACCGAGATCAAGCTCGGCATCCTCGACGGGCCGCGCATCCTCGCGACGACCACGCGCCCGAACGCGGGCACCGATGCCGACCTCGACCGGGTGCGCGAGGCGCTCGACGAGCTGACCCTTTCCGCCGGCCGCAGCGACTTCAGCGCCGTCGGTATCGCGCTCCCCGGCGTCGTCGACCGCGAGGGCGGCACCCTCGTCGCCGCACACGACAAGTACGACTACGCCCACGGCCGCGACCTGCGCGAGTGGGCTCTGCAGGCCTTCGGAGTGCCGGCGGTCGTCGAGAACGACGCGCGCGCGGCCCTGGTCGGCGAAGCCACCTACGGCGTGGCCGCAGGAGCACGCGACGCCGTGCTCGTCACGCTCGGCACGGGCATCGGCACCGCCGCGCTCATCGACGGACAACTCCTGCGCGGCGTCCACGACCACGCCGGGATCCTCGGCGGACACGTGACGGTCGACCTCGACGGCCCGCTCTGCAACTGCGGCAATGTGGGATGCGCGGAGGCGGTTGCGAGCACCTGGGCCCTCCAGCGCGACGTCGCCTCCGATCCGCACCTGGCCGCATCCCCCCTCGGCGAACGCGCCGCACGGGGCCCCATCGGCCTCCGGGATCTGGTCGAGACCCGCGACACACCCGAGGTGCGTCCCCTCTTCGACCGGTACCTGCGCGCCTGGGGCGCCGCGATCGTCACCCTCTGCCACGCCTACGACCCCGACATCGTCGTCGTCTCCGGCGGCGTCATGCGCTCCGCCGACGTCATCCTCCCGTCGCTGGAGGAGTACGTGGATGCGCACCTCTGGTCGTCATCGCACCGCCCCGCCTTCGCAACTCCCTCCGCCCCCGAATTCTCGGTCCTGCTCGGCCTCTCGGCACTCGCAGGGCACGCCGGCGAACGCGCCGCCACCCACCGAAAGGACGCTTCGTGACGCTCGCCGATCACCACACGCACTCGCACACGACCTACGACAAACAGCCGTCGGTCGCGCTGCCGCCGGGCAGTGTCATCCGGTCCGGCGCCGAGGCCTGGAGCCAGCTCGACGCGGCCGCCCGCGCCGCTGCCGCAGACCGCCGCCCGGTCATCGCGATCGACACGTATCCCGGAGTCGACCTTCCGGCCCTGATCGCCGAACTGGGTTCGAGCCTGCCCGACTACGCCGTGATCGACGTGGAGGAGGCCGCCGCCAGGCCGATCGAGGAGATCGACGCACTCATCGGCCGCAACCTGACCGACGACCGCGTGTTCGGCGTCATGGGCCACTTCACGCTCGACGAGTTCTATGACGCCGGGAAGCTCGCCTCCCTCGCTGCGGCCGTCGCCGACACCGCTCGCCCGGTCATCCTCATCGGCTGGGGAGCGGCCCTGACGCCGGTGACGCCGGACGTGCTGGTGCTCGCCGACCTGGCCCGCTGGGAGATCCAGCTGCGCCAGCGGCGTGGGGCGACGAACTGGCGCACCGACAACGCGGACGACGACAATCTCCGCAAATACAAGCGCGGCTTCTTCGTCGAATGGCGCGTCGCCGACCGTCACAAGCGCGACCTCTTCGACCGGATCGACTTCCTGCTCGACACGAACACGAGCATCCGCGACGCCGGGCTCATCACGGGCGAGGCGTTCCGCACCGCCCTGGCGAATGCGTCGGCGGCGCCGCTGCGCGTCGTGCCGTTCTTCGACCCGGGGGTCTGGGGTGGCCAGTGGATGAAGGACCGCCTCGACCTCGACCGCACGGCCAAGAACTACGCCTGGTGCTTCGACTGCGTGCCGGAGGAGAACTCGCTGCTGCTCGAGGCCGACGGCCGTGTCGTGGAGATCCCCGCGATGGACCTCGTGCTCAGCCGGCCACGCGAGCTGCTCGGCGAGAAGACGTTCGCGCGCTTCGGGGCCGAGTTCCCCATCCGGTTCGACTTCCTCGACACGATGGGCGGCGGCAATCTGTCGCTCCAGGTGCATCCGCTGACCGACTACATCCAGAACACGTTCGGCATGCATTACACGCAGGACGAGTCCTATTACCTGCTCGACGCGGACGAGGATGCGGTCGTCTACCTCGGCCTGAAGATGGGCATCGACCCGGCCGCGATGATCGCGGACCTCCAGGCGGCGACGGATGGGGAGCATCCGTTCGATGCGGAGAAGTACGTCAACCGCATCCCGGCCCGCAAACACGACCACTTCGCCATCCCGGCCGGCACCGTGCACGCCTCCGGCGCCAACTCGATGGTGCTCGAGATCTCGGCGACGCCGTTCATCTTCACCTTCAAGCTGTGGGACTGGGGGCGAGTGGGGATCGACGGCATCCCGCGCCCGATCCACGTCGACCACGGCGCCAGGAACATCCAGTGGGACCGGGACACCGCCTGGGTCGAGAGCAACCTGCTCGGCCAGGTCGAGGTCGTCGCCGAGCGCGAGGGCGTGCGCGAGGAGCGCACCGGCCTGCACGAACTCGAGTTCATCGAGGTCCGGCGCCACTGGTTCACAGACGACGTCCACCACGACACCGAGGGCACGGTCAACGTGCTCAACCTCGTGGAGGGCGACGAAGTGGAGATCGCGAGCCCGACGGGGGCTTTCGCCCCCTATCGCATCCACTACGCAGAGACCTTCATCGTGCCGGCCGCAGTCGGGCCGTACATCATCCGCCGCACGGCGGAGTCGCAGAGCGAACGCTTCGCGACGGTGAAGGCATACGTCCGCGGCACCCGCGAACGAGACAACTGAGAAAACACACAGCAGCACCGCCCCGCCTTGCAGGTCGAATGCATTCCTGCTAACTTTGCCTGTGGCGTTGGTAACGATACCAATAGTGTCGGGAAAACAACGTACTATGGCCGAGGCCAAAAACCGGGGCGCACCACCGTTGTGCCGGGAAAAACAACACTCTGCACACGAACAAGGGAGTTCAACTTTGAATAAGAAACGCATGATCGGGATGGTCGCTCCTCTCCTCGCGGCCAGCCTCCTCCTCGCCGGCTGCGCCGGCGGCGGAGCGAGCAACGCTACGACCGGAACGCTGAAGTTCTACACGGACAAGGCAGCCTGGAAGCCGCAGTTCCAGTCGCTCAACGCGACGTCGCAGAAGGACGAGAAGATCAGCCTGAACACCACGGGCTACTCGGACGAGAACCAGTACCAGGCGTTCGTCAAGCAGTCGTTCCGCACCCAGCAGAGCCCCGGCCTGTTCACCTGGTCGACCGGCGACTCGCTCAAGCAGCTCGTCGACCAGAAGCTCGTCGCCGACACCTCCGACATCTGGTCGCAGGCCGTCGCCTCGGGCAACGTCAGCAAGGACCTCGAGAAGTACTACACGTTCAACGGCAAGCAGTACTGCGTCCCGATGAACATCGCCTACTGGGTCATGTACTACAACAAGAAGATCTTCGACAAGTACGGCATCGACAAGCCGACCAGCTGGGACGAGCTGATGGCCGACGCCGCGAAGCTCAAGTCCAACGGTGTCACGCCGTTCTACCAGACCAGCCAGCTCTTCACCTTCCCGTGGTTCGAGACCCTGGTGGCCGGCACGGACCCGTCGCTCTACAAGGGCCTCGGCGACGGCTCGGTCAAGTACACCGACCCGCGCATCGTGAAGATCATGAACACCTGGAAGGACCAGGAGAAGAAGGGCTGGTTCAGCGACGCTGGAAGCAAGACCGACCCCGCGCAGATGCTGAAGCAGGGTGACGCGGCGATGATCAACTTCGGCACGTTCTTCGGGGCATCGCTCGACGGTGTCGGCATGAAGGCCGGCTCGGACTACGACTACTTCATCATTCCTGCTGTCGACTCGAGCCTGGGCAAGACCCCGGTACCCGTCGAGACCGGCCCGCTCTGTGTCGCGAACAGCTCCAAGCAGAAGGACCTCGGCCTCGCCTACTCGAAGTGGTGGATGACGGCCGGCGCGCAGTCCGCGTGGGGCAACGCACGTGGCGACGTACCGTTCAACCCGAAGGCCACCGTCAAGGACGCCGGGCTGAAGACACTCGGCACCGAGATCGCCGGTGACAAGTACCAGCTCGTCACGCGCTACTTCGAAGCGGCGCCCACCCCCATCCTGAACGTCGCGCTCGAAGAGTTCGGCGCCTTCTCCGCCAACCCCGGTGACCCGATGCCGTACCTGACCAAGATCCAGGCCGCGGCTGACACATACTGGGCAACCCAGAAATAGAACGTGACCGCACGTAAAGAGCAATACCGCTGGGCCGCCCGGGGCTTCGTCGCCCCGGGCGCCCTCCTGGTGGCCGTCCTCCTCTACCTCCCGCTGCTGTGGACCCTGTTCCTCAGCTTCACCGACTACAACGGCCTCGGCGACCCGAAATGGGTAGGGCTGGCGAACTACGCCACCATGTTCCACGATCCCGACTTCGTCGGATCTCTGTTCAACACCCTCCTCTGGGTCGTCGGAACGCTCATCGTCCCCGTCGGGCTCGGTCTGCTCCTCGCGCTTGCGACCTACAACATGAAGGGCGGCGTCTGGCTCAGGCTTCCGTTCCTCATCCCCTACGCGATCTCCGGAATCGGCGTCGGCCTCATCTGGTCGTTCGTGCTCCAGGACGGAGGCGCGCTCGACCAGGCCCTCAACTTCTTCGGGATCATGGACACCCCGCGCTGGCTCCTCGACGCCCCGCTCAACACGATCGTGATGATCGTCGCGGCGGCGTGGCAGGGTGTCGGCGTGAACGCCCTGCTCTTCACGATCGGCCTCCAGTCCATCCCCAAGGAGCCGCTGGAAGCCGCCCGTGTCGACGGCGCGCGCGGGTTCCGGATGTTCTCCAGCATGCTCTGGCCGATGCTCCGCCCGCTCACCACAGTGGTGATCGGACTCTCGATCGTCGCCAGCCTCAAGACCTTCGACATCGTCCTCGGAATGACCAAGGGCGGACCGGGGCGCGTCTCCGAGACGCTCGCCCTCACCATGTACAACGACACCTTCGTCAACAGCCAGTACGGCCTCGGGTCGGCGATCGCGGTGTTCCTCACCGTCGTCACGCTCCTTGCCTCCGTGCTGTATCTGCGCCAGCAGTTGTCGCGGAAGAACCAGTTCTAGGAGCGGATGATGGCATCACGCATCGCACGGACGACAGCGCTCGTCTTCTTCGGCATCATCTGGCTCCTGCCCGTCTACCTGCTCGTCATCAACGCGAGCAAGTCGCCGACGAACTACGACTCGAAGCAGTCGTGGATCCCCAACGGTACGGCCCTGTTCGACAACATGGTGCAGGCCTGGCAGCTCAGCAACCTCGGCGACAGCGTCGTCAGCACCCTGATCTACAGCATCGTCTCGCCGCTCATCGCGGTCGTGGTCGGCGCAGCGGTCGGGTTCGCGATCGTCGCGCTGAACCTCAAACACGGGTTCTGGTGGTTCGTCTTCATCTTCGGCGGAACGGTGTTCCCGCTGCAGATGGTGCTCCTGCCGCTGTTCGACGGCTACTCGCGGGTCGGCCTGTTCGACACGCAGCTGGGCATGATCATCGTCTACACAGCGATCTCCATCCCGTTCTCCGCGTTCGTCATGCGCAACTTCTTCACGGGGATCGCGCACAACGTCTTCGAGGCTTCGGTGGTGGACGGCGCATCCACCGTGCGCATCTTCTTCCGGATGTACCTGCCGATGGCGTCGAGCGCACTCATCGCCATCTTCATCCTCCAGGCCACGTTCATCTGGAACGACCTGCTGCTCGGTCTGACCCTGAGCCAGTCGGACAGCGTGCGGCCGATCGTGACGACCCTCGCCGGAATGCAGAGCACCTACGGCGGCGCGCAGCTGTCGACGGTGCTCGCGGCGGGCATCCTCGTCTCGCTTCCGACGGTCGTGCTGTTCCTCTTCACCCAGAAGTTCTTCTCGCGCGGCCTCGCGCTCGGCCAGTACTAACCCACACTCACTGGAGTTCCTCATGCCCCGGACCATTCCGTCCGTCGACGACCTCGCTGCCGATGTCATCACCCACCACTACGACGATCTGGTCGCCCCGTCCGGTCTGACCAACTTCCTGGGCACGGTGCAGGTGGGGCACGACCTCACCGCGTTCCACGCGGTCACTTTCCCGCCGGTCTCCCAGGGCCTGGCCGCAACGGGCGTCCTGTTCGTCGACGGCCGCGTCTTCGAGTCGTACGGCGTTCCGATCGCGCACGCCTGGCGCCCTGACCGCGTCGTCCGTTCGGCGGAACTCCCCGGGCTCGCGATCGAGACGACCACCGTCTGCGTGCCGGGCGAGACGGCGGTCGCTGTGGACATCCGGGTCACGAACACCGGGGATGTGCGCCGTACCGTCACGCTGACGCTGGCCGCGAACGCCCGCGTGACCCGTGCGGAAGGCTCGTGGTCGGATGCGGAGTCCCCGAGCATCCGCAACTCGGTGGTCGTCGACGAGGCGGGCACCCGGCTCGTCTTCTCGGACGACGAGGGGTCGGCTTTCAGCGTCCAGGGACTCGACCGCGCCGGCGTCGCCCGCCGGAGTGCGGTGCCCCCCACACCGGTCGACGATTTCGAGGTCGGCATCGGCGGGCTCGGCCGCGGTGGCGAGCTCTCCGTCGAACTCGTCGTGGAGCCGAGCGGGTCCGAGCGCGTCGGCTTCGTGCAGTCGGTCGCGTCGACCCGCGAGGAGGCTGTGGCCGTCTTCGACCGCGTCACAGCCGACGTGCCCGCCGCCGTAGCATCCGCCGAATCCTTCTGGAACGGCCAGCTCGAAGCGATCTTCACGCCAGGCAACAGCGAATACTCCGGGCACCTTCCGACACTCGAGACGTCGTCGGATGCGCTCCGTCGCATCTACTGGTGGGGTGCGCTCGGCGTCATCTGGTTCCGCCGCGAATTCGCGGGCAACGTGCTGGGCCGCAGCTACGACACGCTGATGCCGAACTACTGGTCCACGACGACGTTCATCTGGGACTACAGCCTCAGCTCCGTGGTCCATGCGATGCTCGACCCGCAGGTCATGAAGCGCCAGCTGAGCCACTGGATCGCCAGCGACATCCACACCCACTTCGGCACCTCCTCCCTCACCGGCGGCCCCGTCGGCCGGTGGTATTCGGTCAACGACTACGCGATGACCCGGATGGTCAACGACTACGTCCGTTTCACCGGCGACACCGAATTCCTCGGCGAGCGCATCGGCGTCGCCGGTCGTGACAGCGAGACCGTCGCCGACCACACCGTGGGATGGTCGGAGGCCTGGAAGGGGCTCCGCAGCGCCGGGCACCTGGCCGACTACGGCGAGATCGACAACCTGCTCGAGTGCGTGAGCTCGTACACCCACGAGGTCGCGAGTCTCAACGCAGCGAACGTCTGGAGCATGCGCACGGCCGCAGCCCACCAGGAGCTGCTCGGGAACACCGACGAGGCCGCCCGCCTCCGCGCCGGGGCGGACGAGCTGCTCCCCCACGTCACCGGCCTCTACCTCGACGGAACCGGGCATTTCGCCGCGGGCCAGCCCGACGGAACGCGCATCCCGGTGCGGCACTGCTACGACTTCAACGTCGTCGGCACGACGATCGCAGACGACCTCGACCCGCAGGTGCGCGACGAGATGGTGCAGTTCTTCCAGCACGATCTGCAAACGCCGAACTGGATGCGCGCCCTGTCCCCCTGGGACCCGGACGCCAGCTTCAGCGTGCGCCCCGACCACCAGTGGAACGGCGCATACCCGGCGTGGCCGGCGGATGCGGCACGCTCGCTGATCGCGCTCGGTGCACAGGATGTGGCCCTCGGCTGGCTCCAAGGCCTCGCGCTCTCGACGAACCAGGGTCCGGCGGGTCAGGCGCACTTCGTCGAAGAGGCGATGCCACCCATCGGCGCCGGTGCGCGCAAGGCTCCGCCCCAGCTCCCGTACATCAACGACTGGGCCTGCTCGTCGTCCGGCGCCTGGGTCGCGATGGTGCTCGAATCCGTCTTCGGGATGCGCGTCGCCGTCGACGGCACGATCACAGCAGACGACGGCTGCGTCGCCTCCCTCGACCCGGACGCGACCCTCTCCGGTGTGCGGGTCGGGGACGCCAGCTACCGCATCCACGCCGACGGCAGCGTGATCGCCGAATGACGGTCGCCCCGCTCCTCGAGATCCCTCTCGCCGGCGGGCCCGTCGAGATCCGCGGGGCGATCGCTGTCGACCGGACGCCGCGCGGTGTACTGCCGCGCCGTCTGGGCGAAGCGGCCCGGCGCCAGATCCCCGACGACTTCATGCGCGCGTCCGTGTCGCAGAGCGCCGGTATCCGGCTGGCGTTCCGCTCGGCGGCGACCCACATCGAGCTGACCGTTCTTGCGACGAAGATGATCGAGAGCGAGACCGCGCCGATGCCGGCCGCGACCTACGAACTCGTCGTCGACGGCGTCGTGGTGCAGAGCCGCGCATCCACCGCCGGGAACCGGTTCGTGTTCACGTTCGAGCGGCCGAACGCCTACCTGGTGGACGGCGAACCCGACACACTGGTGTTCGACGCGCTGGATGCCCGGCCGAAGAACGTCGAACTCTGGCTGCCGTACACGGACCAGGTGGAGCTGCTCGGACTGCGCACGGACGCACCGGTCGAGGCCCCGGTCGCGGCATCTGGCAGGACCTGGCTGCACCACGGAAGCTCGATCAGCCACGGCTACATCGCGAGCGGAATCGGTGCGACCTGGCCGGTCGCGACGGCCCGCGCCACCGGCGCCGAGCTGACCAGCGTCGCGTACTCCGGCAACGCCGTGCTCGACCCGCTGACCGCGCGGACCATGCGCGATACGCCTGCCGACCTGATCAGCGTCAAGATCGGCATCAACATCGTGAACGGCGACCTGATGCGGCTGCGCATCTTCCGCACGGCGGTCCACGGGTTCCTCGACACCATCCGGGACGGTCATCCGACCACTCCCCTGCTCGTCGTGTCGCCCATCTTCTGCGGTCCGGTCGAAGTAGCAGCCGGACCGACCATCCAGGATCCGGCGCGCACCGAACCGTGGACGATCACCGCGGGGACCGTCGACGACGTGAACGCCGGCAAGCTCAGCCTCGGGGTCGTTCGAGCCGAACTCGAGCGGATCGTGCGGGAGCGTGCGCAACTCGACCCGGCCATCCGCTACCTCGACGGCCTGGAACTGTACGGACCGGACGACGCAGAGCTTCTGCCGCTGCCCGACAACCTGCACCCCGGCGACGATGTGCAGGCCCTGATGGCGACCCGTTTCGCCGAGCGGGTCTTCGGCCCCGGCGGAGCCTTCTCCGCCCGCTGAGCTTCATCGGCCAGTGACTGCGCCTGTTCGTCACGCCTGCACCCCGATCGCCGCACCGCAGATGTGACGAGACGCAGCAGTCAGCGGAGCGGCTCCACAGGAGCGACCTGGTCGGCGGGAGCGACCTGGACGGCAGCGGCGATCTGGTCGGCAGCGGCGACCTCGGCCCCGGCGACCCCGTGCTCCAGCGGCAGCGAGACGCTGAAGGTCGTCTCGCCCGGCACACTCACAACACTGACGTCGCCGCCGTGCGCTTCGACGACGGCCTGCACGATCGCCAGACCGAGGCCGGTGCTGCCGGTCGTCCGGGCGCGTGAGCTGTCGGCGCGAGAGAAACGCTCGAACAGCGTCGACTGGAACTCCTCCGGGATGCCGGGTCCGTCATCTGTCACCGAGATCCGTGCACGGTCAGCCGCTTCGTCGACACCGAGGCGTACCGTCACCTGCGTGCCGTCCGGGGTGTGCACGCGCGCATTGGCGAGCAGGTTCATGAGCACCTGGTGCAGGCGCTCCTCATCACCGATCACCTCGACGGGTGTGTCCGGCAGGTCGAGACTCCACCGGTGATCGGGGCCGGCCGCGTGCGCGTCGCTGATCGCATCCACCAGAAGGATCGACAGGTCGACCGGCTCGCGCTCGAGATCGCGGCCCTCGTCGAGACGCGCCAGCAGCAGCAGGTCCTCGACGAGCGACGTCATCCGCGTCGCCTCCGACTCGATGCGTCCGATCGAATGGGTGACATCCTCGGGAAGCTCATGCGGGCTGCGGCGAGTGAGCTCGGCATAGCCGCGGATGGAGGCGAGCGGCGTCCGGAGCTCGTGGCTCGCATCCGCGACGAACTGCCGCACCTTCTTCTCGCTCGCCTGCCGGGCCGTCAGCGCGGATCCGATGTGGCCGAGCATCCGGTTCAGCGCGGCGCCGACAGTGCCGACCTCGGTGTGGGGGTCGGTGTCCTTCTCCGGCACGCGGACCGAGAGAGCGACTTCGCCGTGATCGAGCGGCAGTTCGGCGACCTCCTGGGCTGTGCCTGCCACGCGGGCGAGCGGGCGCATGGCCAGGCGGACGACGAAACTGGCGATCAGGAACGCGAAGATGAGGCCTGCGAGCGTCACGAGGGCGATCACGAGGGTGAGCTGGGTCACGGTCGCATTCACCTCGTCGAGCGGAAGCCCGATGATGACGCTGTCGCCATTGACGAGTTCGGATGCGGCGACCCGGTAGTCTCCGAGTTCGGAACCCAGGTTGACCGTGCGCGGCCTGCCGTCGGCGGGAAGGGAGAGCAGCTCCGACGTCGGCACCGGCACGATCTGCGGTGAGACGGGACCGTCGGGCGCGGAACCGCTCGGACGCTTGCCCAGGATGACCGGGTAGATGAGCATGTTGCCGCTGCGCACGACACCGAACGTTCCGACCGGCTGGCCCGGCGTGTTGACGATGCGGGTCACGTCGGGGCCGGTGGGCGACGATCCGTAGACCAGGTCGGCGGCGCGCTGGCCGCGCTCGACGGCACTCGTGAGCTGGGTATCGAGCCGGTTGAGCAGATAGCTCTGCAGGGCGAACACGCTGACCGCCCCGATGGCTGCGCCGAGAACAGCGAGCATCGCTACGACGACCAGGACGACCCTGCTTCGCAGTGTCCAGGAGCGGAACGGGCGGATGCGCGGCACCCACCCCCACCTGCGTCGCCGCTGCGGAGTGCCGGGCACGCCCGCCGCCGGAGCGGTCTGGGTCACGTCGCAGCCTTGACCATGTAGCCGGCGCCGCGGACGGTGTGGATCATCGGGGCGCGGCCGGAGTCGATCTTCTTGCGGAGATAGGAGATGTACAGTTCGACGACACTCGACGAACCGCCGAAGTCGTAGCTCCAGACCCGGTCGAGGATCTGGGTCTTGCTGAGCACGCGGCGCGGGTTGCGCATGAGGAAGCGAAGGAGCTCGAACTCCGTCGCGGTCAGCGCGATGGGGGAACCGTCGCGGTGCACCTCATAGCTGTCCTCGTCGAGAACGAGGTCGCCGACGACCAGCACGGGGTCGCTCGCATCGGCGACAGCGCTGCGGGAACGGCGGAGCAGACCGCGCAGGCGCGCGACGAGCTCTTCGAGGCTGAACGGCTTGGTGACATAGTCGTCGCCCCCCGCGGTGAGCCCCGCGATCCGGTCGTCGAGCGAATCCTTCGCCGTCAGGAACAGGACGGGCGCTTCGTTGCCGTCTGCGCGCATCCGGGACAGCACCTGCAGCCCGTCGATGTCGGGGAGCATGATGTCGAGCACGACCACGTCGGGGCGGAACTCGCGTGCGATCGCCAGCGCCTGCTGTCCGGTCGCGGCTGTCTTGACCTCCCAGTCCTCATAGTGGAGGGCCATCGACAGCAGGTCGGTCAGCGTGGACTCGTCATCGACGACGAGCACACGGATGGAACTGCCGTCGGCACGACGCAGGACGGTTCGCGGCTGGGTGGAGGCGCTCGTGTTGGCGCGGGAGTTGATCGTCACACTCCCATTATCATGAGGCTCCTCGAACTGGCCTATGGGAAAGCTTTGCGCAACCTGTGAGCGAGAAGCCTCAGGTTGCGCCCACAGCGCACAGCCAAACCACAGCCTCGCCATAGGGGGGCCAAAAGGCGCATCCCTAGCGTCGCATCATCAGGCCGTAGTCCGCCATGGGCGGCATCCGAACGTGCCTGCCGTCGAGGAGAACAATGTTCGGCACCTACCTGCGACGCGAACTCGTGAACCGCCGTAAGCAGACGATCATCATCGCTGTCGGTATGGCTCTCGCGATCGCGCTCGTGATCATCGTCAATGCGGTCTCGGCCGGCGTGAAGGACGCGCAAGCGACAGTCCTTCAGTCCGTCTACGGCGTCGGCACCGACATCACGATCACGGAACCCGCCACCGCCCAGGCCGCAACGACGACGCAGGCCGGTGGAGGCGGTCCCCGGTTCGACTTCGGGGCCGGAGCGGGTACGCAGGACAGCGGCGACTCCAACCGCACGATCCACACGTCGCGGCTCGCCTCGGCGCGTGGCGCGACCACGATGGACGCGACCGCGGTCTCCACGACCCAGGGCGTGCACAACGTCGCCGCCGCGGCGGGCGTGCTCTCGCTCACGAACACAACGTTCGACGGGGTCCTCCCCAACTTCCAGCAGCTGCGCGAACAGCGGCAGCAGGGGCAGGCGGGCGGCGCGGGTTCGACCCCTGCTCCGACCGGTGGAGCGGATGGCGCAGGCGGCAGCTCGTTCTCCGTCGACTCGTTCTCGGTGCTCGGCCTCGACCCGTCTGGCGACGCCGTCGGACCGCTGTCGTCGGTCACCCTCACCAGCGGCCGGACCTTCACCAAGGCCGACATCGGCAAGGACGTCGTCGTGCTCGACTCGACCTACGCCAAGACGGCGTCCAAGGTCAGCGGTGACACGGTCACCATCGGCGGCACCAACTTCACGGTCATCGGAATCGTCTCCGCGACCGGCGCAGACTCGACCACGGCGTCGAACGCGTACATCCCGCTCGACGTCGCACAGAAGCTCTCCACCGAGACCGGCAAGATCAGCTCGGTCTACGTGAAGGCTGCGTCCGCGAGCGACATCGACCAGATCAAGACCGACCTCACCAAGGCGCTGCCCACGGCGACCGTGAGCACGCAGGCCGATCTCGCATCCAGCGTCTCCGGGTCCCTCGGGACCGCGGGCCAGCTCGTCTCCAACCTCGGCACCTGGCTGTCCATCATCGTGCTCGCCGCGGCCTTCCTCATCGCTATCCTCTTCACGATCTCCGGCGTCACCCGGCGCACCCGGGAATTCGGAACGCTGAAGGCGATCGGCTGGAGCAACCGCCGCGTCGTCGGCCAGGTCACCGGTGAATCGGTCGTACAGGGGCTCATCGGCGGTGTGGTCGGCATCGTGATCGGCCTGATCGGAATCGCCGTCGTCAACGCGATGGCACCCACCCTCACCGGCGGCATCAGTAACGGCTTCGCTGATGCCGCCGGGCGAGTCGGCCGCGCCGTCACAGGCACGGGAGGAACCGGCGGTGCGGGCACCGGCGGCGGCTTCGGCGGAGGCGGAGGCTTCGGCGCAGGCGGTGTGGGGGCCGCGGCACGCCAGGCAGCCGCATCCACCACCGACATCGCACTCCACGCTCCGGTGACCGTCTGGGTGATCGTCATCGCCGTCGGACTCGCCGTCCTCGGCGGCCTGCTCGCCGGCGCATTCGGCGGATGGCGCGCCTCGCGCCTGCGCCCCGCAGCGGCCCTCCGCTCGGTCAACTGATCGCCCACCCGTCGAACGCCAGTCAGGAGCATTCGTGTACACCCTCACCAACGTCACCAAGACCTACACCCAGTCCCGCCGCAACGTCACTGCGCTCAACAACGTGACCCTCGAGATCCCGGACGGCCAGATGGTGGTCATCCAGGGGCCGACAGGCGGCGGCAAGTCGACTCTGCTGCAGATGCTCGGCGCTCTCGACCGGCCGACATCGGGTTCGGTCGAGCTCGAGAAGTCGAGCCTGTCGAAGCTCGGCGACGGCAAGCTCACGAAGATCCGTGCGACCGAGATCGGCTTCGTGTTCCAGGGCTTCAACCTCATTCCGACACTCACCGCTCAGGAGAACGTCGAGACGGCATTAGCCCCGCTCAAGGTGAGCGGCGCCGAGCGCAAGCGGCGCGCTGCGGAGGCGCTCGCGTCGGTCGGTCTCGGCGACCGCGGCACCCACCTGCCGTTCGAGCTGTCAGGCGGTCAGCAGCAGCGTGTCGCGATCGCGCGGGCGCTGGTGAAGAACCCGGATGTGCTGCTTGCGGACGAGCCGACCGGCAACCTCGATGAGGAGACCCGCGACGAGATCATGGACCTGCTCGAAGGGCTGTGGCGGGACCGCGGGCTCACCCTCATCGTCGTCACGCACGACTCGGCGATCGCGAAGCGCGCCCAGCGGCGACTGCACATCAAGCACGGCCAGGTGAAGGACGTCGCCTGAGCCGCTCTGTTCGACGAAAGTCGCCAGAAGTGTTCTGTTCGCGCACGGAACACCACTTCTGGCGACTTTCGTCAGGCCGGTTGTTCGCTAGTCCGCCCGAACAGTGAGGCCGAGCGCCTCGACGAGGACGGCCGCCTGCGCTGGGTCGACGATCGCGCCCTTCAGCTGAGCGGTGAGCGGGTCGAGGGCGCTGAGGTCACTTCCGCGCAGGTCTGCTCCGGTGAAGTCGACCCCGGACATCCACGCTCCCGACAGGTCGCAGCCGCCGAAGGTCGCGCCGTCGCAACGCGCGCGATTGAGGTCGGCCTCGCGCAGTCTCACGCCGTGGAACGTCGTCCCGCTGAGTTTCGCGCCGGACATCCCGACGAACGACCAATTGCCGCCTGCGACATCCATCAGGTCGAACGCGCAGCCCTCGAACACGCTGCCGGTGAACTTGCAGCGGGCGAACGACGCGTCGAAGAAGTTGCAGCGGTTGAAGGTGCAGTTGATGAACGCGCTCTCGGTGTGCTTCGACACGTTGAACCGCACGTTCGTGAAGGAGCAGTCAGTGAATACTGCCGCTGTGCTGGTCAGCTCGGTCATGTCGACGTCGAAGAACGCGACCTTCGTGTATTCGTCGCGATCGAGGTCGCGTCCGTACCAGTCCGCGCCCCTGATCGTCGTATCGCTGAGGGCGTCCATCCGCCCATCCAATCACGTTCGCGAGCACAGGGTTGTTCGCGTTATCGGGCCCGCATAACGGGAACAACCCTGTGCTCGGCGATCAGTCCTGGTTCGAGAAGGCGGCGTCGAAGGATGCGGTGGGCAGCTTCCACAGGAGGGAGCGGATGTACCCCACGGCCTCTTCGGCGCCGTGCAGGCGGTCCATCCCGGCGTCCTCCCACTCGATCGAGATCGGGCCGGTGTAGCCGATGGACGTGAGCGCGCGGAACGAGTCCTCCCACGGAACGTCGCCGTGCCCGGTCGACACGAAGTCCCAGCCGCGGCGCGGATCGCCCCACGGCAGGTGCGACCCGAGCACGCCGGCCCGCCCGTTCTTCGGCCGCAGCCGCGTGTCCTTGCAGTCGACGTGGTAGATGCGGTCCTTGAAGTCGACGATGAATCCGACCGGGTCGATGTCCTGCCACATCATGTGGCTGGGGTCCCAGTTGAAGCCGAACGCAGCGCGGTGGTCGATCGCCTCGAGCGACCGCACGCTCGACCAGTAGTCGTAGGCGATCTCCGACGGGTGCACTTCGTGCGCGAACCGCACCCCTTCGCCGTCGAACACGTCGAGGATGGGGTTCCAGCGGTCGGCGAAGTCCTGGTAGCCGGCGTCGATCACGTCGGCGGGCACCGGCGGGAACTGCGCGACGTAGGGCCAGATCTTCGAACCGGTGAAGCCGACGACCGTGTCCACGCCGAGGCGCCGGGCGACCTTCGCGGTCAGCTTCAGCTCTTCGGCCGCACGCTGCCGCACCCCTTCCGGATCGCCGTCGCCCCAGACCTTCGAGCCGACGATCGCCTGGTGGCGGAAATCGATCGGGTCGTCGCAGACAGCCTGGCCTTTGAGATGGTTCGAGATCGCCCAGACCTTGAGGCCGTAGCGGTCGAGGATGTCGAGCCGGCCCTGCAGGTAGTCGTCGTCCTCGGCAGCGCGCCACACGTCGAGGTGTTCGCCGGAGCACGCGATCTCGAGGCCGTCGTAGCCCCACTCGCTCGCGTGCCTGGCTACCTCTTCGAGCGTCAGGTCGGCCCACTGCCCGGTGAACAGCGTGACCGGATGCGTGGACTTCAGTTCGGTGGAGCCTTCAGTCATGAGCGTGATCCTTTCTCGATCTCGATCCAGGAGCCCGATTCGGCCGCGTCGATGACCGCATCCGTCACGCGCACTGCGCGCAGTCCGTCTGCGAACTGCGGCAGTCCGTCGGGGGTGTCGCCGCCGATCGCGGCATAGGTGTCTGCGACGAACGCGTTGAACGCGTCCTGGTAGCCCTGTGGATGTCCGGCCGGCACGACGCACAGGCGCGCGGCGTCGTCGTGGAGTTGGTCGGCATCGCGCGGAATGAGCAGGCTGCCGCCCCTTCTGCCGACCCACAGCGTCTCCGGGTGCTCCTGGTCGAACGCGACGCTTTCCGCGCTTCCCGCGATCTCGAGGTGGAGCCGGTTCTTGCGCCCCGGCGCGACCTGCGAGACGAGAAGGGTCCCGATGGCACCCGACACCGTTTCGAGGACGACGGCGACCGCGTCTTCGGTGGTGATGCCGTGGTGCGCGGCACGGTCGGCGAAGACCGTCTTCTTCGTCGTGGCGACACGCGCCACCCGATCGCCGCTGACGAATTCGACGAGGTCGACCAGGTGGGACCCGATGTCGGCGAAGGCCCGCGACCGGCCGCCCTGGTCCGTGTCGACCCGCCAGTTGTCGTCGTCCGCGCCGAGGAGCCAGTCCTGCAGGTACGATCCGTGGATGCTCAGCACCGTGCCAGCCGTGCCGTCACGGAAGCGCGCCCGCGCCTCCCGCACCATCGGATGGAACCGGTAGACGAACGGCACCGTCGCGATGTTCGTGCCGATGGCCCCGACCATCCTTTCGGCGTCGGCGACCGTGGTCGCCAGCGGCTTCTCGCAGACAACGTGCTTGCCCGCGGCGAGCGCGGCGATGGTCTGCTCGGCGTGCAGGGCGTTGGGCGTCGTCACATGGACGACGTCGACGGCGTCGTCGTCGAGCAGTGCGTCGAGGGATGCGTACGCGGTCGCGATCCCGAGCGCATCCGCTGCCGTCGCCGCCTTCTCCGGCGTCGATGACGCGACCCCGACGAGCCGTGCCCGGGCGGCCCTGGCCGCCCGGGAGTGCACGGTCGCCATGAACCCGCCGCCGACGATGGCGATGCCGAGCTGGTCGGCTCCCATCAGGGTCAGGCTCCCGCGAGCGTGGACGCCCGCGGGTCCCACTCCTCGGGCAGGCTGGGCGCGACGTCGACGGTGCTCTCGATCACGACGGGAGTTCCGGATGTTCCGGCCTCGATCGTCGAGACCATCACGTCGAGCACGTGGTACGCCTGTTCGCCGGATGCGCGCTCGGGGCGACCGGCGCGGATCGCCCGGGCGAGTTCGAGCACACCGGTGCCGCGAGTGGTCGTCGACCCGTGGGCCGGGATCGTCTCGAGGTCGTCGCGCCCGCGGTGGATGAGGAGGTCACCGTCGAATGTGTTCGGATCGGGGACGACCAGTGTTCCCTCCGCGCCCGCGACCTCGAACTGGGTCCGAGACAGTTTCGAGTCGAAGCTGAAGACGCACTGCGCCGTCTGGCCGCTCTCGAATTCGTAGAGCGCACTGACGTGCGTGGGAACGGTCACGGTGAATTCCTCGCCCGCGCGGGGACCGGAGCCGATGATCCGCGTCTCGCGTGCCTTCGAAACGGCTGCGCTCACCTTGGCCACCGGGCCGAACAGCTGGACCAGGGTCGTGATGTAGTACGGGCCGATGTCGAAGAGCGGCCCGGCACCTTCCTGGAACAGGAAGTCGGGGTTCGGGTGCCAGGACTCCGGGCCGGGGCTCTGCATGAGCGTCAGCGCCGTGAGCGGTGCGCCGATCGCGCCGCTCTCGATAAGGCGACGGGCAGACTGGACACCGGCGCCGAGGAAGGTGTCGGGCGCAGTGGCGACGCGTAGCCCCGCGGCGTGGGCTGCGTCGAGCAGCTCCCGTCCGCTCTCGCGGTCGAGGGAGAACGGCTTCTCGCTCCAGACGTGCTTGCCCGCCGCGAGCGCCCTCAGCGCCACCTCGACGTGCACCTTGGGAAGCGTCAGGTTCACGACGATCTCGATGGAGTCGTCGGCGAGCAGCTCGTCGACCGAGCCCGCCCCCGGCACGCCGAACGCCGCGGCCTGGCTACGCGCCCGCCCCTCGTCGATGTCTGCGATGAACCGCACATCGAGGTCGGGGAACGTCGTCAGGTTCTTGAGGTACTCACTGCTGATGACGCCGGCGCCGATGACGCCGACGCCGACGGTTCCGGTGGCCGCCGCACTCATGCGAGTCCCTGCGAGGTGAGGAAGGTGTAGCTGTCTGCGATGGCCTGGAAGCGGTCGCCGCGCGAGTCGTCGAGCTCGATGACGCGGAGGGCATCCGGTGCGGCAGCGATGATGTCGGCGATGGGCAGCGAGCCCTGGCCGACGGCGACCTGGTCCTTGGTCTCGGTGGTCGCAGGACCGTCCTTGATGTGGAGCGCGACGACGCGGTCACCCAGTCGCTTGATCAGGGCCACCGGGTCCTGGCCGCCGACGGCGACCCAGTAGGTGTCGACTTCGAGCACGACGTTGTCGCTGAGCTGCCCGGCGAAGTACTCGAGGGCGGTGACTCCGTCGACCGTGTTCTCGATCTCGTGGGCGTGGTTGTGGTAGCCGACCTTCACGCCGTAGTCGGCCGCGACCGTGGCAGCGGCGTTCAGCTTCGCGGCGGTGTCGTCGATGTCTGCCTTCTGCGTCCATCGCTCGGGCGCGACATACGGGTCGATGACGGTCTCGATGCCGAGAGCCTTCGCGGCCTCGAAGACCGGCGCGGTCTCGCTCCCGATGAAGCTCTGGTGCGTGGTCGGCGCGGAGAGCCCGGCGTCTGCGAGCCCCTGCGCGAGTGCGTCACCGAAGGAGACGAATGCGAACGGTTCGACCTGCGTGAAACCGAGGTCTGCAAGACGTTTGAGCGTTCCGGCCGTGTCTTCTTGTAGAAGTTCCCGCACGGTGTAGAGCTGTACGGAAAGTTTGGACTGCGTCACGATTCTCCTCGTCGAGTGTTGCTGGATGCGCGCTGCGCGTTCCTCCATTCAAGCAGACTTCTGTCGCTTGTCAATCAAAAGTCGCCTGAAGATCGCCATCTTTTGCTGTGCCGGCGAAGACAATGTGATTCAATGACTCCATGAGCGACATCGTGCGGGAACGGCCCCTCGTGGCGCCCGAAGCCGCGTCGCTGCTGGCCATCCTGCGCGACGGCGTGCCGCGCACCCGTGCCCAGCTCGCAGAACTCACCGGGCTCGCCCGCTCGACGATCTCGACCCGCATCGACTCGCTTGCGGCCTCCGGCCTGATCAGCCCGGCCGGCGACGCCGTCTCGACCGGAGGGCGACCACCGGCGCGCATCGCGTTCCGGCCGCAGTCGCGTATGGTCGTGGCCATCGACCTCGGCGCCACCCACGGAGTCGTCGCCATCGCCGACCTGGCGGGCACGATCCTCCACAGCGAATCACGCGCGCTCGCGATCGAAGACGGGCCCGAACCCGTGCTCAGCTGGGCGCTCTCCACGGCGAAGCGGCTGGTCGCCGAGAGCGGCCGTCCGGTCGACGACCTCATCGGTATCGGCATCGGGGTGCCCGGACCGGTCGAACATTCGACCGGGATGCCCATCAATCCCCCGATCATGCCCGGCTGGGACCGTTTCGACATCCCCGCCTTCGTCGGCGCATCCTTCGATGACGTGCCCGTACTCGTCGACAACGACGTCAACCTCCTCGCGCTCGGCGAGCAGGCGACGGCGTGGCGCGACCAGTCCGACCTGCTCTTCGTGAAGGTCGCCACCGGAATCGGCGCCGGCATCATCACCGGCGGCCGCCTCCAGCGAGGCGCACAGGGCTCGGCGGGCGACCTCGGGCACGTGCGCGTGCCCTTCACCGCCGAGACCGCGAGTCACAGTGCGAAAGATGCGGACCTCGAGGCGCTCGCCAGCGGCCCGGCCATCGCGCGGACGCTCAGTGCCGCCGGCATCCCGGCCTCGACCAGCGAAGACGTGGTCACTCTCGCCCGAACGGGCAATCCCGTCGTCCTGCAGGCCATCCGCCAGGCCGGTCGCGACCTCGGCGAGGTCGTCGCCACCTGTGTCAACCTGCTCAATCCGTCTGTCGTCGTCGTCGGCGGCAGCATCTCCCGCGTCGGCGAACAGCTGCTCGCCGGTGTCCGCGAAGTCGTCTACCAGCGGTCGACGCCGCTGGCGACCCAGCATGTGACCATCACCCAGTCGAAGGCCGGCGAGACCGGCGGCGTGCTCGGGGCGGCCATCATGGTCATCCAGCACGTTCTCGACCCCGAGGTCGCGCACTCCACGCCCGTCCGGCGCTAGCCGTATTCCGGCCGCCCCGCGGGCACAGATCACACAACAGGCACACGGAAGGATTCGTCGTGAGCACGAAGCCGCAGGACAGGAAGCCGGCGCTCCGCGTCGGAGTAGTGGGGCTCGGATGGGCGGGCCAGCAGCACATGGATGCGTTCGCTTCGCTCGACGGCGTCGAACTCGTCGCGCTCGCGGGCATGGAGGACGACGCGCGTGAGGAGCTCGGCGAACGCTTCGGCGTGACACGGCTCCACCGGGACTGGAAGGATCTGGTCGCCGAGGGCGACCTCGACGTCGTGAGCGTGGCGGTCCCGACCTTCCTGCACGCCCCGATCACCATCGGTGCACTCGAAGCGGGGCTTCACGTGCTCTGCGAGAAGCCGATCGCCCGCAGCGCGACGGAGGCGCAGGCGATGGTGGATGCGGCGCGCTCGGCCGGCCGCGTGCTCGAGATCGCATTCAATCATCGGCGTCGCGGCGACATCGAAGCCCTCAAGGCGGCGATCGACGCGGGCACCATCGGCCGCCCCTACCACGGCCGGGCGATCTGGCTGCGCCGCGCGGGCATCCCGGCACTCGGAAGCTGGTTCACGAACCGAGAGATGGCCGGCGGCGGCCCGCTGATCGACCTGGGCGTGCACGTTCTCGACTATGCGCTGCATCTCTTCGGCGAACCCCGGGTCACCGCGGTGTCTGCGGTGACGCACGCCGAGCTCGGAACGCGCGGGCTCGGCGGCGCTGTGGCAGGAAAGCAGCAGGTGGGCTCCGCCTATGAGGTCGAGGACCTCGCGAGCGTGCTGCTCCGGCTCGAGGGGGGCGGATCACTGATGATCGAGACCAGCTGGGCGGCGTACCGGCCTGCGGGCGACGAATTCGGGATCACGATCTATGGAACAGAAGGCGGCGCGGACCTGCGGGTGGTCGACTACGCGCCGGTCGGCGAGCTGACGATCTTCACCGGCCAGGACGAGACGAGCGAAGACGTCGTGGTGAAGGCCGACCCCGGGCGCGGACACCGCGCGGTCGTCGAGACGTTCGTAGAGCATGTCCGCGACACGGAGCACTGGGCAGAGTACGACGGGTCCCTCGCCCTCGAACGGGCGCGCGTGATCGACGCCTGCTATGAATCCGCCGCCGCGGGAGCCGAGGTCGTCCTCGGCTCCGCACCGGCCACATCCGCAACCGCAGCGGCAGCGGACTCGGCCTCGGCCTCGAAGGGAGAAGAACGATGAGCGCACTCAGCGTGACCGTCTGGAACGAAGGCGTGCACGAGACCACCCAGCCCGAGATCGCGGCGATCTACCCCGACGGGATCCATGGTGCGATAGCGGATGGTCTGGCCGGCCTGCTCGACGGGGCGCGCATCCGCACCGCCACTCTGGCGGATCCGGAGCACGGGCTCAGCGAGGAGGTGCTCGCGGGCACCGACGTGCTCCTGTGGTGGGGGCACATCGCCCACGACCAGGTCGACGACGAGGTGGTCGAGCGGGTGCGCAGGCATGTGCTCGGTGGGATGGGCCTCATCGTGCTGCACTCCGGCCATTTCTCGAAGATCTTCACCCGGCTGCTGGGGACGACCTGCTCGCTGGCCTGGCGCAACGACGGAGAACGCGAGGTGGTCTGGACGGTCGCGCCCGCCCATCCGATCGCCCAGGGAGTCGAACAGCCGATCGTGATCGACCACCAGGAGATGTACGGGGAGTTCTTCGACATCCCGACGCCGGACGACCTCGTGTTCATCAGTTCATTCACGGGCGGCGAGGTGTTCCGCTCCGGGGTGACGTTCACGAGGGGCCGCGGACGGATCTTCTACTTCAGCCCGGGCGACCAGGAGTACCCGGTGTACTTCCACCCGCAGGTGAGGCGCGTGCTGGCCAATGGCGTGCGTTGGGCGGCGCCAGCCGAGGGCGAACGACGCCTCCCCGAGGTCTCGAACCCGTCGGCGGACTGGTTCCTGCCACATCCTTGAACAGCCGAACGGGTTTGATCCTTCATGGTGTTGTCGTCAGCAAGTCGAAGGGATCGGCCTTGCATGTCGTCAGTGCCTTCGTGCCCATATCAGGGTCAAAAAAGGGAAACATCATGCCGGGAGCGTCCCGGTTGAGGTTAGGCCACCAGCCTCGAGGCAGCTGATGTATCTGTTCTCCATTTTTCTGCGAACTCCGCAGCGGAAATAGTCCCATCGGACAGTGCAATCCGCTCAAAATCCGAGGCAGCCATCCGGTAAGCAGCAATGAATTCGCTGGCCCATGGGCCAGAGAACGCGGGAACGGTGACGTTCTCGTCTGGCGTGTGAGTCCCCGTTGAAGGCGATGACGTGCTCGAACAACCACACAGTGCTGCAAGGGACACGAGGACACACAGGGAGAACGGGACTAATCCACGATCCGACGATTCTTTGTTTTCACGGTTACGCATTCCTTCTATTTCCCGAGGTCTCGAACCCGTCGGCGGACTGGTTCCTGAACGGGTGAGGAAACCGGGCCGCCGACGGGTCGCAAAGCCAGGCCGGGGCGCACCACTGATGGCGGAGGGGGGAACTGTGCCGCGCTCCCCGGCCTGGAGGCGAATCACCATCGCGGTGACTCGCCTCCCACCGTAGCGCATATATGCCCGAGGCGTGAACAGTCTGCGGGCATCCACCTGCGACTGCGCGCGTTTGTCACGATTGCCGCTGCGCGAGCGGGGTGCAGACCTACCGAACGACCGCAGAGGAGCGCGAGGCGCGCCCGATCGGCCAGACTGGCAGGGTGACGAACTCCATCGAAACCCTTCCGACACCCCGCCACACCGATCCGGCCGACGCGCCTCCCCTCCGCTGGGGAATCCTCGCGCCGGGAGTCATCGCGAACGACTTCGTCGATGCACTCCGTGCCCACACCCGCCAGCAGGTCGTCGCTGTCGGATCGCGCACGCTCGAGCGCGCAGCGGCGTTCGCGGCCCGCCACGGCTTCGAACGCGCCTACGGTTCCTACGAAGAACTCGTGGCCGACCCCGACGTCGACGTCGTCTACGTCGCATCGCCGCACAGCGAGCACGCCGCCCATGCGCACCTGGTCATCGCGGCAGGCAAGCACGTGCTCATCGAGAAGCCGATGGCCGTGACGGCCGCGGAGGCGCGAGGCATCGCCGAAGCGGCGCGGGCGGCAGGCGTCTTCGCCATGGAGGCGATGTGGACGCGGTACCTGCCGCAGACGGACATCGCCCGGCAGTTGCTGGCCGACGGGATGCTCGGAGAAGTGAAAGTCGTCACCGCCGACTTCGGCGGGGCCGCCGCCTACGATCCCGCTGGCCGGCTGTGGGCCCCCGCTCTCGCCGGGGGCGCACTGCTCGACATCGGCGTCTACGTCGTGTCCTGGGCGTCGTTCGCGCTCGGCGCTCCCGAGAGCGTCATCGCGACGGGAGAGCTCGCGCCGACCGGCGTCGATGCCCAGGTCGCCCTTGTACTCACCTCGCCCGGCGGAGGCCAGGCGCTCCTCAGCACCAGCCTTCTGTCGGGTACGCCATCCCTCGGCAGCATCAGTGGGACCGCAGGGAGGATCGAGACGGACTCGCCGTTCTGGGGACCGAGCGGCATCCGATTCCACGGTTCCGGCGGCACCGTCCTGCACTGGGCCGACCCGTTCGGGAGACCGTACAGGCAGGGCATGTCGTACGAGGCGGCGGCACTTGCGCGCTACGTCACCGACGGACTCACCGACTCGCCGCTCCATCCGTTGGACGAAGCGATCACGACACTCCAGACGATCGACGAGGCACGCCGCCAGGTAGGCTACCGGAGCGCTGCCGGCGGGGCACAATAGACAGGTGACCGACCTGATGTTGACCTTCCCCTGGGAGGTCGACGTGACGGCGAAACCCGCCCATCTCTCGTACGAGACCCGCATCGTGGCTCGTGCGAGCGACCGTATCGCCTGGCTGCGGGCGCGAAGCCGGGGCATCACTGCGACCGACGTCGCCAAGCTGTCGACCCCGCGATCCGTGCACAACGCCGCGCTCGACAAGCTGCACGGAACAGGCTTCACGGGCAACGTCTACACCGAGCACGGGCGGGCGCGCGAACCGCAGATCGCATCCTGGGTGAAAGCCAACTACGGGATCCAGCCCAGCGACGCGCTCTTCCACGCCGAAGCGAGCCGACGGCACCTGGCGACGCCGGACGGGCTCGTGGTCCGCGACACCGGCGCCATAGAACTCGCCGAGATCAAGACGACGAACAAAGGCTGGCGCAGCATCCCCCGCAACTACCTGCGGCAGGTCTGGTGGCAGCAGTACGTCCTCGGCGCCGAGCGCACGCTGCTCGTCTGGGAGCAGCACGAAGACTTCGTACCGATCGGCAGCGAGCCCGAATGCCGCTGGGTCGACCGCGACGAGAACGAGATCGCGATCCTGGTCCACCTCGCCGACCAGCTGCTCGCAACGCTTATGCGGACTCGCTGAGCCCCGACGGCCCCGGCCACGAGGCTTCGGCGCGCATCCGCTCGTGCGCATCCCGCTCGGTCCGCACGGCGAGTTCGGGGTCGCGGCCCTCGACGATGAGCGCGAGGCCGTACGTCGCAAGCCACGCGATCGCCACGGTCATGCCCCCGAACTCCAGCCATGAACCGAAATCGACGGCGACATGGACCAGTGCCAGGAGGCCGCCGGCACCGGAGATCACTCCCACCGCGATCGCGCTCACCAACGAGAACCGGGCGACGCGCGGTCTGCGGCGCGAGAAGGCGACCTGGAGCATCGCGTAACAGGCGGCAGCGAAGCCGAGCACGGCGAACACGGTGTGGGTGAGGTCCTGCGGGGTCGAACGCGGATCGACGAGAGGCACCGGGCAGGTCGACGTGCAGGTGACCTGGGAGGCGACCGCGAAACAGAGGCCGGCGAAACCGATCGTGACCGCCGGCATCCAGCGATTCAGGATGCGTGCATCCGACCGGGCATGGCCGACGGCGAGCGCGATCGCGATCCCGCCCGCTGCGACGCAGACGAGCGCCACCTGGAAGGCACCGGCCGTCGGAGCGCCCACCGCGCCCAGTTCGCTGACGTAGACCGGGTACGGCACGGTGAACCGCGCGGCCCAGATGATCGCGAGACCCGCGAGGACGGTCCCTGTGCCGAACACCACGAGCGCCGGGGTCAGCCGCCGCCACGCACGGGCCAGCGGAACCGACAGACCTCTCACCCTGGAACTCCTCGCCGGCGACGTGCCGGCGGCGGATCCGTCCGGCGTTTCGAAGAATCGTAACGCGCAGACCTGAGCGGTTCGTGCAGACACCGAGAGGGGGTATCCGAAACGGATTGTTCACAACCGGTGACGCCCCCGTAACACGGGTGACGCATTGGCGGGTTTGACTGGGATACGACACGTGGCGCGGCCCGAATGACGGCCCGGACTGTCAGTGGTGACGACGAGGGGACGATTCATGCACGAAACCATGCGGGCTGCCGTCATCGATGGGCCCGGAGAGCCGGGCGTGTTCCGTGTGGCCGACTTCGCCGTCCCCGATCGGGTGAGCGCCGAGTTCCTGGTCAAGGTTGTCGCGGCGGGCGTGAACCCGATCGATGCGAAGACGCGCGCCGGTCGCGGCGTCTTTGGGGCCATCCGGAACTTCCCGAGCATCCTCGGCCAGGACTTCAGCGGCGTCGTCGTGCAGTCTCCGTACGAAGCGCACCCGATCAAACCGGGCGACGAGGTGTTCGGCATGGTCATGGTCCCGCGGTTCGGCGGCGCATATGCCGAATACGTCACGGTCCCGAGCATCAGCGTCGTGCGCAAACCGAGCACGCTCTCGCACATCGAGGCGGCGGGGGCACCGGTCGCCGCGCTGACCGCCTGGGGCATGGTCGTGGAGGTGGCGAAGGCGCACGAAGGGCAGCGGATGCTCATCCACGCCGGCAGCGGAGGCGTCGGTCATTTCGCGGTGCAGTTCGCCTCATACTTCGGCGCGTACGTGATCGCGACGTCCTCGGCACGCAACCTGGGCTGGCTGCGCGAGCTCGGCGCATCCGAAGTCGTCGACTACGCGAACACGCGCTTCGAGGACGTCGTGTCTGAGGTGGATGTCGTCATCGACCTGGTCGGCAATGTGCACGACGACACCGGGTCGCGCTCGTTGAACGTGCTCCGCCCGGGCGGCCTGATCGTGAATGTTCCGACCGGCAGCTGGCCCACCTTCGCCGAAGAGGCGGCGGCGGCCGGCGTGCGCGGGACAGCGTTCAAGGTCGCTCCCGACGGGCACAGCCTGGCCGTCGTCGCGCGGCTGCTCGAGTCGGGCGCCGTACGCGTTCATGTCGACCGCATCTTCGACCTCGACGAAGTCGCCGACGCGCACAGCATGCTGGAGCTGGGACACACCCGGGGCAAACTCGTGCTCAAGGTCGCCGAGGGCTGACGTCGGGCGCGGTGGGCGCGTCGCGCGATCAGAGCGCGCGTTCCATCACCCAGTCGTGTTCGAGCCGGTCGCCGACGAGGAAGCGCTTCGAACCGACGCGCTCGAACCCGTGCTTGCCGTAGAAATGTTGCGCGCGCGCGTTCTCCTCGTTGACGCCGAGCCAGATCCCCTCGGCCTCGCGGGCGGTCGCGGCGTCGATGCTCGCCCGCATCAGAAGGCCCGCGACCCCCTCGCCGTGGTGGCCGGGGAGCACGTAGCACTTGCTCAACTCGATCGTCGGCCGGACACGGATCGCGCCGGCAACATCCGGATCCGCGGGCTCGCCGTTGACCAGCATTGCGTAGCCGATCGCCGTGCCGTCCTCGCTCTCGGCGATGAGCAGATCCCGGGCCTGGTCTGTGAGATAGCCCGCGAAGCGTTCTTCCGAGAGCACGGTCGCGATGAACTGTGCCTTCGCCTCGTCGGTCGTATGCGGCGGGCAGGCGAGCGGGAACGTCACGGCTGCGACGGCAGCGAGCGCAGACGCATCCTCGGCGGTCGCCGGTCGGACGTTCACGGTCATCCGTTCACTGTAGCGAGCCGCGCATCCTCACGGAGCCTCGTTCGTAATACAGGAGTTCGTGTGACAGGAGTGCACGGGAGTGGGGTCCCGAGGCGCCGATTCGCCTCAGGAACCACTCCCGTCACACGATCTCCTGTTGTATGAACGCGCCGGATGGCGACGCCGACCGCTCAGCCGGCGAGAGCCAGCGGCTCCTCCTCGGAGGGCGCCTCATCGACGAGATACCGCGCGTAGGCGCCGATGGTGAGGAATGTCGGGAACTCGGGCTGCAGCGCGACGTCGCTGAGCACATCCGCCGCCTCCGCGAAGCGGTCCCCCGGCGTTCCGCCGAGGCGGACGATCTCGTGGCCGAGGATGCGCGTGACGAGCTGGGCGTCGACCAGCGTTCCTTCCGCCGTGACCGTGCGGTTCTCGATCCACTGCCAGAGCTGCGAGCGCGAGATCTCGGCGGTCGCCGCATCCTCCATCAGGTTGTCGATCGCGACCGCGCCGATGCCGCGCAGCCAGGCCTCGATGTAGCGCAGCGCCACCGTGACGTTGTCCCGGACCCCGTCGAGCGTGACTTCTCCGCCGATCGAGCCGATGTCGAGCAGCTGGGCACCATCGACGTGGACATCCGCGCGCAACCGGTCGAGCTGGTTCGGCCGGCCGCCGAGCACCGCGTCGAACTCCGCCTGCGCTGTCGCGACCAGGTCGGGATGCGCGACCCACGTCCCGTCGAACCCGTCGCCGGCCTCGCGCCGCTTGTCGGCGCCGACCTTCTCGAGCGCCTGCTCGGTGACCAGCGGATCGCGCCGGTTCGGGATGAACGCACTCATGCCGCCGATGGCATACGCGCCACGTCGGTGACAGGTGGCGACGAGCAGTTCGGCGTAGGCGCGCATGAACGGGACGGTCATCGTGATCTGCTTGCGGTCGGGGAACACGAACCGGCGACCGCGCGAGCGGAACGTCTTGATGATGCTGAAGATGTAGTCCCACCGGCCTGCGTTGAGGCCGGCACAGTGCTCGCGGAGTTCGTAGAGGATCTCGTCCATCTCGAAGGCGGCCTGGATGGTCTCGATGAGCACGGTCGCGCGGATGGTCCCGGCGGGCATCCCGACATACGCCTGGGCGAACACGAAGATGTCGTTCCAGAGGCGGGCCTCGTCGTGGCTCTCGAGTTTCGGCAGGTAGAAGTACGGGCCGCGTCCCGCCGCGACGAGTGGTGCGGCGTTGTGCCAGAAGTACAGCCCGAAATCGACAAGGCTGGCCGAGGCCGCCATGGAACGCCCGGCCCGGTCGGTGAACTCGATGTGCTTCTCGACGAGGTGCCAGCCGCGTGGCCGCATCACGATCGTCGGCGTCTCCCCGGCTGTGACGCGGTAGTGCCTGCCGTCGGGACTCGTGTGCGCGATCGTGCCGCGAGCCGCATCGAACAGTGAGACCTGGCCGCCGATGATGTTCGCCCAGGTCGGACTGGTCGCATCCTCCAGGTCGGCGAGCCAGACTTTCGCCCCCGAGTTGAGGGCGTTGATGGTCATCTTCGGATCGGTCGGGCCGGTGATCTCGACGCGCCGGTCCTCGAGGCCCGGGCCGGCGCCCGCGACCCGCCACGACGGGTCCTCACGGATGCGGCGGGTCTCGGGCAGGAACTGCGGGTCGCGCCCGTTCGCGGCGTCGACACGTTTGCGCAGGCGCTCGGCGAGCAGCTCGTGCCGGCGGGCGGCGAAGCGCTCGTGCAGCTCCCTCAGGAACTCGATCGCCTCGGGGGTCAGTATCTCGTCGAAGCGATCCTCGATCGCTCCCGTGATCTCGATCATGGTCTTCTCCTGTCTTTGAGTTGCCGACTTGAGGCAAACCGGGCTGCTCGGCCTCGCCGGGCACCGATTTGTCTCACGTCGGTCGAATGGTTGTGTCAGAACTGTTCGGACTCGGTGCTGCCGACCAGGGCGAGCGTGGCGCTGTCAGGGTTGAGCGCGGTCGCGATCCGGTCGAAATAGCCCGTGCCGACCTCCCGCTGGTGGCGGGTCGCGGTGTAGCCGTGGCGCTCGGAGGCGAATTCGGCTTCCTGCAGGTCGACGTAGGCGCTCATGTGCCGCTCGGCGTAGTCCGTCGCGAGCGTGAACATGGAGTGGTTGAGGGCGTGGAAACCGGCCAGGGTGATGAACTGGAATGCGTACCCGTACGTCGCAAGCTCCCGCTGGAACCGGGCGATCTGGTCGTCGTCGAGCTGGGATCTCCAGTTGAACGACGGCGAGCAGTTGTACGCGAGCTTCTTGCCGGGGAAGTCGCGGTGGATGCGCTCTGCGAACGTCCGCGCCAGCTCCAGGTCGGGCTCGGCCGATTCGACCCAGAGCAGGTCGGCGTACGGGGCGTAGGCGAGGCCGCGCGCGATGACTGGGTCGATACCGTTGCGCACCTCGTAGAAGCCTTCGGCCGTGCGCCCGCCGGTGAGGAACTCGCGGTCCCGTTCGTCGTGGTCGCTCGTGAGCAGGGTCGCGGCGAGCGAGTCGGTGCGGGCGATCACGATCGTGGGGACCCCCGCGACGTCGGCGGCGAGCCGCGCAGCGTTCAGGGTTCGGATGTGCTGCCCGGTCGGCACGAGCACCTTGCCGCCCATGTGCCCGCACTTCTTCTCGCTCGCCAGCTGGTCCTCCCAGTGCACGCCGGCCGCGCCGGCTTCGATCATCGACCGCATGAGCTCGTAGGCGTTGAGCGGGCCGCCGAAGCCGGCCTCAGCATCCGCCACGATCGGCGCGAGCCAGTCGCGGTCGTCGGCGCCGTTCTCGCTGTTCGAGATCTGACCAGCGCGCAGGAGCGCGTTGTTGATGCGGCGGACGACAGCTGGCACCGAGTTCGCCGGGTACAGGCTCTGGTCGGGGTAGGTCTGACCGGCGAGGTTCGCGTCGGCGGCGACCTGCCAGCCGGAAAGATAGATGGCTTTGAGACCGGCACGCACCTGCTGCACGGCCTGGTTGCCGGTGAGCGCACCGAGGGCCGCGACCCACTGCGGGTCGTCGGCGGTGCCGGACTCGTGGATGAGCTCCCACAGCTTTTCGGCGCCACGCCGGGCGAGGGTGCGGTCCTCCTGGACGGTGCCGCGGAGCGCGACGACGTCGGCCGCGGTGTAGTCACGACGGATGCCCTCCCAGCGCGGGTCGGCGTCCCATTCGAGCTGCAGCTCGGCTGCGGTCTGCGTCACGTCGCCGGGTCTGCGGGGGGTCTTCTCTGCGGTGCTCACTTCGGTCCTCCATCGGTGTCGACTGGCTGCTCTTGCATCGATCCTTCGGGGCACGCAACCCCCGCGGGTCGGTTTGGTCGGCAGAACTTTCGACGTTCTTCTGTTTGTCAGAACTTCCGCGCCGTGTCACCATGTCCTGCATGACGGGCACCGAAGTCACCGCAGCGATCGTCTTCACCGGAGACGCCGAGACCGAGACCGAGACCGGCGCGGATGTGGATGCGCTCACGCTGGGCCGCCGCATCCGGGCGTTCCGCATCCAGCGCGGGCTCACCCTCGATGCCCTCGCCGCCGCCATCGATCGGGCACCGTCGCAGGTGTCGACGATCGAGAACGGCAACCGCGAACCGCGGCTGTCCCTGCTGCGCTCCATCGCATCCGCACTCTCCGTCTCGGTCGACGACCTGCTGTCGCCCGAGCCGCCGAACGAGCGCGCCGCACTCGAGATCGCGGTCGAACGCGCACAGCGCGGACCGGTGTTCGCAGCGCTGGGGCTCGAACCCGTGCGCGTTTCCAAGGGACAGAGCGACGAGAACCTGCGCACCATCCTCGCGCTCCATCAGGAGGTCGAGCGGCTGCACCGCGAACGAGCGGCCACCCCGGAGGAGGCGCGGCGCGCCAACGCCGAACTGAGGCGCACGATGCGTGCCCGCGACAACTACTTCGGCGAGCTCGAGGAGATGGCTTCCGAGTTGCTCGCAGCGGTCGGCCACACCGGCGGCCCGGTCTCGCACCAGGTCGTCTCCGACATGGCGAGCCATCTCGGATTCTCGCTGCACTACGTCGGCGATCTGCCCCATTCGACCCGCTCGGTCACCGACAAACGCAATGGACGCATCTACCTCCCGACCGAGCAGTCCGCTTCCCGCGACTCGCGTTCCCCGATCCTGCAGGCCTTCGCGTCGCACCTGTGCGGACACGACGAGCCCAGAAATTATGCCGACTTTCTGCGGCAACGCGTGGAGACCAACTACCTGACGGCAGCGATCCTTCTGCCGCAGAAAGACGCGGTCTCGTTCCTGAGCGAGGCGAAGAACTTCCGGCGCATCTCGATGGAAGACCTCCGCGACGCGTTCGCGGTCTCCTACGAGACGGCCGCGCACCGCTTCACCAACCTGGCCACCGCGCGGCTCGGCATCCCGGTGCATTTCATGAAGGTGCACGAGTCGGGCACGATCATCAAGGCGTACGAGAACGACTCCGTCGCGTTCCCGTCGGATGCTCTGGGAGCGATCGAGGGAACCACCGTCTGCCGCAGCTGGACCGCGCGCACCGTGTTCGACGTCGACGACCGGTTCAGCCCGTACTACCAGTACACGGACACGCCGCGCGGCACCTTCTGGTGCACGTCACGCATCGAGAAGGCCAAGGAGGGCGACTACTCCGTCAGCGTCGGGGTGCCGTTCGAGCACGTCAAGTGGTTCCGGGGGCGTGAGACGCCGCATCGGGCGGTGTCCCGTTGCCCGGACGATTCGTGCTGCCGGCGCGCACCCGCCGACCTGGCGGACAAATGGGAGAGCCAGTCGTGGCCGAGTGCCCGCACGCCGACGAGCCTGCTCGCCGCGCTGCCGACGGGCACGTTCCCCGGCGTCGACGCCACCGAGGTCTACACGTTCCTCGAGCGCCACCAGCCGCGTTGACCGCACGACTGGGCTCGCTCAGTCCTTGGGCTCTGCCGAGATCAGCTTCGGCTTCGCCAGCGTTCCGCTGACCTGACACACGTAGATATACGTTCCCAGGCCCGTCGGTGAAACAGGCACGAAGACCGTGAACGACCCGTCGCTGTTGCTCTGCGGTGGCGCCGACTCGGCGAAGGTGCCGATTTTCACGTCGGTCCCGACCCGGTCGTGCTGCGCCGCGATCGCACAGCTCGTCCACGCCGAAAGCGGAGTGATCGGATCGTCGCCCGCCGGCGGGATCGGCACGGGCGTGGCCGTGACCGTCGACGTCACCGTCACCGTCGGTGTCGGAACGTGCCCCGCGTCGCCCGCAGACGCGCAACCCGAGAGAGCGACCGCGACGGTCAGGCCCACAAGGCCGGCACCCACCACGGTGAATGCAGAGCGCTGACTCTTCGTCATCAGATGTCCTTCAGGGTCCAGCGCAGGAGCTTCGGCGCACCGAGCGCGCCGCTGATATCGCACAGGGCGACGATGCTGGCGTAACCCTCGTGTACGCCGGGCGGAGGCGCCATCGAGACAATCACATTCCAGCTGCCGTCCGCGTTGTTCGTCGGTGGATGCGTCTGGTCGTAGGGGCGCAGTTCAGAGCCCGGCGTCTGGTTGACGTACTGCGCCTGGCCGAGCACAGCGCACGCGGTCCACGCCGTCATCGCGTCGATCGGGTCGTCCGGTGACGGTGCCGCCGGGGCCGGCGTGGCCGTCGTCGTTACGGTCACCGTCGGCGTCGGCACGGATGCGGGTGGGTCGCCGGCGGCTCCGAACGAGCATCCGGAAATCCCCGCAGCGATGGCGAGTGCCCCCGCACCGGCCACCGTGAGAGCGCGCAAAGGCCCGCGACGTTTCATGTGATCCCCCCAGAGGATTGGTCATCCACATACTGCCTCACCGCTGCGCCGGACGGAATGGCCGGAAAATCACAATTTCGCGACGGAATCCGACGTCGGGGACAGCCGGACCCCCGAGAGAATGACAGGGACCAGAGCGAAGAAGCGGGGATCGACGTGGGCACCACAGTTTTCGAGAGAATGCGACCGGATGCGTCCATCGTCAGCCACGCGCTGTCGGCCACGCGGCAGTCCCCGTTCTGGATCGAGGATGCTCCGGCTGACGACTACCCGGCCCTGACCGCGGATACGCACTGCGACCTCGCCGTCGTCGGCGGCGGATACTCGGGCCTCTGGACCGCCCTGCTCGCGAAACGCGAGAACCCGTCGCGGCGGGTCGTGCTCCTGGAAGCCAGGCGGATCGGCTGGGCCGCGTCCGGACGCAACGGCGGCTTCTGCGAATCAAGCCTCACCCACGGCGAAGAGAACGGGCTCACCCGCTTCCCGCAGGAGTTCGACCGGCTCCAGGAGTTCGGCCGCGCGAACCTCGACGAGATCGAACGGACCGTGAACGAGCTGGGCCTCGACTGCGACTTCGAGCGCAACGGCGCGATCGACATCGCGACCGAACCGCACCAGGCCGAATGGATGCTCGAGGGCGCGAACGGCGACGACGCGGTCTTCCTCGACACGGATGCCGTGCGCGCGCAGGTCAACTCCCCCACGTTCGAAGCCGGTCTGTTCCGCACCCGCGACTCGGCCCTCATCCACCCCGCGAAGCTGACCGTCGCGCTCGCCCGCGCGTGCGCCGAACTCGGCGTCGAGATCCACGAGCACACGCCCGTCGAAGGCCTCGACACGAACACCCTCAGTGTCGCGCAGGGCGCAGAGCTCCACACCGCGCACGGCACCGTGCGCGCCCGCAAGGTCGCCCTCGCCACCAATGTCTTCCCCTCGCTGCTGAAGCGCAACCGGCTTCAAACCGTTCCCGTCTACGACTACGTGCTCATGACCGAACCGCTGACGGATGCGCAACTCGCCTCCATCGGCTGGGAGGGCCGGCAGGGTCTCGGCGACTCGGCGAACCAGTTCCACTACTACCGGCTGAGCCGTGACAACCGCATTCTCTGGGGCGGCTACGACGCGATCTACCACTACGGCGGGCGGGTGCGCGAAGAGTATGAGGACCGCCCGGAGACGTTCCGGCGCCTCGCGGCGCACTTCTTCACGACGTTCCCGCAGCTCGAGGGCATCCGGTTCAGCAACAAGTGGGCGGGCGCCATCGACACCTGCAGCCGCTTCTGTGCCTTCTTCGGCAGTGCGCGCGACGGTCGCGTCGCCTACGCGACCGGGTTCACCGGCCTCGGGGTGGCATCAACCCATTTCGGCGCCCAGGTGATGCTCGACCTGCTCGAAGGCCGCGCGACCGAGCGCACCGAACTCGCCATGGTCAGGAGCCGCCCCCTGCCGTTCCCGCCGGAGCCCGCCGCATCCATCGGCATCAACCTGACGCGCTGGTCGCTCGACCGCGCCGACCACAACGGCGGCAGGCGCAACCTCTTCCTGAAGACGCTCGACGCCGTCGGCCTCGGCTTCGACTCCTGACCCGCTACCCGCCCCATCCGATACCCCTCACTGAAGAGCCAAGGAGAGCACCGTGACCGACTCCCCCGACACCACCGGCGCGGTCCGGCTGCGCCACATCACCAAGACCTTCGGCGATGCGACGGCCGTCGCCGATCTCAGCCTCGACGTGAACAGCGGAGAGTTCCTCTCCCTGCTCGGGCCGTCGGGCTGCGGCAAGACGACGCTGCTGCGGATGATCGCCGGATTCGAGCATCCCGACCGCGGTGACATCGAGGTCGGCGGCATCAGCGTGCTGAACACGCCTCCCTACAAGCGGCCGGTCAACACGGTGTTCCAGTCGTATGCCCTGTTCCCGCACATGACCGTCGCCGAGAACGTCGCCTACGGGCTGCGGCAGAAGCGCGTGAGCCGCGCCGAGCTCGGCGAGCGCGTGCGCGACGCCCTCGACATGGCCCGGATGGGCGGATTCGCAGACCGCAGCCCCCAGAAGCTCTCGGGCGGTCAGCAGCAGCGTGTCGCTCTCGCCCGGGCTCTCGTGAATCGACCGAAGGTGCTGCTGCTCGACGAGCCGATGTCGGCGCTCGACCGCAAGCTGCGCGAAGAGATGCAGATCGAGCTGAAGCTCCTGCAACGCCAGCTCGGGATCACCTTCATCTTCGTCACCCACGACCAGCAGGAGGCGCTCTCGATGAGCGACCGGATCGTCGTCATGCAGGGCGGAGCCATCCAGCAGGTCGGTTCGACGGAGGCGATCTACGCGCATCCCGCGAACGCTTTCGTCGCCGGCTTCATCGGCAAGCAGAACTTCATCGATGCGACGGTGCAGGCCGACGGCGCCCTCGCCGGTGCGGACGGTGTTCTGCGCGGTGCCTCGGCGAGCGGGTCCGGTTCGGCGGCGGGTTCGGCAGGTGCCGCGGTGCGTGCCGCCGTCCGCGCGGAGTCGGTGCGCGTCTCCGCTGCGCGACCGGATGCGCGGGTCGCGCTGCCCGGAAAACTCGCCGGGATCTCGTTCCTGGGCGACGTCATCCAGTACGTGATCCTCACGGCGAGCGGGCTCGAACTGCTCGCCCGCACCGCACCCAACCAGGCTGAACACCTCTCCACCGGCGACCCGGTCTGGTGCAGCTGGGACGAGAGCGACCTGCTCGTCTTCCCGGACGACGCGTCGGCCGACGGCGACGAGCTGGCTGCGTGATGGCGCGCCGTCCGGACATCCGCGCCCTCATCCCCGAGGCCAGCGGAGCACGCATCACCCGCCGCGCCCTGCTCTCCGGCTTCGTCGTCGCAGGCGCGGGCCTCGCGCTCGCGGGCTGCAGCCGCGAAACCGCGTTCGCCGCATCCGCCCGCCCCGACGGGAAGATCGAGAACCAGCTCAACGTCTACAGCTGGGGCGACTACGACGACCCCGGAAACCTCAACGCCTTCGGCAAGACCGGCGTGACGGTGCAGCTCGACAGCTACGGCTCGAACGAGGAGATGATCGCAAAGCTCGGTGCCACCCGCGGGACCAGCGGTTACGACGTCATCGTGCCGACCGGGCAGTACATCCCGATGATGGCGGCGAACGGACTGCTGCAGCGGCTCGACCACTCGCAGCTTCCCAACCTCGCGAACATCGAGAAGGCCTACCTCGACCAGTCGTGGGACCGTGGCAACACCTACTCGGTGTGCAAGGACTGGGGCACCACCGGGTTCGCCTACGACACCGACGTGATCAAGCGGCCCCTGACATCGTGGGCCGACTTCCTCGACGCGGCCCAGAAGGAGGCCAGCAAGAACGTCGCGGTCCTCGAAGACCCGTGGGAGGTGACGAGCATGTACTTCGCCTCGCACGGCATCGACCCGAACACCGAGAAGAAATCGGATCTCGACGCCGCAGAGAAATACCTGGTCGAAACGCTTGCCCCACACATCAAGGCGTTCAACTCGACAGCGGTCACCAGCGGTATCCCCGAAGGCACCTTCGCGCTCATCCAGGCCTTCAACGGGGATGCGCGGCAAGGCCTGCTCGCGACCGACACGATCCCCAAGAACTGGAAATTCGTGTACCCGACGCCGACCGCGAACCTGTGGATGGACACCTGGGCGATCGCGAAAGGCGCACAGCATCCGGATGCGGCCTACGCGTTCATCGACTACATGCTGCAGACCGACGTGTCGTTCCGCGAAGTCGACTACATCGGCTACAGCACGGGTGTGAAGGGGCTGAAGGAGAAGGCGGCTGCGGAAGATTTCGCGCTGCCCGAACTCGTGTTCCCCCCGGCCGAGGTGATCGCACGGCTCACCCCCGCCGAACTGAACAGCTCGGCCGAACGACTGGTGTCGATCGTGAACCGGATGATGGCGAAAGCAGGCTCCTGATGACCACGACAGAATCGCTCGACCTCGCATCCGCATCCACCCGCGCGCCGCGGCGTCCCCGCCAGCGGATCTCCGGAACCACCGTCGCCGGCTTCCCCACCTGGGCGTTCGTGCTGTTCTTCTTCGTCGTTCCGCTCGCACTGGTGCTCTGGTACAGCTTCGGCTACAAACCGGACCTGTTCTCGGCGCACGCCAACGACCGGCTGTCGTTCGACCGCTACGGTGAAGCGCTCGACGCGACCTTCCTCGGAACGTTCCTCAACACGCTCAAGATCGGGCTTCTCGGCACCGCGATCTGCCTGGCGATCGCCATCCCGTTCGCATACTGGCTCGCCGTCAAGCTGAACCCGCGCTACCGGGCGCTCGCCCTCGCGCTCGTGCTCGTGCCGTTCTGGACGAACTTCCTCGTGCGCACGCTCGGCTGGCAGATCGTGCTCTCACCGCAGGGTTTCCTCTCGGACACTCTGCAGAACCTGGGGCTCATCCACGGACGCCTCGACATCCTCTACTCGCAGGCGGCGGTGCAGCTGGGCGTCGTGTACAACTACCTGCCTCTGATGATCCTGCCGCTGTACGTGGCGATGGACCGGGCCGGGGCTCCCCTGCGTGAAGCGAGCGCCGACCTCGGCGCGAACCGGGTGCGGACCTTCCTGCAGGTGACGTTGCCGGTCGCCGCGCCGGGGATCGCATCCGGGTGCCTGCTGGTGTTCATCCCGCTGATGGGCGACTACGTCACAGCCTCGGTACTCGGCGGCGCGCAAGGCAACATGGTCGGCCAGCTGGTCGCCAGCCAGTTCAACACGGCCCAGAACTGGGCGCTCGGATCGGCGATGGCCGTGCTTCTGATGCTGTTCATCGCGGCGGCGGTGGTCGTCGTCGGCGGCGCGGCCCTGCTCATCCGCTTCTTCGTACGGCGCGCGAGACGCGTCGACTTCACCGCAGCCGGAGGTGCAGCATGACCGTACTCGAAACCCGTGCCTCGACTGCGACGGCCCCGGTCGAACCGGCCGAGGTCCCGCTCAACCGCAAGCGACGCGACGGCGTCCGCATCGGACTGACGGTCTGGGGCGTGCTCGTCTTCCTGTTCCTGTTCCTTCCGATCATCGTGATGCTCGCGTACTCGTTCAACACCGGACGCCTGCTCGCCACCTGGCAGGGATTCGGCTTCACGGCGTACACGAGCGCGTGGGCCAGCCCGGTCATCCGCGGCTCCGTGTTCACCTCGCTCGAGGCGGCCGTCGGCGCCGCAGCCGTGTCGACCATCCTCGGAACCCTCGGCGGCCTCGCCCTCGCGCGCTCCCGGGTGAAGGCCAACTGGGTGATCTGGGCTACCGTACTGCTGTCGATCACCCTGTTCACGCCCGAGATCGTCGATGCCGTGTCGATGCTGCCCTGGTTCGTCAGCCTCGGCACCGACTTCGGGATCGGGATCTTCAGCAACGGCCTCGTGCGACTCGTGACCTCGCACGCAGTGCTGTCCGTCGCCGTCGTCACCTTCATCGTGCGCGCCAGGATGCAGGGGATGGACGAATCGCTCGAAGAGGCGGCAGCCGACCTCTACGCGCCGCCGCTCAAACGGTTCTGGCAGATCACGCTTCCCGTCGCGAGCCCTGCGATCTGGGCCGGTGCGCTCATGTCCTTCACACTGAGCCTCGACAACACGATCGTCTCGAGCTTCGTGCAGGTGCCCGGATCCACACCCTGGCCGGTCTACATCTTCAGCTCGCTGAAGGTCGGGCTCCGCCCCGAGATCGCCGCCGTCTCCACCGTCATGTTCATACTCACCCTGGTCGCCCTCGCGGTCGTCGCCCTCGTGCTCCGGCGCGGCGGGGCGAACGCCGAAGAGATGGCCAAAACCCTCGCCAGCGCATAGGAGCACAGCATGGATGTACTCGAAAGGGTCGGCCGCATCGGCGCCGTCGACCTCGTGCTCGACCACGAGCCCATCCCGCACGAGCAGGTCGTGACCGGTTCGCCTGCGACGGGGTCTGCTGCCCTGGGTTCGTTCGCCGGTCACGAGGTCGGCGTGTGGGAGATGACGCCCGGCGCGATGAGCGACGTCGAAGCGGATGAGCTCTTCGTGGTCGTCTCGGGCCGGGCGACGGTGGAGTTCGTCGATACGGGCACGTGGATGCTGCTCGGGCCGGGCGACGTGGTGCAGTTGCGCGCGGGGGCGCGCACGGTGTGGACGGTGACCGAGACGCTGCGGAAGGTGTACCTGGGCTGAGCTCGGCGCCGAAAGGTGCGAGAAGTGGACTATTCGCAGCCGTTTGACCACTTCTCGCACCTTTCGAGCGCGTCGACCGCGTCGAGCGCGTCGACCGCTCTCCACAGATCTCCCGGGTGCCTTTCGGACGGTCCAGGCCTGCCGCCAGCCTTGTACTATGAGGCACCCTCTTGATCTCCCGCCCGAGCTTCGTTCGATCCATTTCTCCACGGCGGATGCTGCCGACCGCGGAGTCGGCCCGTGGCGGCTGCGTGCACGGACAGTCGAGCATCCCTTCTACGGCGTGAATGTGCTTGCCGGTCAGCACGATTCCTCTTCGCGAGATCTCGATCAGGTGCGCAGGGCATGCGACGCGTACCTCGTTCGAATGCTGCCAGGACAGTGGTTCAGTCACACGACCGGAGCTGCACTGGTCGGCATTCCCCTGCCTCCCCAGATGCGGGCCGATTCGGTACACGTCAGCGTTCGTGCGCCGCGGACGCCCCCACGCGCAGCGGGTGTCATGGGGCATCGGATCTCGGCCGATGTCCGGGTCGGTACGACGGGGAGCAAGTACCCTTCCTGCTCCCCGGTCGACATCTGGTGCCAATTGTCGACAGTGATCGGGCCATCCGACCTGGTCGCAGCCGGAGACTTTCTCGTCGGGTCGCGCAACCGGGCACCGATTCTCGACATCGTCGCGCTCGCGGACGCCTGCGCACGGTACGGTTCGAAGCGTGGCGCCGTCCATCGCGCCACGGCGCTGGAACGCATCCGATTCGGAGCCGACTCACCTCCCGAGACGCTCCTCCGCCTTCGGCTGGTGGAGGCAGGGCTCCCGGAGCCTGTCGTCCAGCCGCCGGTCATCGTCGCAGGGCGCATGGTGCTGCATCCCGATCTGCTCCTTCCCGACGATCGTGTGACGTTCGAATACGAAGGAGACGGGCACCGCGTCGATCCCGAGCAATGGCAGCGCGATATCGATCGCGAGGAACTGTTCAAACGTGCCGGCTACCAGGTGGTCCGGGTCACCTCGAAGCATCTGTTCGGGTCGCGGCGAGAATTCGAGGATCGGCTGAGGCGCCTGGGACTTTTGCCCGCGAAAGGTGCGAGAAGTGGAGTTCGACCGTTCGATTGACTACTTCTCGCACCTTTCGCAGGTCAGGCAGGGGTGCGGCGGGCCAGGAGGGCGGCGTGCAGGGCGCTGACCGTCTCGCCGTCGTCGAGGTCGGCGCCGAGGAGGTCCTCGATGAGTGCGATCCGCTGGTAGAAGACGGAGCGCGAGAGATGGCTCGACGCGGCGGCCTTGGTGCGGTTGCCGGGGTTCGCGGCGTACGCGTGCAGCACCGCCAGGAGGTCTCCCCCGTTGTCGAGGTCGTACTCGATCAGCGGTCGCAGCATCTGCTCGCTGTGCGCCTGCAGCCGCGGGTCACTGCCGAAGGAGTTGATGAATCGCAGCAACGGTCTGCTGTCGACCCGGTAGACGGTGAGGTTCCGTCGCTTGGTTCCGCCGTTGCGGGTGAGCAGCTCCGTCGCTTCCTCCACAGACGCGAGGAGACCCGGGATGTCCACAGCTTCCGCCCCGACAGCAATGACGAGTTCCTCGACGGGAAGACTTGCTGCATGAGCATAACGACGAGCGAAGGTGTCGAGCGCGTGATCGGTCAGCTGCTGGTTCTGGCCGAGGGAGAGGGCGACGATGAGCTGCGCGCCGGGCGCTGTGGGGTGCGCCCCGGCAAGGGCGTCGACACCGATCTCCCGCGCGGCGCTGAGCGCTGCGGGGGCATCTGCCGCGCCGGAACGCGACGCGAGCGCGAGGCCGACCAGGCGCCTTCCGCGCACCGCGATGCCCGCCGACTCGAATCGGGCCACGAGTCCGCTCTCACTGGTGAAGCGCCCGCCGACGAGGGCACGGAGCAGGTGCTCGTGGCTCTGCCGCGTCCACTCGTCGGCGTCGCGATCGGCCAGACGACTGAGCGCAAGCGCGACAGCGGCCTGCTCGAGCACGTTCGACCGTCCTGCAGGGTGGGGGTCGCCGGGGAGGGCGATGAGATGGCCCCAGCGGATCCCTCTGGCTTCGACCGGCGTGATCAACCAGTCGGTGTCCTGCGAGCGGTGTGCGAGCCGGGAGCGCTGTTCCCACTCGTCGAGCACGTCGTCTCCCGCGTCGAGCGCTTCGAGCGCGACGACCTGGTGGTTGAGGTTCTCGAGAACCACCGGGGCGCCGAGCACGCGCCCGACCTGCGAGACGATGAAGTCGGCGGGGCTCCCCCGGAGGCTCAGCTCGGTGAAGAGAGCGTGGATGTCATCCCGGGCGCGCAGGGCCGCCATCTGGTCCGAGATGATCCGGGAGTGCACCGCCTCCGTGATGGCCACGAAGCGGGCTTCACGGTGCAGCACGATCAGCGGAAGCCCGAGTGCGCCTGCCTCCGCGATCAGCGCGGGAGGAACCGCGTCGAAGCGCACGCCCAGCTCGAGCACGAGACCGGCGATACCGGCGCTGACGAGCTGGGCGATGAAACCGCGCAGCCCCGCGTCGTCGCTCGGCCAGCCGACGCCGGTCGAGAGCAGCAGCTCGCCTCCGCTCACAAGGTGGGCGACGGAGGCCGTCTCGGTGACGTGAACCCAGCGCACGGGCCTGTCGAGGTGGTCAGCACCGGCCAACACCTCCGGCAACGCGCCTGCGACATCCTCGAAATGGAGCACCTCGCGGATCGTCGGCAGCACGACTGCGGCATCACCCGCGGGCGCGCTGTTCATCGGACGATGTGTACTGTCGACACCAAAGCTGCGACGATCTGGCAAGGAGTCCTCCCGAACTGCTCTGCAATCATTGGGGTGTAAGCCTAGTGCCCAGCCCGGGCATTTTGTCCGGCAGCGTCGCGCGAAGGCGTGCGGCCGCCGGCCCGTTCAGAGAGGTAGGCCGTTCGTGGCCCTCATTCGACACGTCGTCAACGGTGAAGAGTTCGGCACCCCCGAACGCACCGGACCCGTCTTCAACCCAGCCACCGGCGAGAGGCAGCACGAGGTCGTCCTCGGCTCCGTCTCCGACGTCGAGACCGCCATCGCGGCAGCCAAGGCGGCACTTCCCGCGTGGCGCGCGACCAGCCTGACCAGGAGGGCCGACGTCATGTTCCGGCTGCGTCACCTCCTCAAGGAGCGCACCCCCGAACTCGCTGCCATCGTCACGAGCGAGCACGGAAAGGTGCTCTCCGACGCGGCAGGCGAAATCGGCCGCGGACTCGAGAACGTCGAATTCGCATCGGGCCTCATCAACCTGCTCAAGGGCGAGTACAGCCAGCAGGTCTCCACCGGCATCGACGTGCACAGCGTCAAGCAGCCGGTCGGCGTCGTCGGTTGCATCACGCCGTTCAACTTTCCCGTGATGGTCCCTCTGTGGATGGTCGCCAGCGCCATCGCGTGCGGCAACACGGTCGTGCTGAAACCCAGCGAGAAGGACCCGTCCGCCTCCGTCTACCTGGCCAACCTGTTCCTGGAAGCCGGGCTCCCGGCCGGCGTGCTCAACGTCGTGCACGGCGACAAGATCGCGGTCGACACCATCCTCGACAGCTCGGATGTCGACGCGGTGAGCTTCGTCGGCTCCACCCCGATCGCGCGGTCGATCTACCAGCGCGCGAGCGCCAACGGCAAGCGCGTCCAGGCACTTGGCGGCGCGAAGAACCACATGGTCGTCCTCGAAGACGCCGACATCGAAGCCGCGGCGGATGCCGCCGTCTCCGCCGCGTACGGCTCGGCCGGCGAACGCTGCATGGCCGTCAGTGTGCTGGTCGCCGTCGGCGAGGTCGGCGACCCGCTCGTCGCCGCCATCGAGCGACGCCTCGGCTCCCTCGTCATCGGCGACGGCACGCACGCCGCCTCCGAGATGGGTCCGCTGATCACCCGGGAGCACCGCGAAAAGGTCGCCTCGTACGTCACCGGCGCAGCCGGCGAAGGCGCAACCGTCGTCGTCGACGGCTCGCAGAAGGCATTCGACAACGACGGGTTCTTCATCGGCGTCAGCCTCCTCGACCACGTCGCAACCGACATGCGCGTCTACACCGACGAGATCTTCGGCCCGGTCCTGTCCGTCGTCCGTGTCGACACGTTCGAGGAGGCGATCGCCCTCGTCAACGCCAACCAGTACGGCAACGGCGTCGCCCTCTTCACCCGCGACGGCGGCGCTGCCCGCCAGTTCGAATTCGAGATCGAGGTCGGCATGGTCGGCATCAACGTCCCCATTCCCGTTCCGATCGGGGCGTTCTCGTTCGGCGGGTGGAAGAACTCCCTCTTCGGCGACGCGCACATCTACGGCCCGGAGTCGTTCCACTTCTACACGCGCAGCAAGGTCGTCACCTCGCGCTGGCCCGACCCGGTGCACTCCAAGATCGAACTCGCCTTCCCCGGCAACTCCTGAAAGGCACAACGATGACAGACACCATTCAGGCAACGGATGCGGTGACGGGCGCTGTGACCGGCGCCGTGACCGGAACCGTGACCGGCTACCTCGACAGGGTCGGCACCGAGCATCCGTTCGGCGACGCGGCCGCGGAGCAGCAGGTGCGGTCCGACGACCGCAAGCACGTCTTCCACTCCTGGAGTGCGCAGGCGCAGATCAACCCGCTTCCGGTCGCCGCAGGTGAAGGCTCGACGTTCTGGGACTACGAGGGCAACGCCTACCTCGACTTCAGCTCGCAGCTCGTCAACCTCAACCTCGGGCACCAGCATCCGGACCTCGTGCGCGCGATCCAGGATCAGGCGGGGAGACTGGCCACGATCCAGCCGTCGATGGCCAGCGACGTCCGCGGCGAACTCGCTCGCCGTGTCGCGAGCGTGGCGCCCGGCGACCTCAACAAGGTCTTCTTCACCAACGGCGGGGCCGACGCCAATGAGTATGCCGTCCGCATGGCACGCCGCGTCACCGGTCGCCGCAAGGTGCTCTCGATGTACCGCTCCTACCACGGCGGCACCTCGACGGCGATCTCGCTGACGGGCGACCCGCGTCGCTGGGCGAACGAGCCGAGCGACTCCTCGGTCGCGCATTTCTTCGGCCCGTACCTGTACCGGTCGGCGTTCCACGCGTCCACGCCCCAGGAAGAGACCCAGCGCGCGCTCGAACACCTGGAGAACGTCATCGTGCTCGAAGGCGCTGCAACGGTGGCCGCCATCATCATGGAGACGGTCGTCGGCACCAACGGTGTGCTCGTTCCCCCGCCCGGCTATCTGGCCGGAGTGCGCGAACTCTGCGACAAGTACGGGATCGTCTACATCGCCGACGAAGTGATGGTCGGATTCGGCCGTATCGGCGAGTGGTTCGCGGTCGACGCGTTCGGGGTCACCCCCGACCTGATCACCTTCGCCAAAGGGGTCAACTCCGGCTACGTGCCCCTCGGTGGCGTCGTCATCTCCGACCGCATCGCATCGTTCTTCGACGACGTCTCGTTCGAGGGTGGTCTCACCTACTCCGGGCATCCGCTCGCCTGCGCTGCCGGCGTCGCGACGTTCGACGTGTTCGAGCGCGACGACATCCTCGGACGCGTCCGGGACCTCGGCGAACGCGTCATCGAACCCGAGATCACGTCCTGGCTCGCACGCCACCCGTCACTCGGCGAGGTCCGCGGTCGCGGGATGTGCTGGGCGCTCGAACTGGTGCGGTCGCGCGACACGCGCGAACCCCTGGTCCCGTTCAACGCCGCCGGCGCCGACGCAGCACCGATGGGCGAGGTCGCCGCCGCCTGCAAGGCTGCGGGAGTCTGGCCGTTCACCCACTTCAACCGCATCCACATCGCACCGCCGCTGATCATCAGCGAAGGCGAACTGCGTCACGGCCTCGCCGCCATCGACGCAGCCCTCACCGTCGCCGACCGTTTCACGGAATAGTCCGGCCCGCCCTCACCGAGAGCGACAGTCCCGGTCGAGAGCGCCACGCATAACAGGCGCGCTCGACCGGAACAGACGGTCTCGCGACCAACGCTACGCACGCGCGGGCCCGCGCGCCGGTGCGCGAACCGTGCTACGCCCCCAGCGCGCCGTTCTCGCGACGCGGGATGCGCAGCGGGTTACCGTCCTGCAGCTCAGCCGGCAACACGGACTGGGGAGCATCCTGGTACGCGATCGGCGTCAGGAAACGCCGGATCGCCGAAGCACCGACCGACGTGTGCACGGATGCCGTCGTCGACGGCCACGAACCCCCGTGGTGCTGCGCCCACGCGATCGCGACGCCCGTCGGCCACCCGTTGAAGACGACCCGCCCGGCGATGCGAGACAGAGCGTCCGTCAGAGGAGCGACATCCTCATCCCCCGCATGCTGGATCGTCGCTGTCAGCGACCCCTCCAGCACACCGACCGCTGCCGACAGCTCCGCTGAGTCTGCGTAACCCACCACGACCGTCAACGGGCCGAAACATTCGGCCAGAAAGTCCTCCCTCGACGCCAGGAACGTCGCCGCCTCCACGACGATGACCACCGGCGAACTCGCCTCGGCGACCTCGACATCGGTGTCAGACGCGCGCACTGTGCCGATGACCTCGACATCGTCGCGTCCAGCGAACGCGGACGCGCCATCGGCGAACGCACCGCTCATCCCATCCGTCAGCAGCCGCTGCGCCGGTGCATCCGCCAGCACCGAAGCCAGCGCATCCACGAACCCGCTGTCCGACGGCGCGAACACGAGTCCGGGCTTCGTACAGTACTGGCCGCCGTCGCGGGTGAAGGACCCGACCAGGCCGGCTGCGAGGTCGGCCGCCCGCTCCTGCGCCGCCGCCGGCGTCACGACCACCGGGTTGATGCTCCCCAGCTCCCCATAGAACGGGATCGGCGCCCGCCGTGCACACGCCAGGTCGAACAGCGCCCGGCCGCCCCGCACGGATCCGGTGAATCCCACAGCAGCGATCGACGGATGCTGCACCAGCGCCACGCCCGCCTCCACTCCTTCGACGAGCGAGAGGATCCCGTCGGGCGCCCCCGCCGAGGCGAGCGCGGCGACCGCGAGCCCGGCCGTCCGCCGCGACAGTTCCGGGTGCCCCGGATGCGCCTTCACGACGACCGCACAGCCCGCGGCGAGCGCCGAGGCCGTGTCGTTGCCGAGCACCGAGAACGCGAACGGGAAATTGGATGCGGTGAAGACGGCGACAGGACCGAGCGGCCGCAGCATCCGGCGGAGGTCGGGGCGCGGCGGGATCGTCGTCGGATCAGGCGAGTCCAGCGTCGCCTCGAGGTAGCTTCCTTCGCGGGCGACGCCTGCGAAGAACCGCAGCTGCGCTGCCGTCCGCGTCACTTCGCCGTCGAGTCGCGTCTCGCTCAGGTGCGTCTCGCGGTGCGCGATCGCGACGAGTTCGCCCCGGTCCGCCTCGAGGGCGGCGGCGAGCGCCTCCAGCCACGCGGCCCGCTCCTCACGCGACGCCGACTCGATTCCGCTCGATGCAGCCGCCCTCGCTGCCGCGTCGACGCCCGCAGCGCCACCCGCGACCGCAGCGCCCGCAGCGCCACCCACGACCGGAACCCCGTCGCCACTCACGAGAACGCCGCCAGCCCGGTGAGCGCGCGCCCGAGCACGAGCGTGTGGATCTCATCAGTCCCCTCGTACGTGCGCACCGACTCGAGGTTTGCGAGATGGCGCATCACCGGGAATTCGCTGGTGATCCCGTCGCCGCCGAGGATGCTGCGCGCCTCACCCGCGATCGAGAGCGCCTCGCGCACGCTGTTGAGTTTTCCGACGCTGATCTGGGTCGGGGTCAGCTCGCCGCGCTCTTTGAGGCGCCCGAGGTGGAGGGCGAGCAGCACGCCTTTCTCGTATTCGACGAACATGTTGGCGAGTTTCTGCTGCACCAGCTGCGTCGCCCCGATCGGCTTGCCGAAGACTTCGCGGCTCGTCGCGCGTCCGAGTGCCGCCTCGAGGCACGACCGTGCGGCGCCCATCGCTCCCCACACGATCCCGTATCTGGCTTCGTTCAGGCAGCTGAACGGCCCCGACAGTCCACGCGCGCCGGGAAGCAGCGCCTCACCGGGCACCCGCACATCGTCGAGCACCACATCGCACTGGATGGATGCCCGCATCGACAGCTTCCCGTCGATCGGCGTCGCCGTGAAGCCGGGCGTCGAGGTCGGCACCAGGAACCCGCGCACGCCGTCGTCCGTCGCCGCCCAGACGACCGCGACGTCTGCGATGCTCGCGAGTCCGATCCACCGTTTGCTCCCGCGGATCACCCAGTCGTCGCCGTCGCGGTGGGCGAAGGTGAGCATCCCCGAGGGGTCACTGCCTCCGCCCGGCTCCGTGAGCGCGAAGCAACCGATCCGCTCGCCGCGCGCCAGCGGCGGCAGCCATTCGTGCTTCTGTTCATCGGAGCCGAATTTCGAGATCGCGCTCATCGCCAGCGATCCCTGCACCGATACGAAAGTGCGCCATCCGCTGTCCGCCGCTTCGAGCTCCAGACAGACCAGCCCGTAGCTGACCGCGCCCGCGCCCGCGCATCCCTCGTCTGTGAGGTGCATTCCGAGCAGGCCGAGCGCGCCGAGTTCGCCGACGAATTCGCGCCGGAAGTGTTTGTCTTCGAAGTCCTGCTCGATGACCGGCAGGATGCGCTCGGTCGCGAATGTGCGCGCCGTGGCGGCCCATCCGCGCTCCTCGTCGCTGAGCAGGGGTTGGATGCTGAATGCGTCCTCGAGCAGGGTGCTCACGGTGTTCCTTCCGTTCTACTGCGCTGATTCTTTACCCCGTACGGCGGCGGGTCCGCTCGCCGATGCGGCTTCGTGTTCGCTCGCGGATGCGCTCGCGGATGCGGCCGCGGGTGCGGATGCGGCCCCCCGCGCCCCCGCGCGACCCGCCTCATCCAGCCAGACCGCGCCTTCATGCTCCCCCAGTGCGGGCGCCACGCGCTCGTAACGCGCAGGCATCGCAGAGAGGTGGATGGGGTTGGCCGGCTGCGCCTGGACCCGTCCGGTCGCTTCATCGGTCACCTGCGCGACCGCGTCGAGCCCGAGGGCGGCTGCGAAATCGAACGCCTCTGCGACACTGTTGACCAGCCCGGCCGGAACCCCGGCTGCCGCACACTCAGACACCCAGTGGGCTGCGGGACCGGCGCCGAGCGCGTGGTCGATGATCGCGCGCAATTCGGCTCGGTGCGCGACTCGCGACTCGTTGGTCGCGAACCGCGCGTCGTCGGCGAGCGCCGGCACTCCGAGGATCGCGGCGAACGCGCGGAACTGCTTGTCGTTGCCGACAGCGACGACAATCTCGCGGTCGGACGCCTCGAACCCTTCGTACGGCGCGATACTCGGATGCGCGTTCCCGAGCCGTTGCGGAGGAATGCCGGTCGCGAGGGTGCTCGACGCCTGGTTGGTGAGCCCGGCGAGGAGGGAGCTGAGCAGGTCGACGTCGACACGCTGACCGAGGCCGGTGCGGTCGCGTTCGCGCAGTGCGAGCAGGATGCCCGACAGCGCGTTCAGCCCGGTGAGCACGTCGACGACCGCGACACCGACTTTGGTGGGCGCCGCGTCGGGGTGGCCGGTGATGCTCATGAGACCGCCGACGGCCTGCACGAGCAGGTCGTACCCGGCAAGCGCGGCGCCGTGCTCGCGGCCGAATCCGGAGATGGAGCAGTACACGAGTCCGGGGTTGGCCGCCTGCAGGGTCGCCGCGTCGAGTCCGTACCGCTCCATGACGCCGGGCCGGAAATTCTCCACCACGACATCCGCCGACGCCGCGAGGGCACGAGCCGTCTCGAGGCCTTCGGCGGTGCGCAGGTCGCAGACGACGGAACGTTTGTTGCGGTTGACCGCGTCGAAGTAGGTGGACTGTCCACCCGCATCCACCGGCGGGGTCCAGGATCGGGTGTCGTCCCCGTCCGGGCTTTCGACCTTGATGACGTCTGCGCCGAAATCGGCGAGCATCATCGTCGCGTATGGGCCGGCCAGCACGCGCGAGAAGTCGGCCACGCGGATTCCGGTGAGCGCACCCGCGGATGCTGTGTCACTCATCCGGCCTCCTCAGCGATGCTCGAGCGAATTCATCCTATTATGAATGTTTTAGGCGTCCGGTCCGCCGACGACGTCTCCTGCGGATAGTGTGAATCCATGGGGCACGCATGACCAGTCTCGCTGGGCCGACCCGCACCGCGCCAGGGGCGCGCGACGCGGTCTTCGCGCAACTCGCGGGCGCCGGACGCGCCGAACAGGTCGCCCAGCGCCTGACGGATGCGATCGTCCTCGGTGTCCTCGTGGCAGGGGAACGCCTCCCCAGCGAATCCGAACTCGCCCGGCGGTTCGGGGTCGCCCTGGTCACCGCGCGCGAGGGGCTCGGAATCCTCCGGGAGGCCGGCCTCGTCGAGACGCGCCGCGGACGGGAGGGCGGCAGCTTCGTCATCGAATCGGCCGCACCGCACGCCGCACTGGTGCGCACGCGGCTGCGCGGCCTGTCGCAGGTCGAACTCTCCGACCTCGCCGTCTACATCACCGCGATCGCGGCCGCGTGCGCCGACCGCGCCGCGGAACGGTCGGCGCCCGCCGACGACGAGCGCCTGCGCAGCTGGCTCGACGACGCCGACTTCAGCACCGCCGCCGAGGCCCGGCGGAACGCGGGCGGCTTCTTCCTCGAACTCGCCGTCCTCAGCCAGTCGACGCGGCTCGTTCGCGAGCAGATCCGGCTCCAGGCCGAGTTCGGTCCTGTCCTCTGGCTCGGGATGTCCGACACAGGGATGCGCGACCGCACGTCGACCGCCACTCGCTCGATCGCCGACGCCATCGCCGCCGGCGACGGAGAAGCGGCTCGCGCCCAGGTGACCGCGCTCATCCGGTCGATCGCGGAATGGCTCCTCGCCGCCCGCGCACGACTCGAGAAGACGGGAGCGCTCGATGACTGAGCAGAGGACCACAGGGCGTCCGAGCGTGGACGACGGAGCGCGACTCGTAAGCGCCCTGTTCGACGGAGTCTTCGACCAGCTGGCTCGGTGGCGCGAGGCGATCGGGGCGGGTCCGACCGAGACCACGCCGTCGAAGCTCGACGAACTCGCCGCGACGCTGGTGCTGCCGTCGCTCATCGCGGACGACGCCGTACTGATCGGGGCAGGGTTCATCGCCGCCCCCGACTACGTGCGGGGCCGCGACGTGCACTTCGCCTGGTGGCTCGGTCCTCTCGACGACAACCCTCTGCTCGGCACGACCGACGGGCCCACCAAGCTCGATCTGTCCACACGCGGCTACGCAGACTACCTGCGTGACTTCCGTTCGCTCGAGTGGTACAGCATCCCCGAGACGACCCACCAGACCCACATCACCGGGCCCTACGTCGACCACCTGTGCACCTGCGATTACATCGTCACGCTGACGATGCCGACCGAGATCGACGGCACCATGATCGGCGTCGTCGGCGCCGACATCTACGTCAAACGGCTCGAGAAGGAGCTGCTGCCGACGCTGCTCGCCATCGAGCGGCCGGTCACGCTGGTCAACGAGCAGGGGCGGGTGATGGTCTCCACAGACCCGACGCTCGCCGCCGGAACGCTGCTCCCCGACCGTCCGCCTGCGACCGGCGCGAGCCGTTACGAACTACTCGCCTGCGCAGGTACCCCGTTCGCGCTGGCATTCGAAGAAGACGCCTCGTGAACAATCATCCATTGTTATATCTTTGACGAACGAGAGTGTGCATCGCGGCAGACCTGAGGGCGCGCGTGCACCTGAAAAGGAGACTCCCATGAGCAACTACGCAGTCGTCAACCCTGCCACCGGGGAGACGGTCAAGTCCTACCCCACGATCACCGAGGAGGAGCTCCAGGCGGCCATCGCAGGCGCCGACGAAGCCCACCGCACCTGGTCGCGAAGCACCTCCGTCGCCGAGCGCGCCGCCCTCATCCGCCGGGTGGGCGAACTGCACGTGGAGCGCCGCCAGGAGCTGGCCGAGATCATCGTGCGTGAGATGGGCAAGCCGATCGAGCAGGCACTCGGCGAGGTCGACTTCTGCGGCGACATCTACGGGTACTACGCCGACAACGCGCAAGACCTGCTGAAGGACGAGCCGATCACCCTGCTGGCCGGCGAGGGCTCGGCGCTCATCCGACGCAGCTCGCTCGGTGTGCTGCTGGGCATCATGCCGTGGAACTTCCCGTACTACCAGGTCGCCCGCTTCGCCGGACCCAACCTGATCATCGGCAACACCATCCTGCTCAAGCACGCGGAGCAGTGCCCTGAGTCGGCCGCGGCCATCGAGCAGATCTTCCACGATGCGGGATTCCCGGCCGGCGCGTACACGAACATCTACGCGTCGCACGAGCAGATCGGGACGATCATCGCCGACCCGCGCGTGCAGGGCGTGTCGCTCACCGGCTCCGAGCGCGCCGGCGCCGCCGTCGCCGAGATCGCCGGCCGCCACCTCAAGAAGGTCGTGCTCGAACTGGGCGGCTCCGACCCGTTCATCCTGCTGTCGACGAACGACCTGGATGCGACCGTCGAGGCAGCTGTCGCGGCCCGCCTCGACAACAACGGCCAGGCCTGCAACGCCGCCAAGCGTTTCATCGTCATCGACGACCTGTACCAGCCGTTCCTGGAGAAGTTCACCGCCTCGATCACCGGCGCCACCCCGAGCGACCCGACGTCGGCCGACACCGTGCTGGGCCCGTTGTCGTCGGCCGCTGCGGCAGACCGCCTCGCCGAGCAGGTGGATCGCGCCGTCGAACAGGGCGCCACCCTCGTCGCCGGCGGCAAACGCGAAGGTACGTTCTACGAGAGCACCGTGCTGACGGACGTGAAGCCCGACAACGACGCCTACCGCGAGGAGTTCTTCGGGCCGGTCGCCGCTGTCTACAAGGTCGGGTCGGAGGCCGAGGCACTCGCCCTCGCCAACGACACCCCGTTCGGGCTCGGCTCGTATGTCTTCACCACCGACCAGGAGCAGGCGCTTCGCGTCGCCGACGGCATCGAGGCGGGCATGGTGTTCGTGAACCTGGTCGGTGCGGATGGGGCCGAGCTGCCCTTCGGCGGCATCAAGCGGTCCGGCTCGGGTCGCGAACTCGGCCGGTTCGGAGCAGACGAGTTCGTCAACAAGAAGATGATCCGCATCGGCGGATGAGTCGGCCTGCGCCGAGAGTCGCCGTTCCGGCCGAGATGACCCGTTCTAACGGCGATTCTCGGCCGGAACGGGTCGTTTCGGCGCCACCTGACGGACGAAATCGACACTCCGCGCAGAAACATCCTGTTTTATAGGATTTAGGCCTCGCCTCCCACTATATTGGGCACACACGACGAGGTGCCCGCGGTCAACGGTGACCGCACACGGCCCTCTGGTCCAACCCGGAAGGCAACGATGTCAGCAGATCCGTCCACCTCCGACCACCTCGCCGACGGCGAGCATCTGGCGGTCCTGGGGTACGAGGATTCCTTCAACCGATCGATGTCGCTGTGGGCGAACTTCGCTCTCGGTTTCACCTATCTCTCACCGCTCGTCGGCGTCTATTCGCTTTTCGCGCTCGCCGTCAGCACCGGTGGGCCGCCCTCGATCTTCTGGCTCGTCATCGTGGGCGCCGGCCAGCTCCTGGTCTCGCTCGTGTTCGGCGAAGTGGTCTCGCAGTACCCGATCCACGGCGGAATCTACCCGTGGACCCGGCGACTCTGGGGTCGCCGGTATGCGTGGATGGCGGCCTGGATCTACATCTGGGCGATGATCGTCACGATCACCGCGGTCGCCGAGTTCGGCAGCGGCTTCCTCGCGAGCCTCTTCAACATCCCGGTCACCAAAGAGGTGACCGTGCTCCTGTCGGTGCTGTTCCTGGTCGTCGCCCTCGGCTTCAACTTCTCGGGCACCAGGACGCTCGGCCGGGTCGCACGGATCGGGCTCGCTGCGGAGCTGATCGGGGTCATCGCCGTGGGGCTCTACCTGCTGATCTTCCAGCGCCACCAGTCGTTCAGCGTGTTCTTCGACTCGATGGGCGTCCAGGGCAACGGCCCGTACATCACCGCATTCCTCGGTGCTGCGCTCGCCGGCCTGTTCCTGTTCTACGGCTTCGAAGCGTGCGGTGACGTCGCGGAAGAGGTCGAGAACCCGGCCCGGCGCATCCCCCGCGCGATGATCCTGACCATCCTGGTCGGCGGCGTCTCCTCCCTGTTCGCGTTCGGCGGCTACGTCATGGCCGCACCCGACCTGCAGGCGATCGTGGACGGCAAGGATGCCGACCCCATCCCGGGCATCCTGCAGGCCTCCCTCGGCGACGTCGGCGCGAAGATCTTCCTCATCGTGGCGCTCACCGCGTTCCTCTCCTGCGTCCTGAGCCTGCAGGCGGCCGCGAGCCGGCTGCTCTTCTCGTTCGCACGCGACGGAATGATCCCCGGGCACACGTGGCTCTCGAAGGTCTCGCCGCGCAGCAAGGTTCCGACCAACGCGCTGATCGTCGCCTGCGTCATCCCGCTGCTGATCTGCGTGATCATCTATGTCGGCCCCGACCAGCTGCTCACCCAGATCACGTCGTTCGCCGTGCTCGGCATCTACGTCGCGTTCCAATCGGTCGTGCTCGCCGCCCTGCGGCAGCGGATCAAGGGATGGAAGCCTGCCGGCCCGTTCAACCTGGGCAAGGGCGGCTTCGTGGTCAACGTGATCGCGCTCGCCTACGGGATCTTCGCGATGATCCTGCTCGCGTGGCCGGGTCACAGCGGCGTCTTCGTCAACGACTGGATCGTGCTGATCGGTCTCGCCATCGTCGCCGGCACCGGACTGATCTACCTGTTCGCTGCGCGCCCCGACCGCAAGTCGACCGCGCCGGAGGGTGACGCCATCCACGTCGCCGAGCTCCTGCGAGCGCGCCACTAGCAGCGCCCGCACCGCCCGCGCGACCGAGTGTCGCCGTTACCGTCGAGTCGACCCCCCACACCGGCGACTCTCGGCGGGAACGGCGACACTCGTCGTTTCGGCGGGTGCGTCACGCGGTCTGCGGGACGGATGCGCGGGGACGGACGAACAGCGCCGCGCCGCCCAGCACGACGGCCGTCGCCGCGATCACCCAGCCGCCCACGAGGAACATGCCGGCCGGATGCACGATCGACTGCCCGGCGAGCGCCTGGAACGTCACCAGCGCGAGCGCAGCGACGTAGACGAACGCCGCGACGACGACGAGGCGCAGCCGTATGCGGTCGTCTGCGAGCAGGTCCCACCGCCGTCCGAGCCAGCCCAGGAGGATGGCGAAGAGGGGAATCAGTTGCAGCGCGTGCATCCCGACGAAATGCGGGATGCGCAGATCGCCTCCCACGGTGCTCCAGCCGAGCAGCGGGAGGCCGGTTCCGCCATCCGCCAGCCCGACTGTGTGCGCACCGGCGATCCCCTGGAAATCCGAGAGCTGCTGCGACGTCGGGCTCGTCATCAGGTAGGCGAGTCCCATTCCGACGAGGGCGATCACGGCGCCGGCGCGCACCGCGAACGTGGTCGACGCGGTCGGAAGCCGGAGGAAGAACACCGCGATCGTCGTCAGGAAGGTGCACACGTAGAGCGTGGTGATCGAGACGGCCATGATCGCCCAGACCGTCGTCGCGAACGGGGTGCTGACGTTGAAGTGACTGGTCGTTCCCGCCGCGGCGGCTCCCACGATCGCGACCTGCTCGACGATCAGGGCGACGGCGATCACGGTTCCCACGGTGTGGGCGAAACGGCGCCAGCGGGGCAGGTGCGCGATCAGCCACGCCCACGTGACGCTGTACAGGAAGATCGAGATCGAGAACTTGAGAGGCTTCAGCCAGGTGTCGATGCCGGTAACGACCCGGTGATCGACGACGAGTCCGAGAAGACACACGGCGGCACAGACCACCATGAGGGCGGCGACCGTCATCAGGGGGCGGTGCCAGGCGAAGACGGCTTTCATGAGATGCGCCTTTCTGTTGTGACATAGGCCTGCGCGATGCGTCGAAGGCCTGCGGCGAGAGTGTCGCCGAGCACGGTGCCGACGACCATGAGCTCGGCCATGTCGGTCGGGTCGGCGAGTTCTCCGACCGCTCCGAGGTCGGCCTCCGCCACCTGCTGGGCGGCCGAGGCGTAGGCGTCGAGGTAGGAGTCGGGGAGCGGATAGCCGGCCCTGTCGAACGCGTCGACCACCCTGGCGGCGATCTCGCGCCCGGGATTGTCACCGCAGTCTCCCCAGCCGGCGCGGTCGATGACGCCGTCGATGCGCGCGAGTGCCGCATCCGACCCCTCCGAGATGCCGGAGACCGTGTCGCGTGACAGTGCGCGCTGCGCGATGTCGAAGGTGTGGGCGATCGGGGCATCCGGATCGTCGAGCGCGGTGAGCACACTCGAGATGGCCCCGATCGAGAGCTTGCCGACCTCGAGCATCGCCCGGATGAGGCGCAGGCGGTGAGCGTGTGATTCGTCGTACTCCGTCCGGTTGCCGCCTACCCGCTCCCCCGCCGGCAGCAGACCCTCACGGACGTAGTACTTGATCGTCGCTGCGGGTGTGCCGGACAGTTCTGCGAGTTCCGTGATGACCATGCAGTGATAGTAACACTACCGGTAGCGGCACTACCAGTGACTGTCGAAGAAAGGGCGGCTGCGCCCCGAAACGCAGCCGCCCCTCCGTCTGATGCCGGCCGATGCCGGCGGTACGCCCGGCTAGTGCCGCCCGGAAGCGAGCAAGGTGAGCAGGTTGAACGTCACCCCGCCCATCCCGGTCACGTCGTCATAGCCCTTCGCCGTCTTCAGCGAGGTGTCCGTGTCGAGCGTGATGAGGAAGCTGAGCCCGGTCGCCGGACTCGTGAACGCCAGCGCACGCGGCGGCGTCTGCGGGACGACATCGCGGAAGGCGCTCGGCAGGATGCGGTCCAGGCCGTAGAGCGTCGGGTTCGCGAACCCGATCACCTTGTGCGTGGCCTGCTGCACGATCGCGATCTGGGCCGCGACGACCGGCGTCGCGAGCGACGTGCCGCCGAAGGTCGCGTTACCGAACGGACCCGTGGCGAGCGTCGTGTCGTCGACGATCGGGCTGTAGCCGATCAGGAACCCGGTGTACGGATCGGCGATCGCCGAGACGTCAGGCGAAACCCGGAAACCACGCGAGAGCGACGTCGGAACGATGCCCCGCTGATAGTCGGGCTCGGCGAAGACCGCGCTGGTCCCACCGCCTGCGCCGAACCGGAAGCCGCCCGAAGGTGCACTGCCCGGAAGGGCGTTCGCGTAGACCGGGACGCCAGCAGAGTTCACGGTGATTTCGTCGCGGGTGTCACCCCAGCCGGTCTCGTAGGCGATCTTGCCGTTCTTGTCGATGCCGATGCTCGTGCCGCCGACCGCGGTCACCCACGGGGAGGACGCCGCGAAGTCCGGAGACGCATAGCCGAGTTTCGCGACCTCGTCACCGTTGTCACCGCTCGAGAAGTACAGCCCGATTCCCTCGCCCGCCGCCTGCACGTACAGGTTGTTCTGGCCCTGCAGCGTGTTGGTCGGGACGGCTTCTCCGACGTTCCCGTAGCTGTTGCTCACGATGTTCGAGAGCTTGTTGTCCAGGATCGTCGACATCGCGATGTCGAGGCCGCCGCCGCAGTTGAAGCCACCGACGTAGAGGATGTTCGCCCCCGGAGCGATGCCGTGCGACGATTCGACGTCGAGCGTCTGCTCCGTCTGCCATCCGCTCGGCTCCTGGCACAGGGCCTGGTCGACGAACTGGCTCTTGTCGGGAACGATCTGCTTGTACTGGCCCGCCTTCAGTGTGGGTTCGCCCACCGCCGTCGCGTAGGTGTTCGCGTCGTCGAGGATCGTCGGCGAAGCGTACGCGTCGATGATCGCGATGGTCTGTCCCTTGCCGTTCACGCCGGCCTTGTTCAGCTTGTCTAGGCCGTACGCCGAACGCAGCTGCGACGGTGTGTACCCGCAGATGTAGGTCGGGTAGACGGTCTGACCGTTGTAGGCGGCAGGGACCGTGGCAGAGTGCTCACCGGCATAGTTCGAGCACGGGGTCTGAACCACAGGTGCATCCGCAGCCTTGCGCGTGATGCTCGGTTCGCTCGACCCCGTTCCGCCCTCGGGCGTTGCCAGATCCGGCCTGGTGAGCATCCGCGACTGGTCGAGGCTGATGCCCGACACCTTCGTTGCGAGCGCTGACGGCACCGACGGCGCCCGTGACGGGCCGACGATCCGGTGCTTGTCGACGGCGTAGGTGTGCAGGCTCGTCGAGAAGGCGGCGCCCAGCTGGGCTGCAGTGCCGCGGAAGACGATGAACTCGCGGTTGGCCGGGGTTGCGAAGATCGTCAGTCCCTGACTCTTCAGGTAGGTGATATTCGCGTTGAAGTCGGCCTTGGTCGGCGAGAACCGCGCGATCCAGGCTGACGGGCGCAGCCCCTTGCGGAAGCCGGAGTTGAGCGGAGAGGAGACAGCCTTCGCCAGGGCGACGGCGCCGGCCTGGTCGCGGAGGGGCAGGAAGATCTCCCCCTCGAAGGTCTGCGCCGCGGGCGCCGCGCCCGCGTCATTGGCCGGGGTCGCCCATTTGGGGACGGAACCCGAATAGCTGACCCGATCGGCGGCGACTGCTCCCCCTATTCCGGTCATCGATAGTGCGACCACAGCGGTCGCGGTTGCCAGGATTGCAACGGTCCTCTTATGGAGGGCTCGACGCATGACGCGAGATGTCATTGATGTCGTCCTTTACTCGGCAGTGAGACGGTGCGCGACGCGCACACAATCGCGACAGTAGACCAGCATTCGTTCTAGCCGCAAGATGGGGTAGACAGGTCTGTCGAAATAGTTACCTGCCTGAAAAAATGCATGCATTCGGGATGCGAAAAGGCCCGCCCCCGAGGGGAGCGGGCCTTCACGGCGTGGTGCGACTAGATCGCGTTGACATCCAGCGGAATGCCGGGGCCGAACGTGGTCGACACGGCGCCCTTCTGGATGTAGCGGCCCTTCGACGACGACGGCTTCAGGCGAACGACCTCTTCGAGTGCGGTGCGAATGTTCTCGTTCAGCTGCTCGGCGGTGAAGCCCGCCTTGCCGACGACGAAGTGCACGTTGGAGTGCTTGTCGACGCGGAACTCGATCTTTCCGCCCTTGATGTCGGAGACGGCCTTCGCGACGTCGGGCGTGACCGTACCGGTCTTCGGGTTCGGCATGAGGCCACGGGGACCGAGGACCTTACCGAGGCGACCGACCTGGCCCATGAGCTCCGGGGTGGAGACAGCCGAGTCGAACGAGGTGTAGCCGCCGGCGACCTTCTCGATGAGCTCGGCGCCGCCGACCTCGTCAGCGCCTGCAGCGATGGCCGCTTCGGCCGCGGGGCCGGTGGCGAACACGATGACGCGCGCGGTCTTGCCGGTACCGTGAGGAAGAATGACGGTACCGCGGACCATCTGGTCCGCCTTGCGCGGGTCGACGCCGAGCTTGAGTGCGACCTCGACGGTCGAGTTGAACTTGGCGGAGCCGGTCTCGCGTGCGAGTTCGACAGCTTCGCTGGGGGTGTAGTACTTTCCGGGCTCGATCTTCTCGGCCGCGGCCCGGTAAGCCTTGGACTTCTGTGCCATTTGTTTCTCCTGATTCGAGATTGTGGTCTGGATGAGCCTGGCTGGCTCTGCCACGTGTTTCCTGGTGGGAGGGAAAGCGGTGTGCGCTTAGCCCTCGACCGTGATGCCCATGGAGCGGGCGGTGCCTGCGATGATCTTCGACGCTGCGTCGAGGTCGTTCGCGTTGAGGTCGACCATCTTCTGCTCGGCGATGGAGCGGACCTGCTCCTGGCTGAGCTTCGCGACCTTGACGGTGTGCGGCGTGCCGGAACCCTTGGCGACTCCTGCAGCCTTCTTGATGAGCTCGGCGGCGGGCGGGGTCTTCAGGATGAACGTGAACGAGCGGTCCTCGTAAACGGTGATCTCAACCGGGATGACGTTGCCGCGCTGCGACTCGGTGGCCGCGTTGTACGCCTTGCAGAACTCCATGATGTTCACGCCGTGCTGACCGAGCGCCGGGCCGATAGGCGGTGCAGGGTTGGCGGCGCCGGCATTGATCTGAAGCTTAATCAGACCAGTGACCTTCTTCTTCGGTGCCATGTTTCTTCCTTCTTTGTGGGTATTCGAGCTTCACGGGCGAACCCGGTCCGCTCTCCCGGTTTCTCGGCCTTTCCGAGACCCGGTGAACTGAAAATCGTGTTAGAGCTTGGTGACCTGGTCGAAGCTGAGCTCGACCGGGGTCTCGCGCTCGAAGAGCGACACGAGCACGGTGAGCTTGCCGCTCTCGGGCTTGATCTCGCTGATCGAACCGGGAAGACCGGCGAAGGAGCCTTCCTTGATGGTGATCGTCTCGCCGATCTCGAAGTCGATCTCGGCGGGGATGACACGTGCCGCAGTCTTGCCGCCCTTGGCGCCTGCACCCTTCGCGGCCGGAGCCTCCTGGATCTGCACCAGGCTCTTCAGCATCGAGAACGCTTCTTCGAAACGCAGCGGGGTCGGGTTGTGCGAGTTGCCGACGAAGCCGGTGACGCCCGGAGTGTGGCGGATGACGGACCAGCTGTCCTCGTTGAGGTCCATGCGCACCAGCACGTAGCCGGGGATGCGCACGCGGTTGACCATCTTGCGCTGGCCGTTCTTGATCTCGACGACATCTTCCATCGGAACCTCGACCTGGAAGATGAAGTCCTCCATCGACATCGACACCATGCGGTTCTCGATGTTCGACTTCACGCGGCGCTCGAAGCCTGCGTAGGAGTGGATGACGTACCACTTGCCGGGCTTGCTGCGCAGCTCGGCACGGAAGTCGTCATACGGGTCTGCGGGGCTGGCCTCTTCGTCTTCGACAGCCTCGACGGCCGCCTCGGCTTCTTCGGCGGAGTCGACTTCGAGTGCCTCGTCCACGACGCGGTCGGCCTCGGGGTCGACAGCTTCTGCCATGGCGTCGAGTACGGCGTCGAGATCGATCTCGGTGCCGTCCTCGGCCACGACGTGGAGTGCCTCGTGCTCGGCCGCGTCGACCGAGTCCTCCTGCGAGGCCAGAACGTTGCCGGTCTGCGCCTCATCGTCTTCGGAGGACTGCTCGGCTGCCGTCGCCCAGTCCACGTCGTCGCGATTTGTCTCAGACACTGAATTCATTCCATTTCTCTTGTTTGCCGATGCAGCCCCTCGTGCATCCGGCGCTGTTGCATCAGGCACCGCCACCGGAAGCTCCGGTGACGCGTGACGGCTACGTCGGGTTACCGAACACCCACACGACAAGGAGCCCGAAGACCCAGTCGAGCAGTGATACCAGCGCCATCATGATGACCACGAACACCAGCACGACACCCGTGTAGCTGAGCAGCTCGCGCCGGGTGGGCGTGACGACCTTTCTCAGCTCCAGCATCACCTGGCGGATGAACAGGGCGAACCGCGCGAAAGGTCCACGCTTCTCAGCGCGATCCTTTTTCGCGTTTGCGACGATTTCCTCGCTCGGCTCGTCGATAACTTTTCGGGCCACCTAGTTACACCTTTCGTGGGCCGACATGTAAATGCCGACTTGCAGGGCGGACAGGACTCGAACCTGCAACCTGCGGTTTTGGAGACCGCTGCTCTACCAATTGAGCCACCGCCCTAGGGAAGAAACGCGACACACTCTTACGCTCGTCTCAGGCTCAGGCTACTCGAAGAAGCTCCGAGGTTTCTTACGGAGCAACGCGTTGCTCTGCCAAAAAAGGGCGCAAAAAAGCATGGCAGATTTCAACTACCTCGACCAAGTGTAGGTGACGCTTGCAGCACTGTAAAGTCGAGGGCCCCGGCCGCGCATCCATCGTCCACCCTATGCTGGAACGGTGACCGGATCACCACGAATTTCGAAGAGAATCGGCTCCATCGCGGAGTCCGCCACCCTCAAGGTCGACGCGAAGGCCAAAGCGCTGAAGGCGCAGGGCCGCCCCGTGATCAGCTACGCGGCGGGCGAACCCGACTTCGTCACACCGGACAACATCGTCGAGGCGGCGCTGGCCGCCGTTCGCGATCCCCGCAACTACCGCTACACGCCGGCTGCAGGACTGCCCGAGTTGCGTGAGGCGATCGCGGCCAAGACCCTGCGGGACTCCGGGCTCGAGGTCGCGGCCTCCCGGGTCGTCGTCACCAACGGCGGCAAACAGGCGGTCTACCAGGCCTTCGCGACGCTGCTCGACCCGGGCGACGAAGTACTCGTGCCGACCCCCTACTGGACCACGTACCCCGAGGCGATCAAGCTCGCCGGCGGCACCCAGGTCGACGTCTTCGCCGGGGCCGACCAGGACTATCTGGTCACCGTCGACCAGCTGGAGGCCGCTCGCACCGACCGCACGAAGGTGCTGCTTTTCGTCTCCCCGTCGAACCCGACCGGGTCCGTCTACACCCCGGAGCAGACGAAGGCGATCGGCGAGTGGGCCGACGAGCACGGACTCTGGGTGATCAGCGACGAGATCTATCAGAACCTGACCTACGACGGCGTGAAGGCGGTGTCGATCGTCGAGGCCGTGCCCGCACTCGCCGACCGCACCATACTCGTCAACGGCGTCGCCAAGACGTATGCGATGACGGGCTGGCGCGTGGGGTGGATGGTCGGCCCGGCCGACGTGATCGCAGCGGCCGGCAACCTGCAGTCGCACCTGTCGTCCAATGTGTCGAACATCTCGCAGCGGGCGGCACTCGAAGCCCTCACCGGCCCGCAGGAGGCCGAGGAGCAGATGCGTCTCGCGTTCGACCGGCGGCGCAAGACGATCGTCGCCGAGCTGAACGCGATCGAGGGTGTCGTCACGCCGACCCCGCTCGGCGCGTTCTACGTCTACCCCGACGTCTCGGGCCTGCTCGGACGCACGTGGGGCGGCGTGACGTCGACCACCTCGCTCGAGCTCGCCGACCTCATCCTCGAGCAGGCGGAGGTCGCGACGGTTCCCGGCGAGGCGTTCGGCCCCTCCGGCTACCTGCGGCTGTCATACGCACTCGGCGACGACGAGCTGCTCGAGGGCGTGCGCCGGCTGCAGCGCCTCTTCGCATAGCCCCAGCTGCCGCAGGTCGAGTCGTCACCAACTCCCCGACCCGCGTGAGGCATCGGTCGGTTGCTGACGACTCGATTAACCGGTCGGGGGTGAGGATGTGGATAAGGGCTGAGACGTCGCCGAGGGCGGCAAGCTGGACGGTATGCCTCGCCGGACGCCGCTCCCCGATCACCTGAAACATGGGCCCTTTGCCCTGCGCGCGGGACGGGATGATGGCCTGAGCGAGCGACGACTGCAGGGCAGAGATCTGCGCCGACCGTTTCGCGGCGTGCGCATCCGCGCCACCGCTCCGGTTCGCGACGGATCCTCGTCTTCACATCTCGGTTCCACAACCGTCGAGGGCGCCTCGGGTGAAAGGCGTCGTTGCACACTCCGTGCAGTTCCACGAGGAAGAGTTGACCACTGTTCAGGGCATTCCCGTCAGCTGCCCTGCGCGCACCTGGTGCGAGCTGGGTGCGCTGCTCGACGTCGGCTCACTCGTCGCGGCGGGCGACCGAATCATCCACTCGACGCGGGGGCTGATCACCTTCGACGAACTTGGTTCCGCGATACTGTCGTGGCGCGGCTCGAGAGGTCGGGTACGCCTCCGAGAGGCTTACGAGCTTCTCCATGACCGATCCGAGTCGCCGCAGGAATCGATGCTGCGGCTCGTGCTCGTCAGGGCAGGCCTTTCCGGCTTATCCGTGAATCAGCCGATCACGACGTCATCCGGCCACAGATTCCGCGCTCAATATCGTCACGACCTGACACGTGCGATCCGACTCCAGGCAGACGGATGGACGATCGTACAGATCGGCGCCGACGACATGCGCGACCCCGATCAGCTCCTAGCCCGTATCCGCTCCATCCTTGCGACCGCACCCAGTCGTCACGAAGTCCCCGAAATGGACGCGAAGTTGGGGCGTTGGTGACGACTGGCCGAAGCGACCGGTCAGAGGAGCTTGCGCTCCAGTGCCCAGGCGGTCAGCTCGTGGCGGGACGACAGCTGCAGCTTGCGCAGCACTGCGGACACGTGGGTCTCGACCGTCTTGACCGAGATGAACAGCTCCGCTGCGACCTCCTTGTACGCGTAGCCGCGTGCGATCAGTCTCATCACCTCGCGTTCCCGCGCCGACAGCCGGTCCAGCTCATCCACCGCCTCCGCCTGCTCCCCCGCTGCGGCGCCGAACGCGTCGAGGACGAAGCCGGCCAGCCGGGGCGAGAAGACGGCGTCTCCGCTCGCGACCGCCACGACCGCGCGACTGACGTCATCTCCGGAGCTTCCCTTGGTGAGGTACCCGCGGGCGCCCGCCCGGATGACGCCCACGACATCCTCGGCCGCATCCGACACGCTCAGCGCCAGAAAACGCGTCTCGGGAAAGTCTCCGATCGTGCGCCGCACCACTTCGGCGCCCCCGCCTCCACCCCCACCGGGCAGGTGCACGTCGAGCAGGACCACGGCCGGACGCGACGCGACGATGGCGGCGACCGCAGCATCCACATCCGCCGCCTCAGCCACCACGACGAGGCGATGGTCGAGGTCGGCGCGCAGTCCGGACCGGAAGATCGAATGGTCGTCCACGATCACGACCGTGATCGGTTCGCGCTCGGACCGCTCGGACCGCTCCGACGGCTCCGACGCATCCGCCTCGCCCGCTGCGGGCGTCTCCGGCTCGCTCATGTCTCACTCCCGTGGTCGAGGTGCAGGTGCACTTCCGTGCCTGTGCCGCCTGCGCCTTTCGAAACCGTCGCCTGCCCCCCGGCGCGCCGCATGCGCCCGATGATGGATTCGCGCACCCCCAGTCTGTCCTCCGGCACGGCCGACAGGTCGAATCCGGGCCCCCGGTCGCGGATGAAGACGTCCACCGCCGCTGCCGAGTTCTCCAGGTAGACCGCGACGTCGCCGCCGGCGTGGCGCGCGGCGTTCAGCATCGCCTCACGGGCGGCGGCCGCAAGCTCCGGGGTGACGGAGTCGACCGGCTCGCCGACGGCGACCACCTCGATGCGCACAGGATGGTCGAGCTCGACCGCCGCGGCGAACTCACGGATCTCGGTGGCCAGGTCGCGATTCGGCGCCTCCGCACCCGCGTACAGCCAGTCGCGGAGCTCCCGCTCCTGGGCACGCGCGATCCGCGCGACCTCACTGGATGCGCCTGCGCGGTTCTGGATGAGCGCGAGCGTCTGCAGCACCGAGTCGTGCAGGTGGGCGGCGATCTCCGCGCGCTGCTCCTCGCGCACCCGGGCGGTCCGTTCAGCGATGAGCTCCCGCCAGAGCCGGATCGCCCACGGCCCGAGCAGCACAGCCGCCCCCGCGAACACCGTCACGATCACCAACAACCACACCCAGCCGGAGTCCGCCCGCCCCGCTCCCGCCGTCAGCACCGCGCCCATGGCGAGGAGGAAGGCGCCGGCCGTCACCCGCAGTGCGGTCGACGATGCCTGACGGGGCGCGACATCGCTGCCGTCCGCGAACTGATCCCAGGCCACAGCGGCGACGGCGAGCGCGACCATCACGGCCACTGCCACGACGAGACTCTGACCTGACCCGTTCAGCGCGGCGGCGGCGACTCCCGCGATCCCGCTCACCGCAGCAAGCGCGACCAGCAGCCATGCCACCGGCACCCGACGGCGGATGGTCGTCGCATCCGGCGCCTCCGGGTCCGGTTCGCGCAGCGGGGTCAGCGCCCACAGCCACAGGTAGAGCAGGATGCCCGCACCACCCGCGAAGGAAAGCGCCACGAAACTCCAGCGCACCACGGCCACCGACCAGCCGAGGTGGTCGGCGAGCGCGACCGAGACGCCGCCGAGGAGGCAGTCGCGCGGGCGCGCCAGGGGGCGCATCCCACGCGCGGATGCGCTTCGGGCCGATGTCTGGGTCACGTCAGAATCCAAGCAGGTTTCCGCGCCGTCGGCACCCGCACGGGAAGGATTCAGGGTTCGCTCAGGGTGATACCCCATAGCGCGGGGGTGCGCGCCGGCGGGAGCATCGAGACATGTCACAGCAGCAGACTCAGCCGGAACCTCCAGCCGGACCGGCCACCGGGGCCGGACCCGGCTCGAATCGCTTCTTCGGATGGATGCGCAGCCTCGGCATCCCCCGCACCGACGGCTGGATCGGCGGCGTCTGCGCCGGCATCGCGGCCCGGATCGGGATCGACCCGCTGATCGTGCGCGGTATCGCCGTGGTGGCCGCCGTCCTCGGCGCCCCGGTCGCCCTGTTCTACGCGGCGGCGTGGGCACTCCTGCCGGACCGCAACGACACCATCCACGCCGAGAAGCTGGTACGCGGCGAATTCGACAACGCGATGATCGGCATCGGGGTGCTCGCGCTCGTCTCCTTCCTGCCTTTCACGCAGGGAATCTGGTGGGCCGGAGCGCAGTTCTGGGGCGCGCCCTCCTGGCCTGAGGCGATCGGCCGCTCCCTCTGGACCCTCCTCATCATCGGCCTCATCGTCGCGTTCGTCGTCTGGGCGGCGCGCGGGGCCCAACTGCCACCCTGGGCCGGCGGTTCGACACAGAACCCGCGAACGGCTTCCGCGGGTTCCGCCGGCCCAGGGTACGGATCGCCGGCTTCGGCCGGGTCGACGACCTCCGCGGATGGAGCGGGCGCGGCGACCGAGGCTGCGAGGGCGGCGACCGTCGCCGCAACTGCCGCGACGATCCCTCTGCCGCCTGTCGTGGACACGACCGCGGAACCGACCGAGCCTCCCGCTCCTCCGACGGGCGCCCCCACCGACGACTACGCCGCCTGGAAGGCCCGTCACGCCGCCTGGCAGGTGGAGCACAACGCGTGGAAGGCCCGGCACGACGCCGACATGCGGGCGATCCGGGCCCAGCGCGCCGCTGAGAACCGGGCCCGCTCACAGGCCTACGCGGTGGAAGCGGATGCGCGGCGCCGGGAGTACCGGCTCGCGAACCCCCGCACCAGCGCGGCCTACGTGTTCGCCACGATCGGACTGGCCCTGATCGTGTCCGCCGTCACCGCGATCGTCGTGAGCACACGACCGGAGTTCGACGGGTACGAACTGACCGCATCCCTCGCCGCCGCGACGATCGTGTTCGGGCTGGCCGGCGTGCTCGCGGGAGCCCTCCGCAGGCGGAGCGGCTTCCTCGGATTCCTTTCGATCCTGCTCCTCGTCGCGACACTCACGACCGCCTTCATCCCGCGGGACCGCCAGCTGGTGCTCCAGCCGGTCGGCGCGTGGCTGGCGCCCACCGCATCCGCTTCGTATGCGCAGCCGGTCGGCGACACGACGCTTCTCGTCGATTCGACGACCGCGGGCGGCGCGCCGGGTACGCCGGTCATCGACCTCGAGAAGGGACCGGGGACCACCTACGTGGTCACGGATGCGAAGACGACGATCCGGATGGAGCTGGTGCTGCGCGGCGCGAGCGTCTACTCGTTCGTCGAAGGCCAGGGATCGGTCACGGTGCCGGCGTGTGTGCGGACGCCGGGCGGAGCGTGCACCTACGACTTCGTCGACGGCCCGAAGAGCACGCCCGACGTCATCGTGCGCATCGAACAGACCGGCGGCGAAGTGCAGCTGCAACGCAACCAGGAGCCGACAGGAGTACAGGGATGAGCGACAACGACGACAAGACGGTACCGCTGGATGCGGTGGCGGCGGACGCGGTGGCGGCGGCGGATGCGGTGGCGGCGGACGCGACGACCGAGGATGCGGACGACACCGAGGTGCTGGATGCCGCGGCCGACACCGTTGAGGCTGACACTGCAGCGACAGACGCTCCCCGAACCGAGCCTCGTGTGTCGGACACCCGCGAGGCCGCCGCGACCGCGCCCACGCCGCCCACGCCGCCCTGGAGTATCACGATCACCACGGACGCCCCGTCGGTCGGTACCGGCGCCGTCGCGGCCCACTACGGTCGCCCGCGCACCCGCTGGGCCGCGATCGTCTGGGGGCTGATCATCGCGGGGATCGCTGCGACGACCCTCGCCATCGTCGGCTCGCCCGCACGTCGGCTGGCACTCTCCGACTGGGCCTCGACGCTGACACCCGGCGCGTTCTGGATCCTGTCCGTGCTCGTCGTCGGGGTGTTCATCCTGCTCCTCGCCGTGCTCGCACTGATCCGTCGCGCCCAGCGCCGCCGTCTCGACGCCTGACCGGGCGGGCGCTGCCGGCCGCCGTCGACCCTCGCAGCTGCCGCTCGCGCCCCCGCCCGGCGCTTCCGCCGGGCGGCCCCCGCTGTCTGCTGCGTTCCGTAACGACTGCGGCGGGGCGAGCGGGGTGCAGACGTGACGAACTGCCGCAGACCCGCGGGACTCTAGGCGGCCGAGGCGTGGCAGGGCATCATGGACCCATGACCGCTGACGCCAGTGCCGCCCTCGACCCGGACGCAGCGGTCTCCGTGCGCGACCTGCGCAAGGCCTACGGGTCGCTCACCGCCCTCCAGGGGGTCAGCTTCGACATTGCGCGCGGTGAGACTTTCGCGCTCCTCGGGCCGAACGGAGCAGGCAAGAGCACGACGATCGAGATACTCGAGGGCTACCGCGACCGCACCGGCGGGAGCGCCCAGGTGCTCGGCCTCGACCCTCACCGCGGCGGCGTCGCGTGGAAGGCCCGCCTCGGCATCGTGCTCCAGTCGAGCGGCGAGTCGGGAGATGTGACCGTGCGCGAGCAGTTGACGCATTTCGCCGGCCTCTACCCGCATCCGCGCGATGTCGACGAGGTGATCGCCGCGGTCGGACTCACGGAGAAGGCGAAGACGCGCATCAAGAACCTCTCCGGCGGCCAGCGCAGGCGAGTCGATGTCGCGCTCGGTTTCGTCGGTCGGCCCGAGATGCTGTTCCTCGACGAACCGACGACGGGCTTCGACCCGGAGGCGCGGCGCGAGTTCTGGGAGCTCATCCGGAGCCTGAAGCGGGAGGGGACGACCATCCTGCTCACCACCCACTACCTCGATGAGGCTGCGCAGCTCAGCGACCGGGTCGCCGTGATCGCGAATGGTCAGCTCGTCGACATCGGCGCGGTCGACGAGATCGGAGGGTCGGCTGCACGCGTCCCGATCGTGCGCTGGCGGGATGCGAACGGCGAGCAGCACGAGGAGCGGACGGAGCAGCCGGCATCGGTCGTGGCGGCGCTCGTCGCCCGCACCGGCGAGCCGCGCGATCTCGAAGTCATCCGTCCGAGCCTGGAGGACATCTACCTCGAACTCGTCAAGGATGCTGAGGTCGCCGCATGAGAACCCTCGTTCTGGGCGCCAGGCGCGTCGGCTACGAGACGCGCGTGTACTTCCGGCAGGGCGACACGATCTTCTTCACGTTCCTCTTCCCTGTCGTGATGCTCGGGATCTTCTCGGTCGCGTTCCAGGGGCTCGGCAATGTCGGCGAGAACCCGGATGGATCGGGCGGGATCACCCAGGCCGCCTACTACCTTCCCGCCATGATCGCCGCGGGCATCCTGCTGAGCGGGGTGCAGAACCTCGCCGTGGACATCGCCGGCGAGAAGGGTGACGGAACCCTCAAGCGGCTCGGCGGGTCTCCCCTCCCGGTGATCTCCTATTTCATCGGCAAGATGGGCCAGGTGCTGGCCACGAGCGTGCTGCAGATCGCGCTGCTGCTGGTGATGGCGAGATTCGCATTCAACGTGGCACTGCCGACCGATCCGGCGAAATGGCTCACGTTCGTATGGGTGTACCTGCTGGGGATCATCACGTGTGCGGTACTCGGGATCGCGCTGTCGTCCCTTCCGCGGTCGGGTGGCAGTGCGACGGCCGTGATCATCCCGATCGTGCTCGTGCTGCAGTTCATCTCGGGCGTCTACCTGGCGTTCAACCTGCTGCCGACCTGGTTGCAGAACATCGCGAGCATCTTTCCCCTGAAATGGATCGCGCAGGGGATGCGGAGCGTTTTCCTTCCCGACAACTTCGAAGCGATCGAGCCGAGCGGCAGCTGGCAGCACGGCTGGACCGCCATCGTGCTGCTGATCTGGCTGGTCGTCGGCATCATCGCGTGCCGGATGACGTTCCGCTGGATCCGCAAAGACACCTAGGCGGCCGTCAGCTCTTCTTCAGCTCTTCTTCAGCTCCTCGGCGAGCATCACGATGATGCCGCTCGGGCCTCGGACATAGCTGAGCTTGTAGATGTCCTCGTATGTCGCCACTCCGCGAAGCGGATGGCATCCGTGCCGAGCGGCGATCTCGAGGGCTTCGTCGATGTCGTCGACCGAGAAGGCGACGCGATGCATCCCGATCTCGTTGGGACGGGTGGGCTCCGTCTCGATCGCATCGGGATGGATGTACTCGAAGAGTTCGATGCGCCCCTGACCGTCCGGCGTCTGGAGCATCGCGATCTTGGCGTGATTTCCATCGAGGCCCACAGCAGTGTCGGTCCACTCGCCGCTGACCGTGTCACGGCCCATGACCGTGAGGCCGAGGTCGGTGAAAAAGGAGATCGTTGCTTCGAGGTCGCGAACAGCGATGCCGACGTTCTCAAGTTTGATGGCCATACGTTGGATGTTATCGAGCCGGGCCGATCAGCTCGCTCAGGCGTTGTCCTTGCGGAACGTTCGCGTGCCGATCCAGAGCCCGGCGGCGAAGAGCACCAGCGTCCAGAGCACACCCCACAAGGTCGTGAGCGTCGCGATGTCGCCCTTGAACGCCTCGCGGATCGCATTGACGATGTACTTGATCGGCATCAAATTGCTGACGGTGACCAGCCACTGCGGTGCACCCGTCTCCAGGCTGATCGGCAGCAGGATGCCCGAGAGCAGCAGCACCGGAAGCGCGATGCTGTTGAGCACGGGCGCGAGCACATCCTCGCTCTTCGTCGAGAGCGCGAGCGCGTTCGACGACGCCGAGCATGCGCCGCCGAGCAGCATCGTGAGGATGAGACCGAAGATCATTCCGGGGATCGAGCCGGTGAGGCCGAACAGGAACGCGAGCGCGATCAGCAGGATGCCCTGCACCGTGAGCAGCACGATGTCGCGAGCCACCCGGCCGAGCAGGAGGGCCGTGCGGCTCGCGGGGGTGACCCGTTCGGCCTCGACGACTCCCTCGCGCCATTCGGAGATCAGGCCGAAACCGGCGAACAGCGCGCCGAACAGGCCGAGCTGTACGAGAAGGCCGGGCACGAAGAACGTGTAGGCGTTGACGTTGCCGATCTGTGCTGCGAGCGGAACCAGCAGTGGCCCGAAGAGTGCCAGGTAAAGCACCGGCTGGGCGAGCCCGATGATCACCCAGGCCGGATTGCGCAGGGCCAGCCGCATCTGGCGGCGGAAGATGATCCAGGTCTGTCGTGCGAAGGTCATGGGGGAATTCCTTGTCGAAGGGATGCTCGTGCGCGTCGTGCTCAGGCTGGACATGATCAGGCCTCTTCCCGAAGCGAGCGGCCGGTCATGGTGAGGAAGACATCGTCGAGCGTCGGTCGTCGCACCTCGATCGAGGCGAGGGCCACGCCCGCTGCGTCGAGCGAGCGCAGCAGCGCCGGAAGCTCGCCGCCCGCGCTCGGCACCCGCACGCTGACGACGAGACCGTTGACGTCCGTCGCCGCGTCGCTGGTGATGCGCGCGAGCTGGGCCGCAGCGGTCGACACATGCGTCTCGTCGTGCAACACCAGCTCGATCAGATCGCCCGCGACCTGGCGCTTGAGCGCATCCGGAGTGTCGGCGGCGACGATCGACCCGTGGTCGATGACGAGGATGCGGTCGCAGAGCGCGTCGGCCTCGTCGAGATAGTGGGTCGTCAGGAAGACCGTGCTCCCCCGCTGGGTGCGCAGGTTGGAGATGTGCACCCACAGGTTGGCGCGCGCCTGCGGGTCGAGCCCGGTCGTCGGCTCGTCGAGGAAGACGAGCTTCGGGTCGTGCACGAGCCCCATCGCGATGTCGAGGCGGCGGCGCTGCCCGCCGGACATCGTCTTCGGCTGCCGCTTCCACATCCCTTCGAGGTCGAGCTGGTCGAAGAGTTCCTTGCCCCGCGTCTCCGCCTGGGTGGCGCTGATGCCGTAGAGGAGGCCGTGGTCGACGATCTCCTCACCGGCGCGCGCCTCCCCGGCAGTCGAGCCGCTCTGCGAGACGTAGCCGATGCTCTTTCGTACCTTGATCGGGTCTTTGGCGAGGTCGTATCCGGCTACCGTCGCCGTGCCCGTAGTGGGTTTGAGCAGCGTGGTCAGCATGCGGAGCGTCGTGGTCTTGCCCGCGCCGTTGGGGCCGAGGAAGCCGACGATCTCTCCCTCTTCGACGTCGATGTCGACGCCTGCGACGGCCTGGACGGCGACGCGTTCGCGTCCCCGCTTGGTGTCGAATGTTCGTGCGAGTCCTCTGGCGTGGATCACCGTGGCTCCTTGGTCAGGTCGAAAAGGTGGGGTTGTTGCCGTGTGGGGTGTTTCGTGGGGTTCTTCCGCGGGTCAACTTCGCGATATATCGCGTTGACGACAACTCACGATATATCGCAAGTGGATTCGCGCGCAACCCTAGAAAACCACATGCCTCGGACACTGTGGAGAACAAGCGGAAACTCGACTAGATGTACTGCCCAGGCAGGTTGGTTAACCGGGTGATCGGTGGGACCTTGCCGATGGCGGTGTGGGGCCTGTGGTGATTGTAGTTGTGCAGCCAGGCTGGGAGGGCTGCCCTGCGGGCTGATTCCGAGTGGTAGTGGCGGCTGAACGCCCAGCCGTCGGCGAGGGTGCGGTGGAAGCGCTCGATTTTCCCGTTCGTCTGCGGGCGGTAGGGTCGGGTTTTCTTGACCTTGATGCCGAGGTCGGCGCAGGCGTCTCGCCAGGCGTGCGACTTGTAGGCGGACCCGTTGTCGGAGAGCACCCGTTCGACGGTGACGCCGCGGGCCGCGAACCAGGACACGGCCCGACGGAGGACGCCGATCGCCGTGGCTGCGGTCTCGTCGTCGTGGATCTCGGCATAGGCGACCCGGGAGTTGTCGTCGATGACGGTGTGCACGAACGCGGTCCCGACCAAGGGTTGGAACCGTTTGTTGCGCGGCTTCCCTGGGGTGGCGGCCCGGTTGCGGTCACCTTGCTGCCGGCCGACGAACCGCCAGCCGCCGCCGTCCGGGATGTTTCCGAGCTTCTTCACGTCGACGTGGATCAGCGCACCCGGCTTCTCGTGCTCGTAACGACGGACCGGCTCGCCGGTTCTGACATCGACATGGTGCAACCGGTTGAGCCGACACCGGGTGAGCACCGCGTGAACCGTTGAGGCGGGCATCCCGAGCTGCGCGCCGATGCCAACCGGGCCGAGCCGTTGCTTCCACCGCAAATGCACGATCTTCCGCACCATCGGTTGCGGTGTCCGGTTCGGGGACCGGTGCGGGCGCGAGGACCGATCGGCCATCCCGTCGCGGCCCATCGCCGCATACCGGTTAGCCCACCGTTTCGCGGTCGGCCACGACACATGGAAAAACGTGGCTGCGTGCGCGACCGGCCACCCTTCCTCAACGATCAGACGCGCGATCCGGGCGCGTTGGACTGGGGTGAGGGCTGCATTAGCGTGGGACACGAGGGCCTCCCGGTTCGAAGTGGTTGTCTAAGCAGCTCCACTCTCACCCGGAGGCCCTCGTCACATCCGGAAACGACTACAGCGAGTCGTCACACATCAACCAACGTCCCCGGGCAGTACAACTAGAGCGAGAAGCCGACCAGGATCGGCTCGGCGTGGAGGATCACGCCGAACTCCGCCTGCACACGCCCCTGCACATACGACGCGAGCTGCACGATCTCGTCTGCACTCGCATCCCCGCGGTTCGTCAGTGCCAGCGTGTGCTTGTCCGAGATCGCCGCCCGCGAACCGGGGAGCGCGAAGCCGCGGCGGATGCCCGCCTGCTCGATCAGCCACGCCGCGCTCAGCTTGACCTCGTACGGCCCTTCGGCCAGCGCAGGCACGTCCTCCGGATGCACACCCCCGGCACCGAGAGCACGCACCACATCGGGCTCGGCCGGTTCGACCGGCCATCGCGGGGCGGCCGCCGGGAGGGACCGGGCGAAGTTCTCCGACACGATCGGGTTGGTGAAGAACGATCCGGCGCTCACGGAGTCGGGATCGTCGGGGTCGAGCACCATCCCCTTGGATGCGCGCAATGCGATCACGGCGCGACGCAGCTCTGCGACGGAGACCCGGGATCCGAGCGCGACCCCGAGTGCATCGGCAAGTTGTGCGTAGGCGATCGGCTCGCTGAGCGGAGCACCCATCGGTTCGTTCGCATCCGTGAGCTCGAGCTCGACCGCGAGCACGACCCCGGCGAGGCCCCGTTTCAACTCGGACGTGCGATAGCCCAATCCGAGTTCCGACCTCGACATCCGGCGCACCTCGCCTGTCGCGTAGTCGAGGAAGTCGATCGCGATGAGGCTCGACGAGAGCTCCTGCCCGTACGCGCCGATGTTCTGGAACGGCGCTGCCCCCGTGGAACCCGGGATGCCAGAGAGAGCCTCGATGCCCGACCAGCCGTTGCGTACCGCGTGGGCGACCACGTCATCCCACGGCTCGCCCGCCTCGACCCGGATGCGCACCCGGCCGGCCGGAGCATCCAGACGCTCGATCCCCCGGATCGTGACCCGGATGACGGTGCCCCGAAAGCCGTCGTCGCTCGCGACCGTGTTCGAGCCGCCGCCGAGAAGCAGCCAGTCGTCGCCCTCGGCCCAGACGCCGAGCGCCGTGGCGACGAGCTCGTCGCGAGTCGCAGGCTCCACGAGCCGCTCGGGCACGCCGCCGACCCTCATGGTCGTGAGGGAGGAGAGTGCGGGGATGGCGGATGCCGCGGAAGCGTCGGACATGTCAGGCGAGCGAGACCCGGACCTGCGCCTTGCCGAGCACGGTCTCGCCGTTGAACGTGACGGTGAGGTCGATGCGTGCGACGTGAGCGTCGGCGTCGAGCTGGCCGACCTTGGCGACGATCGTCACAGCCGCTCCCTCTGCGCGGTCGACGACGACCGGCCGGGTGAATCGCACCTGGTAGTCGACGATCCGCGCGGGATCGCCGGCCCAGTCGACGACCGACTGCACAGCGGCGCCCATGGTGAGCATCCCGTGGGCGATCACGCCCGGGAGGCCGACAGCGGTGGCGACGTCGTCGCGGTAATGGATGGGGTTGAAATCACCGGACGCGCCGGCGTAGCGCACCAGCGAATCCCTCGTGAAATGGATGTCGCGCTCGGCGACGACATCGCCGACGGTGAGGGCGTCGAACTGCCTGGCCATTACTCGTCCCCCCTGACGACGAGGGTCGAGATCGCCGTGACGACGTGCTCGCCCTGCGCATCCGTGATGACCGATTCTGCGGTGACCATGGAGTGGGCGCCCAGCGACTTCACGCTCGAGACCGTGAGCGTCGCGGTGAGTTCGTCGCCTGCGACGACCGGACGGGTGTACGTGAAACGCTGGTCGCCGTGGACGACGCGGCTGAAGTCGATTCCCGCATCCGGTTCGGCGAGGAGCTGGGCGAGCGTCGACTCCTGGACGACGACCGGGAAGGTCGGTGGCGCGACCAGGTCGGCGTGGCCTGCGGCTCGAGCAGCCTCGACGTCGAAGTTGAGCGGACTGGTGGCGAGCACGGCGCGGGCGAACTCGCGGATCTTCTCCCGCCCGACGAGATACGGGCTGGTCGCGGGGAAGACGCGCCCCTGCAGTTCTGGGTTCACTGGCACCGGTCCATTCTACGGATGCGGCCAGTTTGGGCCGCCGCGTGCACACGTTCTGAACTCGTGCATGCGTTGCAATGGGGGCACGAGTTCAGAACCTGTGCACAGGGCGGATGCGACGAACCCCGGCGAGGCCTCCTGGCCTGCCGGGGTTCGTGCAGTTCTTCAACTGCAGTCAGTTGCGAAGCGTGCCTACTGGCAGCTGTCGCACTGCAGAAGATCCATGGGGTCGACGGGAACTGCGTAGCCGCCAACTGTGTCGCTTTCGTATTCCATGATGGCCTCCCCTTGAAGTCTGTTTGGACCGCTTGTTGCGGTGTCTGCCCACTATATAACGTGAATGACACCTTTGTCATTCCACTACATGTAGTGTTTTGAACTTTTTTTGAACTATTTCCAGAATAGGAGGAACCACCGACATTTCGAGCGCGAAAAACAACGGATGGGACCGAGGATTCGCACCACCGCTCCGAGAATCAGATGATCTCCATCGCTTCCTCGCTATCGCTCGGGAGCGAGGCCAACAGCATCCCCATCGTCTCCTGCCCCAGCAGCCGGTACGAATCGAACCGCTCCCACTTGAAGACCTGGTAGATCGTCGAGTGGTATGGGAAGGCACGATCTTCGAGCTGATACTGCTTGAGAGCGCTGGAGTGCTTGGCGGTGACGCCCAGCCTCACGACATGGATGATGCCCGTCGAGCCATCCGCGTAGCGGACCGAGCCCGACGCGAAGACCGAGGTCGGCCTGCCTTTCGAGTCCCGCTCAGCGAACTCGTCGAGATTGAAGTCGACGTGGCAGTCGAGTTCCGAGTGGGCGAGGCGAATCGCCTTGGCGAGGGCGGCGCACAGTCCGCGAGGATCCGCCGAGGCATCGACCGCCCAGACGACAGCACACTGGCGGCGAAGCAGCTCGAAGATACCGAGATTCTCGAAGTGTCCACCGTCGCTGGCGTAGATGAGAGGGTACTTCACGGAGTGCCTGCCGAAGAGCTCCCACACGAGTTGATCGATGCCAACGCCGAAGTGCTTCTCTTGATGTGCTTCGACCTTAGCCCGCGCGTCCTCCGAGAGCGGATTGGGCAACCAGACCCCGAGACGGATGTTGAAAGCGGTGAGCAACGGCCGCAGGCTGGGCATCGTCGTTCGCCCCATTGCAGGTGAGACCGCCGCCCCCGCGATCGCGATCGCGCTGCTCAGCCCGAGCATGGGACGGGGTGCCACGATGCCGTAGCCGGGTCGGGGCGAACGCATCTGTTCGAGATTTCGAGTAGAGATAATCGCGCCGGGCTTCGTTGGAATTGAAACGGTCGAGCCGCCCAGCATGAGTGGCAGGACATTCGAACCGGCTGCCGACGAGCCGACGTCGGTGACGTTCGCGGCAGCACAGATGATCAGTTCCGGAAAGCGAACGGGACTTCCCTCGGGCAGAAGCGAGCTGAGGGCCACCTCGTCCGCTCGGGGCATCGCTTCGACCTCACCTGCAGCGTTGCGCCGCACGGCGAAGCAGCGTGCGATCAAAGCGCGATACGGACGATGCGGGGAGATCAGTCCGGGTACCGGACTCACAATGACGGCAGCCAGCAGCACTCCGAAGAACACGATGAATGCGGTGATGGACGTTGCGATGTCGGCCGTCTCATCGGTGCCCTGGATCAAGAGGTGAAACACCCACAGACCCACCCAGCTGATCAGAGCGACCCCGATCACCCACGGAATGCTCCGAGCCACTATGAACGACACGATCCGAGCCGGGACCCGCACGAAGACAAGAGGTACGGCAAGAAGGTTTAGAAGGATGGCGAACAGGAGAATCGCGCCGACAGCGACGATGATCGGAATCCCGTTCTCGATCAACCACTGCGGAGAGCTGAGGAACGGGGTGGCGTCGAGCCTGTCCGTGAGGGACGGAATGGCTAGAAACGTCACCGAAATGGCGAGGAGGCTGAGGGCGAGTATTCCGATGCCCAGCAGCGTACGGACGGTCCTGCTTGACTCCTTCGGTGGCCGCATCCGGGCTATCCGCAGGCTGGCGATCAGCCCGACAACCCCCAGAATGCCGACTGCCCATTGAGCCAGGGGCGATGATTCGAGCCACTCGGGCGCAAACCCCGACAGTCGTCGTGCCCAGGCCCCGAGAAACCCCAGGTCGCCGATCGTCATGGTCGCGACCCAGGAAGTGAGAACCGCCAGCGTCACGAGGCCGGCTGCGAAGAGCACGACTATTCTGAGGACGACCAACCAGCCGCCCTGATCGATCAGGTATCGGCTGTGCGCGAGGAGATATCGGATCGCCGATTCGGAGACAGGGCTGGCCCCTTCAGGAAGATCGGTTCCCCCGGCGTTCGTCCCGTCGGCGTAAGTGGCGCGGTTTCCTGCGTTCAGAAGGGTGATCGTGCCCGCGATGTAAGACCCGCCAGAGACAGCCGAGATCCAATCGGCGGATTTCTCACCCCGCAAAATTCCCCGCTGAGCGTGCAACTCCTCGACAGCGCCGAGACCGAAGGATGCTGCTCTGACGCCTCCGCCGGAGAGCGCGACTCCCACAGTCGGTCGTAGGTTCCCCATTCGCGCCCCCAACTCTGGCCTGGGCGCACCATAGCGCAGATCACGAGGGCGGGCAATCGACGGGTTCCCGTACCGTGGCCGACAAGCCGCGTCAGCGTGTCGCGAGCATCCGCAGCTGCAGCATAGCCGCGAACCGCGCTTCAGGGTCGGCGAGGTCGAGCCCGCTCACCTCGGTGATCCGTCGCAGCCGGTACCGGAACGTGTTCGGATGCACGTAGAGCAACGCCGACGCCGCCCCGACCTCCCCGAAGCAGTCGAGCCATGCCTGCAGCGTGAGCACCAGGCTGGAGTCGGTGCGCTCGTCGTATTCGATCAGGCGCGCGATCGGGCCTCCCGGCTCATCCCCGCGGGCCGCGACGAGGTCGCGCAGCTCGAGCAGCAGCGATTCCGTCTGCACGTCGACCAGACGCGCGACGCGGCCGGTCACCTGACTGTCGCGCAGCACCCGGAGCACACGGTCGACGGTCGCACGCGAGTGGGCGATGCCGGTGACTCCGGAGGCGGCCGGTCCGATCGCGAGCACGGAGGGCATCCGCGAGCCGACACGGTCGAGGAAGTCCTGTGCGATGCGGGCGGCACGATCTTCTGCGGCGTCGCCTTCGCCGGGCGCCGCGAAGATCCCGTACGCCACGTCGCCGACAAGGGCCACGGCAGACCCCGGACGCACGGCGGACAGGTGCACCGCGAGCGCATCCGCGAAATGCTGGCGCTCACCGAGGAGAAGCTGGTCGGCGCGCACGGATCGCTCGCGCTGCGCGTCGAGGAGAAGGGATGCGCCGATCACGCCGACACGCTGGCCGCCGAGTCCGAGCCGCTCGAGGGCATCCCGCGAACCCGCGCCGCCCTCGAGTGCCGTCCCCACGAGTTCGGTGCTCAGCCTGCGCTGTACGTCGGCGCCGGCTCGTACCCGCAGCATGTGCAGGGCGACCAGTTTGGCGGCATCCCGAAGAGCTGCTGTGCGTTCGTCGGTCAGGGGGCCGTCCATCGCCGCCCAGACCGATCCGAGCACCTCGTCGCCGGCGCGCACCGCGAGGGCGATGCGCTGGGTGGTCAGACCCTCGTAGCCGATCTGGATGGGGTCGACGATCACCGGTTTGTCGTGGCGGTACAGGTCGCGGAACACGCCGCGCTCGGTGAGCACCCGCGAGTACCGCTCCGGAACCTGGCGGCCGATGATCGTCTCTGCCCGCGACGCATCCGCTTCTTCCTGTCGCCCGGAGAAGGCGAGCACGCGCGACGAGCGGTCCTCGATCGTCACGGGCGCGTCGAGCAGTGCGGCGATCGCGTTGGAGACGGCGAAGAGGTCGCCGGAGGGCAGTCCGCCGAGCGATTCGTGTTCGGCGTCGCCGATGTCGCCTTCGGCCAGGAGCGAGCGCAGGAGGGCCGCCAGCTGCGTCCAGGTCGCCCCGCGGGCGAGCCCCATGACGGCGACGCCCGAGCTGTCGATCGCTGCGCGCACGCCGTCGGTCAGTTCGACCGGTGCGCGGACGATGAGTGCCACGACGCCGCGCGTGCCGAGCTCGGTCACCAGGGCGGCGAGTTCGGCCGGATCCGCGATCCCGACGCCGAGCACGAGTGCCCGCTCAGGATAGACAGGCTCCTCGACGGGGTCGTGGATGACGACACCGCCGATATCGTGGGTCACCTCGACGTCACCGTGCACGAGTTCGAGCAGCGTCACGCCGAGGTCGTCGAGGATGCGCCCCAGGCTCGATCGGGGGCGCAGGTTCATGTGCGGGAGCATAACTTCCTCAGATGTGGACGTACTCCACGGAAGCCGTGAGGTCGTCGAGTACCTCCTGGATGGGCGCGACACCCAGACCGGGCCCGTCGGGGACGTCGAGGTGGCCGTCCTTCATGACGAACGGCGGCGTGATGTCGGTGCGGTAGAACCGGTCGCTGGCCGAGACGTCACCGGGAAGCGTGAACCCGGGAAGGGAGGCGAGCGCGACGTTGGCCGCGCGTCCGATGCCCGATTCGAGCATCCCGCCGCACCAGACCGCGATCCCGTTCGCCGCGGCGAGATCGTGGATGCGCCTGGCCTCCAGATAGCCGCCGACGCGCCCCGGCTTGATGTTGATCACCTGTGTCGCGCCGAGCCGGATGGCGGCCGCGGCCGTCTGGGCCGACGTGATCGACTCGTCGAGGCAGATGGGCGTCTTCACGATCTTCGCGAGTTCCGCATGGCCGAGGATGTCCTCCTCTTCGAGCGGCTGCTCGATGAGCAGCAGGTCGAAATCGTCGAGGCGGGCGAGATGGCGGGCGTCGCGCAGCGTGTACGCGGTGTTCGCATCCACCTGAAGCAGCACCTCGTCGCCGTACATCTCACGCACGGCCCGCACCGCCTCGATGTCCCAGCCTGGTTCGATCTTGAGCTTGATGCGCACGTAGCCGGCAGCGAGGTAGCCGCCGACGGCATCCAGCAGTTCGGGAATCGAGTCCATGATGCCGACCGAGACGCCGCACGGCACGGTGGCGTGCACCGAGCCGAGTTCGCGAGCGAACGAGCGGCCCTCTGCGCGCAGCTCGGCATCGAGGACGGCCATCTCGAGTGCCGCCTTCGCCATGCGGTGGCCCTTGAACGGGTAGAGCGCATGGCCGACGCCGGGCGCGTCGGACACGCCCGCGGCGCCGAGCGCCGGGATGAAGAACCGCTTCATGACGTCGACGGCGCCGTCCGCGTACTCCGGCGAATAGAGCGGGTCGGGGAGCGTGACGCATTCGCCCCAGCCCTCCCCCTCGTCGGTGAAGGCGCGGACGAGGAGGATGTCACGCTCGGTCTGGGTGCTGAAGGACGTGCGGAACGGCGATACCAGCGGCATCGCGACCCGAAGCAGTTCGAATCCTTCGAGTTTCATCGCGCGACCTCCGCACTGCCTGTCTCGAGAACGTAGCCCTGCACCCGGTCGAAGCCGACGATGCGGCCCCCGTCGCCGAGCAGTTCCGTGAGCCGCTCGCGCACCCGCACCCGCCATTCGTGCGCGAGTTCCGGCTCTTCGAGGCGCATCGCTTCGATGTCGGCGGGAACCGCGACAGTGACGTGGTCGAGCAGCGCGGGAGCAGGCACCCTGCCGGTCGCGGCCGCCGCGACGACGAGGGGATCCTTGAGGTTCCAGCGCACGAGCAGGCGGTCGGTCTCGTCATCGCCGTTGATGACATCGCTCATCACGCCGTAGAAGTTGGGCAGGTACTCGACGGGGTCCGCGCCCAGCTTCACGATGTTGAAGTAGGCGTTGCGGGCGACGAGCGGGTCGAAGGTCCACTCGATGATGCCGATACCGCGGTCGAGGGCCCAGGCGCGCTGGTGGAGCTTCATCGCGAAGCCGACCGAGCGACCGATGAGGCCGTGCGAGACGCCGGCGATGTGGCTGTGCAGCGAATGCTGTTCGGGCGTCGAATGGAAGGCGATCGTCGCCCCGACGAGTTCCTCGCCGTCGAAGGCACCGCCGATGTAGTTCCCCGCCTTGCTGAAGGCACGGAGCAGTTCCGGGGTCACGGGCGGGTTTCCGGTGCGGCCCCAGATGTCGGAGAGCAGGTGGACGGTCGCGTTCAGTTCCTCGATGCCGGCGAGCTCACGCACGGTGACGCCTGCCGCGTCGGCCGCCGCCTCCGCAGCTGAAACCGCCTCGTCGGCCGGCTTCAGGTCTATTCCGGTCATGAGTCCCCCTGCTCGAGCAGTTCGAAGATGAGTGCGCCCAGTAGCGCGGTGCGCGGTGCGATCGCGTCGACGAGGACATGCTCGTCGTCTGCGTGCGCTCCCCCGCCGACGGCGCCGAGGCCGTCGAGGGTCTGGACGCCGAGCCCGGCCGTGAAGTTGCCGTCGCTCGCGCCGCCGACGGCGACGCCGACAAGCGGTTCCAGGCCGAGCCGGGATGCGATGGACTGCGCGCGGTCGAAGAGCGCCGAGGATGCGGCGGGCTCCAGCGGAGGCCGATTGGGACCGCCCTCGACCGAGACCACGGCACCGGGGAGCACCGCGGTGAGCACGCGCATCGCGGCGTCGACGCGTTCCTGCTCGGCGATCGTGCAGACCCGCACGTCGACGACGAACGATCCGGAAGCCGGAACCGTGTTCGTGGTGGTGCCCGCCCCGATGACGGTCGGGGTCACGGTCGTGCCGAGCACCGCGTCCGCGAGGGCCGCGACCGCGAGCGCCTGGTGCGCCAGTTCGAGCGTCGCGTTGACACCCTTCTCCGGCTCCAGTCCCGCGTGGGCCGCCCGGCCCGTGACGCGGACTTCGTAGATCGACGTGCCTTTGCGCTCGATCTTCAGCGCGCCGCCGTCACCGGACGCCTCGGTCACGAACACGGCGCGGGCGCCGGCAGCCTCGGACTCGATGAGGGCGCGCGACGACGGAGAGCCGAGCTCCTCGTCGCCGGTCACGAGGATGGTCACACCGTCGCGGTCGGGCAGAGCTGCGACTGCGTGCAGCACCATCACGAGCCCGACCTTCATGTCGAAGCTCCCCGGCCCGGTCAGCACCCCCTCGCGCACCGCGAACGGATGCGTCGTGAGCGAGCCGATCGGCCACACCGTGTCGTGATGCGTCAGCAGCAGGACACGCGTCGCGTCGCCGAAGCGCCAGCGCAGGTGAGTCGTGCCGTCGATGACGAGCCGCTCCGGCTCGACGCCGAGCAGTTCGACGCCGAGCGCCGCGACCTCCTCCGCCGAGCGGGCCACCGCCGCGGAATCCGCGGACGGCGACTCGCACTCGACGAGGCGACGGATGTGGTCGATCATCACCGCAGGTGCGGCGACGTCGGTGTGGACGATCGTCACGCTGGAACCGCCGTCTTCGGTGTCGCACGTGCACCGAAGTGCAGGTACTCCTCGCCGGTGGGGAGCGAGTAGAAGGTCACGGCGATCCAGGTCTCCGTGCCGGGCGCGCGGACGGCGAACAGCTTGTCGTCGACGGGCACGAGCGGGTACTCGTCCACGGCGGACTCCGGCGTCATCTCGACGAGCGGACCGGTCATGGTCGTGCGCAGGAGAGGACCGTCGTCGTTCGTGAGGATCTCCATCTTGATCCCCGCGCGCTCGTAGGTGCCGAGGAACGGGGTCACGTCGACGTCGGCCGGCTCGGCCGGCGGCTGCAGCGGCGACTGCATGGTCAGGCCCGACAGCTCGGCGAAGATCTCGCGGTAGAGGTCTTCGTACAGGTCGCGGGTGTGGCCGCCGTTGGTGAGCAGCGTCACGGCGACACCGCTCTCCGCGTGGATGCGCAGGAACGCTGCCTGGCCGATGGTGTTGCCGTCGTGGCCGTACAGGCGGTCGCCGTTCCAGCCGAAACGGATCCAGCCGAGACCCCACGAGTCGCCGAGCGAGTACTTGTCGGGCACGTCGGCGTGCAGGTCCTGCATGGCGAGCACGCTCTCCTCGCTGAGCAGGCGCGTGCCGTCGGCGGCGAGGCCACCGGTCATGTGCAGCCGTGCGAAGGCGAGCACGTCGGCCGCGCGGGCGGTGATCAGCCCGGCCGGGCCGAGCGACCGCGGGAGGCCCCAGGTGGGCGTCACGACCTGCTCGTCTCCGACCTCGACGTGACCGACGGCTGCGGCGTAGAGGATCGCATCCTCGGGCAGCGTGACCGTGTGGGTGAGGCCGAGCGGGCTGAACAGGAGGTCGCGCATCGCAGCGTCCCAGGTCTGGCCGGTGACCTGCTCGATCACGCGGCCGAGGAGGCTGTAGCCCGAGTTGCAGTACGACCAGGTCGCGCCGATCGGGTGGTTCTGGCCGGCCTCGTACAGCAGGTACGCGTACTTCTCGATGCAGTCGTCGCCGCGGCCGGTGTCGGTGAAGACGTCCCCGTCGATGCCGCTGGTGTGCGTCAGCAGGTGCCACACGGTCACGCCGTCGGTGAGGGCGTCGTTGACGAGGTGGAAGCCCGGCAGGATGTCGACGATGCGGGTGTCGAGGGCGAGCTTGCCCTCATCCACGAGTCGCATGACGACGGATGCGGTCCACACCTTCGAGACGGAACCGATCTGGAACACAGCGTCGGTCGTCACGGGGGCGCCGGTGGCGATGTTGCGGTTGAGGGTTCCGGTGGCGGCGGTGACGACCTCGTCCGCGGCGCCGCCCGTGCCGAGGCGCAGGATCCCGAGCTGGGCGCCCGGCACCTTGTGGCGCTTGGCGAGAGCGGTCAGGCGGCGCTCCCAGTGCGCGGCGTCGATGGGCTCGGGACGCGGGCCTTCTGCGTCACCCGCATACTGCTCCACCCACTGGACGATACGGGTGCAGAAGTCGATGCGATGGCTCGGCTTGCCGAGGAGCGGGAACACGTGGCTCGCGCCCGGGTAGATCACGAGCCGTGTCGGCACGCCCTGCTCGCGCAGTGCGTAATGCCACTGCTCGGCCTGGCCCACCGGGCAGCGGACGTCGTCGCCGCCGTGCAGGACGAGCGTCGGCGTGGCCACCTTGTCGACGTGGGTGTACGGGGACAGTTCGGCGAGACGCTCGCGGTCGCCGTCCTTCCAGGGCAGGGCGCCCAGCTCGGCGACGTTCAGGAAGTGCGCGTCGTCGCTCGTGCCGCCCATGCTGGTGAGGTCGGCGACGACGCCTCCGCTGACGGCTGCGGCGAAGCGGTCGTCGCGGCTCGTCAGGTAGCAGGTGGTGAATCCGCCGTAGCTGTAGCCGGTGATGGCGAGCCGCTTCGGGTCGGCGAGGCCGTCGGCGACGAGCTGGTCGATCGGCTCGAGGAAGTCGTTCCGGTCCGCCTCGCCCCACGCGTTGAAGACAGCGTCGTAGAACTCCGTGCCGTAGCCGTCGCTGCCGCGCGGGTTGACGATGAGCACGGTCCAGCCGCGGGCCGCGAGCTCCTGGTGGTAGAGGTGCATCTCGTCTGCGGCGGCGTTCCACGCGTTGTGCGGTCCGCCGTGCACGTCGATGAGAAGAGGGGTCGCACCGGTGACCTCGGGGTCGCGGATGACCCAGCCCTGCACGGTGACGCCGTCGCTGATGGTGAACTCGCGGCTCTCGCGGAGGAACAGGTCGACCTCGGCCAGCGTGTCGCCGTGGCTGGTGACCACGGTCTCGGCGCCTGTGCCCAGGTCGACGGCCACGATCTCGCCGAACGAAGTTGGGGTGGCGAGTGCGATCGCGGCGTGGGCGCCGGAGACCGAGAGACCGCTGACGACGTGTCCCTCGCCGCCGTGGAGGAGGCGCGGCTCGCCGCCGGTGAACGGGACGGCGTAGAGGTGGGTGCAGCCGCGGTCCCGGATGGCGAACAGCACGTCGCCTTCCGTCGTGAACTGCGGGAGAGCCCCCGGGTAGGCCGGAGCACCCGGCATCACGTTGCGGTCGAGGGATGCGGCGAGCTCGGTGACCGCGCCCGTTTCGAGGTCGACGGCGAAGAGACCGGCGTGAGCCCGCGGGTCGCCCTTCCAGCCGACGACGACGAGGCCGTTCCCGTCAGGGGTGAAGGTGACCGTCCCGGCGAAGCCGCCCTCGAAGGCGATCGCGCGCGGCAGTGCCTTGGGGTCGACCGCGTCGATGAGGTGGACCGACGAACGCATGGCGAGCTCGTCGACGCCCTCGGGGTGGGCCGTGAAGGCGAGCGTGGCGCTGTCGGGGCTCCAGGCGGGGCTGCCGGCGTGCTCGTCGGCGTCGGTGAGCCGGCGCAGTTCCCCGGTCTCGACGTCGACCACGTGAATCTGCGTGCGCAGTCCTCGCAGGTAGCCAGCGCCATCCACCTGGTAGCCGACGCCGTCGGTGACGATCGGCGCACCCGACCGGCGGGCGCGCTCCGCGTCGCCCTCGTCTTCTGCGGCTGCCGTGTCGACGGGAGCCGAGAAGGCGATGCGCGTACCGCCCGGGCTCCAGACCGGCGCACCCGCCCCGAGAGGAAGCGTGGTGAGCTGCTTCGGCTCGCCGCCGGCGACCGGCAGCGTCCAGAGCTGGCCGTCGCGCTGGAAGGCGATCGTGGTTCCGTCGGGCGAGAACGCGGGGCTCGCATCCGTCGTCCCGTGCGTCAGTGCACGGGGCGATCCCGAACCATCTGCGATCCAGAGCGAGCTCACCGACGTGTCTGCGGCGGCGTCATTGCCGCTCAGCACGTAGGCGATGCTCGAACCGTCGGGCGAGACGGTCGGCTGGCTCGGCACAGAGAGTGCGAGCAGGTCTTCGATGCGCATTCTGCGGGTCACTTCGGACTCCTTCTAGTGGTGGGTTGTCGTGGTCTGGACTCGCCGCGGGATCGCGGAGAGCAGCTGGCGGGTATAGGGATGCTCGGGCTGGTCGAGCACCTGGGCGGTCGGCCCCTGCTCGACGATGCGCCCGCGGTACATGACGGCGATGCTGCTGGCGACGTAGCGGACGACAGCCAGGTTGTGCGAGATGAAGAGCATCGACAGGCCGAGCTCGGCCTGCAACTCCCGAACCAGGTTGAGCATCGAGCCCTGGATCGAGACGTCGAGCGCGGAGGTGATCTCGTCGGCGACGAGGACCTCGGGGCGGCCGGCGAGTGCCCGGGCGATGGCGACACGCTGGCGCTGGCCGCCCGAGAGCGCCGACGGATAGGCCTGGGCGCGGGTGTTGTCGAGGTGCACGAGGTCGAGGAGCCGGGCGACTTCCTCACGGCGCTCGGTGCGGCTCAAGCCGCGCGGCAGGATCTCGGCGATGCTCGAACCGATGGTCATGCGCGGGTCGAGGGAGGAGTACGGGTCCTGGAAGACCATCTGCAGCGGGCGACGGCCGCGGCGCGCGGCGATCGGGGTTCCGTCGAGAAGGATGCGGCCCGAGTGGATCGGGGAGAGACCGACGGCGGTACGGGCGAGGGTCGACTTGCCCGAGCCCGACTCGCCGACGAGACCGACGACCTCGCCGGACGGAACCTTCAGGCTGACGCCGTCGACCGCGGTCATCGCGGTGCGTCCGGCGCCGAAGCGCACGGTCACGTCGTCGAAGTGCAGTTCACTCATGCCAGGACCTCCGCATCATCGAGTTCGGCGAACCGTTCAGCGCGATGCTGGACCGGCATCCCCAGCTGGATCGGCTCGCCGGCGTGCCAGCAGGCGACACGGTTGCCCGACTCGTCCTCGATGAGCTCCGGATCGATGCCGCGGCAACGGGCGTCAGCAAGCGGGCAGCGCGCGGCGTAGGCGCAACCCGCCGGGACCTGCGCGGGGTCGACCGGGCGCCCTGGCACCGTCGCGAGAGGCTGGTCGATGTCGGTGGTCATGTCGGGAACGGCCGCGAGCAGGGCACGCGTGTACGGATGCTTCGCAGCAGTCGCGAGCTCATGGGCCGGGAGGTCTTCCACGATTCGGCCGGCGTACATCACCAGCACCCGGTCGCAGATCTCGGCGACCACGGAGACATCGTGACTGATCAGCAGGAGGGCCACGTCATCCTGTTCGCGGATCGACTGCAGGAGCGCGAGCACCTGCTGCTGCACGGTCACGTCGAGCGCTGTCGTCGGCTCGTCGGCGATGATGAGCTTCGGTGTGGCCATCAGGCCCATCGCGATCATCGCGCGCTGCCGCATCCCACCAGAGAATTCGTGCGGGTACTGCCTGACCCGGCGCGCCGGCTCCGGGAGCCTGACGGCGTCGAACCGGTCGACGGCCCGGGCGAGCGCATCCTTCGAGCTCATCCCCTGGTGCTCGACGGCCACTTCGGCGAGCTGGCCGCCCATCCGCTTCGTGGGGTTGAACGAGGTCATCGGGTCCTGGAACACCATCGCGAGCGCGGTGCCGAGAAGGCGACGGTGGCGGGCGGGGTCGCCCTCCAGCAGCGCTTCGCCGAGGAAGTCCAGGCGCTGGGCCTTCACCTCACCGGGCTGCTCGACGAGCTGGGCGATCGAGAGGGCGGTCAGCGACTTGCCGGAGCCGGACTCGCCGACGATGCCGACGGCCTCGCCCTTGCCGATCGTGAAGCTGATACCGCGAACCGGGCTGACGGGGCCATCCACTCCCGGGAACGTGACGCGCAGGTTGCGCACCTCCAGGACGGCGTCTCCATCCTGCACCACCGGGATGGGCTGAGGAACGGGGCGAGGCTGCACCTTCTTCTTCGCGGCGGTGAGCGGGTTCGCGGAGGCGATCCCCAGCGCACGCGCGGCGGACTCGCCGACGAGGTTGAAAGCCAGACCGGCGATGACGACCGCCATGCCGGGAGCAAGTGCGGCGAGCGGGTTCACATAGATGCCGGACAGGCCCTCACCCATCAGCCGGCCCCAGTCGTACGAGGGCGGCTGGACACCGAGGCCGAGGAAGGAGAGACCTGCGAACGCGAGCAGGGTGCCGCCGGCACCGATGGTCGCGTTCACGATCAGCGGCTCGCCGACGTTCGGAAGCACGTGGCGGCCCAGCACCCGCAGCCGTCCGACCCCGCCGACACGCGCGGCCGCCACGTAGTCGCGCGACGACACGCCTGCGATGAGCGTCTGGCAGAGGCGGGCGAACGACGGCGCACCGGCGATACCGATCGCCAGGACGGCGCCGAGCCAACCCGATCCGAAGATCACCGCGAAGAACAGGGCGAGCAGGAGGCCGGGGAACGCGACGGCGATGCCGACGATCCAGGTGATCACCCTGCCGAACCGCGGTCCGAGGAGCAGCGGCAGGACTCCGAGCACCAGGCCGATGCCGACCGACACGAGCGTGGCGAGAAGGGCCAGCACGATGGAGAGCCGCGTCGCGACCAGCACGCGGTAGAAGAGGTCGCGGCCCAGGTTGTCGGTTCCGATCCAGTGCTCGGGCGACGGCCCGGCCAGCAGGTCGTTCGTGTTGACCGCATCCGCTTTCTCACCCCAGAGGATCGGGGCGAAGACGGCTGTCGCCAGCACGACCAGCAGGAGGATCATCGCTGCGACGCCGAGGGGGGTGCGCATGGTGCGCCGGATGGCTTTCATCAGTGCTCCGCAACGGTCGAGCGCGGGTCGAGCAGGGCGAGCACGACGTCGACGATGGTGTTCACGAGCAGGACGCCGACGCCGTAGACGAGCACCGTCGCCTGCACGAGGGGGTAGTCCTTGGTCTGGATCGACTGCACGATGGTGCTGCCGAGCCCGGGCCAGGCGAACACGTTCTCGACGAGCACGGTGCCGACCACCAGAGAGCTCAGGAGGAGACCCGCGAGGGTGAGGGTGGCCGTGAGCGCGTTCGGCAGGGCGTGGCTGAGATGGATCCGCCACGACTTCAGCCTCTTCGCCCTGGCCGTGCGCACATAATCGGCGTCGAGGACACCGAGCATCTCGACGCGGACGATTCGGGCCAGCACGGCCGCGGGGCCGAGGGCCAGCGCGATCACGGGGAGGATGTAGGAGGCCGCGCTGTCCCGGCCGGCGACAGGCAGCCAACCGAGCGTGACACCGAAGACGAAGACGAGTGCGACACCGAGCAGGAAGTCGGGGATCGTCGAGAGGAAGACGCTGCCGGCGGTGAACCCCAGTTCGAGCCGGCGACCGCGCGAGCGACGGGTGGCGACCGCGACGGCGACCCCGATCGGCACGGCGATCACGACGGCGAGGAGGAAGGCGAGGCCGGCGAGCGCGGCGGTTGCGGCCAGGCGCTGGCCGATCACCTGGGCGACCGGGAGCTGGGAGCCGATGGAGACTCCCAGGTCACCGGTGAACACGCCCTGGAGGTAGTGCAGGTACTGCTGCCAGATCGGGTCGTTCAGGCCGAGGGCCTCGCGTCGGGCGTTGACCACGGCGAGCGGGGTCGTCGGACCCATCGCCGCCCGGATCGGATCGCCCGGCACGAGGTGGATCATGAGGAACGAAGCCGTCACGAGCACCCAGAGCGACACGAGCAGTCGCCCTGTCCGGCGGATCGCGAAGCGCTGCCAGCGACGATCGCCGGTGGTGCGCATCTCTTCTGCCGGCAGGGCGACTGCTGATGTCATGCCGAGGTTTCCTTACTGGTTGGAGCGTTGGAGCGTTGGAGCGTTGGAGCGTGGTGCTGTGGTGCGTGCGAAGCGCCGGGCGCTTAGCCGAGCATCCGGATGCTGGTCGGGACGATCCCGCCCACAGCCTGGAAGGTGGCACCCTTGCCGAACGTCTTCACGATGTTGTTGGCGAAGGGCACGACGTCAGCAGCCTTCACGAGCGCCGACTCGGCGTCCGCCCAGGTCTGGCAGCCATCGGTGCCGTTCATCGTCATCGCCTTGGCGACGGCCGACGAGTAGTCCGCGTTCTGGATGTTCGCGAAGTTGGTTCCCTTGGGGGCCGCGGGCCCGGAGAGGAAGCCGACGAGCTGGTCGGGGCTGTTGACGTTCAGCGGCTCCCACGAGATGTCCCAGGCGCCGGTCCCGAAGAGGGCGGCGGACACAGCCGTCTCATCGTTCTGGGCGGCAGTGACCTTGGCGCCGATCGCCTCCCACGCCTTGGTCGCGAGCTCGGAGGCCGCAGTTCCGCCGGCGCCGAGCGAGGAGTCGTAGATGAAGGTGAGGTTGAGCTTCACGCCGTCCTTCACGCGGATACCGTCCGAGCCGACCTTCCAGCCGGCTGCGTCGAGCCCCGCCTTGGCTGCCGAGACGTCCTTCTTCGGCAGTGCAGCCGAGACGGAGTCGACCGCGCAGCCGACGGGCGGGATGACGGCGAAGCTGGTCGCAGCCACACCCTTGCCCGACGTGAGGACCTTCTGGAGCTCGCCGAGGTCGACGGCCTGGGTGAGCGCCATGCGCACGGCCGGGTCGCTCGTCGGGTGGCCGGCCGAGTTGTTGTACCACTGCTCGCCGATCAGCGCCGGGGTGTCCTGCGAGAACAGCTTCGCCTTGGCGAGGCGGTCGGCGTCCGGTCCCAGGATCTGGGCCGAGTTCACCTGGCCGGACAGCAGCAGGTTGGCCGCGGTGGTCTCATTGGTGATGATCTTGGCCGTGACGGTCGCGGGCGTGCCCTTCGCCGACGTGCTCGCGCCGCCGGGACCCCAGGTGTACTTCTTGTTGACCTTGTAGGTGTAGTGGTCGTTCGGCACGGCTTCGCTCAGGACGTACGGCCCGGTGCCGAGCGTGGCGGTGGCCAGCTTCGAGCGATCGGCCAGGCCTGCGTCGCAGACCATCGGCAGGTTCGCGAGGCTCTGCAGCAGGAACGGCGCGGGCGTCGAGAGGGTGAGCGTGACGGTGCCGGCCGACGAGTCGTCGGCCGCCGTGATGCCGGCCGGGATGAACGCGCCGAGGAACGGGCTCTTGTTCGCCGGGTCCTCGACCCAGGTGACGTTGTCAGCAGCGGTCTTCGCCGTGAAGGTCGACCCGTCTGAGCAGGTCACACCTGACTTCAGGGTGAAGGTCGCGGTGGTGCCGTCGAGCTTCCACTCCTTCGCGAGACCGCTGCTGACCTTGCCCTTTGCGTCGACGTTGACGAGAGGGTCGTAGGCGAAATGTGTCAGCGCGAAGAGGGCGCTGACGGCCGAGGCCTGCGGGTCGAGGTTGCCCGGGTCGGCGGCGAGGGCGAGCGTGAACGGCTTGCCGTCGACATAGTTGGCCGACGTCGACGCCGTGCCCCCGCCTCCCGCGCACGCCGCCAGTGAGGTGACGGCGACGGCGGAGACGATGAGCGCGAGCGCCGGTTTCCTGATCGATTTCATGGATGCTCTTTCTGCTGTGTGCGTGCTGCGGTGAACGCGGTGGATGGTGAGCTAGGCGGCGCGCGTGACGACGCGGCCGTAGTGGATGTACTTCGCCCGCCCGTCGCCGGCGTCGCCGAGGAAGACGTAGATCGGGTGGATCCCGCGCTGACCCTCGACCCCGATGAGCGAGTCCGGTCCGAACGCGACGAGTTCGCTGCGATCCGGCTGTCCGCCGATCTCGGCGATGATGTCCTTCGGCGTGCGGTCCAGCCAGACCCGGCCGTCCTCGTCCTGGCTGACGACCAGGTCGTAGATGGTGTCGGCGTAGAGCCCGAGATACGCTGTCGCGTCGACGGCCGCGTGTTCGGCCGGCGGCAGCGGGTGCCCCGGCAGCGTGACCCCGGCGACCTCGTCGAGGATGCGGGCGACCACATCCTCGAAGAGACCGAAGACGTCACCGCCGTTGGTCAGCAGCGCGACGGCCAGCCCGGCCTCGGGGACGATGCGCAGGAAGGCAGCCTGGCCGATCGTGCCGCCGTCGTGGCCGAGCACCGTCGGCGCCGAGCTGTCGATGATCTCCCAGCCGAGGCCCCAGGCGTCGCCCATTCCGGTCAGGCGGGGCAGGTCGACATGCTTGGTCTGCATGGCCGCGACCGACTGCTCGGAGAGGATGCGCGTGCCGTCGGGTGCGGTTCCGCCGTCGAGGTGCATCTTCACGAAGCTCACGAGGTCGCGCGGCCGCATGGCGAGCATGGAGCCGGCCGGCTCGTTGGAGCGGGCGAGCGCCCAGGTCGGGGCTGCGATCTCGACGCCGTCCTCTCCGGGTCCGACGTGGCCGACGGCCGCGCGGTGAAGGATGGCCTCGTAGGCGCTCGGGGCGACGTGGGTGAGGCCGAGCGGGGTGACGATGTGGTCGAGGAGCGCCTGCTCCCAGGTCTTCTCGCGGAGGACCTCGACGAGACGGCCGAGGATGCTGAAGCCGACGTTGTTGTATGAGAACAGTTCGCCCGGCGAGAAGAGCTGCGGCAGTTCGGCGATCTCTGCGATGTACTTGGCGATGGCGTCGTCGCCACGGCCGGTGTCGGTGAAGACGTCGCCTTCGAATCCGCCCTGGTGGCTGAGCAGCTGCCGCGTGGTGATGCTGGCGGCGGACGCCTCGTCTGCGAGGTGGAAGTCGGTGACGTAGGTCTGGATGGGCGCATCCAGGTCGAGCAGTCCGTCGTCGACGAGCTGCAGGACGAGCGTCGCCGTCCAGACCTTGGTGATGGAGCCGATCTGGAAGACCGAATCGGGGGTGGCGTCGACGAGTGTCGACGTGCTGAGCACGCCGCCTGCTGCGTCGATGATCTCACCGTCCTTGAGGACGGCGACGACCGCGCCGGGAACCTTGTGGTCGCGGACGAGGCCCGCGAACTCCGTGTCGATGAACGCCTGGATCTCGTCTAGTGACTTCATTCCATCACCATAAGAAAACCTCTCGGCGCCTCTTTCGTCCGATCCGAGAGTTAATCGGGGCGCCGTTCGTCCGACTGAACAAGCCCGCCGTCGCCGCAGCGCTCGAGGTCGCTCGCCGCACTAATTGCGTCTCGGCGCACTCGGTAGACCTAGTGCGGTGGGACGCAATTAGTGCGGCGAGCGGGCCGCGGGCATACGCTCGTCGGTAACGGGAGGGGCCGAGCCGGGAGGTGCGGAATGTCCCCGGAGATGCCGGACGACGTTCGCAACGACGTCGCTGCGATGCGCAACGCCGTGCTCTTCGAAGGGGCCGAGCGCCGGCGGCGGCTGACCCGCTTCTGGCTCCTGCTCGGGCTGTCATCGGTGATCGCAGCATCCGGGGTCGTCGCCAACTCCTCGGCGACCGTGATCGGCGCGATGATCGTCGCCCCGATGATGCTGCCGATCCAGGGCATCAGCCTCTCGACCGTTCTCGCCGACGGGGTCAACCTCGTCCGCTCGATCGTCCTCGTCGTGCTCGGCGCCCTGGCGGCCATCGGGATCGGCTTCGTCATCGGGCTGCTCGTGTCTGAACCGGTCGTCGCCGCCACCGACCCCGAGGTCGCAAGCCGGGTATCCCCCGACCTCATCGACCTCGTCGCTGCCCTCGCGACGGGCGCTGTGGGCGCTGTCGCGCTGGTCAGGTCGGACATCTCGGACACTCTCCCCGGGGTCGCCATCGCGATTTCGCTCGTCCCTCCGCTCACGGTGGTGGGGTTGACCCTCGAATCCGGTGCCCCCGCGCAGGCTGCGGGCGCGCTACTGCTGTTCGTCACGAACGTCGCCGCGATCCTCGCCACCGGGATCGTCATCCTCGCTGTCTACGGGGCGCGTCCGGCGCCCGGCGAAGTCGTCTCCGACCGGCCGATCCGTCGTCGCAACGCGGTGATCGCCATCGCGGCGATGGTGGTGATCGTCGCGGTGCCGCTCGCCATACAGTCGGTGCGGCTCGCGCAGCAGACGGCCCGGCAGAGCTCCATCCGCACGGTGGCGCAATCGTGGGCGCAGAGCGAAGGGTGGGAACTCGTCAGCGTGACCACTGCGAACGGCACGTATCTCGTGCGGGTGACCGGGGTTCCGCCCGTCCCGGCCACAGACACCCTCGAGACCCAGCTGCAGTCGGCAGGCGTCGACCCGTCAGGCATCGAAGTCGACCTCGTCCCCTCCTACACCGTCGACCTCCACACCCCCTCCCCCTGAGCACCCGGCACCCGCACCCCCGCGCATCCGCACCCCCGCGCATCCGCTGGGTCAGGCTGCGGAGAGCGCGGAGAGTGGGGAGAGTGCGAGGGCCGCGGGTTCGGCGTGGAGCATGCGGCGGTAGTCGTCGACGTAGCCGTCGAGTTCGTCGGGGGTGACGTCGCGCACACCGTGGACGACGAGAGGTTCGAGCCAGCGCATCCCGAGCCGCCGGGCGATCGCCTTCAGCGGGATCAGCACGTCGTCGATCTCCCACCCGTGGAAACCCTCAGGCGAGTAGGCCGCTTCGATGCCGCCGGTCGAGGTGACCACGCGCAGGCCCTTGCCCTTGAGCACGCCCGGCGCGCTCGAACCGTAGGCCCAGCCGCGGAGGAGCACAGTGTCGAGCCAGGTCTTCAGCAGGCCCGGCGTCGAATACCAGTACGTCGGGTACTGCAGCACGATCGTGTCGGCGGCCTCGAGCGCCCGCTGTTCGGCTTCGACGTCGATGGCGCCATCCGGATACAGGGCGTCGAGGTGGCGCACGGTGGCGCCGGGCACGTCCGCGACGCCTGCGGCGAGCGGGGCGTTGATGCGCGAGTGCGCGAGATCCGGATGGGCGAGGACGATGAGAGTGGACGGCGCGGATGCGTCGGGCTGGTTCACGAGTTGCCTTTCAGGTTGCGGGAGATGCTGTCGACCGCGTCGCCGGCGGCGCGTTTCGCTGCGTCGACGACGGAGCGGTCCTGTTCGAGCCGGCCGCTCGCGAGAGCTCCGTCGATGAGGAGCCCGAGGTGGCTTGCGAGTCGGGCAGGGTCCGGGTCGCCGGCGGCGGCGCACAGGTCGGAGATCCAGGCCTGGCGGCGCCGGACGTGTTCGCGGGTGATCGCGCGCGCTTGAGAGTCGAGGTCGGACTCCACGGCGGAGCTGATGAACGGGCAGCCGAAGAAGCCGTGGCGGTCGAACGCCTCGTACAGCGCGTCGAAGAGTCCGATGAGCTGCGCGGCCGGAGCGTCGCCCGCGCGTTCGGCCGCATCCTGCAGCTGCCGCATCCAGGAGTCGTCCGTCGCCCGCAGGTAGGCGGCGACGAGGTCGTCCTTCGAGCGGAAGTGCGCGTACAGCGTCGACTTCGAGATGCCGGAGGTGGCGATGACCTGGTCGATGCCGACCCCGCGCAGCCCGTGCTCGTAGAAGAGGTCGGATGCGGCGTCCATTATGCGGCTCTCCGAGCGGGTCCTGCGGATCTGCGTTGCCATGGTTCCTCCTTAATCGAACAGACTAGTCTGTTCGATTAACGAACGCAAGTCCGCCGGGATGCGCCATCCGTGACAGGCTGGTCCTATGAGCGAACCCATCGACGTCGACGTCGTCCGCGTGTTCACCGACGAGACCGGCGACTACGGCAACGAGCTCGGCGTCATCGACAGCACGGGCTCCACCCTCGGCCGCGAACAGGAGATCGCGAAGACCCTCGGATTCAGCGAGACGGTGTTCGTGGACGGTATCGACGACGAGCTCTTCACGGCGCGCATCCGCATCTTCACGCCCGCGAAAGAACTGCCGTTCGCGGGTCACCCGAGCGTCGGCACCGCCTGGCTCATCGCCCGTCACGGCATCCAGCTCTGGGCGCTCCGCGAGAAGGCGGGCGAGGTGATGGTCGACTTCGAAGGCGACATCACCTGGATCACCGCACGCGCAGACTGGGCTCCGGTCTTCCACTGGATCCCCCTCGACTCCCCCGGCGAAGTCGACGCGCTCGACCCCGCCGACTTCACCGAAGGCCAGCACTTCGCCTATGCGTGGATCGACGAGGGCGCCGGTCACCTCCGTGCTCGCATGTTCGCGCCCGAGATGGGAATCGCCGAAGACCAGGCGACCGGTGCGGCCGCAGCCAGCATCACCGCGTACCTGCACCGCGACCTGACCATCCTCCAGGGCGAAGGGTCGGTGCTGCTCACCAACCTCGTCAGCCCCGAACTCGTGCGTGTCGGCGGTCGCACCGAGTACGACCGGCGCGCCAGGCTCGAACTGCTGTGACCCGCATCGTCGAGCATCCGGTGACGGATGCCTCCGCCGGCCCGTACGGAATCACCGTCACCGACGACGGCGCTGTCTGGTTCACCCTCGTCCACGCCGGGCGGGTCGGCCGCCGTGACGCGAACGGCACGCTCGCATTCGTCGACCTCGGCGACACCGCGCAGCCGTCGCTCGTCTCCCGGGCGACCGAGGAATCGGTGTGGGTGACCGACACGACCGGAAACCGCGTCGTGCATGTCGGGCGCGCGCCAGTCGAGGCGGACGACGCCGGCGACGCCATCCACATCCTCAATGAGGTCGCCGTGCCCACCATGGAGGCGAGCCCGTTCGGGATCACGACCCTCTACGACGGCACGGTCTGGTTCACGGAACTGGCGGCGGATGCGCTGGGCCGCATCGACATCATGGGCCGCGTCACCGAGTTCCCGGTCGGCCGCGCGGATGCGATGGCGTCGATGATCGCAGGTTCGGGCGACAGCGTCTGGTTCACCCTCAACCAGGGCAACGCGGTGGGGCATGTGCGGGGCGGGGATGCGGCCATCCAGTACTTCGAACTGCCGCGGCCGGTGTCCGGACCGGTCGGGATCGCGGTCGCCGAGGACGGCGCCGTCTGGTTCGCGGAGGTTCTCGGCGGCGCGCTGGGGCGCATCTCGCGGAACGGCGTGCTCAGCGAGATCGCGCTACCCGATCCGGACTCCAAACCGCACGCGATCACGGCTTCTCCGACCGGCGGCTGCTGGTTCACCCTGTGGGGCTCCAACCAGGTGGGATTCGTGACCGACCAGGGCGACCTCACTCTGCACGACCTGCCCACCCCCGCCAGCGAGCCGCACGGCATCGCCGTCGCACCCGACGGTCACGTCTGGGTCGCGCTCGAGCGCGGCATGCTCGCCGAGCTCGCCTGACCTCCGCCCGCGCCGCCCGCGCCGCCGGCGCTCAGTCGAGAATCGCCTCGGACTCCGAGATGACCCGGCGTGCGGGCGATTCTCGACCATAGCGGCGACACTCGGCGGCACTGAGCGCGTAGCACTCAGCGCTGGGCGCTAGGCGACCGCGATGATCCCGGCGGCCGTCTCGCGGCCCACCCGGATCGCACCGTCGACGTGCTGGTACCCCTTGCCTGCCATGTCGCTGCACGAGAACCAGATCGGCCCCACGGGCGTGCGCAGGTCGGCGCCGTAGCGGGCCAGTCCGCCCATGTCGAAGCTGGCCGCGTACGCCCCGCGCGTCCACTCCTCCGAGCCCCAGTCGCTCTCGTAGTAGACGACCGGCTCGAGCGCCTTCTCACCGTAGTAATGCGACAGGGAGGTGAGGATGCGCTGCTTGCGCTCGTCGGCGCTCAGTGCGAAGACGCCGTCGGCCGCCTCATCCGCCACGAAGCCGACGAGCGTTCCCCGCGGATCCTCGAAGTTGGTGTTGTCGTACGCCTCGTGCACCAGCTCGTACGGGCTGAACGCGGTCCCCGAGAGGCCCGCCTCCCGCCAGAACGGCGTCTCGTAGACGGCATGGACCTTGATGACGAAACCCATCGACAGGTGCTGGTGAAGCTGCTGCTGGCGACGCGGCAGGGGCGGCTCGTAGCCGACGCGGCTGATCAGGATGGGCGGCACGGCGAGCACGGCGAACCGCGCCTTCACCTCGGTCGAGTCGGTGACCGCGGTCACTCCGCCCTCGTGCCAGCGAAGCGTGCGCACCGGCTGGCCGAGCCGGACATCCCCGCCGAGTCGTTCCGCGAGCAGCAGCGGAACCTGCTGGAGCCCGCCGACGACGCGTTCGTCGAGGATGAAGTCCGCATCCACCAGGTTGCTGAAGCTGCCGGCACTGGCCGCCATGAGCAGCGCCTGCAGGGCGGAGAACGCGTGCGCGGGCTTCGTCAGCATCGCGCCGGCGATGAACATGCCGATGTTGTCGCGCGCCTCCTGGTCGTCGGTCTGCGTCTCCAGCCAGCGGCTGAACGAGATCTCGTCGAGATCCTTGGCGAGCGGATGCGCCCACGGCCGGTCCGGGTCGATCTCGGCGACCAGGGCATCCAGCTTTTCGATGAGCGTGACGATCTCGGCTTCGGTCTTCGGCGGCACCGGGAAGATCTCACCCTCGAACCGGGTGAGCTCGCCGGCCTCGTTGAGGTAGACGTTCTCGCCCTCGCGGTAGCGAGGGTAGGTCTCCAGTCCCAGCTCGGCGAGGGTGCTTTTCAGCGCATCCTGGTCGGGCGACACCCACTGGCCGCCGATCTCGAGCATCGCACCGTCGACGTCGTCGGTCCAGAGACGACCGCCGACCCGGTCGCGCGCCTCGAGCACGGCGACGGTCAGCCCGGCCTTCTTCAGTTCGGTCGCGGCGGTGAGGCCGGATGCTCCGGCCCCGATGATGACGACGTCGCGTTCGATCGCGCCCATTTTCGCTTCTTTCCGTGCCGGTCGCTCAGGACGCCGGGATCAGTGTGTATTTGGTCGACAGGTATTCGTGGATGCCTTCGAGGCCGCCCTCGCGTCCGAGCCCGGACTGCTTGACTCCGCCGAACGGGGCTGCCGCGTTCGACACCAGGCCCGTGTTGACGCCCATCATGCCCGTGTCGATGCGGTCGATCATCCGCTGCGCCCGGCCGAGATCCTCGGTGAAGACATAGCCGACGAGTCCGTATTCGGTGCCGTTCGCGAGCGCCACGGCCTCAGCCTCCTCGCGGAAGGTCAAAATCGCAAGGATCGGCCCGAAGATCTCTTCGCGCACGACGTCACTGCCGGGTGCGACGTCGACGAGGACGGTCGGCTCGAAGAACGAACCGGGTCCCGCTGGACGCGCGCCGCCGGTGAGCAGTCGTGCTCCGCGACCGACCGCGTCGGCGACGAGGGATTCCATGTTCTCGACGGCTGCCCTATTGATGAGGGGCCCGATCGTCACGCCATCGTCCGTGCCGCGCCCGACGACGAACGCGTCCACGCGCTCGGTCACCCGGCGTGCGAATTCGTCGGCGACGGACTCGTGCACGATGAACCGGTTGGCCGCCGTGCAGGCCTGGCCCGTGTTGCGGAACTTCGCGAGCATCGCCCCGGTGACCGCCTTGTCGAGGTCGGCGTCGTCGAAGACGACGAATGGGGCGTTGCCGCCGAGCTCCATCGAGGTGCGGAGGACGTTCGCGGCGGCCTGCTCGATCAAGGTCCGCCCGACGGGGGTGGAGCCGGTGAAGCTGAGCTTGCGCAGGCGCGGGTCCGCGATGATCGGCGCCGAGACGGCACGCGAGCTCGACGTCGTGATCACGTTGACGACGCCGGCCGGAAGCCCGGCATCCTCGAGCAGCTGCACGAACAGCAGTGTCGTCAGCGGTGTCAGCTCGGCCGGCTTGATGACCACCGTGCAGCCCGCGGCGAGCGCCGGCGCGATCTTGCGGGTCGCCATCGCCAGCGGGAAGTTCCATGGCGTGATCAGGAAGCACGGCCCAACGGGACGCTGCGAGACGACGGTCGTCCCGGTGCCTTCGGGGTTGGTGCCGTAGCGGCCGGCGATCCGGACCGCCTCCTCGCTGAACCAGCGCAGGAACTCGCCGCCGTAGGTGACCTCGCCGTTCGCTTCGGCGAGCGGCTTGCCCATCTCGAGCGTCATCAGCAGCGCGAAGTCGTCGCGACGCTCCTGCAGCAGGTCGAAAGCGCGACGGAGGATCTCGCCACGGGTGCGAGGCGGGGTCGCCGCCCATGCATCCGCGGCTTCGACGGCCGCATCGAGCGCACGGATGCCGTCCGCCGGGCTCGCGTTCGCGATCCGCTTGATGGTGCGGCCGGTCGCCGGGTCGCCGACCTCGATGGGGTCGCCGCTCCCGGCCTGCCAGACTCCTCCGATGTAGAGGCCGTCGGGAACTCGCTCGAGCAGCGCCTCCTCGCGGGTGGCTGCTGCGTCGGAGACAGTGGTGCCGATAGCGTCGGTACCGATGCGGTCGGTGCTTGCGGTCTCGGTCAGGAGGCTCATGCGTTCACCGATCCGATCGACGCGAGTGCGTCCGCGACGATGTCGAGTCCCTCGACCAGCAGGTGGTCCGGGATGCTCAGGGGCGGCAGGAAACGGATGACGTTGCCGTAGGTTCCGCAGGTGAGCAGTACGACGCCTGCCGCGTGGGCCGCGGAGGCGACTCGAGCGGTGAGGGCAGCATCCGGCTCTCCCGTGATCGGGTGGACGAGCTCGATCGCGACCATCGCACCGTAGCCGCGGACCTCGGCGACGCGCGGGTCGGCGTCGCGCAGGGCACCGAGCTTCTCGAAGAGGATGCGCCCGATCTCCCGGGCGCGCTCGACCAGTCCGTCCCGCTCGTAGGTGTCGATGGTGGCGAGCGCCGCGACACAGGCGAGGGGGTTGCCGCCGTAGGTGCCGCCGAGGCCGCCGACCTGGGGCGCATCCATGATCTCGGCGCGGCCGGTGACAGCGGAGAGCGGGAGGCCGCCCGCGATGCCCTTGGCCGTCACGACGAGGTCGGGGACGATGCCGAAGTGCTCGCTCGCGAACATTGCGCCGGTGCGGGCGAAACCGGTCTGGACCTCATCCGCGATGAAGACCACGCCGTTGGCTGCGGCCCAGTCGGCCAGCGCCGGCAGGAAGCCCTCGGCCGGGACGATGAAGCCGCCCTCGCCCTGGATGGGCTCGATGATGATCGCGGCCAGGTTCTCGGCGCCGACCTGCTTCTCGATGTGCAGGATGGCGCGCCGCGCGGCCTCGGCGCCACTCAGCCCGCCGTCGCGAAGAGGGTACGACAAGGGAGCGCGGTAGATCTCGGAGGCGAACGGGCCGAAGCCGCTCTTGTACGGCTGGTTCTTCGCCGTCAGTCCCATCGTCAGGTTGGTGCGACCGTGGTAGGCGTGGTCGAACGCGACGACGGCCTGCTTGCCGGTGTAGTGGCGGGCGATCTTGACCGCGTTCTCCACGGCCTCGGCGCCGGAGTTGAACAGGGCGCTGCGCTTGGCGTGGTCGCCGGGGGTAAGGCGGTTGAGCGCTTCGGCCACGTCGACGTACGAGTCGTACGGCGCGACCGTGAAGCAGGTGTGGGTGAACTGGGCGACCTGGGCCTGGACGGCCTCGACGACGCGCGGGGATGCGTTGCCCACCCCGGTCACGGCGATGCCGGAGCCGAAGTCGATGAGCGAGTTGCCGTCCACGTCGACGAGTACGCCACCGCCGGCGGCTGCGACGAACACGGGGATGGTCGTGCCGACGCCGGCCGCGACGGCCTGGGTCTTGCGCTCCATCCGGCGGCGCGACTCAGGTCCCGGGATCGCGGTGACGAGGCGGCGCTCCTGCGGGAGGCCGGGTCCGCCGGTCAGCGTGGCGGATACGGTGTCGACGATGGTCATGGTCACTCCAGTGCAACGGGTGCGCCGGGACCGGATTGCGACGGCGCTCTGTCGCTCATGTTAGGCAGCCTGGCGACCCCGATACATCGCCCGTCTGTACAATCGGAATACGTTTGATGACCACGGCGTACAACGGGGCGTCGAGATGCGGAAAGGAACCGACAGCATGCCGCCCACCCTGCGCCGCCTCCTCGCGAATCCCGAACTGGATCTGCGCCTGCTCACGCCCGAGGATGCGCTGCCTGCCCAGGCCCTGGACCAGGTCGTGCAGTGGGTCCACAGCTCCGACCTCGCCGATCCGACGCCGTTCCTGTCCGACGGGCAGGTGCTGCTCGTCACCGGCACGCAGTTCGACCCCGCGGCCGCTCCCGCCGATTTCGCGCCCTATGTCGGCAGGCTGCGCGACCGCGGCCTCGCCGGACTGGGGTTCGGGACGGAAGTGATTCGCGACGGCACCCCGGACGGACTCATCGCCGCATGCCTCGACGCCGGGCTCCCGCTGTTCGAGGTTCCGTACCGCGTTCCTTTCATCGCCGTCTCCCGCTACGCCGCTGACCTCGCCGCCGAAGAGCTCTTCGCCCGCAACACGTGGGCGTTGAAGGCGCAGCGGGCCATCTCCCTGGCGGCTCTGCGCCCCGACGGGCTCACCGCGACGCTCGGCGAGCTCTCCCGGCAGCTCGACCACTGGGTGGTGCTCTTCGACGCGACCGGGTCGGTGGATCGAGCGTTCCCGCCCGACGCGCTCAGCGCATCCACGATCGCGGCCGTCGGCGCGGAGGCGACCAGACTGCTGCGGGCGCGGAGGCGCTCCAGCAGCACCATCGTCAGCGGAGGCGAGACCCTCACCCTGCAGACGCTCGGCGCCAGCGGGCAGCTGCGCGGCGTGCTCGCCCTCGGCGGCGCAGGCGAGCTCGACCAGGCCGGCCAGCAGGTCGTCACCAGCGTCATCGCGCTCGCCGGTCTCGCCCTCGAGCAGAACTCGGCGCTCGACCGGGCTGTCGGCCATCTGCGGTCCGGGCTCTGGCACGTGCTCGTCTCGGGTGACACACAACTCGCCTCGGACATCGCCTCGCAGATGTGGGGAGCGATGCCGGCGGAGCCCGTGCGCGTGGCCTTGGTCGACTCTCCCATCGACGGGGCCGACGCGCTGTCGGAGTGGCTGGAGCTTCGGGTGGCCGAGCATCCCGGCGCCCTGTTCTTCGCGGCGGACGACGGACGCGTCGTGCTCTGCTTTGGCGACGGCTCCGGGTCGCCGGTCGCGGACCTGACGGAGGGTTTCGGTCTGAAGGCCGGGGTGTCGGATGCGGTGGGCTACGCCGACCTCGCGCGGGCCCACGACCAGGCGGCGCAGGCCCTCGACCGCGCCCGCGAAGGCGACGAGCGCATCGTGACGTTCGACACGATCGCGCGCCAGGGGGTGCTCGCGTTCCTCTCGCGCACCGACGCGCGCGAGGTGGCGAGGACGACCCTGGAGCCTCTGATTGCCGCCGACGAGGCGAACGGAAGCACGCTCGTCCTCTCGCTGCGGACCTGGCTGGAACACAACGGAACGTTCGATTCGGCGGCGCGCGAGCTGGGCATCCACCGCCACACGCTGCGCGCGCGGGTCGCCGAGGCGGAGCGCCTCCTCGGCCGTGACCTGTCCAGTTTCCACGCCCGGGCCGACCTGTGGGCGGCCCTCCTCGCCACGCGAGCCTGACCGCGGGCCGCCGCGCTGCCGAGAGTCGCCGAGAGTCGCCGGCGGCGCCGACTGTCGCCGTTCTACAGGCGACCCTCGACCGCAGGGGCGATTCTCGCCGGCCGGGGCACGCTGCGCGCGGCCGCCTCCGCGGCTCAGGCCTCGCGGGTGATCTCCACGGTGACGAACAGTTCGGATGCGGTGGGTCCCGCGTACACGCCCCGCAGCGGCGCCACATCCGTGTAGTCGCGGCCGTGCCCGACCCGCACGTGCCGGTCGCCGATCTCCACCCGGTTGGTCGGGTCGTACCCGTGCCAGCTGCCGCAGAACCATTCGACCCACGCGTGCGACTCCCCCACGACGGTCTCGCCGACGACCGGTTCCGGAGACGGATGCAGATACCCGGACACATAGCGCGCCGGAATCCCGACCGATCGGAGCGCCCCGATCGCGATGTGCGTGATGTCCTGGCAGACACCCTTTCCTTCGGCCCACGCATCCGCTGCGGTCGACGTCACACCTGTCACACCGGTGACGTACTCCACCGACTCGCCGACGCGGCGGCAGAGCGCGAGCGCAGCCTCGCACGGGTCCTCGTGCAGCCCGACGACCGTCGCCGCGATCCCGGCGACCTCGTCCGCCGGCTCCGTGAGCTGGGTCTGCGGCAGCTGCTGCACGTACTCGCCGGCAGTGAATCGCACGTGCCGAAGCTCGTCCCACGTCAGTGCCGAATCGTGGGGCAACGGGTCGAGCACCTCGACCAGACTGCTCGCCGACAGGGTCAGCTCGCGATGCGGCGCCAGCACATCGAAGGCCAGCACCCGCGTTCCCCAGTAGTCGGTGTACTGGTGGTGCGACGACACAGGCTCGACTTCGAGATTCGAGTGCAGGACCAGCTGTCGTTCGGCGCTGATCGGCAGCATCCGGGCCTCGTTGTACGACGCGGTCACTTCGCCCTCGTACCGGTACCCGGTGGAATGGGTTATCCGGAGGCGCTTCACGATCGTTCTCCGATCCAGTTCGGGGCCAGGTTCTCGGGAAAGTAGCGCTGGCGGATGGCTTCGCTCGCGGCACTCGTCGCATCCTGCACCGCCGACATGTGTGCGGGCAGATCATCGAGGATCTCCGCGATCGGCCGGAACTCGAGGTCGCTGCGGATCTGCCCGAGCAGCCGCTGCGCGCGTTCGGTCACACCGACGCGCTCCGTTCGCGGCTCGATGTCGTGAAGGCACCGTTCCGCCCGGGCGACCGAGTAGAGGATGGAGCGGGGGAACAGGCGGTCGTGGAGCAGGAACTCGGCGGCGTTGCGTGCGGACGGCACACCGCGGTACGTGCGCAGGTAGGCCTCGTACGCACCGCACGAGCGCAGGATGGTCGTCCAGCTCGGCCCGCTGGCTTCGGTGAGTGAACGCGTGGCGAGCAGCCGCGCCGTCATGTCCGCCCGTTCGAGGGACCGGCCGAGGGTGAAGAACTGCCAGGCCTCGTCCCTGCTCGCGGAGGACTCCATGATGCCGACGGCGAGCGCCGTGCGATCCCGCACCCAGGAGAAGAATTCGTGCACTTTGTCGCTGGTCACCCGCCGGGGCATCCGCGCACTGGTGGTGTTGAGGCATTCCCAGAGCTCCGTCGACACGATCTCGCGTGCTCGGCGGGCGTTCTCGCGCGCTGCGCTCAGCGAATAGACGATGGATGCGGGCTGTGTGCGGTCCACGGCGAGGATGCGCAGCACATCCTCTCGCGCCAGGCTCGAGTCCCCCGGCGCCTCACTGCCCATCACCGACAGGAGGGAACGGCAGGCGGTGTCTTCGTCGATCCAGGGGTCCTCGAGCAGCAGCTGCAGGTGCACGTCGAGGATGCGCGCAGTCCCGTCGCTGCGTTCGATGTACCGTCCGATCCAGAACAGGCTCGACGCGATGCGGCTCAGCACGGAGCATCCGTTCTCGATTGTTGCTGCTGCTGTTGCTGGTCGCTTCGCGGGCCGTCCTGTTCGGAATGGTCCGGCGGATGCTGGGCGCCGGCGGCCGCAGGCGCCGCGGCCTGGTCGGCGACGAGTCCCTGCACACTGCGGATCTCCACCGGCTCGGTGTCCACGGTGCCGACGCCGACCACCCACGTGTCCTTCGATCCGCCGCCCTGGCTGCTGTTGACCACCAGCTGCCCTTCAGGCAGCGCCACCCGGGTGAGGCCCCCAGGGAGGACCCAGATGTCGCGCCCGTCGTTGACGGCGAACGGGCGCAGGTCGACGTGCCGGGGGCGCATCCCGTCTGCGACGAGTGTGGGGATGGTCGACAGCTGCACGACCGGCTGCGCGATCCAGCCGCGCGGGTCCTCGATCAGACGGGCGCGCAGTTCGGTCAGCTCCTTCTTGCTCGCATCCGGCCCGATCACCAGTCCTTTGCCGCCGGAGCCGTCCACCGGTTTGACGACCAGTTCGCCGAGCCGGTCGAGCACCTCCTCGAGCGCGCCCGGATCTTCGAGCCGCCACGTGTCGACGTTTGGAATGACCGGCTCTTCCGCCAGGTAGTAACGGATGAGGTCCGGCAGGTAGGTATAGACCAGCTTGTCGTCGGCGACCCCGTTGCCGACCGCGTTCGCGATGGTCACGTTGCCCAGGCGCGCAGCGAGCATCAGACCGGGAGTGCCGAGCACGGAGTCGACGCGGAACTGCAGCGGGTCGAGGTATTCGTCGTCGATGCGACGGTAGATCACGTCGACGCGTCTCGGACCGGAGGTGGTGCGCATCCACACTTTGCCTGCCGAGCAGAAGAGGTCCCTGCCCTCGACGAGTTCGACGCCCATGAGCCGGGCGAGGAGGGTGTGCTCGAAGTACGCCGAGTTGTAGACGCCGGGCGTCAGGACGACCACGTTGGGCGCGTCCATGCCGCCCGGCGCACTCGCCCGCAGCGCCTGCAGCAGCCGATACGGATAGTCGCCGACCGGCCGCACGCGCATCGACGTGAAGAGCTCGGGAAGGGTCTGCGCCATCACCCGGCGGTTGGAGATGACGTAACTCACACCGCTCGGAACACGCACATTGTCTTCGAGCACACGCCATTCGCCGAACTCGTCGCGGATGAGGTCGACGCCGGACACCTGGATGCGCACCCCGTTCGCGCTCTCCACTCCCGCGGCCGCCCGGTGGAAGTGCGCAGACGAGGTGATCAGCCCGGCCGGGATGACTCCGTCGCGCACCGCGTTCTGCGCGCCGTAGACGTCGCTGAGGAAGGCTTCGAGGGCGCGGACCCGCTGCTTCACCCCTGATTCGATGCGCGTCCACTCCGCCTGTTCGATGACGCGGGGCACCGCATCGAGCGGAAAGGGTCGCTCCTCACCTGCGAAATCGAAGGTGACGCCCTGGGCGAGATAGGAGCTCGCCAGCGCATCCGTGCGTCCGCGAAGCTCGTCCTGGGTGAGTGTCGCAAGGGCGGCATACAGCTCGCGGTAGGCGGGACGCGCGTGCTGGGCGCCGGCCGACCGACCGTGGTCGGCGAACATCTCGTCCCAGGCCGCGGTGCGGTTCTTCCGACGCTTCGCCGCCTGGACGCCGTATCCATTGAAAAGGTCGCCCATGGATGGACTGTAGCCACTGGGTGTTGCTGGAGTGTTTCCGCACGTTTCCGGGGTGCTACGTGATCGACTCGCCCGGCGGAGTCAGGGTTGCAGCCGCTCCGCCTGCCAGGCGCCATCGGCCTGGAGCAGATAGGCGAGGCGGCGATGGAGGCGGTCCCTGCGACCGTGCCAGAACTCGATTCCTGTCGGCACGAGCCGGTAGCCCGCCCAGTCCGCCGGCCGGGTGATCTCGGTGTCCGCATCCATGAGTCGTTTCGCCTCGGCGACGAGGCGTTCCTCGCTGTCGAGCCGGCTGCCCTGGTGCGAGACGGCCGTCGTGGCGCGCGCCGCACGGGGCCGCTCGGCGAAGAGACGGTCCGACTCCGCGTCGGACAGCCGCTCGACGACACCCTCGACCTTCAGCTGCTGCATGGTCTCGCGCCAGTAGAAGACGACGGAGGCGTGCGGGTTGGCGGTGAGCTCCTGACCCTTGCGGCTCGATGCGTAGGTGGTGAAGATCAGGCCGGACCGGTCCACCTCCTTGACCAGCACCATCCGCACGGAAGGCACCGGATGCGCACCATCGGAACCGACCGTCGCCAGGGCCGCGACCCCGGACTCCCGAACACCCCGCTCGTCGGCCCTCCGCATCCACTCACGCGCGAGCGCGAGCGGGTCGTGGGGCGGCGAATTGAATTCGGGGAGGGCGATCGAATCGTCGCCGGTCAGCGTGTCGGCCATGCCTCGAATGTATCGAGGATCCGCTCGACCGGGCAGAATGAGGCAATGACCACACCTCTCTCCGGGACCCACTACGGCCTGGCGGCCGGCGACTACACCGCGACCATCGCCTCCGTCGGGGCCAGCCTGCGCACCCTGCAGCATCACGGACGCGATCTCGTCGTACCGTTCGAGGCCGACGAGATCCGCCCGGCCTACCGCGGTGCGACGCTGGCGCCGTGGCCGAACCGGGTCGTCGACGGGCGCTACACGTTCGACGGCGTCGAAGAGCAGCTCCCCCTCACCGAGCCGAACCGCGGCAACGCGCTGCACGGCCTCGCAACGTGGCTGGACTTCACCGCGGTCGACCGGTCGGCGAGCCATGTGGTGCTCGTCGCGACGATCGAAGCGCAGACCGGCTACCCGCACCGCGTCGAGGTCACCGTCACCTTCGCACTCGACGAGAGCGGCCTGCACTCGACCGTGTCCGGCCTGAACACCGGGCACGACGATGCACCGTGGGGCACCGGACCGCACCCGTACCTGACACCCGGCTCCGGCCGCGTCGACGAGTGGACCCTCTCGCTTCCTGCGGCGTCCGTACTGACCGTCACCGACGACCGCCTCATCCCGATCGGGCTGGCCGATGTCGAGACCGAGGAGGACGGCTCCTTCGACTTCCGCACGCCGCGCCTCATCGGCACCACCTTCATCGACCACGCGTTCACCGACCTGGTACGCGGCGACGAGCTCACCACGGCCGTCACGCTGACCGCCGCAGACGGCACCGGCGTCGGGATGACCTGGGCCGACGACTGCCCGTGGGTGCAGGTGCACACCGCCGACCAGGCGAACCCTGCCACGAGCCGCCTGGGTCTCGCCGTCGAACCGATGACCTGCCCGCCCGACGCGTTCAACTCGGGGACCGACCTGATCGTGCTCGCGCCCGGTGCGACCGCGACAGCAGGGTGGACCATCCACGCGATCTAGCCGATGTCATCACCGGGCCGAAGAAGTTTCATCGCAGAATGTCGATCGGGCCTGTCGTCGTTCGACGTTGTGATGTACGGACCGAAGACAGGAGATTTCTCATGCGATACCAGATTCTGATCTACAACAACCCCGCTTTCGACGACGCCCTCGAAAACGGGCTGAGGGACGAGCTGGATGCCACCCACGGCGCCGTCATCCGCGAGCTCCAGGCGTCGGGCGAGCTGATCGAGACGAACGAGCTCAGCACCGAGGCAGCCGTCGTCGTGCGCACGGACTCCCACAAGCGCGTGCACACGACGGACGGACCGTTCATCGAGGCCAAAGAGTGGGTCGGCGGGTTCTACCTCGTCGACTGCGCGAGCATCGACCGGGCGGTCGAGATCGCCGGGCGCTTCGTCGAAGCCAGGTTCTCGCCCGTCGAGGTGCGGCAGCTCGTCCACGAGCCGAGCTGATCGGCGCCTGTCCGCCTCAGCTCAGGCCGCGGAACTCAGGACTGCGAGAGAACGGAGCACACGATGAAAGCAGCCAGGTTCAGCCGGTTCGGCCGCCCGGAGGTCCTCGAGATCGTGGAACTGCCCGATCCGCATCCGGGTCCCGGCCAGGTCCGCATCGCAGTGCGCGCTGCCGGCGTCAACGCGAGCGACTGGAAGAAACGCCAGGGCCAGATGGATCCCGAGCTCCCGCAGACCCTCGGCTACGAGGCGGCGGGCGTCGTCGACGAGCTGGGGGCGGGCGTCGACGACGTGAGGATCGGCGACCGCGTGTTCGGCGCATCCGAGGACGGAGCGGCCCAGGCAGAACTCGCCGTGCTGTCCTACTATGCGCCGATCCCACCTTCCCTTGATTTCGCCGGCGCTGCCGCACTTCCGGCGGCTGTCGAGACGGCCACCCGCGCGCTCGACCAGCTCGGCGTCGGAGCTGGAACGACGTTGCTGGTCAGTGGCGCCTCCGGCGGCATCGGCAGCGCCGCCGTCCAGCTCGCTGCGGTTCGGGGGGCGCGGGTGATCGGCACCGCGGGTGTCGCCAACCACGACTACCTGAGGTCGCTCGGCGCCGAGCCTGTCGCCTACGGCGACGGTCTCAGGGAACGTGTTCGCGCCCTGGCACCGGATGGCGTCGACCGCGCGCTCGACGTCGCCGGGAGCGGCATCCTGCCCGAGCTCATCGGGCTGGCCGGCGGCGCGGAGAACGTCGTGACGATCGCCGACTTCGTCGGGGCACGAGAACACGGGGTGCGGTTCAGCCGCGGGGAAGACGGCCGCGCGTTCCACGCCATCGCAGGGGTCGGCGTTCTGATCGAGTCAGGTCAGTTCTCGATCCCGACCGTGCAGACCTTCCCCCTCGCAGACATCGCGGAGGCGCACCGCGTCGGCGAGGCCGGTCGCGTGAGCGGAAAACTGGTGCTGCTCGTCGGCTCCGGCGAATAGCTCACGACCCGGGGCGCCCCTGCGCGTACCAGTCCGCGAGACTCGAGAGCCCGGTCGCGTAACGTCCGAGATCGGTGCTGTCTGCATGGGCGGTGATCGTGCCGAGAAGCACACCGACCGCCTCATCCGCACGGCCCAGCTCATTCAGGGTGAGCGCGAGGAAGATGCGCACGGCATCCGACTCCGGGAACCTGATCCGAGCATCCTCGAGTACCTCCAGCGAGCGGTCGAGTTCGCCGAGCCAGCGCAAGGTGCTGCCGTACTGGCACAGGCACATCCGGAGCCGTTCTCCCGACAGGCCTGCGGCGAGCGCCTCCTCGTACAGGGACTTCGCGGTGAGCTCCTCGCCCGCTGTATCGTAGGCGCCCGCCACCTCGTAGATCAGCACAGGAAGGCCCGGATTCTCGGCGAGAAGGTTCTCGAAGTACGCGATCGTCGGAGCCATGTCGTTGCGATCCCGGCGCTCATACCCGAGGGCGATGGCCCGCTCCAGCTCGGCGCTCACATCTGCGAAAGTCATGGCTCCACCGTAGCGATCGGAGCCGTCGGGTTCAGAACTTCGAGGTGCCGCGCAGGCGGCGGGGGCGAGCATCCGGATCGACGATGAGGCTGTTGAGCGGGTCCGCCCAGAGCCGTTGGAGTCGGGAGACCGGTTCGATGCGGTGGCGGCGCACCTGTCCGGTCGGTCGCGGAGAGTCGCGCACGGTCTCGTGCCACCGATCGAGCGCGTCCGCACTCGCCTTCCACAGCGCAAGTCCCCCGTCGGCGTCGAGGAGACGCGGGTCATCCGGGGCGAAGCCGAGGTGTTCGGCCCAGAGCTGCAGGCGCAACTCTTGGGCCAAGCGGTCGCGGGGATGCCCCTCCGCGCCCTGATCGAAGACGGCGCAGGTGAGTTCGCTGTCCGAAGTCCAGGAGCGACGGTTGAAGTTGTCGGACCCGCAGGTCATCCAGAGGTCGTCGACGATGCAGATCTTCGCGTGGAGGTAGATGGGAGTCCCCGCTGTGTTCTCGAGATCGAACACGCCTATCCGGTCGGATGCAGCCCGGCGCAGCATCGAGATGGCACGCAGCTGACCGAGCCGTTTCGGAGGTCCGGCGAGCGGACCGTCCCAATCGGGATAGCGGGGCACCACCACGATGACCTGCAATCGCGGGTTCCTGACGAGAGCCCTGGCGATACCCGCGGCGACCTCCTTCGACCAGAAATACTGGTCCTCGATGTAGATGAAGGAGCGAGCGCGGGCGAAGGCTTTCGCGTAGGCGCGCGCGATGGTCCGCTCCCCGCGCGGCGCGAACGGGAACGGCGGCCGTTTGGGCGCGTAGGTTCGCAGGAGCTGGACGGCGTGCGGACCCGCCACAGCCGGTGCCGGTGCCGCCTCGGGCAGCGGCTTCGGATGCCGGGGCATGTCGGCGAGCCGCTGCAGCAGCATCCGATACGGGTTGCGGTGGTCAAGGGGATGCGGGTCGTTCCAGCGTTCGGAGAACACGGCCAGCAGGTCTGCCACCACAGGGCCGCGCAATTCGAGTGCGGCATCGTGCCACGGTGGTCGCTTGCCATAGCGGGGATCCATGCTCACCGCCTGCGGGTCTCCTGCGTGCTCGGCGTCGTCCCGGCGGCTGTGGGAGAGGTCTATGCCGCCAACGAATGCGACATCCTGCGATGGGTCGTCCGCATGCCGGATGACGAAGAACTTCTGGTGATGCGACCCGAATACGCGCACCCGCTGATCGAGCAGGACTTCGCCGCCGGCATCGTTGACCTCTCGGCCGAGGTGGGCATTCGACCGGCCGCTGATCGGCGCCGACACCCGTTCTCCGTGCGAACGCCAGACCAGCCCGCGCACCTGTACTCCTGTGCGGGCCAGATCGGCGAGCACCTCGCCGATCGACGGGCCATCCGGGAGCAGCCGCTCATCCGGGTCGCCACGCCAGTCCGTGAACCACACCCGGTCGCCCGGCTGCAATGCGGTCAACTCGCTGTGGAGCCGGGCGAAGTAGGTCGCGCCATGCACCAGCGGCCGTACGAGGTTGCCCTCTGACCAGGGCGCCAGCCGGACGGCTCCGGTCCGCGCATCGGGTGCCAGCCTCCCCAATTCGGCGCGGCTGAGGAACCAGTCTCCGGCATCATCGTCCACGCATCGAACAGTACGCTCGACAGATACCCTGTGACCATGCAATGGGGTCGACGATATTTCGCCGTGCAGGCGGTCGCCGGGATCGCGTGGTGGGTCGCGGTGTTCGCATCCCCCCTCGTTCGCGAGACGACCCTCGGTCACCTCGACCCGATCGTCGTGGCCGCCTTCGACATCCCCCTGTTCGTCGTCGCCTCGGCGGCGGCGGCATTCGGCCTCCGCGCGGCCGCTGTCGTGAGCACAGGATGGACGGGGCTCGTCACCGCCGGGCTGGCGCTCTACGCGACGATCACGACCGAAGCCGGCTGGGGCGTGCTCCTCATGGGTGCGGCCGCAGCCTGTTCGGCGATCGCGCTCTGCCTCGTCGTCTTCGGGAACATCCCTACCGGTTGGCTGATCCGCGGCCCGTTCGCATTCCGTCCCGCCGGCGCTCGCCCGACCGCCGCATCCCATCTGGTTTCGACCTTCGGGCAGATCGTCGTGTTCTGGGGACTCTTCCTGATCGTGATCCCGCTCGGGATTGTCGCCCTCGAGCGCCGGTGGGCGGTTGCCCTCCCCTTGCCGCCGTTCGCGAGCGCGCCCGGTGTCGCACTCTTCGTGCTCGCCAGCGCTCTCGGCATCTGGTCCGCCGTCGTGATGTCGACCCGCGGCCAGGGCACGCCCCTCCCCGCTGCAATGCCGAACCACCTTGTCATCGCTGGGCCTTATCGCTCGGTGCGCAATCCGATGGCGATCGCGGGCATCGCTCAGGGCGTCGCGGTCGGCCTCATCCTGCAGTCGTGGCTGGTGATCGCGTACGCGGTCGTGGGGTCACTCGTCTGGAACTATGCCGTGCGGCCTCACGAGGAAGCCGACCTGGAGAAGCGGTACGGCGATGAGTTCAAGCGGTATCGCGACACCGTCCGCTGCTGGATCCCGCGCGTCCGAATGGTCGAACCGCACGCTGATCACGTTCGCGAAAAGGCTCCCGGAATTTTCTAGATTCCCCTCTTGCGCCACTGCTATTCGGTGTTACTATCTAGTGGTAGTCAGCAACACCGAGTAGCTAAAGGAGGGGCTCATGGCCAAGCAGATGACCGAGATGCTCAAGGGCACGCTCGAGGGAATCGTCCTCGCCATCCTGGCCGTACAACCGGCCTACGGGTACGAGATCACGGCCCGACTGCGCGATCAGGGCTTCTCCGACATCGTCGAAGGCACTGTCTACGCGCTGCTGGTCAGAATCGAGCAGCGCGGCTTCGTAGACGTGGCGAAAGTCCCGTCCGAGAAGGGACCGCCACGCAAGGTGTACTCGCTCAACGGAACAGGCAGCGAGTACCTCGAAGAGTTCTGGAGGAGCTGGAGCTTCCTCGCAGAACGAATCGAACAGCTCCATCACCACATCGAAGACCCGAAGGAACAAGGAGAGTAATCATGGCCGCAAAATGGATCGAGGTCCTCACCGGGTCGCTCGAACAGAAGAAGCAGTACAAGCAGTACAAGGCCCGCATCGAGGCACTGCCGGAGCCGTACCGGGCATCCGCAAAGGCATTCGAGCGGTACTTCATGTACGCCGGAGGCATCACCGACGGCGACACGCTCGTCACGATGGTCAGCGACTTCGCAGACCTCTGGGAGCGGGCAGCGGTGGACGGGACGCCGGTGAGCGAGATCGTCGGCGACGACCCCGTGGAGTTCGCCGAGGCCTTCACGCAGGCCTACAGCGGAAAGCAGTGGATCGACAAGGAGCGCGCCCGTCTGGTCAAGGCGGTCGAGGACGCAGAACAAGGGGAGAAGTGATGGCCAACGAACCGGCGATCCGGGTGCAGGGGATCAAGAAATCATTCAAAGACCTGCACGTACTGCAGGGCGTCGACTTCGACGTGGCAGCGGGGAGCATCTTCGCACTGCTCGGTTCGAACGGCGCCGGCAAGACCACCCTGGTGAAGATCCTCTCGACGCTGCTCAAGGCCGACGAGGGCACCGCCACCGTCCACGGCTTCGACGTCGCCGCCCAACCAGGCGATGTGCGCGAGTCGATCAGCCTGACCGGACAGTTCGCGGCGGTCGATGAGGTGCTCACCGGCAAGGAGAACCTCGTGCTTGTCGCGCGGCTTCGTCACCTGAAGGACCCGGGTGGGATCGCCGACGAGCTGCTCGCCCGCTTCGCACTCACCGAGGCAGGCGGCCGCAAGGCGGGCACGTATTCGGGCGGTATGCGACGCCGGCTGGACATCGCGATGAGCCTGATCGGCAACCCACCGGTCATCTTCCTCGACGAACCGACCACCGGACTCGATCCGCAGGCGCGCATCGAGGTGTGGCAGACCGTCAAGCGGCTCGCAGGGCAGGGCACGACCGTGCTGCTCACCACCCAGACCCTGGATGAAGCCGAGCATCTCGCCGACCGGATCGCGATCCTGCACCAGGGCACGATCATCCAGAACGGCACGCTCGCCGAGCTCAAACAGCTCCTCCCGGCCGCCAAAGTCGAATACGTCGAGAAGCAGCCCTCCCTCGAGGACGTCTTCCTCGCACTCGTCGGTGACACCGGCACTACAGACACCACTGACGACCGCACGGAAGGCGCGGTCCCCGCAGGAAAGGAATCACGATGACCACCCACGTCCTCAGCGACACCAGTGTCCTCACCGGCCGCTCGCTGCGCCACATCCTCCGCAGTCCCGACACCATCATCACGACCGCGGTCACTCCGATCGCGTTGATGCTGCTGTTCGTATATGTCCTGGGCGGCGCGATCAACACCGGATCCAGCGAGTCGTATGTGAACTACCTGCTCCCCGGCATCCTGCTGATCACGATCGCGTCGGGCGTCGCTTACACCTCGTACCGGCTCTTCCTCGACCTGCAGGGCGGCATCTTCGAACGCTTCCAGTCCATGCCGATCGCGCGGTCTAGCGTTCTCTGGGGCCACGTGCTCACCTCCCTGGTCGCGAACCTGATCTCGGTGACGGTCGTCATCGGTGTCGCGCTGATCATGGGGTTCCGCACCGGGGCATCCGTCGCCGCCTGGCTCGCCGTGGCCGGCATCCTGATCCTGTTCACCCTCGCGCTGACCTGGCTCGCGGTGATCGCAGGGCTGTCGGCGAAGACCGTGGACGGCGCGAGCGCGTTCAGCTACCCGCTGATCTTCCTGCCGTTCATCAGCTCCGCGTTCGTGCCCACCGACTCGATGCCGGGCCCGGTCGCCTGGTTCGCCGAGCACCAGCCGGTGACCTCCATCGTGAACACCATCCGGGCACTGTTCGCCGAGCAACCGGTCGGCAGCGACATCTGGATCGCGCTCGCCTGGCTCGTGGGCATCCTCGTCATCGCCTACGGCTTCGCGATCACCATCTACCGCCGCAAGATCAGCTGAGGTCGAGGCCAACGCACCAGAGCTCCACAAATGACATCGCCCGCATCTCCTGCAGAGGGAAGCGGGCGATGTCTCTTTATGAGCTTCGGCTCTAGCTCATAATTCTTGCCGAGCGAATTATGACCTCGCCCCGGACGCTCCCCCACCCATCACGAGAGCGCCCGCCCGCGAGAACCGCGGGCGATGTCGTCTGCCTCTGAAAGAATGAGGATTCCAACGACGCGGAAGAGCAGCCCTTGAGTACCGAACCCGGACCCCTGGATCACACGTTCACGGCGCCGATCGGAGTCGATGTCAAAGGCAGCATCTGGTCATGCGTCGAGGTGCCAGACTCCGCATCGCTCTTCGGCACCAAGAAGGCTGTGCGCGTCGACGCGACGGTAGACGGTTTCCCGATGCCGAACATCGGACTCATGGTCACAGGCAAGGGCGGCCACATGCTCTCGCTCAGCGCAAAGATGCGCGCGCGGCTCGGCAAAGACGTCGGGGATACGGTCACCGTCCACCTCGTACGCCGGCTGACCTAGAACGACATGACCCCGCGCACACGGTGTCCCACCGCGATCGATTCGCCCGACACCCCGGAGATCGGCGAGGCGAGGAAGGCGACGAGGTCAGCCACCTGCTGAGTGCTGGTGGAGCCGGCTCGACCGATCCCGACCTCGCGAGGCGGGTCGTCGGCGACGAGGCCGGGGTTCACCGCGTTGACCGCGATGCCGGTGCCGGCCAGTTCGTCGGCAAGGTTCTTAGCGACCATGATGGTCGCCGCGTTGCGCACCGAGCCTGTGATGTTCCCCGTGACGAGCGCATTCTGGCCACTGATGACGACGATCCGGCCGTAACCCGCCTCGCGCATGTTCGGGATGACCTCCGTCGCGACGCGCAAGAAGGCGAGGGCCTTCGAATCGACGGCCTCGAGGATCTGCTCCGGTTCCGAACTCCGAGCCGGATCCAGGGTCTGCGCCGACGGCGCGGCGGTCACGACGAGTGCGCCGATGCGGCCGTGCGTCGAGACGACCCCCGCGATGGCCGACCGGACGGATACCGGATCAGTGGCGTCCATGACAACACTGTCGAGGTCATCCGAAGCGCGGCGCGATGCCACGACGGTCGTCGCGCCTTCCTGCCTGAAGCGCTCGGTCACAACCGAGCCGATGTATCCGGCCCCACCGACGACGAGAACGACCTGATCGCGCAGTTGTAGATCCACGGGCAACAATCTACGCGGCCTGCGAATCACCTTCGACCGTCAGCTGCGCACACCGGCCAGCAGGCGCATCCGCGTCATGTCCGGATGCTCGGGGTTGGGGCCGAGCGCGACGAATCCCAGGCTCCGGTAGGTCGCGATCGCCGGGACGTTGCCTGAGATCACGTTGAGGTCGATCGTGGTGGTACCACTCGCGACCGCGGCGTCGACCGCTGCCGCCACCAGCGCGCGGCCGTAGCCCTTGCCGCGCACGGTCGGGTCGAGAAGGACGCGGGCCAGCCGGCCCGTCACCTCCCCCGTTCTCACGAGCTCGATGTGGCCGACGGGCGTATCTCTCGCATCCGGGTCCACTGCCGTCCACGCCGTGACCCTCTCGGCGTGCAACCACTCGCGCAGCAGGGCGTCATCGAGCGGCCACAACCGCGCCGAACCGGCGAACAGGTACACGTCGTCGGGCGTCGGCGCCCACGCGCGGATGGCGTCGAAGTCACCTTCCCGGAAATCGCGCAGTACGAGCATCCTGTCAGCGTACCGACCTGTAATGAATGTAACAATCTTGTTTCCGAGTTGCGATTCTGGATTGTTTGGTACGAAGATGATCCAATCCGTTAGAGCACTGAATGTGCCCGACAAGTGAGGTAGTCGATGAAGAGGACCAAACGCATCGCAGTGGTGGCGTTGGCAGGAGTCGCGGCAGTGATTCTCGCCGGCTGTAGCGCCGGAGGTGGTACGTCCAGTGGGACGTCCGCCAAGGGTGGCGACCTGGTGATCGCCCGCCCGGCCGACGCCGTCTCGATGAACAACACCACGACGTTCGACAACCCGTCGATCTTCACCTTCGAACAGATCATGGAACCGCTGTTCACGGTGAGCGACGACGGCCGCGACGTCAAGCCGTGGCTGGCGACGGGCTACACGGTCTCGGCCGACAAGCTGACGTACACGATCAAGCTCCGCTCCGGTGTGACGTTCTCCGACGGCACCCCGATGACGGCGAAAGACGTCAAGTTCTCGATCGATGCCGACACGGCCACCGCCGACACCGGCTGGGGCTACATCAACGCGGCGATCGCGAACGTCTCCGTCGTCGACGACGAGACCGTCGCCATCAAGACCAAGTACGCGTGGGCGCCGCTCATCGCCGACCTCTCCCTGTTCAGCAACGCCATCGTCCCCGCGAACTACGGCGGCAAGACCGCCGACGAGTTCTATCAGGCGCCCGTCGGAACCGGCCCCTTCAAGTGGGGCGAATGGAAGAAGGGTCAGTCCCTCAAGCTCGTCAAGAACACGAACTACTGGCAGAAGGGCAAGCCGTCCCTCGACAGCGTGACCTGGACGGTCGTGCCCGACGCGAACACCCGCAAGCTCCAGTTGCAGGGCGGCCAGATCGACATCGACGACACTCCGGACTGGTCCAGCTTCTCGTCGCTGAAGAGCTCGCCCGGCATTGTGGCAGACGCCTTCCCGTCGACACAGATCGACTACGTGGCCTTCAACCAGCAGCGCGCCCCGTTCAACGACGTGCACGTGCGCCGCGCGATCGCCTACTCGATCGACCGCCAGGCCCTCGTCAAAGCCGTTCTGTTCGGCAACGGATCCGCGGCGAACTCGCTCCTCTCGCCCGGAACCCCCTTCTACGACAAGGACGCCAAGGGACCGAAGTACGACACGGCGACCGCGAAGGCGGAACTCGCGAAGTCCAGCGTCCCCAACGGCTTCAGCACCAGCATCCTGATCCGCTCGGGTGACGCCAACCAGGCGTCGGTCGCCCAGATCCTGCAGTCCGAACTGAAGAAGCTCGGCATCACGGTGACGATCAAGCAGCTCGACCCGACGGCCAACAAGCAGGCCCGCCTCAAGTCGGACTTCGACATGACGCTGTCGGCCTGGACGATGGACATCCCCGACCCTGACGAGTGGACGACGTTCGCCGTCGACCCGAGCGGTGGCGCGAAGTCGGCGTTCACGTACTACAACAACCCGAAGGTCATCGCGATCAACAAGCAGGCGCAGCAGGAGATCGACCCGGCCAAGCGCCAGGCGCTCTACTCGCAGTTGCAGACCCTCACCGGTGACGACGCGTTCCTGGCGTACACGTACTACTCGCCGTACGCCTACGCGACCACGGACAAGGTCAAGGGCTTCCACGTGACGCCGCTCGGCAACTACCACGTCGAAGACATCACCAAGTCCAAGTAAAAGCTGGGGGCGGAGCGTACCTGTGCTCGCTCCGCCCCCTGAACACCCTGGGAGGTGAACCATGATCCAACGTCTTCGATTCGTGCCCGCGAGACTCCTGCAGGCCGTGCCGGTGATCTTCGGCGTGACACTGCTCGTGTTCTTCATGGCGCACCTCCTTCCGGGCGATCCGGCCGTCGCGATCCTCGGTGAGCACGCGACGCAGGACCGGGTCACCGCGCTGCGAGCGCAGCTCGGTCTCGACCAGCCCATCTGGGTGCAGTACTTCCTCTTCGTCGGCCGGCTCGTGCAGGGCAACCTCGGCACGAGCCTCACCTACCAGCAGCCGGTGTCCGGCCTGGTGCTCGCAGCCATCCCGGTCACGCTGTCGCTGCTGCTCTTCGCGGTGGTGCTGTGCCTGCTCCTCAGCGTTCCGCTCGCCGGAATCGCCGCGAGCGCACCCGGCCGGGGACGCGACTTCGGGGTGCGGGTCTACACGCTGATCGGCCAGGGGATGCCGCAGTTCTGGGTGGGAATCATGCTCATCCTCCTGTTCGCGGTGAACCTCCACATCTTCCCCGTCGGCGGTTTCGGCGACACGCCGCTCGATCACATCTACTACCTGGCCCTGCCGGCTCTCACGCTGGCGATCGCGATGTCCCCCACGATCATCCGCAGCCTGCGCTCGTCGACGATCAACGTGCTCGGTTCCGAATACGTCGCGACGGCACGCTCCAAAGGCTCCGGCGGCCTGCACCTGTTCCGCGGCCACGTGCTGCGCAACGCGGCCATCCCGACGATCTCGATCCTCGGAGTCAATCTCGGCTATCTCGTCGGCGGTTCGCTCGTCATCGAGAAGGTCTTCGCGCTCCCCGGCCTCGGCTCGCTGATGATCAACGCGATCTTCAGCCGCGACTTCCCCACGATCCAGGCGGTCGCCCTCTTCGTGGCGCTGTTCGTCGTGATCGTCGGCATCCTCACCGACATCGTCTATACCGCCCTCGACCCCCGGGTCGACCTCAACGCGAAGGTGGCGCGATGAGCACACCGACAGCCGTACTCGACAGGTTCCAGGTGAAACGCCGCGCGGCACGGTCGCGCGTACTCAAGCCCTGGTACAAGAACGGGTCGCTCGTGGCCGGCATCGGCGTGATCGGTTTCCTGGTCCTGGTCGCGATCTTCGCCCCGGTGCTCGCACCGTACGACCCGATCAAACAAGATCTGCAGAACGCGCTGGCGAACCCCGGCGCGGCGCACTGGCTCGGCACCGACAAGTACGGCCGGGATGTGCTGTCGCGGCTCATCTGGGGCGCCCGCGTCGACCTTCGCATCGGTTTCCTCGCCGTGATCATCCCCTTCGTCGTCGGATCGACCATCGGCGCCCTCGCCGGCTACTTCGGCGGATGGTTCGACGCGGTCGTGATGCGCGTCGTGGACATCTTCTTCGCCTTCCCCTTCTACGTGATGGTCATCGTGCTCGTCTTCGTGCTCGGCTCCGGTGAGGCGAGCATCTACCTGGCGATCGCTGCGGTCTCGTGGGTGTCGTACGCGAAGATCGTCCGCGGCGAAGTACTCGTGGCCAAAGAGCAGGACTGGGTCACGGCCGCGAAGCTCGGCGGGATGTCGCACCCGCGCATCCTCGTCAAGCACATCGGCCCGAACGTGCTCTCCCAGGCCATCATCTACGGCACGAGCGACGTCGTGATGGACATCATGGCGATCGTCACCCTCGGCTACCTCGGTCTCGGAATCGCGCCGCCCACAGCAGAGTGGGGTTCGATGATCCTCGACGGCCAGGAATTCATCACGACGCACTGGGAGCAGGCGACGATACCCGGCCTGGTGGTGGTCGTCGTCAGCCTCGGCATGTCGTGGCTCGGCGATGGCCTCTCCGACCTCCTGAACCCGGAAAGGCGGAAGTAGCGTGTCAGCAGAACCGCTTCTCGACGTCTCGCACCTGACCCTCGGGGTGCGAAACGGTGCACGGCAGACGGTGATCGTCGACGATATCTCGTTCACGGTCGACCGCAACGACCGCTTCGGCATCGTGGGCGAGTCCGGCTCCGGAAAGTCGATGACGCTCCGTGCGATAGCCGGCCTTCTCCCGCGCGGTGTCGAAGTCCTCGGCGGAACCGTCCGTTTCCGGGGCACCGACCTGACGCAGTTATCAGCATCGGCACGCCGCTCGATCATGGGTTCGGAGATCGCGATGATCTTCCAGGAGCCGATGACCGCGCTGAACCCGGTGGTCCGGGTCGGAGACCAGATCGCCGAAGGACCGCGACGGCACCTCGGCCTGTCGAAGGCCGCCTCGCGCGCACTCGCGATCGAGATGATGGCCAGGACGGGCATCCCCGACCCGGCACGGCGCGCACGCGCGTACCCTCATGAGCTCTCCGGCGGCCTCCGCCAGCGTGTGATGATCGCGATGGCGCTGTCGTGCAAGCCTCAGCTGATCCTCTGCGACGAACCCACCACAGCACTCGATGTGACCGTGCAGCACCAGGTCCTCCGTCTGCTCGAAGACCTGTGCGACGAGGTCGGCGCCTCTCTCGTCTTCGTGACGCACGACCTCGCCGTCGTCAACCAGACCTGCGACCAGCTCGCGGTGATGTACGCGGGCAGGATAGTCGAACGCGGTCGCGTCGAGGCGGTGTTCGACCGCCCCGAGCACCCGTACACGATGGGTCTTCTGGCGTCGGCCCCCGACTTCGATCGCCCAGACCGTTCGCTCGTCGCGATTCCCGGATTCCCGCCGAACCTGGCCAATCGGAGCGCAGGCTGCGCGTTCGCGCCGCGGTGCACCTTCGCAACGGCGGAGTGCCACGAGTCGTCTCCAGCCCTGGAGCCGCGCGATGACGGCCGATCCGTCGCCTGCTTCGAAGTCGACCGGATGCTGGAGAGAACCGCATGACGCTCACGATCCACGACCCGTCCGCTCAGACCGCGAGCATCCTTCGCGTCGCCGACATCACGAAGACCTACGAGCTCGGCAGCAGACTCCCCTGGTCGAAGAACCACGCGAATCGGCTCACGGCGCTCGACGGGGTCGACCTGGAGTTGCGTCGCGGTGAGATCCTGGCTCTGGTCGGCGAGTCCGGCTCGGGCAAATCGACTCTGGCGAAGATCCTCGTCGGCAGTCTCGCACCGACGTCGGGCGCGCTCGAATGGGACGCAGCGCCTGCGGCTCCAGCGACCGGGCGCCATGCCGCCAAACGCGTCCAGATGGTCTTCCAGGACCCGTACTCGTCGCTCAACCCCCGGATGAGCGTGCGATCCATGTTGAGCGAGCTCCTGCTCCTCCACAAGATCGTGCCGCGCTCGCAGGTGACCGACGAGTGCCTTCGCCTCCTGGCACAGGTCGGCCTCGACGCGGATGCGCTCGACGCGTACCCCAGCCAGTTCTCGGGCGGCCAGCGACAGCGCCTCGCCATTGCGCGCGCCCTCGCCGTCCGGCCCGACGTTCTCATCGCCGACGAGCCCGTCTCGGCGCTCGACGTCTCGGTGCAGGCGACGATCCTGGAGCTCTTCGCCACGCTGCAGCGCGACCTCGGCCTGAGCATCCTGTTCGTCGCACACAACCTCGCGGTGGTCCAGCACCTGAGTCAGAGGGTCGCGGTGATGTATCTGGGTCGCATCGTCGAGGTGGCCGACACGGACGAGCTGTTCTCGAATCCGCGTCACCCGTACACCCGCGCACTGATCGATTCGATCCCGCGGATGAGCGCCGGGAGCTCGAACGAGCGGCGTCCACTTGACGGCGACCCGCCGAGCCCGTTCGATGTACCTGCCGGGTGCCGGTTCGCGCCCCGCTGCGTCTACGCGTCAGAGCGGTGCAGGATGGTCGATCCCGCCCTGACCACGGTAGGACCCGACCACCTGGCGGCCTGCATCAAGTCCGCAGAACTCGAGCCCATCGGCGCAACAGCGCGGTGAGCTCGGAACCTTTCAGAAACAAGGAGAGTGCAATGAAGGTCTGGATTTCGTTCGACATGGAAGGCGTCGCCGGCATCGTCGACTGGGACCAGTGCCGTCCGGACAGCGGACCGTCGTACGCGCTGGGCTGCGCGCTGCTGCAGGACGAGGTCAACGCCGCGATCGAGGGCGCCATCGCCGGCGGTGCGACCGAGGTCGTCCTCAACGATTCGCACAGCCGGATGGCCAACCTCGACCCGCGCCGAATCGCCGGCAATGCGCAGTACATCTCGGGCAGGCACAAGCCGCGCTACATGATGCAGGGTCTCGACGACACGTTCGACGCGATCTTCTTCGTCGGCTACCACGGCTCGATCTCGGGCCGCCCGTCGACGCTCTCCCACACCTACAACCCCGAGGTCTTCACCCGGGCAGCCGTCAACGGCATCGAGGTCGGCGAGAGCGGCATCAACGCACTCGTCGCCGAGCACTTCGGCGTGCCCATCGCGTTCCTCTCGGGCGACGCGGTCGTCCAGGACGAGACGAGGCCGTTCGCACCGGATGCCGTCATGGTCACGACCAAGGAGTCCATCTCCCGGTTCAGCGCGAAGAACCTGCACCCCGCAGAGTCGTGCACGCTGATCCGCGCCGGTGCCGAGCGCGCCATGCGCGCTGTCGCGGCCGGAAGCGTTCGCGGCACGGGCATCCAGGCGCCCACGACTCTCGATCTCGAATTCCAGACCGGGGACATGGCCGAGGTCGCCACCTGGGCACGGGGTGCCGAGCGCACTGCTGAACGCGCCGTGCGCATCGAAGGAGACAACCTCCTGCAGCTGTTCGAATCGTTTGTCGCGGTGAACTACATCACCCGTCAGGCAGGTGGACGCTGATGGCTACCAACATCATCGATGTCGCGCCGAATGACGAGGGCTTCACCCTCGTCCTGCACGGTGGAGCGGGCGGGCGCGTCGAAGAGCTCTCCCTCGAGGCGAGTGGACTCTACGAGCACGGCCTCCGACTGGCCTACGAAGCCGGGGCGGCCATCCTCTCCGCCGGCGGTAGCGCGCTCGATGCGGTGTGCGAGACAGTGCGTCGGCTCGAGGACAACCCCCTGTTCAACGCGGGCCGCGGCGCCGCCCTGACCGCTACCGGGTCTGCAGAACTCGACGCGTGCGTGATGACAGGCGAGGGCAAGGCCGGCGCAGTCGCGGTCTCCCGTTCGGCCAAGAACCCGGTGGATGTGGCCCGCGCGGTACTCGAAGAGTCCGAGCATGTGCTCCTGGTGACGCCGAGCGACGAACTCGTCGACTCGTGGGGGCTGGAGCGGGTGCGGCCGGAGTACTTCGTGACGGATGCACGCCAGCGCCAGCTCGCGAACGTGCAGGCGCGCCTCCTCGAAGGCTCTCGTCATGGAACCGTCGGCGCTGTCGCCGTCGACCGCTCCGGCGCGGTCGCCGCCGCGACCTCGACCGGCGGGATGGTCAACCAGAGCGACGGGCGGGTCGGGGACACCCCCGTCGTCGGCGCAGGCACCTACGCGCGCGACGGTGTCGTCGCCGTCTCGTGCACCGGGCAGGGCGAGTCGTTCATCGAGGGCGTCGTCGCCCACGACATCTTCGCCCGCATGCGTTACGGCGGCGCACCGCTCGCGACCGCGGTGGCGTCCACGATCGAAGGCGAGCTCGACAGCCGCGGCGCGATCGGCGGCATCATCGCCGTCGGCGCTGACGGCCGTCTCGTTGTCGCGCACAATTCGCCTGCCATGTTCGCCGCCTACCGATCCGAGACGGGACTTGTCACCCTCACGTAATACTGTGACGACGTTCGCAAGTAGCTCAGAGGAGAGACGGATGATGCCGATCAAAGACGAGATCTTCGCCAAGATGGACCAGCTCAGCCCTGCTGAGCGCAAGGCCGCACGTGCGTTGCTCGCCGACTACCCGAGTGCGGGGCTCGCGAGCGCCGCCTCGCTGGCGCGCACGGCGGGCACGAGCACGCCGACCGTACTGCGTCTCGTGTCGCGGATGGGCATCAGCAGCTACGCCGAATTCCAGGCACGACTGCGCGCTGACGTCTCCAACCAGATCAACTCCCCGGTTCAGCGGGCGCAGCAGATCCCCGGGCCGGGAAGGCAGGAGAGCGTCTTCCAGCGTTCGGTCGCACAACGGGCAGACCTGGTTGCCCGGCTCCAGGCGACAGTTCCGCCTGCCGAGTTCGACCGCGCCGTGAAGGCGCTGGCCGATCGGCCCCGTTCCGTGATGATCTCGGGCGGCTACTTCTCCCGACTGGTCGCCGAGATGGTGGCAGGTCAACTCGACCAGCTGATTCCCGGCGTCCTGTTCTCGGCTGATCCGCTCAGCCGGGACATCGGCAAGTACCTCGCCCTGCGCAAGGACTCGGTGGCGATCGTCTTCGACCTCCGCCGCTACGAACTGGCGAGCAAGCAAGTGGTGCAGCTCGCCCGCGACCAGGGCGCAACGGTGATCCTCATCACCGACGAATTCCTGTCTCCCAGCGCCGAGCACGCAGACATCGTTCTGCCGATCGCGGTCGACGGCATCCCGTTCGACTCCTTCGCAGGCCTGATCGTGCTCGTCGAGGCGCTCGTCGAGGGCGTCTTCCATGAGGTGGGCGAACCCGCGATCGCGCGCATGCGCCAGTGGGAGGAGAACGTGCACATTCATCGCGCATTCCGCGCGAGCGAACACTCGGATGGAGAAGATGAGTAGCGAGAAGACCAACAGCCCCGAAACTCTGGAGTTCGACGGACTCACGGCGGTCGTCACCGGCACCGCCCAGGGCATCGGGCAGGCCATCGCCGCCGAGCTCGGTTCTGCCGGCGCCACCGTGATCGGTGTGGACCGCGACACCGTCGACCTCTCGAACTCGGCCGAGGCGGCCGACTTCTTCCGTTCGCTCCCCCGCGTGGACATCCTCGTCAACAGTGCGGGAGGCGTCGTCGGCCAGACCCACACCCCGCTCGACGAACTAACGGACGACGCCTGGCACGCGGTGCTCGACGCCAATCTCCAGACCATGTTCAACTGCTCACGCGCCGCCGCGGGCCGCATGAAGGAGTCGGGCTTCGGACGCATCGTGACCATCTCGTCCGGCGCCGGGCGCAGCGTCAGCCTGACCGGCATCCAGGCGTACACGACCTCGAAGGCCGCTCAGATCGGCCTCACCCGGCAGCTCGCTCACGAGCTCGGCCCGTTCGGGATCACCGTCAACGCGATCGCTCCCGGTTTCGTCCTCTCCAACCCGAGCTCGCGCGCGCAATGGGACAGCTACGGCCCGGAGGGCCAGCAGGCCCTGGTGGAGAAGATCTCGGTGCGTCGCGTCGGCGAACCGTCCGACATCGCCCGCGGCGTCCGCTTCTTCGCGTCGCCCCAGGCCGGCTGGGTCAGTGGGCAGGTCCTGTCCATCGACGGCGGCCACTCCCTCTTCTGATCCCCTCCCCTGCTCACTCGTTAGGAATCATCATGGATAACGCGCGCCCGACAGCCGCGTCTGAGGCTCTCGCCGCACTCGGCGAGCGCTATTTCACCACACAGCACACGTTCGATCCGTACAGCGCGACCCTGCTCGGCATCCAGGTCTTCGACCACCTGACAAACGACCCGTCGGCCGAGGCAGGCGACAGGGCGGCCGCCGATTTCCGGGAGATCGCAGCCGACCTGGAGAAGGTCGACGCAAGCGACCTCAGCGACACCGAGCGCGTCGACCGCGACGTGCTGTCCGCCCTCACCTGGGGCGCCGAGCGGGATGCGCACCACTCCCAGTGGGCGGCGAACGCATCCGCGAAGAGCTATGTGAGCAGGCAGGCACTGATCTTCCAGGCCGTGCCCGCGATGACCATCACCGACGCCGACGGAGCCGACCGCTACCTCAGCAGGCTCTCCGGGGTGGCCGGCTCGCTGACCGGACTCGGCGACCGTTACCTCAGCGAGGCGGCTCGCGGCCGGATCAGCACGGCGAACGGTATCGACCACGCCGTTCAGCAACTCGAGGGCTACGCGGCGCTGCCGATCGACGACGACGTGCTCCTGAAGCCCGCGCGCAGTGAGGCGGCCCGGGAGTCGTACGAGCGTGCCGAACGGATCGTGCGCGACGAGATCCGCCCCGCGATGATCGAGTTGGCCGGCCGGATGCGCAACCAGCTGAGAGAGGGAGCACGCGACAACGCTCACGTCGGCATCAGTAACGTCCCGGGCGGTGAGGAGATCTACACCGACGCCGTGCGCCGTCACACGACGACCGACCTGAGTGCGCCCGCGATCCACCAGCTCGGACTCGACGTGCTCGAGGAGCTTCGCGGACGATGGAGCGCCCTCGGTTCCAGCGCTCTCGGAACCAGCGACTTCACCGAGATCAGCGATCGCCTGCGCGACGACCCTGCGCTCCGGTTCGAGTCGCGGGAACAGATCATCACCGTCGCCGAGAGCGCGCTCGCACGTGCAGAGGCGGCCCGCGGCGACTATTTCCCCGATTTCAGGATCGCCGACTGCGTCATCGAGGAGATCAACCCGATCGACGCCGAACACGCAGCCCTCGCCTATTACCGGCCGCCCGCGGCGGACGGCAGCCGCCCGGGCGCGCACTGCCTGCTGACGACCGACCCGTCGAGCCGCTACTCCTACGAATACGAGGCGCTCGCCTTCCACGAATCGACGCCGGGCCATCACCTGCAGCTGGCGACGGCGCAGACGCTCGACATCCCGCGCTACCGCCGCTACCTCGACACCGAGCTGTGCGGGTTCATCGAGGGGTGGGGCCTCTACGCCGAGCAGCTCGCGGACGAGATGGGCCTCTACTCCGACGACCTGCAGCGGCTGGGGATGCTGTCGTTCTCCGCGCTGCGCGCCTGCCGTCTCGTCATCGACACGGGCATCCACTACTACGGATGGTCGCGCGAACGCGCGATGGACTTCATGTGGGAGAACACCGTCACCACCCGGGCGAACGTGCGCAACGAAGTCGACCGTTACATCGCCTGGCCGGGCCAGGCTCTCGCCTACATGATCGGGCGGCAGGAGATCGGCCGCCTGCGGTCGACCGCGCAAGCAGCTCTCGGCGACCGCTTCACCCCATCCGGTTTCCATGGCGTCGTGCTCGAAAACGGCGCAGTCCCCTTGTCCGTGCTCGCCCAGAACGTCCAACGCTGGCAGAGCGAAACCCTCGAAGGAAGTCACAGATGAACGTCACGATCAACGGTTGCAGGCTCAACGTCGAAGTATTCGGACCCGAAGACGGTCCGGTGCTGATCGCCCACCACGGCGGCGGAGGGATCGGATCGCTCGCGGAACCGCGGGCGACCTTCGGTCCGCTGGCCGACCGTTTCCGCGTGATCGTCTTCGACGCGCGCGGCTGCGGGCTGAGCGAGGGCATCCCGCCCTACTCCCACGAGCAGTGGGCCGCCGACGTCGACGCGATCCGCGTCTGGGCCGACGTCGATAAGGTCGTCATCGCAGGAGGGTCGTACGGCGGTTTCATCGCCCTCGAGTACGCGGTCACGTATCCGGAGCACGTGTCGGCGATCATCCTGCGCGACACCTCCCCCGACGGAAGCAACCTGGCGCTCGCCTTCGAGAACGCACGCAACCAGGATCGCGTCGAGATCAATTGGGACAACTTCAACCGGTACTGGGGCGGCGAGATCCGCGACGACGCCGACCTGAAGGCGTGCTGGGCGGAGCTCATCCCGCTCTACGATTTCGAGTACGACGAAGCCACGTCGGCCGCGCGGGTCGAGGCGGGAATCTACCGTCACGAATCGCACAACTGGTGCTTCCAGCAGAACTGGCCGACGTACGACGTCACGCCCGCGCTGCCGTCGGTGACCGTGCCGACGCTGGTCACGGTCGGCCGCAAGGACTGGGTCACGCCGGTGAGCTCAGCCGAGACGATCGCCCGGCTGATCCCGGGCGCGGAGCTCGTCGTGTTCGAGAAGTCCGGCCACTCGCCGCAGGTCGAAGAGGCCGAGGAGTTCCAGCGCGTGATCCGCGACTTCGTCGACCGTGCGGTTCCCGCCCACGCCGACACCCAGGCGGAGGCCGTTCGATGAAGCTCTACATCATCGGCGCCGGCGCGATCGGTGGAACGCTCGGCGCTCTCATGACACTCGACGGCCACGACGTCACCCTGTGCGACGCGGACGAAGCCCACGTCGCCGCCATCAACGCGATCGGGCTCTCGATCGAGGGCCCGGTGAATGCCGTGACCGTGCGCGTCCCCGCGATACTCCCCCACGAGTTGCCCGACGTGATCGATCGCGCCATCGTCGCCGTCAAAAGCCACCACACGCGCTCGGTGGCCGACCTGCTCGCCCCGAGGCTCGCGCCGGACGGCTACGTGCTCACCGTGCAGAACGGCCTCACCGCCGACATCCTCACCGAAGCCCTCGGGGCTCACCGCGTGGTGTCCAGCTTCGTCAACTTCGGTGCAGACGTCATGGGCCCTGGTCGCATCATGCAGGGCAACATCGCCACGTTCCGCGTCGGCGAGCTCGCGGGCGGCACGATCACGCCGCGCGTGCAGGAACTGGCGGATGCGCTGCCGTATGCCGAGGCCACGGACAACGTGCTCGGCTACCTCTGGGGAAAAGAGGCCTACGGCTCGATGCTCTGGGCCGGCGCCGTCTCCGACCTGTCCATCGCCGAGTCTCTCGAGCACCCGACGTACCGGCCGGTCATGATCGCGATCGCCTCGGAAGTGCTCGCCCAGGCGCCCGTGCGGGTCGAGAGCTTCGACGGGTTCGTGCCCGACGACCTCGAGGGGTCGCTCGACCGGCTGGCCGCCTTCAACCGGCGCAGCGCGAAGAGCCACAGCGGTATCTACCGTGACCTCACAGTGCGCAAACGCAAGACCGAGATCGACGAGATGCTCCGCGACGTCAGCGGGCCGATCTTCCGCAAGGTCGGGGACATCATCCACGACATCGAAGACGGCAAGCGTGTGTGCGAGGTCGCCAATCTCGATGAGCTCGCGGAGTTCGTCGCCGCTCGCGGCTGAGCAATAGCGAACGGCGTCACGGCCCCGGGATCGCGCGAGATCCCGGGGCCTTTGCACGCGCGCGGCATGGCTCTGCGAATGTCTGCCCCGCCAGATGGGAATATGGCGCGTGCCCACGTTTCTTCAGCGGCTTCGCCTCGCAGTCTCAGACCCGACAGCGTTGCGATCGTGGATGGTCGATGCGAACGACGGGATCGTTGCGGCGGCCGGCGTTCTCGAGGGTTTCGCCGGCGCGGGCGCGAGGTCGCCGAACAGCTGATGGCAGGTGACGCATTGGCGGCCCAGCTCGAGTCCGAGCACGGAATCGTGGAGATCATGTCGCGCTCAGCGCCGGCATTGGGCGGAACCGGGGCAGGGATCGCTTTCATCGCGGGCGCCGCGATCCCCCTCATCATCACGGTGCTGGTGCCCGGCTCCGTCGAAGCCTGGGCGATCCTGCTGGCAGTCGTCGTCTCGTTGACGCTCACCTCGATCATCGTTGCGCGATCAGGTGGAACAGCCGCGTGGCGGATGATCGTACGCACACTCACCGTTGGCGTCGGCACCCTGGTCGTCAGCTTCCTGGTCGGAAGGCTCGTCTTCTGACGTGCCGCGGTTTCAGCGGGCAGGGATGCGACCCGCGATGCCGGCCAGGAGGTAGTCGACGGCGCGCTCCAACTGCTCCTGCTCGGAGCGGATGGTCGGCGACTGCATCCACTGGGCGAGCAGCGGATACTCCTCCGCCGGCGCCAGGGTCTGGGAGAGTCGCTTGACCGTGTCGACGAAGTCATCCGTCCGCTCGACGCCGTTGAGGGCGGCCATCCGCTCCTGCTGGGCGGCCGCATTCGCGCGTGCGAACACGTGAAGGTCCACCAGCTCGAGTGAGCTGAGCGATTCATCCACATCGAGACCCGCTCCGACAAGGATGCGCAGAGCGTATTCCGTGCGCCTCATCGTGTTCGGCCCCAACGGGGGCCTGGTCTGAACCAGCTGTGCATACCAGGGGTGCCGGCGAGCCATCGACCAGGTCTCGAGCGCGAGCGTGCGCAGGGCCGACTGCCAGCCCGCAGGCGACTCGTGCGGGGGCAGGGCGACCTCGCCGATCGCCCGGTCGAGCATGAGATCGATGAGCCCGTCTTTGCTCAGCACATGACGGTAGAGCGCCATCGCACTGAAGTCGCCGAGGTCTTTCGCGACCGCCGACATCGTCAGGCCGGACGCGCCCGCGTGATCGGCGACCCGTATCGCAGCCGACACGATCTCGTCACGACTCAGCGGCGCGCGCGACGGGTTCTCCTCACGGGCAAGCCAGATCGTTTCGAGCGCATCGGTTGACATGCATCCAGTTTATGTTAGAAACTGTCAGTTTATAACGTAAACACGCCACGTGGAGGGAAACAACGATGACGAGACAACCGGCGATGTTCGGCCTGGTCCGAGGCATCTCCTTCGGGCTGTTCGGCCCACCCGACGAGTTCGCGCCGCAGGCCGCCGGCCTGGGCGCGGAGCTCGTTCGGGTATACCTCTACTGGTCGCAGATCGAACCGAGACCGGGTGAATACGACTGGCGAATCGTCGATGCGCTCCTGGATCAGGTCCCGGCGCAGATGGGCATCTGGGTCACGGTGTGTTCCAGTTCACCGTGGGGAACGCGACAGCCGACCGACTTCCAGCCGCAGTCCCCCGCCGTGGACGACACCGCCTATGAGAGCTTCGTCGCAGCGCTCGTACAGCGGGCGGCCGGTCGAATCGCCTACTGGCAGTGCAACAACGAGGTGAGCAACACGGGAATCCTCTGGGCAGGAACGGCCGAGGAATACGGCCACCAGCTGAAGCATTTTGCTCGGGCGGTCCGCCGATCCGACCCGCGAGCGCACGTTGTGCTCGCCGGCTGCGGTTACGACGCCCTGTCGGGCCCGCCCGACAGCCCGGCGCGCGCTGTGTACGAGACGTTGCTTCGCGATCACGGCGAGCACTTCGACACTTTCGCGCTCAACCTCTACGGCGACCCTTATGCGATCCCGGAGAATGTGGCCTGGGTGCGCGGCCTGATGAGACGACATCGCTGCGAGCGTCGCATCATCGTCGGCGAATACAACGGTCCGACAGTGTTCGAGTTCCCGCAGGCGATCGCTGTTCTGGAAGCCACGATGGCGGCCGCCTTCGCGGGTGCCCTGGAACCGGCGAACCACGCGGAAGGCACTTCGATGAGCCTCGACCGGCTCGCCGAACAGGTGACTGCTGACAGTCCCGACCGCATCGCCCTGCGGGGGCTGTACGCAGACCCCGACTCGCTTCCGGCAGCGCTTCGGATGTTCATGCACGATCCGCCGGCTGACCTGGACGCGTTGCGCGATCGCATCGCGTGCCGGCAACTCGTACAGCGTGCCGTGCTGATCCTGTCGACGGACATCGACACCCTCGTCTGCTGGAGCCTGGCGCCGGAGATCGGCGGATACTCGGATCCACTGAACATCATGGACCTGATGTTCGGCACGCTCGCACTGATGGACTACCGCGACGGGCGCATCGCCGAGACGCGTCCGGAAGGGCTCACCCACCGACTGATGGCCACCAGACTCGGGGGTGCGACATCCGTGGAACGGATCGCGTTGGAACAGGATGCGGCAGCGCACGTCTATCGGGTCACCAGAGGTGACGACAGTTGGGGGCTCGTCGCGTGGGCCGAGCAGGACGACCCGCTCGACGAATCACAGCCGACGATACCGATGCGAATCGAGTGGCCGTTCGACGAACCCGACGCAGTCGACGTGTTCGGGAGCGCCGCCGCTGCGGACTGGGACGGCGAAACCAGACGGCTCCGGCTCGAACTGACCGCGACCCCGATCTTCGTGACCGAACGGGGGCGCTGACGATGCGATACTCCCGACTCGGCTCGAGCGGCCTGGTCGTCTCGCGACTCGGCCTGGGGATGATGAGCTACGGCGACACCAGCCGTCGGCCCTGGCACCTGGATGCCGACCAGGCACGTCCCCTGGTGCGCACGGCAGTCGAGGCGGGCGTCACCCTGTTCGACACAGCCGACATGTACGACCTGGGCGAGAGCGAACGGGTCACCGGGAGACTCCTCGCCGAATTCTTCGCCGATCGCGATGATTATGTGCTCGCGACCAAGGCGTACTTCCCCATGGGAGACGGCCCGAACGCGGGTGGGTTGTCGCGCAAACACCTTCTCTCCGCCATCGACGGCTCCCTGAAACGACTGGGCGTCGACCATGTCGACCTGTTTCAGATCCACCGCTTCGATCCGGCGGTGCCGATCGAGGAAACATTGGATGCGCTGAACGACATCGTTCGCTCGGGCAAAGCGAGATACCTCGGTGCGTCCAGCATGTTCGCCTGGCAGTTCGCCCGAATGCAGTACACGGCCCGCCACACCGGACTCGCCCAATTCACTTCGATGCAGAACCATTACAACCTCCTCTACCGGGAAGAGGAACGCGAGATGATCCCGCTCTGCAAAGCCGAGGGCGTCGGCGTTCTGCCGTACAGCCCTCTCGCACGGGGGATGCTCACAGGGTCCCGCTCACGGGCCGAGCGCGGAGGGACCAGCCGTGGAGCATCCGATCCACTTGCCGACGCGACCTACACCGACGACGACTTCGACGTTGTCGACGCCGTGAACGCCGTGGCCGAATCGCGTGGAGTCCCACCGGCTCAGGTGGCTCTCGCGTGGGTCATGAATCAGGACGGAATCACGGCGCCGCTCGTCGGCGCCACGAAGCCGGCGCATATCGCTGATGCCATCGCCGCTGTGGACCTCGAGCTCGACGTCGCCGAATGCGAGCAGCTCGAAGCCCAGTACCGACCGCACCCGGTACTGGGGCATGACTGATCAGGTCCGGAGGTTTTGTGACAACCCGACTCATCCTCGACTGCGACACGGGCACCGATGACGCGATCGCGATCATGACGGCCGTGGGGCACCCCCTGCTCGAACTCGTGGCCGTCACGACGGTCAACGGCAACGTGCCCCTGGAGAACACCACGGACAACACACTCCGCGTACTGGATCACGTCGGCGCCGACGTGCCTGTGTTCGCCGGAATGGACCGACCCCTGACGAGGCCGGACTTTCCGATTCCACGTGACGTGCTCAACGCCGGCAACCCTGAGTTCCAGGTGTTCGAACTCGACCTGCCGGTTGCCAGGACGGTGCAGCGCAGCGAGTCCGCGGTGGACTTTCTCATCGACACGTATCTGAGTGAACGTGGGTCGGACCTCGTTCTCGTCGCCACCGGCCCGCTCACGAACCTCGCCGCAGTGATTGCGGCCGATCCGCGGATCATTTCCCGCATCCCGAGACTCATTGTGATGGGCGGCGCTGTCCGGGGTGGCAACGTGACGGCGGCTGCCGAATTCAACTTCTGGGCCGACCCCGAAGCCGCCGAAGCAGTGCTGAGCGCCGGTATTCCCGACGTGACCATCGTGCCGCTCGAGGCCACGCATTCCGCCCCGATCACGCTCAGGCACTGCGACGCTTTCGACGGAATCGGCACGCCCTCTGCACTCGCAACGAGCTCGTTCGTGCGCCATCGCATCCGAACCCAGCTTCCTTCCGAGACCGAGGGGACTCCCGTGCACGACGCGCTCTGCATCGCATACCTCATCGACCCGGCCGTGATCACCTCATCAGCACGACGCTCCGCTCACGTCGAGACGCACGGCACCCGCTCCGTCGGCGAACTGGTCGTCGACGACCGGCCGTGGTCACCCGAGTCCCCGAACGCTCTGGTGGCGCTGCAGGCCGACCCAGAACGATACGCGGCGACGCTTTCAGCAGCATTGGGCGCAACGTAGCGCGCGGCGTCGCGCTCCACCTCGCGCGCGAACGACTCGCGACACGCGGACGGGTCTATGCCGTGAGAGACGCCACTGCACGCTGGACGACGTTGCTCATCGCTCCCACTCCATCGATCTCGATGACGACGACATCTCCGTCCTCGAGGGTCGTCTCGAGGTCGGGCACCAGCATCGTCCCGGTGGAGAGCACAACGCCATCCGCGCGCTCCTGACCTCGGAACACCCAGCCGACCAATTCGTCGAACGTCCGGCGCATCCGTGACGTGCTGCCCTCGGCACGCCAGAGGACGTCGCCCTCGGGAAGGATGAATCCTCCCGGATCCCGATCGGGTCGTCATCAGTCACGGCCAGCGTCGCGGTGCCGCCGACGGGATCGGTGTAGCGGATGAGGTGCATCACAGGCCAATCAGTTCAGGTTTCCACCGTGCTCGTCTTCTGATCAGAGTGACCACAGACGTAGGCTGTGACGTGTGAAGCGCATCTGGCCCTTTCTCGTGCCCGGGGTGATCCTGAGCGGAGCCGGGTTGGTGTGGACTCTGCAGGGGTTCAACGTTCTGCCCGGGTCGGCGATGAGCGGATCCTCCTTCTGGGCCGTCGTGGGTCCGATCATCCTCGTGGTCGGCCTGGTGCTGATCGGGATAGCCGTCGCTCGGAGCCGCCGGCGCCGAACGCCCTGAGCACAGCTCTAAATAAGGGATTCGTCGAGGTCGGCGAGCATCCGGTCGCCCGAAGCGAGCAGATCGAGTTGCGCGTCGACCCGCGGCAGCACGTGCAGGAAGAAGAATCGGGTCGTGAGCCGCTTGCCTTCGGCGAACTGATCCGTCCTGCCCTGAACAGCCAGCACCTGGTCGAGCAGGAGCCACGCGACGACCAGATCGCCCGCGGCGTCGAGATACTCGCTCGCATTGGCCAGCGCGCTCACAGGGTCGCCGTCGGCCCACAACGCACGAGTGACGTCCACGAGCCGCGCGACGCGAACCGCGAGCAGGGGCGCGAGATCGCTTCCCAGCGCATCCGCCCGACGCGCCGTATCCGTCATCGCGTCCACCAGCAGGGCGAGCCCGGCGCCGTCAGCGAGCCGCACTTTGCGGCCCAGCAGATCGAGCGCGTGGATGCCGTGAGTCCCCTCGTGAATGTCGTTGAGCCGGTTGTCGCGATAGAACTGTTCGACCGGGAAGTCGCGCACATACCCGCTACCGCCGTGGATCTGGATGGCGAGGTCATCGGCCTCCACCCCCCATTGTGACGGCCAGCTCTTGGCGATGGGAGTGAGCACATCCACGAGGAGATCGGCGTTCGCGCGCGCCGAGCTGTCCGCGCTGGTCTGCGCCAGATCGAGAAGCCGCGTCGTATACAGCACGAGCGCGACCGAGCCTTCGGCGTAGGCCTTCGACTCCAGCAGCATCCGACGCACATCCGGATGCCGGATGATCGGAACCGGCGGAAGCGACGGATCCTTCGCGGCAAGATCACGGCCTTGAACCCGGCCCCTCGCGTATTCACGAGCGTGCAGGTATCCGGTCACGGCGAGCGCGGCAGCCGATGCACCGACCGCGAGCCGCGCCTCGTTCATCATGTGGAACATGTAGGCCAGACCGTGGCCTTCCTCCCCGATGAGGTAGCCGACGGCGCCGCTGCCATCCCCGACCGGGTAGGCGCCCGATCCGTAGGACAGGGCGGTGTTGACCGTCCCGCGAAAGCCCATCTTGTGATTCAGGCCGACGAGCGAGACGTCGTTGCGCTGCGTGAGCGCCCCCGGCTCACCCAGCCATTTCGGCACGATGAGAAGGGAAAGACCTCTCGTCCCCGCCCCGCCGGTGCGTGCGAGCACGAGATGGACGATGTTCTCGCTGAGCTCGTGGTCTCCGCCCGAGATCCACATCTTCTCCCCGCGGAGCCGGTAGGTTCCGTCCTCCTGACGCTGAGCCACGGTGTCGAGGTCGCCCAGCGATGAACCGACACCGGGCTCCGAGAGGTTCATGGTGCCGAACCAACGCCCGTCCGCCATCGGCGGGAGATACCGCTCGACCAGTTCGGGATCCGCGTAGGCGCGGATGAGGTTGGCGGCCGCCGTCGTCAGCAAGGGATACGCGGAGGTGCCGATGTTCGCGGCCTGCAGCCACATCGACGCAGCCCGATAGACCACGTGGGGCAGCTGGAACCCGCCGACCTGCTCGTCCATCGTCGCGCTGATCAGGCCGGCCCCGGCGAAGGCGTCGAGCGCGGTCTTGACGTCTTCGACGATCCGCACCGCTCCGTCGACCAAGTGCGGCTCGTCGAGGTCCGAGGTCCGGCTGTGCGGCTGGAAGTACTCTTCCGCGATCCTGCGTGTGAGGTCGATGACCTCATCGAAGGTCTCGCGGCTGTGCTCGGCATAGCGCGGGAGCGAGGTGAGCTCGTCCACCTTCAGCCAGTCGTACAGGACGAACTCGAGATCGTTCGGATCCAGGATCTTCGACTCGGTGCGGTTCATGGTTATCGACTGACCTTTCCGAACAGCCTCGCGATGGGAGCAAGGACCAGAGGACGGGCGGCGGCCCAGCCAGCGCCGATGACCACGAGCGAGGCGACGAAGATCCAGAATCCGATCCAGTTGTGCGAGTACGCCGCGGGATCGGTCGAGCCGAGGGCGGCATACATGTGGTTCAGGTTGCGTAGCGCGCCGGTGGCGAACACCAGCGCCACGTGCACGACGACGAACGCCACGAAGAAGACCATCACGGGGAAGTGCACCTTGCGCGCCCACTCCACGGGGTAGAGCCGGTTCAGGGTCGCTGCTCGTTTCGGCCACACGCCGCTCATCCGCACTCCGGTGATGATCGCAAGCGGCGCTGCCACGAACACCACGGTGAAGTACGCGAGCTGCTGGAGGGCGTTGTAGTTGACCCAGCCGTTCTCGGTCGGCCAGTCCAGGGAGACGTACTGCAGCGTTGCGGACACCGCGTTGGGGAACACGGCCCACGAGGTCGGAATGATGCGCATCCACTGCCCCGTAACGAACAGCAGGACCAGGAACACGATTCCGTTCACGATCCAGAGGATGTCCAGCGATTGGTGGAACCACAGCGTCAGGCTGATCCGGCGCCGTGAGCTGCGACGCGACCAGAACACGCCGGGTCTCTTCTCCCGTCTCACCTGCAGGCCGGAGCGGACGATGAGGACGAGGAAGAACGTGTTGAGGAAGTGCTGCCAGCCCAGCCAGGCCGGAAGACCGACGGGAGCCTCGGCAGGGAGCGGATTCGCGCCCGGGTAGGTCGCAAGAAAGTCCTGTACGGACGGCAGCGACACCAGGAGCTGGGCCACCGCGACTAGGATCGCCGCGATCAGGACGAGACCGGCGACGCTCACCGCCACCACTCCCACCAGCTGGATTCCGGTGTAAGGCCCGAAGCGCCGCGGCTCGGCGGGACGCACGACCGGACGCGCCGGCGCTGCCGCGGGCTCTGCCGCGGGCTCTGCCGCAGGCCCCGCGGCCGGTTCGGCTTGAGCGACCACGACCGGGACGAGGGGTGGCGGTGGTTCGCTGACCGTCGCCCGCGGCAGCCCCCGGCGCAGCCCAGGCGCGGCGGCGGCCGTCTCGACGGGAGGTGACGCGGCGCTGGCCGTCTCGACGGGAGGTGACGCGGCACTGGCCGTCTCGACGGGAGGTAAGGGGGATCGGCCGCCACCGGAGTAGCGATCAGCGGCCAGGGTGGATCGCCTGGCACCCGGGGAAGCCCGCGGCGCACGGCACGCGAGTCGGTCGTCACCCGCTACCCCTTCTTCGCCTTGAGCGCAGCGATCAGCTGAGGAACCACCGTGAAGACATCGCCCACCACGCCGAAATCCGCGATCGCGAAGATCGGCGCATTCGCATCCTTGTTCACCGCAATGATCGTCTTCGCCGTCTGCATCCCCGCTCTGTGCTGAATCGCTCCCGAAATACCCAGAGCCACATACAGCCGGGGCGACACCGAGACCCCCGTCTGCCCCACCTGATACGAATACGGGACATAGCCGGCATCCACCGCGGCACGCGACGCTCCCACCGCCGCGCCAAGCACATCGGCCAACTGTTCCACCAGGGCAAAATTCTCCGCCGAACCCAGGCCGCGCCCACCCGCTACGACCTTCGCCGCACCGCGCAGCTCCGGTCGACTCGAGGCGCCCGTCGCCTCTTCGAACGACTCGATCGTCGCCGCACGCGTTCCGGAGGGCGTGACCGACAGGCGCGACACGGCCGGGGCAGCGACTTCTCGGGCACGCTCCTCGGTGGCGCCCTGTCGCATCGTGATGACGAGCGGCCCGAAGGTGGATGCAGAGGTCACGTTGTACGCGCCGCCATAGACGGAGTGGCGCACGATCACGCCCTCTTCGTCGCGACCCAGGCCGACGGCGTCCGCAGCCACCGCGAGCGAGCGCCTTGCCGCGAACCCTCCCGCGACGTCACGCCCGTCGACGGAATTCGGGAGCAGGACAGCGGTGGGCCGCACCAGTTCGAAAGCCGCATCCAAGGCATCGACCGCCGGCGCGATCAGCTCGGTCGCCTCATCGCCGTGATGCACGAGCACCGATGCCGCACCCAGCCTCCCGGCAGCTGCGGCGAGCGCGTCGTGCCGCGGCTCATCCGCCACCAGCAGGGCGACAGGCGTGCCGATCGCTGCGGCTGCGCCCAACAGGCCGGCGCACGATGACGCCAGCTCTCCCGCCGGCGTAGTCTCCAACAAAACCAGGACCGCATCCGGAGTGAACTCCGCCATCGTCACCCTTCCACCAGCCGGTTCTCGATGAGGAACGCGGCCAGTCGCTCGCCGGCGTTCCCGTCGTCCTCGATCGTGATGCCGGCCCCTCGCGGCGGCTTCGCCTCCACCGCCGTCATGATCGACTGCGGAACCGCAGTCGGATCGACCCCGACGCCGAGATCGGCGAGCGTCACGGTCTCGAACGGCTTCTTCTTGGCCGCCATGATCCCCTTGAAATTAGGGAAGCGGGCATTCGGCAGCGCCTCGGTGATCGACACGACGGCGGGCAGCGGCGCCGAGACCGTGGCGGAACCATGATCGGTCGTCCGCGTCCCGGAGACCGCGTCGTCGGAGAGGACGACTGTCGACAGAGCCGTCACCGCTGCGACTCCCAGGTGCTCGGCGAGCATCGCGGGAAGCACTCCCCCGGCCCCGTCGGTCGACATGTTGCCGGTGATCACGAGATCGAAGCCGACACGGCGCACGGCCGCGGCCAGCACGCGAGCAGTCACGCCGACGTCCGCACCGGCGAGCTGCTCGTCGACCACCTGCAGGACGCTCGTGGCGCCCATCGTCAGGCCCTTGCGGAGCGTGGCCGATGCCGCTTCGGACGCCATCGATACGACGACGACCTCCGTCTCCGGATGCGCGTCGACGTGAGACAACGCGACTTCGAGCGCACGCTCGCCGATCTCATCCAGAACCCGGTCCGACGCCTCGCGATCGGCCAGACCCGTCTCCAGGTTCAGCTGACGATCTCCGTAGGTGTCGGGGACCTCCTTGACCAGCACCACGATTCTCACTGGTGCCGCCCGCCGGAAGAATGATCGACTCTCGTCCGGCCGGAGGTCATGCGACGCCCAGAGCCCGTGCGATCACGAGAAGCTGGACCTCGGTGGTGCCCTCGCCAATCTCGAGGATCTTGGAATCCCGGAAGTGGCGCGCGACGGGGTACTCGTTCATGAAGCCGTTTCCCCCGAACACCTGCGTGGCATCCCGCGCATTGTCCATTGCTGCGTCGCTGGCGGCGAGCTTGGCGATCGCCGCCTCCGTCTTGAACGGCAGGCCGGCATCCCTGAGGCGTGCTGCCTGCAGCCACGCGAGCCGGGCCGTGTGCACCCTGGCCTGCATGCGGGCGAGAAGGAACTGGATCCCCTGCCGGCTCGACAGAGGCTCGCCGAAAACCGTCCGCTTCTTGGCATAGTCCACGGCCGCTTCAAGACATCCTTCCGCAGCTCCGGTCGACAACGCCGCGATGGCGATGCGGCCCTCGTCGAGGATGTGCAAAAAGGCCGCGAAGCCCCGGCCTCGCTCGCCGAGCAGGTTGGAGGCAGGCACGCGCGCGTCGACGAACGTCAGTGGATGCGTGTCCGACGCATGCCAACCGACCTTGTCGTACGCCGGCTCGACCGTGAAACCCGGGGTGCCGCTGGGCACGATGATCGTCGAGATCTCCTTGCCGCCGCCCTCCCGCTGACCCGTCACCGCCGTGACAGTGACGAAGCGCGTGATCGCCGTCCCGGAGTTGGTGATGAACTGCTTCGATCCGTTGACGACCCATTCATCGCCGTCGAGGACGGCGGTCGTGCGGGTCGCCCCTGCATCGGAACCGGCTTCCGGCTCCGTCAGACCGAAGCCGCCCAGCGCCTTGCCCGAGAGCAACGACGGCAGATATTCCTGCTTCTGCTCCTCGGTGCCGAACCGGTAGATCGGCATCGCGCCGAGGCTCACACCGGCCTCGAGCGTGATGGCGATCGACTGATCGACGCGACCGAGCGCCTCGATGGCCAGGCAGAGAGCAAGGTAGTCGCCGCCCTGACCGCCGTACTGCTCGGCGAAAGGCAGACCGAACAAGCCGAGGTCGCCCATCTGCGCGACGATGTCGAGCGGGAGCGTCTTCGTCCGATCGGCCTCATAGGCGACCGGCGCGACCACCTCGTCGGCGAATTCGCGCACCATGTTCGCGAGTTCGACGTGCTCCTCGTTCAATCCATAGGTGGTCAGATCGATCGTCACCAGTACCCCGCTTCGTTGAGAAGTAACACCCTGTGTGTGCGTTCCATGCTACGACGTCAGGACCTTAGCCACTTTCGCGCCGGCGCCGTTCAGTGTGAACTGGAGTGAGTCCAATTCATTCAGAAAGGGAGGTACACCATGGCTACCTACGACGTGGCAGGACGTTCGGCTATCGTGACCGGCGCCGGATCCGGCATCGGTCGAGCCGTCGCCCTGCTTCTGGCGGCGAACGGCACGGAGTTGCTGGTCACAGACCTCAACGAGAAAGGCGCCGCATCCGTCGTCGACGAAATCACCGCGGCGGGCGGAGTCGCCGACTCGATGATCGGTGATGTCACCGATCCGGCATTCGCTCGCGCGTGCGTCGACGCAGCGAACGCTCTCGCTCCCCTCCGCATCGCTGTCAACAACGCCGGTATCGGAGGCGAGGCCGCCATCATCGGGGATTACTCCCTGGAGAGTTGGCGCAAGGTCATCGAGGTCAACCTGAATTCGGTCTTCTACGGCCTGAAGTATCAGCTGCCCTCGATCGCGGAGAACGGGGGCGGGGCCGTTGTGAACATGGCGTCGATCCTCGGTTCAGTCGGTTTCGCCTCGTCCTCGGCCTACGTCAGCGCGAAGCACGCGCTTCTCGGCCTGACGCAGAACGCTGCTCTCGAATACGCTGACAGGCGTGTGCGAGTGACCGCTGTCGGGCCGGGATTCATTCACACACCCCTGATCGACGCCAGTCTGGACGCTGCGACTCAGCAGTTCCTCGTCGGCAAACACCCGCTCGGGCGGCTGGGCGATCCGGATGAGGTGGCTGCGCTGGTCGCGTTCCTGGCGTCGGACGCTGCTTCCTTCATCACCGGGAGCTACCACCTCGTCGATGGGGGCTACACCGCCCAATAGGAGCCGACGGTCCCGAGGGATCTCCTACTCGAAGACCGGCGTGAGGAAGCGCCGCTCGTAGCGCCGGATACAGCCGGTGTCGCGGGCGAACTGGAAGGCCGCCTGGCACTCGGGATCCGTGGCCGCCGCCGTACGGTAGCGCTCGTATTCGGCAAGCGATGGGAACGTGAAGAGCGCGAACGCTTCGTCGCTGTCGCCCTCGCTCGGCATGAAGTAACCGTGGTGCGTGCCACCGAGCCTCTCGACCAGCCGGATCCAGCGCTTCCCGTACTCGGTGAAGTCGTCGAGCTTGGCGTCATCGATCTCATAACGGAGGTGCACGGTGATCACGATCGGTTCTCTCTCGTCGGCCGGTGGTCGCTGACTCATCTTGACAGAGTCCGCGGACTCCCGGCCGCTACCATCGAAGTCAGCCAACTGAAGGATGCCCATGCAGGTTCACGAGATCGAATCACTGCTCCAGCGCGCGAGTGGCGAACTGTGGGGCGCGTTGCCGATCTGGGCTCAATCGCCGCCGATTGCTCATCGCGCACTTTCTGCACTGGTGCTCGCGCTGGGCGACAGCGATCCCCGATTCATCCACGTTCGCGCCAAACCCGATTCAGCAGCGTTCAGCCTCTGGGTGTTCACAGAATCCGAGCTGATCCTTGTCGCGAACGATACCGAGCAATCGGTGCCCTCCGTCGACTTCGTCGATCGACGCAGTCTCGTCAAGCTCACGATCACATCCACTCCGGTGACTACCGTGCCGCAGCCTGGCGCAGCATCCGAGCCGCTGACCTTCCGGATCGCCTATCCCGACCTCGACCTCGAACTGTCGACGCGTGACGTTGATGACCCTTCGCGGAGGCGCGACATCGAGGACTTCTTCGAATCCGTCCTCGACGACCTTCCGTCGCGACGCGGCCCGGCCGTCGAATAGCGCGGATCTGCGCGATCGTCTACTGTCATCCCGCCGTCACCGGCTGCGCGGCCGCATCCGACGGCATCGCGAAGGCGATCGGATTCTTCTTCGCGGACCACACCAGTCCGATGTAGATCAGGTCGAGGACACTGCAGAGCAGCCCGATCCAGAGGATGAAGACGTGGCCGCCCAGCGCGCCGAACAGGATGGTCGGTGCGAGAGTTCCGAGCCACTTGGCGACGGCGATCACCATGGACTGGCCGCGCACTCCGCGGCGAGCGACCAGCATGGCGATGAACAAGCCTGACATCAGCAGGTTCTGAAGGAATGCGGAATAGCGGGCGCCGCCCATCCAGCCGAACTCGCCGATGAACAACGCCTGCACCGCGAAGGCGACACCGAAGACGACCAGAGTCCAGCCGATGAACAGCGGTCGGGTCACGAACCTGGGCAGCTCGGCACGCCCGAAGCGGATGAACGTGAAGACGATGACGACATCGGCCGCGGCCCACACGAGGTTGATGACCGACTGAGCGGAGATGGTCTCGGTGAGGCCGTGGATGCCGTAGATGGTCTCCCAGGCGAAGTTGAGGCCGAGCGCTGCGACCGGTATCGCATAGGTCTTGTACCTGAAGCCGAGGCGGATCGCTTCGATGTAGACGATGGTCCACGCCAGGCCGCTGACGATGGTGAGCAACAGGTCCATTGTTTTCCCGTTCTTGCCGGATGACAGACATCTTCCCGCGAACCGAGACGCAATCCAAGCGATTGACGCGCCCCAGGGAATCCTCCCGGCAGCTGGCGTCTCAGGAGCGGTCGTGGAGGGTGACCTGGTAGCCGTCGGGGTCGGCGAAGGTGAACGTGCGACCGAATGGGCCATCGATCGGAGCCGAGACGATCGTTTGGCCGTCGGCGACGAGAGCGTCGTGAATGGCCTGGACATCGGTGGCATGGAGCCAGATCGCGGCACCGATGCCGGGCTGGGCAACGGACCCGAGATCGGTGCCCGGAATTATCTCTCGGAGTGCGAACGCGATCGGCGTCGTCTCGAAGTCGATGAACGTGCTCCTGCAGGCGCTGGAACGAGACGGCTACGTGACCAGGCCGGTGGAGGCTCCAGTCGGAAAGGTTCTTCCCACGCGGCTGACGTCACGCGGTCGACGGAGCCTCGAGAAGGCGAGCGTTGCAGTCCGATCCGTCGAGCTCAGGATGCTGGGCGGCATGTCCGAGGACGAGCAGTCCTATGCGTTTAAGATCCTGCACAGCATGATCCACTCCTTGCACGACGACAATTCCTGATTCACTCTCGAGCCCTCCCCATCGAGTGTGCGAGCCGAGGCCCTCAGGCTGCAAGGCTGAATCGTCCCCGATGTGCCCACGCGCCCGAATGCAGTCCTGGAGGGGATTGAGGGCCGCCTCCGCATGGGGTACGACTGACAGCAGACGAAAGAAGAACATCATCTTCGAACGTTTGGATACGCAGAGCTGAGCGCCGCCCTGACAATGGAGCACGATTCCCTGGCCATGCTCATCGAGTTCCAGGACCGCACTCAGCGCTGGGAGCCCCGCGACCTCTTTCACGCTCACGCTTCGGAGACGCGGCAGCAGATAGACAACATCGAGCGACGCTTTCAGCTCCTCGAGGAGCGGCTCAAGGCTTTGCCGTCACCCGCGACCAAAGGGCTTGCGAAGGAGGGCGATTCGATGTTCGCGAAGACTGATGACGAGGTCGTGGACTCGATGCTGCTGGCAAACGCGCTTGAGACGGAGCTGTACGAGATCGGCGTCTATCAGAGCCTCATCACGATCGCCGAGACCTGGGACGACGCTGACGAAGTGGTCAGGCTCCTGACGGAGGATCGGCAGCAGGAGGTCGCCGCGAGCGAGAAGATCCAGCACGCCGCAGAAGACGTCGCGGCGCAGGACTCCGCCGCACACGAGACCTGATCACACTTCAAGCGAACGCGACGTCGGCGGCGGCGACCACTTCGGCCGTGCGGCCGGGGGCGCGGTGGTTTCCCCAGTACAGGTTGGTGTGTGCAACGACGAGGTCAGGCGTCGGCGCTCCCCACTCACTCAGGTCCTCCGTCGTGTGCGCGTCGCCGACAAGGGTGACGTCGTATCCACGGGTGAGGCCACCGTGGATGGTCGACCGGATGCACTCGTCCGTCTGCGATCCGGTGACGACGATTCTTCCCACACCTGCGCCGGCCAGCACCGACTCTAGTGTTGTCTCCTCGAACGCGTCGGCGTAATGCTTCGGCACGAGAGGCTCCGCGTCGTCGCGTAGCAGTTCGGGGACGTACTGCCACTCCTCGCTGCCGTACGCGATGACGTCGTCCGAGTGCTGTATCCATACGACCGGCACCCCCTCGGCTCGTGCCCGGTCAACGAGCGAGCGAATCCTGCCGACCACCTCATCCCGTCGGTAGGCGCCGTCGATGACCCCCTTCTGCACGTCGATGACCAGGAGCGCAGTCCTGTTCCGCCCTTCGAGCGTTGTCATGCCCCAGACGTTAGGCCGCGTTTCCGGCGGACGTCAATCCCCGAGCTCCTGCGACTTGGCCCACCACACGGCAAGCCGCGCGAGGCCATCGTCGATCGTCACGGTCGGCGACCACTGGAGGTCGTCGCGGATACGGCGCTGATCGAACCAATGGGCAGTCGAGAGCTGCTCGGCGAGGAACCGCGTCATCGGCGGCTCGTCGCGGCCCGGCCCGCTGCGCCAGAGGGCTTCAACGATTCCGCCGGCAGTGCGGGCGAGGACAGGGGGCACCCGCCACGACGGAGCCGGGGCACCGCACGCGGTGCAGATGCCCGTGAGGAGCTCGGCGACGGGGCGTGGCTCGCCGTTCGTCAGCACGTACGACCGACCGTGCACCTTCTCGGCGTCGTGGAGCGCGGCGACAAGGCCCGAGACTGCGTTATCGATGTAGGTGGTGTCGATGAGGGCGGCGCCACTCCCGATGACCGGCAGCCGGCCGCGTCTGGCGCGGCCGACGATACGGCCGACCAGTTGCGGATCACCTGGTCCCCACACGAGGTGCGGCCTCACGACGACGACCGCGAAGCCCGGCGCGTCGGCGGCGAGTGCGAGGAGTTCCCCTGCAGCCTTGGTCCGCGCATAGTCTCCTCGAGCGCGAGAGGGGTCAGCAGGACGGGTGGGTTCGCCGATGAGCGATGCCCCCACGTGCGCGACCGACGGCGACGAGACATGCACGATGCGCCGCACGCCGGCCATGCGCGCCTCCGCGAGCAGTGTGCTGGTGCCCCCGACGTTGACGCGATCGAATTCGGCGACCGCGCCGGCCAACGACACTTTCGCGGCAAGGTGAACGACAGCTTCGACGCCTTCGACCGCAGTTCGCACGCGAACGGCATCCGTCACATCGCCCAGCACGTCGACCGCGCCCGCGACGTTCGACGGGCGCCGCTGCAGTGTGCGCACGTCGTAGCCTTGGGCGACGAGCGCCGACGCGACCGCACCGCCGAGGTAACTGCTCGCCCCGGTGACGAGCACCCTCACGGCCGGCGCTTCCGTTCGCCGCGAAGCACAGCGTCGGCCCACGTCGCCACTGCCGTGCGGTCGATCTTGGAGTTGTGACGGATGTCGGTCGGCAGCGCCCTCACCGTGAGCACCGCTGCGAGTGGCCGCGGAGTCGCTGCCCGCACCACAGTCGCCAGCTGCGCTTCGGCGAGCCCCGACTGAGCCGCACCCTCCAGTTCGACGACCGCCACGAGCGCCTGTGTGCCGCGCGGGCCAACGCCGACGAGGGCCGCACGACGCACTCCGCTGACACTCTCGATGTGCTGCTCGATGCCGACCGGGGTGACGACGCCGTCGGCAGTGACTACGACGTGCTGCAGCCGCCCCTCGATCCAGAGACGGCCCTGGGCGTCCAGGTGGCCGACATCCCCCGTGCTGTGCCGCCGCGCACCGCGGACGTTGTGCGCTTTCGCGATGCGGTCGACCGCCCAGAGCCGGTCGTAGCCGTCGCGCAGGTGCGGGGCCTCGACGACGATCTCGCCGGTGACACCGGGCTCGGTGGTGAGCTCGTCGGTCGGGTGCCCGTTCTCGTCGAGCGGGCTGATGCGCACGGTGACGCCCGCGACAGGCGCGCCTACGCACACACCACCAGCATCCATGTGGGCCTCCGTCGCGGCGTCTTCAGACGCGACGCGGATGCCCTCAAGCGTGATGTCAGTCATGAGCAGGCCCTCGGTCATCCCGTATGGCGTGTGGGCAGTGGCGTTGGGCATGAGGGCGACGATGCGTTCGAGCAGTCGTACCGGCACCGGGGCCCCCGCTGAAAGAACGGTGCGGATGCGCGAGAGAGCGTCGTGCTGTGTCGCGTCGAGTTCGTCAGCGGTCGCCACCACATTCGCGAGCGCGGCCGGCGAGAGGAACAGCACTGTCGCGTCGGCGGCTCCCGCCGCGTCGGCGACCGCAGTCGCGGTGAGGGTACGCGGCGCGGTAACGTCGCCGACCGGGATCACGGACCGAGCGCCCAGCGCCGGACCGAGCAGCGCGAATGGCGCGAACCCGGCGACGATTCCCGTACCCTCGCCGAGCTCGTACTGGCCGGCAAGTGCATCGCGCAGGGCGCTGAGCTGCGCGTGCGTGTACCGCACCCCCTTCGCCGGACCGGTCGAGCCCGAGGTGAAGAGAACGGCCGCGAGATCGGACGGCGCCGGCGTCACGAGCGGAGCGCGATCGGACGCGCTCGCGGTCGCCCGCGCAAGTCGGAGCAGGTCTCCGAGCGAGTGTTCGACCCCGAGGGAGCGCGCCAGTGCGGGTGACAGGGTCGGGACCGAAATTCGGCGGCCGGGCCAACCGAGCGCGCGAGCGGCGGCGAGGCCGGGGACGGCGCCGACAATGACGGTGGGGTGGGCACCGCGGATGGCCCGACCAAGCCCGCGCAACCCGAGACCGGCGTCTGCGACGACGACGACCGCGCCGATGCGCATCACGGCGTAGAGCACGGCCGTGAGATCGGCCGACGGCGGCACGAGAAGGCTCACCCGATCGCCGGGCCGCACCCCGGCGGCGACGAGACCCTGCGCCAGTTCATCGACCCGTCGAGCGAACCGCGACCAGGAGATGATTCGCGTCGCCCCGGCCGAGCCCGCGCCCATGTCGATCAGGGCCGGCGCCCCGCTCCCCGCGTTGCGCTCCAGCGCCGCCCATAAGGGTTCGCTCGACCACTCCTCCGTGTCGGTTCCCACGTTTCCGGTGTGCTGCAGGACCGCCTCGGTCAGCCAATCGAGCACTATGGGCGCGTAGTCGACCTCCTCGGCGATGAGGTGCCCGGCGCCTTCGACGCGATGAACGTCGGCGTGCGGCATTCGCTGGAGCAGATCGCGCAGGTGCACTTCACCGAACACGGGATCGCGCGGGCCCCAGAGGATGAGCGCCGGGACGCTGAGGGGGGCGACCCCCGCTGCTATGCGGTCGAGCTCGGTATTGCTCGGGTGAGACGCGTCAACAGGGATGTCAGCGACGAAGTCGCGGATGCCATGCCGCAGTTCAGCTGACCTGTACGGCGAACGGAATGCCTCGCGGACCCCCGGGTCGAGCCGGGGCCTGGCGAGCGACAGGGTCGTCTCGAGGAATGATGGCGTGCCCGCTGTCGCGAGTCCGAGCACGCCCGGCGCAAGCGCCGCGCGGAGCGGCGCTGGAATCGATCGACCGTCGGGTTGATGCACCGCCGTGTTGAGCAGGACGACCCCGGAGAGGACGTCGGGGTGGTCGATCGCCCACCCCAGGCTCACCGGCCCACCCCAGTCATGCCCGACGGTGACGACCGGTCCTGCAAGGCCGAGCGCGTCGGTGAGAGCGCCCAGATCGGCGACCCGATCCACGAGACGGCGAAAGCGACCGGTCCGTTCGGAGTAGCCCATCTCGAGCTGGTCGACGGCGATCACCCTCCATGCTGGGCGGACACCGTTCGTCTCAGCCGCATCCGCTGCCTCCTCGACGAGGCGGCGCCACAGGTACGACCAGGTGGGGTTGCCGTGGACACACAGGAGCGTGCCGACCGGCGTGATGCCCGCCGCGTCGAGCGTGGGGCCCGAGTCGAGCAGATGCCACTCGGCTCCGGCTGCCGTGACGATACGCGAGAAGTCCCTGGTCAGCCCCGGCAAGCCGGGCGGCGGGAAGGATGCCGCAATGCGCACGCCTTACCAGGCCATCTCGAGCATCGACGTGTTGAGGCCGGAGCCCACCCCCATGAGAAGCACCCGGTCGCCGAGTCGCAGTGACGCCTCCTCCTGCGCGAGCGTGATAGGAATCGAGGCCGGCCCGATGTTGCCGAGCGTCGGGTAGGTGAGCGGAACGCGCGACCTGTCGAGTTTCACCGCCTTCACAATGGCGTCGGTGTGCACGTCGGAGACCTGGTGCATGATGTACCGGTCCATCTGCGACCAGTTCCAGTGGTTGCGCGCTTCTCGCCAGGCGGCGGTCACGAGGTCCATACCACCCTTCAGGAGAGCTTTCGCATCGGTGAACATGCCGTCGACACTGCCGACGCAGAGGGCGTTGAACTGTGTGGCAGCGCGCGTGACCCCGCCGAGAATGCGGTGGCCTTCGGGATGCCGGTCGCTTCGGCCGATCACGGCCGCCGCCGCGCCGGACCCGAGCGTGAGACTCGCGAACTCACTCATGAACTCTGCGCGTCCGATGCCCGCACGCTTCAGTCGCTCGATCGTGTTGAGCTGAACCTGGTCGGCATCCTCGCCGTCCACCACCACCGCGTAGTCGACCTGCCCAGAGTCGACCATTCCTGCGGCGAGGTTGATGCCGTTCACGAAGCCGAGGCAGGCGTTCGTGACGTCGAAATTGACCGCCGACGACGGCAGCCCAAGCCCGTGGTGGATGCGCACCGCGACCGACGGCTCGAGGTGCGGACGAGTGATCGACGTATTGATGAGAAGGCCCACCTGGCCGGGTCGCACGCCCGCCTCGGCGAGCGCGCGGCGCCCGGCGTCGACTGCGGCGGAGTCGAAGGTCACGCCCTCTTCCCAGTTGCGACGCTCGCGAACTCCGGCGACCCGCTCGAGCAGTCCGGTCGGCAACTTCAGCCGCTCCAGCACGGGCAGCAGACGACGTTCGATCTCCTCGGACGTCGTGATGCGATTCGCCAGAGTGGCCGCAACGGAGAGCAACGAAACATTGTTGTACCGGGTCGTTGCATTCCCGGGGACATGGGCCATCTCCACACCCTAGTTCCAAAACATGGATAAGACAGGGCGTTGACAGGAGGGGCGGGAGCGGGCCCTCTGCGCCGAGGTCGAACTCACACTGTCTTGATCGCACCTCCGTCGATGAGATATTCCTGCCCGGTCATGCTCGGTACGGCTGATGAGGCCAGAAAGCAGACGAGAGCCGCTACTTCTTCGGGCTCGACGAATCGTCCTGAGCTGCTTCCCGAAAGCGCGGGAAGCGCCGCGAGAAGCTCGGCCTGTGAGATGCCCTGTTGGGCGGCGAGCGTGGCGCCGAGGCCATCCGCCGCGGTCCACGTCGGGGTGCGAGTCAGGCCCGGAGTAACAGTGACGACGCGGACACCCTGCGCGGCGACTTCCTCGGCCAACGCCTTTCCGTACGCGGTCAGCGCGGCCTTGGCCGTGCCGTACGGTACCGGGCCCGTGTGCGGCAGATGTGCCCCGACAGAAGAGATGTTGACGACGAGCCCCTGCCGGCGGACCAGACTCGGAATCGCCGAGCGGCACGTCCGAACGGCGGCGAACAGATTCAGGTCGAATGTCTTGCGCCAGATCTCATCGTCGTAGTCGAAGAACCCTCGCAGGTCATCGGCGCTCCCGCCACCGGCGCAATTGACGACGATGTCAAGGTCGCCGACGTGCGCCAGAGCTGCGCGTACCAGCTCCGCGGGTCCCTCGGCGGTGGTCAGATCTGCAGAGTAGGTGAATGCTCCGCTTTCGACGAGTTCCGCGGACACTCTGCGCGACGAACCGACCACCGTGGCTCCCGCGGCGATCAACGCCCGCACGATCGCCAACCCGATTCCTCGGCTCGCTCCGGTTACCAGAGCCGTCTTGCCATTCAATTCCGTGCTCACGATGCTTCTCCTCTATCTGCCTTCGGACCAGCGCGCGCACCGGTCCGATGCGCGTCGCTCCCTTCGGGACGAGACAGCAGGTGGCGAGCGTGACATTGCCACGAGTCGGCCGAGAAATGTCACAGATCGCGTTTGCGCTTCGTCTCTTTGAGCGAGCGCGATGGAATAAGGAAGGAACTCGGTTGACCACGACTGACGAACCGTCGTCCCCGGAGCAACAGTTCGAGGCCTTGCGGGCCCTTCTCTTCTCGATCGCTTACCGCATCACCGGGAGCGTCTCCGAGAGCGAGGACGTCATCCAGGAGGCTTGGTTGCGGTACGAACCGCTCGCCGACTCGGTGCGGTCACCGAAGTCCTTCCTTGCTTCGGTGGTCACCCGCATCGCAATCGACGAGCTGCGCTCCGCCAGAGTGCGCCGCGAGAGGTACGTGGGCGAGTGGTTTCCCGAACCGCTCCTGAGTGATCCATACGAGGATCCCGCGCGCGCCGCCGAATTGGCCGACTCTGTGTCTGTGGCGGCACTCCTTCTGCTCGAGAGGCTTTCGCCTCTGGAGCGGGCGGTGTTCGTTCTCCATGAGGTGTTCGGATTCACCTTTGCGGACGTGGCCGCTGCCCTGGAGCGGAACGAGGAGGCCTGCAGGCAGCTCGCCGGTCGCGCACGAAGGCATATGCAAGACGGCAGACCCCGATTTCAGGTCGATCGTCGCAAGCGACAGCAGCTCGCTGATCAGTTCATCACTGCGTTTCGCGACGGCGATGTTGTGGCACTACGCGAACTTCTCGCGGCGGATGTTCAACTCCTCGGCGACAACGGTGGAAAGGCGCCACTCTGGGGCAGAGGAATCTCCGGTGCCGACAACGTGGCGCGTCTCCTGTCCACACTCGTCACCCCGTTCATGGAACGCGGCGGCAGCATCCGACCGCGCGAGCTCAACGGCGAGCCGGGTGCAATCTTCTACGATCGGGACGGGCGGGTCATCAACACCTGGACGCTTGAGATCGACGACGGGCAGGTGCGGGCGATCAGAGCGGTCACCAATCCGGACAAACTCGCGCACGTCGGCCCCGTATCGGATGCCTGGGCCGTCGTTCGTGAAACTGTCGGCGCCCTTCGCACTCGTTGACGTGACGCTGCGCCGGGCAGTGTGGCCCGGCGCAGCGTCGTCCATCAGGTGGTCAGCTCATTCAGTGGCGATCGCCGTCGTCGTGCCCGCTGTCGGGGCGATGTGGCGCGCCGGTGGCCAGCGCGAGCGTCTGCTGGAGTGCGGTGTACTCGGCCTTCGGCTGGAGGTCGGCGTCGTAGATGTCGGCCGCGCCCTCACCTGCGAAGACGCTCGGGACCCACGAATACGCGTCCCCGAATCCCCAGACGGTGTACGAAATGCATTGCTTCACCGCGAGGCATGCCTGAAGAGTCGAGGTGTATCCCGCGACCTGGGCGTTCTGCTCAAGCGAGGTCACCGGAAGTGTCGTGCGCACGTCGACCTCGGTCTCGGCGACGTTCAGGCCGAGCTTGGCGAAGCGCTGCAGGTTGTTCTCCAGGTCGGGCAGCCCGTACTGCGTGTCGAGGTGGGTCTGGAATCCGACTCCGTCGATGGGGACGCCCTGCGACTTCAGCTGGGACACGAGCGCATAGACCGCGTTGCTCTTCGGGCCCGTGTACTCGATGTTGTAGTCGTTGTAGAACAGCTTCGCCTTCGGGTCGGCTGCGTGAGCCCAGCGGAAAGCGTCGGCGATATAGCCGGAACCGAGCTTCTGCAACCAGATCGTGTCGCGAAGCGTGCCGTCGTCGTTGAAGGCTTCATTGACCACATCCCACTGCCAGATCTTGCCCTTGAAGTGGGTGACCTCGTCAGTGATGTGCTTCTTGAGCAGTGCCCGGAGCTGGTCGGCGCTCAGGGAGGACGCTTCCTGGGTGAGCCATGCGGGCAGCTGGCTGTGCCACACGAGTGTGTGCCCGCGCACGAGCTGGCCGTTGGCCTTGGCGGAGGCGACCAGCGCGTCGGCGGGCGCCCAGTTGTAGGTGCCCTGGGTGGGTTCGACGGCGTCCCATTTCATGACGTTCTCCGGCGTGACCGACGAGAACTGGCTGTTCAGAATCGCTGTGTAGGCGGGGTTGCTGGCGAGCTGGTCGGTGTTGACCGCGGTCCCGATTCGCAGACCCACGGGTGCGGCCAACGCCCTCAGCGAATCGGATGGTGGGGCCGGGTTGTGATGGGACGGCTGACCCGCGAAGGCGGCAGCCTGGCTGAACAGGACAACGCTCGCACCAAGAGCTGCGGTGGTGATGAGAGCGGATCGGCGACGTGAATTCACGTGGTACTCCTTTGTACGGATCGTATGGAAATCGATTTCGAAAAGCAGATGAAGATCGACCCCTATATGTTGTTTCAACACACTAATTCCCACACCCAGCCCCGTCAACGGGGATAGACAAATACGTCTACTCGTCGGCTGAGAGCGCTTCCCCCGATAGATCGCGGCAGCGGCTCGGCGGAGACCCCGGGGCGACCATTGAGAGCGTATGAGGCGGCTGCGACGGAGACCTCCGACGCCCGGGCGATCTGTCGCAGCGTATGGCGTTCGCGTCCTGGTGTGGTCGTGGTTGATGTGACGCACGCGCCGCAACCATCGTGTTAGCGTGAGGTCCAGTCAGCTACCGACTGGCAAACGTCGAGACGTGAGGAATCCGTCTAATGAATACGCCACCAAGTGATGCCGGAACGTTCTCTTCTCAGGAGCGTGCGGCCATGAAGGCCCGCGCCGCGGAGTTGAAGGCGCAGGCTCGCCGCGCAAGCGCCGAGGAGAAGGAGGCCTCTGATCGGGCCGAGTTCGAGGCGAAGATTGCGGACATGCCGCAGCCCGACCGCAGCATGGCCGAACGCCTGCATGCGATCGTCTCCGAGGCGGCACCTGATCTGCGGCCTCGGCTCTACTACGGCCAGCCCGGTTGGGCGAGGGATGGCAAGGTCATCGTCTTCTTCCGCAGTGGCCTCATGGACAAAGCCCGCTACTCGACCCTCGGTTTCAGCGTGAGCGCGGGCCTCGACGAACCCGAGGGGTTCTGGCCGACGTCGTACGCCCTGGAACACTTGTCGGAAGCGACCGCCGCGGCGATCGCCGACCGCGTTGCGAAAGCTGCGACCTGATCAGGCGAACAGAGCGTGCACGCCCGTGGCGATCGCGAAGATCCCGACGCCCGCTATCGCCCCGACCACCGTGCCGTTGATGCGGATGAACTGAAGATCGCGACCGACCTGCAGCTCGATCTTCTGTGTGGTCTCGCGAGCATCCCAGCGCTTCACCGTGTCACTGATCACCGAGGCGAGATCGTGACGGTACTTCTGCACCGCATAGCCCGCCGCGTCGGCGATCCACGCGTCGATCTTGGCCGAGAGCGCCTGATCACTCGTGAGCCGCACGCCGATATCGACCAGCGCGGATGTCGCTGCCGACCGCAATTCGCTCGCGGGGTCGGCCAGTGACTCGGCGAGCGTTGTCTTCACCGCCTCCCACAGCCGGCCGGCGAAGGAGCGCAACCGGGGGCTCTGCAGGAACTCGGCCTTGATCTCCTCGACCCGTTCGGACATCGCGGTGTCGTTCTGCAACCGATCGGTGAGATCGACAAGGTAGACGTCGATCGCCACCCGCAGGGGATGCTCCGGGTCATCGCGCACCGAGTGCAGCAGACCGATCACCTCTCGATGCGCGCGCTGGTCGGCGAGGTCGCCGACGAACCCGGGAACCCAGCGCGGCAGACGAGTGGAGACGATCTCGCCGAGCGCATCCGGATGCTCGGTGAGCCACGTCTCCGCCGCATCGACAAGGGCGTCGACGACCGCGCGCTGCTGGTCGGCGGCGACGAGCTCCGACCCCACCCGACCGAGCGTGGGCGCCCACTCCCGGTCGAACAAATACTCCCGGGCCAGCCTTTCGATGAGGCTCTCTACGTCACCGTCGCTAAGAAAGCGCAGCACACCCTGCGCCATCACGGCACCCTCGGCGCTCGCTCGCTCCGCATTCACCGGATCAGCGAGCCACGCACCCAGCCGGTCGGCCACGCTGAAGGTGGCCAGCTTGCTGCGCACCACCTCGTCGGAGAGGAAGTTCTGTTCGACGAACTCGCCGAGGCTCGCCCCGATCTCGTCTTTGCGGTTCGGGATGATCGCCGTATGCGGGATGCGCAGACCGAGCGGATACCGGAACAGAGCGGTCACCGCGAACCAGTCCGCAAGGGCCCCCACCATCGCCCCCTCCGCCGCCGCCCGCACGAAGCTCAGCCACGCATACCGGTCCTCGAATGCGAAAGCGACCGCGAAGACGACCGCCGAGAGAATCAGGAGGGCTGTCGCGAGCGTCTTCATGCGCCGAAGCCCAGCTCGACGCTCGAGGTCGGCTTCGCCGAACAGACTGTCGCGCGTGGTAGTGGTCATCGTGTTCCTCCCGGGACGCCGCACTCACCACCGTAGGTGACGCGGCCATCGTGGTGTCCCCAATGATCGACAACGAAGGATCACCCAAAACGTCGTGAGCTGATCCTGACCCCAGACCTTGGCTTTATGTTGACAGCGGGTACTCCACATGACACCCCGTCACCGTGCCCCGATCAGTAGACCGGGTCATACGCTTTGGGCGCGAACCCCTTGATCAGGAGCCAGAACGCCAGCGCCAGTTCGAGCAGTCCGCCGGGAATGGAGAGGATGGTGCCGACCTGCAGGCCGCAGAGTTCTGCGACGCTGCCTGCGAGGAGGATTCCGTAGCCTGCGATTCCCCACACCGAGAGGAAGCGCGGAATGAGACGACTGCGATAGAGGAGGGCGAACAGGAAGAGGCAGCCGATCGCGAGCGTCATCTCGGCGACCTGGTAGGCGACAGCGTTCGCCGCGACCGCGAGCGGTGCGAGGGAGTGTCCGCCCGCCGGGCCGCCCGCGATGGGGATCAGAAGAAGAAGGCTCAACGCCCCGATCGTCAGCAGCACCACTTCGATGATCATGGCTGCCAGGTAGGTGAGCGCAGTCCTGCGCCCGTACCGGTCGAGGATCGGGAAGAACAGGACGGCCTTGCCCACGTCGACAACGGTGTTCATGAGCATCAGGAAGACCCCGATCACCAGCATTGTCTGCTTCTCGGCAACAGAGGCAGGGAAATCGGCCGCGCCGATCACCGACGAGACGAGCGCGAAGCCGGTTCCGTAACAGACGAACCCGAGTAGGAAGAGCGAACCGATGAGTCTCGAGCTCACCATTCGTGAACCGACCCAGCTGCCTGCCCGATTGCGTGATTCCCTGGCTGTGTCGGCCGGGGGTGTTGTGGTTGTCATTTCAGATCCTTCCGGATCGCTTACATTCGTCCGGCTCGGCCGGCGGAAATCGGGGCTCGATCAGACGGTGATGACGATCTTGCCCTGCGCCTTTCCTGCTTCGAGGTAGCGCATCGCATCCGGCGCGCTCTCGAGCGGAAAGGTCGTGTCCACCCTCGCGGTGATGGTGCCAGCGCCCAGCAGTGCGCTGAGCTCGTCGAGATCGGCCGTGGACTGTGTACCCATCAGCATGACTAGACGCTGACGGATGAACGGCGTGAGGATGAGCGCTCGCACCTGTCTGCTCATCCCGACCCAGTTGCCGGCATTCTCTCCGCCGACCAAGACGACCACGCCCGACGGGGTGAGGGCCCGGCGGAGCCGCGCGAGAGGAGTGTTTCCCCCGATGTCGAGGATCACGTCGTAGCGGTGGTCGCTCTCCATGGATCCGGCGCGGGTGTAGTCGATGACGTGGTCGGCGCCGAGCTGCCGCACGAACGACACTTTCTTCGTGCTGCAGGTGCCGCTGACCTCCGCGCCTGCGGCTTTCGCAAGCTGCACGGCAAAGCTGCCGACGCCTCCGGAGGCGCCGATGACCAGCACGGATTGACCGGCGGCCAGGTCGGCGCACCGTATGGCTTGCATGGCGGTGATGGCCGAGACAGGAGAGGAGGCGGCGTCTGCGAAACTGACGCTCTTCGGCTTATGCGTCAGTTTTGATTCCAACGCGACGGTGTACTCGGCGAACGATCCCCGGCCCACTCCGAACACCTCGTCGCCGACCGCGAAGCGGGTGACCCCCTCACCGATCGCGACGACTGTGCCGGCTACATCCTGACCCGCGACCGGCTGCTTCGGCCCGCGCATCCCGAACCCCAGGCGCATCGCGTAGGGCTTACCTGTCATGAGGTGCCAGGTGCTGCGGCCGAGGCCGGCTGCGCGGACATGCATAAGTACCTCCCTGGCGGAAGGCGTCGGTCGTGGCATCGACCGGAGTTGCAGGACGTCGGCGAGACCATATCGTTCCTGTGCGATCGCACGCATCGAGCCGGCCGGATACGTTCCTTTCGCCCGCTCTTCGGCGCTGACGGGCTTGCTGAGGGATGACATGCCGCTCCTTTCGGGCCGGCGAACTGCCGTTCCGTACTTAGTACGAAACTGTATCGTACTAAGTACCAAATAGCGATAGGCTGAAGCTGTGACATTCGAAGACGCCGCCGCTAAGCCCTCAACACCAGGGCGACTGAGCCGGGAACGTGTGCTGCACGCGGCCATCGCCATCGCAGGAGAGGCCGGCATCGCCTCGCTGACGATCCGCTCCCTCGCCGAACGTCTCGGCGTGAAGCCGATGTCCGTCTACTACTACGTCGCGAACAAGAGCGAGATCCTCGACAGCATCGTCGACCTCGTGTTCGCAGAGATCGACCTGCCGTCGCTCGACCGCGACTGGTCGCAGGAGTTGCACACGTGGGCACAGTCCGCACGTCGCGTGCTTGCCCGCAATTCCTGGGCGATCGCGTTACTGGAGTCGAGGTCCACACCCGGGCCCGCGACGCTCCGCCACCATGACCGGATCATCGGCGTGCTGCGCGGCGCAGGGTTCTCCGTTGCCACGACCGCTCACGCCTACGCCCTCCTCGACAGCTACGTGTACGGATTTGCGCTCCAGGAGGCCGCGCTCCCCTTCGACTCGAGCACGGCGGCGGAAGTGGCCGAGTCGATCATGCAGCCGTTCGAACCCGGCGAATACCCGCACCTCGTCGAATTGGCGACCGAGCACGTATTTCAGCCCGGCTACGATTTCGGCAACGAATTCGCCTTCGGCATCACCCTGATTCTCGACGGGCTGGCGAAAGCGCTGATCGCCGACGGGTGAGATCATACAGCGACGCTGCGGGCCGGCGGCCGCTCATCCGAAGACGAGGTACGTCCCCGGCTTGCCGGGCTCGACGAGCTCGAACTTAAGGTTCAGTTCCGCGCGACGCATGAGCTCCACCTGCTGGGTGAACTGCTCGTTCGTGACGAAGACGGCTCTGTCCACCTTCCACTCGTCCGCGAACCAGGCGCGAAGGGCGGTCAGAAGCCGCTCATCCATCCCGTTCTCCGTCTGACTGCGCCGAGCCCAGAAGTACACGACGGCCTCCACGTCGGCCCACTCGTCGTGCCCGACGGGCGTGACAGTGGACTTCTCGAGGAAAGAGGCGCCGATGGGGAAGACGTAGACGCAGCCGAGGGACTCGCTTCCGTCGGGAGCGAGCACCGTGTACGTGAACGCGCGACCTTCGGCGTGACGTTCTTCCAGGCCGACGAGGTCTACCCGGTTCGCCTCCACCGTGAAGTCGTCCGCGGGCCATTCCGATTGCTCCCAGAGCCGCAGGTCCTCCCGCGTCTCCATCACGGCGGCATGATCCCTCTCCGCGTCGTCGGCCGCGATCGGACGCAGCACGAACTCCTCGGTTTTCAGTCCAGCGGGAACGGGTCCGCTCCAATTGTGGTTCGCCACGCCGGCCTCCTTCGACAAGGCGGTCAGGCTATCCCCTTGACGTCCCGACGTAAAGCGACTCGACCGCGGCCCGGTGTCGGGGGGAGACTTGAACCCGCGACACCACGATAATGAGCCGTTGGATCGTAGGCAGCCAACGGAAAAAGCCACGGAATTGCCCTAGGTCAGCGATGCACGACAAACCGCTCGAAGAGCGAGAACTCGGCCTGATCGGGCCGTTGCAGCCGCAGCCGAGAATCCTCGAGCGTTTGTCGCGTGATCGGAACAGCGCCGTAGGGCGGACGCGTGTTACGGCTTCGAGGCGACGCCAGATCTCCTCGAACGGGACATCGAAATAGTGCAGCTCCGTGCTGGCGCCGAGCCTCTTGGCGATGCGGCGGATCTCATCGCGCTCTTCCCGCTGCCACGTCCCGTCTTCGAGGATGACGCTCAGTGAGGTCCAGGGCTCGTCCGAGCCCGGGGACGCATTCGACGGCCGTCCCCAAACGCGCAAGCACGCGTTCGGCTCCTGCATGCGCCGTCCGAGTACACTCGGCCGCATGTCCTGTTCCGCGGGTCCCACGCTTATGGCCGCGGCATGAGGAGTGTCGTCTACGACCGGTACGGGCCGCCCGGCGAACTGAGGGTCGAGGAAGTCCCCGTGCCGTCGCCGGGCGAGAAGTCGGTGCTGATCGAGGTTGTCGCGACATCCGTGAATCTGTCGGACTGGGAGGCACTGACGGGGTCTCCGGCATACGCGCGAATCGGGGGGCTGCGTGCCCCGTCTCGCCGGGTACTCGGCTCGGACATCGCCGGGCGCGTTTCCGCTCTCGGCTCCGGGGTCACCCGGTTCCGCCTGGGCGAAGAGGTGTACGGCGACAATCTGACCCTCAGGGGCGGATTCGCCGAATACGCGGTGGCGCCCGAATCGGCGCTCGCGCACAAGCCGGCAGGGTTGACGTTCGCTGAGGTCTCGACCCTGCCCCAGGCTGGTGCGATCGCGATTCAGGGAACCGCCAGCGCACGCCGGGGGCAGCGCGTACTTATCAACGGGGCGGGCGGCGGGTCGGGATCGCTCGCGATTCAGCTCGCCAAGCTCTCCGGGGCGCATGTGACAGGCGTCGACAACGCGGGCAAGCTCGACTACATGCGAGAGCTCGGCGCCGACGAAGTGGTCGACTATCGCAACGAAGACTTCACCAGACGCGAACCGTACGACCTCGTGCTCGATCTCGTCGCGCACCGATCCATGTTCGCCTATCGGCGTGCGCTGGTTCGTGGCGGGCGTTACCTTTTAGTCGGAGGAACGGTGCGATCGCTGTTGCGGGTCATCACTGTCGGGGCCGCGCTCGGCCTGCTCACCGGCCGCCGACTGGGACTCCTCGTTGCGCGGCAGGGGCCGACGTACTTTGTGCCCGTCGCCGAGCGTTGCATCGCCGGCGACCTTCGTATCCACATCGACCGCACCTTCACACTCGACGAGGTGCCACAGGCGCTCGCCTATGTCGGTGAGGGACACGCGCTCGGCAAGGTGGTTGTCACACCCTAAAACTCGCGGAGCAAGTGCATCCGCTTCCATCACAACAGTGACTGGCAGCAGCCGTCCTTACCCAGGCATCACGTTGTCTCTAACCGACGAGCGATGCGGGCGGCACGGCCGCTGCGCCTGTCACGATCGGTGCGAGGTCGACGGCGCGTCCGTTGATTCGGAACGCGTAGCGTCCGGTCTGTTCGATCACCGCCGTCTCGCCCAGGTACTCGATGAGCTGGTCGCGCTCCGCGCTGTTCAGCCACGCGATGGGGTCCGAGGTGGAACGGAATTCCATGATCGCCGCCAGGTCGCGCAGCGCCTGGCGTTCGGCGTCGTCGAGCAGGCTCCGGGCGCTGCGGAAATAGATGGCGTCTGGGTCGACTTCATAGAGACTCTTCATCCAGACCCGGTTGATGGACGAGACGAGCGAGTTACGGGCTCCGTCAGCGGATGGGTCGTTCGGGCTCTCGACGTTATCCCAGTACGCACCGACATCCGGGCCGACGCGTGCGCCGTCGAGGACGCCGACGGAGGCGATCATCGGCACGCCGCAGCCGAGCAGGTAGGTTGAGTCGCCGACCACCTGACGGATGTGTTGGATCGCGTCGCGGTAGACCGCCTCGCGGTGCTGGTCGGTGCTGCGGTGCCCTTCAATGGCGCCGGCGTACATGAAGTCGAGCTTGAGGTAACTGAAACCCCATCCGGTGACCTGCTGGAAGATCCGCGTGAGGTGGTCTCTCACCTCTTGCTGGGTGGTGTCGAGCGAGTAGTAGTGCGAGTCCCAGTTGTATCCGGTGACCAGCGGTTTGCCTCCGGCATCCTGCACGAGAAGGTCGGGTCGGGTGCGGGCGATCGGCGAATCGGGCAGCGCGATGAACGGCGCGAGCCAGAGTCCTGGGCGGAAGCCTGCTTCGGCGATTTTTCGCGCGGTCGCGCCCATGCCCGCCGCGAACTTCTGGCCGGCGGTCCAGTCGCCGACGATCCGCTCCCAGCCGTCGTCAAGCTGGAAGACGTCGAACGGATAGCCTGCGAGATCGGACACTGTCTGTGCGATGGTGGCCTCGTCGATGTCTTCGAAGAACGAGTACCAGCTGCTCCAGACGCTGCCGGCGCGTTGCGATCGCCGCCCTAGGCGCTCCGATACGAGGTCGGCGTAGGTCGCGAACACCTCGCGTTCGGAGCCGTAGGCGACGAACCACTCCGCCACATCGTCTTCGCTGCGACCCCACAGCACGTTCGCGTCGGCGCCGACCCGTGGTGTGCCGAGACCGAGACCGCCGATCAGAAGCACATCGCCGTTCGTTCCGACGACGGCGCCCACCGCGCTCCCGCTGTGCGAGTGCGGTGTCTCATTCGCTGCGTCGTCAGCGGTCAGGAGCCGGCGCGGGCTGTCTTTGATTCCGATGGTGGGCCCGTCGGTTCTGGCCCAACCACTGGGACTCCAGGAGTTCCAGCCGTGACGGTAGAACTCGGTGTCGCCGAACGGGTGAAGCAGCGCGAGAGGGCCGGCGGGCACGATATAGCCGCCAGATATGATGGCCGGCGGCCCGGAGACGTTCGCGGGGATCCGGAGCTCTCCGAATTCAAAGGTATGCAGCATGAGGGACTTTCTGATGGGCGTGGGGGCGACGGGGGCCGACGCCACCAGGATCGGTCTACTTGACGAGGGCGTTGACCTGGTCGTTGGCTTCCGCCAGAACAGACTTCAGTGACGCCGAGCCTAGTGCCACGCTCTGGACCGCATCCTGGACAATGCCAATGCACGCAGGCGCTCTGCTGGGTTTGCGCGGGGTGAACTCGTCGACCTGATCGCATAAAAAGGGACCCCGAGATGGCGCCCCTTGGAGCGCGTTCGATGCATGACGCGAGCTCACACCCGTTCGACCCAAGACCTTTCGGCGCCCGCTGAGCCCTGCTGCCCTGACCGGTCGCGTTCACCGACACGCCCCCGATCGCCAGACGGGCGGCTCGATTGCGGTGACACTGGCCAGGTGCAGCATCTGCGAATCATCGCCCCCGCCAACCTCGTCGACCAGGTGCTCACGACCCTCCAGGACAACGTGGCGACGACCAACATCGTTCGCATCCCGAAGGCCGCCACCCGACCTGTCGGCGACCTGGTGCTCTGCGATGTCGCCCGCGAAGGGTTGAGCATCCTGCTCGACCAGCTTCAGCAACTCGGGGTGCAGCACGAGGGCTCCATCTCAGTCGACGACATCGGCATCGAGATCTCGGATGCGGCGAAGCGCGCAAGCCGCGCCGCCCCCGGGCACGCCGCTGACGCGGTCGTGTGGCAAGAGATCGAGCAGCGCACTCATGAAGAGACCAGCCTCTCCCCCACCTTCCTGACGTTCATGTCCGTCGCCACCATGATCGCGGCGATCGGTGTGGTCTTCGACGAACCCATCCTCATCGTCGGCGCGATGGTCGTCGGCCCAGACTTCGGCCCGCTTGCTGCGCTCTCAGTGGGCCTCGTGCGGTGGCGACGTCGGATGATCGCTCAATCCGTCCTCGCACTCGCCGTCGGGTTCGCCGTCGCGATCGCGATCACCATCCTGTTCACCTTGCTGCTCACCGCTCTCCACCTGATGTCACCCGCCGACCTGCTGCACTCCCGGCCTCTGACTGATTTCATCTGGAGACCGAACGTGCTCAGCTGGGTGGTCGGTTTCCTCGCTGGCATCGCCGGCTTACTGTCTCTGTCAACCGCGAAGTCGGGCGCACTCATCGGGGTGCTGATCTCGGTGACGACGATTCCGGCCGCCGCGAACGCCGCCGTTGCTCTCGCTTACGGGGCCACCGAGCAGTCCGTGGGTGCGCTCATCCAGTTGGCCATCAACCTCGCCGCGATCACACTCGGCGGGGTGGTGACCCTGATTGTGCAGCGCGTGAGCCAGCGACGGCGCGCAGCACAGGCGATCACCGGGCAGCGGCACGGTACAGTCTGACCGTCTCGTCGGCAAAGCGGCGACCGAGCATAGAAACATCCCACTCGACGCGCCGTTTCGGCGGATCGACCCTCCCGCTGAGGTCTCGGGTCAATCCTCGGCGACCGCCGAGGTCCGGTGGCCATTCATCATGCGAGAGGTGGACCAAGATCCGCGGAACTGCAACGATCTCCGACTAATTGGGAGCCTGCTCGATCTCCTCGTTTCTCGCTCGTTTGTGCGCAAAATGTGCGCAAGTATGGAGGGAGTCCTCGCGGGCACACTGTGCAACTGACGGAGGCCTATGACAGCGGGTCCTGGGTTTTCTGTTTGAGGCGTTCGTAGGGTGTTGCCTGCTTCGACGCGATCAAGGGTCACGAGGGCCCGGGCGTCCACGGCTCCGACAAGGGGCGGGCTGCCAGGATTACACCCCGAGCACCCGCCCCATGGATCGATGACGGTCACGCGCCTACGCGCGCGGCCACATTACTTCGTTGGGCCATCGGCCACCCACTCGAGAACTCCGACCGACCCGGTCCCACTCTGCAGGGCGATGCGCAGTTTGGTCGTGGTCACCGGATCGTAGGTCACCTGGTTGAAGGTGTTGTCTGCGATCGGCGAGACAGCGGCGTTCGGCACATCGACGAAGGCCGTGCCGTCCCAGTACTGCACCGTCCAGGAGGCGGGCAGCCTCACGCCGCCGCCGTCATCGAGGAAGTACAGCGCCGACCCGTTCGTCGTCATCGGCGCATTCCAGTCGAGCTCGACCCACTGCGCACCCCCCTGGGGCCAGTCACCCCAGCGCAGGTTCTGCGAGTCGTTGGAGCTCGGCGGGTAGATCCCGTCGTTGATCGCGGTGACGTTCTCCCATGGCGAGGTGTACGACGCGCTCGGCGTCGCTCCGAGGGCAACGTCAGTCGTTCCGTCAAGAACCGGCAACGGACGCTGCACCGTGACCGCGACCGCCGCGCTCACAGTCCCCGCCGAACTCCACGGACCTGAGTAGGCGACATCGACCTGCAATTGAGCCGCGCCGATCAGGGTTTCAGGCGGCGTCACGGTCCACGTGAGGGTCGTCGACGCCTCCGGGGCCAACCGCACGGTGGGCTTGGCCGCCGAACTCGTCGAGGTCCATCCCGTCGGCAGTTCGAGCGTCGCCGACTCGTTGACCGTGGTCGAGCCCGGGTTCTTGACGGTCGCCGAGACGGTCGTCGGAACCCCGGCCTGCAGCGTCGGCTGGGCGTGCGTCCCGCTCACCGTGCTGTCAGCCGTCACGGAGACGGTCGGCTTGGACGACGCGCCCAGCTGAACGACGACGCTCCGGTGCCCTGGAGTGATCGTCACGGTACCGGTCGAGGCGTTCCACGAACCACCCGACACCTCGCGTACGCCGGCGCTCGTGAAGCTCGGCAGTTGTACGCGGACATCATTGCTCGGGGCGGCACCGGAAATACTCACCGCGACCTGTCGTCCGCCGCCCGACGAGCGGGTGGAGATGTCGACGCCGTAAGTGCGGCGGATTCCGTTGCTGACGTTGTACGAGGACGTGAGGTTGCCGATCGCGACGTGCTGTCCCGATGCGAGCCAGGTGTCTGGCACCCCGCGGCCCACGTAAAGCGCCGTGTGGTAGCTGGCGTTGCCGCCGGTCGTGCTGGTCACTCGACCCTCTGCGGCAATGGCCTGCTGGATTGTCTGTGTCTGGCTCGCCATCGGCCAGGCGTACGGCACAGCACCGAACTGCGGTGCGGCGTGGCTGCCCGCCCACGGGTTCTTGGGGTCAGGCGCCGATCCATTCGCCTCCCACCACGCGTTCGGACCGCCCGTGGTATTGGCGATCTGCCAGGCGTAGCTCGTGAAGGCGAGGTCGCGGTACTGGTTGCCGTAGAGTCCGCCGGCCGCGTAGCCCGTGTTCAGAGCGACCGAATAGCCGGAGTATGCGCCGAACGACGGGTACGGCACGGTCGTTCCGCTCAGCCGACTGAACCCCATCGTATAAAGGTTGTCGGTCTGCGTCGGATCGCCAAGGGCCCCGTTCAGCTCGCCTCCCTGCAGGAAGACGTTCCAGACGTTCTGGCTCCATAGATTGGAGCCGGCCCAGTTGGCATCGTTCTTCGTGTTGCAGCGATCCGCCGTGCTCGGCACGTTGACCTCGCAGGGCAGGTAATTGAAGCCGTTCGCCTCCTCGTTGGCACGCAAGCCGGCGTTTGTCGCCGCGAGCAGACTCGTGTACGCGCTGGCCGCCCAGTTCGCCTCAGCCGCCTCGCCGATCCGGTCGGCGATGAAGCGGTAGGCGGAGAGGCCTGCGAGCGCCGACTCGTCGTCGAACAGCCAGGTGCCGCCCGAGTCGTTGTCGTTCGAGCGCTTCAGGTAGCCCGTGGTGGCGTTGAGCTGTTGCAGATAGTCCGTGTGCATCATCGTGTAGAGGCTCGGCCCCCACTGGCTCGGCGCCGTTGCGTCGTCGTGGAAGTACTCCTTCACGAAGGACACATCATTCGTGCCCTGCAGATAGTCTGCCCAGGTCACCGGCGTCTTCCATGGTCCATCCCAGTACCAGTTGGCGCCCTGCTCATCGAATTTCGGATCCTCCGAGACCCGGGCGGTGAGCAGCAAATTCTGCGCATCGGCGAAGTCCCCCACCGCGAACCGGTTATCCAGGATGCTCGGCACATCGTGGTTCAGTAGCGAGTCGTAGTTGTTCGCGCCCGAGAACTGCGCCTTCCCGACCTCGACCTCACGAGTGTAGATGTACGCCGCCTTGTAGGCGTTCTCGATCGCGGTGCCCGGCTTGCTGAGCCCGGTGTTCGGCAGGGTCACATCCGGAAGCGACAGCACCGGGGCGGACTTCAACCGGCCATTCCAGAAGTCGACCATGTGGCGATATGCGGATCGGTACGACTGCACGTGCGCGAGCTGCGCGGCCGCGGGCAGCGCGGTCGTCGCGCTGAAGGTGTCCACGGCTGCGACGTAGTCGTGGGTGACTGTGCGTCCCGGCGCCACCGAGTCGGGCGCGGACGCGAGGGTCACCAGGTTCGCACCTGTCGCCCCGGGCGGCACGACGATCGGCGTCTTGCCAGGGTTATGTACCGTGACCCGCGTGTAGACGAGCTCGACGGGCGACTTCCCGATCGATTGCTGGTCCGCGAAGTTGGTGATCGAGATGTCGGCGCCGCCACGGCTGAAGGCGGTGGTCATGGCGGGAAGGTATCCTTCGCCCTCTGTCCAAGTGACGCTTCCCGGCGCGGGTTTCTGGCCCGCTGCGAGCCCGAAGTTGTAGACCCCGAACGAGTACATCGCGCCGCAAAAGGTGGTGGAGCCCGCCGTGTAGTGTTCGGGCACGCCGCGCGCGTAGTAGGAACCGGAGAGGTAGGCGAGGGGCGCGTAGTAGTTGCCCTCCCATCCGACCACGGTCTCGTTGGCGTAGCCGTAGCCGAAGGGATCGGATGGCAAGGGTGCGTTGGTTCCGCCGTCCTTGGGCAGCGACGGATCGTTGCACCGGTTGACCGGCAGGGTCGGGAGCGGCTGGTAGGTCACCGGCGTCGGTGAGTGCTTGTCCGGCGGGGCCGCGCTGGCCGGTGCTTGAACCCCGACCAGCGAGAGAGCGACCACAAAGGCCGCAGCGATGGCCGGCACACGCAGGCCAGATTTCGTCAGTTTCATTGTCGAATTACTTCTTCCAGAGCCACATTGCACGGTTTCTGATGCTGACAGCGCGCCTCACTGGAGGCGCATCCCCGAGCGATGGTTCTACGTTCACGCCAATTGTGAACGGTCACATCATCCCCGACTTCAAGCTATTGCCGCCCCGCTTGGGGGTCAATCGCGAAGGGAAGTTTCGTTACCGTTTCGTTACATCCTCCAAATCCAATGAACAGGCCGAACTCGCCCACCGAAAAGGATTTCAAAATTGCGGCTGCGCCCTCCTCGGAGGGCGTCCGCTGCTAGCTGTAGTGCTCAGGGAAAGCGCCACTAGCTGTACTGCCCGGGGACGTTGGTTGATGTGTGACGACTCGCTGTAGTCGTTTCCGGATGTGACGAGGGCCTCCGGGTGAGAGTGGAGCTGCTTAGACAACCACTTCGAACCGGGAGGCCCTCGTGTCCCACGCTAATGCAGCCCTCACCCCAGTCCAACGCGCCCGGATCGCGCGTCTGATCGTTGAGGAAGGGTGGCCGGTCGCGCACGCAGCCACGTTTTTCCATGTGTCGTGGCCGACCGCGAAACGGTGGGCTAACCGGTATGCGGCGATGGGCCGCGACGGGATGGCCGATCGGTCCTCGCGCCCGCACCGGTCCCCGAACCGGACACCGCAACCGATGGTGCGGAAGATCGTGCATTTGCGGTGGAAGCAACGGCTCGGCCCGGTTGGCATCGGCGCGCAGCTCGGGATGCCCGCCTCAACGGTTCACGCGGTGCTCACCCGGTGTCGGCTCAACCGGTTGCACCATGTCGATGTCAGAACCGGCGAGCCGGTCCGTCGTTACGAGCACGAGAAGCCGGGTGCGCTGATCCACGTCGACGTGAAGAAGCTCGGAAACATCCCGGACGGCGGCGGCTGGCGGTTCGTCGGCCGGCAGCAAGGTGACCGCAACCGGGCCGCCACCCCAGGGAAGCCGCGCAACAAACGGTTCCAACCCTTGGTCGGGACCGCGTTCGTGCACACCGTCATCGACGACAACTCCCGGGTCGCCTATGCCGAGATCCACGACGACGAGACCGCAGCCACGGCGATCGGCGTCCTCCGTCGGGCCGTGTCCTGGTTCGCGGCCCGCGGCGTCACCGTCGAACGGGTGCTCTCCGACAACGGGTCCGCCTACAAGTCGCACGCCTGGCGAGACGCCTGCGCCGACCTCGGCATCAAGGTCAAGAAAACCCGACCCTACCGCCCGCAGACGAACGGGAAAATCGAGCGCTTCCACCGCACCCTCGCCGACGGCTGGGCGTTCAGCCGCCACTACCACTCGGAATCAGCCCGCAGGGCAGCCCTCCCAGCCTGGCTGCACAACTACAATCACCACAGGCCCCACACCGCCATCGGCAAGGTCCCACCGATCACCCGGTTAACCAACCTGCCTGGGCAGTACAACTAGCCCTTGATCGGGCATGCGTTCGTTCGCACCCTGATCGTGGACCACTCCCCGTCGCCTATGCCGAGACCGCCGTCACCGCCATCCGCGTCTTGCGCCGGGCAGTGTCGTGGTTCGCCGATCGTGGTGTCCGGGCTGAACGAGTGCTCTCTGACAACGGCTCCGCTTACAAGTCCCGCCGCTGGGAGCGCAACTCGATTGTGCGCGACTCAAAATCGCTGTTGATCAGGTGTCATACATTTGCGGAGGGCGTGGGATTCGAACTTTATCCGTGCCCCGGGCATCATGCGGAAGTCTAGGGAGATCCGCGTAGTTGCGCCGATCTCCGGGTCAGCAGGAGCCTTCTCGATCTCCTTGGATCTCGCTCGGTTGTGCGCAAATGTGCGCGCATATGACGAGACATGTGGTCCGAGTCCGCACCACTTGCATTCGGCGCGCTGACGGACTCGCTTCGGTCGACTGCCTCTGGCCGGGCGCATGGCAGATTTCGACTCAACCGTGACGATCTGCAAATAATCAGCGCTTTCGACCGAGCGTGCTTTCCCGAGCGATAAGAACAGGCGGGAGCGTGACGGTTCTGTGTCTGTGGGAGTTGCCGGTGCGAATCTCCTCGATGAGTAGCTTGGTGGATTCCAATCCCATGTCATAGCCGCGTAGTCCGACCGTGCTAAGCGGAATCGATCCTCCGAGCGCGGCCGCGTTGTCATCGCAACCCATGACTGCGACGTCCCAAGGAACCGAGATCCGCTGTCCCGACAATTCATCGATCATGCCCGCTGCCAACAGGTCGGTAACGGCGATCACGGCGTCTGGTCGGTTGCTAACTGCACGAGCTGCGAGGTGTTTCGCGATTCGGTTCCCGCTCTCACGGTTGAGATCGGTAGTGGAGATCTCTTCAAGGGTGACACCACGTTCTTCTGCCACGGCTCGTCGTACACCGTGCCGCCGCAAATGCACGGGCTGCAAGTCGTCGTGCCCTCCCACGAAGGCGATCCGCGTGCGTCCCGTCTCGATCTGGTGTCGCGCGGCGAGATACCCGACCTGCTCATTGTCGACGAGGACTGTGCAGATGTCCTTCTCATCGGAGGTGTAGTTCATGACGACCACCGGACGCCCATGTCGGCGGACGCGTTCGATGCTCGCTCGCGAGTCTTGCATCGGCGTGAGCAGGATGCCGTCGACTCGGGCACCTTCGAAGAACTCGAGGTTCTTGTTCTGAAGTTCGAAATGGTTGTCGGCGTTAGCGAGGAGCAAGTTCATGTTCGCCTCTGAAGCTGCCTTCTGGGCGCCACGCGCGATGTCGACGAACAGGGTGTTACTGATGTCGATGAGCGACAGCCCGATGGCGCTGGACGAGCCTTGGGCCAGGTTGCGCGCGTTGGCATTACGGACGAAGCCCAGTTTGTCGATTGCCACGGTCACCCGCTGAAAGGTTTGCGGTGAGACCTTTGCCGGGTTATTCAAGACGTTGGACACGGTGCCGACCGACACTTCGGCGAGTCGCGCAACATCCACGATTCCGGGGACCCTTCCGCTGGCAGCCATTGCTACGACTCCGTATTCGTCAGGTACCCGAGTTGCCGAACGCCCAGCTCGGCAGCTCGATCGCCTGCAGCGCAAGCCGGTCGCGGATGGAGGTGAAGTCAGTCAAAGTCCTGGGCCTTTCGTGTCATGCCTTCGTGGTGCATGTTGACGAGCCGGCGAACCGGCCGCCCTGAAGATAGAAGGTCGTGGGTTTTGAACGCGGTGCGCTTACCGCGGAATCCGCACGCGCTCATCCGCGGCACCAACCGCGTCATCCTCAGAGTCGAGCGTCACCCGCGGCGCGATGATCGCGACGCCTTGCGACTCGAGCGTCATCCCCCGGGCGTCCCCACCGGTCAGAAGGTCGGTGCCGTCCTGCGCCAGCATCACGGCGGTGGGACCATGGTTGATCACGAAAAGCGCCTCCCCGCGCTGCACCGTCTCCACGAACCCGAGCTCGTCACCGACCACAGGGGTGCGGACCTGGAGTCCACTCTCGGCTATGAGGTGCGCGACCAGCCTCGCCGTGTCCTCGCGGCCCAGCCGGGTCGCCAGGTACCACGCTGTACCCGCTCCATGCGACCTGCGTGTGAGGGCGGGCCAGCCGGTCAGGTGCCCGCCTTCAAAGACGGCGCGTACAGCGGCATCGCGGACGTGGACGGTCTCACTCCACTCGATGCCGGTCGCCGTCTCTGGTCCGAAGACGTCGCCGCGTACCTGCACGGTGGGCACGACGGTCGACTCCGGTGTCACCGGAATCGCGCCCGGCCGCGCCCATGCGCCGCCGAGCGGCCAGAACTCTTCGATCCACACGCCGAGCGTCGACTGCAGGTCACCGAGGTAGCCGCCGAGCCGAACCCGAAGGTTCTCGTCGACGATGCCGGTCTGACTGGTGACGAGCACGGTCGACCCGGCACGTGCGGCGGCATCGATGGCTGCGGCCTGGGCATCGGTCATCACGAACAAGCTGGGCACGATGACGATCGGATACCCGCTCAGGTCTTCGTCGCCGCGGGAGAGATCCACCGTCAGTCCAGCCTCGGTGAGGGCGGCATGCCAGTGCGCGGCAAGAGCGAGGTAGCTCGAGGCCGCAGGAAGACCGGCCTGCTCGATCGCCCAGCGGCTGTCCCAGTCGAAGACGACAACGGCCTGCGCCTGCGTCCTCGCGCCCAGCACCGACCCGAGCGTCGCAAGCTCGGCGCCGAGCTGCACGACCTCCCGCCAGATGCGCGTGTCCGTTCCCGCATGCGGCAACATAGCGGAGTGGAACTTCTCCGCACCGGCCGCCGACTGCCGCCACTGGAAGAACAGGATGCCGTCAGCGCCGCGCGCGAGCGCCTGGTACGAGAGGGCACGCATCTGCCCCGGCGCCTTGGGCACGTTGACAGGCCGCATGTTGACCGCACTGGTGGACTGTTCCATCAGAAGCCATGGCTTGCCCCTGCCGAGCGAGCGCATGAGGTCGCGCGCCATAGCCGAGCCGCGCGCCGCATCGGGATCAGCGGGGTCCGGATACAGGTCGTCTGACACGACGTCCACGTGCGGGGCCCAGGTCCAGTAGTCGACGTTCCGGAAGGTCCCCATGAAATTCGTGGTGACGGGGATATTCGGAGTCAACTCGCGGAGGATCGCCTTCTCCTCGAGGAAGCACGCCAGCAACTCGTCCGAACTGAAGCGGTCGAAGTCGAGGGACTGCGTCGGGTTCGGGAAGGCGGGCGTCGCGCGCGGCGGCAGGATCTGCTCGAACGACCCGTAGGACTGTGACCAGAAGGTTGTTCCCCATGCCACGTTGAGCGCGTCGATCGTCTCGTACTTGGCTTCGAGCCAGCGGCGGAAGGCCGACGCCGACTCCTCGCAGTAGCACCGAGACACATGGCAGCCATACTCATTGTTGATGTGCCACATGACTACAGCGGGATGCGATCCGTACCGTTCAGCCAGTTTCCGGGCGAGCCGCCCGGCGGCGCGGCGGTAGGCCGGCGAACTCGGGCAGTACCCCTGGCGCGAGCCCGGAGAGAGCCGGACGCCGTCCGCCGTCACAGGCAGCGATTCGGGGTACTGGTGCGAAAGCCAGGGGGGAGGTGCCGCCGTCGCCGTGGCCAGGTCCACCTTCACGCCGCTCTCGTGCAGCAGGTTCAGCACATTGTCGAGCCAACCGAACTCGTAGCGGCCCTCCTCGGGTTCAAGCAGGGACCACGCGAACACACCTACGGTGACGAGGTTGACCCCTGCACGGCGCATCAGGTCGACGTCCTCGTCCCACACCGCCTCAGGCCACTGCTCGGGGTTGTAGTCGCCACCGAACCAGGGGCTGTCGATGAAAACGGGACGCATCTGTACGAGTTCCTTCTTGTGGGGGTGGCTACTTGATCGCGCCGGCACTGATGCCGTCGACGATCTGGCGCTGGGCGAAGAGGTAGAAGACGATGACCGGGACGATGGAGATCAACGTCGCGGCCAGGAGGATCTGCGGTTGCGGGGTCTCCGCGGAGACGAAGCTCGTCAGCCCTCGCTGCACAGGCATCAGGGAGTTGTCGTTGAAGATCACGAGGGCCATGAGGTACTCGTTCCAGACAGCGAACGCCTGAATCACAGCAACGGCAGCAAGCCCCGGCTTGGCGAGCGGCAACATGATCCTAAAGAAGATCCCCAAGGCAGAGGCGCCGTCGAGTGCCGCCGCTTCCTCCAGGTCTTTCGGCTGGGAGGCGAAGAAGCTGCGCATGATCAGCGTCGAGATCGGGATCCCTGTGGTGATCAGGATGAGGATGTAGCCCTGGCGGGTGTTGGCAAGGTCGAGAGCCAGCAGCACCTTGTACTGGGCGAGGAACATCGCGGGTGCCGGAATGATCATCACGGCGAGGATCAGGGCAGTGAACACGCCCTTTCCCTTGAAGTCGAGGCGCGCCAATGCGTACCCGGCGAGGCTCGACACCAGCAGGATGCCCGCCACCGCACACAGCGTGTAGATGATGCTGTTCGTCATGTACACGCCCAGGTTGCCCTTGACCCACGCCGTTGAGAAGTTCTGCCATTGCGGCACGGCAGGGAGTATCGCGTCGCCCTTCAGGATTTCCGGCAGGCTCTGCATCGAGCCGGAGACCATCCAGAGGATGGGGAACAGCGCGCTGAGCGCCGCGGCGACCAGCAGGGCGTAGAGCGCCACCCGTCCGGGGCGCAACGGTCGACGGCGCGTGCGCGCCTGGGCTTTCGCCGTCTTCTCGCGGAGCCCGACGTATTCGCGTGAGTTCGTTGTCGTCGTCATGGTCGTCTTCCTTGTTCCCTCAGGCGTTCGCGCGGCGGCGTGAGAAGCCAAGCTGGAACAGCGACAGAAGGATGAGGGCGCCGCCGAAGATTACTGACATGGCAGCGGCTGCGCCGTAATTGTTGTAGGTGAAGGCCTGCGTGAAGATCTGGAGGGTGGGCACCATCGTGGTGTACCCAGGGCCCCCGTTGGTGAGCACCTGCACGGTTCCGAAGATCTGCAGCGCCGCCAGCAGGGTGAGGAGGCTGACCACCGTTGTCACCGGCGCGAGCTGCGGCCAGGTGATGTAGCGGAACTTCGCCCAGCCGCGGGCGCCGTCCAGCTCGGCCGCCTCGTAGAGGTACTGAGGGATGTCCTGAAGGCCGGCGAGGAACAAGATGAATCCGAATCCCCAGTGCAGCCAGAGGAACACACCGATGACGGCGAGCATCGCGACGTTGGGGTCGTTCAGCCAGTCATGCCGGAGGAATCCGAGTCCGACCCAGCCGAGGATCTTGTTCACGATGCCCGAGCGCGGGTCGAGCATGGCCGAGAAGACCATGCCCACGACGACCACCGACAGGACGCTCGGCAGGTAGTAGACGGTGCGGAAGAAGGTGCGGCCCTTGCGGACGGCGTTGACGGCGAGCGCCATGATGATGGCGACGCCGTTGCCGACGACGAAGCCGACCACGCCGAAGATGAGGACGTTCTTCATCGAGGCCCAGAACGGCGCGCTCTTGAAAGCGGCCTGGTAGTTGAGCAGCCCGACCCAGGGGGTGTCCGGACTGACGCCGTCCCACGACTGGAAACTGAGCACGATCGACTCGACGAACGGCACGAGGGTGAAGACGGCGATCAGGGCGATCGCGGGCACCAGGAACAGGTAGCCGGTGACCGACTTCCGGCCTCCGACTCGGCGCCGCCTGCGCGGCGCTCCGAGGGAGCGCCGCGCAGGCATGGTGCTGACGGTGTTGGTCACTGGCTGGCATCCTGCGCACTCTGGACGTCGGCGAGCAGATCCTTGACGGTCATCTGGCCGAGCACCAGGCTCTGCACGTCCCGGTTGATCGCGTCGGTGACCTGAGCGCTGAATGTGTTGGGGATAACCTGCTTGGTGCCCTCGGCGAAGCCGGTGAGCGTGTCGGGCAGCTTCGCGCCCTTCAGCAGCGACGGGCTGGTCGGGATGATGTACGCCTCCTTGGCGAACACCTCCTGCTGCGCCGGATCGGTGAGCCACTTCACGAAGGCAAGCGAAGCCTGGACGTGCTGGCCGCGCGGGTTGATGACGGCGCCCTTTCCGGGCACGCCCGGAGAGCGGGGCGTGTATTTGGCGTCCGATCCCTTCGGCAGCGACAGCGAGAAGAACGAGGTGTAGTCCGGAGCAGTCTTATGGGCGACGGAGACGCCTGGTGAGGCGTCAAAGATTGTGCCGACGCTGTGCTTCGTGAAGAAGTTCGTCTCGACGGTGGGGTTGTCGTTCGCTCCGCCGGGGATGGCGTTGCCCTGGATGGCGCCCGCCTTCTTGAGGTCGGCGATCACCTGGAAGGCCTTCGCCCAGCCGGCGGACGTCCACTTGTAGTCGCCGGCGAAGGTGTCGTTGATCTGCTTGTCCGTCAGCCAGTTCGAGGCGAGATACTGCACGAACTGGGGCGTGAGGGATGCGGCGACAGAAAACCCGCCGTTCGGGTTCTTGTTGCTGGCCGCCAGCTGCTTGATCAGGTCAACGACGGTCTTGGGGGCCTTGGTCGCGTCGATGCCCGAGTTCGCTGAGTCGGAGATGAGCCCGTAAGCCTGGTTCTCCCAGTGGACGGTGTATGTGCCGGGCTTCACGCCGAGGTTGTTGCCCTTGGCGAAGGTGGCGAGTTTGAGCACCTCGGGGGTGAAGTTCTTGCTCCATCCGTCCTTCAGCTCCTTGGTCAGGTCAAGTGCCCAGCCGGCCTTGTAGAAGGGAGCCATCGAGACCGGGTTGAACGACGAGTAGATGTCCGGCATCTGCTTCGACTGCGCATCCGCCTGAAGCTTCGGCAGGTAATCCACCGGGCCCGGCGTGTCGACAGTGACCGTGACACCGGTCTCCTCGCCGTACTTCTTGGCGAGCTCGTTCAGCACGACCTCTTGGCCGCGGGACTGGTTGAGGAACGTCAGGTGGACGTCCTTCTCGGCCGTTGCGGAGGGGGTGCTGGTGGGGCTGCTGGCGCTGCAGCCGGTCAGCAGCAGAGCCGCTGCGACAGTCGCACTGGCCGCAAGCGTGGCGCTCCGAGCGAATTTGAATCGTTTCAGATTGCGTAGAAACATGTGTCCTCACCTTTGAAAGACGCCGGGGCGGTCTGCCTCGGCCGGGAATGTGATCTGATGAGCCAACTCTGAGTCTCTTATAGAGTTCGCATGAGGATGCTAACCAGCCCGGAGTGCCAATGTCAATTCCTAGTCACTCATAGTTTTAGGAATTTCTGGGTTAGGGTTTCGTCATGACGAATACGTTGGGCGTTCGTGGGCCGCGCGGCAGCTACGCGAAGACGAGGGAGCGTCGGCGGGCCATTGCGGAGGCGGCTCTCGAACTCGTTCTCGAGAAGGGACACCGCTCCTTGATCACCGCCGATGTCGCCCAGCGTGCCGGCTTGAGTGAGCCCGGCGTGCTCTACCACTATCCGACCAAAGACGACCTGCTGCTCGCCGCGCTCCGGCTCTCCGACGAGTTCGAGTGGTCGACGATGCCCCTCGGCGAGTCGGTGCGGCGCGCTCCCGCCCGCGCTGCCGAGAGCCTGCGGCGGATCAACGTGGTGCGGCTTCACACGGCGATGTTCGGAGAGTCCAGCGACCCGTCGCATCCCGCGCACGAGTACTTCAAGGAGCGCTGGCGCGCGGGTGACGAGCGGATGGTCGAAAGCATCCGACGGCTGCAGGCCGCCGGGCTCATCGACAGCACGATCGAGCCGCACCGGGCTTCCCGATGGATCCACACGGCGTGGGAAGGGCTCCAGCTCCAGTGGCTCGCGGAGCAGGACTTCGACATCGCGGCCGAGCTGGAATCGCTGATCGAGCGTGTCCTCGGTGTCACGATGGAGGAGATCGACCGCGCCGCTCAGAGCGGCGACTGACGAGCTAGAGAGTCTCCCCCGCGTCAGCGAGCAGCGTACTGCCGGTCATGATCAGCGACATGTCGCTCGCCGCGAAGAGCACCACGCGGGCGATGTCGTCCGGCGTGCCGAGGCGGCCGATCAGGCTCTGGGTCATGACGTCGAGTGGAGGCAGTTCGATGCCGGCCGCGGCCGCCTGTTCGGCCGCCGCCTTTCCCGCGGCGACGTTGCCCTCCGTCGGGACAAAGCTTGGGGCGACGCCCAGCACGCGCACACCCAGCGGCGCGAGGTCCACGGCCAGCGCCTTCGTGAGCCCCCGAGCGGCGTGCTTCGAGCTGACGTAGGCCGCCATCCCGGGGAAAGCGACCTGGAAGCCTGCCGTCGAGATGACGTTGACGATGACACCACCCGAGCCGTCTGCGGCCATGCGGCGAGCCGCCTCCCGAGAGCCGAGGAAGACTCCCCGGGCGTTGACGGCGAAGACGCTGTCCCACATCTCGTCCGGCATCTCGAGCACTGGTGCGTTGGGGAAGAGGCCGGCGTTGTTGACCCAGATGTCCAGTCCACCGAGCTCGGCGACGGCGAGCTCTGCCGCAGCGATCACGGAGGCGGTGTCGGAGACGTCGGCTCGGGTCCCGATGGCGGTGATCCCGTAGCGGGCGGCCAGGTCCGCCGCCGCAGCCCGGGCCCGCTCCTCCTCGAGGTCCACGATCAGTACGTCGGCGCCCGCCTCCGCCAGACGTGCGGCGATCGCCTTACCCAGCCCCTGCGCACCTCCTGTCACGACCGCCCGCCGCCCTGTGAGCGAGACGAGTTCGGCGATTGAAGAGCCGGAAACATCGGCGAAGGGATACGGCATCGGAACCTCCTGAGGCTGGGATCAAGTATTGGCAGGCTATGCCAAAACCGTCGACCGGACAAATGGGTTAGCGTCGGAGCATGGCGGCAAGCGGTGACAAGGGAGGGCGGCCTCCCATCGCGGACGAGGATGACCTGCGCACACGCGCCATCGCCGTCCTCCAACGGGACGGCTATCGAGGCGTCACAATGTCGCAGATCGCCGCGGAGACCGGTGTAAGCGTTCGGACGCTTCACCGGTACTTCCCGACCAAGGCCGACATCGTGTGGGGCGGGATCGAGGGATCGCTGGATGCCCTCCGCCAGGGTCTCGCGCGCGCCGACGAGACGCTGCCGCCCATGGATGCGATCGCCGCCGTCGTCGCCTCCGTCTTCGACCAGGACGCCGATGAGGTCGCGGTCGGACGCGCACGGATCCGCCTCATCGCCACCGAACCGGACCTCGAGAGCACACGCCCGGAGACATACCGGCAATGGCGGGAAGAGTCCATCGGGTACATCGCCCGCCGGCTCGCACTCCCCCCAGACGATGTCGTGCCCCAGGCAGCAGGGGCGGCCGTACAGACCGCGATCATGGCCGGCCTCTCCTGGTGGGCTGTCCAGGACGATCCTGAGCTCTCCCCGGTAGAGGCGGTCGCCCGCGCCCTCCGCGGCCTGGGAGATGCTACTCGGCCAGATCCTCGATCCGCATGACTCGATCGCCGTAACGGGCGAAGCCGTGGCTCTGCGGCGACCCGTCCTCCGCCTGCCCGAAGCGCAGCCGCGTACCGTCACCGAGGCCGGACCAGGATGCGCGCAGCCGCATCTCCCCGTAGACGTCGCCGACGAGCTCGAGGTCCGCCTCGTAGACGGCACCACCCATCATGGAACCGGTGGAGCGCTCGACGCCGTTGTAGACGTTGCGGCCGTCGTCGCTGTAGTCGACGTACCGGGACGTCGCCGACCAAGTGCCCCGGCCGTCCGACGAGCGGTCGAACTCGAGATACCCGGAATGCTCGCCGGCGATCCGGCCCGAGGGAATGAATTCGGCCGTCCGGCCGAGCATCTCCTCCGCCTCGCGTCCCGAGACCGCGGATGGCGTCGCCGCAGGAGTCGGAGCGACCGGGATGGGCTCGCCCGGGGAGTGCTCTGCCAGTTCGGCGATCCGGATGCGCAGTGTCGGCCCGAGGTCGCCGTCGCTTCCGCGCTGCATCTCCATCCACATGACCTGGCGGCCACCCGGATGCCAGGACATGGGCGACACGTACACCCATGAGTCGTCCGCGCTGTTCAGCGGCACCCCCAGGTAGTCCCGATCGGTTCTCGAACGTTCGATGTCGATCAGCACCGGTCCGATGTTGCCCGGACGGAAGCTGCGGACGCCGTGGACGGCGTACTCGTACAGCACCCACGCCATCGACATGGTGACCAGTGTCGCATGCGGGCGTGGCACAAGCCCGAGGAATGCCGGGTTGGTGCCCCCAGACGCCCGCGAGGTCATCACTATGCCGAGCCGCTCATCGGGAGAGAGGATCGTGGTTTCGTCGTAGCCGGGCGTGCGGGTGATCGGCTCGAGCGCATCCGTGAGGAGGTCCTGGAGGACCGAGTCGGTGAGCGGGGCGCCGCCGTCGCCGACAGCCGAGATGGCGGTGCCGCCTCGGACGAACTGCTTCACCTCCCCACCGAGCATGGGCCGCGCCAAGAAGTACCCCTCGCGGTCGGGGTCGGGCATGAGCGCATCCGTGCTGCTGATGATGACAGGATCGACAATCGTGTATCGGTCGTCGTCGCGCCGTAGGCGTCCGAGCGCCACCACGGCGGTCATGTCGGTGCGCAGGATGGTCCACGCTATCCGTTCGCCATCCGGCGAGACGATGATCTCCGACCAGTGGTGCGACGTCAGCGGGTCCTCGGTCAGGTTCCACGGGTAGTCGACGGGGGCGAGCTCGACGGTCTCCGCCTCATCGAAGCTCGGAGTCGCCTCGAGGACATAGTCTCCGAGCAGCATCCGGCGGTTGTCGGCGAACGGCATGTGCCGGATGCCGTTCGCGGTGGGCCTCTGCGGGATAGATCCGGCGAAGATCTCTCTGAAACGGGCGCCGTCGTCATCGACGACGGCCGCACGCATCCAGTCGGCGGGGTCCTCCTCGGTCCGGAAAAGGAGGAACACCCGTCCGCCCGGCGTGTACGTCGCACTGGGTGCGCAGACGTGCCCGGGGAGGGGCACCGTGGAGATCCGGATGCGCCCGATCGAGGCGTCGACGACCTCCTGCAGGTCGGTGGTCCCGCTCATGCGGCGGCTTCCTTGCCGTGATCGACGGTAGCCCAGTCGCGGATGCGGGCGGCCACGTCGGCGGGATGCACATCGACTGAAAACGCGCTGCCGTTCTCGTCGCTGCCGAGCGGCTCCAACGTCTCCAACTGGGAGTCGAGCAGGTCTGGAGGCATGAAATGGTCGGCCCGGTCATCCATCCGCTCTCGGATCAGCTCTCTCTGACCGGCCAGATGGGCGAACAAGACGAGTGCTCCCGCTTCCTCTGTGATCGCGTCACGGTACAAGCGCCGCAGGGCCGAGCAGGCGACGACGACCCCACGGCCTCCGGCCAGGTGCACCCCGATAGTGTGTCCGACAGCGCGCAGCCATGGACCGCGGTCCTCGTCCGTGAGCGGCCTGCCTCCGGCCATCTTGTCCCGATTGGATTGCGGGTGCAGATCGTCGGCGTCGATGAACGCAACGTCGAGGGCCCGGGCGAGCTCCCGGCCGACGGTCGTCTTGCCGGATCCGGACACCCCCATCACGACGACGGCGGGTGGTGACTTCATGTCGGAGGTCATCTCAGCGTACGCTCTTGACCTTGGTGAAGATGATCAGTCCGCCGACGAGAGCGAACACGGCCCCGATGAGGTAAAGGGCGGTGTAGTTCTTGTCGGCGCCCACTGCTCCGATCGTGATGATCAGTGGTGCGATCAGCGGCGCGATCGCGCTTGGGATCTTCTGGGCAAAGGCGACGACCGCGAGGTAGCGGCCGGCCTCGGCACGGCTGGGCAGAACCGCGAAGACGATTGCCTGGTCGACGACGCTGAAGGCTGCGATCGCAAGCTGCATGATCACCGAGCCGATGATCAAGGGAAGCAGCGAATGCGCGAACGCCTCGACGCAAGCACCGGCGACAAAAAGGAGGGAGCCGATCAGGGTGAAGAGCTTTCGTCGACCCAGCTTGTCGGAGAGGAAGCCGCCGAGCAGTGCGCCACCGGCCGCCGCGACCACCCCGATGATCCCGATCGCCGCAACCACACCGGCGACCTGGATGACGGGGATGTGGAGTCGCTGCGCGTAGAAGAAGGTCCCGAACGTGGTGTTGAAGTACAGTCCCATGAAGAAGATGAAACGGCCGAGCCAGTTCCAGCCGAAGTCCGGGTACTTGCGCGGGTTGAAGACGTACGAGCGCAACAACGTTCTCACTCCGACGCTGTCGTTCCGGACGATCTCGCGCGAGCTCCCTTCCCGCTTGATGAACACGAACGCCAGGATCAGCACCAAGCCGATGACAGCCGGGAGCACGAAGATCATCAGGGTGGAGGACACCACCGCGTATGCGATACCGATACCGAACACCGGCGCGATCTGCGTGGTGACCCCGGTCAGCGCGGAAGCGCGTCCTCGCTGCTCCTCGGGAACCTTGTCGGCGAGCATCGTCTGAATTCCCTGACCGGCCGTCGCCCAGCCCAGCAGACCGACCACCCAACCGACGCCGACGAGAAGGATGTTCGGGGCGACGGCGATGAATGCGACCGCCACCAGGCCGACCAGCGAACCAACCACGATGAACGGGGTTCGTCGGCCGAACGGAGAGCGCAATCGGTCGCTCCACACGCCGAGCAACGGACTGAGTACGAGGTAGATCAGCTGGGCAGTGCCCGTGACGTAACCGAGCACCTCCTCGTGTCCGGGCGCCAACTGAGTGACGCGCACCGCCAGGGAGTACGTCAACGGCACCATCAACGCCAGGCTGGCGCCGAAGTTCGCCACCGTGATCCAGGCCAGGAAGCTGGCGCTGACACGTTTCAGAGGCGGGGCGACGAGGTCCGGCCCGTTCACTTCCTGGTTCTGCGGGCCCGCGGCCGGGCCGGCCGTCGTCGGCAGGACCGTCGTGGCTTCCACTCGCACGGCGCGGGAGGATTTCGTGTCGAGGTTGCTGTACTTGCGCATTGCGTTGACTCCTTCGTCAAGTGAACAGGGTTTGGCTGACCGTTACCAGTCGTGGACGGTGCCGTCGGCGAGCCGGTTGTACGGCAGGTAGGCGCGGACGTAGGGGTACTTGCCTGCCTCGTCGACGTCGAGTTCGACGCCGAGTCCCGGCTTCTCCCCGGGGTGCAGGAAGCCGTCCTGCCAGCTGTATGACTGCTGGAAGACGGCGTCGGTCTTCTCGCCGTGCTGCATGTACTCCTGGATGCCGAAGTTGTGGATGGCGAGTCCGAGGTGCATGGCGGCGGCCATCCCGACCGGCGAGATGTCGGTCGGGCCGTGCATGCCCGACTTGATCTGGTACTGCGAGGCGTAGTCGAGCACCTTTTTGAGGTGTGTGATTCCGCCGGTGTGGGTGACAGCGCTTCGGACATAGTCGATGAGCTGTTCACGGATGATCTGCTGGTAGTCCCAGATGGTGTTGAAGATCTCGCCGATGGCAAGCGGCGTCGTCGTGTGCTGGCGGACGAGTCGGAGCGCTTCCTGGTTCTCAGCCGGAGTGCAGTCTTCGAGCCAGAACAGATCGTACGGCTCGAGCGACTTGCCGAGCTGGGCGGCCTGGATGGGCGTCATCCGGTGATGCCCGTCGTGCAAGAGCGGCAACTCCGGTCCGAACTCGCTGCGGACCGCCTCGAACACGGTCGGGATGTGCCGCAGGTAGGAGCGGGTGTCCCAGTCCTCCTCGTTCGGCAGGCCACCACGCTGTGCGGGCTCGTGGTCGTAGCGGACGCCCTCGTTGGCCTCGTAGGTCGCGTTGGAGGCGATCCCGTAAATTGATTTCAGGCCGGGCACCGCTGACTGGATCCGGATCGCCCGGTACCCCTTCTCCTGGTGCTCGCGCACGCTGTCGAACAGTTCAGGCAGGTCGCGTCCCGACGCGTGGCCGTAGGCGAGGAGGCCGTTGCGGGACGCGCCGCCGAGCAGCTGGTACACCGGCATCCCGGCGGCCTTGCCTTTGATGTCCCACAGCGCCATGTCGACCGCGGCGATGGACGCCATCGTCACCGGCCCGCGTCGCCAGTAGGCGCTGCGGTAGAGGAACTGCCAGGTGTCCTCGATCCTGGAGGCGTCCCGCCCGATGAGCAACGGGACGACGTGCTCGGCGAGATAGGCGACGACGGCCTGTTCCCGGCCGTTGAGCGTGGCGTCGCCGAGCCCGGTCAGACCGTCATCCGTCGTGAGCTTCAGGGTCACGAAGTTCCGGTCGGGGCTGGTGACGATGACCTCGGCTTTGTCGATGCGCATTGAGTGTTCCTTGAAACGGTGGCGGGTTTGGTTCAGGAGGGGCTGCCGGGTTTGCGGCCGTCGAGGCCGCGCCACCTGCTCTGAAGAGAGAACGCGGCGCCCTTGGGCTTGCGGTCGCGGGTGAATACGCCCTTCTTGTTGCCGTCCACGCGATGGATGCCGGGACCGGTCATGAAGTCGGCGAAGTTCCAGATGTGCTCACCGACGAACTCGGGTATGCGGTCGAAGACGCGGTGGTAGGTGGCGAGCAGGTCGGTCTGGTACTCCTCGGTCCACGGCATGTCCCACACCGAGTGCAGTCCGGGCTGAGTGTCGGCGCCGTACTCCGACATCATGATCGGCTTGCCGAAACGCTGTACCCAGCCGCGTAGCTCCTGCTCGAGCACAGTCTCGGCGGTCGCCAGATCGCCGGTGAAGACGTACCAGCCGTAGTAGCGGTTGATCGACAGCACGTCGAAGAAGTCGGCAATCTTGTCGTTCGCCGGTGTCGCGAACATGACGGCGGCGTAGGTGAGCGGGCGCGTGGGGTCGAGGTCGCGGGCGAGGTCCACGAGTGGCTCGAAGTACTCGCGTGCGCCGTCCTCGTTGGAGGCCGGCTCGTTGGCGATGCTCCACATGACGACACTGGGGTGGTTCTTGTCCCGTTCGATCAGTTCACGCAGGTGCTGGGCGTGCACGTTCTTCGTCTCGCCGCCGAAGTTCTCCTCGGCGAAGGTCGGGGTCGGCGGGATGCCCGTGAGGCCACCCTGGACGCCCAGATTGAGGCCGACGGCGGCCGTCTCATCGACCACGACGATGCCATGACGGTCGGCGAAGTCGAGGACCTCCTCCGCATACGGGTAGTGACTGGTGCGGAAACTGTTCGCGCCCGTCCACTCCAGCAGCTGGAAATCGTGCACGAGGTAGGCGTCGTCGTGACCCTTGCCGCGGACCGGAGTATCCTCGTGCTTTCCGAAGCCCGTGAAATAGAACGGCTCTCCGTTGATGAGGAACTGGGTGCCGCGCACCTCGATCGTGCGCACCCCGAACGGAAGCGTGTAGCTGTCCACGAGTTCGCCGCCGCTGGTCAGTTCGGTCACCAGGTCGTAGAGGTAGGCGGAGCCCGGCTTCCAGAGGCGCACGTTGTCGATGCGGATCGAGCCTGATGCGCTGTCGCTCGCCGCGACCTCGGCGCCGGTCTCGTCGAGCACCCGGACGCGGACCGCGATGTCGCCGCCGCCGGTACGAACGCTGTAATCCACGATTCCCGCGGCGTCATCCGTGCCCGTGACGACGGTGATGTCGTCGACGTAGGAGGCGGGGGTGCTGTAGAGCTTCACCGAACGGGCGATGCCCGCGTAGTTGTAGAAGTCGTGGAAATAGGCCTGCTTCTCGCGGCCATCCGGTCCCGAGGTCACGGAGCCCGGCGGGATCGTCACGTTGGTGAGGCGGTTGTCCACGGCGACGGTGAGGCGGAACTCCTCGCCCACGGCCACCATGTCGGTGAGGTCGGCCTCGAAGGGTGTGTAGCCGCCGACGTGTTGGGCCGCCAGAAGGTCGTTCACGTAGACCGTGGCGGCGTGGGTCACTGAGCCGAAGCGCAGGACGATGCGCTCGCCCGCCCAGCCGCGGGGCACGCGCACGTCGCGCTGGTACCAGACCACACCGACGTGGTCGCGGATGGCCGGGTCGACGAAGAGATCGTTGTAGCTCGCTGGAACCGGCGCCTCGAGGAGGGTGTCGAGGCGGCCCGTCCACGGCTCGTCGCCGACGGCGGTGTCGAGCGCGAATCGCCAGAGGCCGTCGAGGCCGACGACATCGCGAGTCGGGGTGGTTCGGGTGCTGAGCATGGTTCTCCTACGGCGGCACTGCGGGTCAGGGACCTAGTACAGCAGGTTTTTTGAATTTCGGCAAGCGATTGCCATAATGGGAGGGCGAACCTCGCAAATTGTGCATATTGGAGGCGATGACGCCGATGACCGAAGCGGTCCCCACTGGATTACGAGTCGATGCTGGCGGTGACCAGTTCCCGGTTTCCGGCCCTCGTCCCCGGCTCTCCTGGCTGCCCCCGCGTGACGCCCCGGGACGATACGAACTGGCCGCGACGGTCGACGACATGCCCCTCGACCCAGCCAGCGCGGACGGCCACCGCCTCAACGCGTGGCCTTGGCGCCGGTTGAACAGCGGCGAGAGCGTCCACTGGCGCGTCCGCGTCCCGGATGGCGAGTGGAGCCAGGAGCACACCTTCGAGGCCGGCCTGTTCGATGCCGACTGGACCGCCGACTGGATCTCCCCGCCGACACCGGTGGGCGCCGCCTTCGGAAAGCGGCCCGGCCACTGCCTCCGCCGCACCTTCACCGCCGATCGCCCGATCCGGCGCGCGCGCCTCTACTCGACCGCGCTCGGCGTCTACGAGGCGTTCGTCAACGGGAACCGGGTCGGTACGGCCGAGCTCTCTCCCGGCTCCACTTCCTACGACAGGACCGTGTACGCCCAGGCGGCGGACGTGGCGCCCTCACTGAACCCGGGTGAGAACACGCTCGAACTCGTCCTCACCGACGGCTGGTATCAGGGCCAGGTGGGCGCGTTCCACGCCCGCGCCGCCTGGACCGACGGAGACGACCTGGCCGCACGCGCCGAGCTGCACCTGCTCTTCGAGGACGGGACGACCGAGATCGTGCGTACCGACGCATCCTGGAGCAGCTGGTCGTCCCCCATCGTCCGCGCGGGACTCATGGACGGGCAGGCAACCGATCTCACCCTGGAGCCCTCCCTCCTGGGGCCCGTGCGGGTCGGCGCCATTGCCGCGCCTCCGGTGCGCTGGTCGCCCGCCCCGCCGGTGCGACGCCTCGAAGAACGCGCGCCCGTCTCACTCACCCTGCTGGACTCGGGCTCCTGGATCGCGGACTTCGGGCAGAACGCCTCGGGATGGACGCGCCTGACCGACCTCGGTCCGCGTGGCTCCCGTACCGTGATCGAGCACGGCGAGCACCTGGATCCGTCAGGCGATCTCGACATGTCGCATCTCGACTCCGAGCGCGAAGGCGACGGACTGGTGGCACTCGACCAACGGGACGAGGTGGTCTCGGATGGCGCCGCTGGGTCGGCGTTCGAGCCGCGGCACGCCGTCCACGGCTTCCAGTACGCACGCATCGAGCGCGGCGACCTGCCGCTGTCAGCCGACGCGATCACCATGCAGGTCGTCAATACCGACCTGACACCCGCCGGGTCCTTCCGGTGCAGCGACGACGACCTCAACAGGCTGTACGAGATCGCGGACTGGAGCTTCCGGGGGAACGCGGTGGACATCCCCACCGACTGCCCGCAGCGCGAACGGGTCGGATGGACCGGCGACTACCAGGTCTTCGCCTCGACCGCCGTGCGCCTCTTCGACGTGCACGGGTTCACGCGCAAGTGGCTGCAGTCGGTCCGAGACGACCAACTCGACGACGGCCGCATCGCGAACTTTTCGCCCGACGGCCGCCAGGTGAAACACCACCCCGAGCTGCAGGTCGCGCAGATGACCGGGTCGGCCGGCTGGGGCGACGCCATCGTCCACGTGCCCTGGGTGCTCTACGAGGCGTACGGGGATCGCGAGGAGCTCGCGGCCAACTGGGATGCGATGACCCGCTGGGTGGAGTGGGCCCTGGAGACCGCACGCACCCGCCGTCACCCCTCCCGCGTGCAGCGTTCCGCCGCGCCGCTCGCGCACGAACAGTACATCTGGGATGGCTCCTTCCACTGGGGCGAGTGGTGCGAACCGAAGGAGCGCGCCACGGACGGCACGCTCATCGACCCGCTGCAGGACAACCCGATGGCCTGGTTCATGGAGGACAAGGGCGAAGTCGGAACCGCCTACCTGTACCGCTCCACCGCGACGCTCGCGCGCATCGCGAAGGTTCTCGGCCGCGAGACCGACGCCACACGATACGCGGGGCTGGCTGAGCGCGTGCGCGACGCCTGGCGCACCGAGTTCCTCACCCCCGACGGCCCCACGGTCAAGGACACCCAGGCGGCGTACGTACGGGCGCTGACGTTCGGCCTCATCCCCGACGACCTGCGATCGGCCGCTGCCAACCGCCTCGTCGAGCTCATCCGGCGGGCAGGCACCCACCTCGGCACCGGATTTCTATCGACCGCCGACCTCCTCCCGATCCTCGCCGAGACCGGGCACGCCGACGTCGCCTACGAGCTACTCTTCCAGCGCACCTCCCCCTCCTGGCTCGGGATGCTGGACCGCGGCGCGACGACGATCTGGGAGGACTGGGACGGCGTGGACGAGGACGGCCGCGCCTTCGCCTCACTGAACCACTACTCGAAGGGCGCCGTGGTGCGATTCCTTCACACGCACCTGCTGGGCCTCGACCAGGCTCCGGACTCGGCCGCATGGGAATCATTCGTCCTGCGGCCGGTGCCCGGCGGGGGCGTGACGTGGGCCGAGGGCTCCTACCTCACGCCGCAGGGCACGATCGAGGCCGCCTGGCGGATCGAAGACGGGATCCTCACCGTGTCCGGCACTGTGCCGCCCGGCACGGAGGGGGCGGTGATCCTGCCGGATGGGACGAGGTCGAATGTCGGCCAGGGGGCGTTCTCGTTCTCATCCGCCGTCTGACGGCGAGAAGAAGCGCCCGGCAGCATCGCTGCCGGGCGCTTTATTGTGCACGCTAAGCGTCGTAGCGGAACGACGTGACGACGGCGTCATCGTCCCCGAGGGCTTCGATCCCGATGATCCGGCCGGTGAAGCCGCCCGCCACCTCGGTCGAGACGTAGCGTCCATCGATCGACGCCACGGGATGAAAGTCATCCGTCACGTACCCGAGATCGATCCGGTCCGGCCCGCTCCGCTCGCCGTATTGGGTCTGCGGCAAGACCGCGCGCAGTGCGAGACGTGCCTCGACCGGGACCTCGGCCGACCCCAGCTCCTGCTGCAGCGGACCGACGACCGCCCGCGCGGTCAGGACTCCACCGACACGCTGCACCCCCGCCCAGTGTGCGTCGTCAATCCGTACGAGAAGTGCCAGGTCCCCGCGCGCGGCGACGGACGCCTGCCATTCTGGGTCGGTCGCGCGGACGCCGAGCAGGTGAACGGCTTCGGACGCTCCCGGCTGACGGCCGGGCCGCAGCGTGAGGCCGGCGGCAGAGACGAGCGCGAATGCATGCGGATCGATGCCCGGTGCGATCCAGCGCGGGCCCAGCTTCGCATCGTCGAAAGTGTCCTCGAACGACGTCTCGCCCCCGGCGACCTCGAAGCGGTCCTCGCGGACGACCGGCCAGTCGTCGATCCAATCGATCCCGACGAGAAACGTCTCCCGACCGTTGACGTGCCACCGGGGGAAGGAGCCGCGCTGCCGGATCCCGAGATGCACCATCGCCCACGATCCGTCGGCCAACTCGAACATATCCGCGTGGCCGGTCGCCTGCACCGGGTCCGACGTGCTGCGGTGCGTGAGGATCGGTTCGGGATGCGGCTCGAACGGGCCCTCGATCGACCGGCTCCGCGCGACCGACACGACATGGCCGGTGTGTGTGCCGCCCTCGGCTGTCACGAGGTACCACCAGTCGCCGCGGCGGATCAGGTGGGGCCCCTCCGCGTGGGCGAGCCCCGTCCCCGTCGTCAGGATTCGGGGTTGGCCGAGAAGCTCACCGGTCAGTGGGTCGACGCGCACCTGCGCGATCCCACCGGCCATCGGGTCCTTCCAGGTCAGGAAGCACTCGCCGTCGTCGTCCCATGCGAGGTCGGGATCGATGCCGATGGTCCCCTGCGTGTAGACAGGGTCGCTCCACGGGCCCGCCGGATCCGTCGCGTGCACGATCAGGTGGCCGCGCTGGATCTCGTCCACGTTCGTGGTGACCAGCCAGAAGAGGCCGTCGTGATGCCGCAGCGTCGGGGCGTAGATCCCGCGGCTCGCCCCTTCGGCGCCGCGGCTCACGACGAGTTGCGACGGGCGGTCGAGCACGTTGCCGATCTGCTCCCAGGCGGTCAGGTCGGTGCTCCGGCGGATCGGGACGCCGGGGAAGTACTCGAAGCTGGAAGTGGCCAGAAAGTACTCATCACCTACGCGGCAGATCGTCGGGTCCGGATGAAACCCGGGAAGGATCGGGACCGCGCTCACGCGGGCTCGGGCCGGCTGTTTCGCCGCGCAACGCCACCCAGCCAGCCCAGGCTGGGCTTGGGCGTGCGAACGAACGTTTCGCGGTCGACCTCGATGAGGCCGAAAGTCGGCTCCCAGTGACCCCACTCGTAGTTGTCGAGGAGCGTCCAGTGCAGGTAGCCGCGCACGTCGACGCCGTCAGCGATCGCGAGTCCGAGGTGACGGAGAGCTTCGTCCATGTACGCGACGCGGCGTGTGTCGTCGTGGGTGGCAATGCCGTTCTCGGTGACGACGATCGGGACGCCGCCGGTGACCTCAGCTGTGTGTCGCACCGCGATCCCGAGGGCGTCGGGGCGGTAGGCGCTGCCGACAAGGGTGTTGTCAGGGTGCGGGGGGTACGGCTCGATGCCCTCCCCGTTCACCCACTGCGCGGAATACGACTGGACGCCGACGAAGTCGTCGCCGCGCGAGCCCTCGAGGTAGAGATCCTCCCAGATGTACTCGAGTTCGCGGCGCTTCTCCTCGCCGCCGGGCCGGGTCTCGAAGGCACGGTTGGCCACCGTCCAGCCCACCCGAGCTCCTGTGCGGTCGCGTACGATGTCACGGACGGCGTGGTGAGCCTCCACGAAGATCCGGCCGATCTCAGGTTTTGGTGCTGGCAGTGTCGGGCGCGGTCCATCCGTGTCGACGGTCGGGCTCTGCCACTCCTCACCGTCCTTCTGCGCCTGCTGCATGAAGACGGCCATACCGGTCATCATCGCGAGCATGTTGGGCTCGTTCATGGTCGCCACCCACTCCACGCCGTCAAGGATGCTGGTCGCCGTCTCGACGTACCCGCGGAAACGGTCGATAGCTCCAGGGGCGGTCCAGCCGCCCTGCTCCGCGAACCAACGCGGGTTCGTGAAGTGATGCAAGGTCACGAATGGCGTGAGCCCCAGTTCGGTCGCCGTGTCGATCATCCGGCGGTAGTGCGCCAGTTCGGCACGGGAGATCAGGCCCGGCTCTGGCTCGATTCGCGCCCACTCGATCCCGAATCGGTAGGAGTTGAATCCTGCCTCGGCGAGAAGTTGCATGTCCTCCCGATAACGGTGATAGCTGTCGCAGGCGTCGCCGCTGCGTTCCATGCCCGGTACTCGGCCCTCGTTTGCCCAGAAGTCGCTGTTGAGGTTGTTGCCCTCGATCTGGTGTGGCGCGGTCGAGGCGCCCCAGAGGAAGCCGTCGGGGAAGGTCGTCATCGGTTCATTCCTACTTTCTCGGGTGTGCGGTCAGCCTGCATGGCCGACAGGAGGTGCTTGATGGTCTTCGCGAATTCATCGTCGTCGGCTAGTTCGGGCGCGAGATCCCGAACCGTGGCGCCTGCATCGGCGCCATCTGCTTCCTGGAGAATCCACGCAGCGATGGCGGTTGCGCTGCCGACGGCACTACGGCCCGCGGCCCGCTCCGCCATCGCGACCGGGACGATGCGGAGCCGAATCTTGGTACGCGACCCTTCGGCGATCTGGTCGAGCCGGTGAACAATCCTGGGGTTCGCGAACCGCTCCGCGAGGTCACGCCGATACTGGACCGTTTCGACGGTCGGGAGATTCCGCACCGCTTCCTCCCATAGCTCGTCGACCTGGGCGCGGCATACCGGGTCGGCGAACGCCTCCGCAACGGTCTTATGCCCACGCAGCCGCCCGGACGACGCGAGCAGTGTGTGGGCACCGTTCAGCATCCAGAGTTTTCGAGCCTCCCAGGGCGTGATGTCGTCGACGAACCGTGCACCGGCGGTCTCCCATTGCGGCCGGCCCGATGGGAAGTCCCCCGCGAGCACCCAGTCCGCGAAAGGTTCGGTCACGACGGGTGTCTCGTCGAACCACCCCGTGGCAGTGGCGACGAGCGTGCGGTCGTCCGGGTCGAGTCGAGGCGTGATGCGGTCGACCGAGGTGGACACGAAGGACGCGCCGCCTGGGAGCCAGTCCGCCAGGCTGGGGTCGGCCTCCTGGGCGAGTCGACCGAGGGCGCGGCGGACCACAAGTCCGTTCTCGGGCAGGTTGTCACAAGGCACGATAGCGATCGGCGGCGCGTCCGCGAGCCGGCGGAAGTGCAGTCCGAGCAGCAGACGACCGAGAACGGTTCGGGGTCCAGAACCGGCCGACGGCGGCACGGGATGCTGCTGCGAGAGAATGTCCCGGAGAAGCTCAATGTCTGAGCGGACGTCCGGATCGTCCAGGTCCAGCGCACCCGTCGCATCCGTCCGGTATCCAGCTTCGGTGACCGTCAGGGTGACAACAGCGATCTCCGGAGACGCGAATTTCGTGACGAAGCTGGCGATGTCATCCCTAGCTACCGCTTCGACAATGCTGCCGATCAGCTCGAAACGGTCCTTCTCGGGTCCACGCTCGACCAGCGTGTAGACGCAGCCCTGCGCGGTGAGGACCTCAGCCGCATCCGGCCGTCGCCCGGTGAACGCGGCGATGCCCCAGCGGTCGGCATCCGCGGCGTGCGCCGTGTACCAGGCCTGGTGGGAGCGATGGAAGGCTCCAAGCCCGAGGTGCACGATCCGAACGGGTGGGACGCCCTCAGGGTGCGGGAGCGCATCGTGGGTGAGAAGTGGGGCGGTGGGTGTGGCGGTCACAGCTTGAAGACTCTCTTCGGCAACGGCCCAACCAGTTCGTCTGCGATCTGCTCGGCGACGCCAAGAGCGATCCTGCCCTCAGCGACATAGCGGGCAAGGAAGGCTGCATCCGCGCGTCGGGCCGTGTCGTGCCGCGCCGGGATGGAGAGGAAGGCGCGCGTATCGTCGATGAAGCCGGACCCGCGGAAGAACCCCGCGGTTTCCGTCACCGCCGACCTGAACCGTCCGATCGCATCCGGCGCGTCCAGGAACCACCACGGCGCCCCGATGTACACGCTGCGATAGAAGCCGGCCAAGGGGGCGAGCTCCCGCGAGTACACCGTTTCATCGACCGCGAAGAGCACCAGGTGGAATCCGTCCTCGTTCCCGAACCGCTCCAGGAGCGGCCGGAGGCCCCGGACAAAATCGGTGCGTACCGGGATGTCATGGCCGGTGTCCGGACCGAAGCGTTCGAACGTCTCCGTGTGGTGGTTGCGGAGCACACCGGCGTGAACGGTCATCACGAGGCCGTCTTCGACACTCATGCGGGCCATCTGGAACAACATGTGAGCCCGGAATGCTCGCTTACCGTCCGCATCCGCCGTCTCTGCGATGACCTCCGCGAAGAGCTGCTGTGCGTCGGCAGGGGCCAGTTCCAGCGCGAGGGGTTCCTCGACCCCGTGGTCAGCGGACACCGCACCGTGCTCGATGAAGTGTCGACGACGTCCCTCCAGCGCCGCGAGGTAGCCGGCAAACGTCGTCGGCTCTCCCGCGAGCGTCAAAAGGCGGTCAACGTTGTCGGCAAACCCGCGCGCGTCGGGATCGAGATATTTGTCCGGCCGGAACGTGGGCACGACGCGGAGACCGGAATTCCGCAGCACGTCGTGATGCGCGAGATCGGCGAGCGGGTCGTCCGTCGTGGCAAGCACCTCGATGCCGAATCGTTCGAACAGGGCACGCGGCGTGAACTCCGGTTCAGCGAGCCGGGCTGCGATCTGGTCGTAGATCGGGTCGGAGTTTGCCGAACTGAGTTCCATGTCGACCCCGAGCACCGAACTCAGCGCCTCCTCCAGCCAGTAGCCGGAGGCCGTGCCTGCGAAGAGGTGCCAATTGTCGGCAAGCAAACGCCACACCGCACGCGGGTCCGACGTGCCGTCCACCCCAAGCTGCTTCAGGTCGACACCTTCGGCGTGCAGCAGCCGGGTCACGTAGTGGTCGTGGGTGATGAGAAGGTCTGCAGGGTCGCGGAACCGCCGATCCTCTGCCAGCCATTCAACCGGGACGTGACCATGTGGCGAGACGATCGGAGCGTCCGATACGCGCAGATACAGGTCGCGCGCGATTGCCCGGGTGTGCGGATCCGCGGGAAGAAGGCGGTCCGGGTCGCGGCGTCGCGGCAGTTGCATTCGCCCATTTCATCGTGTTCAGTCAATTTTGTCAACCGATTGCCGAATCGGATGAATGCTTGTCCTAGCGCTGCCCACCTGCCTCACCGTCGAAGGCGGTGTTCGCGGTAGTTGGCACCAATCCGATAGACTTTGCCAACCGCTTGCCGAACAGTGGTGACGCATCGCAGAGGAGCCCCGTGAGCGAATCAGAGGCAGTGACGCCGGTCCGCGCAGGCGTTCGCAAGCCGCCGGCAACCATCTACGACATCGCCAAGGCCACCGGCGTGAGCCCGTCGACCGTTTCGCGAGCCCTGACCAAGCCGGGTCGCCTTAAGGAGGCCACCGAGCGCAGGATCCGCGACGTCGCCGATCAGCTCGGCTATCGCATCAACCCGATGGCGCGAGCCCTGCCGACCGGCAAGACCGGCACCCTCGCGGTGCTGGTGTCGGATATCACCAACCCCGTGTACTTCGACGTCGTCCGCGGTGCCGAACGGGTAGCCACCGCGAACGGCCTCACACTGGTGTTCGCCGAGTCCCAAGAGTCGCCAGAGCTCGAACTCGCGACGGCCCAGCGACTGCAGACCTCCGTCGACGGGCTGTTCCTCGTCGCCTCGCGCCTCACGGACGACCAGATCACCGAACTGGCCTCCATCAAGCCACTCATCGTGGCCAATCGACTGGTGCCGGGCGTAACCGCGGTGGTCCCGGATCCGCGTCCAGGCATCGCCGCTGCTCTCGACCAGCTCCACGACTTCGGGCACCATCGCATTGCGTACCTTTCGGGACCCGACACGTCCTGGATGAATGGCATACGGTGGCGCACCCTCTTCGCGTATGCCGTCGAGCGCGGCATGTCGATCGTGGAGATCGCCTCGACCACCCCCACACGTGAGGGAGGCGCGGAGGCCCTGCCGCGCGTACTCGCCGCTGATGTGAGTGCCGTAATCGCGTACAACGATCTCGTCGCGCTGGGCCTGCTGCGGGCGGCACGCGACCAGGGCGTCAATGTGCCGGATCAGCTCAGCATCATCGGCTTCGACGACATTTTCGGAGCAGACCTCCCAACCCCCGCCCTGAGCACGATCAAGAGTCCTCTGCGAGAACTCGGCGAAGCGGCCGTGCACCGGCTTCTCGTGGAGATAGATGACCGCGACGAGGAGCATGCTCCGTCACTGCCAACCCGTTTCATCAGTCGCGAATCCGTGTCAGACAAACGTTAGAACCTTCCCGTTCCAGCGCCGGACCTAAGTCCACACAGCCGCTGGAACGTCGAGAGGGCATTGATGTCGTGAGACATAACACACGGGATCTGAGTGCGTTTCCTGAAGACGTCGGTGACAACTTCGTGAATGTTGTCAAATACCGACAAAATCGTCACTCTGTGTTCGCCAGGGGCGGCCATCAACCGGCGGTGTCACTTACTCGGCGTCAACCTGAACACTGTTCACTGCGGTAGTGGAAAATTCGATGAGCCGTCACGTCGTGGCCCGGTCCTGTCGCTGAGGGATGCGAGCCCGGACCAGGTTATGACCGCGAGCATCGTGCGCGAAACACGCGGCCGTCAAGAATGGTCTCGCTATGGTCGAGAACTCGATTGCCGCGCCGCGATCCACGAGCACCAGGCGACCCTCCACCAAGCCGCCGCGCTGATCGAGTTCGAGGACGACGAGGACACGCGCGCGGCAACTACAACGGCCAGCTAGCCGACCAGAACGAAGCGTTTTCCAGCCACCACGGGTCGAACCACGTGCGGTGACAAGACCTCGCGGAAGCGCCAAGGGCTCAGCATTTTCAGCGCTCCAGCACGCCGCACACCTCACGAAACAAGCGGGCATGGATCTGGTTGCCGGCCGCCGAGACCGGATCCGGCGCCGAGGAGAACTTCACGATCACGGTTCCGCTCAGCGGATCCAGCCAGATGTACTGGCCGTGGATCCCGACCGCATAGACGTTCCCGCGGTCATTGCCTGTCGACCACCATTGATTGCGATAGGACACTCGCGGGTACTCGCGCTGGATCAGCAGGCCCCGCGCGGCGTTGGTGTCTCCGCCGGCCATGGTCTGCCGCACCCACCGCTCAGACACGATGCGCCTGCCGTCGATCTCGCCGCCGCCAAGCATCAACTGGCCCACCCGGGCAAGGTCGGGCGCCGCGCACGAGATGCCGCCGTTGGCGAAGGCGAAGCCCGCCGCATCTACTGTGATCGTGGCTTCCTGCGCGCAGCCCAACCGCTCCCAGACGCGGGCAGCGAGCACGTCGGCGTAGCGTTCGCCGGTGACCGCCTCGACCAGCCAGGCCAGGGCATCGGTGTCGGCCGAACAGTATTGGAAGCGCTGGCCGTGCGGGCCGCTCGCTTGCAGCCCGCGGAGAAACTCGTACGTGTCGGCGGGATCAGTGTCGCGCCGTCGACGCCATCCGGCGATCCGGTCCTGCGCCTGCACATGCGACTGGGGGTTACGGTAGTCCTCGTCATAGTCGACGGCGACGGTCATGTCGAGCACCTGCTGCACGCTCGCGTCGCCGTATGCGGAGCCGTTGAGCTCCGGCACATACACCGCCATAGGTTGCGCGACGTCGATAAGGCCGTCGTCCACGAGCGTTCCGACGAGGATTCCACATAAAGACTTCGAAACGCTCATGAGCAGGTGCCGGTCGTCGGGCGCGAAGCCGGGACGGTAATACTCGGCGACCGTCCTGCCGTCGCGCTGTACCAAGAAGGCGTCTGTATAGGAATCCTCGAGCAGCGCACGGAGATCGGGAACGCCGTCCAGGGCGGCCAGCCTGTCCACGCCGGAGACCGCCCTGGGGCGGTGCGCGATGGGGGCGGTGGGCACGAAGTCGCTCACATGCGCGAACGCCCAGCGACTGTGCGGCGCTTCCTGCCAGGTGTCGAGGTCAGTGTCCTCCGCGGCGCCCGGGTAGCGGCGAGGCCGAGTCGTGCTCTGTGCAGTGGTAAGGCGGGTCATAGCAGCACACTCATCTCGCTTCGGACGGCGGCCGGTTCCGCGGTGCCCGGACCGAGAGACGGGGCGCCCCTGTCCGGCACGGCGCCTGGCTCCACGGTGCCCGGACCCCGAGGCGGGGCACCTCTGTCCGGCGCTCCAACCCCGGGAGCCGCAGGCATGGCCGCCAGCAGGCGGCGGGTGTAATCGTGGGACGGCGACGTCAGTACGTCTTCTGCACGGCCCGTCTCGACGAGAGCGCCACTGCACATCACGCCGACGTCGTCGCTCATATACTGCACGACGTCCAGGTCGTGGGAGATGAGCAAGTAGCTCAGGTCCCGTTCGCGCTTGAGCCGCTGCAGCAGGTTCAACACCTGCGCCTGCACCGACACGTCGAGCGCGCTGGTCGGCTCGTCGAGCACCACCAGGCGGGGGCCGGTTGCAATCGCCCGCGCCACGCCGACGCGTTGGCACTGGCCGCCGGAGAGCTGATGCGGCAACCGATCACCGTGCACGGCTGCGAGCCCCACCTCGTCGAGCAGCTCGTCGACCTTCCGTCGGATCTCGCCACGGCTCAGCCGGCTGTGCGTGCGCAGGGGCTCGGCCACGATGTCGCGAATTCGCATGCGCGGATCGAGCGCCATGATGGGGTTCTGGAAAACCATCCCGGTCTGCGAGCGGAGCCGCCGCAACGCGCGTCCCCGCACCGTCGCGGGGTCTTGCCCGGAGATCACGGAGCGCCCCGAGGTCGGCTCGATGAGGTTCAGGGCACAGCGGGCAATCGTGCTCTTGCCCGAGCCAGACTCGCCGACGAGACCGAACGTGGTCCCGGTGCGGATTCGGAAGCTCACGCCGTCCACAGCGCGGGTTTCCGACCCGCGCGTGCGGTAGACCTTGACGATATTCTCGACGACGAGCGCGTCGACGTCCGTGGTGGGATTCATAGTTCTCCTGCTCTCAGGCATGCCGCCTCATGCATCGGGGCGACGGGCTCCAGGATCGGATCGGTCCGGCGGCAGCGTTCCTGCACCGCCGGGCACCGATCGGCGAAGGCGCAGCCCGCGATGCCCAACAGGTTCGCCGGCACCGATCCGGCGATCGCGTCGAGCATCTGGCCGGGCTGGCGCCGCGAAGGCAGCGCCCCGATCAGACCGCGGGTGTATGGATGCGCGGGGTTGCGAAGCACCTCTGCCGCCGGACCCTGCTCGATTACGCGGCCGGCGTACAAGACTGCGACGGAATCGCAGATCTCCTGCACCACGCCGAGGTTGTGGGTGATCAGCAGCACGCCGAACCCGAAGCGTTCACGCAGTGACAGCACGAGCTGCAGGATCTGCCGCGCGATCGTCACATCCAGTGCTGTCGTCGGCTCGTCGAGGATGAGCAGCCGCGGTTCACACAGCAGCGCCATCGCGATCATCACGCGCTGCAGCATTCCGCCGGAGAGCTCGTGCGGGTGGCTGTCGTACACGCGGGCGGGGTCGGGCAGCCCGACCAGACCGAGGTAGTCGAGGATCCGCTCCTTGGCTTGCACCCGGCTGATCGCACGGTGCCGGCGGAGAACCCCGCGCAGCTGGTCGCCGAGGGTGAAGACGGGGTTGAAGGCCGTGCCCGGGTTCTGGAACACGATCGACACGACATCGCCGCGCGCCGCCGACGGGGCGGAGAAGTCCTGCTCGGTGCCGTCGAGCACGATCCGCCCGGACGGGCGCGCGCCTTCGGGCAGCATGCCGAGCACGGCGAGTCCGGTCAGACTTTTGCCGCAGCCAGTCTCCCCCACGACGCCGAGGATTTCCCCCGCTGCGATCGAGAATGTGACGCCGCGGACGGGGCGGTTCGTGAGCCGGCCGCGTTCGGCGAACGCGATCTCCAGGTCCTCAACGAGAAGCAGTTCGGTCATCGCTTCACCTGCCGAGGGTCGAACAAGTCGCGCAGCGCATCGCCGATGAGATTGAAACCCAGGACCGTAGCAAAGATCGCGAGCCCGGGGAAGGTTGAGATCCACCAGGCCGTGAAGATCTGCCCGCGCCCCTCGGCCACCATGAGCCCCCAGTCGGGAGAAGGCGGTTGCGCGCCGAGGCCGAGAAAGGCCAGCGACCCAGCGGCGAGCACCACGGCGCCGATGTCGACCGTAGCCTGGACCAGCACCGGTGTCATACAGTTACGCAGGATGTGGACGCTGACGATGCGCCAGGTCGGGACACCGATCGCCCGCGCCGCCTCCACGAACGGCCGATCGCGGAGAGAGCGCGCTTCCGCCCGCACCAGCCGGGCGTACCACGGCCACCACGCGATGGCGAGCGCGATGCCGGCGTTGAACAGGCTCGGGCCGAGGATCGCGACGGCCACCATCGCCAGCAGCAGCGGCGGAAACGCCTGGAATACCTCGGTGACGCGCATCAACACGTCGTCGAGCCAACCTCCGCGGTAGCCGGCGATCGCGCCGAGAGGGATGCCGATCACCGCCGCGAGGAACACGACGACGAGTGAGATGACGAGCGCGGGGCGCGCGCCCATGATGATCCGGCTCAGCACATCACGGCCGAGCTGATCTGTGCCGAGGATGTGGGCGACGCTCGGCGCGAGGTTGCGGGTGGCGACGCTCGTCTCGCCCAAGCCCTGCGCCGGAAAGGGTGCGATCCACTGGCCGAACACGGCCAGCACGATCACGAGCACCACGATGGCGAGGCCGGCCGCAGCTAGCCAGTCGGTGCGGAGCACCCGGATCAAGCGGCTCAGCCCGGTGTCGCGTTTGGAGAAGACGGGCGCGCGGAGCGCGGTAGTGGTCGCGGTCATGACGCCCTCACCCTCGGGTCGAGCCGGGCCTGCACGAGATCCACGGCGAGGTTGGCGACCAGGTAGCCGAACGCGCCGAGCAGCGTGATCGCCATGATCGATGGGTAGTCGACCGACAGCATCGCGGTGCTGGCGAACTGCCCGATGCCGGGCCAGTTGAAGACCACCTCGACGAAGAACGTACCGGTCAGCGCGTAGGCCGCAGCAAGTCCGATGATCGTCATCGACGGCGGCAGTGCGTTCTTCAGGGCGAGCCGCCAGCGCACCAGGAACGAGCGCACGCCGTAGGCGTTGGCGGTGAACACGTAGTCCTGGCTGAGCACCTCGAGCATCGACGCGCGGGTCATCCTCGCGATGAGCCCGAGCGGGTAGGCGGCAAGGGTGAGCGCCGGCAAAATGAGGTGCGTCATCCCATCGCCCCAGGCCGCGAGGTTTCCTGTGATGAGGCTGTCGAAGAGTGGGAACCCGGTGATGTTCGCGATGGGGTGCACGTACTCTGTCACCTCGGAGAACGCGCCGGTCGCCGGCAGGATGTGCAGGTTGCCCACGAAGACGACCTGGAGCAGCAGTCCGAGCCAGAAGGCCGGCATCGAGACACCTCCGATCGAGAGGATGCGGATGGCGCCGTCGGCGATGCCCCCGGGGCGCTTCGAGGCGATCACGCCGAGCACGATCCCGACGACGGTCGCGAAGAGCATGGCCGCGAAGAGCAGCTCGAGGGTGGCCGGCAGCCGCGTCCCGAGCTCCAGGAGCACCGGGCGCTTCGTCGAGAGCGAGTCGCCCCAATTCCCGGTGACGAGACCCCACAGGTAGTCCAGGTACTGGATCGGCAGCGGGCGGTCGAAGCCGAGGCGGGTGCGAATGCGAGCGAGCTCCTCGGGCGGAGCCTTCGGGCCGGCGTAGACGACGGCGGGATCGGACGGGATGACGCGGGACAAGATGAAGACCACCAGAGTGATCACGAGGAGCACGAGCAGCGCAGATCCGACCCGGCGGGCGATAAGCCTTGTCATGGGAGCACCTCCTTAAAGGTGTGTGCGACCGGTGGGGACGGGACGCGCCCGCCCACACCGGTCATTTCGGGTCAGGCGGCTGGCGCGATCGGCGCGAAGAAGGTCGTGAAAGGGTAGTTCTCGTTGAACTTCTGGACCTTCAGATCCTTCGGCACAACCGAGACCGCCTGGGCGTCGAACAGGAACAAACCGGGCGCCTGGTCGACAAGCAGGTCCATTGCCTTCTCGTAGGTTGCCTGGGCCGCAGCCCTGTCGCTTCCGGTGAGGGTGCCGGCCTTGTCGATCAGCGCGTCGTACTCGGCGTTCTTCCAGTAGCTGAGGTTGAAGAACGGCTTCTCCGACGAGTGGAACAGTGAGTTCAGGTTGTCGGACCCGGCGTCGCTGTACGTCGGCCAGTAGTAGACCACGAAGATGTCCTGCGCGTTCGCCGGGTCCGCCTTGGCCTTCTCCCACTGCTGATTGAACAACTCGGCGGTGACGTTCAGGGTGACGCCGATTTTGGCGAACGCGTCCTTGATGAGCGGAACGAACCGGGTCTCGGCGGGGTTCTCCGACGCGTAGGTAAGGTTCAGGGTCAACCCGTTGGCGTGCCCGGACTCGGCAAGCAGAGCCTTCGCCTTCTCCAGGTCCTGCTTGTACTGCGGGACTTTTTCGCTGTACGGGAAGATGCCCTTTGGCACCGGTCCGTGCGACTGTGTGCCGTAGCCCTCTACGCCGACGTCGATGAGGTCCTTATACGGCACCGCGTAGCTGAGCGCCTGCCGCACCTTCGGGTCGTTCAGCGGAGCCCTGGTCGTGTTGAAGTAGGCCAAGTAGTTGAACGGCGAGTTCGCCGCGCGTACGACTCCGCCCATCTGCTTCGCCACGGAGTTGACGTTGTCCAGTGGGATGGTGGTGGCGAAGTCGACCTCCTTAGCGGTGAGCATCTGCTGCGCGGTCACCGCGTCGGGTGTGATCGAGATGTCGACGATCTTGTAATGCGGGGCGTTCTTCGTGTTCCAGTACTTGTCGTACGCCTGGAGGACAACCTTCTTGCCAGGTTCATAGTCCTTGAGCGTGAACGGACCTGTGCCGGCCTCTATTCCCTTCTCGAAATACTTTGGGTCGGAGGCGGACGCCGCGAGGGCTTTGGGCGCAACGATCCAGGCGCCGTACGTGGAGGCGGCCACGAGGTCCATGGGTGCCGAGTACTTCAGCTTCATCACCACCGTCGAGGCGTCGGTGGCCTCCACCGTGTTCAGCGGGGCCCAGATGAATGCCGCGCCGGCTCGCTTGCGGGCGGCCTCGATGCTGCCGACGACCGCGGCGGCGTCGACTTTCTCGCCGTCATGGAACGTGATCCCCTTCCTAATGTGGAAGGTCCAGGTGAGACCGTCTGCGCTGGTCTCCCATTTCTCGGCGATCGCGGGAGTGAACTCTTGAGCGGAGCCCTCCGGGTTCTTCCAGAGCAGCGGCTCGTAGATGTTGCCCATGTAGAGGGCCTCCGTCGAGAATGATGCGACAGGGTCCCACGTGGTCACGGCAGCGGAAGCGGCGACGGTGAGCACGCCGCCGTCCATGCTGGTACCGGTCGATGCGGGGGAGCAGCCGGACAGCGCTACAAGGCCGAGCGCGGCCGCGATGCCTAGGGCGACGATTCGGCTGGGTTTGATTCGGGTGACGTCCATGTCCACCTCACTGTGAAAAGGTTCCGCCGGGTGCGGGGTAGGGACAGTGTATGGACAAGCGGGCGAGACTCACCAATACTTGGTTATCACCCAATCGATGCTTCGGAGGTATTGCATGGACCTGCGCCTGCTGCGCTATTTCGTCTCGGTGTGCGAGCACGGCACCGTCCATGGCGCTGCCGATGCCCTGCGTGTTGCGCAGCCCTCGCTGAGCCGGCAGATCCGTGGCCTGGAGCGCGACCTCGGCTTCACTCTGTTCGAGCGGGTGCCGCGAGGGGTAATCCTGACGGCGGCCGGCCAGGCGTTCCTTCCCATCGCGCGAGATCTGCTGACGCATGCCGCACGCGCTTCCTCCACGGCGAAGGCCATCGCGGCCGGAAGCGGCGCCGGCCTCATCGTGGCCTCCGCCACGACTACGGTGACTGACATCATCGCGCCGTTCATCGTTTCCGTGGGTGCGCAGGGCCCTATCCAGAATGTCGTGGAGTCGCTTCCGCAAGATGTGTATGACGTGCTCGCCCGGGGCGACGCGGATTTCGCGGTCGGCACCCGGGTGCCGCCCGCGGAGTTCCGCTCGGAGGTCGTCGGGTACGCCTACCTCTGGGCCCAAGTGCACCCGGAACATCCATTCGCACGGCTGCCCAGCGTGCCGCTCGAGCTGCTCGTCCAGGAGCCGCTCATCGTGATGAGCAGCGCGCACGGCGTGCGCCAGATGTTCGACAACGCCGTCACGACCGCCGGCCTGTCGTACACGCCCGCGATCGAGACGACGTCACTCTCCCTCGCGCTCGCACTCGCCGCGGCGGGCCGCGGCGTCTGCATCCTCTCGGACGATTCCCGTTACGGGTTGCACACTGCCCCGATCCGAACTGCCGACGGCGACCTCGCCATCACGCTCTACGGTGTCTGGGACGACAAGCACTACGCCGGCACCCGCATCCAGCGCTGCCTCTCCGACCTCGGCGGGTTCGTCGCCGAACTCTATCCACAGAGCCGGCGCTGACCGCGATGCCGCGAAAGCATCGGAGAGAGAGAGTACAGGTCTTGGACGCGCATCCACTCCACCGCCCATGCTGAGGCCCACACATCGATCAAGGAGGATCACATGCGCGTGCGTCAACTTGTCGCCGGCCTGGCGGCGATCATCATCGGATCAGGTCTCGTGATTGCGACAGGCGCCACAGCCGCGGAAGCACGGGGCCTCGGCGATCTGCGCGGGAACGGCGCCGTCTCCCGCACGGTACTCACGGCGGCGCAACTGCAGAGCGGCGCCGCCACAGGAACCGTCGCGAGCAGCGCGTTCGGGGTGCCCCCTGGCGCCGCGAACCCTCGCAACTCCTTCGAGGGCACCCTGACCGTCTCTCACGCGGGAGACGTCGGAGGCTTCACCGCGATCAAGGATCCCTACGACTACTCTTCGATCCCTGCCGTAAAGCATCTTCCCGACTTCTCCGCCGCCATCGTGCAGAACGGAAGCTACCTGATTCCCGCCGAGCGCGGGGTGCAGATCACCGGGAACGCCGCGTGGAACATCGCCCTCGGCGTCGGCCGAGCCTGGCAAGAGAAGGGCGACGGCAGACTCACACGTGCCGCCCTCCCGTTCTCCCTCATCGAACGCAACGCCAATTGCGTGCACAACGGTCTAATCACGTTCCTCTTCTCGCGGACTCAGACCTCACAACTGAGGTACCAGATCACGAGCGAGACCTGCGAATACTTCCAATTCGACATGTGGGGGCAGCTGCCTACCACGGTCACCCAGGAGAAGGTCGCAAACGCGCAGAAGATCCGCACCGCATTCGCCGCCGAACTCGCCGCACGCATCCCCACACGGCCCATCGCCCAACTCGCGGCCGACTACCCTGCCGCAGGGATCGACAGCTCGGCATTCGGTGCGGGCACCACCCCCGCGGCACGCACGACTCTCGGCTTCGTGTACGGCGGCGTGAACTACGTAGGCGACTGCCCGACCAGGCAGGGGCCGCACCCGTACTGCAGCGAGGTCCTGATGCCCTCGTACTCGACGGCTAAGACCGCGTTCGGCACTCTGGCGCTGCTCCGGCTGGCACAGAAGTACGGACCGTCGGTCGCCGACGAGCTGATCACAGCGCTGATTCCGCAGGCCGCGGGAATGCCCGCGTGGAAGGGTGTCACAATTCGTGACGCGATCGACATGGCGACCGGAAACTACACCTCGGCCGGTTATGAAGTCGACGAGGGCGGAAGCACGATGAGCGCGTTCTTCGACGCAGAGAGCGAGACGCAGAAGACCGCCACGGCGCTATCCTTCCCCCGCTCAGCCACGCCGGGAACAACGTGGGTCTACCACACCTCCGACTCCTACCTCGCCGTGCAAGCCATGAATGCCGTGCTCCGCCAACACGAGGGCCCCCATGCCGACATCTTCAGCATGCTGTGCAACGAAGTGCTCATCCCCGCCGGCGTCGGCCCGGACTCCCTCACCACCCTGCGCACAGACAACTCGACGACAGGCGCACCGTTCGGTGGCTACGGAATGTTCTGGACCCAGGACTCGATCGCGAAGGTCGCCCGCCTCATGGGACCGCAGCACGGGGCAGTCCACGGGGTCCAGCTGCTCCAACCCCGGCTGCTCGACGCGGCCCTGCAGCGCAACCCCTCCGATCGCGGCCTCCCCGTAACCGGTAGCACGAGCCTGCGCTACAACGCAGGCGTCTGGGCGAAGGACTACACGTCCGCGGACGCCCCTTCGTTCACGACCCCATTCACCGTCCCGTTCATGTCGGGCTTCGGCGGAATCACGGTCGCCATGATGCCGAACGGCTCGACGTACTACGTCTTCAGCGACAACGACGAGTTCGCCTGGGCCTCCGCGGTCGCGCAGTCCGCGAAGCTCGCCCCCATGACGGGTGGCAGCGCCCCGACCTCCACCACTCACGCAGGACATCGTTCGTGATCGACAATGTCCCTATCACGGCATCCTGAGACTGACGGATGCGCGCGCCGGCACTCGCCCCACCACTGCCTTTACGATCAGGGCGCGATCGTCGCCGAGCTCCGTTCCCAGGGTCAGCACTGATCTCGATGCTCCACAGGCATCGGCGCAAGCGAAGGTGGGTCTTGGACGGGCATAGGGTCGACCGCCGATACTAGGGAGCACACATCGATCGAGGAGGATCACATGCGTGCGCGTCATTGTGTCGCCTGGTCTGCGTGGCGCTGTAGCTTCTTGGACGGCGGTAGCGAGGCGCCACTCCTGCTCCCGCCAGTCCACAACGGCCATATCCGCCCGGAAACATGGCAATCCGGCGTGCTCCCGGGCACACTGGCAGAGCCGCGACGTGACCGGCAAAGGGGCACTCACCCGAAGGAGGCCGCGAAGTGAGTCAGCCACAGGGCCACCTCGAGAAGCGACTGGGGCTGCCTTCCGTTGTCGCGTTCGGCCTGGCCTATATGGCGCCCAGCCTGGTGATGGTGATCTTCGGTGTCATCTCCGTCGCCAGCGCCGGAACCGCCCCGACCGCTTTTCTCATCGCCACTTTGGCCATGCTCTTGACTGCGCTGAGCTATGCCAAGCTGTCCAAGCACTACCCGGTGTCCGGTTCGGCGTATTTCTACGCCCGGCGGCTCCTGAACTCTCCGATCGGGTTCCTGGTCGGCTGGAGCATCCTGCTGGACTACCTTTTCCTGCCGATGGTCGCTTGGCTGGTGCAGTCCGTTTACCTCAATGCCCAGTTCCCGGAAATCCCGGTATGGGCCTGGATGCTGATCAATGCCGGGCTCACCACGGCGATCAACATCATCGGCCTCGTACTCAGCAACCGCGTCAACATGGTCCTGACTGCATTCTCCGTCTTCCTGGTGCTCCTATTCGTGGCGTACTGCCTGGTCTTTCTGGTGCACCATCCCGCACACGACTACGTCACCCCGGTATGGAACAATCAGACCAGCGTCGGCGGAGTCACCGCGGCTGCCGCGATCGCCGCATACTCCTACCTTGGCTTCGACGCGGTTACAACTTTGTCGGAAGAGACCAAGAGCGCCTCCAAGACGATCCCGCGAGCGGTCATCCTGGTGATCGTGATCGGGGGTCTATTGTTCGTCAGCGTCGCCTACGTCATGCAGCTGGTCCACCCCGGGTTCGACTTCGGCGGCTCGGGCAATGAGCAAGTAGGCGGCTACATCCTCTCCATCCAGGTCGGTGGGCAGACATTCGCCGACTGGACGAACCTGGCCGCGGTCATCGCCGGGTTCGCGTCGGGGCTCGCGGTGCAGCTGAGCTCCAGCAGGTTGCTTTACTTCATGGGACGCGACGGAGTGCTCTCCAAGCGACTGTTCGGGTGGGTCAGCCCCCTCACCAAGACACCGATCTGGGCGATCGCATTCACTGGGTGATGTGCTTTGTCGGTATGTTCCTGACAACTGACATCGCCTTTTCCTTCATCAATTTCGGCGCGTTCACCGGTTTCACCGTCGTCAATATCTGCGTCATCGCGTTTTACGTCCGGAAACGAACCACCGCCCCGCTCACTGTACTCGGGTACGTGATCCTCCCCGCCGTGGGCGCGTGCGTCACCCTCTATATGCTCACCCGGCTCAGCACGACCGCGCTGATCATCGGCTCCTGCTGGTTGGCCGCCGGGTTTCTCTGGCTGCTGTGGCTCACCCGCGGGTTCCGGAGACCCACGCCCGCGATGTCGGTTGACGAAACAGGCGGCGAGATCGATGACATCCGCACCCGGCCCGTCAGAGCCGTCGAACTTGACCAGGACTTATCCGAAAAAGGCTGACGCGGCTTGATCTTGTCTGCGAGAAAGCGCGTGGGAGAGGATTGCGCGCCGAGCACATCCATGGGCACGGCCGCCGGACAGAACACTCGCCAGGTGCCACAAGCCGCGCACTCCGCATCATTGCCCCACGTGGTGGTTGAAGATCACCACTCAACCGACCCTTCCGCTCCAACGCAGTTACGGATACATGCCTCGGAGACGGTGCGCTTCGGTGACCCGTTCGACAGCGAGGGCGGTCGCGGCCTCGCGCAGCGTGAGGCCACGCGCATCGGCGTAGGCGAGGACACTGCGCCACGTGGAGAGCATTCGGGAACGGAGTCGAGATTCAACTTCTTCAACTCCCCACCAGTAGGCCTGGTTGGCCTGGACCCACTCGAAATAGGAGACGATCACTCCACCCGAGTTGGCGAGAATGTCAGGGACGACCAACTGGTCGTTCGCGACGAAAATCCGGTCCGCAGCCGTGGTAGTCGGCCCATTTGCGCCTTCGACAATAACGCGGGCGGTGACCCGTGGTGCGTTCTCGGCGGTGAGAACGCCTTCCACCGCCGCAGGGATCAAGAGGTCCACAGGAAGCTCAAGCGCGGCGGCACCATCGATCGATTCGGAACGGGCGAACCCTACGACGGATCCGGTCGCGTCCACATGCGCGCCGAGACGGTCTAGGTCGATTCCTGCTGAGTTGTAGATGGCGCCGTACTGGTCGGCGACAGCAACCACGCGTGCGCCCGCTTCGCACAGGAACCGGGTGGTGTCGCGGCCGACCTTACCGAAGCCCTGAACGACGGTGGTAGCTCCGACGGGAGAGATTCCGCGGTGTTGCAGGGCGGCGAGGGCGACGTGTGCGACGCCGCGAGAGGTTGCGCTCGCGCGGCCGAGAGAGCCACCGAGGGCTAGCGGCTTACCGGTCACGACGCCAGGAACGGTGTATCCGGTCGCAACCGAGTAGGTGTCCATGATCCAGGCCATGGTCTTCTCCGAGGTCCCGATATCGGGAGCGGGGATGTCACGTTCAGGGCCGATGATCGGAAGGATTTCGCTGGTGTATCGCCGGGTGACGCGTTCGAGCTCTGCCTCCGAGTGGACGCGGGGGTCGATGGTGATGCCGCCTTTTGCTCCGCCATACGGGATGTCGACTAGCGCGCATTTCCAGGTCATCCACATCGCGAGTGCGCGGACCTCGTCGAGGGTAACATCTGGGCTATAGCGGAGCCCGCCTTTAGCTGGCCCCCGCGAAAGGTTGTGCTGAACTCGGTGGCCGGTGAAGACTCTGATGCTGCCGTCGTCGGCGCGCAGGGGCACCGACACGGTCATCTCGCGACGAGGCGTCGCCAGCATGTCTCTGATACCGGAGTCGTAGCCCAGAGTGGCGATCGCAGCATCTAACTGGGCGGTTGCGTCGCTGAGCGGGTTGGCAGCGGTCAGTCTTGCCGTCTCCATCGAGAGCATCGCGGGTCCTCCTCAGGGGTCCAATGCGTCCCACGGTACGGTCACGGCACACCTGGCGAAATAGACAACCCGTCCATGTGGGAAGGGCGAAATAGACACGACGTCTACACACAACATGGGGCTGCCGGTCAGCAGCGATGTGAAGGCGTTCCCTTCACAACCGACACGGCTACCTCCGTGATCTCCGTCTCCGCGTCACCGCCACTCCTTGCGTTCTCCCTCCCCGAATCGTCATCCTTATGGCCGGCGATCCGGGACGAAGGTGCCCTCGCCGTGAACTTCCTCACGGCAGACCAGGAGGACGTGTCCGCCCGCTTCTCACAGCGCGGAATCGATCGTTTCGCTGCCGGTGGTTGGCGGCTGTTGGCGACAGGCGAACCAGTGATCGAAGGTGCGGCAACGTGGGTGCGCGGCGCTATCCTTCAACGCACCCCAGCCGGCGGCAGCTACGTGATCACGGTGAAGTTGCTCGAATCCTCGATCGACGAGATTGGCTCCAAGCACGTGCCGAAGTCGAGCCCGCTGATTTATCACGACCGCGCATACCATCGGATCCGGTAACGAGTTCCAGAGTAGCCGCCCCAACCGCTCCCCGACTGCTCGCGTCACGACCCGACCCGTCAGGTGCAGACTCGATAGCTGAGAATCGTCAGTGTCAGCATCATGGGCGCTGTCGACTCAGCTCTGCGGCGCGGACGCGCACGAGGGTCAGGTCGAGCAATGGTGTTGTCACCGAAAGTTCACGGGCACGATTCGCCAGGTCACCCAGGATGTGTTCGGCTTCAGTTGCTCTCCCTGCGGCGAGGTCGCGAAAGAGCGATGAGGTGAATGGCGAGCCTGGTTCGGCCAGAATGTTGATGGACTGTCTATGCGCGGCGGCGCGCGGAGGGTAGCCTGCCGCGCTTGCGATGGCCTCCGTTTCGGCGATTGCCGCTTCAATGTAGCGGAGTCCTCCGGCTTCCTGGATCCGGCCCACCGTGTTGTCGAACAGGCAGGTGACGATCCCGGCTGATGCGATGAACGCCCACTTCTCCCAGAGTCGCAGCCAGACCTCGTCTGTTTCGACGACCGCCAGTCCGGGCACATCGAGAAGCTGCCGGACGGACCTCGGCATCGGCTCCGTGCCGAGTGAGCCGATAGTGATTTCAGCCAGCGCGGTCATCTGCACGGCTCCGCCGCGTTCGTCGAGGGTCGCGACAATCTTGATGAGCCCACCGGCGACCCGGCCCGGGTAGCGGCCATCGAGCAGGTCGATGTGGCGGATGCCGTTCAGAAACGGGACGATGACCGTTGCCGGTCCGACCGCAGGGACGATGTCCTCCATCACGGCGGCGATCGCGCTGGCTTTCACGGCCACGATGACCAGATCGAACGCGCCGGTGAGGGTGTCCGCGGTGACGGTTTTTGCGGAAACGGAGTGTCTTCCGTCGGGTTCGGTCAGGGAGATGCCATCCCGTTCGAGGATTCGTTGGCGCTCAGTCCGTACGAGGTAAGTGACGTCTCGGCCAGCCTGAGTCAATCGAACCCCGACAGCGACCCCGGTTGCGCCGGCTCCGACGATGAGAATGTTCATGTGTCCATGGTGGCGTTGAGCGTATGCCGCGCGTCGCATGCGGAAGGCGTGGGATTCGAACTCTATTCCCTCAGCCATCGAGCGGGGGTCGGCAAAGTACCGTGTAATTCCGAGATTTAGGACTTGGCCTCTCCCTGAGCATCGAGATTGTCCAATATCTCCTCGACTTCGGGCGCACGGCTGACGTGAACGACCCTGATCGAGAAAACCCTCGGTGCTCTCGTCGGATGGCTCATCGTGCTGGCCGTGCGCGAGGTGCGCCGCTCGATGAAGCGTGTCGGCGTCCAAAGCAAAAAACGCCCTCCCGGCGGAGGGTGAATCGATGAGGATCGGCGCGCAGGGTGATCGATCGCGCGGTCGCTCAGCTCATGAGCGACCTAGGTCTGCCCCAGTCGCCGATCTACAGCCCGGTCGGCGAAGGGGACGAACTCATCGTCGGTGACACCGCCTTGAGCGCCAATACGACGAGATGTGAGTTTACGTCCAATCGGACATTCTATTCCTGGAATGGGACGACCTGCTCAGGTTCCCGTCGTGACCGGTGCACGGTCGCCGGCGTCCACGACAATGCGACCGTCGACGACGGTGATCAGAACGACAGCCTCGCCGAGGCTGTCGGGCGTGACCGCGCGAGGATCGCGGTCGAGCACAGTGATGTCCGCCGCCGCGCCGACGTGGAGCACACCGCCCGTTCGGCCTATCGTCCGATAGGGCTCGACGGTCAGACCGCGCAACGCGTCCATCGCGTCGAGTGCCTGGTCCGGGTTGATCGGCACGGCGTCCGGGTGATCGTGAGGGCGGCGCAGCTGTGCGTCAGCGAGGATGCCGACCGCATCGCTCGGAGCGACGGGCCAGTCCGAGCCCAGGGCGAGGGGTATCCCCGCACGGACGAGATCCCGGGTTCGGAAGCCCCGCTCAGCGCGCGCCTCGCCCAGTCTTCTCGACCAGTTGTCGCTTCCGTCCGCACGGGTGAACAGCGTGCAATGTGTGGGCTGCATGCTCGCAGTGGCCTGCGACGACACAAACACTTCGAGCGCGGCATCCGTCATCGTCTCGATGTGCTCGACCCGGTGCGTCGCCGTGCGCTCGACCAATCCGTCGATTGCGAGCACGACGAAATCGATCCCGGCGTCCCCGATCGCGTGTGTCGTAGTCGGGATGCCGCGCCGGTCCAGTGCGGTGAGCGCGTCGCGGTACTGTTCGGGATCAAGCCACAGCGATGTCGTGGACTCGCCGAGGCAGTCCGGCTCGTGCAGCCACGCCGTTCCGTTATCGACAGTGCCGTCGATCATGAGCTTGACGCCCTCCACGATCCAGCGGCGTCCGTGCACGCCCTGCAGCCCGGCCAGCCGGGAAACCTCTTCGAGCGGCGCCCCCGGCACGTACCAGGGAGACATCCGAAGCCGGATCGGAAGGTCGCGGGTTGCCTCGATCGCCTGCAGCAGCTCGATCGCGTCAGGGGCGAGGTCCTGAACCTGTCCTGACGTGAAGCCGCCGTGAGCCATGCGGAGGAGCACCTCGTAGAGTGCCTCGGCGCGGCGATCGAAGCTCAGCGGAGGTAGGACCGCTTCCACCAGGTGAACCGCCTGAAGCTCGAGGAGGTAGCCGGACGGGCGGCCGGTCGCGTCGGTGACGACACGAGACGCGTCGGTGAACTCTTCGGCACCCGTGACCTTGGCGAGCGCGAGTGCGCCGGAGGATGCCAGAGCGGCATGGGCGTCGAAGAAGCGGATGAACGCCGGGCGGTCGCCCGCCACGTCGTTCAGGACCGCGTTCGTGACGGGTTCCTCGCCGAACACGTTCGGATCGAGGCCCCACCCGAGGAGCCAGTCCTCCGCCGCCAATCCGTCCGCCTCTGCTCGCAGCGACGACTCGACGTCTGCAAGCGTGCGGCATCGGCTGAGATCGGCCCCACGCGTCATATCGATACCGAACACGGGATGGATATGACTGTCGACGAACCCCGGCAGAATGGCCGCGCCCGCAAGCTCGATCACTCTTGTTGCCTCGCCGATGTATGGCTGCAGGTCGCTCCTACTCCCTAGCGCCACCACTTCACCGGCGAGGATGGCCAGGCCCTCGGTCTCGGCCGGCGTCGCGGCATCGGACGCCATCGTCACCACCACGCCACCGAGCAGCACCAGGTCTGCGGCGCTTTCAGTGATCACCGGACCTCCGCCAGCTCGTCGAGGGCCGGCTCCGGCTCTGCGCCGCCGATCCGCGCGAACACCTCGGGCTTGCGCGCACGGAGGAAGAGCGCGTACACGGCTCCGGCGATGAGCACCACGGGGACCACGGCGAGGATGACGGCGTTGATTGCGGGGCCGGCGCCTGTCAGGTATTCGATGGTGATCACCAGGACGGCGAGTAGCACTGCCATCGCCACGACTGAGACGATCGCGGCGGGCAACACATACCAGCGGGGCGCGAGCTTGCGGTTGCGCATGATGAAGATCACCACCGAGATCGAGGCGAGAAGCTGCAGGGTGATGATGCCGTAGACCCCGGGCGAGTTGACAAGGATGACCAGCTGCGTGAGCGGGTCGAGACCGGCGACACCGAAGGCGATGACGACCGCGATGGCCACAGCGGTCTGGATCAACCCGGCGAGCCATGGCGAACCCGACCGGTTGGTCCTGTTGAAGAATGCGGGGAGGATCCCGTCGCGCGACAACGCGAAGCTATACCTGTTGATTGCGTTATGGAAGGCGAGCTGTCCGGCGAAGATGCTCGTCACGATCAGCACGAACATCACCGACACTCCCCACTGACCGACGTACTCCCCCATCGCGGTGAAGAAGAAGGCTGACGGGTTCTTCGCGATGACCCCCTGCACGGCACTGTCGCCGAACGCCTGGATCACGAGCCACAGCGTGCCTGTGTAGAAGATCGCCAAGAACGCAACCGCGATGTATGTGGCGCGCGGTATCGACCGGTCGGGGTTCCGGGTCTCACTGCGGTAGAGCACCGTTGATTCGAAGCCCATGAACGCGGCGAAGCCGAAACCCATGATCGCGAACATGCTCGGGGTGAAGATGTTCCCCGCCGCGAAGGTTCCGAACTCGAGCTGCCCGGCACGCTGGCTGAGAATCGCTGCGGCGAGCACCACCAGGAGCGCGGTCTCGAGGACCAGGAGCACGCCCAGCACCCTGGCGCCCACGTCCACTCCGACAGCTGCGAGGCCGAATACCAGGACCGCGCCGATCACGGCAAGGATCCACCACTGCACGTCGATGCCGAAGATGTTGGCGAACATGCCCTGCGCCATGACTCCGAACAAGCCCCAGAGCCCGATCTGCAGCACGTTGTAGGAAACCCAGGCCAGGAAGCCGGCTGCCAGCCCGACGACCTTGCCGAGCCCGACGGAGATGTAGGTGTAGAAGCCTCCCATGGGCTTGAGGTTTCGCGCCATGAAAAGGAAGCCGATTGCGAAGACGGCCAGCACAACGCCGGCCACGGCATAGACGATCGGCGCGGAGACTCCACCGATGAGCACCGCGAGCGGTCCGATTCCCGCGAGCACGCTCAGCGGCGCCGCCGCCGAGACCACGAGGAAAACGACTCCCCACGTCCCCAGCGCCGCCTTCTTCAACTTCCCGGTTGGCTCCCCATCGAGGAGCGACGAGTCCAGAGTCATGACAAATCCTTCAGTCGGGTGGTCGACCCAAGGGAGACACTGCTGCGGGTCGTTGGAGGCCAGTCTGCAGCATGGAGTGGTCACTGCGCAATCGATTGTGCAAATTCGGTCTCCGTGGACCGCCATAGGATCGGACCTAGGAGGTGACGATGGCATCAACGCGAGCGGCGACGCTCCAAGACGTCGCCGATCTGAGCGGCGTATCCCGCGGCACGGCGTCCCGAGCACTCACTGGAGAGGGGCGAGTCTCTGCGCAGACGAAATCCCGCGTACTCGACGCTGCGAGAAGCCTCGACTACTCGACCAACAGTGGTGCACGCAACCTTCGACATGCCCGGGCAGGTTCGATCGGCCTGTGGCTGCCCGGCGGCATGAACTCCATGGACTACTACATGAACTTCGCGGTCGGCGTCGTGGAGAGCACGAAGGACAGAGAGCTGACAGTGTCGCTCATTCCCGCCGACTTTCCGGCCGCCAAAGCGCGAAGCCTTCACGTCGACGGATTCGTGATGTCCGATGTGATCGCTGGTGACGAGCTCGCCCGCGCGATTCTCGGGACCGGTCGGCCCGTCGTGGTCTCGGAGCTGGTGCCGCCCGGGATGCCCGAGCCGACCGCGATTGTGGCCGCCGATCACCGGACGGCGATGAGCCAGCTGCTCGATCGACTGACGGCCGGCGGTGCAACCTCGATCGCGGTGATCAGGCCCCCGGTGAACCAGATGTGGGTGCACATAGCGGCCGAGGCCGCGGCGGATTGGGCGGGGCGCCACGGCGTCCCTGTCGCGTTCGTCGACCTCGAAGGCGTGCCATCTGCAGAGGAACTGCACCGGATCATTCGGGCGCTCCAGGCGACGCATCCGGACGTCGACGGGATCGTATGCCTTCCCGAAGGCCTCGGTGTCGGCATCCTCTCCACGCTGCGCGAGCTCGGACGCTCCGTCCCGGAAGACATCCAACTCGTCTCATACACCGACAGTCCGACACTGCGTATCGTGCAACCGCCGATCTCGGCTCTGGACTTGAGGGCTAAGGATGCAGGGATGCACGCCGGCGAACTGCTGATCTCCCTCATCGAAGGCGCCGAGGGCTCCGGGCACACCATCCAGTGGTTCGATCTGGTTTACCGCGAGCGCTCATCCACCCGCCCTCCGAGGACGTAGTACACCAGGTCGGCGATGGGACCGCCGAGGGTGCTGGTCGCGCCGACGAGCAGCACCGCCCGACGGCGCAACTGCAAGAGTGGGACGTGACGTTCTCATGTGATACTAGTCAGCAATAGTTGAGATCATCAATGGTAGGAGCTCTAATGCTCGAGACGGATAAGGCCGACAGCACCAGCTACCTGGAGCGCGCCTCCGACGCACCGCTGTCGCACGAGATCGAGTTCCTCGCTGTCAAGGCGTTCACGCAGGGCACCCGGATCGCGAACCGCTACCTGCAGGACCTCGGATTGCGCGCGCGGTCCTATTCCGTTCTCGCGATGGCGTGTGCGGACCTGGATCCGACTCAGCGCGACCTCGCAGAGTTCCTATCGCTTGATCCGAGCCAGATTGTCTCCTTGGTCGACGAACTCGAACGGGATGGGCTCGTGCGACGGCTCGTCGACCCCTCCGACCGGCGCTCGAAAGTTGTCCACGCTACCGAGGTAGGGCGCGCGCGTTTCGCGGAGGCACAACTCCGCACCCGCTCGGCCGAGAATGAAGCACTCAGCGGGCTGAGTACAGAAGACCGCGAAACTCTGCGAAGCCTGTTGCGCAGACTCGTTTTCGCCGCCGACTAAGCGCCCCGACACAGGAAGGCGCAGGGTTTGCCCCGCGCGGGCTAATGGCTCCTTCAATAATTGACAACGTCAACGACTGTGTGGTGGGATGACCTGATCCGCTGATCGTGCGGACGGACAGAGGAGTTACCGCCATGACGCTCACAGGCAAGGTCGCCATCGTCACCGGTTCGGGTCGCGGGCTCGGGCTCGCCTACGCCCAGGAGTTGGCACGGCAGGGAGCATCCGTCGTCGTCAACGACGTGGACGAGCAGACCGCCGCCGCCGCGGTCGCCAGCATCGAGAGTGAGGGCGGCAGCGCAGTAGCCGTTGTCGCGCCGGTCGGATCGAGCGAGACCGCCGACGAACTCGTCCGCACGGCTGTCGAACAGTTCGGGCGCCTCGACATCCTCGTCACCAACGCGGGTGTGCTCCGCGACACCGTCCTCTGGAAGATGACCGACGACGACTTCGACCTCGTGATCAATGTTCACCTGCGCGGCACGTTCACCTGTGTCCGCGCAGCCGCCACGCACATGCGGGATGCGGGCCAAGGCGGCCGCATCATCTGCATCGGCTCGCCGACGGGCCAGCGCGGCAACTTCGGGCAAACCAACTACTCCGCTGCCAAAGCCGGCATCGTCGGCATGGTTCGCACCTGGGCCCTCGAGCTGAAGCGCGCAGGAATCACCGCGAACGCCGTCATTCCTGTCGCGGCTACCGCGATGACCGCGACCGTGCCCTACTTCGCCGCCGCCGTCGAAGCGGATGCGGCCGGCGAACCGATGCCCGCCTTCTTCCGTCACGATCTCGGGTTCGGCACGTCGACCGACGTCGCCGGTCTCGTCTCCTACCTCGCCTCTGACGCTGCCTCTTCTGTCACCGGTCAAGCGATCGGCATCGGTGGCGACCGCCTACAGCTCTGGTCCCATCCCGAGCCCGTGGTCACGGAATATCACGAGGGCGGATGGTCCGCCGCCGCACTCGAGGCCGACTTCCCGGACCTCATCGGCAGTCACCAGCAGACCGTCGGCGAGGGCTTCCCTCCCCTGCCGGACGAACTGCAGCGCCCCGTACAGGCCTGACCCGCGAAGCGGCCCAATCGAACATGACTCGCTACGAATCCGCAATCGATGTCGACGCGCTCGATGCAATCGACATGCACGTGCACATCGAAATCGACGGGCACGATCACTCGTCGCTGCCGGAAGACCTTCAGGAGGAGGCCAGCGCCTACTTCAAGACCGACAGCCCGAGGCCCGATCTGGAGACGATCGCCGACTACTACCGGAACCGGAAGATGGCGGCCGTCGTATTCACCGTCGACGCAGAGACACAACTCGGCCAACCACCGATTTCAAGCGCCGAGATCGCACAAGGTGCGGCGCGACACAACGATGTGCTCATCCCGTTCGGTTCCGTCGACCCCCACCGACCTGACGCTCTCGACCGGATCCGTCGGCTCGTCGAAGATTCCGGCGTTCGCGGATTCAAGTTCCACCCAACCGTGCAGGGGTTCGATCCGAGCGACGAGCACTTCTATCCGCTCTATGCGGCAATCCAGGATGCGAACATCCCAGCGTTGTTCCACACCGGCCAGACCGGCATTGGAGCGGGCCTTCCCGGCGGCAGGGGCCTGCGTCTCGCACTGTCGAATCCGATGCTCCTCGATGGCGTGGCCGCCGATTTCCCGCGACTTCAGATCATCATGGCCCACCCTGCGGTTCCCTGGCAGGACGAGGCGCTGTCGGTTGCGACCCACAAACACAACACGTGGATCGACCTGTCCGGCTGGAGCCCGAAGTACTTCCCACAGGAGCTCGTGCGCTACGCCAACACGCTCCTGAAGGACCGTGTGCTGTTCGGCTCCGACTTCCCCTCCTCACTCCCGACCGCTGGATTCGCGACGCTGCACAGGTGGCCTTCAAACCCGAAGTCCTACCCGGAATCATGAAGGCCAACGCAGTTCGCCTTCTGGGTCTCTGACACACGCGCTCTGTGAAAGGAAGCACCATGACCACCACCGTCTCCTACGCCGATGTGCCCGGAATGTCCGGCACCGACCTCGGCTGGACCGACTGGCTTGACGTCACGCAAGAACGCGTCAACCTGTTTGCGGATGCCACAGACGACCACCAGTGGATCCACATCGACTCCGAACGGGCGAAAGACGGCCCGTTCGGCGGAGCGATCGCTCATGGATTCCTCTCCCTTTCGTTAACGGTCAAATTCTGGTCCGAACTATTGGACGTTGACGGAGTGTCGACGAAGGTCAACTACGGCCTCGACAAGGTTCGCTTCGTCTCCCCCGTCAAGGTCGGAGCACGTGTGCGTATGAATGCGATCATTGCGGAGGTCACGGAAGTCGCCGGCGGCTACCAGTTCGCTGTCGACCAGACCATCGAGATCGAGGGCGGAGACAAGCCCGCCGTCGTCGCGCGAGGTCTCTACCGCTTCTACGCCTGACGCAACTTTCGCGTTCACCTCGAAGGAGAGGACGAACATGCACGATCACGGCCTCGGCTCGTGGATGTACAAGCGCCGCCTGAAATCACCCGACAAGGTGGCACTGTACTTCGAGAACGACCAGATCACCTATGCCGAGCTCGCGGACGCTGCCGACCGCATCTCGGCTCTGTTGTGGCACCGCGGAGTGCGGAAAGGCGACCGCGTCGCGTTCCTCGGCGAGAACAGCCCTGCCTTCATCGAGGTACTCTTCGGCACGGTCCAGCTGGGAGCCGTCTTCGTTCCAGTCAATACACGGTTGGCTCCGCCGGAAATCGCCCACGTCCTGCGCGACTCGGATGCCCGGGTGCTCATCCACGACCCCGAGCTCGACCAGCGAGTGAACGACGCCGGCTACGACATCCCGGACCGCTTCGTCGTCGGCAGAGGCACACCCGACAGGCCGGGCCTCGACGCGATGTTGGGTTCGAGCGCCGCCGGCCACACCAATGCCGAGGTCGCCCTCGATGATCCCGCGGCGATCATCTACACCTCAGGGACGACCGGTCTGTCGAAAGGCGCGGTTCTCACCCACCAGAACCTCACCTGGGTGGCGTTGAACACACTCGTGGACTACGACGTCGTCTCGACCGAGATCGCCCTGATGATCTCACCGCTCTTCCATGTCGCTTCCCTCGGCATGGGCGCGCTCCCCGTGATCCTCAAAGGCGGCACCATCGTCCTCGAGCGCGGATTCGAACCAGGACGCGCTCTTGCGCTTATCCAGCGATACGGCGTCTCGATGCTCAGCGGCGTCCCGACCACGTTCCAGCTGATGGCCGACCACCCCGACTGGGCGACGACTGACCTCTCCACACTCCAGAAGCTGACCTGCGGCGGCTCGGCCGCCCCCGCCCGCATCCTCAACGCCTACGAGCAGCGTGGCCTCCACTTCTCCCAGGGTTACGGGATGACCGAGACCTCTCCCGGCGCGACCTCGCTGTCACCTGACATGACCCGCCGCAAGCAGGGCAGCGTGGGACTCCCACACTTCTTCACCGACGTCCGCATCACCGACGAGCACGGAGACGTCGTGCCGCGCGGAACGATCGGAGAGATCGAGATCTCGGGACCCAACGTCTTTCCTGGCTACCGTGGGTTACCCGACGCGACGGCGGCGGCCTTCACTGATGACGGATGGTTTAGATCGGGAGACCTTGGCTTTCTCGATCCCGAGGGATACCTCTACATCTCAGACCGCCTCAAGGACATGATCATTTCCGGCGGTGAGAACATCTACCCGGCCGAGGTCGAGAACCTCATCAACGATATCGACGGCGTCAGCGGGGTGGCGGTCATCGGGGTACCCGACGACCGGTGGGGTGAAGTGCCGTGGGCTTTACTGACAGTGAGGAAGGACGTATCGGTCGATACCGCGTCGGTGCGCGAGTTCCTTGATGGAAAGCTCGCACGGTATAAGATCCCCACGCGCGTTGTCGTGATCGACGAACTCCCCCGGACTGCTACGGGGAAGATCCGCAAGGCGGACCTGCGCGCGTACGCTGAAGCTCTTCGCGAACAGACCAGCCCAGCCGAACAGACACCGACGGGCCGACCTCCTTTGAAAACGAGCGACTAGAGTCCGGCCCACGAAGACCCGACCCCATTCCATCGCCTGCGTGAATCACATGTCCGCAATGGAGCACGTTGTGACACCTCGAGCGGCAGACGATGCCGTGGCCGCGCCCACGCCTAAGCCTGCAAGGAACAACCAGGCGCCTAGTACGAGCAGGTTAGGGAGCACGCCGACGTCGTACCTGGCCGCCGACGACATGGTCATCGCGCGGCGCATTCGCCTGTCGTACATGCCGCCGTCGAGTTGGGCGACGCTTCTGCAGCGGGGGTGCCGAGACGCTGAGTGGCGCCGGTTGCTGCCGCGGTCTCGATCGCAGCGAGCACGGTATGCAGCCCTGCGGCATGAGTGAAGTCCGGCGCTGGAGACTTCTCGTTGCGGGCGCTGTCGCGCAGGTTCAGATATGCGTGTGCGAGATTCACCGCGGCATCCGGGACACCCGATACGCGCGTATATCGGGCGGGGACCTCGAGTGGGGATAGCAAGCGCTCGTCCCCGCGCGCGGCGCTCAGTTCTATGCGGCCGATCTGGATGAGGGGTACCCCCTTATCGATTGTCGCGACGATGACACCGTCGGTGCCGACGATCTCCCACCGCAGACCCGGACCTGCTGGGACACCGCCGCGGAACTGCATCGAAACTACGGCGCCATCTGACAGACGACCGGTCAACGCGATCTGATCGTGTACTCGATTCTGAACCCACTCGCCGGTATCGACGTTCAGTTCACGCGGTCGGAGAAGGCCCATCGTCGCCGCGACCTCGGACAGTTCGCCTAGTACGAAGACGAGTGCATCGAGTGTGTGCCCGATCGGCCCCGAGAGCATGCTGAAGCCGCTCTCCGGATCCAGCTGGTAGAGGCGCGTGTTGTCGACTGTTCCACCCCAGTTGCCGCCGGCCGCGACGATTCCGGTCGAGATCACGTCGCCAACGTATCCTTCGCGGATCAGATCCCGCAGGTACACGAGAGCGGGAGAAGATCGTGCCTGGAGCATCACATGCGTTCGGACATCCGATGTGTCCGCGTGATCCACCAGTTCGGCGGCCTCTCTCGAGCTCCGTGCGAGCGGCCATTCGCTGAGCACGCTTGTGCCGGTATCCAGTGTCGTCATGATTAGGTCGCGGTGATCGGGTACTTTGACCGCGACCACGATGAGGTCAACTTCGCCAGAAGCAGCCATTTCACCAACCGAGCCGAACGCGTGAGCGACGCCGTGCTTCTGCGCCGAGCGCTCGGCCGATTCCAACGAACTTGCGGTGACTCCCCTCAACTCGAGGCCCTCGACCGCAGCAATGGCGGGTACGTGTGCCGTGGCGGCCCAGCCGCCGCGCGCGCTGAGCCCTGCGATTCCAATTCGAATGTTCTCTGTCACGTGTTCCTGGCATCCTCTCGTGGGCTTTCCGCTTGCACGACTCCGCCGCGCCCGCGCATCGTCTGGAAACGCGGGGATACGGACGCTCATTCCCTCGAGCGTGGATGCTCAACGAGCACCGTGAGGCTGCTCGGCGGTCGTGTGAACCTCCTCGGAACCCGTACGACCTCGCTCAATTGTGCGCAAAATGTGCGCGAAACTACGCCCAGCTCTAGGTCGTGTTGCACATCTAGGTCGTGTTGCTAAAGCTCGGCGCGCTGCGCAGGAATCCCTTAGCCAGCGGTTCGGCGAGAGCGCAATCTCAGAGCGGAAGCGGTGACCATCGCGGCCCCGACAATCGTCGGGTAGCCGCTCGCCGCGCCGAATGCCACGGCGTTGAATGGACTCAGCCAATCCGAGCTGGACGAAGACCATCCCATTCGTCCGGTCACAGCAAACGCAACGACCGCGATGATGACGATGCCCGCAGTCAGACCGACGACCGGCCAGTACCACCCGATGGCGACCGCCAGTGCACCGACGACAGCGAGCATGGCCAACGTCAGAGGGTTGATCGTAAAGGTGCCTGGGATCTGCGCGGTCGCCGCCACGGCAGTGACGTAGTAGGTCGATACTCCCACTACGAGACCAAGCCCTAGCGACACGACGATCCTGGGGAAAGTGCGTCGTGTTCTGCTCATCTCAGCGGGGACGTCGGATGCAACCATGTGGCTCTCCTCACTCCGGCGGCCATACCAGCATCCCGGAGTCTCCTTTGATCGCCCCATGAGGCAAGTGTGTTGCGCCACACTAGCCATAATCCGGGTGGTTTCGCTAGGTGTCCCAACTTGACCAGGGCGAGCTTATTGAAGCAGCGCTCGACGACGTTCTAGCGGCCGACAGCTTGCCCCACCTCGATGAGGTGTCCGTCGGGGTCGCGGACGTAGCAGCGGATCTCGGCGCCGCGGTCCATGGGCGGGGTGAGGAAGTGTGCGCCTCGAGCCGACCAGGTCTCGTAGATGTTCTGGATGTCAGCGACGCGGATGTTCAGGAATGCGCTGACGACATCCGGGTCGGCCGGTACCTCGAGGGTGACCGTCGGCTTGTCCTCAGTAGGCCCCCCGCCGACGTTGATGATGATCCACGAGTTCGCGAGCTGGACGATGTTCGGTCCGCCACCGCCACTCATCACAACCTCCCCTCCGAGAACGTCGGAGTAGAACCGTACGGAACGGTCGATGTCGCTGGAGACGATGAAGTGGGTGAGTGCGATGCCTTCGCTGGGGGCCGGGAAATCAGCCATGACGATGCTTCCAATCTGTTGTTCGTCTTGCGGTGGGCGCCGGCATTGTTGCGAGAACGCCTGTGAAAAGGGGGAGCTGCTTGTCAGGCAGAGCCCTCGCGAGTGCCTACCCGATACTTCTGGGGCACGAACGTGTGGATGGCTTCGGAAGCGTGGTCCTGGATGATCGGGTCACGCAAGCTGAGCTCAAACTCTCCTTGATCCACGAGCTTGCCGACGAGCTTGCCCTCGGCGCTTGCATAGAAGGCTCCGCTGGTCAGTGTCGGGTCGCTGACGGCTTTCACTAGCCGAGCTGCGCCGACGGGGAGCGGATGGGCGAATCTGAACGTGGGAGCCAGCACCGGGTAGAAGACTTTGTTCATGAAAGTCTTGGCTAGGAATCCCATGTCGCGTGCGCCTTCGGTGTTCGCAGTACCACCGGGGGACATGGTGAGAAGTCGCAGCTCCGGGTGAAGGCGGGCGAGCGACGCGATCCATAGGGCGCCGAGATACTTTGTTTGGCCGTATGCGAGGCTCACTTTGTACTTCCGATCGCTGAACCAGGAGCCGTCGATGACCGACGTGAACTCATCCACGCTGTGGTCGCCGAAGGTGGGTTTGGCAATGCCGATCTTCGGGGCACCAAGGGCGGCCTCACTGCCGGTGAGTACGCCGACGTCGGTCACCGCACCTCGGGAAAGCAAGGTTTCCAACAAGACAACGTGGCCGAGCACGTTCTGAGCGAACATCTCCGTCACGCCGGTGGGGGCGATCGTGGCCGGCGTGGGTCCGCCGAAGCCGCCGGCGTTCAGCACGACCGCATTCAAGGGTTCCGTGAACTGGTCTGCGAGGCGCTGGACGGACTCGAGGTCCCGCAGGTCGAGCGGCACGACCGTGAAGATGTCGCGACCGGTGAGACCCCGAAGTTCCTCGAGCGCCGCGTGTCCTTTGGTCATGTCGCGGGACGCCAGGTAGATGCGTCCGTAGTCGGGACGTCCGGCCAGTTGGCGGGCCACGTCCTTGCCGATGCCAGCGTTTGCGCCGGTAATGAGGATTGTCTTTTCGTAGGTGGACAACGTGTTACCTATCTATCGAACTGTTGATCTGGCGGAATGGACCCGGCGCGGTTGCGCATCAGTGCGCCAGCGACGCGCTGAGCTCGTCGACCCGAAGGTGGAGCTGATGCATTTGGCTCCTGAGCACGTCGGGGTCGCGCAGAGAGTGAGTCAGGAGAGCTGCGCCCTCATACGCGGCGATGAGCGTGATCGCCTGTTGGCGGGCATCCGCACATGCGAGGTTCGCGAACTGCTGTTCTGCCCAGTCGATCATCGGCACCAGCAATTGCTGGCTCTCCGGGCTGGCCGTGGTGCCGTTGCGTTTGTCCAGTTCGGCGGACAGCGTGCCAAGGGGGCAGCCGTACTCGGCGACGGAACCACCGACCTCGGTGAGCACGTCCAGGAGACCATGCAGGCGCTCGGTTGGCGTACCCAGCCGCTCGAGCCGTTGAAACAGTTGGGTGCTCTCCGAGCTTTGGGCGGCGACCGCGGCAGCCACCAAATCGTTTTTGGTCTTGAAGTAGTAGTAAATGTTGCCGACAGGCACGCCTGCCGCCTCCGCCACGTCGGCCAGCGAGGTGCGTTCCACCCCGCGTTCGTAGATGACCCGACGGGCACCGGACACTAGTCGATCTCGCTTGCTAGACATCTTTTGGTCCGCTGTCATTTCGCGGGCAATTCGGGGCTGACCGGTAGCCACTCTGACCTCGCTCTGTTAGTTGACTGACTAACAACTATCGCAACGTTAGTACTTCTCTGAACATCCGTCAAGTTAGATGACTGACTCACCTTGACGAGATCTTTTGGGTTCGGGCTTCGCCGAGCGCGAGAGAAGATCGACGGTGAGCTGATCGTGCACTGCCAGGTCGGACAGCGCGGTCTCACGGCCACGCGGATATTCACCCAATTCGGACGGCGAGTGCGCAACTTCGACGGCGGCAACCAGACCTGGAAGGCCGGCGTGCGGGCTGACTGCCGTGCTCCACCGCCGGAGTCACGCCCGACGACCTCGCCAAAGCCGGCATCGTGATGGTAGACCCGATGTCCGACTTCGGCGGCTGGGGCTTGCGATAGGTGATCGGCCCCGCCCACAAATCGCATCGGCATCCTCAGCCGCCGCGCCCAGGACTCGAGTCCTCCGCAGCGGTGGCCGCACAAGTTCGGTTCGCGCAGCTTTCAGCTGATGACCGGGTCACGGGACTCGATTGGTAGCCCCGCGACCCGTCTGGACTACGCCTGCTGGTCGGGCATGAAAAAGGCCCCGAGATGGCGAGATCTCGGGGCCAGTAGCGGGGGCGGGACTTGAACCCGCGACACCACGATTATGAGCCGTGTGCTCTAGTTGAGCCCCGAATCGGCGGCGCGCCAACAGCAACTTCCGCGGAATTCCGCGGTTCTTGGCGTCAGTGTGATCACGCTGATAACAATGCATCGCGGGCAAGTGTGGGCAAAATGTGGGCAAGCCGATGGCACCGGGAGTGCCTGTGCAACTGACGGAGGCCTATGACAGCGGGTCTCGTGTTTTCTGCTTGAGCCGCTCGTAAGGAGTCTGGCCGGCGAGGGCTCCGTGTGGTCGATCGTAGTTGTAGTAGTCCTCCCATTGTTGGAGGCGGTCGGTGAAGAGGTTGACGTCGTCGATGACCTGGCCCTCGAGCAGTCGGTAGAACTCCTCCGAGTCGATCCGATGGGAGCGCTCCACCTTGCCGTTGAGCCGCGGGGTGGCCGGTTTGATGCGGATGTGGTCGATGCCTTTGTCGAGCAGGTGCCAGTGGAAGGATTGGCCGAACTCGCTGCCGTTGTCGGTTTGGACCTTCTCGACCTTGAACGGCAACTTGGAGAGGACGTGGTCGATGAACTGGATCGCGGTCTTCTGGTCATGCGTCGGATAGGCGCGCAGCACGCGCAGTCTCGTGCAGTCGTCCACGGCGGTGTATTGGTAGTAGCGCTTCTTCTTGCCGGTCTGGCCCAGTGGTTCGATGAACTTCACGTCGACCTGCAGGGCGTGCCCGGGGCGCTGCTTCTCGTAACGCTTCCACCGGGTCTCTTTGCGTTTGTATCGCTGGGATGCGGGGAGCCGGTTCAGGCCGACCTTTTTCAGGATCCGCCAAACCCCGGACTGGCTGATCTCGATGTCGTGGTAGCGCTTCAGATACATGGTGATCTTTTGCGGGCCGAAGTGATACTGCTGGCGCAGCCAGAGGATCTTCTCCACGACCTCCGTGTCCGTCGCCGTCGGCGAGTGGTGCGGGGCACTCGAGCGGTCCTTCAGCCCCTCGAACCCCTCCGCTTCATAGCGCTTCAGCCAGGCGTAGTAGGCCTGCCGGCTCACCCCGTAGTAGCGGCAGCTCGCGGCGATGTTGCCGCTGACCTCGTCGACGTGTCGAAGCAGAGCAAGTTTGTGATTCGCCCGTCGCTCTATCGCTCGCTGGGCCGATGCAGAGAGTGTTGATGGCATGAAGTCTTCCTCCCAAATGGAAGACCCGAGTGTCAACAACGTCCGTCAGTTTTATAGGCACCGGGAGTGCCTGTCCCTGTGATGTCTTAGAGCATCGCAGTTCCGGGAAGAAGTGTGCAATAGGCGGTTACCCGTGACCAACGGTCCGTTTGGCGAGCGGCAGGCCAGAGGATTGCTAAAACATGATTCGGATTCGTTGAGGCGCCATTTCGTCCCAAAAGTCACGCTCTCGCTGTTCCCACGTTTCGCGAGTCATGTGCGGGGTGTGGGGTGGACTTTTGCGACCGACCGGGAGTGGGTCGATTTCGATGCGATCAATGATGAATCGAAGAAATTGGGCTCGCCGGGGAATGCTCCACGCGCGCCAGTCCACACCGCCAGCGAAGATCTCGTTGAATTGAACACGCTCGAGCACTTCACTGAGCGCCCGCTTGGCCTCCCGCGTCTCCCTCAGAACATCACGTGTTTCGGCGGTTGCCGAACCTATCCCGTTCTCTTCCAGGTGCCGTTGCTGCGCTGCCTCGAGATCGAGCACCAAACGGTCAAGGCGTTCGATCTCGTTCAGGATTTCCGATCTGCGGGAGCGTGCCGACATAGCATTCACCGGGAGAGTGTTGAGGATGGCGTTGAACACATACGCCTCCAGTCGGTCTGTTTTCATGATTGTCTTGCCACACGAAAGTCCGGTCGGACCCGCGCGCGGGTCGCTGCCATCCCGAGGATGTGCCGTCCGCCCCGGGACGCAGAGCATCACGGGTATCCCACCCATGGTGGAACGGACCAACCGGGCACCGCATCGGCCACAGTGGGTGAGACCGCCCCCTAAGGATGAGCGCACGTAGGGCACATCGTGTCGACCTCGTTCCTTGAGAAGGTCGACCACTTTTGCGAAGGTCGCCAGATCGACGAGCGGATCCCAACTTGGCACTCCGGCCGTGTTCAAGCCGATCAAGGCCTGGTTGCACACAGCTTTTCGGAGGACCATCGCGGACCAGCGTTTTCTGCGCCGAGTTGGTACGCGTTTGGCGTTCCAGTCCTTCACGATGGCATAGGTGGAGTCGCCCGCGATAAGACGTGCCATGGCCGAACGGATCAGCTTCGCCTCGGCTGGCGCGGCCACAAGGGTCTTGTCCCGAACACGGAACCCCAAAGGAGCCGGGCCGCCATGAAACTTGCCGGACGCCGCACGTTGATCGGCCGCCGCCTTGATTCGTTCACCCAGTCGTTCCGATTCCGCTGCATCCCACGCGGCGATGGTGCGCGCGACAGCACGACCATCAGCGGTGTTCAGATCGAACTCACCCGACGCAACAGTACTAATCCGCACCTTGTGCTTGACCGCTACATCAATCAGTTCGTTGTACTCCTGAGGGCGGCGCGTCAGACGAGAGTTCGAATAGGCCAGGATCACCCCGAACTCATTGAGACGAGCACGACGCAACATCGCGGCATACTCGGGACGGGGCTTGTTCGATCTGGAACTTGCGGAGACATCGTTATCGACAAATACGGTCTCGACTACAAGTCCAAGTCGATCAGCGAGACTTCGGCACAGTTGCTCCTGCCGCTGCACACCGAGCTCGGTCCCCTCTGGGTCCGACGAGATCCGACAATAGATCGCAGCCTGCATGTCCGCAGCGTCTCACAATCCATCCCACTTAAGAGCTGGATGGGCGAAAGACAGGTAGTCCAATTTCGCGGACAAACGAGTTCAAAGATGGCAAACCTTAGGCGAGACCCCGGGCCAGTAACGGGGCGGGACCTGAACCCGCGACACCACGATTAGGTTCCGATAGAGAATCCAGGGTCGCTTCGGGTGTGATTGTGTTGATTCTTCGGGGATTTCGATCGCCGTGGACTATTCCGAATTGCACTGGATCTGTCTCAATGTGCGGGGTAAATGCGGGTCGACGCGCACGAATCGCTCCGACGATCCTCCATGACACCCATCTGTCCCGGACCTCATAGCCTAAGCCAGCTCGGGGGCTCCGTCCTGGGATCGGCGTCCGAGTAGCCCTTCCAACCGTCGACTCATCAGCTGACTCCTGATCCGACTGTAGTCGGCGTTACGGTGAAGGGCGTCCTCGTAAGAGTGTGCCTTCTGAACGATCGTTACGCACAGCTTCAGCAGATCTTCATCCCCGAGCCGCTCTGCGCCTTCGTCGCCGACGTACACGGAACGCAATTGTTGCAGGAAGAAGTTGCGGATCACCCAAATGTTGCCCGTGCGTGCCAGCAAGGTGTTGAGTGCCTGCACCCAACCGTCATCTCGCAAGGCGAAGATCATGAAGGCCGTGGCCACCGTCAATTCGTCATCGTTGAGTTCGACGACAGCGGGAACGAGACGCTCCAGGGCACGGCTGAGCTTCCGAGAGGCGAGCGTGTGCAAGACGCCGCCGAGTGATATCGCGGCTGGGAAAACACGCACGAGAACGTCGATTCGTTCTTCTCGATCATCGTAGTTTGCACCCCGATCGGGAGCATCCATCTCATCAACCAGATTGCCGATGAAGTCACGGAACCCATAGTCCGCGCTGACGGTCCCCATCAGACGGCCCCAATGAAGAAGCACGTTTTCCAAGACATCCTGCTTGAGGCCAATGTCCTCGATCTGGTCTGAATCACGTAGTGCGCTCGAAACCAGCTCCAAGGTTCGCATAAGTAGAACCCCTCGCGGGAGCTCCTCCTCTTTCGTCAGCGGGAAAGGTGGCTCGTCGGTGTCGCTGAATGCGTCAAATACCTCGAGCTCCTTCGATGATGATTGGGCGTTCTCGCGTCGCGTCAGGTTGGACTCGCTCAGGGCGACCTCCTGGACGTCCTCCGAAGGCACCAACTCGAATACCGGGTTGGCCGTCGTTGCCCACGCGTCGCGCGCCAGTAGTTCGTTTAGACGACTTACAAGCTGAGCATCGTGTCGCTTTATCGCGGCGTAGTCCATCAGGATCGGTGAGAAATAAACAGGATCAGTCAGCAGGTGACCGAGGAAATCTCCGTCCTGCGCGGCCCGTTTCGCCGCGAACAGATGCAAGTAGCTGCTGCGCGCGAAAACCACATGATGACCGTCCTTTCTCAGAATCTTGCGGTCCATCAAGCTGCGAACCAGTTCGAGCGCAGACTCGTTCCAGTCCAAGCGCTCCAATATTTCTCGGAAAGCCGCGACCGTTTCGTCCTCCGTCAAGCCGCCCGTCTTCCTAGTCACTAGTGCTTTCGCCAGGCCCGCGAGCAGCGCCTCCCGCGAATTCTTGTCCAGCCCGAGGCGAGCGTCTTCATGCGGATCGCCGCGGCCAAGCATCATCGCAACATAATCATCCAAAATGGATGTCTGCGATTTACTGGCCCCCAACGCTCCGCCGCGCAACAGCACTGCGATCAGCAATGCAACGGTATTCGGAGTGCGGGGAAGGTTGTCTGTCTGAAGCACATTGAGAACGCGCTCGGCAAGTTGTACATGCTCAACCGGTGCCGCCATCCGGGCATAGGCGCGAATATCCGCCGCAGTCAGTCGGCCGAGGTATTGCACGCGACCATCGACCCCAAGCCGCTGAAGCTTCTCCAGGATAAGATCTTCGGCTCCGACTTTGCACCCAATGATCTTGACGATCGCGTCACTCGCAGCAAGGTCCTGGATTGCTCGATCAGAAATGTGCTCAACGTAGGGAGAGAAGTCGTCAATCGCGAGCACATGAGGTGGGATCTGACTATCGCGATCAGGCAGGAGCCCGTGCGAACGGGCCTCAGCGTCCACGAGGCGCTTGAGCGGGTTGTGACCACGCCCCAACCGGCGAAACGATATGTACAGCGGCGCTGCCCCGCCGAGGTAGGTTGCCGCCTCTAATGCGAGCCACTTCACTGCCGTTGTGAGCCCAGTGCTTTCATCAGCCGCCACTAGGAGCACCTCAGCGGACCGTGCGACCTCGAAGGAATCGAGGCGGGAAACTTCACCTCCATCCGTCTGCCGGCGTTGGGCCCGTACAAAGTCCGCATGAGGGACCGGCAGCAGAACCGGCGGTCGCACTACGTCCGCAAGGGCACATGATCCGACCACATCCAACGCCTCCGCGAGAATGGCATCAGTGGTGAGCTCGTTCTCAAAGTCCAACTGAAGTTCAGATACCACGTCCCGCGCAATGCCGGACGGAGAGATTGAAATCGTCCCTGACGCCGGCTTCAGCGACGCAAGGAAGTCGCTGAGCGCTTCATAGTCGTCACCGTACCCAACCGGGACAATCTGGTCGTTGGCATGTTCGCGCTGAAGGTCGGCCAGTTCATCGTTCAAGCAAAGGCGGAAGTGTTGTACCGAGGACGGGATGAACGTGTCCCTGTGCCACTGGATTAGGCGTCCGAAGTTCGGGTCGGCAAGGCCCGTGCCGAATCCGATGTACACCAGCGTTTTCAGAGTTGACGCAGCGCGCTGTATATCCTGCGCGCTGGAACTATCGAGGAGGCGCGAATAGTCCGAGCTTGTCAGGATTACGGAATCCGGACGCCTCCAAATGCCATGAAGATGGCCAATCCCGTTGGAATTTCCTGCAAGCACGGCCTGCATCTGCGACGGATCCGTCCAGTCCACGGAAGTTCGAGCGCGTCCTTCCAATAGCGTGTCGTAGTTCGTCGTGAGGATTGGGAACGGCAGCGACGTGATGGCCTCCAGCAGCGCCGGATTCGACACGCGTAACTCGCCCACGTTGTCTTGCAGCCACTTGGTGAAGGCGTAGCTGCCGACTTCGTCGAATGCTTGGCGCAATCGATCAGCCGCCTGAAGCACTGCAGTGAGATCGTCACTGCCGAATCCATACTCAATGGCGTTGCGGATATAGCTCAGAGTCGCCGCCGGAGTATGGAGGTCCAGAGCGCTTAAGCCAGCATTCAATAAGCCTTGCCACGTCGCCGTAGGCGCACCGCCACTTAGGGCCGCACTCACCCCAGTTCCGACAACCAGCACGATCGAACCGCTATCGGACGCATTGCGAAGCCGTTGATCCACCATGTCCCCCAGGCAGCATCGAACAAGGCGACGCTCTAATGTTTAATCTTCACCCTCGCAGAGAAATGCTTTCGATCGCGCCCCCAGTAGTGGTGCGGCGTTGCTCGCTCCTTCTCGCTCTCTTTACAGAAGCGTGCATCCGCCGTGGAGGCATCCGACCCTGGTAGGGAGGGCGCATCCAGATTCTGCAGGACGACGTCGGATTCGAAGGCTATTCCTTCGCGGAGTCGCTCCTTCTTCATCAGATCGAAAGTATCGCGATTCTTAAGTTCGAAACAGTCCGAGAGAGCCTACTCGCGCACGTGAATCTTGGGTCATGACATCCGCCAATTTAAAGAAGCTGAGTAATACTCCAAAGCGAAGATCGCCAACAAAAGTTGTGGCACGGAATCTCGAAAAGGTATGCAGCGAGATCCACCCAGCGGGAATTTCAGTAGACAGGGCGATCGAAATTGCTGAAGATGTCCTCAACGCATGTGGGGGCCGATTTCCGCGCTCACGCCTCTTAGAATCATTCATTTCTCCCCGACGGACGGTCCCACCGGTACGGCGCACGCTTACCATCAGCGATTAGCCGTAGCGCCCTCGTCCCTCTTCGCGGCCTGATAGAAGTTGAGTTCGCGCCGCTTCGTTCGGGTATCGAGTGGCGCGATCGCGCGGACCCGGGGCCGGCTACCGGCTCAATTAGCGATGCAACCAAGCTAAACCAACGGCAGCATCAAGGGAATGCGCCTCGGCGACATGCCGCTTGCAACAACCCGCCGCGACTACGTGGCGCTGCTCAGGTTCATTGCCCCGGGGCAGTGAACCGCAGCTACAGGATGCCGGTCTCGAATTCGTAGAGCTGGGTCTGCGGTTGGCAGTAGCCATTCTCGAGGAGCCCTGGTCGGTTCAGATTGATGTAATCAGATTCCGAAAGTGGGCGTGACGCGATATAAGGCCAAGCATCACGACGCCGACGAGCTCGCCGTCCCGATGGTATCCGGCCGCGAACTCGGTTGAGAGCTCGCCTTCGAGAATCCGGACATCCGCGCTTCCGAGGACTGGCATCCCGAAGGATTGGATGCGGAGCGAGTATTGGTCGCTCCAGAACGACGGTACCGGGCGGAAATCCTCGCGAGCATCCTCAAGGCCTCGCAGATGGAGACCGACCGTCTTGCCCGCCATCTTCGCGGTCTCGACAGCCATGTTCCAGTGCTCAACCCGGCGCGGGATGGAGTCGAACATCGGATTAGGGAATCGAGCGATGTCGCCGCAGGCGACAACATTTGGGCGACCTTCCACCCGCATCGCGTTGTCGCACATTACCCCGTCACTGAGGTCCAGACCGTTTCCCTCGAGAAACTCGGTGTTCGGCCGGGTGCCCACGGCCTCCACGACGAGATCGGCTCGTAACGTTGTCCCATTGGAAAGCACGACTTCGCGGACTCGGTCCGATCCTTCGAACGCAGCAGCGGCGGTGTTCATGTGGAAGCGCACGCCCCGCCGCTCGTGTCTGCGCTGGAGCTCCCCGCCGAACTCCATTCCTAGCGGTGTATTCAGAGGGACCGGTCCGGTCCCTATGACATCGACGTCAGCGCCGAGGATCTGACAGGTTGCTGCCACCTCGCAGCCGATGAATCCTGCACCGAGTACAACGACCTTGGCCCCCTGAAAGATCTGCTGTCGCAGCAGCATGGCGTCGAGCGCTGTCCTCACCACGTATCTGCCGAGTTGCGGGCCGGGAATTTCGACTCGCCGCGCGCTGACGCCCGCTGCGATGACAAGTCCGTCCCACTCCACCCGAGCGCCGTCGACGAGTTCGGCGGACTCATTATCGAGATCCACCGAGGACACGGTTTTGCCGATATTCCAGGTCACCTCGGCGGCGGCTGACGAGAGCCTGAACGTCAATTGATCCAAGGCAGAATGATCTTGCAACGCGTCCTTCGAGAGCGGAGGACGGTTGTAGGGCATGTGCGGCTCGGCTCCGATTACCAGGATCTCGCCTTCGAACCCGGATCGGCGGACTGCCTCGGCGGCGCGCAGGCCGGCCAAGGATCCTCCTACGATGACGCACCTTCTGACGCGGCTGACCATGGGCCTCAGTCGCGAATTGTGATCGCTTGAACGGGGCATGCGTCGGCAGCCTCCTCCAGTTCGTCCCGCATCGCGTCATCCATGTCGTCGGACAGGTAGAGGCCGGAAACGTGCTGGCGGAATGCAAGGCTTCCGTCTTCGGCCAGCCTGAACGCCTTCGATACAAAGGCGCACTGTCCATGGTCCTGGCACGTCCTAAGGTCGACCTGGAATTGCATCTGAATCCTCCCGGATCGCTATTCAACCCTCGCCGTCGAGGGAAGGCTTCAACACATACATCAGCGCGGCACGAAAACGGCCCGCTCTGAGACACTCACGAGCGCGACCCCAACCGCTTCGTCAGACATGCCCACAGTGCGACCACGGGCAACACCGCGGGTATGAACGCATATCCGCTTCCAAATCGGGACCACACTGTTTCTGCGGGAAACGCCTCCGGCGTCAGGAAGCTGAGGGTCCCGACCACGAGGACGCCTGTCAGTTCGATCAGGCACAGAACGACGGCAGCCCGCCGAACTCTGTCATCGCGACTGGCGAGACGGAGCGCAATGAGTCCCGCGATGTAGACGAGACCCGCTACGGCCGACAGCGCGTATGGAATCGGTGCTGTCCGAGCGTGAGTCGCAAGTTGTACGACGCTACGACCGGTCGCCGCGAGAGCGAAGAGGGCATACACGGCTTGCAAGACGATGCCAACATCGCCGGACCTACGGCGCTTCATTCACGCACCTCCAGTAACCAGAAGCCTGACAACAATGACGACCACCGCCGCACTGCCGATGGCCAGGACGAAGTAGTTCGGTTCCTTGCGCCCGGCGAGGCCGATAAAGGTCATGATGGGCAGCACCAGAAGCGACGCCGCTAGGTAGGCCAAATGCACAGCCATCTCCTGCGGTCGCCACCCCTGGAGCAACGACAACCCGTCCAGTGCCGCCATCAGGACCGTGCCTATCTGGAGCACCACCAGCCCCATCACGCTGAGCCGAATCTTCGGAGTCGGCCGGTAGGCCTGAACCACTTGCCAGATGGTCAGGCCCACGGCGTACACGATGTTGGTGACCGCGAGGGATTGCTTCATGCCGCGGCAGCCGCGGCAGCCGCCCGGCGGCGCGCCTCGCGAGCCCGACCTCTGCGGGTGCGGGTCAGCCAGGTGGAGAAGCCGGTGATCGCAAGCAGCAGCGGGGTGAGTCCGAACAGCGCCCAGATGATGCGCCACCAGCCGTTGACGTACCATCCGAAGTGGCTCGGGTAGAAGACGTTCTCATAGAAGTTGTTCTGGGGAGTCGCGCCGTTGCCGTCCCAAACGATCTTGGTGTGACTCGCGTCGTACTTGTCCACGTATACCCACGCGTTTCCAGCGAAGACCGCCTGCGAGAAGGGATTCCCGGACGTCTGCGAGATCCTGAACAAGTAGGCGGACGTCGGGTCCTGCGGATCCGCGAGCGTGCTGTTGGAGATCTTTCCGGGCACCACCGCAAGTGCTGCGACTGCCGCGGCGTCGAGGCTGATGCCCTTCGCGTCAGGCGTCGCCGGCTTGTTGCTGGCGAAATCCCAGTTCAGTGCCTTCACATTGGATGAGTCGGTGTGGCCGCCTGTGAGGGCCATCAGGCCCTGCTCGATGAAGGGGAATTGAGCGGCCGCGCCCGTGATACCCCACATCAGGAGGAAGGGAACCGCGACCAGCCCCGCGATCTTGTGGAGATCTCGATCACGCGCATATGCGGCCTGCCCCTTCCACCTGATCCGGAACCCGGAACCGAAATGCTTGATGCTCGGCCACCACAAGATGATCCCGGATAGCGCGAGGAACACGAGGACGAGCCCCAGGATCCCCACCAGTGCAACCCCCAGAGGCATCCCGTCGAGTTGTGCGATGCCAAAGCTGGGAATGGGGGTCGCCATGAACGGCACATAGCCGGGATAGTTCGGGCTTGACAGCCCGTAGCCATGAAGGTTCTCCATCAGCCCTTGGAAGCCTCCGTAGTAGTGGCCTGAACCGGTGATCTTGCCGGACCCGGGGTCGACCCCGTACACCAGGTTGAGATTGGCATCACTGACCAGGAACATTCCTTTGTCGTTGATCACATTGCCCGCGGCGAAGTCCGGATGCGCCTCCTGGACCTTTGCAACTGCTTCCCCCGCAGTCAGAGGTTCCGCAGATGTCGTCGGCTGGTACAGCGCGGAATTGTTCGCGCGAAAACTCTCCCCGCCCCACAGCAGCGGCACTCCAGCAGTCATGATGACGAGGAGCGCGACGCCGACCACCAGGGTGACCCACCGATGGATCCCCGCGATCGCCCTCCGCACGGGCTGAGGCTTCGGAACCGATCGCGTCTTTGCGACGGCCGTCTCGGCTATCACGGAATCTTGCATACTGGCGCCTCCTTGCGCTGGGGTGCGGCGATGCCGCGGGAGTGGGAGAGGTTGGGAGACAAAGTGTTGCAGCGAAGTTTAGTGCCGGATCGTTCCGGCATTGGACGCAAGCTACCACCCGGGGGTCATCCGCGTCAATGCCCGGCCGCGAGCGGTCTTTCATCGTCGCATCTCCAGAACGACGGGCGGAGGCCGGCGTCGCGCGGCACGTCATTGACGGGACATAAAGTCGTCGCTATCTTCGCTGGTATGCCGGAACGATTCGGCTCTGGACCCGTACCCGGCGCCCGCGCCCTCCACCGCGGGGCCTCACCGGCTTCAGTTCAGGGAGGAGGAGGAGGGCCATGTGAACTCGGGCGTCCGGCTCCATCCTCGACGGTGTCGCAGGTGTCGGCCCGACTGGGACTCCTTCGACGTTGCTGGTCAGCCGAGCTGATCGTCGGTCCAAGCCTGCTTGTCCACCTCGTGCCGCCATGCTCCCCGAGCAAACCATCGCGCCAAGAAAGCGGTAGCGATCGGGCGAATCGCCTTGTGCGAGAGGACGAAGGATGGTGATGAAGCACGAGCGGATTGGACAAAGTCACACGGGTTTGCAGCGCATACCCTTTCGATATCTCGACGACCGATCGGGCCGAAGTCGCCCTCGACGTGAAGGAGCCCATGACGCGCCTTATCCGGACCGGCGCCTCGCTCGAGCCGCGGCCAGACAACGTTTCCGCAGTCTCGTTCGACACCTCAGCGCCGACGAACGCGCACGACGTCATCGTGTCGACCATGAGAGCGGATGTGCGACTCGCGAAGATCGTCGAAAGGCTCGGGCCACCGCGTTCCGCGGTCGAAACCGGAGCGCCGCGTCTCATCCGCTGACAGACCGGCGGCAGGCGACGCAACCTCACCCCCGTCGCCCGCCGCCCCCAACCGACCATGTGACCGACCGCAGTGAAAGGAGCCCCTGATGTACACCGAAACCCCAACCGAGTTGTCGAGCCGTGACCGACTGCTCGCGAACCCCGACTGGCTCGCCCTCAAGCAAGCCGCGATCGACTTGCAACTACTGCAGGTCAAGGATGGCTCGCTCCCCGAGACCTCGAACCGCGAGTGGGCGACGGATCGGGTGTGCTGCATCCTCGACTCCATCGCAGGGCTCGCGCCGCTGTTCCCGCACGATGCCGAATACTTGTGTGCGCTCGACCGCGACTTCCGGCGCTGGGCAGAGGAGGACTTCGGTGTTCCGGACTTCCGCGGCTCGCTCATGGCGTTCCAGCCGCAGCAACACCGCGTCAATGGGCTCAGGCATCTCGTCGTCTTCCCGATGTACACGCAGAACGGCAGCGCCAACCGGTACGTAGAGGCCGTACTGGTCGAGGTGATCTGGCCGGAGTTCGTCGCCGAGCTCGAGGCCGGGTCGTACTCGAACGCGATGTTCGTGCCCCTCTCCTTCATCGACTTCACGCCCGGCTACGACACCAATGCGGCGGTGCTCTTTCCCGAGAGCGTCTCCGTGAAGGAGGTGCCGGTGTTCACCTGGGGTGCGATCTTCCAGGACCGCGAGGCAGCGCGCTTCCGCAGGGTGGTTTCCGCAGCGGCAGAGATCACGAAGCTGGACCTGCCAGAAAGGGCATCCGCGATGCTGAAGGATCAGTCGATCGCGGAGGAGACCTTCGTGATGTGGGATCTCATCCATGACCGCAGCCACATGCGCGGTGATCTGCCGTTCGATCCGTTCATGATCAAGCAGCGGATGCCGTTCTTCCTATACGCATTGGAGGAGCTGCGTTGCGATCTGACCGCGTTCCGCGAATCTGTATGTATCGAGCACGACGAGGAGTCGTCCGACGAGGCACGACAGCACGCGAAGCTGGTGCAGTACGCGGTGATCTTCGACCGGATCTTCCGTTTCGCCATCACCGGCAGCCGGGTGCGCAACTACGACGGGCTCGGCGGCCAGCTGCTGTTCGCGTGGATGCACCAGCACCACGTGCTGCACTGGACGGACACCCAGCTCACCATCGACTGGGATGCGGTGCCGGAGGTCGTGGTCGCACTCAGCGACCGCATCAACGACCTCTACTGGCGTTCGATCGACCGCCCGAAGGTGGCGCACTGGCTGGCGGCCTACGGGGTGCTCACCGAGACGGTCACCCCGAACCCGGCGTCGAACTGGGCGCGCGGGCTCTCCGACGAGGTGCTCGCCGGTCCGCCGAAGGGCTACACCGACCAGGTGCTGGACGACGAGTTCCCGCTGTCGATGTTCTACGAGGCGCTCAGCAAGAAGATGCTGGGCGTGATCGAATCCACTGAAGGCATCACCCGTGACCGGGCCAACGCGGTCGCGGACGGGGTCAGCTCGTGACCCGCCCGGTTGTCGTAGTGGCCGGGTCCACCAGCCCCGCAGGGATGGCGGTGGTGACCGCACTCGTCGATGCCGGCTTCTGCGTCGCCGCCGTCGATCTCGACGGCGAGAAGGTGTCGGCGCTCGCCGACTCCCTCCCTTTGGTTTCTGGCTTCGTCTGCAATCTCGCCGATCCGGTCGCGGTGGACGCGCTTGCCGTGTCTGTGCGGGAGGAGCTTGGTCCGGTTCGCGGTCTCATCCACCTGGTCGGTGGCTGGCGCGGCGCCGACGGGATCGTGCAGCAGACGGACGCCGACTGGGATTCACTGAACACCGGGATCGTGACCACGTTGCGAAACACCAGCCGCTCGTTCTATGACGACCTCGAGGCTGCGGCGGGCGGCCGTCTGGCGATCGTCTCTGCACGCTCGGTCACGGCGCCGACCGCTGGAATCGCTAACTATGTTGCGGTCAAGGCCGCTGCGGAAGCATGGACGCGGGCCATCGCCGACGGCTTCCGCGCGTCGGCCGCCCAGAGCAAGGATTCTCGGCTGGGCGCCGCCGCCGTCGTCTTCGTGGTTAAGGCTCTCGTCGACGACGGGATGCGCAAAGCCCAACCCGATCGCACTTTCCCAGGCTTCACGGACGTGAATACGCTCGCCTCCGCTACTGTCGACCTCTTTGACACACCCGCACATCTGATCAACGGAGCCCTTGTCCCCCTCCCCTAACCCCCAACGCTGCGTGTGCCAGCATCGGGTGTGAATCGGTCGGGAGATTTGTATCAATCAACTGGTCGAGCGCTTGTCGCGATCTTCGTACCGAAATCGCGAACTCGCGATCGAATCCAATGGTGCCGTCGCCGCGTAGGACCAACCAGCGTTCAACACGGCCGCGCCGATGATTCGGAAGAGCCGAGGCTGCGTAAGAGCAGCTCGACTGGGAGTCCCTCATACCCAAATCTGGCTGGACGTGCCCACTCTCAAGGATTCAGGACAGTGTCGAGGAGTTTGAAGCAGCTGTGAAGCTGCAGGAAGAAGCGTCTAAATGCAACACGATATGACGGTCGATTATCTCGACCTTCCGCTTTCAGAAGTCGATCCGGAGGTCGCGCTCGCGATCGACGCCGAATTGGGCCGCCAGCGCGCTGACCTGGAGATGATCGCTTCAGAGAACCACGCCCCCGTCGCCGTAATGCAGGCGCAGGGTTCGGTGCTCACCAATAAGTATGCCGAAGGGTACCCGGGCCGACGATACTACGGGGGCTGTGAGTACATCGACGTTGTCGAATCGCTCGCCATCGAGCGGGCGAAGTCGTTGTTCGGCGCCTCTTTCGCCAACGTCCAACCGCACTCTGGCGCACAGGCAAACGCTGCGGTTATGCATGCGCTCCTCCGGCCGAAGGACACTATCCTCGGTCTCGACCTTGCGCACGGTGGCCACCTCACCCACGGGATGCGGCTGAATTTCTCTGGCCGCCTCTACAACGTTGTCGCCTACCACCGGAACGAGAGGACGGAGGAGATCGACCTTGCCGAGGTTCGTTCTCTAGCCCGGGAGCATCGTCCGTCTCTCATCGTTGCCGGATGGTCTGCATATACTCGCGCGCTGGACTTTGCCGAGTGGCGAACAATCGCAGACGAGGTGGACGCCTACCTACTCGTCGACATGTCGCATTTCGCAGGGTTGGTCGCAGCGGGCGAACATCCGTCACCCGTTCCGTATGCGCATGCCACAACGACGACTACACACAAGACGTTAGGGGGACCTCGCGGAGGACTTATCTTGTCCCAAGATCCTGCCATCGCGAAGAAGATCGACTCTGCGGTTTTTCCCGGGCAACAGGGTGGTCCACTGGAACACGTGATCGCGGGAAAGGCTGTCGCTCTGAAGCTCGCCGCATCCGAGGCGTTCCGTAACCGCCAGCGGCGCACGGTCGCCGGCGCCCGGATTCTGGCTTCCCGTCTCGGGCAGGACGATTGCGCCGCGGCAGGCATACGTGTCGTCGGCGGCGGAACGGATGTCCACCTCGTGCTCGTGGACCTTCGTGACTCGGCATTGGAGGGGTTGCAGGCCGAGAATCGCCTGCACCGAGTGGGGATCACTGTCAACCGCAATGCGGTGCCCAATGACCCCCGTCCACCGATGGTCACGAGTGGTCTGCGTATCGGCACGCCGGCGCTGGCCGCCCGTGGATTCGGCGACAGTGCCTTCCGGGAGGTCGCCGACGTGATTGCTGCAGTTCTTACCGCAGGTGAGGACGCTGATCTGGCTGTCTTCAAGCAGAGAGTCTCGGAACTGGTCAAAGCCCATCCGCTGTACGCCGATATTGCACCCATCGCGGCTACGGGGAACTGACGGGATGAACAAAATCATCGAGGACATTGGGCTCCTCGTCGAGCGAGAGTCGCCCTCCTCCGACCTCGAGGCGGTGGCGGCCAGCGCCGACACAGTCGCTGCCCTTGGTGCGGCTCTTCTCGGCGTCGCCCCGGAGCGGATCGTACGCGAGGGCGTTACCCATCTTCGGTGGCGGTTCGGAGACCCGCAGGTTCTATTGCTCGGGCACCACGACACTGTCTGGCCGCTGGGCACCATTGAGCGCCTGCCGTTCACAGTCGAGGACTCAGTGCTCCGCGGGCCGGGCTGCCTCGACATGAAGACGGGTATCGTGATCGCTTTGCACGCCGCCGCCGCGCTCGAGGACCGAGATGGCCTCTGCATTCTCATCACCGGGGACGAAGAACTCGGTTCGATGACCTCGCGCGGGCTCATTGAGGAGTCTGCGGCCGGTTGCGAGGCCGTGTTCGTACTAGAGGCAGCTGCCGATGGGGGCGCCCTGAAGGTAGCACGCAAGGGGGTGTCGGACTATCGAATCCTGGTCACGGGAAGAGCTGCACACGCGGGGCTCGATCCGGAGCGGGGCATCAATGCCGCCGTCGAGGCCGCGAGACTGGTGCTGAAAGTCGCTGATCTGGGCGACGCGGTCACTGGGACGAGTGTGACACCAACCATGATGCAAGCGGGGACAACGACGAATACTGTGCCCGCGTCCGGCGAGTTTGCCGTGGATGTGCGCGTTTGGACTCTTCACGAGCAAGCACGTGTCGATCGCGCGATCCGCGGGTTACGCACGAAACTATCTGGAGCGGAGGTTCGGATTGAGGGCGGCCCGAACCGCCCTCCGATGGAAGAATCCGCCTCTGCGGGCCTTTTCGCGCTGGCGCAAAGCATCGCCGCTGACGCTGGCTGGGAGCCGCTTGACGCCGCTTCTGTCGGGGGCGCTTCCGACGGGAATTTCACGGCTGCCCTCGGAATCCCGACGCTGGACGGGCTGGGCGCCGTCGGTGACGGGGCCCACGCCGACGACGAACGCGTTGACGTCCGTGCGATAGGACGGCGCATCGTCCTTCTGCAAGGGCTGATCCAGCGCGTGCTCAGCGTTGCCTACGAGGAACCCATGCGAAGGCCATGACAACAGATTCTCAATTCGGCGACCACGAATCCAGCTGACCTATGCTTGGCATCGGCGGCGCCTGCACGACGCCCGCTAGCCCACAGGAGATTCGCTTCATGAGCCACCGCATACGCCACGCCACTCCTTCAGATCTGGACTCGGCAGCTCGGGTTCTCGCCGTGGCGTTCGGTGACTACGCGTGGACGCGGTGGGCTCTACCCGGCGATGGATACGAATCTCGCCTTGAGGAGGCTCAGCGTCTCTATCTCAGCCACTCCCTCATGCACGGCATCGTACTCGTCGACGAAGGGGTGCGCTCCGTCGCAGCGTTCCTGCCGCCGGACGCACCCGCCCCTGCGGAGCAGATTCAACGACGGGTAGCCGAGCTGCATGGATCACGCCTTACTGCCCTGTCAAAACTGTCCCTCCCTGACGCTCCCTCGGGAAGCTGGACACTTGAAACGGTTGGCGTCGATCCAGCTCATCAAGGCGCGGGCCTTGGAACAGCAGTGATCGCCGTCGGTCTCGCGATGATCGACCAGAGAGGCGAGCCCGTCGCTCTCGAAACTTCGGATGAGCGAAATGCGCGCCTCTACCTGCGACTTGGTTTTACTATCGCCGCGGCGACCACTATCCCAGACGGACCCCTGGTGTACTCGATGTATCGGGTGGCCAAAGCTCAGTAAACCTTCGGCACCGCCATCGAATCCCGAACCGCCAGAAGTGGCACCGATCTCTTGGGCAGTGATTTGTCGATGCGCGCTTCGCTATGGATGCGCGTGATCGATATCAGAACCTGGTCGCTCCCATTCGCTCCCGCACGTTTCGCTCCGCCCGTTGTGCCTGCGGTACGCTCGACGGATGCACGTCGTGATGTTTAACTGACGGGCCTGCGTCTCACTCGCGCAGGGTTCCCCCACCGAGGGTGTCTTTAGTGACCCCTCCGGCAAAATATCCCGTCAGACCCCACGAGCATTTCTCTTGTGTCGTGGCCAGCACCACTGGAGTTCTCCGTGCTTTCCATCCTTCGTCTTCCCGGCGTACTGCGCGCCTTTCTTCCCGCCCTCATCGGCCGGCTCTCATTCGCAATGGTCGGTCTCGCCCTGTTGCTGACCGTGCAGCAGAGCGCCGGCTCCTTCGCACTCGCAGGGTTCGCCTCTGCACTCTCCGGCTTCGCCAACGTGATCGCTTCGCCGTGGCGAGCCCGCGCCGTGGACCGCTGGGGCCAACGTCGCGCCCTCCCGGTGATGGCGGCGGTCCAAGCCGCGAGCCTTTTAGCACTCGCATTCGTCGCGACGAGCCAGAGGCCAGCGGCAGGTTGGTTCCTGGCGCTCAGCGCGATCATCGGCCTAAGCGTTCCCCCCTTGGGTCCCTCTATGCGAGTAATCTGGTCGTCCCTCACCTCACCAGGCAGACAACGGCAGAAGGCGTTCAGCCTCGACGCCACGTGCGAGGAGCTGTTGTTCGTGAGCGGACCTATTCTGATCACGGCTGTGATAACGGCGACATCACCGAGCGTGGGGCTTATCCTCGCCGCCTCCACAACGGTAATTGGCACCGCGGGAATGGTGCTCAGCAACGCCTCGCACAGAGTGCCGCGCTCGGCAGAAGCAAGTCCGCGGGTGGACCGCCCACTCAGCCAGCCAGGCTTCGCTCGGGTGCTCGTGGTGCTGATTGGAGTCGGCCTCGTCCTCGGCACACTTGAGATCGTTGCCCCCGCGTTCGCGACCGACCGCGGCGAAATTGAGCTCTCCGGCTGGCTACTGGCCACTTTCGCGGCGGGAAGCGCTGTCGGTGGCCTCGTATATGGACATCTGCGGCTCGCGGCGTCCCTTGTCACACGATTGCTCGTACTCGGTATCGGCCTCGGGGTCACGGTCGCCGCGGTCGCCTGGGCACCCACATTCGTACTACTGGCGGCGGGCCTCGCCTTGGCCGGAGTTTTCCTTGCCCCGTCTCTTATCACCGGCTACCTGATCGCGGACTCGGCCGTACCGAAATCCGGGCAGACGGAAGCTTCAGCGTGGATCAACACAACCGTCAACTTCGGCGCCTCCTTCGGCGCCGGAGTGGCCGGAATGGTCATCGACAGCTGGGGCACGACAGCGGCACTCCTCGCCGTCGGGATCGTGGCCATCGCTCTCGCGAGCACGACCCCGGTTCGCCGACTAGCAAGCATCGGTATGCCGGAGCCAGAAGCTGCCGCGCATCCTGCGGCGGACACCGAAGCGGATCCGGCGGCAGCCGCTTCGTAGTCTGCCGCTTATCCAACCGGTCGCCGACACTCGTTAACAGGCCATCGCGCCACGAAATCGGCCAGCGATCGCGAGTCACCATGTGCGGAAGAACAAAGGGCGGTGATGAAGCACGATCGGATTGGACAAAGGCACACGAGTCCACAGCACATACGGTTTCGATATCTCGACAACCGATTGGGCCGAAGTCGCCCTCCACGTGAAGGAGCCCATGAAGCGCCATATCCGGACCGGCGATATACTCGAGCGGCTCCTTAACGAGGCGTCTCCTACTTCACGCGAGGCAACGTGCTCTACCTCCGCGTTTGGCAACGATTGTTCGTCAGATCGACGGACTTCGAGCCTGCGGCTCGCGGAAGCTAAAGCAGATCGCCTCCTGACTCACGATGATGAGCCTGTCGTTGTCGACGATCTCGTAACGCAGATTGAGGTGCACCCACTGAATATCGACGTCTTGCGGCGGTCCCGATGACGGGGCCCGCCACGTCATCGCGCTCCGGACTGCGGACTGAGGCAACCATCGCCGCCCTCAACGCGCGGATCCGGATACGCGAACTCGCCGGGATCGATGAGATCGGCGAGGCCGAGCGATTCTTCGCGCGGATCCGGGCACGCGAGGGCAACCCGTCAGTCAGTAGAGAGTTGCTGCGGGCAGTTAGCGACGGTGGGGGCTACCTTGGCGGAGCGTACGCCGGCCGAGTGCTCATCGGCGCAACACTCGGCTTTCATGCCGCACCCGACCGGAGGCTACTTTGCAGCTACATAACGGGTCGAGACCCGGAATTCACCTCCTGCTCGATCGGGTTCGCAATGAAGCTTCACGAGCGGGCGTGGGCCGCCGAAAGAGATATTGCCGCGGTTGAGTGGACATTCGATCCACTGGTCGGTCGCGATGCTCATCTCTACTTGGGCAAGCTAGGCGCGGCGCCTATGGCGTACCTCGAGCACCTCCACGACGACGTGTCGGGAGACACCTCAATGGGACGCGACGAGACGGACCGGCTTCTCGTGCGTTGGGATGTGCTCGAGCCCGCGGCGACGGCTGCTCGAGATGGCGATGACAGCCTCACCGACAATTCCAACGAAACCTGGAGCTTCGTTCCGGTGCCCGAGGACATAGTGTCGCTGCGCTCGATTGACCCGGAAGGCGCTCATCGATGGCGGCTCGCACTTCGTGAACAACTCGCGGAGCATCGAAACGCCGGCGATCGAATTGCAGGGTTCGATAGAGCCCGGGGGTATATCTTGCGCAAAGGCTACGCGACGTAAACGGCGAGGGAAGCACGGAAATACCCCATCGTTCAGAATCGAGCGACCTACGCGCGTCGGGCTTCGCCATTTGTCTCGTACGACTGAAAGAGACTGACCGTAGGTAGGTCTCTTTGCAACCGGACCCACGTGCTTCGGAAGGCACGCCTCAATGCTGGCGGTGACCAATCAGAGCGGCGAAGTTCTGGCGGGATAAACGGATCACGCTCAACCGCTACGGTGAACGCCCCTGCGAGCTTCAAGGCGCACGCAAGTCGATCCGGAACACTCGCGGAGTCAGGGAGTCTATCCGCCGCCGCAAGCTCGTTCGCCAGTCCCCGGTACGCATTTTCAATCTCGGCCCCGGGCCACAACGTTTCCACGATCTCGAGCGGATCCCCGAGCCCTGGGCCGTCCAGACGTGTAGCCTCCGCCGAAATGAGATACCGGGCGACAGGTTCAGCGCCCACAACCTTCACCATCTCGTCGCGGAGCGCGAACGGGCTTACATAAACGCCATGAGCCAGCGACGCCGCCCCAAGGCGAACAAGAGCCGATCGTATCCCATCTCGCTCCGCACGAAATCGCTCCGGAACCGAGAAAGTGAAAAGCTTCCAGGCGCCATCCCATGTCTGCACGCCGGCATCCTGTGCGGAGACGACCGCGAGGTAGCGCGCGTCTGCCTTTTCCCTGTCTTGGCCCGCTTCTGTCAGAACCAGTCGCCCCTTGCGGCCTCGGCCCTCTTGCTGCAGAACGCCAGACACCTCCATCCGCCTGATCGCGAGACGCACCGGCTGAGCATCCAGGCCGACGGCGGCCGCCAGATCGTACACCATCTCCAGCGCTGCGGTCCCATCCAGAGCAAAGCAGGCTTCGACGACGGTCTTCGGAGCGATGTCTCGGGAACTCGTCATTCGGCTGCTCTCAGCGGGATTCGGTACACCATATCTGTCGCCCGCCGGAAGCCATACACTCGCTCCAAGATGCCGATCGACACAGTCTCTGTGGCGGTGAAACCTAACCGTTCGTACAGCGACCTCGCGCGGGGGTTCGAGTCTACGACACTCAACCGCACTCCCTTGAGTCCTCTGTACGCGGACAGAGCGATTGCCTCACCTAGTAGCCGAGAGCCGATCCCGTGTCCCCTCTCCTCCGGAGCGATAGAGAGCCCGTCGAGAAGCAACTCTCCCTCCCGTGGCGTGCGGCTCAAGATCAGCATGAGCGCAGCCCGCCAAGGAGCGCTGATAGCCGAGTACTCCCGCGCGAGACCGCGGACGGACAAGCCCACTGCCTTTCGACCCCCATCGCAGAATCCCAGCACACCGATCACGCGACCGGAGCGTGTCGCGCAAAGGAAACGATCCGAGTGCAACTGCGTCTCCAAGTACGCCACACCACGAGCCCGGCCGCCCAAACTTGGAGCGAGCTTGCGACCAAACGCCTCCCAGTAGATGCGGGCGACATCGAGCCGAGCACCCGCAGGGATGCCACGCACAATTTCGATATCCGAGTCATTCATCCAGTCAGGATACTTAAAATCTATCGTAGCCAATACGACCGTAATCGTTTCAAGATATTCAATCTTAGCGGGATCGCGATTCTCGACGGTGCTGAACTCGCGTTAGTTGAGCCCCAACAGCTTCGTACCGACAGGGCGAGTCGCTGACACCGTATTCAGAAACCCACTCGGAAGACGTGTCCTATTTCTCAGTCGAACCCGAGAGCAGACACGGTCACAGCCCCGCGGGCGCAACTGGCCGAACCATCACGGGTGGTCGACTCGATTCCACCTGATTCATCGGAAAGCCCCCTTTGAAGATTCCTCCTGTACCTCAGGCATACCCCGGAGAAGACATCGTGCTTCAGTTGGCCAACGGTTGCGCTTGCGCTCTTCGGCATCAAATATCGTCGACCCTCGCGGCTCAACTTGGCCGCCGAGACCAACGTGCACTCCAGCGACGCTCGACCCGAGCCCCACGAGAACCCCTGCTCTGCTATCGCCTGAAGTAGTGCGACGAAAATCGCGCTCCCCGCGAATCCTCCCCAGAAGCTTCGACCGGCAGAAACCACAGCAGTGCTATACGACATTCCAGTCAATAGGAGGCTTGTACTCGCGGCCAATGACCAGGGAAGAGGCATCACCCATGCTGGGCGAATGCACCGCAATGTCGAAGCCGACCTTCTTGTCGCTCAGTCCGAGGATGCGTCCGCACGTGCGTGCGACCTAGCGCACGTTCGAATCGCCGACGAGCACGATATGAGCCGCCTCTGGGGCGTGACCCACCTACTCACCTCGGTCTGGGGCACCTCATCACAGGGCCCGCCTATCCCAGTCGATGTGCTGCGAGGCATCAGCCACGCCGGTTGTGCGGTAGCCGCAGCTTACGATGCAGACGATGAGATCTGCGGTGCAGCCGTTGCAATTGTCGCGCCGGGCAGCTCGTCTGCTTACTCGCTGATCGCAGGAGTGCGTCCGGGTCAGAAAGACGCCGGCGTGGGCTTCGCCCTCAAACAGCATCAGCGTGCGTGGGCGCTCGCTCGTGGTCTTGAGCGAATTGTGTGGACATTCGATCCCCTTGTCAGCCGCAACGCGCGATTCAACCTGACGAAGCTCGGAGCCTCCGCCACTGAATACAGCGAGGACTTCTACGGCGTCATGGACGACGCCATCAACACTGACGACGAAAGCGATCGTCTCGTGGCCGTCTGGCCACTCAGCAGCGAGCGCGCGATCGCTTGCAGCGAGAGCGCCCCGCTCGACCTGATCGCTCCCGACTACCGATCGGCTGGCGTGCTGAGGTTCGGCCCCGATCTAGCACCGATGTTCGTCGAAGCTGAGGGCGCGCTCTGGTGCCGCGTTCCGATGGACATCGTCGCCCTGCGAAACCAGGATCCTGAGGCGGCCAAAGCCTGGCGACGTGCCACTCGAGAGGTTCTCAGGGAAACACTCAGTGAAGGATACGCCGCCCGCGGCGTCACCCGAACTGGTTGGTATCGACTCGATAAAGAGGAGCTGTGATGAAGATCGAGAACATTGAGTTGCGCCGGGTCACGATGCCGCTGGTGTCACCCTTTCGCACGTCGTTCGGAACCGCGTCCGAGCGTGAAACAACCCTCGTAAGGGTGACAACGGCGAACGCGGAAGGGTGGGCGGAACACGCCGCCGAGCCCGATCCGCTGTACAGCTCCGAGTTCCTAGACGGGGGTGACGTCGTCATCCGTGATCACCTGGTTCCCCGCCTGCAAGCGCTTGGAGGGCGCCTAACTGCCGAACTCGTGGCCACAACGCTGGCCCCCGTCAAAGGTCATCCAATGTCGAAATCCGTGCTCGAAACCGCGATTCTCGACGCGCAGCTTAAGGAAGCGGGGACCTCCTTCGCACACCATCTTGGCGCGGTGCGCGATTGCGTGCCCGCTGGAGTATCGGTCGGAATCATGGACTCGCTCGACGAGCTCCTCGCTGCTGTAGAGAGCTACCTCGCCGAAGGGTACCTGCGCATCAAGCTCAAGATCGAACCGGGCTGGGATCTAGAACCGGTTCGAGCAGTTCGGGAACGATTCGGGGACAACGTACTCCTGCAAGTCGACGCCAACACGGCGTATACACTGGCCGATGCCCGGCATCTGGGACAGCTCGACCCCTTCGGACTGCTCTTGCTTGAACAACCGCTTGCCGAGGACGACATCCTCGGACACGCGCACCTTGCGAAGCTCATCCAGACACCGATCTGCCTCGACGAATCGATCGAGTCCGCTAGGGATGCGGCGGCCGCGATAGCGCTCGGCGCCTGCAGCGTCATCAATATCAAGCCCGCCCGTGTGGGCGGCTACCTGGAAGCACGTCGCATTCACGACGTTGCCGCCGCAAACGGAGTCCCTGTGTGGTGCGGCGGAATGCTGGAAACTGGCATCGGACGAGCGGCGAACGTGGCGCTCGCCGGCCTACCGAACTTCGTGCTTCCCGGTGACACTTCGGCGTCGAGCCGCTACTACGCGCAGGACCTCACGGCACCATTCGTGCTGGAGGAGGGTCACGTGCGCATTCCGAGGGGGCCCGGAATCGGTGTCGATATCCTGCCAGATGTTCTGGGCGAGATCACCACATCCTCCATGGCGATTCGCTTCTAGCACGATGGTCGCGTGCGTCGATTTGGGCGATTCTGGATTAGGGCGGTCGCGGACGCGTCGCTGGGAATGGAGAATCGCACTGGGGATGACAACGGGATTGGGAGCTATATCCAAACGCTATAACGTCGCGTGCCTTTCAGCCGCGCCTCGGGCGCCGAATAGCGCACCCGGCCCCAAATGCTATAGCGTTTCCCCATGACCGATCGTCGCGCACTCATTACCGGCGCCAGCTCCGGAATCGGCGCCGCCACTGCCGTCGCCCTCGCCTCCGAGGGAACGGCCGTCTGGCTCACCTACAGCAGCGGCGACGAGGCAGCCCGCCGGGTGGCCAAGCGGTGTCGCTCCGCCGGCGCACCCGAGGTGCAGGTCAGCCGCCTCGACCTGCGCTCCCCCGATTCGATCGATGATCTCGTCCGCGAGATCGCCGCGACCTGGGGTGCTCTGCACGTGCTCGTCAACAATGGTGGCGTCTGCCCCTATCGCCACTTCGACGACATCGACATCGAGGAGTGGGATGCAGTGATGGAGACCAACGGGCGCGGTACCTTTCTCCTCAGCCGCGCCGCCCTCCCCCTCCTGCGGGCCGCATCCGCCGCCGAGCCGGTCGACCGATCGATCGTGAACCTCTCCTCCATCGCTGGGCAAGTGGGGGCCCTCCAGACCGGGATGCACTACGCCGCCAGCAAGGGAGCGATCCTGGCTATCACACGCAGCTTCGCGCGTCACCTCGCCGCCGAGGGTATCCGCGTGAACGCCGTCACGCCCGGCCCCGTCACCAGCGCGATCACCGACCAACTGAGTGAAGGCGGCCGGGATGCACTGTCCTCCTCGATCCCCGTCGGTCGCTTTGGCACGCCGGAGGATGTCGCCTGGATCATCGCGGGACTCGCGTCGCCCCGGGCCGCATTCGTCACCGGCGCGACCTACGACGTCAACGGCGGCGTGCGAATCGACTGAGAACGACCGAGCCAGACAAGGATGACGCCAATGACCGCACTCGCAGCACTTCAGACCGTGACCGACCAGGTGGACGCGTTCAACGCGCACGACCTCGACGCCTTCGTCGCCACCTACTCCGAGGACGCCGTCGTCTCTGGTGTGGCCGAAACACCGCTCGTCGGCCGCGAGGCGATCCGGGCGTTCTACGCAGACCGCCTGGTCAACCCCCTCCTTAGTTGCACCATCGACGCGACGACAGTGTTCGGCAACCGCTGGGTCGTCGCCCGAGAACACGTTGCCAACGCCGGTATCGCCACCGAGACGATCGCCACGTTCGATGTGCGCGACGGTCTCATCCAACGCGCCTCGATGCTCAAGGCCTAAGGACGCCGCCCTACTCCTGGGTCCGGAAACGCTTCACGAGCGTCGGATCGACGGGTGGGGAGCCGAAAGCAGCAGTCCACGCTCCGTCGACTGCGATGGACTGACCGCTCAGGTAGCCGGCCTGATCGCTCAGCAGGAAGGCCGTAAGTGCGGCAACGTCGTCCACGTCGGCGATCCGCCGCATCGGAGGACCTTTGGCAAGGGCGCGCTCTTCGGCCTCTGGATCGGTCGCCGAAGCGATCTGCGCCTCGAGGTGGGGCGTGCGCACCCCGCCGGGCGCGACCGTGTTGGCGCGGATGCCGTACGGTCCGTAGGTAACAGCTACGCTCCGCGTGAGCGCGTCGATCCCGCCCTTGGTGAACTCGTAGGCTGCGTAGTCGGCGAAGCTTGCTCGGCCGTGGATCGACCCGATGTTGACGATCGCGCCGGGATGCGCCTGGTCGACGAAAGCGGTGACCGCGGCCGAACATCCCCACAGATACCCCAGCCCGTTGATCTCGACGATCTCGCGAACGGTACGCTCGTCGAGGCGATGCAGTGGCGTCTGCCTGGTGATGCCGGCATTGTTTACCCAGCCGCCCAACGGCGCGAGCTGCAGCGCCTGGTTGGCGGCCCGCATGTGAGTGGCGCGTTCCGCGGTGTCGCCGATCGTCACCGCCGCGCACGCTCCCACGTTGACGCTGTCGGATTCGGACCGTTCCACGCCGACCACGAGCCATCCGTCTGCGGTGAGCCGTTCGGCGATGCCTCGGCCGATGCCTTTCGCCGTACCGGTCACGACAACGCTGCGAGTCATGTGTTCCTCCCAAAGTCGAACGTATCCGCTGCGAAGCCGAAGCCGAGGCCCGGCTCACTGGTGGGACGGGCGTGGCCCGCGTCGAAGAGTGGCCCGCCTGTTACAAGTGTGGGCGACGGGTCGTAGGGGTTGCCGCCCGCGGCACGGCCGAACGTCTCGACACCGACGGCACCGAGATGCACGCTCGTCTCCGGGCTGACGTGACAGGAGATAGGAACGCCGCGCTCGGCCGCCCAGTGCACGAAATCGATCGCAGGCGTGATCCCGCCGAGGGCGACGACATCGAGCCGCGCCAGGTCGATACCACCGCCCTCGACGAGGGCCTTCAGAACGGCCGGGTCGGTGACCTCGTCGCCGACCGCGAGCGTTAGTCCCGTGCCTGAGCGGATGCGGGCACATCCGTCAACGTCTTCCGGCAGCAGCGGATCCTCCAGCCAGGCGAGCTGCGGATCGCCCCATTCAGCGACCTCCGCCAGCGCCTGGTCCGCGTCCCGCCAACCGAACCCGACGTCGACGACAAGGCCGGTGCGGTCGGGAAGTTCACGGTTCAGCTCGGCCAGCAGCTCGCGCATGAGAGATGTGTCGGGCGAGCGCGAGATCTTCACCAGCGGCCACCCGGCTGCGGCCTGCGAGACGACCTCGTCGACGAGGTCGTCGACGGTCCTCCCCAGTGTGGGGTATGCGGCAACGAGCATCGTCGCACGTGGGGCGTTGTCGGCGCCCAGAAGACGCCACACCGGTTCCCCGGTCCGACGCCCGAGCAGGTCCCAGAGGGCGATGTCGACAAGCCCGATCGCACGGCGCACGAGCCCGACCCGCCCGACGATCGCGCTGCCCCGGAACATCGACTCCCACAACGATAGAACGTCCAGCTCGTGCCCGACCACGTGCTGGGCGAGCAGCCGTTCCACAATCGCGGCCATCGGGGCCTCACGGGTCAGGGCGTAAGAAATGCCATCGTTTCCGTTGTCGTCGCGCACCCGCGCGGCTACATACTCCCGCCTGGTCACCGTCATCGCACCCAACGGCAGGGGACGCGAGAGCGGCAGCGAGAGGGTCGCGGTGCCGAGTTCAGTGATGCGGGCGCCGGGCACGGCCGTCGGACCGGTCACGGTTTCGGCACCGAGGCCAGCGGGATTCCGTAGTCGACCATGAAACCGCCGTCGACGTACATCGTCTGCCCGGTCATATATGACGCCTGGTCGGAGACCAGAAACGAAACGGCATTCGCGATCTCGCTCGGCTCCGCGACCCGACCGGCAGGGATGCGCTTCAGGATTGTCGCCTCGTCCAGCGTTCCGCCCTCGACGCCCTGTCGGAAGACACCCGTGTTGACGTAGCCGGGCGCTACCGCGTTGACCCGCACTCCCCGAGCGGCCCATTCGGCCCCGGCTGTTGCGGTGAGACCGATGACGGCCGCTTTCGTCGACGCGTACGGAGCCCGCCCTGCCGAGCCACGCGAGGAGATGGACGAGATGTTGACGATACGCCCAGCGCCTGCCGCCAGCATCTGCCGGCCGGCGGCCTGAAGACAGAGGAAGACGCCGTTGAGATTCACGTCGACGACGGCCCGCCACTCGTCCCAGCCGAGGTCTTCGATCGCCCGATGCCGCTGGATGCCCGCGTTGTTGACGAGCACGTCGAGCCGGCCGAACTCGGCGCCCACCGCCCCAAACACGTGTGCGACGTCATCAGGGTCCGTAACGTTCAGCCGTCGATGCACGATCCCTTCCACCGGTGCCGTCATCGTGAACCCGGGCACGAGATCGGCGGCGACGACGAGATAGCCGTCGGCGGCCAGCCTCTGTCCGATCTCCCAGCCAATGCCGGCGGCTCCACCAGTGACGAGGGCGACGGGTGCGGATGTGCTCATTGTTGTGTCCTTACTCTTCTTTCGGTGCTCAGACCGTTTTGTTTTCCACCGGCGACGACACGGGGCGACTCGCGGGGAAACTAACCCGCTTCGTGCCTGTCTTCACGTTCGCCGACTGCAGCAGCGTGGTCCCGGAGACGAAGTCGCCGGCTGGCGAGTTCGAGGCGCTCACCACAGAAGCGGCATCCGAACGCACGATAGTGATCCGTTCCCCCGGTCAGCGAGACGAGAGTGGCCCCTCCAAGGCCGATGAGAAGGCCGCGCCGGGTGCCGGAGCGAACTGTCGGTCCAGCGTCGATTTCGTTGGAGGCGCGAGCGGTGCCCGGTGAGGACCTCATTGTCATCCATCACTCCTCGAGGATCGCACTGATCGATTCGACCATGGCGCCCTCGAGACGGTCGAGCGAGCCGGGCGCGAGCGGACTCTGCCAGGCCTGGTACGCGCCCCGTTCGTACGCTTCGTCAGTGGGCAGGTACACGAAACCCGGCCCGTTGGTCAGGTTCATGACGACAATCGGTGTCTCGGGGAACGCAGCGCGCAGGCGGCTCTGCAGTCGCGAATACGCCTCGCCGGGATGGGCTGCCAGCACCGCATCGCCGACCCGCCACACCCAGAACGGATGCTCGACGGCCGGCCCGTCGATATAGCCGTCGCGCAGATTGCGCGCCCGCCCGAGCCGCTCTGCCCGGCTGCGCGGATCGATGTCGGACCAGCGTTCCTCGAGCTCGTCCATACTCGGCAAGTCGACGAGGTCAAGCGTCACCGAGCCCTGGATACTGCGCCTTGCCATCCGCGCATCCTGCGGGCATTCCGCCCAGATACCAAGTGGCGCCCCCGACTCCACCACCTCGGTGAGCTCCAGTTCCTTGCCCGGCGCCGGCAGCAAGGCGAGGGCCGAGAGCACGGCCAAACCTAGGGCCCGGCCGTGCCGATCCGCCACGCTGAGGTCGCCAGTGTACTGCTCCCGCGGCGCGAGCTCGCCGGAGGCTCCCTGGAGGAACACACATGGGGCATCCGTCGCCTCCTCGACAGTCTCGCGAAGGGTACCGACGTAGTCGGGCGAGACGAGCCGGTTCTGCCAGGCGAGTGTCGTGGGGTGGCACGCGTAGTTGACTACGGTTGCAAGCGTGCGCCCACCCGTCGCGGTCACCCGGCCGATCAGCACGCAGTCGTCGGCCGGGGTCGCGTCCGGGTTGAAGCCAACAAGCGCCCGACCGTCGAGGTCGAGCTCCCGATTGCCGGCCAGTGCGCAGCGTCCCGTCGTCCATTCGACCCGGGCGTTCTCGGCGTTCGCGAGCGCTTCTCGGCCAGCTTCGATCCCCGCGTCCGCCAGCCTACGGAGATAGGGCCCGATCAGCTCGCCGCCGGCGAGATGGGTGTCGCCGGTACAGAGCACAGGCCCCGCGTGGGTGTGGGAAAGCGAGAACATCAGCTGGTGAGGCGCCAGGCCGAGCCCGCCGAGAATGCGTGACCGAACTGACCACTCGTCGTCGACGCGTCGCCACCAGGAGCCGTCCACTGCGATCAGCAATAGTGGCTCCTCGGCGGCGAAGGCCAGCGCTGTTAGCGTCATCGGATGGTGCGAGCCCTCGGACGTTTCCCAGTCGGCTGGACCCCAGTTCTTGGCGCGGATGCCGAGGAGAGGCGTCACGTCGCGCCGTGCCACTCCGATCGTGCCGTCAGTGTGGGCGACGCTGAGCCGGGTGCCGAGTGAGGTCATCGGTTCTCCTCCACAGATAGTCTCCGATCAATCATGAACTCGCGGATGGCCAACCGTCACCTCAGCGACAGCGCGCCCGCCTGCGAGCGGATTGAAGATCGCGGTGGTCGGAGCAGCTGGCGTCCGAGCTGTGCAGGTCGAATGGGCAGCGCGACGAGCGCTACGTGTAGCGGCTCATCTTTGGCGGATGAATCGACCATCGCTCCTCGGCTCTTTCGTGATCGTCTCGTTGAGGGTCGCGTTGGGCGAACCGGCAGCGAATCGCTATGCAATTACCATAATAGCTATAGCATGTAGCAAACAAGCGTGAGATCCGTCTGGAAGCCAACCGAAGCAGAGCAGATGTCTTACGAAGAAGAGCCTTCGATCACAGGTGATTGTCCGGATTGCGAATTACCAGTCGAAGCCTCCTCCCGGATTCCGGGAGCAAGCGTTCCGATCCTCAGGCCCCGCCCAAGATTACGCGATAAATTGATACGATCGTTTCATACGTGAACGTTTCAGTTATGACCTGCGGACAAGGAGAGCTCAGATGTAGACGCCGAATCCGCCAGAAGCGTAGCGCCGCATCGCTGCGGTCCGGGCTACCGTCGTCGCACTATTGGTAACTTCGGCGACGCGAGATGTCCTCCAGCGCAGCGCGCATTGTCGTCATCGCCAACCGTTCGTTCTCCTGCGTTGGCTGTGCGGACAACGATCGGCGTTGGGTCTCGGTGTGTACTGATCGACAGCGCGTCACGGGCCGCACCTCCTAACCACTTGCAGTCTGGCAAGGGGCGGACACGAATGGGTGGTCCGTACCGATAAGCGCATGGGACAAGGGAGTTTCAGCAATGCGATGCGTAAACGACATCCAAACGAGCGACGCGGAGCCCGATCCAACACGAACGGTGTCGGTGGCCCGATGAAACGCAGCGCGCCCCGGATTATCGCGGGTTTAGCCGCAATGTTGGCTCTCGTCATGGGCATCCCCGTTTCTTCCGCTACGGCGGCCACCGAGCCGCCAATAGGCAAGACGACCTTCACCGTCGGGACGACCAGCCAGGTGGACTCATTCAACCCTCTGCTGGGCATTGAGTCTTCGGCCACCCTTGTGTACGACCTCATGTACGACAGCCTGACCCAGGACTCAAACAAGGACCTCTCACTACAACCACGGCTAGCGACATCGTGGTCCAGATCAGCTGATGGACTGACCTGGACCTACCACATCCGCTCCGGCCTCAAGTGGTCAGATGGGAAGCCTTTGACGTCGAAAGACGTCGCCTACACCCTCAACCGGGTTATCTCCGGCGGTCCTGCCCAAGCGAACTGGGGCAACTTCCTCACATCTGTCACCAAAGTGACTGCCCCCGACGAGAAGACTGTCCTGCTCCATCTCGACCACCCAAACGCCACCCTTCCAGCAATACCGATACCTATCATCCCCGAGCATGTTTGGTCACATATCAGCGATAGCCAGCTGACGTCTTTCCCGAACACGCCTCCGAATGTTGTCAGCTCAGGACCCTTCCGGCTCGTCGCTGGTGCGGCGGGTAGTTCGACCTATCAACTCGAGGCGAACCCGAACTATTGGGGAGGGCGGCCGAAGATCGACACGCTCCGGTTCAGGGTTTTCAAAGCCCTGGACACTGAGGTCCAGGCGCTGGTGAAAGGCGAGATCGACTTCGCTGACGGCTTGTCGCCACTGCAAGTCAGGGCGCTCGCCAGTCGGCCGGGCATCACCGGTTGGCCCGCCATCCAATCGGGCGTCTTCGACGAAATCGCATTCAACACAGGATCAATCGACACGAAGACGGGAGCGCGTATCGGGGATCCCAATCCAGCTGTCCTCGATCCGAAGTTTCGGTATGCCCTCAACACGGCAATCGACCGCGCGAAGATCGCCAAGCTCGCTTTCATGGGCGGTGCCAAGCCTGCCACGACGGTCGTCACACCCGACTTCTCGAAATTTGTCTGGGAACCACCCCGTGCGGACGCGCCCCGCTATGATCCGGCGAAAGCGGCGGAACTTCTCACAGCCGCCGGCTACAAACGCGGCCACGACGGCAAGCTCAGGTTACCCAACGGGGCGCCGATGGAGCCGCTGCGGTTGATAGCCAGACCAGAGGACAGCTCGTCGCTCACCACAATGGAACTCCTAAAGGAATGGCTCGGCAACCTCGGCATCGACTCGACCGTCACGTCGATGGATAGCACCAAATTGCAGAACGTCATTTTGTCCGGCGACTACGACATATTCGAGTGGGGCTGGAGTTATGCAGAGGACCCGGACGCGATGCTTATCTATTTCACCTGCGGCCAGCGCGGGCTGCTTTCAGACTCCTGGTATTGCAACAGCGAATACGACAAGCTTTACACCGCCCAGAAGCAGCAGCTCGATCCGGCGGAACGCAGCGAGCAGATCAAGAAGATGCAAGCGATTCTCTACCGGGACGCCCCGTACCTTCTCACGGTGTATCCGATGTCGGAGCAGGCATACCGGAGCGATCGCTTCCACGGGCTGAACCCGAAACCAATGCCGAACGGCTCACTCCTCCTCGACGCCGCGAGCTACCTGACTGTTGCACCAAACGTCGACGCCCACGGCTCGGCCATCGCGTTGAAGGGCTCGAGTGGCAGCACAGAGAACACGAATCTCATCGCCATCGTCGGTGCCGGGCTGGCGGTGCTCATTGCGGCCGGATGGGCCTTCGCGAGACGACGCGGCAAGGCGACGGCCGGAGACCGCGAATGAGCGCGGCCCCTGAGGCTCCGGCTCTGGCGAACCGGAGTCGACTGGCCCGCACTGCCGGCGCACGGCGGACGCTGTCGTGGGGTTTCATCGGACGGAGGGCTCTCGGATCCGCAGTAACGCTCTTCTTCATCCTCGTCGTCAACTTCTTCCTGTTCCGCGTCATCAACCCTCACCCCGAGCGGACTCTCGCGCGCGGGCGCGCGAACACTCCGGAACAGATACATCTCATCGCCGAGCGTTTGGGTCTCAATCAGCCGCTCCCCCAACAGTTCTGGACATATCTGACCAACATCTTTACTGGCAACCTTGGCGTCTCGTACGAGTACGGAGAACCCGTCGCGTCAATGATCCTGCAACGGCTATGGCCCTCCCTCATACTGGTCGGCACCTCGACTGTGTTGGCGATCATCATCGGGCTGTGGATAGGAAAACGTGCAGCGTGGTACCGCGGACGGGCGTTCGACAAAGTCTCCACGACAGGTACGATCATCGTCTACGCGATGCCGGACTGGTGGCTCGGACTGCTGCTCTTCATGTTGCTCGCCGTTGGCTTCGGATCTTTCCCGGGCCTGTTTCCCATCGGTGGGCTGAATTCTCCAGGTATGAATCCGTGGTCATTCGCCGGCGTCATCGACGAGGCCTGGCACCTCACGCTTCCTGTGTTGACGCTGACCCTCGCCTACGTCGCGGAGTACTCCATCGTGATGCGGTCATCGATGCTCGACGAGATGGGGGAACCCTATCTCCAGACGGCACGCGCAAAAGGGTTGCCCGATGCACTTGTTCGACGCAGACACGCGGCGCCCAACGCAATGCTTCCCGTCATGACCATGATCTCGCTCGATCTTGCATTCTCGGTGGGCGGTGCGATCACCATAGAAACGGTCTTCTCGATTCCGGGACTCGGACTACTGACCTCGGACGCTCTGCGCATCCCCGACATACCGATGCTGCAAGGGACCTTCCTCATGTTCTCGACCGTGGTCGTCATCGCGAACTTCCTCGCAAACCTTTTCTACGCCGTTAGAGACCCCCGGGTGAAGCTATGACATCCATCTCGCAAACACAACTCAGCCCGCGCGCAGTGATCTGGAAGTTGCGCAAGGCATCCGCAGCTCGAATATGGCAGGAATTCCGTCGACGCCGCCTCGGGATGCTCGGCCTCTTTATTCTGGTCGCCTTCGCAGCCGTCGCCGTTTTAGCGCCGGTCCTCGCCGATCCGAACGGCCTGAAGACTACTGAGGCCACCGGACCCATCATGGGCGCACCCTCTTCCGAGTATTGGCTCGGAACTGACGACGCGGGCCGGTCAGTGCTCACTCTTCTCATCTACGGCGCACGAGTGTCTCTGCTTGTCGGCCTCACGGCGACGCTGATTTCGATGGTCATCGGCACGGTGATCGGAATCGCTTCGGCGATCTTCGAAGGCTGGGTGGGCGGACTATTGTTCCGGTTCACCGAGTGGTTCCTAGTTATCCCATTCCTACCACTCGCGCTCGTGCTGGCGACCTTGCTCGGCGGCTCCCTTACCACCATCATCATCGTCATCGGAGTGACCGGCTGGCCGAGCACAGCCCTCCTGATCCGGGCGCAGACACTTTCTATCAAAGAGCGGAGCTACATGGAGCGCGCCCGCGTGCTCGGCAGCGGCAGCTGGCACCTGATGGGACGCCATGTACTCCCAAATGTGTTGCCCCTCGTATTCGCCAATACGACGCTCACAGTTGCTGGCGCCATCCTGGCCGAGACCACGATGTCGTTCCTCGGCCTTGGCGATCCTACGAACGTGTCCTGGGGAACAATGCTGGACTCGGCGTTCTCGAACGGCGCCATGTCGCTCGGAGCATGGTGGCTCATTATTCCGCCTGGCGTCTGCGTTGTACTGGTTGTGCTCGCCTTCACCCTCGTCGGCCAGGCACTAGAAGAAATTGTAAACCCGAAACTGAAGGACCGCTGATGAGCGCACTTCTCGAAATCCACGACCTCAACGTGACATACAAGACGGCTCGGGGCGACGTCCCGGCCGTGCGCGGAGTAGACCTCGTGCTCAATGCCGGCGAAAGCCTCGGGATCGCAGGCGAATCGGGGTGCGGCAAGTCCACGTTGGCCAGCACGGTTCTCCGGTTGCATCCAAAGAGCGCAAGGGTCACGGGTCAAGTGTTCGTGCACGGTCGGGACGTCAACGTAGCACGCTGGGGAGAGTTGAGGGCACTGCGTTGGGCTGAGGCTTCGACGGTTTTCCAGGGTGCAATGCACTCGCTGAATCCGGTGCAGCGTGTGGGCGAACAAATCGCTGAGCCGATCCTCCTCCACGATTCCAGCGCCTCGAAGTCGACCGCAAAGTCCCGCGTCAGCGAGTTGCTCGAGCAAGTGGGCCTCCCGAATTCCAGCGCACGCTCTTATCCTCACCAGCTCTCCGGGGGCCAGAAACAGCGGGTGATGATCGCGATGGCCCTCGCCTGCCGCCCGCAGCTCATCATCGCCGACGAACCAACCACCGCTCTCGACGTCATGGTGCAGGCGCAGGTGATGAAGGTACTCACCGATCTCGTGCACGAGCTCGGCCTCGGGCTCATGCTGATCAGCCACGACCTCTCCGTCCTGAGTTCGGCATGCGACCGGATCGCCGTGATGTACGCCGGACGGATAGTAGAGGAGGGACCGGCGGCGAAAGTCTTCGGTCAACCTCACCACCCATATTCAGCAGCCTTAGCACGTGCCTTCCCTCTAGTGGGGGACCCCGCCGCGCGATATGCCCCGGCTGGCCTCCCAGGCGATCCGCCCGACCCCGGCGAGCTTCCATCAGGATGCACATTTCATCTGCGTTGCCCTTCAGCAAGCGACGTCTGCCGAAGAGTGTCCCCCATGCTCGCACCAATCGAACCAGGACGCGAAGTCGCCTGCCTCCGTGCTGGCGAACTTGAGCAGGGAGTTGTCCGATGAACGCAGCGACCGTGAGTGCCCGCGACGTCCGCGTCGTTTTCCCGGCCAGGCAGGGCGGTTCACCAGTAGTCGCTGTCAACGGGGTCGACCTCGATCTCAACGCCGGCGAGATCATCGCACTCGTTGGCGAATCAGGCAGCGGGAAGACCACCCTAAGCCGAACACTTCTCGGCCTCGAACGCCCGGCGGAGGGCGTCGTGGAGTACAACGGGTCCGCTTTGGAGTACTCGACCGCTGCGTTGCGGCGTTATCGCAGACAGGTCCAGCTTGTTATGCAGGATCCCATCGGAGCGCTCAACCCGAAGCACAGCGTCTACGAGTCCGTCGCCGAGGGTATCCGCATCCACAACATCGTGCAGCGGACCAACCGTGCCGGCGGCGAGGTAACCGAGACAGATCTGGTCGCACGAGCGCTCGCACGAGCCGGACTTCGCCCACCCGAGCGCTTCTTCCTTTCCTACCCGCACGAACTCTCAGGCGGTCAGTGTCAGCGAGTTCTCATCGCGGGCGCCCTGGCAGTGGAGCCGACCGTGCTCGTTGCGGATGAGCCGGTGTCGAGTCTCGACGCATCCATCCGCGGTGAAATCCTCAGCCTTCTGCTCCAATTGCGCGACGATCTCGGCCTCACTGTGCTCGTCGTCACGCACGACCTCGGGCTGGCATGGAACATTGCCGACCGAATCGCGGTCATGTACCTCGGCCGCATCGTTGAGCAGGGCACAACGGAAGAGGTACTGCTCTCGCCAAAGCATCCCTACACCCAGGCTCTACTCTCGGTTGTTCCCGAGGTCGAGCACAAGGTTCCGATCGTTTTGCGTGGCGAGGTGCCCGATCCTTCGCGGATCCCCACCGGATGCAGTCTGAACCCTCGGTGTCCGGCACTGCTGGGCGGAGCCGCCGCAAAAGCCGGCGTAGCGTCGCTCTGCATGCAGGAGTCCCCCCCGTCGCCGGCACCGGGTTCCGGACATCACGCGGCGTGCTGGTTGCCGACGGCTAGCGAACTCAAGACGGAGGTCGTCGCTTTGGCGGGGGCGCCAGAATTCGGATGACCAGTATTGTCCCGCAGGATCAAGCCGGTGGCATGCGGACACGGGAAGATGACCACACCGGCCCCCCGAACAAGATCGAGATCGGCTCAGAGGCCGACGAGTCAACGAGGAGAAGAAGAGAATGTCGAGCCACGAGGATATTTCACCCGTGCTGGGGGTCGAATGCGATAACGCCGTGGAGGCGACACTCGGTGTCGCGGGGCGGGACCTGTCGGGGCGCCTTCAGCACCACCTTCTCGACTACCGCATCTCTGAGGACGAGCCGGGAGCAGCGATCGGGGTCTACCGCAATGGTGTGATGATCGCCTCCGCTGCAGCCGGCTTGTCCAGCCTCGAACACCGGGTACCCATGAGCACGGCCACGCCGACAGATATCGCCTCGGTGAGCAAACAACTGACGGCGGCGACGGTTCTGATCGCCGCCCGCGATGGTCTTGTCGATCTCGATGCTGATATACGAGGGCTTGTGCCCGAGGTTGCATTCGATGGCGTCACGCTTCGCCGTTGCTTGCAGCACACTTCGGGGCTCCCCGACTATCTGACCGTCGGCGACGTCATCGGGATTCCACCAGCGACCGTCTCGTCAGTCGATGTGTTCCTGGAATTGCTGGTGACGCTCACGGAACCCGATTTCTTGCCTGGCACCGCGATCTCCTACTCGAACACCGGCTATGTCGTGGCTGCGCTGGCCCTGGAGCGGCAAACCGGGACAGCCTTCCCCGACCTCATCGCCGCCACCGTACTCGAGCCCCTTGACATGCGCGAGAGCACCTACAAGCGGGATATCGGTCAGGTCATCCCAGGTATGGCCTTCAGCTATTCACCGAAAGACGGTGGGGGGTTCATTCGTCACGAGATGGGCGACGATGGAACCAGAAGCGCGACCCTGCGCTGCGTCGACGGGGACGGCGACCTGTTTGCCACAATTGGTGACTTCGCCAACTGGCACGGCTTCCTTCTCGACGGTCGTGTTCTCGGAGCCGACATCCGGGATCAGCTGCTGGCTCGCTCGACCTTCGCTGACGGCACTGTGACGAGCTACGGGATGGGCATCTCGCACGAAACAGTCGGAGGCGTTGCCGCATACGGCCACAGCGGATCAATGTGGGGCTACACCTCGTACTCATTGACCGATCCCGCATCCGGCGTCGGCGTCGCGGTGTTCAGCAATCGCGACGACCTCGGACCGATGGATCTTGCGTGGCGGGCCTTGCGGCTCGCTACGGATTCCCAGGGGCTCACCGGCCCGTGGTACTCGAAGCAAGCTAACCGCGCCATCGACGTGTGCCTCCGCCCAGATGGCGGAATCGACCTGATCGTCGCGGGCGAGCCGGAGCCGTTCGCGCCGACAGCCGACGGCAGCTGGCAGAGCGCGCTGGGGTTCGGCTCGGTCCGGCTCGTCGACGAGACTCTGGAAGTGACCGCGGAATTCGATCCGCTGACGCGTTTCCGACGAATCATGCCGGGTACCCGCCCGGGGGTCGACCCCGCCGGACGCTATCGAGAACAGTTCCGGGGCGGGTCTATCGTCATCCAGAACCAAGGCAACGGGACCTGGACTGTTGGCAACGACACCCTTCCGTCCGTGACCCTGCGCCCATTCGGTACCGCCGGGTCGACGTCGATCTTCCAGGCCGATTTCGGCTCAATTCACGTGGATGGAGATGCGGACGACATCACGCTGATCGCTGGCTCAACGACAGTACATCTGACCCAGCAGCGGGTGGTGGGCCGGGATGTATGACGTTCTGATCCGCGGAGGCACAGTTTACGACGGCTTCGGCGGTCCGGGCCGCTCGGCCGACGTGGCGATCAGAGGAGGCCGCGTCATCACGGTCGGTCGGGACCTTGGTGCCGCGCGCCAGACGATCGACGCGACAGGCCTGGCAGTCGCACCAGGGTTCGTGGATCCGCATAGCCACTCCGACACGGTCCCGTTTCTCGACGAGGCACAGCCGTTCAAGTTACTCCAGGGGGTCACTACGGAGATCGTTGGCAATTGCGGGTTCTCCTGCGGTCCGAGCGATCCGTCTACGGAGGAGATCGTTGCACTAGAAACCGACGGACACGTGTTCGCGAGCTTCGGCGACTACCTCGACGCCGCATCCGCGGCCGGGCCCACCAACAACATCGCCGCGCTTGTCGGGCACAACACCTTGCGCGTAGCCGTCGGCGGCCTCGACTCCGCCCTTCCACCCGGCGCGCTGGACCGGATGTGTAACCTCGCGGCCGAGGCGTTCGACGCCGGTGCTGTCGGCTGGTCGACCGGACTGGAGTACGTGCCTGGCGCCTATGCCGATCGTTTCGAACTGAACACGCTTGCCCGGGTCGCACGACGTTGGGGCCGCACATACGCCACCCACATGCGAAGCGAGAGCGAAGGACTGCTCGATGCGGTGGATGAGGCCATCTCCATCGCCCGATCCGCCGGCTTGCGCCTGCAGATCTCGCACTGCAAAGCGTCGGGTCATCGGATGCACGGCTCTGCGCGACTGCTTCTGGAAAAGATTGTCGAGGCTCGCCGGTCCGGGGTCAACGTGCTGGCCGACGTGTATCCGTACACCGCGTGCAGTACGGACCTGGTCGCCGTGTTACCCCCTACAGCGTGCGAGGGCGGGGACACGGAATTACTGAAGCGTCTGGCCAACCGGGAGGAGCGTGCGGCTTTGCGGCTTCTAGCCGAGGACCCCGACAACGGAACCGGCGTGGGGCTCTGGCGCGAGCTCCATCCCGAAGACCTGCAGATCCTAACCCATGCTGACCCTGCGGTTGCAGGACGACGGCTTTCCGACCTCGTGGTCGATCACGACCCGTGGGAGGTGCTGTGTAGCATCGTCAGTCGCGACCCGCACGCGGACACCGTTCTGCATACGATGCGGGAGGACGACGTCACCACTTTCCTGTCCGACCCACTCGTCTCGGTCGGTTCCGACAACGGGTTGCCGTTCGGGCCGAACCATCCGCGAACCTTTGGAACATTCCCGACCTTTCTCGGAGAGTACGTTCGTGAACGGGGCGTCGTTGCGATGGGCGAGGCGATCCGAAAGATCACGTCCGCCACCGCTGACCAATTCGGGCTCGCCGCTCGCGGCTGGCTGGGCAACGGCGCCGTAGCCGACATTTGTGTCTTTGACCCTGCACGGATCGGTCACGCGGGCACATACGAGCGGCCCGCGGAGCGACCAGTCGGAGTCGAATGGGTTCTGCTTGGAGGTCGAGTCGTCGTGGATCGCGGCGAGTTCGTCGGCGGACGTGAAGGGCTCGTGCTCCGTCCAGGACAGAAATGACGAGCGCGAGTCGAGTGACAGTCGGGGCGCTCCTCGACGCTCTAGGTCCCGGAGGGCTCAACCCGTTGGCGTTGCCCCACGGGCGAGACGTCGCTGTGACCACACCCGTGATCTACGATCCAGCCGACCCCGGCACGGCCTTCGATGGCATGATCCTTCTCGTCCCCGGGCATCCCCCAGCTCAGCTGTTCGACCACGCGGCCCGCGCCGGAGCCTCTGCGATGGCCGTTAGGGTGGCCGATTCCGAGTCCGCGCAGCTGATCGCCGCAGCTCACGCGGCCGGGGTGGCGCTGCTGGCGGTCGATCCGGCCCTGACCTGGGGAGAGCTTTACACTCTGATCAGCACTTTGCACGCGGCGTGCAGCCCGGGCGAGACGCAGTTCGACGACCTGTTCACACTCGCCGACCAGCTCGCCGCTGACATCGGCGGTGCGGTAGCCATCGAGGATCTATCAATGCGAGTGCTTGCATACTCCACGATCGAAGGTCAGCGGATCGACGACCAGCGCATGGAGGGTATCTTGCGCCGCCGAGTCCCGAGGTACACCGCAGATGCGGAAGAGTATCTGTCGGTCATGCGCTCAGAAGCAGCGATATGGAGCCACGAACCGCACGAACACCTTCCTCGGTTAGCGATGGCTGTGCGTGCCCACGGTCAGGCGTTAGGTTCCATCTGGGTAGTGCAGGGCGACCGGCCACTGAAACTCGAAGCCGCGGAGACCCTCGCCGAGGCTGCCCGAGCAGCGGCGCCACACCTCGCCCGGATCAACCTGGCGGCCGATGAGGTACGACGACACCGGGACGAATCTTAAGCCAACTCCTGCGCGGCATCGACCCCGCCGGACAGATCGCCGCGTCATTCGGGCTTCAACGTACTGAGCCGCTGACTGTGGTCTCGATCGGCTCAATCGACCAGCCCGCCGACGCCTTCGCAACCCAGCACATCGCGGATCTTCTCCGAGCCGCCCTCACCTCGTATCGCCTGCGGTATGTGGTCGGAGTCGCGAATGGTCGCGCCTATGCGATCGTCGCGATCGGCTCCGAGTCACCCCTTATGACCAAGCTCGTCGCTAACACGCTCAGCAACGTCGGAGAGCTAGGCGGCAGGGCATGGCGCGCAGGGTTCGGCCGAACCGCCGGATCGTTGATCCAGATCCCCGTCGCCGCGAAACAGGCCGACGAAGCCTTACGCGCTCTGCACGGCCCATACGTGACAGACCGGATGGTCGTGCGTCACGACCAGTTGGCCGCGGCAATGTTCCTTCAGTCGGCTTACGCATGGGTCAGCGCGAACCCCGGTCTCTTGGGCGAGCCGCTGTCACTGCTCGTTCGCCACGACGAATCACAGGGCACCGAGTATCGTCGCAGCCTCCACGTGTGGGTGGCGAACCACTACGACGTTCCTAAGGCTGCCGACCTCCTTTTCCTGCATCCGAACACACTTCGACATCGGCTACGCCGGATCGGCGAGCTGATCGACCTCGATGACCCTGATACCCGCATTGTCCTCGCCCTCCAGCTGCGGCTCTTCAATAGTGACAAGTAGCCGGACAAAACGGCTTCCGCTTCCGGCCTCCGGCAAGCGACCTCGTACCCGATCGAAACAGGTGTGGAACGCATGACGGAGAGGGACGGTCCACGTTGACAAATCGACGAGTGACCGACGAACGCAAAGCCCGGGAGACCGCAGCGCCCGACCTTGAGCTGTTCCCGGCGGGCACACGCCTTGCAGCTGAGGGGGATCTGGTGGTGGGCGGCTGCTCGCTTCGCGAGATTGCTGCTGAATTCGGCACACCCGCCCTCGTCGTCGACGAATCCGCGTTACGCGCGAGAGCTCGACAGTTCCTGGACTCGTTCCGATCGCGTCACGCGAACACCCAGATCCACTTCGCGTCTAAGGCATTCCCGTCAGCGTCGATCCTCCGCCTTCTCTCAGAGGAAGGTCTCTCTTTTGACGTGGCTTCAGGCAACGAGTTTGCAATAGCTTTGGCGGCCGGTGTTCCGGCCAACCGAATGCTGCTGCACGGAAACGCCAAAACCGAAGACGAGATCCGAACAGTGGTCGAGAACGGCATCGGCCACGTCGTGATCGACAACCTGCACGATGTGGAACGAATCGCCAAAGCCGCGACTTCCCCACAACCCGTGCTGCTTCGAGTTACCCCCGGCATAGACGCACACACGCACCATGCGATCGCCACCGGTCACGTCGGCTCCAAATTCGGTGTCTCGATGGATCAGGCTCCCGACATGATCAAGCGCATCCAAAGGGAACCCGCCCTGCGATTGGACGGACTCCACGCGCACATCGGATCACAGATCTTCGACCTCGATCAGTTCCGAGCCGAGATCGCTGCCCTCTCCCAGCTTCCCCGCTTCCCTGTCTACAATCTCGGAGGCGGGCTAGCATCGCGCTATACCAGCGACGATCCGCCGGTCAGCATCGACTCGTGGGCCGAAACCCTGGTGGACAGCGCCCATCGCTTTCTCGGCGAGGACATAAGTCTCATGGTCGAGCCGGGTCGCTCGATGGTCGCGCCCGTTGCTGTCTCCCTCTACACAGTGGTGACGGTAAAGCGCGGTTCACGAACTCACGTCGCGGTCGACGGCGGCATGGGAGATAACCTCGAGGTGTCCTTATACAACCAGCGATTCCAGCCTTGGCTGATCGGTCACGAGGGTGGCTTGGAGAGGAGCGATCTCGTAGGCCACCACTGCGAGTCGGGCGATGTCCTGGTGCAGGACGGATTGATGCCGATTGCCCAGGCCGGTGATTTGGTCGTGGTGCCGGCCACCGGCGCCTACACGTACACAATGTCGAACAACTACAACGCTGCTTTCCGGCCACCCGTAGTGTTCTGCAACGACGGCTCTGCTCGTCTCGCTGTGCGACGAGAAACACTCGAGGACCTTCTCATTCGTGAAGAGGGACTGGCCCGACCGCTCCCCAGCAGCGAGCGGCTCCAGCCGGCCAGCCCGGCCAGTGGGGAAAACACTGCCGGAGCAGTAGTCTCAACGCACAATCCTCATCCGTAGCACTGTCCACTCGCAGGGAGGGAGCAAGACGCCTCTTTAGGCGTGACTTCACCCGGACCCTGGGTGCCGTTCGCTCCATCAGTAACATCACCCACCCCTGGCTCGCGGCAAACCTCGAGGGGCGGGTGCATCGACGATTCGCCCTCGGGCAACTCGCCCAAAGGCCACAGTGAGCACGGACGAAATGGTTGGTGGCGCTGGCCACTAATGGACCGCAGGACAGGCTTCGGCTCATCTCAGTGATCGACCTCAGCTAGCACTCTCCCCATGTAGCTCCCTCGCCGATCCGACCGCCTCGACAAGTTCGAATCAATCAGAGGGTGTCGTCGCGGTCGCTCTCCTCGTTATGATTGGGTGAAACGACCTCCCACCTTCCGAACAGGCTCAGACCGGAGGCCCGGGCCAGAGCAACGGACGCCGTGTTGTCGAGTTGGCAGCGGTACTGCGGTTCATGTCCCAAGCCAAGCGCATGCCTATAGAGCGCACGGACCACGCTCCGAGCGTGTCCGCGCCCGCGAGCCGAATCGAGAGTGAGCACACCGATGTCGGCGATCATGGTGTCGCGCCAGGGATACATGCTGGCCGCGCTGACAAGCGCTCCATCATCGCCGAACGCTCCGAACACGGCCCAATGATCCAGTTCGACTTGGGCGTCATTGAGGTCCTGCTCGGACGCGCCGTCTAGGAAGGCGTTGAAATGGGACGCATCCGCGTCCGTTAGTCGACGCACATGTGGCGAATCAGCCTCCGCGATCAGTGCGGTCTTTGCCGAATCGAGTAGATAGAAGAGGTTGTCGGCGCCATGAAGGATGATGCCCGCGGCCATGAGCGCGGAACGGACTCCGGCCTCGGTTAGGGCCGAGATGGCGTCCACCCGCTTGATGCCGATTGTCTTCGCGATCGCGGGGCTAAGCGCTATCGATGCCCCTCCGTCAATCGAGGACCACAACACAGTAACGCGCGCTTCCTCATCGAGCTCGGGATTCACAAATAGTGCCATCCCCTCGGCGGCGGATACCACCTCACCGGCGAAGGGGACACTCCAGAACTCCGTCACAGTTGGTGAAACTCGATCACGCAGGACTCCTCACGTTGGGTCTTTTCATATCTCGCGAATTGACTCTGACGAGAGCGCCACGACGCTGGGATGGGCCAATCACTCGACTTCGACGAAGCCCTGTCATCACCAAACCGCCTGCAACCATTACTGATGCCGTGACACAATCGTCACGATGTCCTGAGTCGCGTCCTTCCCGCAAAAACGTCCTCCGGAGCACCGCACTCCGAAACTAGGCGATGCGCCGTTTGGTTGAAGATCGGGTGTGTACTTCGAGCGCCAGTTCGTGCACGGTTCCCGATTCGCTTGCACCGCTAAGAACGTCAAACAACAGTCGTGCACACTCGGCACCCGCGTCACCCCCTTTTGTGTCGATCGCCGTGATCGGTGGATGGGCGAATTCCATTGCCGAACTGTCGACACACGATGCGAGCAAGAAGTCGTCGCCGATGGTGAAGCCGTGTCTCACGATGGACGGCATGATTGCGGCCGCGACCCCGTCCGCCGCGCAAACCAGAGAATCGACGTCTGGATTGTTGTCGAGAAGCACGTCGACCGCTTCTACGAGCGTGGTCACGTCGGCGCCGAACGGGACTTCGATCATCAAGGGCTCTCTGGAGGACCTCTCGCACCAGGCGCGGTATGTCTCTTGAATCGTGAGAGCCCAATCCGACACTGTCGTCGAGGCAAGCAGTGCGAGGCGGTTCGATCCGGCCTCGGCCATTTGATCGAAGACCTGTGAAACGTAACGACCATGATCAGACCACACGACGCCAGCAGGGGTTACGTCGCCCGGATATCGCTCGCACGTAACGACCGGCAGTCCCGTAGCCATCAGCCGGTTAACCATTGGGTCGCTGTCCACCGGGTCGCACAAGACAAGCCCGTCCACATGAGGTGCATACGCCGGCACGGGCTCGGTTCCCGCCATTAGCGTCACGTCGTAGCCCGCATCGGCGGCCTGGCGGACAACGCCGTAGACGAACGAAAGGTAGTACTCCGAGCGGAAGAGCACCTGAGGAACATAAAGACCGATCGCGCCGGTTGTTGCCGTACGCAGCGATCGTGCCGACTTGTTGATGGTGTAGCCCAGTCGTGCCGCCGCGGACGACACGGCCTCTCGAGTCGCGTCGGACACGCGCCCTCGCCCGCTGAGCGCGTCAGATGCTGTCGTCTTGGAAACGCCTGCCGCCCTGGCTACATCGACAATTGTTGCCGCGCTCACGCCGGTTCCTCCCTTTTGGCGGCTGTCCCTGCCGCGCGGGCAATTCTCAAAATGTCTGCCACGACTCCTCCGTCACCGTGCACGGGCCGCCCTCGTGAAACTGTAGACGCGCGCCTTCAAGGTCGAGGGCGATCGTCAGAAGGGTCTGCCAGCGATGGTAGAACGGCATGGCCGGATCCGGGTGACAGCACACCGCAGCACCATCAACATCGTGTACCAGCATTCCGCGAGCGCGTTCGATGCCGCTTGTGGCTTCAAGGTCCGCTCGCCGGGCACGGAGCTGCGCAAACCGCGGATAGCTACTCGACTTTGCGAGGGACATTTCGCCGCGCGCCAGGTCTTTGTCGAGAAAGTGGTTCGTGTGTACCAGGAGGTTGCCGGTCGGCTTCACCACTGCGGCGCCCATCGGGCTGAGTTCGATGCTCGAAGCGCTCGACTCAGAACCGTCAAATGTGACAACGGTAAGTACAGTAGATGCCGAAACCGAGGCGCTTTGAATAATGTCAAGTGCCTGATCGAGTGTTGTGGCCTCGTCGAGTACCCGACGTGCGACGACATGCACGGGAACGCCGATTCCGTCGCCATCGCTTGCATGATTCAGGATGTTGAAATGCACCCCGACTCCAGCGTCGTTCAGTCCGATTTTGCCGACCAGGCCGAACTCTGTGAAGTACGTTACAGAGCGGCCTCGACCGGTGATGTGGCGGGTGACTAGAGTGTTCGGATTCGACGTGTCGTGCCAGTCCCAGGTCTGTACAGTACGCGGTGCAGACCTGGCAGGAAGGTAGACAACTGTTGAACACTCGCCTTCACCCGTTTCCCCGACAATCGCGAGGATTTCGGTACGCGCATTCAGCATGCCGAGTTGCCACAGGGGAACGCCTGAGCCGTTCGAAAGGCCCCGCAATTCGGCTGCGAGGGCGGGTGCCCATTCGGTGATTCGGGCGATCGCGTCCGCACCATACTCGCGCCGATCGGCCGAGCCGACGCCAACGGCGTCAAACAGTTCCTCGTACCTCCTCACATTCGACCGGATCTGCTCACCGCCGAATTGACCGAGCTCTTCTCCTCGATTAAACGGATCTGCGGTGGTCGAGGTGAACCTCATCACAGTCATGACTCTTCCCCAATCACTGGGCGCTCGTGATGATCGCGTCCCAGGCCACTTCCGATGCAATGGTTGCGAGCGCGACCGAATTCACCGAATTAGCGCCGAGACGCGAGGATCCTGCCAGCGGGAGCTCAACCTCGTCGGTCGTCAATGCGAACAGGGTGTCGCCGTCGTGGTTGGTATGGAAGGGCTGGATTCCACGATGCATGGAACTGTGCACCTGGCGTCCGAAATGTTTGAGCTCCTTGTCATCGAGACGCACGTTCGTGACGAGCACTGTCAACGTTGTGTTTCCGCCGACTGCCGTCGGCGGAACGCCGTCCTGTAGGGCGGCCTCGTAGTCAAGTAGCGGATGCCTGCGAGTACCGGTCCTGGTGTCATAGTTCCCTCGGATAATCGTGCTGTCCCTGTCGACGATCACCCCAACCGGGTTGACCACGGTCAGGACGAGGATTCGGATGTCGCCTATGCGACGAAACGCCGCTCCCTGCCCCGTGAATTCTGCTCGTGCCCAATCGACCTTCCCGGCCGAGGCCGCAATACCGGCGCCCACTCGACCTACCGGAATTCGATCGCTTCGCGCGGCCAGCAAGGCTGCCCGTCCGAGCGCAGCGTCCGGGCTGATGGCGTTGTCTCTCGCGCCGAAGTCGTAGATGATCGCGCCCGCCACCGTCTGAAGGTCCGCCCAGCCAACGCGGTTGGAATGCTGTTCGAGGAGGACTTCTTCGACTCCGGCGGCGGCGGCGAGACCGTAGACGGATCCACCGGCTAAGCAGATCGCATTATTCACGTCCTCGTAGCGACCGACGATTCCGATGGCGCCGCCTCGGGCATCAACGGAGGTGCGCGCTCCTGCTGGCACCGACACAACAGTGGCTCCGGTGGGACCCTCGACGTACTCGGCGGTTCCAACTGAGACACCCGGGAAGTCGAACTCGACGGAGTCGCGCCCGAGGCCGTGCGCCGGTACGAGTTCGACGTCTTCGTTGCCGATTCCTTCTACGAACGCCGGGACTGGCGTCAGCCGGTGCGGGAGCGAGTCATCGTAGAGAGCCTGGCCCATTCGATCTCCTGATTCGATTGTGAACTTGGTCACCGCGCACTCTCCAGTACTGCATCCCAGGCGGCCTCCGCGGCGATGGTGCCGACGGCGATAGCGTTGACGGAGTTATCGCCGATCGCTGAGCTACCTGGTAGGTCCACCTCGTCCGTGGTAAGCGCGAATAGCGTGTCACCATCGTGCGTGGTGTGGAACGGCTGAATTCCTCGGTTCATCGAACTGTGCACTTGGCGTCCGAAGTGGATCAGCTCCTTGTCGGTGAGGCGGACATTGGTCACGACCACTGTGAGCGTGGTGTTTCCTTTGCCGGTCTGTGCCGGAAAATCGCCACTTAGGGCGTCGGCGTAGTCCCGATCGGGAGCGCGACGCTCACCGGTTGCGACGTCGTAGTTTCCGCGAACGATGGAGCCATTGCGGTCGACGATGACGCCTACCGGATTTACGACAGTGATGACGAGGACTTTGACCTGTCCAACCTCGCGGAAGGCCGCTCCCTGTCCAGTGAACTCGCAGCGGCTCCAGTCAACTTTGCCGGCAGACGCACTCCGCCCGGCACCGCAGCGCCCGATCGGCACCCTGCCGTGTACCGCAGCCTCGAAAGCTGCCCTGCCGAGCGCTGCGTCGGGGGCAACAGCGTTGGCTCGCGACGAGAAGTCATAAATCACGGCTGTCGAGACCAGTTGCAAGTCATCAACGGAGACGCGGTTGCCAATGCGCTGGCGCAGAGCATCGGCCACGCCCGAACCGGCGCCGAGTCCATAAATCGACCCGCCGGCCAGACAGATTGCATGGGCGAAATACTGGAAGCCGTTGCTCATTCCGATAGCTCCGCCCCGTGCGTCGATCGCTAGTCGCGCTCCTGCCGGTATCGCGACAACGGTGACACCGGTTGGCCCGGCGGAATACTCGGCTGTGCCGACGAGCACTCCAGGAAAGTCGTATGCAATTTCGCCGCGTCCCCGGCTCGATTCGGGTTCGAGAACGGCCTCCGCGTTCCCAGTGCGGTCGCCCCAATCGGGCTGAGGTGTCAGCCGTGGCCCTGAGTCGGCGAGCGTAGATTTTGGCGACGTCACAAGTCCTCCATGAGTTGGCGTGAATAGGCGTGGGTTGGCGTTCCGTAGAAATGAGCTGTCTCGGCAAGCTCGACGATCGAGCCGGACTGCATCACCGCGATGCGATGGGACACGTAGCGCACCGCGGCTAGGTCGTGGGAGATGAAGAGCGCTCCGAAACCGTGTTCGGCTTGCAGATCAGCGATCAGATTGAGGATCTGCGCTTGGACAGAGACATCGAGTGCGCTTACAGCCTCATCGAACACGATGAAACGTGGATGGGTAATCAAAGCTCGAGCAATCGCGATGCGCTGTTTCTGACCGCCGGAGAGCTCATGCGCATACCGAGTAGCGAAGGCAGGCTGGAGACCCACCTGGCTCAACATCCGCTCGACCTCGCTGTGGTGCGAGCGAAGTGACGACCCGTCGAGAGCCGAAAGCGGCTCGGCGATGGAGGCCCCGACTGCAAGCCGAGGGTTGAGTGACCATTGAGGGTTTTGAAGCACGGCCTGGATGAGGCCCGCCCGTTTCCGACGCCCCCCGAACGGCTCACCGAGGAAACGCACGGAGCCAGCGCTCGGCTTCCGCAATCCCAGTGCAACGGCGCCAGTGGTGGTCTTGCCTGAACCCGATTCACCGACCAACCCGACGGTCTCTCCGGCGGACACCTCGAAGGTTACGTCGTCCATCGCCTTGAGCACGCGACGGCTGCGACCCCACCCGCTGGTGAAGGCGGTGGTGACGTGCTCCAACTGCAGAACGACATCACTCATCGGTCCACACCCACTTGTGCTTCGGAAATCAGCGCCGCAAGGTCGGCATCGGGGTCGAACTCTTCGGCCCGCCGGCAGAGAACTGTGTGTCCTCCAAACGTGGTCGGTTCGGGTCGCACATTGCGACACGCATCGATTGCGAGTGCGCAGCGTGTGTGGAATGCGCAAGCGTGAAGCTGTTGGGTGAGGACCGGGGGTGTTCCTGCGATCGGCAACAGGCGTTCACCGCGTGCGATTCGCGCAGGATCAGATGAAGCGAGCGCTGCCGTGTACGGGTGTCGTGGATTGACGAGCACGGCAGTAGCCGGTCCGTCCTCCACGACTCGGCCCCCGTACATTACGACGATCCGTTCGCACCAGCGAGAGACTGCATTGAGGTCGTGACTCAACCAAAGCACCGTCGTTCCACTCTCCCGGGCGAGTTCGAAAATCAGCTTGGTTACCTCTTCGCGAACGTTGCTGTCCAAGGCAGCGGTCGGTTCATCGGCGATCAGGATCCGGGGCTTTCGCGCCATCGCCATCGCTATCGCGACTCGTTGAGCCATTCCACCCGAGACCTGGTGAGGAAACAATTGCAGTACTCTGCGAGGTTCGCGAATCCGAACGCGATCCAGCATCGCGACCAACTCGTCGGTCGTCGCGGCCAGCCCGTGGAGCGCGAGACGCATCTGCTTGCCTATGCGAAGGGTCGGATTGAGCGCGCCCACCGGATCCTGAGGCACGAAGCCCAGACATTCACGTCGCAGCCTCAACAGCTCGTCCCGCCTCGTATCGAGAACGGATACCCCGTCGACCTCCACGATCCCGTCAATTCGTGCGATAGCGGGAAGGAGCTTGCCCACCAGCAGGCCGAGCGTGGATTTGCCAGACCCGCTCTCGCCCACGACGCCGACGAACTCGCCGCGTCCCACTTCGAGCGTGGCGCCATCCAGAGCTCGGACGGTTCCCGTCGAGGTCGAGTAGTCGACAACGGCGTCGACTACCCTCAGAATCTCGGTCATACCAGGGGCCTCGCTTTGCGGGGGTCGAATCGATCACGGAGACTGTCCCCGAGGATGTTAATGGAGAGGATGGCGGCGACCAGCACGATGCCGGGCGCAAGGAGTAACCACGGCGCTTTGACCATGTAGAGTGTGCCCTCTTGGATGAGGAGGCCGAGGGACGAATCCGGAAGTTGCACGCCGTAGCCGAGGAAGCTCAGACCCCCTTCAACCAGGATCCCGACCGAGAGCGCGTATGTTCCTTGAACGGCGATGGTTCCCGAAACGTTCGTAAGGATGTGACGCGTGAGTATCCGAGGTGTCGAGACACCGCTGATGATTGCCGAGTCGACGAAATCGCGTTGCGTCACCGCACGGGACGCCGCGCTAACCATCCGCGTCATCAGCGGCACCGTCACGAGCACGATGCTCGCAAGTGCAGCGGTCTGTCCCGGGCCGATGACCGCAGCGATCAGGATTGCGAGGATTATTGAGGGGAAGGCATAGAGCACATCTCCGACTCGCATAATGGTGCCGGCCACGCGACCGCCTCGATAACCTGCGACGATCCCAAAGATCGTGCTGATGATCGCTGTACACACGACCGCTACCGTCGACAGTAGAAGAGTTGTCCCGATCCCCTCTAGTAGACGCGGGAGAAGGGATCGCCCGAGGCTGTCCGTTCCGAGAGGCCAACCAGCGGCAGGAGGGGATAGGCGGGGACCCACGATGGCTGTGGGGTCGCCACCGAGCCCCGTCAACGCTGCGAGCCCAGCAAGCAGGAACAGCAGACCGAGCACGACCATCGCCACCTTCGCGAGGCCGTCGAACGAACGGATGTAGCGCATCGAGCGTCGCCAGCTGGACCGACCGTGCTCGTGGTCTACGCTCAGCGTGGCCATCATGATCGTCGTCCTTTCGATGCGACGCTGACTCGCGGATCGATCAGGCCGGTAACAATGTCGACAACAAAACTCATCAACACGAACACCAGCGTCGCGATCAAGACGCCGGCCTGGATTACGGCGTAGTCGCGCCGATCAAGCGCCTGTACGAGATACGAACCCATCCCCGGAATATCGAATACGTTCTCGACGATGACGGCGCCACCAAGAAGATATGCCGTCAAGGTGGCGGTGAGTGTTAGGACTGGGATGGCCGCGTTGCGCAACACGTGATGACGGATGATGAATCGCTTTGACTCGCCGCGTGCTACAGCGGCACCGATATGCGGTTCAACGAGAACTGAGAGAGTCGCGTCCCTTGCGGTTCTCGCCGTCGATGCAATGGCGAAAACGGAGAGCACCGCCGCTGGCAAGATCAGCGAGACGATCGACTGACTCAAATCGGTCGTCGGGGAGACAACGTTGCCGACGGATAAGCCAAGCGCGAAACGTGAGAAGAGGAATACAACCAGGCTTCCCAGTACGAACTCCGGCATGCTGATTCCGATGCTGCTCAACAGCCGGCCGATGATGCTGCCGCGGCCACCTGCAGAGTGCGTGCCCGCATAGATTCCGAGTGGGAGTCCGATAGCGATGGTGAAGCACATTGCCATCAACGCGAGCGTGATGGTCAGCGGTAGCCGCGAGCCGAACTCTTGCACCACCGGAAGGTGACTTGCTAGTGAGAAGCCGAAGTCGCCCCTGAACGCCGCCACCAACCAAAGCAGATACTGCTCCGGAAGTGAGCGGTTCAGACCGTACTCGGCGATTAGGTGCGCCTTCGCACTCGGCGTTGCAAAGGTGCCGAGCACGATGTCGGAGTAGTTGCCCGGGAGGCTTCTCACCGCGGCGAAAATCAGCACTGACGCGCCGACAAGCACCAGCAGAGAACTCAGAAGCCGCCCAGGCAACCATCGAAGCAGTCGCATCGCTCCTACGCCGTACCCTTCAGACGAAATTCCACGATATTGCGCAGAATGTTGCCGTATCCCTCGTTCGTATTGATCGTGGGACTGACCTTATCGGTGCGATAGCCGATAACCCCGGGCCTGGACACTAACGGAATCATCTCCGAGTTCTTGTCCACCGTGTCGCACAGCTTCTTGAGTGTGGCAGTGCGCTCCGTCCCCGCAGGTTGTTCGCTAGCCTGCACAATAAGCGCGTTCTGGTCGGGGTCGTTATTCATGAAACCGGCCGTAAATTTCGCCTGGTCACCATTCCACCAACGCGAGACCATAGCAGCATCTCCGTAACCGGCGTACCAGCTGAGCCCCAGGTCGAAATTTCCTGGCTGCTGGGTGTAGAGCCTGTCAACGTAGGTTGCAAGGTCATACTTCTGGATCGTGAGCGTCACTCCAACTTTGGCGAGTTGCTGCTGGATCACCTGTGCAATCTGCGCAAGGGCAGGCTCCGAGCTGTAGATAGACATCGTCAATTTGAGGTTCTTCGCTCCAGCCTTCGCAAGGAGAGATTTGATCGAGTCGGTCGAAGTCGTCGCCGATGGAAGGCCGCCGGGTGCGCACGCTCCGGGGAGCGAGCTCGGTGTGACTGCGGTAGGCGCTGCCTGTCCGGCGAGAGCGATGTCGGAGATCTGAGTTCTGTTGATCGCGCTATTGATCGCGAAACGAACGTCGTTGTTCTGCAACGGCGACCCGGGTCGCTGCGAGTTGATCAACAGGTAATAGAAGTCGGTGTTCTTCTGGTTGACCACGCGAGCATTTCGCGTGCCACCGAGTTGATCAAGCGCGTCAACATTGTTGAAGAATACATAGTCAGCGCTGCCGTCGCGGATAGCTGCGAGCCTAGTTGACTCCTGCGTGACAATTCCGATGTCTACCTTGTCAATTCCGAGCTTCTTTGCGTCGTAGTAGTGCGGGTTCCGGCTGAACGTCCAGGACTGATCCTGAACATGGCTCGTCACCTGGAACGGACCCGTCCCGAGCATTGTCTTCGTAATGTCCACGCTGCCGTCGTTGATTTCCTTCATCGGCAGGATGCTCGCTGGTGTATTCGCGAGCGCCCCAAGCAGCGCCGTGTACGGGCGCGCAAGGGTGATGGTCACCTGGTCTTGGCCCGTCGCTGCAACCGACTGAATCGGTCCGAGTTGGAGGGCCCAGTCTCCGCCGCTCTTTTGCAATTTTTCAATGCTTCCGACTACATCGTCGGCAGTCATCGCTCGACCGTTACTGAAGACGGCGTCCTTGCGCAGATTGAACACGTACGTGGTCGGCGACGGGTTTGTCCACGACGTGGCCAATCCAGGCTCAAACTGAAAGTCTGGTCCGATGCGGACAAGCGTGTCGTACACCAGGCCCATGATGGTCCAGGAACGGGCCTGCGTCGCTGTTTGAGGATCGAGGCCCTTGGCTTCCTGGGTGTCATAGTCGAGCTGAACGGTGAACGTTCCGTGCGAGTCGATCGCGGGGTCCGCGACTGCGAGGTAGCCGTTCTTCACCTCGCTACTCGAATTCGGATCATTTGCTGTCGCGCTGCACGCGCTCAGCATCACGGATGCGGCAAGCAAGCATCCGACGAACATAAGTTTTCGCATGTGTTGCAGACTCCTCAATTGTTTTGTGTGATCAAGTCCCACGGGTCTGACATGAACGGGTTTGACGCTTCGGTTTTCCAGCTTAGCCGGATCGTTCCGGCATTGACGTGAAATGTATCTCCATCCGACGTCGACGTCAACAGTTCCTCCAACAAATTTATCTATCCGAGACCGGGTCGAAACAGTTGACCGCCGCTCAAATTACGGTTAGATTCGCAGAAATGCCGGAACGATCCGGCAATTCCTAGGCAGAGAAGGCACGGTGACGATGTGGCACACCTCTCGTCGATCGTTCGCTACCCGGTCAAGGGGCTTCCTGGTGTCCCTTGCGAATTCGCACAGCTCAACATTGGCTTGGGCCTGCGTTATGACCGTGCCCTCGGGATCACGAACGGGACGAGCGGTTCGCGATTCGCGGACGGCTGGAATCCGCGTGAGGCGTATTTCCACGTTGCAAAGAACGCCGAACTCGTTGTGTTCGAAACCGAATTGCAGGGGGCAGACACAGCCGAACCGGCCGTGTTGACCGTGCGACCGCCCACAACGCTTCGCAAGAATCCCGCCCCCCGAATCCGAATTCGTCTCGACGACCCCGTCGCCTTAGGCCGCGACGTCGACGCGGCGAATGATGTGCTTCAGCGAATCCTTCCGCCCGGCCCCATGGGCCCAGCAGAGCTAACAATCAGCAAGGTTGGACTTTGGGATTGGCCTGGCGCGCACCTGTCGATCATCAATATCGCGACGCTAGATGAGCTCGCGCGCGCGTCAGGTCGCGTTGTCGATCGCCGGCGTTTCCGCGCGAACCTTTATGTAAACGACCTCGCGCCTTGGGCAGAATTCGATCTCGTGGGTCGGCGAATTCGGGTAGGCGGAGTCGAGATGGAAGTTTTCCAACCGACTGACCGGTGCCGCGCGACGACAATTGACCCCGTGACCGGGTTATCCGATCTCAACGTTCCGGCCCTCCTCGCGGGACAGTTCGGCCACATGTATTGCGGGGTTTATGCCCGAGTCGTTTCTCCGGGTCGCATCGAGGTCGGACAGTCAATTGAAGTTTTCGGCGAAAGAGCTGCACCGTCGAAGACTGCTCCAGCGAACGCGACGTGGCCGCGTTCGGTTCTAGTCGATGAAAGAGTCGTCGAGAGCGACAGTGTCGTGAGCTTCTGGTTTCACGACCCTCAGGGACTTGCGGGCGACATTCAGCCAGGCCAACACGTGCGTGTACATTTGCCAGGTGTTGCCGCGCCCAGCTGGCGCTGCTACACCGTTTCCGGGACGCGAGACGATCGGATTCGCATTTCCGTCAAGAGGGACGGTCGGATTTCGCGGGAGCTACACAATCGATTCATGGTCGGCGAGCAGCTCTCAATAACCGGTCCGTTCGGCGACGTAACGCCCAACGGCTCCGAAGGGGGTCCGAACGTATTCCTAAGCGCTGGGATCGGCATCACACCTTCAGTTGCGATGCTTCGATCGCTCGCCGCCCAAGATTGCCTGTTTCCTGTTCGCGTAATTCATATCGACAGAACGATGGAAGACGTTGCCCTGTGGGGAGATGTACTCACCGCGGTGTCAACTCTCGCCGACGCCTCAGCAGAGCTATTCCTCACCCGTTCGGTCGGCCCCCCACACCCAAGCGACGCGGCAACCCACCGTCGCCCGACAGCACTAGACCTCCTCGAACGCGTAGGCGAACTGGTCGCTTCCGCGACTGTCTACATATGCGGCCCCGACTCCTTCCAACAGTCGATGCGCAGAATCCTCATGGGCATAGGATTCGAAGCGACATCCATTCGCTCGGAAGTCTTTTTCTCACCGTCCGGCGCAATCGAACAGCCTCCCCGCGAACCGACTGCCGAAGGTCCCTTTCGGGTGGAGATTCCTGAACATGCGGTGTCTGTGGAATGGAACCCATCAGTGGGGTCGCTCCTCGATGCCATCGAATCGATCGGCTTGGCCGTCCCCTCCGGTTGCCGCGCCGGCGTCTGCGGAACGTGCGCCCAGCGGCTGCGAAGTGGACAGGTCGAGTATCTAGTGGACCCGCTGACGCCCCCACCGGAAGGGTCCATACTTGTGTGCTGCTCGACTCCACTTACCGATGTTGTGCTCGGGCACGACGGATAGTCCGTGTTTAGGCATGCAGGCGGCCTCGAGCGGCTCCCTTCCCGTCGAGCGAACCGCCCAAGCGCCTCACATCACAGATATGGCTCCGTCGGGAGTTCTCGATCTGAGACGGCGTCGCGGTTCGGCGAACAGTTCATCTCGTCAGTCCCGGCCATCGACGAGAATTGAGCGCTGCTCGCCGAGCCCTTCAATAGAGAGAGACATCTCGTCGCCGGGTTGCAGATACGGGTAACGTCCCGATAGCGCGACCCCTTCGGGTGTCCCAGTATTGACGACATCCCCAGGCTCGAGCACAAGATACTGACTTATGTGCCAGATGAGCTCATCAACGCCCGTAATCATGTCTGCAGTCGACGAATCCTGCCTGAGCGCCCCGTTTACACTTGACCTGAGCCGCAGTGTGGTGGAATCAATGTCTTCACGTGGTACAAGGTATGGCCCAAGCGGGTTGAATGTCTCGCAGCTCTTTCCCTTGGACCATTGACCGTTCTCCAGTTGGTAGTCACGTTCGGAGACGTCGTTGGAAATCGCGTATCCAGCGATGCACTCCCGAGCTGCCGCCGGAGAAGGCAGATAGCTTGCCCGGCTGCCGATCACCACCGCAAGCTCAACCTCCCAATCGACCTTCGTCGCACCAGGCGGGATCTTGACATCATCGAATGGGCCGACGACCGTGTTGGGGTGCTTGAAGAAGATCACCGGGCTGACCGGCGGAGCGGAGCCGGATTCGGCCGCGTGAGCTGCGTAGTTCATGCCGACACATATCACAGCCGCAGGACGCGATATCGGCGAACCAATCCGAAGATCTTTGGTCTCCGCAAGACTAGGAAGGAAGCCCGCATCTAGCGCGGAACGAATTCGTGCAATACCACCGCTCGCGAAGAAGTCGCCGTCAAAGTCAGTAGCGACTCCGCTCGCGTCGTAGACGACGCCATCGTCTCCCTCGACAGCCGGCCTTTCTGCGCCGGCGGCGCCTAGCCGGAGAAGCCTCATCGTGCTCCTCGAGCGCTCACGCCGGCGACTGATCCAAAGTCGGGATTGACAATCGTCGAGGATAGTTCCTCTCCAGCAAGGAAGCGGATGACGTTCGCGGCAGCGTGTAGGGGAAGATCAACCAGCGATTCAGGGGAATACCACGCCGCGTGTGGGGACAGGAGAATACCTTGAACCTCTCGGAGCCGACTTGTCGAGCTCAGCGGCTCCGCTCCGAACACATCTAGCGCCGCCCCCGACAAGTGACCAGACTCCACAGCACTGGCCAAGGCAATCTCATCAATCAATGCGCCACGACAGGTGTTTACGATGGCGGCGCCCAACTTCATGCGCTCAAGGGAACCTGCATTAAGGAGATGGTAAGTCTCATCGGTAAGCGGGACGTGAAGACTCAACAAGTCGGCGGATGCGATGGCTTCCTCCCTTGTGACGTAACGGAAACCATCTGCGATGATTCGCTCCGAGGGCACATACGGATCTGCCACAATTACCGCGAACCCGAGCGCCGCGCATCCCTTTGCCACAAGAGAACCGATCCGCCCATACCCAACAATCCCGACCGTAGTTCTTGACGGACGAACCGCCATGGGCGCGGCATTTGTCGCCTTCCAGCTCCCATCGCGCACGGCCCGATCGTAGCCAGCGATTCCCCTCGCCAGGGTCATCAGCATGGCAATGCTGTGGCTGGCGACCTCTTCGATGCAATAGCTGGGTGTGTTAGCCACAGCAATCCCTCGGGCGGTTGCGGCTGGAATGTCGATCATGTCGACACCGATTCCCAATCGGCTGATCACGCGGAGATCCGGAAGAGCATCCATAATCCGGGCAGTGATCGGTGCCCATTGGACGATCAATCCTGATGCCCCCTCGCCCGCTTCAATAATCGAACTCTCGGATGTCTCTTCCGCGCGATTGACGTGGAGCCCAGCTGCGACCAACTCATCCTCTGCAACGCTGCCCGGGAGGTCATAGTCCGTTATCAAGACAGTTCTAGTCATATGAAAATGCTATAGCATCTAGCGTTTGATGCCAAGGATTCGTGGGACAATGCTGTTTTGGCAACGAATCATCAGCATCCAGCGCTCAGCACTTGCCAGACACGACTGACCACTGGGTACTCGCGGGTGCCTGTTGCGAACTCGTCGCCGTTTTGGCAAGAATTCTTTGCCCGTGATCCCTCCTCCTCGACCCTGGGAGGACAACGGAAGGAAGACTCAATATGACGTGGGATGCAATTGTGCTCGGCGGCGGTGCCGCGGGTTTGAGCGGGGGTATTGTGCTGGCGCGAACCGGCGCTCGCGTGGTCGTGATTGAGGATCAGACTCCACGAAATGCGCCGGCGACACACATGCACGGCTTTCTATCTCGAGATGGCATGGAGCCGTCGGCGCTTCTTCGGACTGGACGGGAGGAACTGGTTGGCTTCGGCGGCCGCAGTCTCGAGGCTCACGCGACTCACGCGGAGCGGCACGGTGAGAGCGAATTCCGTGTAGTACTCAAAGACGGAAGCGAGCTGATCGCTCCGGCAATGCTCGTTGCAACTGGATTGCGTGATGTACTTCCGAATATCCCCGGAGCCCAAGAGCTGTGGGGAGACCTTGTGCATCACTGCCCGCACTGCCACGGGAGAGAAGTAGCGGGAAGTCGGATAGCAGTGATTGGGGGCCAGAACGCCCCCATGTCCGTGCATCAGGCGGGGCTGATGCGACGGTACAGCGAGGATGTCGCTTTCTACACGAATGGGATTGCGCTCGGGGATGATCAGCGTGTGCGACTGGAGGCAATTGGAGTCGCGCTCGATTCGACTCCTGTCGTGCACATCGGCCGCGATTCGGATCCAAAGCAGCGCGGCGTTGAGCTGGCCCTCGAGGACGGCCGTCACGTCAGGCACGATACTGCGTTCGTTGCGCCGATGATGGAACCGCGCGACGCCGCCGTGGCTTCTCTGGATCTTGTGCGAGCAGAAGGAGGACCGTGGATCGACGTCGGCTCGACTGGCCGAACTTCGATGACAGGGGTGTGGGCTGCCGGGAACATCTCGAACCCTCGCGCACAGGTCATCACTGCTGCCGGGGAGGGATCCACCGCAGCCATCGATATTGCCGGGTATCTGCTTGAACGAGACCTGGTACGAGCGGTGCGCGGCGAATCTGTGTCATGGTTCGCTAGATAGAGCGCGTTGCCGACCGAGACAATACAGCGCGGCTCCAAGAAGGGCCAATAGCAAAACCCGCCATTGTCCCCACTTGGTTCGCGGCCAGGGCGATCAGTTCCACTGATGACGGGCATTTTCGCCCTCTTTATCGGCCCTGTTGGCCGAGTCGCAATGTCCGCGCTCGGTGGTGCGTAAGGACGGAAAGTGACTACGCACTTAGCGCCCGCTCAACCCGAGCGGCAAAGGCCTTACCCGGCATGGCTCCAGTGAATGAATCACGCACCGCGTTGCTTTGGGCAACGTCAAGGCCGGCACTGCCGTGACTTGATACTTCATGGCAAGATCCGGACACGCAGCGCCTGTCCTGCGCAGACGAACATAGAAAAGTGCGGACTACGGCCGTTTGTATTCACTCGGAAGGGCGACGAACGAGCCCGACCTCCCAGTGATGCGCACTGAGACCAAAAGCGAGGTGTCGTTCGCGAGGAGCTCAACCCAAGGCGCGGTTGGATCGGAAATAACTCGAGCGCCTTCGACCTCCACCCTGTAGCCGGTGGGGTAGACGCGCCTGGGGACAAAGATCACCGTCGCGGCATCCGAACGAAGACGCGCATCAGCGGCTTCGGTTGAGTACTCCAGGCTCATCGTCGCCGTGTCTCTGTCGAAATGAAAACTAAGTGGCGTTCCCGCCACGGCCTGCGGGTACGGCGTAACGAGTGCATCCGCCTTACCAGGCTTCACGTTATCGTCGGACGCCGGCAGGGAGTCATCGAGAAGGAGCCCGGAATCCGAGCAGCAAATCTCTCCCTCCGGATAGTACGACCACATCATCCATGACAAAAAGAGCTCGCCAGCGTAGTCGACATCGCGCGCAGTGTTGCTGTCATTGTCACTCGCAGAGAACTCGTTGACCACGAAAGGCAAGCCCACCTCGCGGGCGAGCTCCTCATCTTCCTCGTACTGCGCACGCTGCGAAACGGGGTCCCCTCCACCGAAAGAACCGTTGTAGTGGTGGCGCTCGAATCCGATGTTCTCGTCCACGACTGAGTGAGCAAGGTGCCTTACGTTTACAGGGTCGGGTTTCCCGTTCCCGGCGACCGTTAAGATATCGCTAAAGAGGTAGACAAGGCCGTCCGGGTCCACTTTGCGTGCTGCGTCCAGCCAACGCTGGTAGAACGGTCCCCGCTGGGCCGCAATATGATCGCCCAAAGGCGCGACAAGATTCCCGACGACCGGCTCATTTAGCGGCGAGTACCCGATCAGGCGCGCTTGTTCGCTCGAAAACGCGCTCAGAACATGTGCGCAAGCGCGGATGAACTGGTCTTGCAGGCCCCGCCCGTTCTCAAGCTCCGCATTAGACCAGAAATGGTCCCACGATCGACGGAGAATCGGGTTGAACTCCATCTGAAGCATGAACTTGAGCAGGCCACAATCGATCTGATCGAAAGCGACCGCGAGGTGAGCCCAGCGTTCTTCGAGATCCGGTGCGTTGGCGACAGCCCACGAAGGAAAGCCATCACCGCCAAAGAGCCTGGCAAATGAGTCCTGATGGAAGTCGATCGTATTGAAGAATCCGTGGTCCGCGAGCAATCTGCTGTATTCGACCATTCGCCCGATGTATTGGTCGTCGTACGTGTCAAGTTCGGGTTCGACGGCCTCGTACATCAGGCCTAGACGAGCGCTATTGAAACCCTGGTCCGCAAGCCAACGTGCGTCTTCTGCGCCGAATGGCTCCGGCAGAAACGGAGGCAGCCTACGCATGAGGTTGATTCCACGAAATTGAACCACTCGTCCGGTCGCGTCGACCAACCATTTCCCTCTGTGGCTAATTGGGCCTTGGATCCGATAGTCGGGGCTGGGTTGGACGGCACTATTCATGAGACTCCCTAATATTTGCTAAATCAAACAGGAAAATGGACGCTACGACGACGCTGACGTCAAGCACGAGCTCGTGGTCCGATACTTCTGCCGAAGCTCAATTCCGGTCAGAAGTGAGGGCGACCGCTACTCGATGTGAACACAGTTCAAATCACCCTTCAGGTCCGCTCGAGATCAACCTTTGACGCTTCCCGCGGTCAGGCCGGACTGCCAAAATCGTTGCAGGAAGAGGAAGGATCCGATGAGGGGGAGGATCGAAACGAATGATCCGGTGAGAACCAAGGAGTACAGAGTCTGAGACGACGTTGCTACCCCTGCGGCCGCCTCCCATTGCGCGAGACCCACGGTTACCGGGAACAGCTCAGAACTGTTGAGCATAATCAGCGGTAGGAAGTAGTTGTTCCAGGTCGCCACGAGTATGAAGAGCGCGACGGTCGCCATTCCCGGCGCCAACGCAGGTAAGGCGATGCCAGAGAATATTCTGAACTCAGAAGCGCCATCGATACGTCCGGCTTCAAGAACCGAATCATCCACCGCTTCAGACGAGTAGACCCGCATCAGGTAGACACCAAATGGGCTCACGATCGACGGAAGAATGATCGCCCACGGACTGTTGGTCAACCCAACTGTACTAAACACGAGGTAGGTGGGAATCGCCAGTGCCGTTAGCGGGATCATCAACGAACCGATGATGACGCTGAACAACGCAGTTTTCCCCCTGAAGTCAAATTTCGCTAGCGCGTAGCCGCATGCCGTTGCCAGAACCGTCCCGACGACCGCGCTGGCGCCTGCGTAGACGACCGTATTGAGCATCCACCTCCAGAAGACGCCATCCTGGAAGACAAATAGGTTCCCGAGGTTCTCGATCAGATGCCCGCCGAATGAGAGCCCGAAGGTGGAGAACAGTTCACTATTGCTCTTAGTCGATGAGACAAGAAGCCAGGCGAGCGGGGTCAGGAAGTACAGCAAGGTAGTCCAGACAATTACCGTTAGGATCGCACTTCGCCTATCGCGCACCGCCGTGCGAGCTCGCCTCTGTATTGACCGGTCCGTTGCGCGTGGCGCGGGCTTTACCGATTTGTAAGTCTGCTCGATCATGAGCGCGATGCCCTTCGATTTGCCGCAGTCTGGAACGCGAACGAAACAATCACGGTTATCAGACCCAAGAGAAATGCGATCGCCGCGGCGTAGTTCACATCCTGGTTCTTGAACGCCGAGTTGTAGGCGTAGAGATTGGGCGTGAAATTCGAACCGATTGCTGACGGCGCTAGCAGACTGAGCAAGTTTGGTTCATTGAATACCTGGAAGGACCCGATTATCGAGAACATGATCGTGAGCACAATCGCGGGACGGATTGCCGGCAGCTTGATACTCCAAGCTATGCGCCATTGACCGGCACCATCTATCTCTGCAGCGTCGTACAAGTCCGTCGGCACCGCCCGCAGCGCGGAATAGAGAATGATCATGTTGTAGCCAATGAATTCCCACGACAGGATGTTCATTATCGACCCCAGGATGTTGGAGCTGCTCAAGAGATCCACTGGCCCGAGACCGAGGAACTTCAGTATCTGCGTGACAAGACCGTAGTTCGACCCGTAGATGTAACCCCACATAAGAGTTGCGATGACGCTGGGAACCGCATATGGCAAGAAGATGGAAAGCCGAGCAAATTTCCCGCCTCGCACTCGATTGGTGTCAAAAATGAGCGCAAGGAGTATTGCCACGCCGAGCGCAAGCGGCACCTGAATCAGCAGGATCAGGGCGACTCTTCCGAAGCCAAACCAGAAGTTGGGATCGGTCAGGACCCGGGTGTAATTCTCGAGTCCGGCAAAGCTAATGCCTCCGACTAGTTCGGACCTGAACAGGCTGAGGTACGCGGAATAGACGAGTGGCGAGACGAAGAGCGCAAGGAATGCTAGGAGAAACGGTGTCACCAGACCCCAAACCGCTCTTCTTTGAGGGCCGTGAAGGACGTTGCGCTTGCGCGACTTTTCCACCGCAGTCGAAACCATGGTGTCTCCAATCGAGTTGGGGACGAGGCGCGTCATCAGCCGCGCCTCGCCCCTGGGCTGACGCTACTTGACCGTGAAGCCCTGATCCTTAGCGTAAGCAACCACGTTCTGCTGCCATTTGCTGAGGGCTGAAACCATATCCCCGTTGCTTGTCATGGCGGCCCCTACGGTCGAGACATACTCGGAAGACACGTAGTCCATGAACGGGGGCCATTCGAAGTCAGAGCCGACAGCCCTCGAGATCGAAGCGTAGACCTTGTTCACCTGCTGTCCGCCGAGGAATGCAGACTTAGCGTCTGTGTATTCGGGATTGTTGAGCGTCGACTCTGTTACAGGAGACTGGCCATTAACAACGGCATCGTGGAGCGTGGTGTCGGCGTCGGAATCGATGAATTTCAGAAACTCGTATGTGGCGATCGGATTCTTGGAGTTCTTCAGAATCACGTCTCCGCCACCGCCCCAGTTGCTTCCTACATCTGCCCCCTGAGTCCACTGCGGGAGCGCGGTGACGGTCCACTTGCCGCTCGTGCTTGCCGCTGCGCCCTGCAGAACACCCGGACCCCACGCCGCGGTCTGCCAACTGGCGATTTTCCCTCCGTTGATACTCTGATACCAGTCGTTCGTCAGCGCCGCGCCTGTGCTAACAAGACCGTCTTTGATCAGGCCCTGCCAATACGCGACAACCTTCTTACTTGTTGCTGAATCGAGATCGACACCGACGGTCTTCTTTCCGTCGTAGCTAAAGGGACGCGCCCCAGCTTGCCAAAGAAGTCCAATCAGCTGGGCAGGATTGCCAGAATCTAGCGACGCGATGTCGGCACCTGTTTTCGATTTGAGCTGCTTCGCGTCCTGAGCGAATTGATCCCAAGTTTCCGGCGGGGTTGCAATTCCCGCGTTGCTAAGGATGTCGGTTCGCCACATGCTTGCCATCGGTCCAGAACCGACTGGAAGAGCCCACACGCCCGCGGAGTCCGCAACCTGGCCCCACGCGAAAGGAACGAACTTCTGCTTGACTGAATTGGCGTCAAACTGCGCTAGGTTCACCAGACTGCCGGTAAGTCTGAAGGATGGCAGCTCGTTGAACTCGATGAAGGCCGCGTCAGGGCCTCCTGTGCCAGCACTCATAGCTGCTCGAAGTTTCTGATACTCCGCGGTCCCGACTCCGACGTTTACGACGTTCACTTTGATCTTTGGGTACTTCGCTTCGAATTTCGCGACCTCGTACTCGGTCCCCGCACCCCACGTCCAATATGTGAGGGTTGTCGGCGTATTCATCGCCTTTGCAATGTCTGCCGAGCTAGCGGGCGAGGCGCCTCCACCCGAGGCAGATGAACACCCACTCAGGCCGGCGGCGGCGAACAACACGGCCAGTGCGAGCGCGGACGTCCTTGTTAGCGCAGTTTTCATTTGGCGGTCCTTTACTGTGTGACCTCTTCAGGTCTGAGCTGATATTGCTAGGGGCCGGGAGTCTGCACCCTAGTCGTTGATGCTAGATGCTATAGCAGATTAGTATCAGAGGGAAGGCCCAATATCTCCGTTTCTATCCCAATCCGCCAACAAGTTCTAATACGGCCGGGCAAGTCTCCGACATCGATTCACTGAACGCTTCGTCCGAGGACGACCTGAGCAAGGGGGATGGGCCTGTGCGGGATCGCATCTGTTCATTTCCTATAACATGTAGCAAGGTTGCACTGCCTCGGACTATCCAAGGAGAGAAACGGAGGGGTTTCGATGGCGATTGGAAACGTCTCTGATCGAAATATCTCTGACAAAGTCGCGGACGAGCTCAGGGCTGCAATCGAAGAAGGCACGTTTGCTCCAGGCGAACGCCTGGTCGAACGAAAACTGGCGGTACAGCTTGGCGTTAGTCACATCCCAGTCCGTGAAGCACTCGCTAGGCTCGCAGAGGAAGGACTCGTAGAGCGCGAGCCTCGACGGGGAGCGCGCGTGGCGTGCTTGACCGCCGACGAACTTGCTGAAATATCGGACCTTCGAATTGTCCTTGAGGTCTATGTCGCAGAGCGGGCTCAAGTGTTGTGGACTCCGCAAAGTGAAGCGACGTTGCGAACTATCGTCACTGAGATGTCCGTGGCGGCCCAACACGGTAGGGCTGATGAGATGTTCGCACTCGATCGCCGGTTCCACGAGACGCTTTGGGAGATGACTAACAACAACAGCCTGATGTCAATCACCTCGCAGCTTCGCGGGCGCATCAACGGGTTTCTTCTCGCCGCGAATGGAGCACTGGGCTCAGCCGAGTTGAAGCTTCACGCGCAATCTCACAACGACCTCGTTGAAGCACTCACGAGCGGCAGTCCAGACATCGCGCGAAGAGCAATGGCTGACCACATTAGGACTGCCGCCGAACGGATCTCAACGTCCGAACCAGATTGATCTCAGCTATACAAGGCAACGGGACCTGAAATAGACACCGCCGCGTGCGTCGAACGCGACTACTCCACCGCAACAACCGCCACGCGAATCTTGCTTTCCTCAACCCGTTGGCGCCGCTGACGCGTTCGGGGCTAGAGCGAATTGCGCGCTCGCCCGAGGCCGCATCTCGTTCGGCTGCTGTTACAAACACTGAAGCAGCGGCCGTAACGAAGTCGCAGATTCGCGCCCGACAGCCTCGGCCCGGCATTCGGGGTCGCGCGCGTCGGTCCGTATTGCGAAGGGGACGGTGGACATATCAATCCATCGCCCTTGGGCTCGCAATCTTCTATATCATGTAGCCCGGACGTGAACGCGGCGCTGCCGAGTCGCGCCCGTTGGAAGGAGAACGGGTGCCACTCAGGAACCTATCTGAAGACAACATCTCGACTAAGGTCATTGACGAGCTGCGCGCGGCCATCCAAAACGGCGAGCTTGAACCTGGGACCAGACTCGTCGAGCGGAAACTTGCAGAACGACTCGGCGTTAGCCACATCCCCGTGCGGGAAGCGCTTGCGATACTCACGGAAGAGCGACTCATCGAACGCGAGCCGCGCCGAGGCGCACGCGTTGCCAGCCTGAGCAGAAAAGATCTGGCAGAAATTACGAGCCTTCGGATCGTACTTGAGCAATTTGTTGCTCGAAGGGTACAAGAACGCTGGACCGCAAAGACAGAGAAACAACTCCGGAAAATCACGGCCTCAATGACGAAAGCCGCGACGCTTGGAGACCGAGACACGATGTTCGAGCTCGATCGGCAGTTCCACGAGACGCTATGGGAGATGAGCGAGCACCAACTTCTCGTGGAGTTGACTGCCCGACTCCGCGGCCGATTGAACGGCTTCTTGCGCATGGCGAACAAGCTTCTCGAAATTGAGCAGATGCAAGGCCATAGTGAAGCGCACATCGCAATCGTTGAGGCGCTTGCCGGCGATGATGAGGTGCTCCTGGATGCAACGATCGCAGAGCACATCCAAGCGGCTGCTGATCGCATCGAAGCCTTCACCGGGCCAGATGTCGAATAGCGCTAATCAATAATAGCTAGCCCTGGAAAGCGCTCACCGGTAGACCGGAATACCCAGTTTCGACCGCGAAGAGAGAACCTGCCTCCGAATCGACTCCGTCCGCCAAACCTTGTCGGGAGGTTGTGATGAAAAGAGTCCTTAGTTGCTCTCCACCGAACGTGCATGCACTCACCTGGCCGACTGGTAAGTCAACGATTGTGTGCAGGTCGCCTTCGGGACTATAGCCGTGAATGCAAGAACCGCCCCAAAGGGCGATCCAAACAGATCCGTCAGCCGAGATCGTTAGTCCATCCGGCAGACCTTGTTCTCGATCGAACGTCACGAACGGTCGGCGATTCGCGAGTTCCCCGCCAAGAACGTCAAACTGATCTACGCGCCCGGTCATCGTGTCTACGAAAAAGCACCGCTCACCGTTCTGCGAGAATCCGATGCCGTTCGAGACAGTAACTCCGTCAACAATGGGGCGGAAACTGAGATCGGGATCAATGCGAAAAAGCGACGCCGCTCCTGGACGAGCGTCGTATGCCATCCCGCCGGCCCAAAGCCTCCCCCACGGATCAACCGTGCCATCGTTCATCCTGATAGAGGCGTCATCCCAGAGATCGATGAACCGCGAAGGAGCCAGGTCCATACCCTCGGCTAGGCCGATACCTCGTTCGGTTGCGACAACGTAACCGCCCGAGGCTCGCGGTCGTACAAACGCCGCAATCGGCTGGTTGATATGCAGGGTGTGGACCGAGACACCATCGAACGTAAGAAGCTTCCCGGCATCTAGGTCTACAAAGCGAAGACCGCCCCACGCCTCAGACCATACTGGACCCTCAGCGTGATGAGCGACCGCCCCAGTCAAGTTCGTCGCCTTGAGATGATTCACACTAGTCGTCACCGCCCGACACCCCTGCTCAAGATGGTTAGCGCAGCTGCACCGGCTCGCGCCGACGGGTGACGTCCCGCTCGTTCACCAAATAACATCGAGTTAGCGATCCGATCGATATCAGAGCTGATGTCACACAAGACTCGCGCTTGCGTTCCACTCAACAATTTGTACTGTCGAGGCGTTGAATGCCCGGCATGGCGGATGTGAATCGCTACCACGTCAGTTGCGCCCCAACTGCTGTCTTGACACGTTCGGGTGCATCAAGGTCCTTTCGAGATCTACCGGCCCAGGTCAACACATCTAGACGTCCTCGCCTGTCCGCGCCAATGCCATATACTATAGCGCATGACTGGCATTTTGGAGCCGCTCGATCTACCTCCCGGGTACATTCTGGTAAGCGCCGGGAGAACTCGCGTTGAAATCCTTCGGATGCTGTCACACCTACCGAACTGCACCACCAGCCATGTGATGGCTGAGCTCGGCCTTACCCGAAATGGTGTACTCGCCCATCTCAAAACCCTCGCCGCCGCCGGCCTCATCTCAAGGCACAGATCAACGCACCCCCGCGGCTCCGGCCGTACCTATTACTGGCGAGCCAATCAGGAGATGGTCTCGGATGCCCTCGACGACCTCTACGACTACATCCTTGGCACATGAACAAGAGGGACGGCCATCGACGCTCGATGGGCTGGCGGCGTTCCCTGAGAGCGAAGGACTCGCTCCCTACGCACATTGCGCACCACCGCTATTCGAAAATGGAAAGCAGGAACCACCTTGTCACACGTCAACCTCGGCAAAGCCAGCCCGGCCACATACCAGAGCCTGTCTGCGTTCGACGCGACGGCGCAAGCGAATGCTGCCGCAGCCGGACTTGACCCACTGTTGGTCGAACTCGTCAGAATTCGGGCTTCACAGATCAACGGCTGCGCCTACTGCCTGAGGTTACATTCGCGCGACGCTATATCGAAGGGCGAGTCCGCCGACCGGCTCGCGGTCGTCGCGGCCTGGTGGGAATCGCAGTATTTCAGCGCCAAGGAGCAGGCTGCGCTCATCCTCGCCGAGCGGCTCACGAATATCTCCCTCGGCCCGATCGGCGTCCACAACACGGTTGATGTCGAGGCGGTACTTACGGCTCAGGAGATCGCGGCAGTCTCGTGGCTGGTCATCCTAATCAACGCCTGGAACCGCGTGGCCATCTCGAGCCACTGCACGGTCGCGCCCAGCGGAGCCGGCGAGCGCGACCTCGTACAGGTATGAGGTATCACCCAGAAGGTCGCGGACATGATGATGCTCTGTTGCACAGGCGGGATCCCATGAGCCAATTTTGAAACGCTTACTGCACGTCGTCGTCAGACGACAGAGGAGCACCGTCATGTGTCGCCCAGTCCGCCTTTCAATCTCGTCCGACCTTGACACCGCAGGCAAAGCGCCTGCCCCCGCGACCGCGCACCCCAGGACACGATGGTCAATTCCCAACAACGGATACAGGGGTCGCCTCGAGAAAACCGCTGAAGCCCACTGAGCAGTTGCAACCACAAATCGCCGAACCCTGCGCCGAGCGGCCGAGTGTCGCAGTCCCTCCTCTCCGAATAAGGTCAACGAAGTTGGGGTTCTGTCGGCTCACTTAGCTCATTCGAACTCACGATGTTGAACGCAAATGTAGTCGTGTTGCGAGGCGGGTGCCCTGCCTTGCCCTGAACATGGATTCCCGACCGCCAGCGTCCATGACACTGGCGACCGGGAAGCTTTGGATGCGAGGTCTACGCAATCTTTTCGATGTTTTTGAGCACCCGACCACCTGGGTGGGATAGCACCTCTGCCGCGGCCTTCACCCCGGCCAAAGCACAATCCACCGCCGACAAGTTGGCGACCGCCGCTCGGAGGTATCCTGCGGAGAACGCGTCACCGGCGCCGGTGGTGTCCTTTACGTTCGGGACCGGCACCGTCGGGATCAGCTCGGCCTTCCCGGAGTCAAGAACCAAGACTGGATCGACCCCCTGCTTGATCACGCAGACCACATCCAGCGATTCGGCCAGCTCACGGAGTGCAACCGACTGCGCCTCTTGGCGATTGGCGAAGATCACGGATGGACAAACCTCGTCAAGCAGTGACAACACTTTGACTCGACCCAGGGAGTGAATGACCGCAACGGACGACAGGTCAACACTGATTGGCACCCCACACCGATGTGCAAGCCTGCTAGCCTCAAGCAGCGCTTGCTCCGACGATGCGGATTCGAAGCCATAGAACGTAAAGTGCAGCCAGGTCATACCTTCGAACCAGGATTCGTCGATGCTCGACAACTCGACGCTCGCCCCACGATCGGGAAACATCGTCCTTTCGCCGTTCTCATCAACAAGGATCACGATCGCGCCGGTTCGCCCGCTCCGCTGAACCCTGACGTCTACGCCTTCGCCAGAAAGAGCATCGGCGAGGTGAACTCCGATCGCGTCCTCTCCCACACGACCGATGAAGCGGACTGGTGCGTCTTTCGCGACAGCTGCCGCCGTGTTAGCGCCGCTGCCACCTCCGGCGCGCGTTATCACCGCGGGATTATCCGTATCCTCCTGAAGAGATCCCGTTCGCCAGACAACGATGTCTTCGACGAGGTCACCAACCACAACCAACACAGATTCACCCTTTCACCACGGCCGGCGCCAACCGCCCACCAGTTTCACTCTTACAGAATGGGACGGGGGCTGCAGAAAACTAGCACTAAAGCCCCCGTCCCGGCTTGCTGCTACCCCTGTCGCGACAGGGCTGTCGCAATCTGCCCGCCCAGCGCGACGTTGCCGTAGTAGATCGCGAGGTTCACATCGACGCTGCGGCCGTTGGTGGCCTTCTGAATGTAGTCGAGAAGGAACGGCGTCGCGTCATGGCCGAGGGTGCCTCGTTCCCCCGCGGCCTTCCAGGCATCAGCGATCACTCTCTCGGCAACGACGGGGTCGAGCTGCTGCTCCTCCGACACGGGGTTGGCAACGAGAAGGGTCGACTTGATGTCGAGTGCGTTGCGAGCGCGGACGATAGCCGCGATCTCCTCCGGCGACTCCACCGAATAGTCGATGTCGTAGCCGGAGTCGGAGAGGTAGAAGCCCGGATAGTCGGTGGTGCGGTAGCCGACGATTGCGAGATTGAGCGTCTCGAAGCGCTCCAATGTGAGCGGGATGTCGAGGATCGATTTCACACCTGCGCTCACCACAACCATGTCGAGGCCCGCAAGTGTGGTGGGGTCTGCAGACTCGTCGAAGCTGTGCTGCGCACCTTGGTGAACGCCTCCGAGCCCGCCAGTGGAGAAGACCTCGACTCCGGCAAGGCGAGCCAGGTGGGCTGTGCCGGCAACCGTGGTGCCGGCGTTCAGCTTCTTGGCTACGGCCGTGGGGATGTCACGAACACTAACCTTCACCGCGTCGTCGGCAAGCGAAAGGGCTTCGATCTCGGCGGTGGACAAGCCGACGGTCGGAACACCCTTCACGAGACCGATCGTTGCCGGCGTCACACCCTGGCTCCGAAGCAGCTTCTCGGCCTCGAGAGCAACTTCCAGGTTCCGCGGGCGAACGAGACCATGAGTGAAGATGGTCGACTCGAGCGCGACGACGGGGCGCCCTTCCGCGGCTGCAGTCGCAACCTCTTCCGAAACATTCAAAATATCCATATGAGTTGATCCAATCGTTGGCGATGTGGGTCCACCCTAAGGACGACGAACTATTTCAAACCAGTAACAAGCTGGTGCGATATATAGTAAAACATTATGAAAATAACCCGCAGGCAGGCCGAGTACTTTTCCGTTGCTGCCGAACTTCTTCACTTCGGAAAGGCCGCCGAGAGTCTCTACGTTTCCCAAGCAGTCGTGAGCCAAGAAATCCGCAGACTTGAAGAAGGGCTGGGATTTCGACTCTTCGATCGCAGCACCCGTCGGGTAGCCCTCACCCGTGCCGGCGACGACCTGCTCCCCTTCGTCAAGCGGTTCCTCGAGGCCGGGAAAGCGCTCGACGCCATTGCCAACAGACTTGGAGCCGACGCAGAAACACCCGTTCGCCTCGGCGCCAGCCCCAGCGCGATGGACCACTTCGTCCCCGCGCTCTTGCGTGCAGTAGAAGAGCTCTCGGGCATCACCGTCGAAGAATTCCCCGTCGATACAGGCCAGTTGTCAACCGCGATCGAGGCCGGCAAATGTGACCTGGGAATCGGTCGCTTTCCCAAGGTCGGCGACGGATACCAGGTTTCGACTCTGTACGACGAGCCGATGGTTGTGGCACTGAGCACACGCCACCCCCTTGCGCAGCAGGCCAGGATCGACCTTTCCCAACTTTCGGATCTCCCACTTCTCGTCTGGCCGCGCGAACAGGATCCGGCCTATTACGATGCCCTACTTGACCTGTGTCGCGAGCGAGGTCTCGATCCTTTGGTGATGACAGGCCGAGCCTTGGTACTGGGCCCCCGTAGTTATCTCATTGCCGAGAATCGGGTCTTCGCCCTTCTCCCGATTGCAACAACGCTGCGACTGGAAGAAGGGCTCGTGGCTCGCCCGCTAACGGTACCGGCCACGCTTCCGATGTCGATGGTCACCCACAAGGACGAGCCGCGTGCGGCCGTGCTCAAGGTGGCCGCGGCCGCACGAAAGCTGGCCAGCATGCAGCAATTCACGTCCTAAGCCGTCACTCAACTGCTGAGAAGACTGGTCTCCCCAGCCGGATGGCGCACTGCTAGATAATTTGATTTTGCTTATCAATGCACATCATTTGAATGTTGATCTAAAGAATTCGGCGTGGCTTGATAGTCCAAAGTCCAAACCCGAAGCAGAGAGGCATCGGAATGAAGTTCTCAAAGGCACTAACGGTTGCAGGCGGGCTCGTCGCCGTCAGCATGCTCTTCACCGCGTGCGCAGCAGCACCATCGAACGTGGCACAGGCCGCAAAATCCCACTACCTTCCCTGCATGGTCGCCAATACGGGTGGCCTGAACGACAAGGGATTCAACGAGGGCGCCGCGGACGGCGTCAAGTCTGCAGCCAAGACGCTTGGCGCTCAGCAGAAGATCGTGGAATCGGCACAGGAATCCGACTACCAGTCGAACCTCACCGCATTGACCGATTCGGGCTGCAACATAATGGTCACCGTCGGATTCCAGCTCGCTGAGGCAACAAAAGCCTCGGCGACAGCAAATCCGAAGATCGACTACGCAATCGTCGATGATTCATCGATCAAGCTCCGTAATGTCAAGCCGATCAGCTTCGAAACCCAGCAGGCCTCCTTCCTTGCCGGCTACGCAGCGGCCAGCTACAGCAGGTCGCACGTGATCGGAACGTTCGGCGGGATCCAGATCCCCCCGGTGACCGCATTCATGGACGGCTTTGTCTCCGGCGTCAGCTACTACAACAAGCAGAAGAACGCCAACGTCCGCGTTGTGGGCTGGAATAGAGGATCGCAGACCGGTTCCTTCACGGGCGGATTCGCCGCCAACGAAACGGCCAAGTCCACCGCTCAGTCGATCATCGATCAGGGAGCCGACGTCCTTTTCCCGGTCGGTGGACCGATCTATCAGAGCGCCGGGCAGGCGATTCGCGACTCGGGCAAGAGCATCGCACTCATCGGGGTTGACACGGATGTGTACAAGACCGACCCGTCGGTCTCGAATCTGCTCCTGACTTCGGTGCTCAAGGGGATCGCTGTTGGTGTCGAGGACATTGTCGCGACCGCTGGAAAGGGCAAGTTCAATGCCGAGCCGTTCGTCGGAACCCTTAAAAACGGCGGCGTCAGCATCGCACCGTTCCACGATTTCGAAAACAAGGTATCCCCGGATCTCGCGGGCGAGTTGGCAAAGGTCAAGCAGGGAATCATCGACGGCTCAATCTCCGTCGGATAGCGCCCAAGTCCCAACACGAGGGGCCGGCGGGACGAGCTCCCCCTCGCTCGTGCCCGCTGGTCTCCTCCACTTCTGATTGGCAATGCAATGAAGCTCGAACTCCGTGGCATCACGAAGCGCTTCGGGGCGCTGACCGCGAACGACAATATCGACCTGCAGGTAGACGCGGGTGAGATCCTGTGCCTGTTGGGCGAGAACGGCGCTGGCAAGTCCACCCTCATGAACGTCCTTTACGGCCTGTACCAGGCCGACGAAGGCGAGATTCTCCTGAATGATGAGGTCCAGTATTTCTCGGGTCCCGGTGACGCGATTAAGGCCGGCATCGGGATGGTCCACCAGCACTTCATGCTCATTCCCGTCTTCACAGTTGCCGAGAACGTCATGCTCGGCAATGAAGAGACCGGCTTTGCCGGGCGTCTCGACCTCGCCGCAGCGCGAACGAAAGTGCGCGAGATCAGCGACCATTTCGGGTTCGACGTCGACCCCGATGCTCTCGTGGGGGACCTTCCCGTAGGCGTGCAGCAGCGCGTGGAGATCATTAAGGCTCTCTCACGGGACGCCCGTGTCCTCGTCTTCGATGAACCAACCGCAGTACTCACTCCGCGAGAGACCGACGAGTTGATGCGGATCATGCGTGTTCTCAAGTCTCGCGGCACGTCCATCGTGTTCATTACGCACAAACTACGAGAGGTCCGAGAAGTCGCGGACAGGATCACCGTCATCCGGCTCGGACGGGTGGTGGGAGAAGCATCTCCAAGCGCATCGAACGCCGAGCTCGCTTCGCTGATGGTGGGCCGTCCCGTCGAACTGACCGTGACGAAGGACCCGGCTGAGCCGGGAGATATTGCTCTCGCGGTGAAGGACCTCACTGTGGTCAACAACAAAGGTCAGGTCGTCGTGGACGAGGTCTCCTTCCAGGTTCGAACGGGAGAAATCCTCGGTATAGCAGGGGTCCAGGGCAACGGTCAAACAGAGCTCACCGAGGCGCTGCTCGGGTTGCGCGCCAAGGCACAAGGGTCCGTCGTTTTGAACGGCCAGGAGCTTCTCGGCCGTACGGTGAGGGAGACGCTCGATGCGGGAGTGGGATTCGTCCCAGAAGATCGCAAGATCGAAGGACTGGTGGGCGATTTCTCCATCGCTGAGAACCTCATCTTGAACCGCTCCGAGGGCGCCCCCTTTGTCAAATACGGAACCCTCCAAATCTCCCGCCTACGAGCGTTCGCGGAAGAGAAGTCCCAGGAGTTCGACGTTCGATCGCAGGGTATCGACACGCACGTGGATCGACTCTCGGGCGGCAATCAGCAGAAGGTCGTCCTCGCTCGCGAGCTCAGCCGCGAGTTGCGACTGTTCGTCGCATCTCAGCCAACTCGAGGCATCGATGTCGGCTCGATCGAATTCGTGCATAAGCGCATCGTGGAGACACGTGACGCCGGAGTCGCGGTCATGGTCGTCTCCACTGAACTCGACGAAATCGTCGCACTTTCCGATCGGATCGCCGTGATCTATCGCGGACAAATAGTTGGCATCGTCCCCGGTGACACCCCTCGGGAAGTGATTGGCCAAATGATGGCCGGCATTACCTCCCCAGAACTCGAAACCGAAAGCGCCGTGTCATGAACCACCGGGAAACAAATTCGACGTCTATCCCTATCGAGCCTCCCTCACGCGGACGGCAGCTGTTCAACGAGATTGTCGGCGGAAGCGTGATGATCTCGATCCTGTCAGTCGTTCTTGCAATGATCGTCGGCGGGGTCCTCATCGCTGTGACCAACCCGCAGGTCCAACAGGCTTCCGGCTATTTCTTCGCCCGCCCAGGCGACACCTTCACAGCGATCTGGAACTCGGTTGGGGGTGCGTACGCCGCCCTCTTCCAAGGGTCGATCTTCAATCCCAATCGACCTGACCTCCTCAGTCAGATCAAACCTTTCACCGAAACTCTGACCTTTGCCACACCGCTGATCGCCGCCGGCCTCGGTGTAGGCGTCGCGTTTCGAGTGGGCATGTTCAACATCGGCGGTCAGGGGCAAATCCTAATCGCCGTCGCCTGTGCGGGTTGGGTAGGGTTCACGCTCAACTTGCCGTGGGGTTTGCATCTTGCGATTGCCATCCTGGCGGGCATCATCGGCGGCGCCCTCTGGGGAGGCATCCCGGGACTCTTGAAGGCACGGACCGGCGCCCACGAAGTAATCGTCACGATCATGCTCAACTATGTGGCGTTCTACCTCGTGTCGTACCTGCTTCGCACCCCCATCCTCAAAGCTCCCGGCTCGAACAACCCGATCTCCGCGCCGATCAAACCCTCGGCCATTCTGCCGTCACTGTTCGGCCCCCAGTTCAACCTCCACTTCGGATTCGTGCTCGCCATCCTTGCAACGGTGTTCGTATGGTGGCTCCTAAACCGATCGGCGCTGGGATTCCGTTTCCGCGCCGTGGGCGCCAACCCGAACGCGGCACGCGTCGCTGGCATAGACGTCAAACGCATGTATGTCTACGCGATGCTCATCTCCGGCGGACTTGTGGCACTGGCCGGCATCTCCCAAGTCCTCGGAACAGTCACCTCCGGATTCGGGTCAGGGATCGACGCCGGAATTGGCTTCGACGCTATCACCGTGGCCCTGCTTGGAAGGTCGCGGCCCATAGGGATTTTCATCGCGGGAACCCTCTTCGGGGCGTTCAAAGCGGGCGGCTTCTCAATGCAGGCCGTCGTCAACATTCCTGTAGACATGGTTCTCGTCGTCCAGGCGCTGATCGTGCTCTTCATCGCCGCGCCAGCACTCGTCAGGGCGGCCTTCCGGCTACCCAACCCGGCCGCAACACGACGGCAACTGACAACGCGGACAAGTTCCCTGCCTGCAGCGAAGTGAGCGAGAGACAAATGACCACTATGACCACCACCATCCAAAGCGCCTCGGCAAAGCCAACCGAAGCCGTCGAACCGCGCCAAGTACGCGTCCAGAGTTGGAAGACGACTTTCGCGTTCGCGATCTTCACCGTTACCTCGACGATCCTCTTTGTCATGTATTCGCGAGCAGGGTACGCGACGTTCCGTCTCTCGACGGCCAGCGACTTCATTCAGCTACCACCCGTCGTGCTGCAGACATCTACCACCGGGGCCGTTGTCGCCGTGCTTCTCCTCGCCCTCACCGTCGCCTCCTACTGGGCGCGGAACTGGAACCCCCAAATAGGAACTCTCCTCAGTTCCTTCTTTTCTGCGATTTTCCTTCTCGGTTTCCTTACCTGGACATCAGCAGGACAAACGATCCCCATCCCTGGTCTGCTCCTTGGGACGGTTTCCCTCAGCGCCCCGCTCATCTTCGGGGCGCTTGGCGGCGTTGTGAGCGAACGTGTCGGCGTCGTCAACATCGCCATCGAGGGGCAACTGCTAGCCGGCGCCTTCGTATCCGCAGTGCTCGGATCACTCACGCACAATCCTTATGTTGGGCTGATCGGGGCAACCGCTGCAGGCGTATCCGTCTCCTTCGTCCTTGCAGCCTTCTCCATTAAGTACCTGGTGGATCAGGTGATCGTCGGCGTCGTTCTGAATGTGCTGATCATCGGGATCACGTCGTTCTTGTTCTCCCAGACGCTGACGTCCGACCCCTCAGCGCTGAACACTCCCCCGCGGTTCGAACGGATCGCGCTGCCGGTGCTGTCACACATTCCTGTCCTCGGACCGACCTTGTTCAATCAGACGATCATCATCTACGCGATGTACCTCGCTGTCATCGCCGTCACGATCGGCCTCTACAAGACGAAATGGGGTCTGCGGCTCCGAGCGGTCGGCGAGCATCCACAGGCGGCAGACACCGTCGGGATCAAAGTAAATCGAACTCGATTCTGGAACGTCGCCTTGGCTGGAGGAATCGTCGGGTTCGGCGGCGCCTACTTCACCCTGGGTTCCGTGGGTTCCTTCGGCAAGGAGATGACCGCGGGAGCCGGATTCATCGCGCTGGCTGCGGTGATCTTCGGACGCTGGGATCCGATCCGAGCCACACTCGCAGCGCTACTGTTCGGATTCGCGTCAAACCTTCAAAACGTACTGGGCGTCATCGGATCGCCCGTACCATCCGAATTCCTCCTGATGCTGCCGTACCTCATCACAATCTTCGCGGTCGCGGGTCTCGTGGGGCGCGTACGCGGCCCCGCTGCTAGCGGCAAGCCGTACGTCGTTTCCTAACCAATAGCTCGCGCCATCGTGAAGATCCGTATGCTGTCCCGGGCAGCTCGGCCACAGCAGTCCTCGGTTAGGTTGCAAGTCGATGGTGGCATCAATGAATCCACGATCGCGATCGCCGCGGCGGCGGGAGCCGACGCGCTAGGTGGCCCGTTCATCGATCTACCGCGCGATAGATCCTCAACTAGCCAACGATGCACTACGCGACTAGCGCCGAACGGGACCAAAGTCATTCGGCATATTCCGTCGACGAAACAACACTTGGGGGCGACGTGTTCGTGAAGATCTGCGGACTCTCTACCATTGAGGCAACACGAGCAGCGCTTGATGCTGGAGCAGATGCAATCGGCCTAGTTATCAGCGCACGCAGCAAACGCAATGTGACAATCGAAGCTGCGCAGAGGATCGCGAACTACGTAGGAACGAACGCACAGAAGGTTCTCGTCGTAAACGATTTGCCTGCGGTTCAAGCTGCTCATTTGGCGAAAGAGATCGGCGCCGACATCCTGCAGCTCCACGGTGGAAACTACGATCTTTCCGAGTTTCGAGATGCGCGAACGATCGTCAGCCGGCTGTGGCGCGCCACCACCGAACAGGCGCGAGGAAGCCTCCCAGTTGGAAGCTGGGGCGAAGAGGCTCTCTTGCTAGACGCCCCCGCGCCGGGTTCCGGCCAGACCTGGGATTTCTCCCGCCTCAAACTACGACCGCCGCGAGGCAAATGGATCCTCGCCGGCGGGCTCAATCCCGGGAACGTCACTCCCGCCATAATGAGCTGTCGCCCGTGGGGAGTCGACGTCTCGAGCGGAGTGGAGAAGGCACCAGGCGTCAAGGATGTGACCTTGATCGCGAAGTTCGTCTACGCGGCCAAGAACACGATGTAGCCCAAGATCCCGACCCAACCTCTGCTCGAAGGCGTCTCTGGGGATATCCGCCAGTTCCCGCCTCACGCGGCTTGGGGTATACCGAGAGCACGAAGGCGGGGCTACGACCTCGTAGCACGCTCGCCCGCAATAGGCACCTGGCGCGTTCTTCTATGCTCACGGCCAGTTCGGCGGCTTCTTTGGGGGTTGTTTCCGTGCCCACGCGGCCAGCACCGGAGCGACAGAACGAGCGCCATCCCGACACTCTTCGCGCCACTCCTCCGGAAGAATCCTCCAGTCATCACCGCCGACTCGACCCAGTTCGATAGGGCGCGATCGCCCACCACCCATCCTTCGCATGCAACACAACTGTCTCGACACATTCGCGCATTGCACCTTTGCGTTCACCGACAGATCGCGGTGCTCGGGCGGGTCCAACGACTGCGAGCGTTCGTACCGCAACTCCCGTCACGAAGGGCGAGACCCGGACAAACTAGGCCGACTTCCCCTGAATCAGCCCAGACTTGGCTGACTTGGATCAAATGGGATGACCGCAACCGGACTTGCGCCTGCCGAAACAGCCCGCTCGAACGCAACAAATGGAACACATGCCGCCTCCGCCGTGAGGGCGGCCAACCTGCCAATCGGCGTGAATGGATCGGCGGCGATCGCCCACCCATCCCTCGCATACCGGCTCACCATGTCGACGCACTTTTCCTTCTCTTCGACGCTCGGGTTGCTGGACCCGACCACCCCGATCATCCCTCCCTGCAGTTCAGGCCCCATGCTTCTGGTGTCGATGATGAATACCCGCATCCCACTCACTCCCCTGGTCGACAGCTTTTGTTTGCCTTTCCGGCGAAGAGATCGAGAGCGAGTGAAAGGGACGCAGTGCCGGGACCGTGGAATACCGGACCGGAGCACAGCGGAGGGAGGATATGCCGCGAAAGCCCGGCACGGAGAACCGGGAACGAGCTACGATCGGCCGACGGAAAGACACACAAAACCAGTGGAAACAGCGCCGCCATCGGCGGCTCCGTCAAAGCTCCTGCGAGCGCACGTCACCTTTCCAGACGATCTCTCACGCCGGCGACCCTTCTATTTCCCGCGAGATCGGCTGGCCGGCTCGGCAGCACGCACACCGGAAGTTGAGCAGCTGCGCTGCCGGCACCCTTTCGGGTCTGTTGTGACCTGTCCGGCAGTTGATCGTAATTCGCTCCCGCACCTTGCCGCTCCGGCCGATTCCGGACGCGCCCTGACGGGCTTATTTCCTCCGGAATCGGCCGGCACTCCCGGTGCTCCCGCTCCATTTCGATGCTCCTTGCCGGACGGCACAAAGAACAGTTGTCCACGAAGGAGACGAAACAATGACAACCACATCCCCAACACGGGCACGGAGGTTCAGCGCCACTGAGCAGAAAGCACGCGCCGCAGCTCTGCACGCGAGCATCATCGATCAGGTCGAAATGCTGCGGAACACCGACATCTGGCGCAAGTTCCTGCAGTTCTCCGCGTCATTCCACGAGTACAGCCTGAACAACGTGCTTCTCATCCTCAGCCAACGACCGGACGCCACCGCCGTTGCCGGGCACCGGGCATGGCAGAGCAAAGGGCGACAAGTCCGCTCCGGCGAGCACGGAATCCACATCTTCGGCTACCGCGTCCAGAAGGTCGCCGAACCCAACCCCGGCAACCACCCGGACTCAGCCGAGAACGAAGAAGCCGAGCACAAGGCGATCGCCAGGTTCCCGATTCTGACCGTCTTCGACATCGCCCAAACCGACCCGATCGAAGGCGAAACCGATCCAACATCCCTTGTCCAAGAGCTGAGCGGAACCGACGACTTCGGAATCGTCGACCGTCTCACCGACCACCTCCGCACTGCCGGGTGGACGATCAGCCGTCGCCCCCTGGCCGGTGGTCTCAACGGATACGCCGACCCCTCTCGACGTCAAGTCGGGGTCAAGGACACACTGACCCCGGAACATGCAGCGAAAACCCTGATCCACGAGACCGCGCACATCCTCTTGGGCCACACCGAGAATCTCGCCGACTACGCCCACCATCGCGGACTTGCCGAAACCGAAGCCGAATCCGTCGCCTACGTCGTCGCAGGGCTCACCGGGTTCGACACCAGTGGCTACAGCATCGGTTACATCGCCGGATGGGCCGACGCGGACAGCACGCTGATCGCCTCCACCGCCACCCGCGTCCTCCACGCCGTGCACGCCATCATGAGCATCCTCGAGCCAACCCGCGTCGCGACTGATTAACGCAGAACAGGCGGCCGCGGGCGACTCTAGGTAAGGCTCAAGGGCGCCGGGCAGATTCGTAGTTTCGCGGGGTTCGGCCCTTGCGGCCGGACCCCGCGAAACGTCAAACCCCGCCCTCGGCATCGATCACTACCTGCGAACGGAGCGTAAGGCTGCGCCGTTTTGCCTGTCTGACCGTTCACCGTAGCTCGCTTCCAGGCCGACCGTTCCGGGCTTTCGCGGCATATCCTCGCTGCGCTCCGGTATTCCACGACCCGGCACTCACGGCCCTCCCGCTCACTATCGATTCTCTTGCCAGACAGGCAAAAACAAAGTTGAACGGGAGAACCCAATCATGAACACCCAAACCCCGACGCAGGGAACCATCGAGCACGTCGACCCCAACACACTCACCCTCGAAGCCAACGTGCGCCCCAGCAGCCCACTCACCAAAGAATTCGTCGCCAGCATCCGTGACCACGGAGTGCTCACCCCCGTACTCGCCAGACGAGACGAGCAGGGCGGCCTGATCGTCCGAGCCGGCCAACGTCGCACCCTCGCCGCAAGGGAGGCCGGACTGTCCACGATCCCCGCCTACATCGTCGCTGCCGACGACGCGACCGTCGAGCGGATCGTGCAACAGATGGTTGAGAACGACCAGCGCGAAGCACTCACCGACAGCGACCGCGCCGCCGCATTCCACCAGCTCGCCCTCGAAGGCCTCAGCATCCCAACGATCGCCAAACGCACCAGCACCAAGCAAGCCATCGTCAAGAACGCTCTCGCAGTCGCGGACAACCCTGTTGCCGCAACCGCGATACAGAAGCACACCCTCACGCTCGACCAAGCCGCCGTCCTGATCGAATTCGAGGACGACGAAGAAGCCCGAGCCCAGCTGATTGACGTGGCGGTTTCGGACCCAACGCAGTTCGCCCACGCCGCCCAGCGCGCCCGCGACGAACACCGCCGGACCCAACTGAAAACCAGTGCCGAAGCGGCGCTCGCCGAGCAGGGATACACCGTGCTCGACCGGGAACCCGGGTACCACGACAGCGACTACACCAATATCCGCGACCTGATCACCGCCGACGGGGCCAAGGCCACCTTGGAACTCATAGCGGATACGGAGGGCCGGGCCGCGTACGTCACCGTCTACTGGACCAGCGACGAAGCAACCGTCAGCTACTACCTCGCAGACCCCAAAGCAGCCGGATTCCGCAAAGCAAACAACTCATCTGCGGCGAGCGGCCCCATGACCGACGAACAGAAAGCCGAACGAAAGACCCTGATCGCCAACAACAAGGCATGGGCGTCCGCGGAAATCGTCCGCCGCGAGTGGCTCACCGAATTCCTCGCACGGAAGACACCGCCCAAGGACGCGAACACGGTAATCGCGCAAGGACTCACCACCCATCGCCGCGACGTCGCAACCGCCGCCGAACGCGGAAACGCCCTCGCACACGAGCTTCTCGGAATCGAACGAGGCAGCTCTTGGAACGGAGACAAACTCGCCGCATACCTCGAAAGCAACCCGACAACGGCGCAGCACGTCAGCCTCGCCGTCGTCCTCGGCGGCATCGAGTCGAGCACGAGCAAGAACACCTGGCGCTACCCAGATGTCGCGAAGGCGGCGTACTTTGCTCAATTGGCTGATTGGGGATACTCGCTCTCCGACGTCGAGAGAATCGTGATTGGCAGTTCAATCGGGTCGATGGAAGTAGACCCGGAACCAGCAACTGACCGCAAGTGGTAGCCGCTGTAACAGCGGCGCCGGTCTCGAACCATGTGATGGTTCGAGACCGGCTTTCATTCGTGCTGCACTTCATACATCCGTCACTGTCGAAGACGAGGCAAGGCGTCGGCTGTGCCCAGTTGAGTTCACCTATAGGGCCACCGATACGCTTTCCCTATGACTACAGCCGACTGGGTTACGTCAGTGATCGCGGTCGCTGCGCTACTTCTGTCCGGCTATTCGGTCGCTCGGCAGCGGGCGTCATCGAAACCTCACTGGGGGTTCGACTGGTCGTCACAACCTGGTCAATACCGCGGCTCGGAGATCTGGAGAGCTGAGGTGCGCCAGGCGGGCCCAGGTGAAGCCGAGCGGGTGTCAATCGCTTCACGTGTTAAAGGACAGCCGGGGAGCGTCTGGGAAGGCTGGGACCCCTACCTCGATCCGAATGGGTTGGAAGTGGTCGCCGGGCCACGCCCGGTCATGCACAGCGAAGGGTTCACGGACTGGGACTTTGGGCGCATCATGCGACGCGGTGAGTACGCGTGGCACACTGCGAAAATCACGAACAATGGCGCGCCATATACCGTCGAGGTCAAAATCGAGTGGGTAGAATCGCCCAACACTCACCGCAAGCGGCAGCATGTTGAGTCCTACGACTTCGATGGCAAGAGGCTGTGAGGCTGTCATGCACGGGAATCTACTTCGTCACATGGTGTCGGCGCTGGCGGTCCTTGCGGCGGCTGGAGTAGTTATCAGTTGGGTGCTCGACGTCTTCTTCGGATTGCATCCAATAGGGACCCTGCCCATCATCTACGATGTCTGCTTGGCGTTTCTGACCGGTTGGTTCTTTCACCTGCTGGTTGTTGTACTTCCTGAGCGCCGACGCGTCCGCGCCGTTATGCAAACGCTGAGCGGAAATCTCATGACGATTGCGAACAATGGCAGGGATCTCATTCGCGACCTTGAGTTCATCGGACGCTGCCCTGAGCGACCGATCACAGAAGACCACGTGGTCAAGGTCTGTATAGCGAACAACGATAACGAGCCAATGAGGCTATTCCTGGCTGTGCGACTGTCCGTTGCTCGTGATGCCTACAGACGCGTTGCCCCGTTCCTTGCCTCACTCCCCCCCGACGTTGCTGTCGCCGTGCAGGAAGTGGACCAAGAATTTCTCAATCAGGTTGTCCGCGCGCCGGACGTCCTGGATGTTTCGCACCACGCCGACCCCAGTGCACCATCGTGGGAGTTGCAAAATCTACGCCAGTCGGAGCCAGTCAAGGTGTGGACTCCATCCATACATGCATTCGTCGAGGAACGCCAGACGCTCGAAGGCTATTCCGCCCTGATCCTTGGCTACTGCAAATCAACGGCGGCCGTGGGCGACACTGTAAAACCATTCTTTGCCAATACGGGCGGCCGATCCGCTGCCGTCGAGTTCTGGATTAACCACAAGATCAATGAACGAGGGTACCCGTTCGCCGACTACCCCACGGAAGCACAAACCGGCGACGCGTGATGCCGCGAAGTTGTGAATGTTCCTGACTAGTTCCACGTCCGCAGCGACCGCTCTGTATGAGTGCGGGGGTTACACCTTCAGCCAAGCACCCTGGGATCGACCGCCAAGGATTCTCGCGTGCTCCTGCTGGAGATGTCGCGAGGCACCAAATCACAAGACTGCCTTGACTTCACACGTCGCTAGGAAACAATTACGCCCAATGTGATGCGGACGAGCAGCACCCAGTTGCCCTATGCCGGTCGAGCACCTTGGACGCGGCCTTCAGACGAGTAGCACCCAGTTGGCCCAACCTGCCAATGGGGGCAATTTGCGGCCGGGCCTGCCGAAGTGGAACGACAAGGGAATAGACAGATCCAAAGAAAGAGATGGAGAGCAGGAGACAGGAAGGACTAAGGAAGATACGAGTTAGAAATGCGAGAGCGATAGACGAGGGTTAGAAGCGAATGCACGTAGGCACTCTTTGAGATGAGTTCCCGATTTGCGCGCCAAAACCCTCCTGCAAAGGGAACGTGTAGGTGTGCGAGGTGGTGTCGCCAGGTGGAAACGCGGACAGGCTTCCCAGGGTGTGAAGCAGGCGATCGCGTACGCCTTCAACGGAGTCTGCGACTCGACGCTAACGGCACGCACGGCAGACGGTGTGCTCGCGGCGGCCGGTTACGCCGACTCGGTCATGACTCGGTACATCGTGGAGAACGGTGCCATCCGCGACGACCTGCTCACCCGCTCCCAGCTTAAGGATTGGGTGGACGGGGTCGACCCGCTCACAGCGAAGCGTCGAGGCCGGGACCTTGAGTCGCCGGTCGCGGACCTGATCCTGGATGCGACGATTAACGCTCCGAAGTCGTTCTCGATCGCAGCGATGTTGGACCAGGAGTTGGCGGCCGCGTATGAGGATCTGCAGGATCGGTTGCGGGATCGCATCATCAAGCTGTGGCAGTCCGAGCTCAACGCTAGGCGGGGAAAGCAGGGCGGCATCCGGGAGGACGTCGCCAGGGTCGAAGTCGTCGAATTGCGGCACGAACGCTCCCGGTCGTTGGACCCGCACAAGCACCGCCATCTGTGGCTGAATGTGAAGGTGCAAGGTCAGGACGGGAGGTGGTCGAATGTTGATACTCGCGTAGCGCTGCGGTTCCAGAACGTAGTCAACGCCGAAGGTGACCTCGCCTCGCGGACCGACCCGGCGTGGATCGCGACGCTGGCCGAGAAGGGCTTCACCCTGAACTCGGACGGGGAAATCGAGCAGTTGCAGCATCTGGTGCGTCCTCTATCGAAGCGGTCTGCGCAGATCGAAGCGAACAGGGCCGCCCACCTGCGTCAATGGAAGGAGCTGCATCAGAACGAGGAGCCCTCCCCTGCTGTGCTGACCCAGATCGAACAGTGGGCATGGGCGGCCGGCCGGCCTAACAAGCCAGGTCATCTGGATGAAGGCAAGTGGGCCGAGATCGTCGCGGCCGAACTACATCATGCTGATCCTGATATTGCGCGGCCACGGAGTGAACTTGTTCCTCGATCCGTGGCAATCGAAGATCTCGACATCGAGCTCTTGGCTGCGAAAGCGGTCGTGGATGCGGACACCCGTTCGACCGGCACGGGTGGTCGGTTCAGCGACATGGATGTCCGAGCAGGAGCAATCCGAGCCATTGCAGGTACGGGCGTGATCGCCGAGCGTCAGCAACTGACCGCTGTCGTCGACGAAGTGGCTTCCCGGGCTACGCGCACCCACACTGTTACCCTCCTGTCCGAGCCGAACATTCCGGCTCACGTAAAGCGCCGAATGGCGACCTCCACCGCCACGCTCAAGGCCACAGTCGCGCAACGCAGCGAGACCCTCTCGGCACCCGGCAGCGTGCCGCCCCAGGCCGAGATCTCAGCATTAGCGAGGGCGATCGAGCCGGATCGCACGCTAGACGAGGGTCAGTTGGAAGGTGCGTCCTCGATCGCCGGCTCGGACCGAATCGTGGCCATTTCTGGCGCCGCCGGGACCGGAAAGACGACCATGCTCAAAGTGGCCGGCGGCGCACTCCGTCGGAGTGGTCGCCAGATGATTATTGTCGCTCCGACGAAAAAGGCCTCCGCCGTCGCAGGGCGTGAAACCGAGAGCGCATCGTCGTCACTTCACCAGCTACTCCACGACTACGGGTGGCGATGGACCAGTAACCAAGCTGGAGCCGTGGAGTGGTCCTGTCTCAGGGTTGGTGAGTTCGACTCAACGGCAGGTTCGAAGTACGTCGGTCCACGAATCGCGATTCGACCAGGAGATCGAATCGTCGTCGACGAAGCTGGCATGCTGGATCTCGAGGCAGCGAACGCCCTCCTAGATGTCGTCGGCCGTACAGGAGCGGGCGTCGCACTAGTTGGAGATCAACACCAGGCACTTCCGGTCGGACACTCTGGCGCGATGGCCCTCTTTTGGCGTCGCGCGACGCGCCAAGTCGAACTCCTGACAATTCACCGATTCCGGGACCCAGCGTGGGCGGATCTAAGCCTCAGACTGCGCCGGCCCGATGACCAAGATGAGGCAGCGCGTACTGCGGAGGAGTTGATCCGTACTGGCCACGTCCTGCTTTCGAACAGCGAGGTGGACGCGCGCATTGCAATGGTTGGCGCGTGGTTCGAGGCGGCGCGGGCACGTAAGTCAATCGCGCTAGTCACTGCAACGCACGCCGAGGCACAATCGGTCAGCGAGGAGATCCAAGCTCGACGGATCGCGGACGGGTCAGTCCAGACGTCGGAGGCGGTGTCGGGTCAGGGAGGACAGCAGCTCTTCGTCGGTGACATTGTTCAGACTCGCCGCAATGACAGCACTACCGACGTCCAGAACCGCCAGAACTGGGTGGTGAAGAGCGTCTCTTCACAGCACGTGCTGTTGGCGTCCGCGAGTGATTCGACCGACTTGAGAAGGATCACTCATGATTACGCAGGATCGCACCTCCACCTGGCGTACGCGACGACCGTCTACGGCGTTCAAGGCGAGACGACCGACTTGTCAGTGGTCGGCCCCGGTGTCGATGCGGCTGGCCTCTACGTGGGCATGACAAGAGGGAACGCCAACAACGTAGCGATCGTCGTAGCTCCGACGGAAGGATCGGCTCGAAACGTACTCGTCGAGACTATGCAGCGTCGGGTAGTGGAGGAGACAATCGAAAAGTCGCGGGCGGCTGCACGTGCCGATTTCAACCGCTCAGCTCAATCCGATACGGGCCCGATTGCAAGTGACTCCCCAGTCTATTCGAGCGGTCCCGCTCTGAGCTGAGGGTCGCCGCTACGCCGCAACGAGCCCGCTCGCAACCACATCACGGCCGACTCTGTTCGCACCGTCAAGGTCGCCGCCGCGCGCGTCAAAGCGAAGCAGCCCTACCGCCAGCGCGTCGGCCCGGTCTTGCACCGTGGGAAACACCCCTCCGGCGATGAACACCAACGCTTGGCGGCCATCAGCTGCGCAGCTGGCTGCTGCCCGTTCTACAACGTCGCTTTCAAGGTTCCCCCGACGGCTCGTAACCCAGGCGAGGTAGCGAGAGCTGTATAGATCACAAACCTCACTCGCCGGGCCGTCGGCGACAAGAGCGTCGACCGCGCCGAGATAGAGCATCCACTCGCGACAGAGCTCTACCGCTTCACGTCCAGTTGCGCCCCAAGGCCGTGGCGCCGGCACATCAAAACTCACGCAACCAGTGTCCACCCGACCACCGCGCCGCGCTGCAGCTCGAAGCGAAATTGGCGTGATCAAAGTCTTCGCGACGCATGCCGCGCAAAGGGGTCAACCCCTACGATCAGTCTCTTCCAATGTCAGGGTTACGTAGTGCGATCAGGGTTGCCGCCCCGCTCGAGACTTTTTGTCGACCCGGTCGTGAAGGCGTCCGGGTCGTCAGACAAAGCAATTCGGCCTGCCTTTTGCATCGCGGATAACGTCAGTGACCAGTCGCCTAAGTCCGCCCCGACTCTTGAATACGGTCTTGGGTCGTAGACCGGATCTCCTACAGCTCAGCGTCAACGTGATAGTTCGAAGATCGGAGCACGATGAAGTGAGTCCGTGCCAGTGATCCTGCCGATTTGGACCGATATCTTGATCAAATGGCATTCGACGCATCGCCCTTGGCGCAACACCTTCTGCACGTGGCCACGAAGCATGCGCTTGAGGTGCTGACCTGCGATCAGGGAACCGCCGACGAATTCGCCCGCCTAGTCGCAGCCGAGCACGCGGGGGCTTGCGTCGAGCTTTCAAGTAAGAGCATCCTTGCGAGCCACCATCCAACGCTGGTGCTAGACGGTCAGTTCAACGCTAAGCATTGGGAATCCGTGATGGACCCGAACCAATCGCCAAAGGGGCTCAAGGACATTCGGACTCTCGACGCCGGCGCCTCCGCTACTAAAGCTTGCTTGCTGCTCGGTGTCGATGTGAAGGACTCCGCAAAACAACTACTTGCAGCTCGAAATGCCGCAGTCCACATGGGTATTGCCCCCTACAGCATTGTCGACACAGTAGGCCGCCTGACCTCATGGTTGCGGGCACTGATAGCCGCGGGTATTGACCTTCCCGCCGAAGTTCTGACTAAGCAGGAGTTGTCGCTCCAAGAAATGAAAAGCCGAGTCGAACTTCGCATAACGATGGCGAGGCTGCACACTCGCAACACTCCCGATCCTGACCTGCTTTCGACATTCTCGGAGCTCGAGAATCACTATGACGAGGTAGATCAAGTCGTATGTCCAGCGTGTGGCAACGCCGCGCGCTTGTTCCAAAATCTCGTTGATGTCGAACACTACTACTCGGGTGGCGAAGAACTTCTCGACCCAGTGTGGGAATGGGACCTTCGCTGCCCATTTTGTCGCCTCGAATTGAGCGATGGAGAGATCGAGGCAGCCGACATCAAGATCGTCGACTTCAATCGGGACGAGTAGGACGCTTAGTTGCTTGTGATCGAGACCTCGTTCCACTCATTGAGTTCGGCGGTAACGGTGGGCGCGCCCTTGGCGAGCTGGGTCCGCCAATCTAGGTCGCCTCGATTCTGAAGCTGGCCGACAACGACTATCGGATGCACCTTCGCGTTCCGCGCATGTTCTGCGATCCATTGTGATCGAACGGGACCATCGGGAGAAGGCAGTCCACCAGGTATCGCCCAACGCGAAGCAATGTCGTTTGCGGCGTCTTCGTCGCCTAGTGTGTGTGCTTCCTCGTCGATTACCATCTCACCCGGCCGAACGTCGCCCCGGATAAGGTGGGCCAGTTCATGAAGGAGAGTGAAGAGAACGACATCAAGTCGCTTGCCGCGGCCAGATAGTGCGATCACCGGTTTGCTCATATCCTCGTCGAGAAGAAAGGTTGCGCCATTCATCTTGCTGCTTGGAAGAGCCTCGACGTAGACCAGTCGCACTCCTGCCTCCGCGAAGACGCTCGGTAGATCGCTAAAGGCTCTCGGCTCCCGAACGATGCTCGCTACTTCTTGTGCAAGCAACTGCGCGAGCTTCTTGTTGTACTGGTCAACTTGCATTCGACGCGCGCGCTTGCGCGCAGCAGCTAGCCACGCAAGTTGGGTGGGGGTCAACGGCACGTCGTCGTTTGATCGCCGCGCCGCTGCGAGAAAGACCGGCTCCTCATCAAGACTCTGAACCTCGAGCAGGTCCCGCAGGCTTGCCTCCAAATCATCCAGAGTGTCCCCGGCGATCAAACCTCGTCTCCGCAGAACGCTAATCGGAGCCAAACTGTTGAGTCGGGCGCGCCGGCGCACCTCTTCGAGCTGACGCTGGGTTGCCGCGCTCTGGGCCTGCTTGTGCAGCAGGTACGCGTTCTGCATATCTAGCCAGAGCTCGGGCGAAGTTCCAAGAGCCGCGCCGATTTGGGCAGCCGACTCGCGCGTGATCTCCTTCTTTCCAGACACGATTTCAGAAACAAACTGAGTCGGTCTGCCAAGGATCTCCGCGAACTCGGCCTGGGACCACTCGCGCGCTTGCAACTCGTCAGCAAGGATCTCGCCGGGTGGTACCGCCTCGAGCAGCGTCCTGTCCATTTGCGTCAACTCCCTATTCCTTCTCTGTTACTTCGATGATCTCGGCCACCGGCTCGGAGCCGGCGCTGACGCGCAAGACCAGGCGGACCGGGTCGACTATTCGCACCGACACACATCCGGCGCGGTGTCCAGTTAGGACGCGAAACGCCAGTGACGTCAGGTTTGTCAGGTCCTCTACGTACCTTGCGTGACGGATGACGTAGATAGTCCGCCGGTACGCGCGGAGGGTTTTGTCTGACCAATGGGCTGCGACCGAATCCGGCTCGTACGCGAGGCGCTCTAGGGCCTCGTCGTTGAACTCTAGCCTCATCGCGTACCGTTCTTCACCCCTCCACTGATTACCTCACCCTACCGGTCGGCCGGTGGAGTTGAGCAGATCGACACGCCTAGTCTACATCATAAGATCACCCCAAGGGTGATGGGGTGTATACTAGTTGTGTGGGCCGAAGAGGTCGGCCGCAGAGAGGTCATGAAAATGACAGTCCAGGAGGCGGCGACTGCCGCCGAGAAGAAACACCCCGCGATCAACATCAAGATCGACTCCAAGCCGTACGTCGTGCATGACGACGACTGGGAAGCCAGCGCCCTCCTCCGTCTCGCGGGACTCGATGCAGCGGAATATGACCTGGCCCAGATCAAGAAGGACGGGACGCTCAAGCGATTCAAGGACACGCACGTGGTGAAAGTCGACGAAGGCGACGAGTTCGAGTCCATCAAGCAGGACGGCCCCGTAGCGTGAGTGACGGCGTCGACGGATTCATCGCCGATCTCGGCGAATGGGGCGCCTCGGCGCGCATCGTAGAGGATACGGTGGTGTTCCCGGTGCGCGCCGTTGGGGGCGCGCATCTGGGCTCTACTACTGAGAGCGGTGTCTCAACTTCCGAATTGGCCGCGTGGCCCGCGGTCCCGCCCCACTGGGTTCACTTCCCGAGTGATATTCGAGTGCCGAACGTCCATCCCGACCAGTCAGAAACCCTTGCCGGGTGGACTCGACACTCCCGACAGATCGAAAGATGGGAGCAGGTAACCCAGCCGGGGCGCGCATGGTTGGCCCACGTTCGCGCCGTTCTTGCGGAGGCATCGTGATCATCGCGGCGAGCACCTACAGCGTCGCCATGCCAAAGACGATCGACGACGAACTCCGCACCCACCTAATCCGCGAAGACCGGCAGGAGGACGTGTGCCTTGCTTCGTACTCGATTTCGAGCGGCGCCAAGAGGTCGTCCGCGCTGATCCGGCGGCTCTACCTGCCCGAGCCTGGTGAACGTCACGTTCATCAAAACGCCTCCTTCACGAGCGACTACATCTTTCGCGTGGTGCAAGACGCAGCGGCCAGGGGCGAAGGGCTTGTCATGCTCCACAGCCACCCAGCCGGACGTGTGTGGCAGAAGCTGAGCTTGGTGGATAGCGAGACCGAATCTGGTTATGCGGGTATCGCAACAACCGCGACGAGGATGCCAATGATCGGAATGACCCTTGCCGGCGAGACTGGTGCCTGGTCGGCGCGCGCCTGGCTGTCACGCACCGAAACTGCTGACTGTGAATCAGTAAGAGTAGTCGGGGACACCATTAAGACCACATTCAATCCCGAGTTGCGGCCGGCGCCAGTAGAGACGCAAGCACAACGACGTACCATAAGCGCGTGGGGATCCGAGACCCAGGCCAACATTGCCCGAACCCGAGTTCTCGTTGTCGGCGCGGGAAGTGTCGGCCTAGACGTTGCTCAACGACTGGTCGCTTCAGGGATCGAGACGGTGGGCGTCATGGACTTCGACGCCGTGGAGGAGCGCAACCTCGACCGTATGATCGGGGCAACGCGTGCCGACGCTCTCCTCGGCCGCTCCAAAGTCGAAGTCGCTCGACGCCTTCTTACATCTCAAGCCACCGCTGCCCGTCCTGACATCTGGACACACGACGTGTCGATCTGTAGCCCCGCTGGACTAGCGCACGCGCTCGATTACGACATCATCTTCTCGTGCGTCGACCGTCCCTGGCCGCGCGCGGTCCTCAACGAGCTCGCCTACTCGGATCTGATCCCAGTGATCGACGGCGGAATCAACATCGAGTCCGACGAGATCGCAGGGCTGAGTCGAGCGACCGCTCGCGCACACACTCTTACCCCGGGCAGACCCTGCATGGTCTGCATCCGCCAGTTGAATCCCTCCATGGTTCAGCTGGATAAAGAGGGTTTGCTCAACGACCCGGAGTACATCAGGCGATCTGGCATCGACCTCGACCGGGCTGGGCAGAATGTCGCCACGATGTCCGCGACCGTCAGCGCTCTTCTGCTCGATCAGTTTGTGAGCCTTACGGCTGCACCAGGGGGGACCGGTGTACCGACGCCGCGATGCTTCCACTTTCGGCATCACTTTCTGGAGCACCTGAACGAGGAACAGACTCAACCGGGATGTAGATGGGAAAAATACCCAGGCGAGGGCGATGCGCGGTTGGCACTGGCTATTGGCCACCCGATGGCCGACGCACTAATCGCAAGTCGACGTCGAGTGGCCCGAACGCCGCGACAGTGGCTTGCCCTGGTGCGTGATCACGTTGGTCGTGTGATTCTCCCGAAATAGGCACCAGACTCTGATGATCGACTAACGCGAACACGATCGAGGGCGAGTGCGCTGGTCGCCCTCCCCCTTTCGCCGCTCAGTCATGGCAGTACGGAAGAATCCATGGCTGACCGCGTTTCCAGAGCTATGTTGGTCTGGTAGCGGCCACATCCGGGCCATCAGCTTTTGGGCGGCGTGCGACTACCGCGGTCGCGTAACGGAGTGACCGGCCGACGCCGTCGGCGACGACCCCAGTATCGGCTCATGGCTCGCAGATGGCTCGCTCTCCAATGGTGGAACTCGAGGTTGCCGATGACGATGGAAGCCCAAACGCTTGTCCAGCTGGTCCCTGATCAGCGCTGCGGCAGCAGCTGGCCGCCTGCTAATCTCGCGGCATAGCCATATCAGGCTGCCTGGCGAAACACCGACTGAACCTGACGGAACTCAAACATGAGCGAAATTGGCAACTTCTTTAGGGCTGTGAGGGACGATGTCCTCTCCAAACACGACGAGGAGGTTTTCAGCGAAGGCTTCGACACAGCCGCTGGCTTGGCACTCGGTGTGCTTCGAGACAATATTGATCAGCTGCGCAAGGAAATCAAGTCCGGTCTTGAAGGCGTGAATGAGAAACGAGCACTCCTGCTCGTGGAGTTGACCGAGCTTAAGGACGAACTGGAGAAGCGGCTTCGTGAATATGGAGAGCACGCGGACGTGAAATAGGCGGGAGCCGGACAGCAACTGCGCTCGAACTGCTCCCGCCGTGGCTTTTCCTTGAATCCGACGATCTTTTGACGAACTCTTCGACTTGCAATGGACAAGCCCCAGATGTCCCAATTGTTGGAGATATCCGGAGTTGACTGGAAACGCCGGTCGCCGCGTGACCAATACGGGCAAGGCGCCTATACCCGTACAACCGTGATTCCGTCGAGCGATTCCATCGCTGGGACGTCGATCTCCTCCATAGGATCTGCGAGGAGTTGTTCCACGTAGTGCGGGGGCTTGGTCCGCAGACCTCGGAGAATGTGCCGCAGATATGGCACCCCGAGGTGACCGCTGTCCCCCGGAACATCCGGGAATGCGTGATCATCGGTCAGCCGCGCGGGGATCGCTGTATCCAGCGAAAACTGTCCGCCTCGCACCTGCGAAAGCGGCGCAGTCAACAACTTGGCGACTCGCGCAGCGCCACTTTGTGGCTGCGTAAAAAAAGCCCGCAATTCCGGAATCATCTGTGGAATGTTGAGGTCGTAGAGTTGCCCGAGACTTACCCGAGGGTCGGGGATGTCCTCGAGTGGTACTGACAAATCGAACGCCACGGCGGCATCCTCGCCGATTCCCCCCGGTTCTGTCATCAGTGCAGGCAGAATCGACACGGTCTTGCGCTCACACTTTCGACATCGCCTGGGGTGGGGCCGAAGACCGCATGTCATAGGTAGCCGATACTCCGGGGTTCCGAAGTACAGAATGTACATGGGAGGCACGTCGAGCCCATCCGCAGTACGCATGAGCTTCCTCCTCTGTTCGCCCTTGTCGTAGCCGAAGTCGATCCACCAACGTGAGCTTGGCTTCTTCTTCAACCGCTTTGCTTGCGAAAGCATCCCGAAGCACGTTCCGGATTCGTCCACCCACCACCAAACCCAGTCGGCGCCGTTCTTGCCTTCTTCTCTCTTGGAAAATGTGCGCGTGAATACCGTTCGACCGACGCGGGTAAGAAGCAGATCCGTAACCGTTTCTTCGTGCCAAGAAAAGCCGACCTCGTCAGCCCTTCTCATGTGTTGCGCCGCGGCCTCGCGACCGTGTCGAAAAGCCCTCGCGACATCACCCACACCCACGCCGGTCTTCGTCATAGTTTGGAGACTAGGGCAAGGTGCCGGACGATTTCACAACACAACGACATTCCGCCACATGATCAGATCGACCCAGAAGGTGGATTGCGCATGGGTGTGCGTATGCGGCCTGAATGCCCTCATCGCTCAAAGACCGACCCCACTCCGCCGAATTTGCGAGGTGGGGTCGATACAGTCGACATCAAAAGCTAGTCCATTGAAACGGAAATGGCCGAGGAGCCGAGGACTTGTACAGGCCCGGTCGCAGACGCCGGGCCATCAGCTTTTGGGGCGCGTCGGGCGATCTCTGCGGTCGTATATCGGAGGGATGGTCCGATGCTGTCTGCGACGACTTCGGTGGCGGCGCGGGGTTCGCCGGTGGCTTGGTCGGTCCAGTGGCGGAACTCGAGGTTGCCGTTGACGAGGACGGTGTCGCCCTTGGCGAGGCTTTCGCGGACGTTCTCGGCGGTGCGACCGAAGACGGTGGTGCGGTGGTACTGGGTGTCTCCGTCGACCCATTTGCCGTCTTCGAGTTTGCGGTCGGTGACGGCGACGGTGAACTTGGCGAACTTGGTGCCGTTTTCGGATTCGCCGTAGGCGGGGTCAGCGACGAGGTTGCCTTCGATGCTGATTGGTACTCGTGTGCTCATGGTTCTTGCCTTTCAGGTAGTGCGGCCGTCTTGTCAGGTCGCTCTTGCCTGCACGTTCCGTTTTTTGTCGTGCAGATGCGCGCTGGCGGCGCGCAAACGGCTCATTTTGCGTGTGATTGTGAAATCCAGTTGGGCCAATCGGTCGACGAGGGAGTGTCGCCGCTCTGAATGAGCTCGGTGTGTCCGTTGTGGCATTCGCCGTTGTACCAGCCGGCCAGGCGAGGCAAGGCGACGGCGAGGCGTTCGTGCCAACCGATGGGCCCGTAGCCCGCGTCGAGGCCGTCGAAGGAGACGAGCCAGGCGGTGTGGAGGGCAGAGAGTTCTTCGACGAGGGCCCCGTGCTTGTACCAGCAGGGTGGGATCTTCCGGGCAGGCAAGTTGTATCGGCGGGTGAACCAGCTGACCCACTCCCCCAGGTCGGTCCAGACGTCTGGTGCTTCATCGGTGGTGAGTTCCCGCCAGTTGATGACGGAGATGCCGAGCATGCCTGGGCTTCGGCGTGGGAGTTGGGCGTCCCAGTTCTCTGGTAGCGAATCGAGGAGGTCCTCGATCGGGGTCTCGTCGCCGGTCACTCGGGATCCACGGTTTCGATGTATCGGCCGACCCGCGCGCGGAGCCGCCCGATGGCCTGGGCGGATGCGGTGCGTCGGGAGACGAGGCCGGACAGGGCACGGTCGCGGTCGATGAGCTGGTGGACGTATTCGTGGCAGCGCGGGTGGAGCGCGGTGAGGTCTTGGTGGCGTTCGTGGGCCGCCCATCCGCGGGGGGTTTGGGTGACGCCGCGGTAGTCGAGGTGGTGGAGTTCGAGGGTGCGGGCGGTGCCGACGCCGAGGCAGAGGGTGCAGCGGACCTGTCCGGCGCGGCGTCGTTCTTCGATGAACCAGCGGTCGCGGCGGGCGAACCACATCGGTGAATGTAGGTAGCGGCTTCGGTAGTTGTTGTCCCAGGCGGGGCGGCGACGGTTCGACATCAGTTCCGCTGCCCCGCTGCTCGACGGCGATCCAAGGCGTCTTTGTACTGTTCGGCAAAGACGAGCTGCTGATCGGTCTCGGTCGCCTTCTTGCCTGATTTGACCCGTCTGGCGTCGTGGCGGTCGGTCCAACCTCGAAGGTCGAGGAGGATGCCTCTGCGGGTTCGGTAGGCGAGGAGTCCGACGGTTTCGGGCAAGCGGCGGATCTCGTCGAGAGACATGACGGGGACCCTTTCGTCGTGGATGTTGGTGGAGGATCCCGTCTCGTTGTAGGAATGGCCGGTGTTACGTATCCGCCGGTTGCCGAGGAGGGATTCGAGGTCGCGGAGGTGGTCGACGTCAGAGGCTCCGCCGAGGACGAGTTTCGCGGTCGCTGCCGACCAGATGGTGTCGGCCTCGGCGCGGGACCAGGCGGTTTCGGCCTGCGACAGCGCCTGCAGGACGACGATGGTGGAGATGCCGATGCCACCACCGTCGGCCATAATCCTCGGGAGCGCGGGCCAGGAGAACATGTTGGCGATCTCGTCCAGGATCAACGCCAGCGGCAGGTCGAGGCGGGAACCGGGTGAGGCAAGAGCTTTGCGGCGGGCGGTCTCGACGATGTCGTCGAGGACGGCCCCGAGGAATCCTCCGACCGATCCGGCGCCGGCTCCGGTGCCGACCAGGTAGAGGCTGTTGGATCCGGTGAGGAATTGGTCGGGGTCGAATTGTTCGCCGGGTCCGGGTGTCATGGCTTTGCGGATGGCGGGGATGGCGAGTGGGCGGATGGCGCCGGAGACGCCGAACCAGCTCGATGCAAGCAGCTTTTCGTCGCCGTTGATGATCGCATCCAGATCTTCCGCCCAGCCGGGTGTGCCCTGATTGCTGAGGACGCTGACGGCTTCGAGGGCGAGCCGGGGGTTCGAGCCCCAGCGTGCGAGAGCATCGGCCCCGCGTCCGGAAACTGCTGCCGCGTGGAGGAGCCGGGAGAGAACGGAGGAGGCGACGTGGGCCCACTCTTGATTCGTTTTGGATGCGCCGAGAGCGGTGCCGGCGACGATCGCTTGGCCGCGCTGGTCTGCGACGAGCGGGTCCTCGCATCCCGTGACCGGTGAGATCCGTAGCGAGGAGCGGACGCCGGAGAGCTCTTGGGGGTCGAACACGGTGACCTCTCCGACCCTGGCTCGCTCGCGCATCGTGGCCGAGAGGTTGTCGTTCCTCGTGGAGGTGGTGATCAGCGGGCCGCACCAGTCGAGGATGGCGTTGATGATGAACCGGTAGCCCTTGCCGGACCGTGGGGCACCTTCGACCACAATGGAGTCCTCGATGGACACGTAGACGTCCTGCCGGTGCGCTTGACCAACCTTCCAACCGACTGCGGACGCGGTCGGGGCAACCAAGGACGGACGAAGCGTCCTTGCCCGGCGGGCCGCAGTTCGTGCCGACGTGTGCTTGCGGATCTCGCCCGGCTTGGCAAGTCCTTCTCGTCCGCGGAGCTCGTGGATAAAGTGCCGGTCCGACTGCCGGAAGCGAAGCCACCACGCAGTTGCCATCGCCGTCATCGCAACGATCAGGAGGAGGGCGAGCCCGTCGAGGACGCGAACCAGCGCGATGGGTGTTGCGCATCCAATGACGGTTGTGAAGCCGTCCGGGTTGCCACTGGCGGCCAGTTGAAGGCCGGCGAAGACACTGGATGGCTGACCTCCGGAGCCGCAGACGACGTGAATTGTTGCTGCTCCCACCAGTGTGGTCAGTGCACCAGCAACGACCACGGCGAACAGGAGGTAGAGGGCAAGGCGGGACCAGGAGGACCCTTGGTTCCTCATGGTCGTTCGCCTCCGAAGGCGTCAGTGCGGAAGATCCCAAGCTCGTAATCGGTGCAGATGTTACGGACCTTGGCGACGCGGTCTTGGCCGATCTGCCAGAGTCCTTCGCCTTTGTGGAGTTTCCGGACGAGGGTGGCTTGGGTGTCGTTCCAGCCAAGGATTTCCCGGGACCGAGCGATTTCGCCGCTGTGTTGGGCGTAGGAGATGCGGGTTTCGCAGTCTGCGAGCAGCCCGAGGGCTCGGGAGTGGAGAGCGCTGTTGCGGTCGCCGAGGGCGTCGAGGTCGGCGACGCGGTGTAGTAGGTACCAGTTGCTTGTGCCGAGATGGCGGGCGACTTTCTCGTCTTCGACACGTTCAGCGAGGCCGTCCCCTCCGGAGACGTCGTTGAGCAGTTCAACGGCCGCCTCTTCGTGGATGATCACCCGCGCTTGCCGGTTCGCGCCGAGGCTGGATCGGCGGATCCAGTTCGCGGTCGCCAACCGTGCCAACGCTTGCGCTTCGGGCGATGCTCCTTTGAGGGCAGATGTGTCGACCACCATCATCGGTGCGTCGGCGTCGAATCGGACGGTGGAAGGGCCGTCGAAAAAGCCAGTAAGGTCGCCGGAGACCATCCGCCGCAACGTGTGTGCGAGCCGGTGCCCGGCGTCGACGACTTCAACCGGGCTGCTCGCGTCGGGGTCGACAAGCCTGTTGTAGACGTGGGTGATGGTCACCGTGGTCTGGCCGCGGAGTCCGTCGAGGGCGACGTCGAGGGCGGTGTGCTCGACCGGCTCGAGGTTTCCGCCCTCGCGGAGCCGGCGGATGATCGTCTTCACGGTCGCGCGCCGATATTGGAGGACGTTCTGGTTCCAATCCTGGTCGCTGTATGAGGGGTCGCGGGGGCCTTCGTCGAGGAGGTTGATCCGGGCTGCTTTGCCTGGACCGACGCTGATGGAGGTGCCGCCGACGTAGTCGGCAACGCGGACCCATTCCCCGTTCGGATCGTGTGGGATCGCGATCTTGCGGCCGAGCCGCGCCAGTCGGGATGACCACGATTTCGCGAGCATTGACTTGCCGGTGCCTTTGACGCCGAGGATCGCGACCGAATGCGAGCGGACGGCTTCGGCCGAGTAGGCGTCCCAGGGGTCGAAGCAGAACGGGGCACGGGACAGCAGGTTCTCGCCGATGTACGCGCCGGTCAGGATGTCGCCGGTCTCGGCCAGGAACGGATAAGCGCCGCCGAGCACCCGGGACGAACACCGGTGGGCGGGTGGGGTGGCGCGGAGCGGTCCGCGCAGGTTGTGCGGCGCGTTCCAGCCCCAGGCCGGCATCTTCGAGGCCGGTAGCTCCGGTGGCTGCACCTTCCAGCTTGCGTTCTTTCCCGACGCATTCGGCCGATGGTGCCTCCCGTTTGCGCCGAGCTTTTCGCTCGCGGGGATCCACCCGATGACGGCGACGTTCTTCATGTCATCCCCCCTCGATCGGCACCGGGAGTGCGCTGGTCACGAATCCGGCGGCCTGTTGTCCGGACATCGAGGCCAGGAGCAACCGTGCCGGGTGGGATGCCTGTTCGATGTCGGTGCGGGCTTTGGCGAGGGCGTCCTTGGATTCGGCAGAGATGGTGATGAAGCCGCGGTATTGGACGTCGCCGAAACCGTCAACGAGGTCGTGCTCGCGGATGGCGAGGTCCTCTTCCTCGCGGATGTGCGTGAGCGGGATCCGGGATTGCAGCTTGAATCGGATGGTCGCGGCCGTCTCCATATCAGACTGAGCACGACCGAGCTGCGCCAACGCCTTGTGCGTCGCGACCGGCCGCACCTGCAAGGTGATCACCCGGGTGGCGTCGCCCGCGTAGAGCAGCGGCTCTAGGAAACCGGTTCGCACATCAGTGCGCGGCCACTCGGCGACCCAGAAGGTCTGATGCCAGGAATCGTCGACGCGCATCGAGTCCCAGCCCTCGTCGATTCCCATCACCGGCGGCGCGGGCTGCGCCTCGAACGGGCCGGCATCCTGTTCGCGGCGTACCGAGGCGGACACGGGGTCCGAGGAGAGTGCCAGGAGGTCGTCGAGTTCGTCCGAGGTTAACCACCCGTCAGGAGCCAAGCGCGCGTGCTCCATCGATGCTTCCATACCAGCGACACGTTCCTTGAGAACAGCGCCCAGCCCGGTGAGGCCTTTACCGGCGTCGCGGATCGCGGAGTTCAGTGCTGCAGTGTCGAAAGTCAGGGTGATGAAGTTGGTGAACCCCATCGACCGTTTCGACGCCGCCTCAGTCAGCATCCAGTACTCCTTCCGGAGTTCCGCGCTAACCTGCGGTTGATTCTCGTCTTCCCGGGCGACCAGATAGTCGTGGAGTTCGTTGGAGGAGGCGCGGTCGACCCGGATTCGGATGGTTGTTTCCCGGACGCCGGGGAGGTTCTCGAGAGAGCTCAGCCATTCGACGAATCCGTCGTAAGCGGCCTCCTGGGTCCCCTTGTCGCGGAGCGCCCACGCTTTGGAGCCGACTCGGACGGTGACAGACGCGAGGCGTCCACGCGCGTTGTAGATGAACGCACCGGCTCCGGGGACTTGGATGATCTGCACGTCCCCGAGCGCGCCAGGCAGCAGGAACCGGGAGGTCACGACCGGCCTGATCGCTTGAAGGTGCGCCTGTCCGACCTCGAGCGAAGCGACGCTAACCCGCATCCACACGTCACGACGGAAGACCGTTTGTCCGGTAACGCTGCGGTACCCGTACCGGAGGGCTTGCCCGGCGATGACCAGGACGGGTTCGCGTCGGTAGGTGGCGACGGCGAGGAAGCACACGAGTGCGACGATCGGCAGCGCCACCCAGAAGGCGTTGGGGTTGATGAACAGTGTGGCGAGGAGGATCGCGATTGCGGCGCCGACCACGAGAAGCTGGGGGAACGTGAGGCCGAGGATGAGGCCGCGTCGCTCGCGTGCTGCGAATCGGACGCGGGGTGCGCCTTCGTCGGAGAGCAATTGGTCGGCGATGAAGGTTGTCATGGTCTATCTCCCAACCTTGATGACGCGTGCGGCAGTCCGCACGGGAGCGGTAGCAGTGCTGGCTCTCGAGACTTGGTCGCGGACCGAGAACCGATGGTGCAGGGCGGTGCCGACTTCGGCTCCCGCGAAGGACACGAGTTTGGTCGCCCAGAGCGGCGAGAAGGACGCCGCGATCACCGCGCAGGCGGCCACAAGGAGTACGCCGATGCTGAGGCTGGACTTCGTGAGTTCGACGGCTAGGAGGACGACGCCGGCGGCGAGTGGTTTGGCGATAAGGAGACCGGTGGCGAGGTTCATCCAGCGTTGTGCCCAGGCGGTGAGCTTGGGTTGGCCGATCATCATCAGCCCGACCGGTGCCATCGCGGCGAGGGCGAGAAGCCCGAACTCGCGGATGGCCATGGCCACGAACAGGAACAGCGAGGCGATCATCATCAGCCCGACAACGAGTAGGGCCATGACGTATTCGCCGACAGCGCCCTGACTCCGTGCGCCTTGGCTGACCATGGAGTAGACCACGCCGCCTTGGGTGAATTCGGCATTGTGCATGACCGCGTTGGAGGCCTGTTTCGGTGCGTCGAAGATGCCGACCACCCGGAGAAGCCCGTCGCTTAGGTCGCCGCCCTGCACGGAGCTCGTGAGGTTGCGGGTGAGGCCGTCGGTAACGGTCGAGAACTGTTGCATCGCCCAAACACAGACCGCGCTGAACGGGATCGCCAACGCCGCCCCCGCGGCGGTGCGTCCGATTCTCGCCCAGTCCTGGAGGATCATCGCGATGCCGATTTGCACCAGAGCGATGATCAGGATGATCGGCGCAGTGACGGCGACCCAGAACAGGAACTGAGAGTGCGCAACGTTCCAACTGCTCTGGTCGATGGTGTTGTTGAAAGCTCCGGAGACCATGGTGGCGATGAAGTCGCCGAGATTGCGGATCGTGGACGCCATGAACCCGGCGACCGTTTGTAGGGCTTGGCAACCGAAATCGCCGACAAAGCATCCGTAGTTCGGCGACCACGGGTCAACAGCGGCGATTGCGATCATGGTCCGTCACGCCACGTTCAGCGACTGGCCCCAGTTGATCAGCCCCGCAATGCCGCCGGCAACAGCGACACCCGCGATGCAGCTGATCAGCCCGACGATGCCCATCTTCTGGACCCGCCCGTTACTGGAGATGTGGCCGACGACAATGAAGCCGGCCGCGATCAAGCCGCCGATCACGGCGAGGGTGAGCACAATCGCGAACACCACATTCGAAATCGTCTGAAGGGCGGAGACGCCGGGTCCGGAGAAGTCCGGGGTGGGGCTGGTGACAGTTAGGACGTTGATCGCGCGAGCGTGTGCGATCGTGACGGCCTCGTTCAATGCATTCATAATTCGTTCTTCCTCTCAGCGATGGGGTCCTTCGATGTCGGTTCGATGTCAGGGGCGCTGTTGAGTCGTCGCGCGGTGAGGACGCCGATCCCGGCAATGCCGGACAGGGTGGCGCAGACGAGCGCTAAGAGTCCGAGCAGGTTGGTGATGAGGTCCATGGCGTCACTCTCCGTCGGTGTTCGTCGCTCTGATCGCGGTTGTCGGAAGCGGGACCACGAGGTGGTTGGGTTGGCCTTCGGCGGGCACATTGACCGTGAGGAGAAGCCGGTCGACACCGGGCGGCAGGTACCAGGCCGCGACAAATGCTTGTGGCTGCTTGTTGGGAATTGTCCACACGGCCTCACCATGGAACAGGCCGCTCGGCAGCCAGGGCAGTCCTGCCGCTTTAGCGGCCCCAGGCCCATCGGCGGTGTCGAGAACCGCACGTTCCGGTCGCCCGTCGAACTTGGTTCCGTCAAGTGTGGTGCCGGTGACGTCCTGGCTGTTGGTGTTCCCCTGCGACGGCTTCCACTCGCCGGTCATCGTGATCTTCACGAGGAGCACAGGGGTGCCAGCGGGAAAGAGTTCTTGGGTCGAGTCGGGCAGGGTGCACTGGCAGCCGCGCTTCGACTTGAATGTGTTCTCGGGGTAGACCTCAACCCAGACGGTGTCGACGATTCCCGATGCGGCCGGCCTCACGTCGGCGGCGGACGTCGGCGTCGGGATGACCGGTGCGATGGTCGTGAACGTGTCGCGGCGTTCCGGTGTGGCGGCGGCGCAACCGACGAGGGCAAGGGATGAGGCCAATGTCGCTAGTGCGATCAGCTTCTTGACCATGTCGTTCACCTCGGTTTCGTATCCGCTTTCACCTGCACGTTCCCGATTCGTCGCAGCTTTGGCGCGCATTTCGCAGATCTCCGAGTTAGGGAACCTGGACATGTTGGTGATCGCAGCTGTCAGGGAAGTCGCTGGTGAAGTTCGTCAGAGTTCCCAGTTGAACGCCGGCTTGGGCGCGGCAGTCGCTTTGACCAATGGCGGAACCGTGCGGGGCGAACGGATCAAGGACATGAACGAGTTGCACAGAAAGGCTGTCGGCGCCGGTGAGCGATCGGCGGTCCAAGGCGTAGAAATCGACGGCTTTCCCTCTCCAGTGCGCGGACGCCTTACCGGCTCCGGGAGTGGTGCCGGTGCAGCGCCGGTTGAGATCGCTGACGCCAACTTGGGTGAAGCTCTGCACCGCGACCACGATCAGCTGCAGCACATGCGCGTCGATCGTGCAGTTGGGGGTCGCGGTGCCGTCCGCCATGTTGAGTACTTGCTGCTCGTACCGTGGATCGAGAAAGTTCAACTTGCCGAGCTGAATCGCAGCCACGAGGGCCGTTGCTGCTGCACGAGCGTTGGCCGGAATTATGCACGAGCCCGGGTTTGAGTGGGTGAGCGCGGCGAGCACATGCTCTGCGGGAGCCCAAAACCGCGTGTAATGGTTCGGATCCCTGTTGATCTGGACGGCGTGAGCCACGAGGGTGGGCGGTGAGCTCTGCCACTTCGGCACTCCGAGCATCCGCGCGTAGAAGGCGCGTGCCGCGGTCGGCGGATCCATCCGCTGCGCCCGGGTGCCGTAGCTGGTCCCCTGCTGGAAGACCCCGACCGTGGTGTTGTCGACGGCGTCACCGTGATCGAGATTGCGCAGACCGGATTCACCAATCCCCACCATCAGGGCGATGGCCTGCCCGCGCGGTGAGACACTCAGCTGCTGCCCGACGGTGATGACGGTTGCGGCGATCCGCAGTTGGTCGGGCCCGTATCCATCGATGGTCCGACCCGCGGGGACCGTGGGCGCGGAGCCGCCGCACGCTCCCCCGGCACCGCCGTACATGCCGGCGCCCATCGCCAGCACGATGGAGATCGGCATCGCGACAAGGGAAACCGGGACGACCAGAAGGACGACCGCCGCGACGATCAGCAGGTTCCTGGTCGTCTTCGGATGGGTGACCGCGTGAGCGGTGACACCCGCACCGATCATGCGGCCATCTCCTGCTGTATTACGGTGCGCGCGATGCCGAGCAGCCGTTTGGCGGTCGCGATCCGCGCCCGGGCCGAGCCGGAGTGGATGTTCAACGTCGCAGCAATGGTCTCCGCGTCGTCGCCGATCATCTCCGCAACCTCACGCAGTCCGCCGCGCTCCGGAACGCAGTGAAGGATCACCGAGCCGGTCAACGGGAGGTTCGCGTCGACCGCCGCGAGCGCCGCGCGAACAGCGTGGGCGGTCAGACTGACACGGTCTCGAATCGTCCGCAGCCCACGCGTTGTGAGCTGATGGCCGGCCGCCACCCGGTCGGCGTCTCCGTCGCTGAGCGCCATCTCGGTCATCACGGCCCAGTCGGATGCGCCTACGAAGTCGGCAACCAAACTCATCCAACGATGTGCGTCGAACCTGCGAACCAAGGAAGCAAGCGGATCCGGAGTGTTGCACGACTCGAGATCCTCGGGCAATGCGTCGAGCTCTTGGGAGTGCTTGCACAGCTCGCGTCGGACAACGTTCCTGGTGATACCGAACACGAAAGCATTCGGCGTTCCCCTCTCTGGGTCGAATGCGTCACATCGGTGCCAGACTGTCTCGCGGACAGATTGCAGGACTACGTCGACGTCGTTCGGCCGCCCGCGCATCCGATATCGGACGAACGGGCGCATCGCGTCGACGTTGCGAAGCAACTCGTCGACCCGCTTGTCGACCACCAGGTCGACCTGATTTCCCCCAGCCACGTGATCACAACCTTCCTTGCTCTGGTGTGGCTAATACGAAGGATTCGAGTTCGGGTCACAGACCCGTAAGAACGCGCGATCGGCAGAGGAAGGAGAGCAACACCGGCGGCTAGGGACCTATCCGGCGTGCCTGGGTTCGAGAGAGAAGCGACTTCGACCCTGAACTTCGGGAGTCTCAGCCACGATGCGTCACAGCCGCCCTGACTCGATTCGCGAGCCCGGCGCCGAAGTAAACGGGGTGGGATACAGCCGCTTCATTGGTGCCGCACGCTACCCCCGAACAGGGGGCTGCGATGCATGGCGCGCCGGGGTGAACCAAGTGTTCTACTGACAGCTCTCGCATTGGAGTGCATCCATCGGATCGATCGGCACGAGATAGTCACCCAACCGATCAACGATTGGTGCCGGCCTAGGCGGGATCGCGTCAGTCACGCGAATGCTTCGGTGCTCGTCTGCGCGCTCGCTTCCAGCCATGCGATCACCTCCGCCCGCTTGTAGAGAACTTTGTGCGGTGTTGGCTTGAAGAACCGGGGCCCCTTGCCGCGGTAGCGAAGCTGGGCCAGCGCCGCCAGCGAAAGGCCCGTGAGTTCAGCCACATCGGACGGCTGAATGAATTCCCCTGTCATCTCAATCTCCTCCGTTTCGACAACTAGAGAGTTATTGATTTGTTGAACTGACAATAGCCGCAATTCGCTGGTTTGACAAGCAAATGGGGGCTAATCTGTCAATATGACGGATTTTCGATCGGAGACAACCCTCGGCTCGCGCATCAAGCTGGCCAGAAGAGAGCGCGGTTATCGCACCACTCGCGAGCTAGCCGAAGCTATCCAGGGAGGGAACGTCACCCCGGCTGTCCTCGAAAACATCGAGTCCGGCAGGAAGGCCGACATCAGCGTGAGTCAGCTGCTCAACATCGCCAAGGCGCTCGGAGTTCCCCCATCGATGCTTCTTGCCCCCATAGGCAGGCCGAGCTCCGCACTCGACCTGCCTAACCTCAGCGACGATTTCGAGGACATGACGGCGGCAGAGTTCGACTGCTGGCTCTCCGCGACTCCGGCAAGCTCGTACCGCCCGACTCTTGCAGCAGAACGCGTCGATGTGGACATCCTGAATTCACTCCGCGAGCTTGGAACCCTGCGACGCGAGATCGAGCGGTTAAGGATTGTTCTCGCCGTGCAAGCGGCTTCGGGCGATCCCGATCTCGTCAGCGCCAACGCCGAGATCGAGCAGCGGGTCGAAGCCGTTGCGCGCGAGGCGGCACGAGTCTCGAACCTATTGGCGACAAGTGGGTTTGCAGACGTTGAACTCGAGCGGGCTGTCGTCCAGGTGTAACGAACATGGGAAGCATCACTTCCTACGAGTCGGCGGGCGGAAAGCGGTATCGGGTCCGCTACCGCAAGCCAGACCACTCACAGACGGACAAGCGTGGGTTCCGAACCAAACGGGAAGCCGAACTTTTTCTAGCGTCGGTCGTGACCACGAAGGCGACAGGACAGTACATCGATCCAACCGCCGCCCGTGCCACCGTCGACCGGCTCGGGGTGGCATGGCTCGCGTCACGGTCGCATCTCAAGCCGTCATCTGAGTATGTGTACGAGTCCGCCTGGCGCCTTCACGTTGAGCCTCGATGGGGCTCGACGAAGATTGGCATCATCCGCCACAGTGACGTACAAGCGTGGGTCACTCAGCTTAGTGACGGCGCTGAGGGAAAGAAGCCCAAGTCGCCCACAATCGTCCGACGCTGCCACGACATTCTCGCCGGGATCCTCGATAACGCAGTCCGAGACCATCTCATCCCCTCGAATCCTGCGCGCGGCGTCAAGCTCCCCCGACGAGTCCCTCGAAAGCACGTCTACTTGACGAACGAACAGGTAGCTGCGCTCGTGGCTGCCTGCGGCGACCACGCGGTCGTCGTCGCGACGCTGGCATACACGGGCCTGCGCTGGGGCGAAGCAACTGCACTTCGGGTCCGAGACATCGATAGGAGCCGGCGCCGGCTTTCCATCTCGGAGAACGCCGTCTACGTGAACGGCGCGATCGTGGTCGGCACGCCCAAGACCCACGAACGCCGTAGCGTTCCCTTCCCCGAATTCCTGTCAGAGCGGCTCGCGACTTCCTGCGAGGGAAAGGGTCGCGACGACATCGTCTTCGATGACGGACACGGCAACTATCAGAAGACTCCGACCATGACAGTCAACTCCTGGTGGGACAGAGCACTTCATCAAGCGAACCTGTCACCGATGACAATCCACGATCTTCGCCACACCGCAGCGTCGCTCGCCGTCAGCGCGGGGGCAAACGTGAAGGCTGTCCAGCGGATGCTCGGGCACGCCTCGGCGGCGATGACGCTCGACACCTACAGCGACCTTTTCGATGACGATCTCGACGCCGTGGCGGATAGCCTCGACCACGCGGCTTCAGCGATCATCGACCGAGCGTGGACCGGTTCGAGCGCTAAGAACTAGCCTTTGCCCCGACTAGCGATAAAGCGTCCAAGCGCACTTCTCAGCTCATTGCGTGCATCTTCCGGAGACGTACGCTGCGTTGCAACGCGCTGGCGCAAGGCGAATAGTTCCCGCGTGTCGACGAGGCAACCGTGATGATCGTCGCCAAAGGAGTCAAGGTCGTCCTCACGGCCAACCAGCGGAATCTCACGCTGGGCCGGATCACGCTCGCGATAGACATTTGTCACATACCACAAGGCGTCGGGAGCGCGGCCCGCTGACGAGGCGTAAGCAACGCTGGCGCTCGCCAGTTGCAGCAGGTCGTTGGATTTCGCAGCCGCGGCGTACCCCTTGACCTCGACGAGTGCGATCCATTCGCCGTCGGAAACGCGCAAGTCTTCGCGCTTCTTCCCCTTGTGTTCGGGTAGGCCGTCGGAATCGATGACGGAAAAGCCCAAGAGTTCCAACGTCTCCTTCACCGAGGCCACAAGCGGATCGCCAGTTTGAGAGAGAATGCCGCGCCACGAACCGCCGTCAGCCTCGGCACTTTCAAGTTCTTCCAGCAGCTGGTGGCGTGCATCGTCAGCAGCTCGTCTGCGCTCAGCTTCCGCCTGATCGAAAGCATTGAGCACGTGCCGCGCTTCGAGCTCCATCGGCGACGCCCACTCACCCGACCGATGCCAGTCGGCTGTGGTTGGGAACGTCTCGGGAGCATCGCGCCGCCAATAGGCGAACGCAAAAATGGCCCAGTCCTGGAGATAACTGAGCGCAGAGTACGGCAACCAGATTGCAGAATCAGGGTCATCCCCAGCCTCAGCCTCAAATACCGACGCGAGGATGAGGGGACGGTCGAGGCGCTCCTGAACTAGCGAATGGGACACTCGGTTCGGAACAACCGGAAGATTCACTCCCCTGTAGGTTTCGCCTTCACCTGGAATGCAGCTCCTGCGGGCCAGCGACTCAAGACCCGCCTGACGAGCGAACTCCGTTACGTCAAAATCGCGCGCAGGCGTGAATTGGGTTCTGGCCGCCGTGTTCGAAGGGGAACTTGGAGCGCCCCATGCGCCGAAGGATGCCGCATTCGAAGGCCGTTCGGACATCGACTGTGGCTTCGGCGCGAAGACGATTCGGCGCGGGAACCCCCACTGGTAATTGTGAAACTCTGCGCCAGCGAGGATCAGAACGTCGTGTTCCTCAGCGTGAACATCGCGGATATCCGACGTGACTCGAAGGCTGCCAGCGAGAGGCCGAACAACCTCGATTTCCTCCGCCGTGAGGCCGAAAACCAAAACGCGGGGATGCGGTGCGCCAGTGGCAGTTTCACTCATGTTGCGATTCTGACATCTAGTTGTCGTCGACCGTCCCAGGGACCGTACGGGAACTCGTTCAGCTGCTCGATCCGGTGCTCGTATCTCCGCGGCAAGCTGGCCAAGGAGTAGAGGGCCGCACAGACGTCGCTGAATTGACACCGCCACCATTTAAAGTGTGGGCAAAATGTGGGCAAATCGGCAAAACGGGGCCGAATCGAAGGAATGAAGAAAGCCCCGGAATGGCGAGATTCCGGGGCTTGTAGCGGGGGCGGGACTTGAACCCGCGACACCACGATTATGAGCCGTGTGCTCTAACCACCTGAGCTACCCCGCCGCGACCTCCGCGTTGACGCTGGAGGACGGAGCCCCCTGTGGGAATCGGACCCACTACCTCTTCCTTACCAAGGAAGTGCTCTACCAATGAGCTAAGGGGGCGAAGCCTGAGCACGACAGCGAACCGTCGGCCGTTTTGGCAACCGTACGAGAATACCATCCCGCGGACAGTGCTCTAAACACATGACGCCCCACGTCGACTTGCGGCAAACCGCCGTCTCAGACCCTGTGAAGGGCCGATCTGCCGCAAGTCGACGCCCGGCGCCCCAGGCTCAGACCTCCGCGGCGACAGACGACGCGTCGGAGAGCAGGCGCAGCTCGTCTTCGTTCAGGTGCAGCTCGACGCTGGCGACAAGATCGGCCAGCTGCTGCGTGTTGCGGGCGCTCGCGATGGGAGCGACCACCGTCGGCTGCGCAGCGAGCCACGCGAGCGCGACGGATGCGACGGATGCGCCACGCGCGTTCGCGATCTCGTCGAGGACGGCGAGCACAGACCGCCCGCGGTCGTGGAGGTACTGTGCCGCTCCCCCGGCGCGCGGGCTGTCGATCGTCACGCCGTCACGGTACTTGCCGGTCAGGAAGCCCTTGGCGAGTGCGAAGTACGGCACCACGCCCAGACCTTCGCGCGCAGCGAGGTCGCGATACGTATCCTCGAAGCCGCGCTCGACGAGGTTGTAGTGCGGCTGCAGCGCGACCGCGCGGTGCAAGCCGTTCTCGTTGGTGATGCGGAACCATTCGGCGATGCGCTCGGGGGTGTAGTTCGAGATGCCGATGTATCGCGCCTTGCCGGCGTCGACGAGGCCGGAGAGGGCGCCCACCGTCTCGTCGAGCGGAACGCTCTCGTCGTCGAAGTGCGCGTAGTAGAGATCGATGCGGTCCGTCTTCAGGCGCTCGAGCGACGCATCCGCCGCCTTGACGATGTTGTCGGCTGCCAGGCCCGTGAATTCCGGATGCTGGCTCACCTTGGTCGCGATGACCACGTCATCCCGCTTCCCCCGCGCTTCGAACCACTCGCCGATGATCCGTTCGGAGTCGCCGCCGGTGTTCCCGGGCACCCACGCGGAGTAGCCGTCGGCCGTGTCGACGAAGTTGCCGCCTGCCGCAGCGTACCCGTCGAGGACGGAGAACGACGCGTCGCGGTCGGCCGTCCAGCCGAACACGTTTCCGCCGAGGGACAAGGGGGAGACCTCGAGGTCAGAGGTGCCGAGGGTTCTACGCGATGCGGTCATGGGTCTCCTTCGTGAATGGGCCGACCCTCACGCTAACGCGCTCCGCTGTGACGTATTCCGCGCCCGGCTCAGGCGAAGGCAGGCAGGGAGATTCCGGCCAGGCGCCACGCGGTGAACGAGGGCCCGGCACCGGTGAGGCGGATGCCCGACTCCGCGTCCTGCAGGCTCCCCTCGCCGACCAGCGGCGTCGGGTCCTCGCCCGGCCGGCTGACCAGCCCGGCCGGAAGCGTCAGGTCGAACGCTTCTCTCGCGGCGACGACGAGGATCGACTCGTCCGCATCCTCCCGCACGTACACGAGCACGTCCGGGCTGACGTGAAGCCAGCGCATCCCCCCGCCGTTCAGCGCGGAATGCGTGCGACGCAACCCGATGAGCGATGAGTACAACGCGATCGAATCAGCGGAAGCCCCGTGCTCCTCCCCCCACGGCAACGGCGTGCGCGACGCTTCGCCGTCCACGCCGGTGAGGCCGAACTCGTCCCCGGCGAACACGACAGGGATGCCCGGAAGCGTCACCGACATCCCGAACGCCACAGGGACCACCCCGGCCTTCGCATTCGTCAGGAACCGCGGGGTGTCGTGCGTGTCGAGCGCGTTCATGGTCCCGAGACGCGTGCGCCAGGGGAATCCGGCCGCGAACTGCCGGTGCGCGGCGAAGAACTGTTCGCCGTCATAGAGGGGAATGGTCCCGAACGGGAGGCCGAAGTACGAGGACTCGCTGGCAGGCTCCGAAAGCCAGCCCCAGATCGGCCGCGTGAAGTTCGTGTAGGTCATGGCGCCGTGCCACGCGTCGCCCTGAAAGTCGCTCGAGGCGTCGTTCGTCGACTCGCCGAGCAGAATCGTGTCGGGGTTGACCTCGAGCATGGTCTGACGGATCGTGCGCCGGACCTCCTCGTTGAGGTCGTGGTCGAGGTAGCGGCCGGTCATGTTGGCGACGTCGATGCGCCACCCGTCGAGGCCGTACGGCGCGGCCAGCCAGTGGCCGACCACCGAGTCCGGCCCCTCGATGAACCGCCGGCGCAGCTCCGCCGAACTCCAGTTGAACTTGGGCAGGCTGGGCACCCCGAGCCAGGAGACGTACTCCGTGTGCTCGTCGTTCAGCCAGTAGAAGAACTCGCTCTCCGGCGCATCCGGATTGCCGTGTGCGGCCGTGAACCATTCGTGACCGTCGCCGCAATGGTTGGAGGTGAGGTCGCCGATGACGCGCATCCCCCGTTCGTGCGCCGCCTCCACCAGCCGGATGAGCGCCTCGTCTCCCCCGAGCAGCTGATCGACCTGCGAGAAGCTGGATGCGTCGTAGCGGTGGTTCGAGCGGCCGGGGAACACGGGGGTCAGGTAGACCATCGTCGCGCCGAGACGTTCGAGATGGTCGAGGTGCTCACGCACCCCGTCGAGGTCGCCTCCGTAGAACTGCTGCGACCGCCCGGGCGGCACATCGTCGACCGGGTCGGACCAGTCCGCGGGGATCGCCCAGTCCGGTGCCGGACGCTCGTCCGCCGCCGCAGACCGCGCGAACCGGTCGGGGAACACCTGGTAGAGCACGGTGTCCTTCACCCACGCCGGAGGCGCGGGGAACGTCACCAGTTTGAAGTCCTCCGAGTCGAGGGTCTCGATCTCGTGCAGCCCGGTCGCGTTCACCCAGACCTTGCGGCCGTCGGACCGTGAGATCAGGAAGCGGTAACCGTGCACCGGGTTCTCGACGTGGATGGGCGCCTCCCACCAGTCCCAGCCGTCCGCGCTCGCGACGACCACGGCATCCGTGAACCGCGGTTCGTGATCGGGGTTCGACCGCGTGCGGACGGCGTCGACCGCTCCCCACGCGTGCGGCACACGCAGGCGCACCGCGACGGCGTCGCCCAGCGCAGGCTCCTGGCTGGAAACGTACAGTGGCGAACCGTCGTGATGAGGCAGCATGTGCCTACTTAACCGAACCTGCCGTCAAACCGCCAACAATGTATTTCTGCAACGCGAGGAACAGCGCGACCACAGGGAGTGCCGCGAGCACGGCGCCGGCGGCGAAGATGCTCCAGTTGTTCGAGAACTGCTGCGACACGAAGGTGTAGAGACCGACCGCCAGGGTCTGGCTCGACGGGTCGGTCAGCACGACGCTCGCGATCACGTATTCACCGGTCGACCCGATGAACGAGAGCAGCCCCACGACGGCGAGGATCGGCGCGACCAGCCGCAGGATGATGCTGAAGAAGATCTGCGCGTGGCTGGCGCCGTCGAGTTTCGCGGCTTCGTCGATCGAGACCGGCACCGTGTTGAAGAACCCGTACATCAGGTAGGTGTTCACGCCGAGTGCGCCGCCCAGGTAGACGAGGATGAGGCCGAGCTGGCTTCCGAGACCGAGCGCCGGGAACACATCCGAGATCGCCGACAGCAGCAGGAAGATCGCGACGACCGCGAGGAACTGCGGGAACATCTGGATGAGCATGAGCGAAAGCAGGCCGATGCGGCGACCGCGGAAGCGCATCCGCGAGAACGCGTATGCGGCCATGGCGCCGAGGAACACCGTGCACACCCCGGTCACCAGGCCGATGACCATCGAGTTGAGGAACCAGAGCGCGAAGGGCTGGTCGGGGTTCGTGAACAGGGCGACGTAGTTCTGCGCGTCGATCGTCGAGAACAGCGCGTTCGAGCCGACCAGCGAACCGCCAGGGTTGAGGGAGGCGCTCAGCACGTACAGCAGCGGGAAGACCGCCACGACCACGAGGGCGATTCCGACGAGGTGGCGCCAGCCGGTGTCGCCGAACCAGCGGAGAAGATTGAACGGCCTCTTTTTCATGAGTTGATCTCCTCGAGCACCTTGGTCTTGCGGAACGCGATGATCGAGATGATCGCGATCAGGATGAAGATGAGGATCGACAGTGCACTGGCGAGTCCGTAGTCGCGCACCCCGCCCTGTCCGAAGGCCACCTTGTAGACCATCGTGATCAGCAGGTCGGTGGACCCGATGTCGAGGGTGGTGTCGGTGAACCGCGGCCAGCCTCGCGTGAGCATGTAGATCACGTTGAAGTTGTTGAAGTTGAACGCGAAGGACGCGATCAGCAGCGGAGCGACCGAGACCAGCAGCAGGGGCAGCTTGATCGACCGGAAGATCCGCCACGGGCTGGCGCCGTCGACGCGGGCCGCCTCATCCACTTCTTCGGGCAGCGACTGGAGCGCACCCGTGCAGACCAGGAACATGTACGGGTAGCCGAGCCAGAGGTTGACCCCGATCACGCTGAGCCGCGCCAGCCACGGGTCGGTGAGCCACGGGATCTGCGCGCCACCCAGCAGCACCTGGTTGATGAACCCGAATTCCGGGTTGAGGAGCCCCGCCCAGACGAGACCCGAGAGGAAGGCCGGGAACGCGTACGGCAGGATGACGAGCACGCGGTAGATCTTCTTGCCACGGAGCCGCGGATGGTTGAGCACGATCGCGAGAAACAGGCCGAGCGCGAACGTGGTCGCCACCGAGAGGAAAGCGAAGACGAACGTCCAGATGATGACCTTCCACAGCGGTCCGGCCAGCTGCGGGTTGGTGAACGCCTTCACGAAGTTCTGGAGGCCGACGTCCACCTTCCAGCCGGGGCTCAGGGTCTTCGTGCCGTCGACCTGCTGGAATTCGCCCTTGCCGTTGTCGGAGTACACCACTCCGTTGGAGTCTGTGAAGGTGTCCGCTGTGGCGTCGTAGGTGAGGTCCGATTTGAAGACGTAGGCCGTGCTGGCGTCGTCGGTGCGCAGGAACCCGTCGTTCGGGTTGCTGGAGACCGGCACCTTGAGCGAGGTGATCGCATCCTGCTGGTCGAGGACTTCGGAGAGGTTGAGGCTGCGGTAGCCGGGAAGGCCGGTGGCGCGGCCGGTCGAATCCTTCTCGGCGTTGTTCACCGCCTTGAGCGGCTGGTTGGTGGTTCCGATCGAGGCCGTGCCGTCGGGTGCGGTCACCAGGAGGTAGAGGGGTGCGCCGCGCTGCAGCACGCTGAGCTGGTACGCGGGCGAGTCGGGGACGCGCTTGGCTCCCGCGCTCGAGATCGAGGCGACAGCATCCTCTTTGGTGCTGTTGTGCCCGTCGCTGTAGTTGGTGAAGGCGATGTAGCCGCTGAAGACGACCACGAACACCTGGAAGAGAAGGAGGAAGGACACGCCGGGGGCGAGATACTTCGCGGGGAGCCGCTTGCCGCGACCGAGGTAGATCCAGTTGATGACGCCCGTGACGAGCACGGTCACGCCGACCGGGATCCACATGTGGAGTCCGACCATCACGAAGACGGTCCAGACGGCGAAGGCGTCGAGGAGCCCGAGCAGGGCGATCTTCGCGATCAGGCCGCCGATGCCGCTGGAGCGGCTCGTCCGTTCCGGACGCGCCGGCTTCTGTGGGCGGATGCGCGGGGCCGCGCTCGCGCCCTCGGTGGGAGTCCCCGGGTCGACTGCGACCTCATCGGTTGGGTCGAGAGTGTCGACGCGATCGTCGTCGTTCGTCATGCTGCAGCTGCTCCTGTGTTGCGTGCGGAGGCCGGGGCCGCGCTGTGCGCGACCCCGGCCCAGCGTGGGCGCTTAGCCCTTGATCTTCGACTGGATGTTGGTGACGGCCGTGTTCCACACGGTGGCGGGGTCGCCGTCGCCCTTGATGAGCTGGAGCTCTGCGGAGCCCCAGTCGGCCCAGACGGATGCCATCTCGGGGATGGCCGGCATCGGAACGCCGTTCAGACCGATGTCACCGAACGACTTGATGTCGGCGTCGGTCTTCGCGACGGCGTCGTAGGCGCTGGTGAGCGCCGGCGGACGGCCGCCGACCTTGTACAGCTGCTCCTGGACCGCGTCGGTGCCGAGGTAGTCGACGAGGAACTTGGTCGCAGCGACCTTGTTCTTGCTCTTCGAGCTGATGAAGAACGCGTTCACGCCGAGGAACGGCTTCGCGTCCTGGCCGCCTGCGGACGGCAGAGCGTCAATCGAGTACTTGATGCCCGCCTTCTTGATGGCGGGCACGTTCCACGGACCCGTGAGGTAGTACGCCGACTGACCCTTGGTGAACGCGTCGAGCGCGATGTCACCGGTGATGTTCGGGTTCAGAACGCCGTCCTTGCCCCACTGCTTCACAGCGGTCGCGAACTTCACGCCCGACTCGTCGCCGAGGGTGAGCTTGCTCGCGTCGTAGCTGCCGTCGGCCTTCTGAGCGAAGACCGAGGAGCCGAACGAGGTCTGGAGCGGGTACATGTGGTACGGGTCGCCCTGCTTGGGGTCGAGCCCGAGCAGGAACGGGTACTTCGCCTTGCCTGCGGTGACGGCGGCCTTGCCCTCGGCGAGCACGTCGTCGAAGGTCTTCGCTGCGGTCGGGGCGAGCTCGGTGTTGCGGATGAGCGCCACGTTCTCGATCGAGTACGGGAGGCCGTAGACGTTTCCGTCGTAGGTGACGGCCTGGACCGCGACCTTGGCGAAGTCCTTCTCCTTGTCGCCGAGCTGGAGCGGTGCGACGACGCCGTTCTGCACGTAGGCGCCGAGCTTGTCGTGGGGCGAGACGATCATGTCCGGGCCCTTGCCGGTCGGGACCTGGCTGATGAAGTCCTTGTCGACGTTCGCGAAGTCCTTGACGACGAGCTTCACCGTCACGCCGGTGTCCTTCTTGAACTGCGCCGCGACCTCCTTGAGTGCGGGCGCGCGCTGCGTGTCGACCCAGAGGGTCAGCGTCTGCGAGCCCTTGGAGAGGTCTTCTCCGGAGGTGTTCGACGAGCATCCGGCGAGTGCGGTAGCCGCGACCGCGGTGGCGGCCAGGGCGGCGATCCCTACCCAGGACCGTTTGGTCACCTTCATTGGTGTGCCTTTCTTCTGTGATGTTCCGGAGAGAGTCGCCCCGACACAGTGGCGAGAGACCCTTCTCCCAGACGCTTTGATGCAAGCGCTTCCAGTTATAGCAAGATGGATGCAGGAATGCAATTAGGCGAAATACCCGGTATTTGTCTGGGATTGCGGCCTGTTTCCGCGGATTTGGCGGCGGTTGGGCGTCGTCGTGTATGGTCATCCGTGGAAGCGTTTGCACGATTGTTACATTCGGTACCCAGCTTCCGGGCAGCTCACGGCGATAGCATCGACGTCAACGATCCGACTCGAGCCCAGCGTTGCGCCCACCGAACGACTGAGGACCCCTTTGAACTCGACCATCGTTATTTCCGAGCCCACAATCTCCGAGCCCGCCACTGAGCCCACTACGACGCATCTCGAGGCCGCGATGCCCGCCAAGCCCACGCTGGGCCGCGAATGGTGGCGCACCGCCGTCATCTACCAGGTGTACCCGCGCTCGTTCGCGGACTCCGACGGCGACGGCCTCGGCGACCTCGCCGGCATCACCCGTCGACTGCCCGCGCTGCGCGACCTCGGCGTCGACGCCGTCTGGCTGTCCCCGTTCCAGACCTCCCCGCAGCGCGACGCCGGCTACGACGTCTCCGACTACTGCGACGTCGACCCGATCTTCGGAACGCTCGCCGACTTCGATGCGATGCTCGCCGCATCCCACGCCCTCGGGCTGCGCGTGATCGTCGACATCGTTCCCAACCACTCCTCCAGCGACCACGCCTGGTTCCAGGCGGCCCTCGCTGCCGCGCCCGGCAGCGCGGAGCGCGAGGTCTACATGTTCCGCGACGGCCGTGGCGAGAACGGCGAGCTTCCGCCCAACAACTGGGAGTCGGTGTTCGGCGGTTCCGCCTGGACCCGCATCACCGAACCCGACGGCACGCCCGGCCAGTGGTACCTGCACCTGTTCGACACGTCGCAGCCCGACCTGAACTGGCAGAACCCGTGGGTTCGCGAACAGTTCCGCGGCATCCTGCGGTTCTGGCTGGACCGCGGAGTCGACGGCTTCCGCGTCGACGTCGCGCACGGCATGATCAAGGCCGCAGGTCTCCCCGACTACACGCCTCCCGCCGAGGGCGGAAGCATGGGCGGCGGCGGGGCCACCCTCGAACCCGACATCAGCTCCGAGCCGCCGACAGCGCCGTACTGGGCGCAGGACGGCGTGCACGACATCTACCGCGAATGGCACGAAGTCCTCGAGGAGTACTCCGACGACCGCGTGCTCTGCGCCGAGGCGTGGGTCGAACCGCTCGAGAAGCTGGCCCGCTGGGTCCGCTCCGACGAGATGCAGCAGGCGTTCAACTTCGAATACCTGGAGACCCCGTGGTCGGCCGCCGCACTGCGCAGCGTCATCGACCACTCGATCTCGGCCTTCGCCGGTGTCGGCGCTCCGAGCACCTGGGTGCTCTCGAACCACGACGTCGTCCGTCACGCGACCCGGCTCGCGCTGACTGGCGAGAACCTGCAGGGACACGGAATCGGGCCGAAGACTCCCGGTAAGCCCGACGCGGCTCTCGGTCTGCGCCGCGCCCGCGCTGCGACCGCGCTGATGCTTCCGCTTCCCGGCTCGAGCTACCTGTTCCAGGGCGAGGAGCTCGGACTTCCCGAGGTCATCGACCTCCCTGACGCCGCCCGTCAGGACCCGACGTGGTTCCGTACCAACGGCGAGCGCTACGGCCGCGACGGCTGCCGCGTTCCCATCCCGTGGGAAGCGTCCGCGCCGTCATACGGCTTCGGCCCGACGGCTGCCAGCTGGCTGCCGCAGCCGGCCTCGTGGGCCGGGTTCGCCCGGGATGTTCAATTGGGCGACCCGACGTCGACCCTCTCGCTGTACACGAGAGCACTCGCCGTGCGGCGTGAGCGCAACCTCGGCTTCGGTGCGATCGAGTGGCTCGACGGGTTCGGACCGGACGTCGTCGCGTTCCGCAACGGCGGCCTGACTGTGATCGCAAACCTCGGGGCGTCCCCGGTGGAGCTGCCTGCGGGCGAGATCGTGCTCGCCAGCGAACCTCTCGCCGGGCGCACACTGCCGACCGACACGACGGTCTGGCTGGCCTGAGTTCTCGCGGGCCGCGCTGTCGGTATCCGTAGCCCCTCCGACGGGCTGAGCAGTCAGTCCGCGACGCCGAGGGCGGCGAGCGCCGCCTCCAGTCGCACGTAGAGCGCGGGCTCAGCAGCGATCAGCAGATCCTTGCTCTCCAGCGCACCATCGAGTCCGCCGACCCGCGCGCCGGCTTCCCTTGCGATCAGGGCGCCGGCCGCGTGGTCCCACGGGTTGAGCATCCGCTCGTAGTAGCCGTCGAGCCGCCCTGCGGCGAGCGAGCACAGGTCGAGTGCGGCCGAACCGATGCGTCGGATGTCGCGCACCTGGTCGATGAGTCCCTGAACCACGCCGGCCTGTTTCACGCGCAGCTCGGCCGAGTACGAGAATCCGGTTCCGATGAGGGCCAGCGGCAGCTCGACCCCGGTTCGCACCCGCAGCGCCGTGCCGTTGAGGAAGGACCCACCACCGGCCGCACCGGTGAAGACCTCGCCGATCGCAGGATTCGCGACGACCCCGGCGAGGGCACGCCAGGTCGCAGGATCCGGGTCGCCCTCGACCGCGGCGATACTCACGGCGTAGGCCGGAATGTCGTAGGCGTAGTTGACAGTGCCGTCGATCGGATCGACGACCCAGGTGATCCCGCTCGTGCCCTTCTCGGCACCCGACTCCTCACCGAAGAAGCCGTCGTCGGGACGCGCCTCGGCCAGTGCATCCCGGATGAGCGTCTCGGACTCCCGGTCGGCGAGTGTCACGATGTCTTCCGCCGACGACTTGGAGGCGGCGATCTCGACCCCTTCGCTGCGCCGGAGCTTCACGAGCTCGGCGGCGCGAAGGGCGATCGGGAGGGCGACATCGAGGAGGTGCGATTCAGCGGCCATAGAGCCAGCCTGACACACGGCGCGCACCGGAAACGGAACAAGGGCCCCGCCTTCAGCACGGAGCCCTTGTGTCACAGAGTGGCGAGTGAGGGATTCGAACCCCCGAAGTCTAAGACGGCTGATTTACAGTCAGATCCCTTTGGCCGCTTGGGTAACTCGCCAGGGCGCACCCGACCACATGTATTCATCTGACCGAAGGCGCTACATAAGGATACTCATCGAGGCTCGTCTGGTGAAATCGGCTCCTCGGGCGCCTCGGCGGGCGGTTGCGCCTCGTGTTCGCCGGGTCCTGGCGGGACCCTCCTCATCCTGACCAACTGCATGATCGCGACGACGAGCCCGCCGAGCAGGATGACCAGTCCGGCCGCGTACGCCCAGCCGGTCATCTCCGTTCCCACCTCGCCGGAGCTCCGCTCACTGCGTCCATCCCGCCTCCGATTCGATCGTCTGGGGAGCCTACCCGCTCGGCCCGAGAACGGAAAGGGTCGGTGTCCGACAGTGCGATCCGTCTACGCGGACGATCGCTAGGATTTACCGAGGCGGAGCGAACGATTGCGAGGTGTCCGTGGTCGGAATCGATGAAGTCGCCCGTCTGGCGGGCGTGTCGACGGCGACGGTCTCGCGCGCCCTCAGCGGCAACGGTCATGTGTCGCCCGGCACCCGGCTGAAGGTGTCGCAGGCCGCGCTCGACCTCGGCTACGTGGTCTCGTCGAATGCATCGAGCCTCGCCTCCGGACGCACCAAGAACGTCGGCGCGGTCGTGCCGTACCTCAACCGCTGGTTCTTCTCGTCGGTCATCGAGGGCGCAGAGCGTGCGCTCCTGCGGCACGGCTACGACCTCACGCTGTACAACCTGAGCGGCGGAGGCGATGAGCGCCGCAGCGTGTTCGAGCATTTCCTGCTGCGCAAGCGGGTGGATGCGGTGATCGCGATCTCGCTCGAACTCACCGAAGACGAGGTCAGCCGGCTTCTCGCGCTCGGCAAACCGATCGTCGGCGTCGGCGGACCCCTCGCGGGCGTCCGCACTCTCACGATCGACGATGTCGCCGTCGCCCGCCTGGCGACGGAGCATCTGCTCGCGCTCGGGCACACCCGGATCGCGCACGTCGGCGGCCACAAGGAGTTCGATCTCGACTTCCACATTCCCACCAACCGGCGGATCGGATACGAACAGGCACTCACGGGCGCAGGCGTGCCGTTGCGCCCCGAGTTGTACCAGCCGGCGGACTTCACGATCGGCGGCGGCTACCAGGCCGCCAAGCAGCTCCTCGGGGCTCCCCGCGATCGGCCTACCGCGATCTTCGCGGCGTCGGACGAGATGGCGATCGGCGCGATCCTCGCTGCCCGCGACCTGGGGTTGAGCGTTCCGCATGATGTCTCGGTAGTGGGAATCGACGATCACGAGCTCGCAGAGTTCTTCGGCCTGACCACGGTGGCGCAGTTCCCGACCGGGCAGGGCGAGATGGCTGTCGAGATGCTCATGGGCGTGCTGCAGCCGGAGGAGGCACAGCCGGAGCCGGTGAACATGGCGCTGCCGTTCGAACTGGTCGTCCGGTCGAGTTCGTCGCGACCCGACCCCGCTTCCTGAGTCGCGCCCATAAACTGGTCGCATGGCAGATTCATCCTTTGACGTGGTCAGCAAGGTCGACAAGATGGAGGCCGACAACGCGCTCAACCAGGCGCGGAAGGAGGTCGAGCAGCGTTACGACTTCAAGAATGTCGGCGCCTCCATCGAGTGGAGCGGCGAGAAGGTCCTGATGAAGGCCAACACCGAAGAGCGGGTGAAGGCGGTTCTCGAGGTCTTCGAGTCCAAGCTCATCAAGCGCGGCATCTCGCTTCGCAGCCTCGACACCGGTGAGCCGTTCGCTTCCGGCAAGGAATTCCGGATCGAAGCCGACCTCAAGAACGGCATCGAGCAGGATGCGGCGAAGAAGATCTCGAAGCTCATCCGCGACGAGGCGCCCAAGAGCGTCAAGTCGCAGATCCAGGGCGACGAACTTCGGGTGTCGTCGAAGAGCCGCGACGACCTCCAGGCGACGATGGCGCTGCTGAAGGGCGCCGACCTCGACGTCGCGCTGCAGTTCGTCAACTTCCGCTAGCCGTTACGCCGCGTCAGCGCGTGTGAAGGTAGCCGCGCAGCCAGCGAGTGATCTGCACGTAAGCGTCGGCACGCGCATCCGGCGCCGACAGGATCACGTCGTGCAGCGCACCGTCGATCCGTGCGACCGTGACGGTCGAGCCGAGCCGGACCGCCCGCACGGCGATGTCTTCGACGACGAGCACGATGTCGCTCCGCATCATGTCGGGAGTCCACCGTGGAAGGATCGTCGAGCGCGCCGACAGGAGCGTCAGGGCGGGCGCATCGATCGAGAGCCCCGCGGCGACGCGGGCGTGCCCCGCGAGTACGGCGTTCAGCCAGCGCGGATGCACGGCGAACCCGCGAAGTGGTCGCCAGTCCAGGTTGTACGTCCACTCACCGTCCATCGTCGACGACACCGATCGGGTGTAGAACCCGAAGTCCACGTTCGGCAATGGAACGTGCGGCTCGAACCGCGCCTGCATGCCGACGAGCGGTGCGAGTGCTGCACGCCCGGCGCCACGCGCCTGGAATTCGAGCCAGGGACTGTTCAGCACGAGCGCTGCCGCGCGTCCCGGGTGGCGGTCTGCCCAGAGGCTGAGCGTGAGCCCGCCCGTGGAATGCCCCATGAGGATGAGCGGTCGCCGCCGGGCGCCTTCGCCATCGTTCATGATGTCGAGAGCCGCCCCGATCTCTTCGTCATAGGTCGCGAGATCGTCCACGTCGCCCGGCGTCTGGTGCGGGCGAAGGCTCCGGCCGTATTTGCGCAGATCGAGCGCAAAGAACCGCGCCCCCGACCGATGCCAGAACTCGGCGAGCTGGGTCTGGAAGAAGTAGTCCGACCAGCCGTGGACGTAGAGCACATCGGCGCCGTCTGCGGGCGGCTTCGCCAGGTGCAGGCGCGGACCCGGGCGGTACCGGACGAGCGTGGCGACGACCTCACCTTCGCCGTCTGGTTCGAGCGGGATCGTGAGCTGCTCGAAGTGCTCGCCGAGCACATCCGGCTGCCACCCGCTCACCTTGGCCACGTTCACACCCTAGCGACGAAAGGGTCCAGAGCGATCGGCTGATCAGGCCTCCGGCAGAGTGCTGCCGAACTGCCTGCTCGTGAGCGCCTGAACGTCGCGATCGAGGTCGCCGACCCGCTTGTCTATCGTCGCCACTCCTGCTTCAACTCCGTCCAGCCTGGTCTCAACCCGATCGAGCCGGGTCTCCACCCGATCGAAACGGCGGCCCACTTCATCGAAACGGAGTTCGATCGTCTCGAACCTTATCTTCGCCTCCGTTCGGAGACTCTTGAGTTCTGCAACGAATTCCGTGCGGAGGCCGCCGAGCTCGGTTGCGATCTCGCGCCGGAAGCTCTCGAATTGAGTGGTCATCGTTCGGGTCAGCAGATGCATGATGGCAACGAGGGCGGAAACGAGGGTCGCAAGGACGACCCCGATCATGGTCCAGGTCTGTGGTTCAGTCAAAGTCACTCCTCTAGCGTGCCGGATGCGTTGTTATAACGCTAGGCATGTATTAGGAATGGCAGGCTTTCGCGACTGAATCTGTGGACAAAACCAGAAACCGGCCCTCTGTGGAGGAGTCTACGAACGGTTGGAGATCTGGATCATCTCGTCACGCGGGACCACCTTGATCCGCACGCGCCCCTCGGCCTCGCCGAGCGCGAGTTCATGCGAATCCAGATTGTGCCAGCCCTCGAGGTTCGTGTACTCCACGCCGCGTTCGTGCAGCAGCCGCACGATCGACTCCTCCGACGGGTCGACCGGCGTCCACCAGTTGCCCTGGTCGTTGATGACGTGCTTGATCGTCTCCATCGCATCCGACTTGGTGTGCCCGATGAGGCCGACCGGCCCACGCTTGATCCAGCCGGTCGCGTAGACGCCGTACATGCGCGTGTTGTCGGTCTTGTGGAGCACCTGTCCCTCGCGGTTCGGGATCACGCCGTGCTTCTCGTCATACGGGATGCCGTCGAGTGGGGACCCGAAGTAGCCGACGGCCCGATAGAGGGCGCGGATCGGGACCTCGCGGATCTCGCCGGTCCCGCGGACGCCGCCCTCCCCATCCGGAGCCGTCCGCTCGTAACGGATCGCGGACACGTGGCCGGTGCCGTCGTCGACGATCTCCAGTGGCTTCGCGTAGAAGTGCAGGTGCAGCCTGCGCGACGCCGAGCCGACCTCTCGCTGGCGCCACTGCTGCAGCACGCGGTCGATGACCATGACCTGCTTGTTGCTGGCGATCGCCGCCTTCGACGCGTCGTCGTAGTCGAAGTCCTCTTCGTAGACGATCATGTCGACGTCGTTCAGCTCACCCAGCTCCCGCAGTTCGAGCGGAGTGAACTTCACCTGCGCCGGACCGCGGCGACCGAACACGTGCACGTCCGTCACCGGCGACGACTTCAGGATCTCGTAGACGTTCGCCGGGATCTCCGTCGGCAGCAGGTCGTCGGCGTGCTTGGCGAGCATGCGGGAGACGTCGAGGGCCACGTTGCCGTTGCCGATCACGGCGACAGACTCGGCCTCGAGCGGCCACGTGCGCGGCACATCCGGGTGACCGTCGAACCAGCTCACGAACTCGGCGGCGCCGTACGAGCCCTCGAGATCGACGCCCGGGATGTCCAGGTCGGAATCACGGATGGCGCCCGTCGCGAAGATCACCGCGTTGTAGTGCTTCTTCAGGTCGTCGAGGGTGATGTCTGTGCCGAAATGCACATTGCCGAAGAGGCGGATGTCACCACGATCCACGACCTCGCGCAGCGCGGTGATGATGCCCTTGATGCGCGGATGGTCGGGCGCGACGCCGTATCGGACCAGTCCGTAGGGCGCCGGAAGCTGCTCGAAGAGGTCGATGGAGACGTCGAAGCCGCGCTCGGCTTTCAGCAGGATGTCCGCGGCGTAGATGCCGGCGGGCCCCGCCCCGACGATGGCCAGTCTCAATTTGGTCATGCCTGATCGCTCTTTCTAGCTGGATCGTTCGACGATGGTGTCAGCGAAACGCGTGAGCGCCTTCTTGACCGGGCCGTCGGGCAGAGGGTCGATCGCTTCGACGGCCTCCCGCGCCCACCGGTGTGCTTCGTCGAGGGTCTGACGGGTGACGTCGTGCTCACGGAGGGCGGCGATCGCGGCGATGGCGGCCGCTGTCGCCGGGCCGTCGTCGGCGGTGCCGATGACGTCGCGCTCCAGTCGCCCGAGCAGTTCGCGCGCATCCTCGTCGGTCAAGGCCCGCTCGCGGAGGCGCAGCAGCGGCAGGGTGGCGACACCCGCACGCAGATCAGTGCCGGGGGTCTTGCCCGTCTCCGCTTCCGCTCCCGCCAGGTCGATGACGTCGTCGATGAGCTGGAACGCCACACCGACCTTCTCCCCGAAGACCACGACAGGCTGTTCGTATTCGGACGGCGCACCGGAGAACGCCACGCCCATCTGAGCGGCGGCGGCGATCAGCGAGCCGGTCTTGTCGGAGAGTACCTGGAGGTAGTGCTCGACCGGGTCTTCGCCGTCGCGTGGGCCGATGGTCTCGTGCAGCTGGCCGAGGCAGAGCCGTTCGAAGGTGTCGGCCTGCAGGTTGATCGCCCGTTCGCCGAGGGATGCGACCATCTTGCTGGCCCGCGCGAAGAGCAGGTCACCGGTGAGCACGGCCACCGAATTGCCCCAGACGGTCTGGGCGCTCGGAACGCCACGGCGCATCTGCGCCTCGTCCATCACGTCGTCGTGGTACAGCGAGGCAAGGTGCGTGATCTCGATCGCCTCGGCGGCGGTCAGCACTTCGGGGGTGTTGCCGTTGCCGAGCTGAGCCGTGAGCAGGGTGAGCATCGGCCGCACGCGCTTGCCCCCCGCCTCGAGCAGGTAGCGGGCCGTCACATCCGCGAGGTTGTCCGCAAAACGCATCTCGGCGTGCAGTCCTTCTTCGACGCGGGCGAGGCCTGCGTCGACCGCGGCGGCGAAATGCTTGTCTTCGCTGGACGCGAAGATGCGGTCGCTCAGGCCGACCTGACCCGAGAGCGAGGTGCCCCGCCTGACGACCGGAACGCTTGAAGCCACTACTCCCCCTCGGTGAGCGGCACGAAACCGCGATGCAATGCGACGATCCCCGCCGTGAGATTGCGATAGGCGACGCGTTCGAGGCCGGCCTCGCGCATCCATTCGCTCAGCACCGGCTGGCTGGGCCATTCCGCAATCGAGTCCATCAGGTATTCGTATGCCACGGGGTTCGAGCTCGCCACACGTACGAGCACAGGCATACCGTACCGCAGGTACGCGAAATAGCCTTTGCGCACGAGAGCCGCTGGAGGACGCGAGAACTCGCAGATGACGACGCGACCGCCGGGCTTCGTCACGCGCCGGAACTCGGCGAGCGCCGCCTTGGGGTTGACGATGTTGCGGAGGCCGAAGGAGATGGTGACCGCGTCGAATTCGTCGTCTGCGAACGGAAGGGCCGTCGCATCCGCCTGCACGAATTCGATGAAAGGGTTTCCGGCCTGGCGCTCACGGCCTACCTCGATCATGCCCGCGGAGAAATCGGCCGCGATGACCCGCGCGCCGGTGCGGGACAACGATGCGCTGGACGTGCCCGTGCCGGCGGCGACATCGAGGATGAGCTCACCGGGTCTCGGATCGACCGCACGCGTGGTCGCATATCTCCACAGCGCCGCGTTGCCGGCGGACAGGATCGTGTTCGTCCTGTCGTAGTGCGTCGACACCTCGTCGAACATCGCAGCGACCTGCTCGGGCTTCTTGCTCAGGTCGGCCTTACTCACTGTGCTAGCTTACCTTTCACTTCGAACCCCCATCCCGCGCGCATCGGACGCTCAGTTCCGCGGGCGTAGGCTTGAGCAGTGACTCCCCTTTCGACTACGGCGCACGAACCACGCGTCGTCGAACTCACGGTCGAGACCACCCCCCTCGACGACGTCCTCCAGTTGCTGCCGTTCCTCGACGCCCGCCGTCCACTGCTGTGGATGAGAAAGGGCGAGGGCCTCGCCGGAATCGGCACGGCACTCCGTCTCGAGTTCACCGGGCCCGATCGTATGCGCAAAGCGGCAATCGCCTGGCGCGAGGTGGTCGCGGCTGCGACCGTCGCCGATCCGATCGGCAAGCCGGGAACGGGACTCGTCGCATTCGGCACCTTCGCCTTCGCCGACGACAGCGCCCTCACCAGCGTTCTCATCGTGCCGGAGGTCGTCATCGGCCGCCGCGGCGGCCGCTCCTGGATCACCCGTATCCGTCCGACGGGCTCCGATGCCGAGACCACGACGCCGCGCCCGACCGCGTTCGGCGCCGAATACCGTCTCTCACTCCTGCCGGGCTCGCTCAAGCCCGCCGCGTACCGCGAGGCTGTGGCGGATGCCGTGACGCACATCCGCGCCCACGATCTGGGCAAAGTCGTGCTCGCTCGCGATCTCGTCGGCCACCTCCCTCTCGAGTCCGATGTGCGCCGCGCCCTCGTAGAGCTCGCGCTCGGCTATCCGGACTGCTGGACGTTCGCGGTCGACGGCCTGGTCGGGTCGAGTCCGGAGACACTCGTTCGCGTCGACCACGGGACGGTGAGCGCCCGGGTCCTCGCCGGGACTATCTCCCGCGGGCCGGATGGCGCCTCCGATCACCAGGCCGCCGTCGAACTGGCGGCCAGCCTCAAAGACCTCGACGAGCATCAGTTCGCCGTCACGAGCGTGCTCGCGGCGCTCGAACCGCACAGCAGCTCGCTTGAGACGAGCGCACTGCCGTTCACCCTCAAGCTTCCGAACCTCTGGCATCTCGCCACCGATGTCGCCGGAACGCTCAGCGACGGCTCGACCTCGCTCGACCTCATCGACGCGCTCCACCCGACTGCCGCGGTGGCCGGGACCCCGACCGTCGACGCCCTGGAGATCATCCGCCGTCTCGAACCGTTCGACCGTGGCCGCTACGCGGGCCCCGTCGGCTGGGTCGGTGCGGATGGCGACGGCGAGTGGGCCATCGCCCTCCGGTGCGCTCAACTGGCCGAGACCGGCGACCTCACCGCGTATGCCGGATGCGGCATCGTGGCCGAGTCCGACCCCGAACGCGAGCTGGCGGAGACGACGATGAAGTTCCGCCCCATCGTGGAGGCGTTCGGCTAAGAGGCCGCGAGCCGCGCCTTCTCCGCCTCGATGTCGTAGCCGACCTCGGGCCAGCCGAGGTCGAGACCGTCGAGGGCCTCGATCAGCAGGTGCTGCACGGCGAGGCGCGCATACCATTTGTGGTCGGCGGGGATCACGTACCACGGCGCCCAGTCGGTCGAGGTCTTCTCGAACACGCGCTGGAACGCATCCTGGTATTCGTCCCAGTGGAGCCGTTCGTCCACATCCGCCGGGTTGTACTTCCAGTGCTTGTCCTCGCGGTCGAGCCGCCGCGTGAGCCGCTTCTTCTGCTCGTCTTTGCTGATGTGCAGCATCACCTTCACGATGACCGTCCCTGAATCGACGAGACCGAGCTCGAAGCGGTTGATCGCGTCATATCTGCGCTCGATCTCCTTCGGCGGCACCAGCTCTCGGACCCGTGCGATGAGCACATCCTCGTAGTGGGAACGGTCGAAGACCCCCAACTCGCCTGCCGCGGGCACCTGCTTGGCGACGCGCCAGAGGAAGTCGTGCGCCAGTTCGACCTCGTTCGGCTTCTTGAAAGCCACGTAGTGAACGCCGTTCGGGTCGACCGCACGGATGACGTGCGTCACGATCCCGCCTTTTCCCGCCGTGTCCATCGCCTGAAGCACCAGGAGCACCTGCCGCCTCGTGCCGACGGTACCGGCGGCGAACAGCCTCTCCTGGAGTTCGCGGAGCACGGCGGACCCTTCGCTCAGCGCATATGCGCCGTGCTTCTTTCCGCGATCGAACCCGGGCCGGGCATTCGTCGGACTCGTGGCGAGCACGAAACCGTCACGGACCCTCAGGAGGTCGCGCGGGTCATCGGTCCAGAAGGTTTCACGCATGAGCCGGATCTCCTCGTCGTCGAAGGACTCCATGCTCGCACGCCGTGGCCCGGCCCGCCCCCTGCGGCGCGGCGTCCGTACGGCGATGTCGCGTGCGGCGATATCGCGGCTGGGAGTCTCAGCGGTCGAGCGGGATCTCGAGGATGCTCGGCCCGACCGGGGGCGCGGACAGCGCCTGATCGAGCTCGCCTCGTGTTCTTGCGAATTGGTGGTGCCAGCCGTAGGCGCGGGCGAGTGCGGCGATGTCGACCCGCTGCGGCGTGTACATGACCCGGTCGAGCGAGGCTGCCGGGGCGGTCGCGGCGACCTCGAGGCCGTCGAAGATCGTGCCGCCGCCGTCGTTGCCGACGATCAGCTGCACCTGCGGGCGCGGTTCGCCGTCACCGAGCAGGAGCGAGCCGGCGTCGTGGAGCAGAGCGAGATCGCCGAGCAGCACCCGCGTGACACCGGATGCCTCTCCCGTGGTCTCGGCGCATGCCCGGCTCGCCAGCGCGATCCCGATCGCGGTCGAGATGGTGCCGTCGATTCCGGCGAGTCCGCGGTTCGCATGTACCCGGATGCGCTTGCCCGGCACGATCCGGTCGGCGTCACGGATCAGGCGGGACGCGCCGAGGACGAGCCGGTCGTGCGGCCAGGTGAACCGCCACAGCGCCTCGGCCAGCATCGGGCGCGTGATCGGAGCCCTCACCGCGGCCAGTTCTGCGCGGGCGAACGCGCCGCGTTCGACCGGATCGGACGACATCGCCCTGTCGAGGTCGGGGGCGGCGATGCCGGGGTCGGATGCGCGCTCCGCGTCTTCCCGGATCGCACGGCTCGCGAAGACCCAGCGTCCGACCCACGCGCGCGCTTCCGGCGAGCGCGGATCGACGCCCGGTGGAGCGGCGACCGCGCCCACGATGGTCGCCCGGCGGCCGGGGTTGTAGGCCTCCGCCCCGCGTGGAGCGACGACGATCGTCTCGACGCCGTCGCGTACGAGCAGCGCGGGGACTTCGCGACTGAGCGTCGGGTGGCCGAAGACGATCGCCCGTTCGACGACACCACCGAAGTCGTCGTCTGCGAGAAGTTCTCGGTAGGCGACGACCAGGTTCGGTCCGAACCGGGCGCCGCTCGACACCTCGGCCAGGAGGGGCCAGCCGCCGGCGCGCGCGAGCTCTTCGGCGTCAGGTCCTGAGCCCGCGCCTGCGATCACGATGGTTCGCGGTCCTGCGGAGACTTCGAGACGAGAACGTCCGATGGTCATCGACTGTCCCGGCTCGCCGGGCACCGCATCCGCCACCGCCTTCGGCGGCACAGCCACCGAAAGGGGCTCGCGGAACGCGATGTTCAGGTGAACGGGGCCCGGGTCGCCGCTCGCGGTCCCGAGTGCCGCATCCACCGCCGCCCGTGCGAGATCGCGGGCGCTCCCCCCATCTGCACGACCGCCCTGCGGCGCATCGACGTCGGTGCTGAACCGCGCGGCCGAACCGAACAGACCCGGTTGCATCGTGGTCTGGTTCGACCGGATGCCTCGCAGTTCGGCCGGTCGGTCGGCGGTGATGACGATCATCGGAACAGTCGAATGGTGGGCTTCGAGCACGGCGGGGTGGAGGTTGGCGGTGGCGGTGCCACTCGTTGTGATGACCACGGCGGGCCGACCGCTCTCCACCGCGAGGCCCAGCGCGAGGAACCCGGAAACGCGCTCGTCGATGCGCACGTGCAGGCGGGCGGATGCGGCCTGCTCGAGCTCCGCGGCCACGAGGGCGAGCGCCTGCGACCGCGAGCCGGGGCTCAGAACGATGTCGCGCACGCCGAGGCGCACGAATTCTGTCAGAAGGGCGAGCGAGTAGTCGGTGGCAGGATTGCCGGTCGGGGCATCATGCATCCCGACGGCCGGTTTGGTCGTTCTCTCCGCCATCCCCGTCGAGTTCGGAGAGCTCCTGCTCGAGGCGACGGATGCGCTCCTCCTGGTCGCGGTCGGCGGCCAGTCGTTTCAGGAACTCCGGATCGTCGTCGGGAGCCACGGTGCGCAGGCCCGCCGGGCTCTTGCGACGGCCGCGGCCGATCAGGAACCAGAGGACGCCCCCGATGATCGGGAACAGGATGATGATGAGAAGCCAGATCGGCTTGGGAAGGCCACGCACTCGCGCTCGGTCGAACAGCGCGCAGTCCACCACGGAGTAGATGTAAAAGACCGCGGCAACGACGCCGAGGACGATCCAGAGGCGAACCATGGATCAATCGTAACTCTCAGAGTGTGTCTCTAAGCTGGGAGCGTGAAAGGCATTCCCTCCTGGGTCACGTATACGGTGCTCCGGCTCCTCGTATTCATCGTCCCCCTCGCGATCCTGCTCCTCCTCGGCGTGGAGGCCTGGATCTCCGTGGTCGCCGCGGCGCTGATCGGGCTGTGCCTCTCCTACATCCTTCTGCGGCGCCCGCGTGACGCGGTCTCGCGCGACCTCTACGAGGTGCGGCACCGTGAGAAGGCGCCGGTCTCAGTCGACGACGAGGCGGAGGATTCCGCGATCGACTCGGTGGCCGACACCGCCGACCGCGCCGAACCCGGCTCCGATCAGAAGGCGTAGGCCGCGCCGAGCGCGATCGCGACCGCCAGCCCGGTGAAGCTCGTCAGCTGCAGGGCGAGGATGAGTTCGCGCGCCGTCTTGGCGGTCAGCACGATGATGCAGGCGGGGATCGCGAGCAGCAGGGCGAAGAACCCGAGCCACGCGATCGGGTAGAAGACCGCCATCACTGCGAGGATTCCGAACGGGACCAGCAGCAACACGCAGAACACGATGCGGGACGCCACGTTGCCGATGAGCACGGCGAGCGTGCGCTTGCGCGCCTGCTTGTCGGGACCGATGTCGCGGATGTTGTTGACCATCAGCACCGCGCAGGCGATCAGCCCGGCGATGAGCGCGCCGTACCAGGACTCCTGGTTCACCATCCCGGCGAGCATGTAGGTGGTGCCGGCAGTGGCGACCAGGCCGAAGAACACGAAGACGAACACTTCGCCGAGCCCGTAGTAGCCGTACGGCCGCTTGCCGCCGGTGTAGAACCACGCTGCCGCGATCGCCGCCGCACCCACCACGAGCATCCACCAGTGCTGGGTCAGGAAGACGAGGGCGAGCCCCGCCAACGCTCCGAGAGCGAAGAACGACAACGCGACCAGCAGCACCGTGCGCGGCTTCGCCCGCCCGGAGCCGGTCAGCCGGCTCGGCCCGACCCGGTACTGGTCCGTCCCCCGGACCCCGTCCGAGTAATCGTTCGCGTAGTTGACCCCGATCTGCAGGAACACCGCCACCAGAAGGCAGAGCACCGCACGGACCGGGTGATAGATGCCGGCGCCGTCAGCGATCGTCGCCGCCCCCGTGCCGATGATGACGGCCGAGATCCCGAGAGGAAGGGTGCGCAGCCGCGCACCGGCGATCCAGTCGGATGAGGTGGCCGGCTTGACCGCCCCTGGGCGCCGGCTCCGCCCCGCTGAGGCCGGGTTTCCGGTGCGCTTCGCGGGCTTCGACTTCTGGTTCCTGGTGCGGTTCTGACTCATCACAGAGCGCATTCTATCCACGCGCGCTATGTCACCGGAGGCACGTCCAGCAGCCGTGTTATCGCAACCCGATCGGGCTTTCCGCTTGCGAGCATCGGCAGCCGGACGAGGCGGACGATCCCGGCGGGCGCGGCCGCGCGACCGAGGGCATCCCCCACGACAGAGCGGAGGGCGGCCAGGTCGACGGTCGAAGGCGAGTCGACGACGACGACCGGCACCTGCCCCCACTCGGAACTGCTCCGGGCGAGCACGACCGCGTGCTCGAAACCCGGCTGTGCACGAACTATGCGCTCGACTGCGTCGAGGAGCACCTTCTCGCCCCCGGAGATGATCACGTTGTCCGCGCGGCCCGTCACGACGACTGTGCCCTCGTCGAGGTGGCCGAGGTCTCCCGTTCGGTACCAGCGGTGGCCCGCATCGACGTGGAAGGCGTCGTCCGTTCTGGCCGGGTCATCGAGATAGCCTTCGGCGAGCGTCGGCCCCGCGATCTCGAGCAGGCCCCGCACGCTGCGCACGACGGTGCTGCCGATCGGGATGCCGTTGTAGACGCATCCGCCCGCCGTCTCGCTCGAACCGTAGGTCGCGGTGAGCGCGACGCCACGTGCATCCGCCCGCTGGCGAAGCGTCGGCGCGAGCGCCTGGCCGCCGACGAGGATCCCGTCGAAGGCGCGAAGCGCGTCGAGCACGTGCGGATTCTCCTCAGCGGCATCCAGAAGTCGCGCGAGCTGGACGGGCACCAGCGACACGAACCGGGCATCCGCCGTCATCGATGCAGCCAGGTCGGCGAAAGCGACCGGATCGAAATGACCAGGAGGGAGCATCAGCGGGTCGGTTCCCGCTGCCACCGACCGCACGAGGACCTGCACGCCGGCGACATAATGCGCGGGGAGCGCCAGAAGCCACTGTCCCTGGCCGCCCAGCGCACTCGCTGACGCCGCGGCGCTCGCGAGCAGGGCGTCCGCCGACAGCGCGACCCGCTTCGGAACTCCGGTCGAGCCCGAGGTCTCGACGACCAGTGCGACGTTCTGGGGCACGATCGCGGGGCTCCTGGCGGCATCGGCGCCCGCGCTGCTTCCGGTGTCGCGCGGCAGCACCGCCGGTCCGGTGCCGGAGAGCACATCCCGAACGGCCTCGAGCACCGCCTCGGCCTGGGCAGAGTCGACGACGCGGAGAGGCCGGGTCACCTCAGTACTGCCACGGGAAGGGCGACCAGTCCGGATCCCGTTTCTCGAGGAAGGAGTCGCGGCCCTCGACCGCTTCGTCGGTGCCGTACGCCAGGCGCGTCGCCTCCCCGGCGAACACCTGCTGGCCGACCAGCCCATCGTCCACGGCATTGAAGGCGAACTTCAGCATCCGGATCGCCGTCGGCGACTTGGTCAGGATCTCGTTCGCCCACTCGAGCGCAGTCGACTCGAGTCGCTCGTGAGGGACCACCGCGTTCACCGCGCCCATCTCGTAGGCGCGCTGGGCCGAGTACTCACGAGCGAGGAAGAAGACCTCCCGCGCTGACTTCTGGCCTACCTGGCGAGCGAAATACGCGCTGCCGTAGCCGGCGTCGAACGACCCGACATCCGCATCCGTCTGCTTGAACCGGCCGTGCTCGGCGCTCGCGATGGTGAGATCGCAGACCACGTGGAGCGAGTGGCCGCCGCCGGCAGCCCAGCCGGGGACGACCGCGATGACGACCTTCGGCATGAACCGGATGAGCCGCTGCACCTCGAGGATGTGGAGCCGGCCGCTGCGGGCGGCATCGATGCCCGACGCCGTCTCTCCGTCGGCATACTTGTAGCCATCCCGGCCCCGGATGCGCTGGTCACCACCCGAGCAGAACGCCCAGCCGCCGTCCTTCGGGCTGGGGCCGTTCCCAGTGAGGAGGACCACGCCGATCCGCGGGTTCGTGCGCGCGTCGTCGAGCGTCGTGTAGAGCTCGTCGACTGTGTGCGGACGGAACGCGTTCCTCACCTCCGGCCTGTTGAAGGCGATACGCGCCACCCGACCGGAGAGGTCGTGGTGATAGGTGATGTCCGTGAGCCGGTCGAAGCCGGGAACGGGCTTCCATGCGCTCGGGTCGAAGATCTCAGAAACCGCCGGTGCCATGCCACAAGCCTAGGGTCTGGCGCTGGCGTCGCCACGTGGTCTGCGTGCAAGACTGGGAGGATGCTGCCTGAGCTGGCCGAACTGTTGGCGAACGCTCGCGTCGTCGCCCTGCCGATGCGAACGCGTTTTCGTGGAATCACCGTTCGCGAGGCCGTCCTGATCGAGGGCCCGGAAGGGTGGACGGAGTTCTCGCCGTTCGTCGAATACGACGATCGCGAGTCCGCGGCCTGGCTGCACGCCGCGATCGACTTCGGGTGGCGGCCCACCCCGCCGCTGCAGCGTCTGGCGATCCCGGTCAACGCAACTGTGCCGGCTGTGACCGCGGCTGAGGTCGCCGACGTGCTCGCCCGGTACCCCGGCTGCCGCACGGCGAAAGTCAAAGTCGCCGAACCCGGGCAGTCGCTCGCCGACGACGTCGCACGCGTGCGTGCGGTTCGTGCGACCCTCGGGCCCGAGGGCAGGATTCGCGTGGACGCCAACACGCTCTGGAACGTCGACGAGGCCGAGCACGCCATCCACGCACTGGCCGAATTCGACCTCGAATACGTCGAGCAGCCGTGCGCCACCATCGACGAGCTCGCGGAGATCCGCCGGCGAACCAAATACATGGGTGTGCCGATCGCTGCCGACGAGAGTGTGCGCAAGGCCACTGACCCTCTGGCGGTTGCGAAGGCGCGCGCCGCCGACGTACTGATCCTGAAGGCGCAGCCGCTCGGAGGAATCCATTCCGCCCTGCGCATCGTTGCAGACGTCGAACTGCCGGTCGTCGTGTCGAGCGCGATCGACACCTCTGTAGGAATCGCGATGGGCGCCTATCTCGCTGCGGCCATTCCGGCGCTCGACTACGACTGCGGACTCGGAACGGCTGCGATGTTCATCGACGACGTGACCGATGAGCCACTCGTTCCTGTTGACGGGATGATCGCTGTCGGCCGCCCAGTGGTCAGCGAACAGCGTCTCGTCGCGCTCGCGGCCGGAGCCGAACGCACGCAGTGGTGGCTCGATCGACTCACGCGCTGCTTCCACCTGGTCGAGCGGGCCGAAGCGCTCTGACCCTGCGCTCTGAGAACGACGTGGGAATGGCGCCTGCTGTCCGTGCGTTGGCCATCGTTACACGCGCCGCATCGTAGCCCGCGCATCCGCACCGCATCCCTGGCACCGCATCCGAACCACACCTTCGCAGAAAGGCCGGAACATGGCAGCACTGCTCCCGGTTCGTGCACGTTTCTGGACGGCCGCCGCCGTGGTCGTCGTCGCACTGTGGTCGAGCGGTGCTCCGGCGCTCGTGTACCCGGTCTACGAGCAGGTCTGGGGACTCACTCCCGCTGTGATCACCGGGATCTTCGCGGTCTACCCGGTCGTGCTGGTCGTCGTGCTCGTGGTGTTCGGTGGCATCTCCGACTACGTCGGGCGGCGGACGACGATGCTCGCCGGGCTGGGGTCCATTGCGCTCGGAGTGCTGATCTTCGCGATCGCCCCCGATGTCGCCTGGCTGTTCGTCGGACGGATCTTCCAGGGCATCGGCGTCGGCCTCGCTCTCAGCCCGGCGGGCGCGGCGCTCGTCGAGTACGGCAGAAGTGTGTCGTGGGCAAGCTCGATCAACACGCTCGCGACCGCGGTAGGCCTGACCATCGCCACGGTGCTCGGCGGCGGGCTCGTGCAATACGCGCCGTGGCCGCGCGAACTGACTTTCTGGGTGCTCCTGCTTGTGACGCTGGCTCTGACCGTCGCGGTCTACTTCCTTCCGCGCCACGATCGGAGCGCGGCTCCGGGCGCCCGCTGGCGACCGCGGCCGATCCGTGTGCCCCGAGAACTGCGGGGCGTCGTGACCGCTGCATCTCTCGGAGCGGCCACCAGCTTCGCCGTCGGCGCGGTGCTCATCTCACTCGGCGCACAGTTGATCAAGGATGTGCTGCACACGGACAACGCGCTCATCGCCGGGCTCGTGCTCGGCATCAGCGCCTTCGTCGGCGGCTGGGTGTCGATCGCGGCACGGCATCTGGCGCCGCGCGTCGCCGTCGCGTCAGGAGCACTCCTCGGCGCGTTCGCGATCGGACTCCTCGTGGTCAGCGCGAACCTCTCCTCACTGCTCCTTTTCGTCGTGACGTCGGTGATCTTCGGTGCTGCCTACGGGATGCTCTTCCTCGGCAGCCTCGGACTCATCAACCGCTACGCACAGCCCGATCACCGCGCCGGGACGCTCTCGGTCGTCTACCTCGTCGCCTACCTCGGACAGGGAACGGTCGCGATCGGGCTCGGATTCCTCGCGACGGCGCTCGGCCTGGCACCGGCGCTGTCCATCGTCGGACCGGTGCTCATCCTGCTCGCGCTCGCGGCAGCCGGGGCAGCGATCTTCTTCGGGCGGCCCTCACTGGAGAAGCCGTCGGATGCGGCGGTCCAGCCTCGCGACGCGGTCGCCGAGCCGGGCGGCGGCGTGCGCCCCTAGGCGCGGCGCCTGCCCCGCACCCTGTCGCAGGGCGACCGGCGGGCGTAGCCTGAGAGGTGTCGTCGAAGGGGATGATGGACTATGCAGGCATCGGTTGGAGACAGGCTCGTCATCCACGGCAAGACCGTCGAGAGTCCGGATCGCTCAGGCGAGGTGCTGGAGGTCCACGGCACGGACGGCGCACCGCCGTACCTCGTGCGGTTCGATGACGGACACGAGACGCTGGTCTACCCGGGCACCGACACGGTCATCCGGCACGCAGACGCGTAGCCGCGGCGCTCGCGAACTCTCGTCGCACTAGGTGTGCCTCACCGCACTAGGTGTACTTAGTGCGCCGGGACACAGCTAGTGCGGCGAAGGCCTGCATCCGGCGGCGACGCCGCACCCATCAGAGGCCGGAGTAGGCGTGCAGTCCGTGGAAGAAGACATTGACGACGCCGAAGTTGAACATCACGGCCGAGAAGCCGATGATCGCCAGCCAGGCCGACCGGGAGCCGCGCCATCCCCTGGTGGCACGCGCGTGGATGTACCCCGCGTAGATCACCCAGATGATGAAGGTCCACACCTCTTTGGTGTCCCAGCCCCAGTAGCGACCCCAGGCCTTCTCGGCCCAGATGGCTCCGGCGATCAGCGTGAACGTCCAGAATATGAAGCCGACGATGTTGACCCGGTACGCGAGGTTCTCGAGTGTCTTGGATCCGGGGATAGTCGCGAGGAAACGGAACTGCTGCGGGCGCGACTCTTCGATCTGGCGCTCGCGTCGTGCCTGAAGCAGTTGAAGCCCGGAGAGAGCGAAACCGAGCGCGAAGAACGCCGTGCCGAGGATGGCCACCATGATGTGGATGACCAGCCAGTAGGACTGGAGTGCCGGCGGGAGCGGGACCACCGGAACGTAGTACTGAACCGTCGCGATCATCAGCAGGATGCACACGAGGCCGAGCACGAAGGTGCCGAGGTATTTCAGGTCGAAGCGCAGGTTCACGAGGAGGAAGACGCCGACGATGACGAGGGTGCCGGTCATCGAGAATTCCCACATGTTCGCCCACGGCACGCGACCGGCCGCCACACCCCGAAGGATGTCCGCGGTGAGGTGGAACGCGAATCCGAGGATCGTGAGCGCGAAGGCGACGCGCAGGCTCTTCGACGTCGCGCCACCGCGGTGGACTTCGTCTTCGACGCGGGTGCTGATGCGGGTGAGGGTCGTGGTCGATCCGCCCGCTTGCGCAGCCTCGGCGGCCTCGGCCCGTCGCTCGACGGCGCTCGGAACCTCGGCTGGAATGGTCGCTCGGGCGCCTCGACGCGCCAGGTCGAGAGCGAACGCCACGAAGGCCAACGCGTAGATGCCCATCGCGGAGTAGATGCAGAGCGTGGAGAGCTGAGCCAGGGTGTCAGTCACGGTGTAAGCCTAAGTGTTTTCGGTTCTGGTGAGTGCAGCAATATGCCGGTCGCGAGTGAGCTCACGGCCGCAGCGAGGTTCGGGTCGTCGCCGCGTGCGAGAGCCGCGTACTCGAGGGTGAGCGCTCCGTCGTCACCCCGAATGGCTTTTACCCAGATCCGACGGCGCGGCACGAAGAGCGATGTCAGCAGTCCCGCAAGCACAAGGATCGCGAAGAGCAGCACCCATCCCTGGGTCGGGTCGTGGTGCACATCGAGGGATGCGAAACGCTTGACGTTGTCGAAGCTGACGCTGCCGAGTCCGTTCGGCAACTGCACTGTCTGGCCCGGCGCGAGTTCGAGCGCCTTGAGTTTCGCGCCCGGTCCGGTCAGCTGAGTCAGCTTGTCGGTGTCGAGGTTGTACACGGACTGAGGGACGCCCGAGTTGACCCCGAGGTCGCCCTGGTACACATTCAGCGTCAGTAGCGGGTTCTTCAAACCGGGGAAGGTGGATGCGAACGCACCCGAAGCGGTCTGGCTGTCTCCCTTGGTCGGATAGAAGAAGCCGATCATCCCGAGCTGTTTCGCCAGTCCGTCCGGGACCTTGATGACGCCGAGCGACGTGAGATTCGGGTCCTGGGGCAGGAAGGGCACCGAGTCCTGGAACACGATCGTGCCGTCGGGGTCCCGCACCGTCACGGTCGGCGCATACCCGTTGCCGAGCAGATAGACCTGGGTCCCACCGATCTCGAGCGGGTCGTTGACCTTGATGGTCGTGGTCGCGGATGCCGAGCCCGGCCCATCGGTCGTGACGTGCGCCGTGTAGTCGAGCGGCTGGCCCATCGCATTCACGTTCTTCGTCTCATACGCGACATCGAGGCTGTCGACCCGGATGGAGAACGGCTGCAGCGATGAGTCATTGAAGAACCGGCCCGGGTTGAACGAGTTGTACGACGGGAGACTGTTGACGAAACTCTGTCCTTCGACGACGACCTTCTGCCCGTTGTAGCCGAAGCCGCCGCCGAGGCCGACCGCGAGCAGGATTCCCACGAGCGCCGAGTGGAACACGAGGTTGCCGGTTTCGCGCAGATATCCGCGCTCGGCCGAGACGGAGGTCGACCGCGCGTCCTCGAACAGGGCGACGCGATAACCGCCTTTGCGGAGGAGTTCTCGCGCTGCGGCGATCGGCTCTCCGGCGTTCCGTGCTTCTTCGCTGGAGAGGGTGCGGGTCTGGAATCCGGCCATCCGCGCCAGTCGCACGGGTGTGCGCGGCGGCTTCGCCCGCAGCGCGTCGAAGTGGTGCTTCGTTCGCGGGATGACGCAGCCGACGAGCGAAGCGAACAGCAGCAGGTAGATGGCGGAGAACCACACCGACGTGTAGACGTCGAATGCCTGGAGCTTGTCGAGGAAGGGCGCGATGTCGGGGTGAGCCTGGAAGTACTGGGTCACACCGTTGGGGTCGGAACTGCGCTGGGGCACCAGAGAGCCGGGGACGGCCGCGATGGCCAGGAGAAGAAGCAGGAACAGCGCTGTGCGCATGCTCGTGAGCTGCCGCCAGAACCAGCGGAGCCAGCCGACGAAGCCCAGCTTCGGCTGGTTGATGTCGGTCTCCTGCGGTGGCGCCGCCGAGTCGATGTGGTCAGAGGGCCGGCTCAAAACCTGTGATCACCGCCAAGAATTGGGACATGATCAGGCTCCACAGCCCAGTGACCATAAGGACGCCGATGACAATGAGAAGTGCACCGCCGATGATGTTGATGGCACGGATGTGCCGTTTGAGGAATGCGACCGAGGACGCGACCCACTCGTAGCCGAGCGCGACGAGCAGGAAGGGGACCCCGAGCCCGATGCAGTAGAAGAGACCGAGGAGCGCGCCGCGCCAGGGCGACCCGCTGCCGACGCTGAGCGCGTTGATGGCGATGAGGGTGGGACCGAAGCACGGTGTCCATCCGATTCCGAAGACGATCCCCAGCACGGGCGCTCCGATGAGGCCGGTCGCGGGGCGCCAATTGGGCTTGATGGTCTTCTGCAGGAACGAGAACTGCCCGACGAAAACCAGCCCCATCAGGATGACCACCACACCGAGGACACGCACGACGATGTCCTGCCAGCGGATCAGCCATGCCCCGAGCGCGCCGAAGGCGGCCCCGTAGGCGATGAAGACGATCGCGAACCCGAGCACGAAGAGTGCGACGCCGGTGAGGAGCCGCGATCGATCGCGCTTCTCCCCGGGCTCGCTGAAGCCGCCGACGTAGGCGAGGTAGCCGGGGACGAGCGGCAGGATGCACGGGGATGCGAACGACACCAGCCCGGCGAGCAGCGCGATCGGCAGCGCAAGCAGAAGCTGCCCGCTGAAGACGATCTGTCCGATTCCGCTCACGTTCAGTCGGTCTCGGCGAGCGTGGAGCTGATCAGGCTGTCGAGGATGCTGCGGTCAGGGATCGCGCCGAGGATGCGGGCCGCAACGCGGCCCTTCTTGTCGATCACCAGCGTGGTGGGCGTGGCTTTGGGGGGAACGGTGCCGCTGAAAGCCAGCAGTACCGAGCCGGTGTCGCGGTCGAGGACCGACGGGTAGGTGACGCCGTGGTCTGTTGCGAAACCGAGGGCTGTGCCGGCCGAGTCGTAGAGGTTGACACCGAGGAAGCCCACGTCTTGAGGCTGGTACTTCTTGTAGAGGGCTTCGAGGTCGGGGGCTTCGACCCGGCACGGCGGGCAGCCGGCGTACCAGAAGTTCACGACGAGCACCTTGCCGGCGTAATCCTTCGATGACACAGCGTCACCGTGCTCGGTCGTACCCGCGAAGCTGATCGACGGGCCGCGATGGTCGAGGGCGATCTCGGTGATCGAGCCGTCGCCTGCGATGTAGTTCTGTCCGGTGCCGGCACGGTACTGGGCGGCCAAAGAGTCGGTGGTGCAGCCCGTGAGAAGGAGGGCGACAGCGGCCAGGGCTGCCGCGGGAGCGAGGATTCGGAGCCTGCGGTTCTTGGGCGTCGGCATCATACGGCCCCGACATCCGTCGCAGAGGCCTGCAGCACCCGTGCGGGTTCGACGTAACCGGCTTCGATGAGCGTCGTCTCGCCGTCGTCACCGAGGCGCTGTTCGATCGTGGTGATGCTCGACAGGGAGCAGCGTCGCTTACGCGGGTCGTGCGGGAACCGCTCGCCGGCGAGCGCGAGGTGGGTGACCCAGATGGGGAGCTGGTGGCTGACCAGCACGACATCGCCCGAGTCGACGGAGAGGAACGCATCGTCGAGTGCGGCACGCATGCGCTGCACGATGCTCACGTAGGGCTCGCCCCAACTGGGCCTGAGGGGGTTCACGACGTAGGGCCAGTTGCGCGGCTTGCGAAGGGCGCGCTTCATCACGGTGCCCTCGAAATGGTTCGTGGGCTCGATGACGCGGTCTTCGAGGTCGACGGGCAGCCCGAAGGCGAGCGAGATCGGTTTCGCCGATTCCCGCGTGCGCTGCAGAGGGGATGCCATGATCGCCGAGATCTTCCGGTCGCGTTCGACGAGGTCATCGGCGGCCGCCTGGGCCATCCGGTGACCGAGTTTGGAGAGGCCGAAGCCCGACATCCTGCCGTACAGGATGCCATCGGGATTGAACACCTCTCCGTGTCGGACGAGATGAACCTGGCTTGCTACCACGCCCCCAGTCTACGGAGGGCTTTGCCTTGAATTCGCCGGGAACGGCCGGGCGGTAGGCTTGATGGCTGTGACCGCACGCGTTTTGATCAAGAACTTGTCCGCCCTGCCCGACGGCCCTGTCACCGTTGCAGGCTGGGTCGATACGGTCCGCGACCAGAAGAAGGTGCAGTTCGTCGTGCTTCGCGACGAGTCCGGCGCCGTCCAGCTCGTCAATCCACGAACGACCGATGCCGACGGTGCGGTCGTCGCCGATGAACCGGCCACGACGATCTCCGGCCTCTCGCAGGGCACCTTCGTCGTCGCCACTGGCGAGCTGAAGCACGACGAGCGCGTCAAGCTGGGCGGGATCGAGATCAAGCTCGCGTCGCTCGTCGTCGAGACCGCATCGATCCCCGAGACGCCGATCGCCGCCGACAGCGGCATCGACAAGCGCATGGACTGGCGGTTCCTCGACCTGCGCGAGCCGAAGCACAACCTGATCTTCCGCATCCAGACCACCTTCGAGCACGCGCTGCGCGAGTACTGGGTCGACAACGACTTCATCGAACTCCACACGCCGAAGCTGATGGCGAGCGCGAGCGAGTCGCGCGCAGAGCTCTTCGAAGTGGGGTACTTCGAGACCAAGGCATACCTCGCGCAGAGCCCGCAGTTCTTCAAGCAGATGGCGCAGTCGGCCGGTTTCGGCAAGATCTTCGAGGTCGGCCCCGCCTTCCGTGCCGACCCCAGTTTCACCAGCCGGCACGCGACGGAGTTCACGAGCGTCGACAGCGAGATCAGCTGGATCGACAGCCACGAAGACGTCATGAAGCTGCACGAAGATCTCATCGTCGCCGGGTTCACCGCTGTGAAGGCCAAGCACGGCGAGCAGATCAAGGAGCTCTTCGATGTCGACGTCGTTGTTCCGTCGACGCCGTTCCCTCGCATTCCCCTGGCTGAGGCGAAGCGCATCGTCGCCGAGCGCGGCTACGAGGTTCCCCGTCACGACGACGACATGGACCCGGAGGGCGAACGTCAGATCTCCGCGTACGTGAAGGAGGTCTTCGACCACGAATTCGTGTTCCTGACCGACTACGCCTCGAGCATCCGGCCGTTCTACCACATGCGGCACGCCGACGATGTGACCCTGACGAACAGCTACGACCTCATCTTCAACGGTGTGGAGATCTCGACCGGTGCTCAGCGCGAGCACCGCATCGAGATCCTCGAAGCCCAGGCCCGCGAGAAGGGGCTCGACCCCGAAGAGCTCGAGTTCTACCTCGACTTCTTCCGCTACGGAGTGCCGCCGCACGGCGGTTTCGGCATGGGCCTCGCCCGCGTGCTCATGCTGATGCTCCACCTGTCGAACCTGCGCGAGACCACCTACCTCTTCCGCGGACCGACGCGCCTGCTTCCCTAGTCGCCTGTCGGCCGCATCGGCCTTCACCTCGTCAGAGGCGCATCCATTCGGAGCCCGCGACGAGGATGTGGCCGAGGAAGCGGAGACCGATCGTGGCTGCACCGGCACCGAGGCGGCGCGTGACGGCCATGTCTGCAACACTCGGTTCGAGCGAGCCGCTCGGATGGTTGTGGGCGACGGCGAAGGACCGGCCGCCCCTGGTGAGAACGGCCTGAAGTACCTCGCTCGGCTCGACCTGCACGGGAATGTCCCCGCCGTCGCGCACGAAGACGACCTCGAGCGGTCGAACAGCCCGGTCGGCGACCACCACGACGAACCGTTCCGTCGAGCGATGGGCGAGCTCCGGCAGGACGATCCGCGACGTCGCTTCATCGTCGACGAGCGGAGACCACGCCGAGGTCGTGCCGGCGCGCCGCCAGATCTCCAGAGTCGCCGTGAGCCGACCCGCCATGGCCGGGCCGATGCCGGGCAGCCGTTCGAGACGGGTGACATCCATCGCCGCGAGCCCACTGAACCCTCCGGTCTGGCGCAGGATCGATCGTGCCGTGGCGAGCACATTGCGGCCGGGCTGGCCGGTGCCGAGCACCAGTGCGAGGATCTCCTCATCGGTGAGGACGCTCGGGCCCAGCCGGCGAAGTCTTTCGCGGGGTCGGTCATGCGGTGGGACGGCTGCAAGCGGCTCTTCTTCCTCCTCGTCGAACATTCCCCCACGCTAGAAGGGCCGCCATCTCTGTGGTCCCGCTTCCGGGAATCTGTGGACAACCTGACCTGTGGAGGAGGTTGGCGTGCGAGGCGTCCCGCGGTGTGAGATCGTGGAAGCGAGCGGCCACGAGCCGCCGTATTCAGGCACGAAGGAGTCGCCATGACCGCCAATACCGACGTCGTCATCCTGTCCGCTGCGCGTACCCCGCAGGGCAAGATCAAAGGCAACCTCGCATCGCTGCGAGCTGTCGACCTGGGCGCTGTCGCGGTGCGTGCCGCGCTGGAGCGTCTCGGCTCGGGGGGTCCCGGAGCGCTCGGGGCCGGCGACATCGACGCACTCATCTTCGGCCAGGTGCTGCAGGCCGGCGCCGGTCAGAACCCCGCCCGCCAGACGTCGATCGCGGCCGGGCTCGGCTGGCAGGTGCCGACCGTGACCATCAACAAGGTCTGCCTCTCGGGGCTCGCCGCGATCGTCGACGCGGCCCGGCTCATCCGATCCGGTGAAGCCGAAGTCGTCGTCGCCGGGGGCCAGGAGTCGATGACCAACGCCCCGCACGTCCTTCCCGGATCACGTCTCGGCTGGTCGTACGGGTCGATCACGGCATTGGACTCTGCCGCGCACGACGGGCTCACCGACGCGTTCGACGGCGACTCGATGGGCGCATCCACCGAGCGTTACACCGCCAAACTCGGGCTGACGCGCGAGGCGCAGGACGAGTTCGCGGCCGCATCGCACCGCCGGGCGGGCGCCGCTGCCGCCACAGGCGTGTTCGACGCGGAGCTGGCGCCGGTGGTCATCCCCCAGCGCAAGGGTGATCCGATCGTGATCGACATCGACGAGGGCGTCCGGCCGGACTCGTCGGCGGACACACTCGGCAGACTGCGGCCCAGTTTCGCGGACGACGGCACGCTCACTGCGGGTAACTCGTCGCCGCTCAGCGACGGAGCAGCGGCGGTCGTCCTGACGAGCAGGGAGAACGCCGAGCGCCGCGGACTCTCCTGGCTCGCTGTCCTCGGTGCGAACGCTTCGGTGGCCGGTCCGGACAACTCCCTGCACTCGCAGCCCTCGCACGCGATCGCCGCAGCGCTGTCGAAGACCGAGTTCTCCGCATCCGACCTCGACTTCATCGAGATCAACGAAGCATTCGCAGCAGTCGCGCTCCAGTCGATGGCCGACCTCGGGCTCGACCACGATCGGGTCAACATCCACGGCGGCGCCATCGCTCTCGGGCACCCGATCGGCGCTTCGGGCGCCCGGCTCGTCGTGCACGCGGCCCACGAGCTCAACCGGCGTGGATCAGGCCGTGCCGCCGTTGCACTCTGCGGGGGCGGCGGACAGGGCGACGCATTGATCCTCAGCCGCTGAGACGAAAGGGATGACCGGCGCACGGTGGCACGCGCCGGGTTACGGTGACCAGATGGAGATCGAACACCGCGGTGTGCGCCCCCGCGTGCACCCGACAGCCTACGTCGCACCCAACGCCGTACTGAGCGGTGACGTCGAAATCGGGCCGCACTGCCGCATCCTGTTCGGAGCGGTCCTGACCGACGAGGGCGGCCCGATCCGACTGGCCGATCACGTCATCGTGATGGAGAACGCGGTCATCCGCTCGACCCGCCAGAACCCGGTGAGGATCGGCGATCACACCCTCATCGGGCCGCACACCTACGTCGTGGGCGCCACGATCGACAGTGAAGTCTTCGTCGCAACGGGCGCGCGGATCTTCAACGGGGCGCGGCTCGGCCGCGGCTCCGAAGTGCGCATCGACGCCATCGTGCACCTGCGCACCTCGCTCCCCGCGGACGCCACCGTCCCGATCGGCTGGGTCGCCGTCGGAGACCCGGCAGAGATCCTCCCGCCCGACCAGCACGAGGCGATCTGGGAGAGGCAGCGTTCGCTCGACTTCGCCGGTTACGTCTTCGGCATCGATCCCATGAGTATCGAACGGCCGTTCATGGTCGAGCTCACCGAGCGCTATGCGCGCTCGCTCCACAGTCATGGCGGCGACGCCCGCGTCGATGACGAGACGGCCTCGATCTAGGCGGAGCATGCCGCGCCCGCTATAGAGCGGACCACGTTAGCGACCTCAGCGCGTCCGAACCGGCTGGAACGCATTCGGCGGATAGTAGGTCACCGTCGACGTCCAACCATCCGGAAGCAGCACGGGAAGGAACTCACGTTCCGCCTCGGCACTGTCGAACGCGACGTCGATCACTTCGCGCCAGCGCCCATCCGGCATCCGCTGCACCGTCGCCTCCCAGGTGACGCCCGGCGTCTCCTTCGCCTGGAGCCGGAAATGGAAGCCGACAGCACGCCGCCGTTTCAGCAGCGACAGAAGACCCCGGTAGACCGTGAAGCGCTCCACCTCGGTGAACCAGGGCCGGAGGCTCCGCACCAGCACGTCCGCGTTCCAGAGGATCGTGGTCGCAAGCCCAGCGCGCGACTCGTAGATGTCGACCGCGATCACGCCCGGCAGCCGCCGCAGTGTCATGCGCAGGGAGTTGCGGGTGATCCCCTCTTCGACCGTGCTGTGCAGGTAGAAGGGCACAGAGGGCTGCACCGAGTATGCGCCCTCCCGCAGGACCGCGTAGTCGACGAGGCGCTGCCCGGGCCCGAAGAACACGCTCAGCTCACCGAGTGCCGCCGCGACCGGGCCGGGCGGATCATCCTCGACCGCAGCCGCCGTATCGGCATACGCCGTCGACTGGTGCAGAACACCGAGCCGGAACCCGCCGGGCAGCGGCGGCCCCGCCTTCACCGTGAGCCACTGCGGCACCCCGGGACTGCCGACACCGGAGCCATCCCGACGATCCGCCGGGTTCTCGCGCCCCTCGATGCGCGGCACGATATCGAGCACGTGCTCGAGAGCCAGCACCCGGATCCCGGACGGAACGGGCACACGCCCGAGCGGCGAACCCGCCGTGACCAGGTGGGTGACCGTGAAACCGTGCCGCTCGGCACGCACTGCGACCTGCGCGGCCACCATCCCGCCGAGACTGAAACCCGCGAGCATCACCGGTTCGCCCGGCGCGATCCCGGCGACTGCCATGGCCGCGATCCCGGCCCGTGTCATCGTCGGCTCGCGGTCCGCGCCGATGACCAGGTCGGCGGTGATGTCGTTGGGCGCCACCCCCGCCCGCGGATGCCACGATTTGGTGCTCGGGAACTGGACGAGCCAGCGACGGATGCCGTCCTCGGCAACGCGCGATGTGATCCGCACGACCCCGACATCGTTGCGATCGTCGAGATCGGGATCGCACAGATCGTCGATCTCGCGCTGGCTGACGAGCAGGTCGCGGTACCCGGTGATCTGCCGCCTCCGCATCGCGCCGGCCGCGAGCCCAGGAAAGCCCAGGGGGTCGGGGTAGGAGCCGAGCGTGAGTCCGAGCTGATCGGCCGTCGCGTCGTGGAGTCCGGGCGACGGGACGTAGTCGACCGGAGCATCCGGATCACGCCACCAGCGCACGAAGTCGGCGATCTGCGGAAACGCCACGACGAGGAAGTCGTCGAAGGTCTGAACTGCGGGGTCGTGCCCGTCGACGAGCCAGCCGCGGCGGCGACCGAGCCCGACGGCTTTGGCGAGGATGCCACGAAGGGTGAAGACGGCGAGGTACGGTCTGGCGCGCCAGCGGGGAGCGACCAACCCGAGCACGCTCGCCACCAGCGCGAGCGGCCCGAGCAGGAAGCCCGCCAGCCGGGCGGCAGCGCCGACAAGACGTGGGGCGCCGCTCAGGTACGACGAGCTGAAGACATCGGTCCGGCGCTTCCGCGACACCGGCGACGGGATCTCGAACGGATACTCGACCCGCCGCATCCGCTGGCCCGCGTACCAGAGCCACGCCCAGAGGTATCCGACCAGCCACAGCGCCAGCCAGACCAGCCAGACGACGATCGCAACCACGACGAGGACGAGCCCGACGGCCAGTGCGAGCACCGCCCCGACGACGACCCCGATGACGAGCAGGATCCGGCCGACGACTCCGCGCCCCGCCCACACCCGGGGCGGAAGCTGGGGCATCATGGCGTCAGCCTACCCCGGCGCGTAGGCTCGACCCGTGCCGAACACCACCCCGATGCTGCGCGTCGCCGCCGGCGAATTCTCGATGGGTTCCGAGCGTTTCTACCCTGACGAAGGCCCCATCCACGTCGTCGAGGTCGCCGCATTCGAGCTGGATGCGCATCCGGTCACCAACACGCAGTTCGCCGAATTCGTCGATGCGACCGGCTACGTCACGGTGGCCGAACGTCCGCTCGACCCGGCCGACTTTCCCGGCGTGTCCGTGGAAGACCTCGTACCCGGCGGCCTCGTCTTCACGCCGACCAGCGGACCGGTCGACCTGAACGACTGGCGCGCCTGGTGGAGCTGGGGAGCGGGCGCGAACTGGCGCCAGCCATACGGTCCCGAATCCGACATCGAGGGGCGCGGTGAGCATCCGGTCGTCCAGGTCGCGTTCGAAGACGCCTCGGCCTACGCGAGTTGGGCGGGCAAGCGCCTCCCCACCGAGGAGGAGTGGGAGTTCGCCGCCCGCGGCGGTTCGCGCGACGGCCTCACCTACGCCTGGGGCAACGAGGTCCGTCTGGACGATCACCTCATGGCCAACACGTGGCAGGGACGGTTCCCCTACCTCAACACGGGCGCAGACGGGTGGCGCGGGACGTCCCCGGTCGGATCCTTCCCGGCGAACGGCTACGGTTTCTTCGACCTCATCGGAAACGTGTGGGAGTGGACGACGACCTACTACTCGCCTCGTCACTACGTAGCAGAGGGCTCCGTCGACAGCGCCACCGTACCGACAGGCAACCCGATGATCCCCCCGACCGGCGCCACGAACCTGCTCACGCCGTCCGCGGTGTCCGCTTCATCCCACGACGGTTGCGGCTGCGGATGCGGGCCCGGCGAGGATGATCGACGTGCGGCGAGCGCGGAACCCGGCTCCGCCATCCCCCGCCGCGCCCTCAAGGGCGGGTCGCACCTGTGCGCTCCCGAGTACTGCCTGCGCTACCGGCCGGCTGCTCGCTCGCCGCAGTCCGACGACTCGGCTACGACGCACATCGGGTTCCGCTGCGCGCGGAGTCTCTGAGCCTGAGGCTCTGAGCCCGCGCCTGCGCCCACCCGATCGGGCGCCGCCTCGCCCTCACGATCGCGCGGAAAGCTCCGCGATCGCCTCCGCGACATCAGGATGCACGCGCCCGGCTTCGACCAATCCCTTCCACCAGGCCATCTTGCCCGCGATTTCGAGCGCGCCTTCCGGCAGCCCCGCGATGTGGAATTCCACGCCGGTCGCCGCGAGGTCGCCGTCGAGGTCGGTGAGCGCGTCCACCACCGCCACCGAGGTCAGCCGGAGCGGGGATGCGTCCAGCAGCGCGTAACGGATCGGCGCCGCATCCGCCGCAAGCCCCTCGATCGTCTCCAGGGTGCGCAGGACATTCGCCGAATACAGCCCGCCGAAAAGGGATATCACAATCCCGCCCGGGAACGGCTCCGACCCTGAGACCCGCTGACGGTTGAGCTCGTGGAGCACAGTGAAGAGCGTCAGCAGCACGCCCGCCGCCACAGCGGCAAGCAGCCCGACGGTCAGGCCGATCACCGCAGTCACCAGCGAGATCCAGAACTCCCGGGAGTCGAGGCGCGCCAGGCGCACCATTCCGGGGATGTCGATGAGCGCGAAGACGGCGACGAAAACCATCGCTGCAAGAGTCGCCTGTGGCAGGTTGCTGAGCACCGGTGCGAGGAAGAGCGCGACCAGGACGGCGAGGACCGCAGTCACCAGTGAGGCGAGCTGGCTGCGCGCACCGGCTCGCTGGTTGATAGCGCTCTGCGAGAAACCTCCTGCCGGCGGCAGGCTGTAGAAGAACGACCCGGCCAGGTTCGCGACGCCGGTCGCGAACAGTTCTCGGTTGCTGTCGACCTGCGGTTCCCCGCCTTGTCGCAGGGCGCGGGCGACCGCCGCGGACTCGAGGAACGCCATGACGGCAATCGCGAGGGCTCCGGGGACCAGCGCGCCCACATCCTGGAAAGTAGGCATGGTCGGGGCCGGAATTCCCTCCGGGACGGGCGGGATCAGCCGCACTCCCGCATCCGTGATGCCGGTGTATGCCGCGAGCAGAATACCTCCGACCACGACGATCAGCTGGCCCGGAACGCGTGGCGCGAACCGGCCGAACAGCACCAGCACGGCGATGCTTGCGACCGACAGGAGCACCGTCGCCAGGTTCGCCTCCGGCAGGGCCTCGACCGTACTCACGAGCGAGCGGATGAACCCGTGCCCGCTGAAATCGGTGTCCACTCCGAGGAGTTTCGGCAGCTGCCCGACAGCGACCGTCGCGCCGACGCCGACCTTGATTCCGATGAGGGTGGCCGGGTTGATGCTTTCGATGAGGGAGCCGAGACGCAGCAACCGACCGAGGATCAGGATCACGCCCACGAGAAATGTGAGGGTCACCAGATCGCGTTCCGCCTGGGCTGAGCCGCCCGCCACTCCCGCTGCGACGAGCGTGGTCGCCGTGAGCGTCGCGATCGTCGACGTCGTCGAGACGCTCATCGCCTTCGAGCCACCCAGCAGCACGTAGACGACCATCGGCACCATGCACGTGTAGAGCCCGATCTGCACGGGCATGTTGGCGATCGTCGCGTAAGCCATCGCCTGCGGGATGACCACGGCGCCGGCGCTCAGCCCAGCGATCAGATCGGGCGCGATCCACCCGGTTCCGTAACCGGCGAGGGTGGGGGCGAACCAGCGCTTGCGACGGGAAACGGTGGCGGCTGCAGTCGAAATCGTCGCCCCTCCCCCGCGTGATTCCATCCAACCTAGCCACAAACCGGCCCGCGACGATAGGTCTGTTGCCGGCGGGCCCATCCGCGCTAGCTTGTGCATACGAGCGCGGCCAGCGTGGTGCGCCGACCGTCGAAAGGACGATCACATGAACAACTTCTGGAATATCGTCTGGATCTTCTTCTGGAGCTTCGCGTTCATCGCCTACCTGTTCGCACTCTTCGCCATCATCGGCGACCTGTTCCGTGACCAGAAACTGAACGGGTGGTGGAAAGCCGTCTGGGTGATCTTCCTGATCTTCATGCCGTTCCTCACCGCCCTCGTGTACCTCATCGCCCGTGGCCGTGGGATGGCGGAACGCCAGGCCGAAGCGGTCGGCCGGGCTCGCGCGCAGGCCGACGACCACATCCGGTCGGTGGCGACCACGTCCCCTGCCGAGGACATCGCGAAGGCGAAGCAGCTGCTCGACAGCGGCGTGATCTCCCAGGGAGAATTCGACGCGCTGAAGGCGAAGGCGCTCGGCAGCAACCTTTACGCGCAGTCCTGATAATCGTTCGGATTTTCGGCCCTTGACCTTGGCTTTTGCCTGGTCAGGGGCCGTCCGAACGACCCAGATGTAATATGCATGTATGCCTGTCCCAACGACCGAGAGCGTCACACCGCGCAGGCTCATCCGCGACGAAGTCTTCCTTCGGCTGCTCGATGCGATCGTCGACGGAGACCTCGCCCCTGGCGAACAATTGCACGACTCCGAGATCGAAGAATGGGTCGGCGTATCCCGCACCCCCGTTCGCGAAGCTCTCAACCAACTCGCTGCGATGGGGCTCGTCGAAGTCCTCCCGCAGAAGCGCACGCGCGTAGCCCCCATCGACATCCCTCGGCTTCGCGGTCTCGTCGCAATGCTCGGGGCGCTCTACGTCAGCGTCGTGCGCGATACAGTGCCGCTGCTCACCGCTGCCGACCTCGCTGAGCTCGACGCGTTCGCCGACCGTGCCGAAGCGGATGAGCGCGACGGCGTCTCGGAGGATGTGCGCCAGTCCCACCTCACTGACTCGCTCCTCAATATCTACGTGCGCCGCCTCGACAACAAGACCATCGCGCGACTGTCGACCCGTCACGTCCCCGAACTCAGCCGGGCGCTGAAAGCAACCCCGTCGTTGCGCGGATTCCAGCTGGGTGCGCCGATCATCCGCGAGATCGTCGACGCCTCGCGCCGGGGTGAGGCCGACGCAGCGGCCGATAACGTGCGACGGTACTGGGATGTGGCGCTGACCGCTCTCGTCGACGACCTGGCCGAGGCCGAGGCCGACAGCGCAGCCGCGCCCGCAGCCGCGCCGAAGGCAGGCTGACCATGCCCCTGCCCACGAGAGACTCCCGGCCGGTGGAACGCCGGCTGCTGCGAGACGTCGTCTACGAGCGCCTGTACACCGCGATCATCGACGGAACGCTCGAACCCGGCGAAGTACTCCTCGACGAGAAGCTGACCGCGTGGCTCGGCGTCTCCCGCACCCCCGTGCGCGAGGCGCTCATGAAGCTCGCCGACATCGGCCTCGTCGAACTCGCCCCGAACCGCTACACCCGCGTCGCGCCGATCGACCTGCGCGCCATCGACGAGGCGATCTACGCGACCGGAATCCTCGTCGAATACGCCGCGCGCACATCCGTCGCCACCATGGAGCCCGCCGCGATCCGCCGCCTGGAGGAGCACAGCAGGTCCGCCCGCCGGCTGGCCAAGTCCGGGGACCTCCCCGGTCTCGGAACCGCGCTGAGCGACTTCTTCATCGAGTTCGAGAGATCGACTGACAACACAGTGCTCCTGACGGCCGCCGAGGGGCTGAGCCCCCAGCTGCTGCGCTACGTGACCGTCTGGCAGATGCCGTTCGGGATCGAGGACGTGGCGTCAGCGGTGGCCGAGATCGCGGCGGCTGCCAAAGCGCGCGACGGCGAACGCACGGCCGAACTCATCCGCGACCTCTACGCACCGGCGCGGGAGACGTTCATCCGGGACTACCGGCGCACCGACGACGAGATCGACGCACGACCGCTCGTGTGAACCGGCGCTCGCCGATGGGGCCGTCAGACCTCGAAGTCGACAGCCGAACGGTCGGCGACCACCGTGCGGATGTATGAGGCGACCTTCTTGTGCTCGGGATGCTCCTGGTAGCGGGCCAGCGCATCCGCATCCTCGTACTCGGCGATGAGCACGAGGTCGAAATTCGCTCCGGGATGCAGCACGTTCTCGCCGACCTCGAAACTCAGGATCTCGGGGATGTGCGGGGGCAGCGAGCGAAGCCCTCCCGCGATCGTGGCGACCTGCTCTGCGCGCTCGGTGTCATCGGTCGCAGCGAGCTTCCATGTGACGACGTGGCGGATCATGATGCCTCCAGGAGAGCTGTTCGAAGGCGCGCCGGGTCGACGCGCCAATAGGTGTGCATCCGCCCGTCGATCAGGACGACGGGGATCTCGTCGGCGTACCGCTCGAGCAACTGCGCGTCGTCGAGGATCGACCGCTCCGACAACGTAACCGCAGGCGAGCCCTCGGGCAACGCCGAGACCACCGAACGGATGACATCGCGCGCGTCATCGCACAGATGGCAGCCGGGCTTGCCGATCAGCGTGAGGTCGATGTGGGCCACGAGTTCAAGCGTAACTGCAAAGCAAAAAGCGCCGGAACCATGAAGGAACCGACGCTCTCGACCAGTACAGCGACGAGGGAAACCCTCGCGGATGCTCTACTTCTTGTTGCGACGCTGGTGGCGCGTCTTGCGAAGCAGCTTGCGGTGCTTCTTCTTCGCCATACGCTTGCGGCGCTTCTTGATTACGGAACCCACAAAGACCTCACAAAGAATAGGGGGTTTGCCGCGGGTTTCGCGGCGACACAAAGGCCAAGTCTAGCGGAACCTAAGCGGTCTCGGCGACGTGGTTCTCCAGGGCCTGCGTGACGGCCGACTCGGGAACACGGAACGAGCGCCCGAACCGGATCGCCGGAAGCTCACCCGAGTGCACGAGCCGGTACACGGTCATGCGTGACACGCGCATCATGTCGGCCACCTCGGCAACCGTCAGGAAGCGCACGTCGGAAAGATCGGCAGGCATCTCGAATGGTCCTCTGCGTTCGGGTAATCGCAATGTTACTCGTGTGACACGAGTAGTGAATCGAAACTCTAGGGCAGCAGGCCCGCGCTGTAAATAGGGAGGTCGGACGCCTAATCGCGACGCCACTTGCGCGGCGTCACCTTCTCGACTGCAGTGGTCACCCGATGGCTGGTGTCAGCGAGCACCTTGCCGACGGACCCCGCGAACTCGCGCGTCTCCTGGGCGAGCGCCTCGCTGGCCTCGAGTTCCTCGAAATCCGACGAGAGGAATGGGATGATCCAGTCCTCGACGTCTTCGAGCGGGCCCGAATCGAGCTGGTAGTAGCGATGCTGGCCCTCCTCGCGCACCTTCACGAGCCCCGCATCCCTCAGCACTTTCAGGTGCTTCGACACCGTCGGCTGGCTCAGCTCCAGTTTGGCGACGATCTCGGAGACGCTGATCTCCCCGGAATGGTGCACATCGTCGACGTATCGGTCGAGCAGGACCCGGAGGATCTCGCGTCGGGTCGCGTCTGCGATCACGTCAAAGATGTCTGCCATGGGTCAAGGGTAGTCACTTCCGCCACCGGAGTACCATGACAACCTGTTGCCTGTCGTCGGGGAGGAGCAACGGATGAACGCAGCCCGGGTTTCGCGCCTCACACCGACCAGCTGGGGCGGCCGGCTCAGGGAGGCGGTCAACACTTTCGCGGGGCGCAGCCCGTCGCGGTTCGCGATCCTCGTGTTCGTGACCCTCATCCTCGTGTTCACCCTGCTGTTCTCGCTGCCGATCGCGACCGTCGGACGCAGCAGCACGCCGCTCGCCGACGCGCTGTTCACCGCTGTCTCGGTGATCTGCGTCACGGGTCTCTCGACCGTGAACATGGCCACCCACTGGTCGGGTTTCGGTCACGTGCTCGTGTACGTCGGCGTGCAGATCGGCGCGGTGGGGGTGCTGACCATGGCGTCCATCCTGGGGCTCGTGATCTCGCGCAGACTCGGCCTTCGCGCGAAACTGATGGCCGCGAGCGACTCCAACCCCCTGCGGCTCCACAGCGGCCCCGTCGCCGAAGGGCAGGCGGTGCGGCTCGGCGAGATCGGCAACCTGCTCCTGACGATCGCGATGAGCATGGTCGTCATCGAAGGAGTCGTTGCAGTGCTCCTCTTTCCCCGGATGCTGCTGGCGGGCATCCCCGTCGGCGAGTCCGCGCTCGACAGCCTCTACTACTCGGCGATGGCCTTCACGAACACGGGGTTCACTCCGAACGCCGAGGGCCTTGCGCCGTTCGCCGAAGACTTCTGGTTCCTCGGCGTGCTCATGATCGGTGTCTTCCTGGGCGCGATCGGATTTCCCGTAATCTACGCCATCGCCCAGAACCTGCGCCGCGAGAACCGCGGACGCCGCCGACGCTGGTCCGTCCACGTGAGGCTGACGCTGCTGATGATGGCGATCCTGCTCGTCGCGGGGGCCGTGATGTACATCATTCTCGAGTACAACAATCCGAAGACCTTCGGCAGGCTCGGCCCGGGCGACACGGTCTTCCAGTCGTTCTTCCTCTCGACGATGAGCCGCTCAGGCGGGTTCGCCACCATCGACATCAGCAAACTCAACGGGTCGAGCCTGCTCGTCACCGACATGCTCATGTTCATCGGCGGCGGGTCGGCGTCGACCGCCGGCGGCATCAAAGTCACCACGCTGGCTGTGCTGTTCCTGGCGGCGATGGCCGAGGCCCGCGGTGTCGAGTCGATGGATGCGTTCCGTCGCCGCATCCCGAGCGACGTCCTGCGGCTCGCGGTCGCGATCGTGCTGTGGGGCGCGACGACCGTGGCGGTGTCGAGCATCATCATCCTGCAACTCACCAAAGCACCGCTCGACCATGTGCTCTTCGACGTCATCTCGGCGTTCGCCACCTGCGGCCTGTCGACCGGTCTCACCGAGAAGCTTCCGGACGTCGGCGTCTATGTGATGGCCGCGACGATGTTCCTCGGGCGCGTTGGTACAGTGACACTCGCGGCCGCGCTCGCGCAGAGCCAGCGGCGGCAACTGTTCCAGCGCCCGGAAGAGAGGCCCCTCGTTGGTTGACCGGATCAAGCACGACGCGCCCGTCCTCGTGATCGGGCTGGGGCGCTTCGGCGCTGCGACGGCAGGGCAGCTCGACCGGCTGGACCGGGAAGTGCTCGCGATCGACGCCGACGCGGGACTCGTGCAGAAGTGGGCCGAACGGGTGACCCACGCGGTGCAGGCCGACGCGAAGTCGATCGATGCGCTGCGGCAGGTCGGCGCGCAGGACTTCTCGATCGCCGTCGTCGCGGTCGGCTCATCGGTCGAAGCCAGTGTGCTCATCACCGCCAACCTGGTCGACCTGAAGATCCCGCAGATCTGGGCGAAGGCGATCTCACACTCGCACGGCAAGATCCTGGAACGCATCGGCGCGAACCACGTGATCTACCCCGAGGCGGAAGCCGGCGAACGCGTGGCGCACCTCGTCTCCGGGAGGATGCTCGACTTCATCGAATTCGACGACGACTTCGCGCTCGTCAAGATGTACCCGCCGAAGCCGATCCGAGGGTTGCCGCTCTCGGAGTCCGGCGTGCGGCGCAAGCACAAGATCACGGTCGTCGGGGTCAAGAGCCCGGGCAAGCCGTTCACCTACGCGACGGCGGAGACCGTCGTCTCGAACCACGACCTCATCATCGTCTCGGGCGCCTCTGGCGACATCGAACGCTTCGCCGCCCTCGACGCCTGACCGCGCGCCCGGGCCCCGTCCCCGGTGCCCATGTCGGCGAGCACAGGAAAAAACGCGTCACTTGCGCGAGTCGGGATGTTTTTTCCTGTGCTCGCGATGCGGGGCGGGTGGGGCGGGGCGGGTGGGGCGGGTGGGGCGGGTCAGGACTGGGCTAGTTCGCGGGCGCGGGCTAGAGCGGCGTCGGTGGCGCGGTCGAACAGGGCCTTCAGGTCGGCGGACTCGAGCACGCCGATCGCGCGCTCCGTCGTGCCGTTCGGGCTGGTGACGCGGCGGCGCAGCTCGGCAGGGTCCTCGCCGGATGCGACAAGCAGCTCGGATGCGCCCAGGAACGTCCCATGCACCAGCGTCCTCGCCTGCTCGGGGGTGAAGCCCTTGTCGATCGCGGTCGCCGTGAGCTGCTCGACGAGATAGAACACGTAGGCGGGGCCGGATCCCGAGATCGTGCTCAACGCATCCAGTTCGCCCTCGGGAACCTCGACGACCTCGCCGACCGTCTCGAAGAGTGTCCGCACGAGAGCGAGGTCGTCGGGCGACGAGCGGGGACCGCCGCTGATACCGGTGACCGCGCGCCCCACGATCGCCGGGGTGTTGGGCATCGACCGCACGACCGAGACCGACCCGGGCAGGTGCCTCTCGAAGGTCGCGATCGTCACGCCCGCGGCCACGCTCACGATCACGGCGCCGGGGGTGACCGAATCGGCGATCTCGCGGAGCAGGTCGGGCACCATGTGCGGCTTCACCGCGACCAGCACGATCTCGGCGCCGTCGACCGCGAGACGGTTGGCGTCGGCGTTGTCGTCGGTCGCGTAGGCGGTGATTCCGGAGACGCCGGCGAATTCGGCAGCTCGGGCGCCGGTGCGGTTCGTGACCCGGATGCCCCCCTCGACTTTCACATCCGGTTTCTGGAGCCCGCTGAGGATCGCGCGGCCCATGGAGCCCGCCCCCAGAATCGCGATGGTGGGAAGGATGATGCTCTGCGTCTCGGTCACAGGACCATCCTAGGATTGTCAGCATGAGCGCATCCGGTGGAAACAAGGCGATCGTCGCAGCCCTGCTGGCCAACCTCGGAATCGCGCTGACCAAGTTCATCGCCTGGTTCGTGTCCGGTTCGTCGTCGATGCTCGCCGAGGGTGTGCACTCCCTCGCGGACTCCGGAAACCAGCTGCTCCTCATGCTCGGCGGCCGCCAGGCGAAGAAGCGCGCCGACAAGGAGCATCCGTTCGGCTACGGACGCGAACGCTACGTCTACGCGTTCGTGGTGTCGATCATCCTGTTCTCGGTCGGCGGCGTCTTCTCGGTATACGAAGGCATCGACAAGATGCGTCACCCGCATCCGCTCGACAACATCTGGGTGCCCCTGCTGGTGCTCGTGATCGCGATCGGTCTGGAGAGCTTCTCGCTGCGCACGGCGGTCCGCGAGTCCACGCCGCTCAAGGGGACGCAGTCGTGGGTCCAGTTCATCCGTCGCGCCAAAGCGCCCGAGCTGCCGGTCGTGCTCCTCGAAGACGTCGCAGCGCTCATCGGCCTCGTGTTCGCGCTGTTCGGCGTGGGGCTCACCGCGATCACCGGCAACGGGGTCTTCGATGCGATCGGCACCCTGCTCATCGGCTCGCTGCTCATCGTGGTGGCGATCGTGCTCGGAATCGAGACCAAGAGCCTCCTCGTCGGCGAAGGTGCGAGCGACGAGGACGTCGCCGCGATCGAGAAGGCCGTGCTCGCCGGCGACGAAGTGGAACGCATCATCCACATGAAGACGCTGTATCTCGGCCCGGATGAGCTGCTGGTCGCGACCAAGGTCGCGGTCGCAGGCGACGACCGGCTGGCCGACGTGGCGAAGGCCATCGACGTGGTGGAGGCGCGCATCCGGGCCGCGGTTCCGATCGCGCGCTCGATCTACATCGAGCCGGACGTGTGGGTCGACCCCGCAGGAACGCACCCGACGACAGACGCCATCGTCATCAAGGGCCTCGAGTGACGCGCACCGCGGTCGTGCTCCAGCACGACCCGACCATCCACCTGGGCAACATCGGGCCGGTGCTGCGCGAACACGGGTACGACGTGCGCATCGTCGACGCGACGGCCGAAGACCTGACCGCCATCGACCCGGGCGAGGCCGACCTCGTCGTCGTGCTCGGCGGCGAGATGGGTGCGTATGAAACGGATGCGCATCCCTTCCTCCTCGACGAACGCGAACTCCTGCGCGACCGGCTCGCAGCCGAGCGCCCGACGCTCGGAGTCTGCCTCGGCGCGCAGCTGATGGCCGGGGCGCTCGGCGAGCGCGTCTATAAAGGGGACACGAAGGAGATCGGGTTCCGGCCGGTCGAGACGACTCCGGCGGGAGCGCAGTCGCCCGTGCGGCACTTCACGGGCGTACCCGTCGTCGAATGGCACGGCGACACCTTCGAACTGCCGGCCGAGGCGACCCTGCTCGCGTCGTCGAGCGCCTACTCGAACGAAGCGTTCTCGATCGGCGACTTCGCGCTCGCGGTGCAGTTCCATCCCGAGGTAACGGACGACATGCACGAACGCTGGGTCGTGGACGGCTACAACGAGCTTTCGGATGAGCAGCTCGACGCGGATGCGCTCCGTGCGGAACGCGAACAGTACTCGGCAGCGATGCAGGACGCGTCGCGTCGCGCTTTCGGCGAGTGGCTCGACCAGCTGGACGCCGCCCGCGGTCGCTAGCGTTTGGCGACGAAGAAGTCGTACAGCAGCTCGCCGCACGCTTCCGCCTCGACGCCGGCGAACACCTCGACGCGATGATTGAGCCGCCGGTCGCGGAGCACGTCGTACACGGATCCGGCAGCACCGGCCTTCTCGTCCCACGCGCCGAAGACCACGCGCGGCACCCGGGCGGCAAGGATCGCACCCGCACACATCACGCACGGTTCGAGGGTGACAACGAGCGTGCATCCCTCCAGGTGCCAGTCGTCGCGTGCGGCCGCAGCCTCGCGAAGCGCGAGCACCTCGGCATGCGCAGTGGGATCGTGGCGCAGCTCGCGCTCGTTGCGTCCGGTGCCGATGACCCGGCCATCCGCATCCACCACCAGGGCCGCGACGGGAACGTCGCCGGTGTCGAGTGCGCGACGTGCCTCAGCGATGGCATCGCGCATGAGGGCGTCGAATCCGGCGGGGGCGGGCAGTGCCACGCGTCTCCTCCTTCGCCGGGCGCACTCCACGGCAGTCCGATAGATTGAGCCTATGCGAGTCCACGTTGCAGACCACCCCTTGATCACCCACAAGCTGACGGTGCTCCGCAACAAGAACACCCCGTCGCCGGTGTTCCGTGCCCTCACCGAAGAGCTCGTCACCCTGCTCGCATACGAGGCGACCCGCAACGTCCGGGTCGAGCCGGTCGACATCGTCACGCCCGTCACAGCGACCACCGGCGTCACCCTCAGCCAGCCGCGACCACTGGTCGTGCCCATCCTGCGCGCCGGGCTCGGGATGCTCGAAGGCATGGTCAGGCTGATGCCGAGCGCAGAGGTCGGCTTCCTGGGCATGGTGCGCAACGAGGAGACCCTCGAGCCGACGACCTACGCCGAGAGGCTGCCGGAGGACCTCTCCGACCGCCAGTGCTTCGTGCTCGACCCGATGCTGGCGACCGGCGGCTCGCTGGGAACGGCGATCGAGTTCCTCTTCAAGCGCGGTGCTGTCGACGTGACCGCGATCTGCATCCTGGCGGCTCCCGAAGGCCTCGCGGCGCTCGAGAAGGCGACCGAAGGACGTGACGTGACCATCGTGCTCGGGGCCCTCGACGAACGGCTCAACGAGAACGGCTACATCGTTCCCGGACTCGGCGATGCCGGTGACCGGCTCTACGGAACTGTGTGAAACATTCCGTAATGATTTGACATGGCGAGTCATTCTCCGTTTTACTTGCCAGCATGACTGACAACTCGCGTACCCTGACCTCCTTCGAGGCCCCTGGGGATGCCGGCATGATGATGCCCGGCCGTGACGCTGTCATGTGTTGCCGAATGTGCCGCTAATCTAGCGACCCTTCGCCGAGTCCCGACGCCGCCGACCTACTGAGTCGTCCCGGCCGCGGACTCCCCGGATGCCCCACACCCGCATCCGACTACGGCCACTCTGAGGCCCAACACAACACTCGAATCCCTGGCACAGCCGTATCTGCACACGGCACTGGTCGACCCAGACTGCGACGGATTCACCGCATCATCACTTCAAAGGATTCCTCTCATGTCTCTCGCAACCGTCGACACCGCCCCCTCCTACTCCCCCGCCCGTCGCCTCGCCGCCGCTCCCGCAGCATCCGCTGCCACCGCATCCGCGTCGACCCCGGCCCCGGCGCCGAAGATCCGCGCCGTCCCGAACGGGACCGAGGCCCGCGGCTTCGTCCTCTACGTCGGCATCGATGAGGCGAAGGCCGCTGCCGCCGGTACCGACCTCGGCCAGATCGTTGAAGCGCTGAAGCGCCTGACCGCCGAAATCGCTCCGTCCGCTGAAACCTACGCTGCCGTCGCCCTCGCTCCGGAAGGTGCGGGCGGCCGTGACGTGGACGTGGTGCGCCTCGCTCTGCAGGATCCCGCAGCGATCGCCAAGCACCGTCACGTCGCCGAAGAGGAAGACGAGGACCGCGCCTCGGGCGGCGTCGTCGTCGACATCTCGCGCAAGCGCCTGATCCTCGACAACCAGCCGGCCGCCCTCACGTACAAAGAGTTCGAGCTGCTCCAGTACCTGGTGCTGCGCGAAGGCCGTACGATCGAGCGCGCAGAGCTCATCGCGTCACTGTGGAGCGCTACCGACGACGAGGTGCCCAACGAGCGCACCATCGACGTCCACGTGCGTCGCCTGCGCGCGAAGCTCGGGCGCTTCGAAGACATCGTGCGCACGGTGCGCGGCGTCGGCTACCGGTTCGACCGTCACGCCGACGTGTCGATCCGCCACGCGAGCGCGCCGAGCCCAGACCTCTTCTAGGACGGCGCGGGTTGCACCCGCTCGCCTCCTCGATCGGTCCGAACGATCGGTTGCCAAAAAATGGCCCGGATGCGCGATTGGTCCGCAATATATTGCGAACCAATCGCGCTCGGGCTTACGCGGAGCGCTGGTAGACGCGGAAGGCGCTCGTCGCCAGGGCGGCCATGACCACGGTCAGCGCCGAGAGCAGGCCGACGTGGACCCAGATCGACGCCCAGTCGGGGCTGGCGCTCAGCGCCTCGCGTCCGACGATGACGGCCCACTCGAACGGGTTGTATTTCGCCGCGGTCTGGACCCACTCCGGCGACAGCGCCGTGTTCATGATCGCCGAGCTGAGGAACATGAGCGGCAGCGTGATCAGCTGCGAGATGCCGATCAGCACCGTCTGCTCCTTCGCGAGCAGGGCGGCGGCGTTCGACAGCGAGCAGAAGATTGCGGTCAGCAGCACGACGGCGAGCAGCAGGATCAGGATGCCGGTCAGCCCACCGGAGAAGCGCGCCCCCGCCCAGAATGCGATCCCGACAACGATGAGGCTCTGCACGATCGCGAGGATCGACTGGTAGATGAGAGTCGACACGATCATCGCCGGCCGGCTCGTGGGCGACGTGAGGAACCGGTCCATCACCCCGCGCTGCATGTCCTGGATGTAGACCGTGCCCGACCAGGCGCTCCCGAACAGCGCCATCATCATGACGATGCCGGGGGTGAGGAATTCGAGGTAGCTCTGGCCTGCGCCGAATCCGGGGATCTCGACGACCGATTTGAAGAGCTGGCCGAAGAGCAGCAGCCAGATCACCGGCTGCACGATGTTCATCACGAGGAAGGCGGGGAAACGCGCCGCCGCGCGCAGCTGGCGCCCGGTGAGGATGACGGTGTGGGTGAGTGCGATGGTCATGATGCGTTCTCCAGTGCGTAGTTCTCCTGTGCCTTGCTGAGGGTGCGGCCGGTGTGCCGCAGGTACACGTCGTCGAGGCTGGGTCGGGCGACCGTGGCGGATGCGACGACGAGCGCGGCCGTCTCGAGCGCAGCGAGCGCCTGGGGAAGCGTCGCGGCACCGAGGTCGGCCCTGGCGCGGATGGTCCGCCCATCCGCCCCGATCTCGCGAAGCGCTTCGACGCGCGCGAGGGCGGCGAGGGCATGCGCGGGGTCGCTGTCCGGCGCCAGCTCGATGATGACCGCGTCACCCCGCAGCCCGTTCTTCAGCTCTTCCGGCGTGCCGCCGGCGACGACGGTGCCGTGGTCGACGATCGCGAGCCGGCTGGCCAGCCGGTCGGCTTCTTCGAGGTAGTGGGTCGTGAGCAGCACCGTCATGTTCTCGAGCTGGGTCATCCGCTCGATCTCGGCCCACAGTTCAGCGCGCGCCTCCGGATCGAGGCCGGTGGTCGGCTCGTCGAGGAAGAGGACCTGCGGTCGGTTCATCAGGCCGATGGCGACGTCGAGCTTGCGGGCCATGCCACCCGAGTAGGTCTTAACCTGGCGGTCGGCCGCCTCGCCCAGCGAGAAACGGTCGAGGAGCTCGGTCGCCCGCGCTCGCGCATCCCGTGCGCTCAGGCCCTGGATGCGCCCCGCGAGCACGAGGTTCTCACGCCCGGTGTCGACGGGGTCGGAGACGGGCTTCTGGGCCACGAACCCGATCGCCCGCCTCACGTCGGCCGGATGCCGTGTCACGTCGATCCCGGCGACGGTGGCTCTCCCTGCGTCGGCTTTCGCCAGCGTCGAGAGGATCTTGATGGTCGTCGACTTGCCTGCCCCGTTCGGCCCGAGCAGTCCGAAGACCGTGCCGGCGTCGGCGGAGAAGCTCAGACCGTCGAGCGCACGAACAGGCGGTTTGCCCCGCCCTGTGGGATAGGTCTTGATGAGTCCGTCGGCTTCGAGAGCCGACAGTGTGTTGTTCGCCATGGTGGCGTCCTTCCTCTGGTGGAAGTCGTGCCGGCCGGGCTGCGCAGTACCATAGCAATGGACCCTCGGTGACTGTTGACGCAGGTTCCGTTCGCGGAACGACTGGGGTTTGGGTGGCTCGGATGTTGGCGCATCCGGGCCACCATTCTGTTTTCTTCAGGGCATGTCAGCTCCGTCGCGGTCCGTAGAGCATCCGGGCGAGCACCAGCATCATGACGACGAAGCCGCCCAGGAGCGCGAGCCACGACCAGAGCCAGCCGACCGTGAAGCTCAGCACGACGAAGAGGGCGAGCGCGACCAGCCAGATGACTGCCGAGTAGATGCCGAAGCGGGCTGCGGTCTCGGGCTCCTCTTCGAAGCGGTTCGACATCGTGTACTCGCGCTGCGCCTGCCGGAGCCACGCTTTGTGGCGGTTCGTCTGGGTCGCACCGAGGAAAGAGAACAGGACGACGCCGGCCACGATGCCGACCGCGGCGAAGACGATTCCCCAGAGCGGGAGGGCCGCAAGTGCGACGAGGCCAGCGAAACCGAGGCCGTAGACCGTCAGGAACGACGCGACGGCGTAGGCCGCGCCGCGACCGGACGGCATGGGATGGTTCGTCGTGGTCTCCTGGACGAGCGAGTCACCGACGATCCACCCGACCCCGGTGGCGCCGATCCCGAGCAGCAGGATCGTGACTCCGAGCGGAACCGGGATCACCCCGGCAGCAGCCAGCCCGGCGAGCAGGAGTGCGGCCGTGGCGACGATCGAGGCGACGACGACGCGCACGACGAAGGCGGGCTTCGGGCGCACCTTCGCCAGCCGGAAGGCCGCGCTCTGGCCACTCCAGCCCGGGGCGGGCTGTGACGTCGTGGCCCCTTCGTCGGGAGCGATCGACTCGGAGACCAGTTCGTGCACGTCGCCGAGCTCGTCGATGGCCTGGTGCGCAGCATCCACCGGACTCGTGCCTGCGGCCTCGAGGTCGGCGACGCGCGCCATGAGGTTCGCGCGCACCTCTTCTTTGAGGTCCTGTGATTCCGGCGTCAACGGGATGTCGGCGAAGGCGTCGTCGAGGAGCCGGTGGATGTCGCCGCCGCGGCGGGGAGGGGTGGTGTCAGTCATTCTTCGCATCCTTTACGGCGAGGAGGGTGTCGATGATGCGCCGGGTTGCCACCCAGGCCGCAACGTTGCCGTGGTAGACCGCACGGCCGGCGTCGGTGATGCGGTAGTACTTGCGACGACCGCCCTGGGTCTCGTCGCCCCAGTAGGACTCGACGAGCCCGTCTTTCTCGAGCCGGCGGTACGTGGCGTACAGGGTGGCTTCTTTGATCTCGTGGCGGCCCCCGGTCGCATCGCGGATGGCCTTGTAGATCTCGAAGCCGTACTGGTCACTGCTGCGCAGGAGACCGAGCACGATCGTGTCGGTGTGGCCGCGCAGCAGATCGGCGGCAAAGGCGTTGTTCTCGCCGGCCGATCCCGTCGGGGCATTCGGGATGTTCATCACGACAAGTACTGTATCACGCACAGTACTTGATGTCGACCTTACCTTCCGACCAACGTTGCATCCGCGTAATAGACAAGGCCCCGGATCTGAACACTCGGATGAGTGACAGAACCGGGGCCTTCTCTATTCCGAGCAATCAGCGTAGGTGACAACTCGTCATCATTGGCGGCGCGCACGTGATCATCGCTTGCGCCTACCGTTTCTTGCCGTTTCGACGAAGTAGGAAACGGACGTCAGGAGTATCGGCACTGCATAAAGCCACGGGGGTTGAAGGCCGAAAACCAGCATCAGGGCGAACGCAGCTGCCCCAACCATCACCGATTCGATAGCAATGTCAATGCTCGATTTCAACAGGCCACCTCGTAGGCGAGCGGCGGCACACCAGGAACGTACGGAATGTTGATCTGGCCGCACTTTCCGTGAGCTGCAGCGCTTCTAAAAGGTGCCATCACAATTTGAGTGAGCGCAATGGAGGCGAGAGCACAGGCCGCCTTCGGCGCGCCGCTTGGCACCCACGAGCAGAGGACCGCCACCGCTGAAGAGGCAGTGGTGTATCCGGCGATCGTTTTTGTCTCGGCCTTGGAATACTTCGCGGCAGCACCCCACCAAAACCAGATCATGCTCGGGTCTGCGACAACCGGATAGGCGACGCCCGCGGATGTCATGTGTTCAACTACCTGAGTGAGGGTGGTTCCATCGATTTCGTAGTGCGTCGGAACAGCCTTGCCGTGCGCGTCTTTTGCCCAAGGCGCGGACACAACAGCGACCACGTTGTCGAGGCAGTCGAGGATGGCAACCTGGTCGCCCGACTTCACCAGCCGACCACCATCTGGAACTGTCACGGGGTAACTGTATCGGGTGGGTGCGTCAGCGATCTTGATGATGGTGTTGATCTGCACGTCGCCGTTGGACTGCACCACCGGGACAGTTGTTGACCCGTTGTTGTTGTCATAGGAGACAACGCCGCGCTTTTCCGCTTTTGCATGCTTGGCTTTGGCAGCGAACGGCAGTCCGATCGACACTTCGCCATTTGGTGTCACGGCGGAGATTCCCGCAGTCGGATCTACCGGGACGGTCAAGGCGGTTCCAGCGATTGTTGCGTCGATCGCGTTTGTCCCCGTTGCGGTGGTTGCGACGTTCGCGGCATCAGCAACAGTGTTAGGCGTTGCCTTGGCCACTGCAGACAGCGGATCTGTCATGTGCACGGACAGGTAAATACTGACTTGTTCGCTTGTCGCGCCCGAGAATTCGTGCGGCCCCACCACGGCACTCGGCACTCCGATAACTGCGACAAAGAAAACTCGCAGAAAAATAACGAACTGGTAACTAGCGGTCGTTACCTCTTCGTTATATAGTCGAAGAGCGTTAGTTGTTTGCTGTGGCAGCCAACGCGGAATGTGATTGCAGGACACTCTTGGTGCAAGGGAGAGGGCCGGCCGCTAGCCTCTGCGGCCGGCCCTCAATCTGTCCCGGCCCGACTTCCGTCCTCCGAACTGCTGGCACAATCGATGCATCTGCATCGAGAATGGTGCCGGGGTTCGATTAGGGGAGGCGGCCATGAGTCGACGGGCCAATGCGGTGACCGCATGGGAATCACTGTTCCGGGCGCAGGTCGCAGTGATGCGCACCCTCGCTGCGGAGTTCCCGACGAGGGACGTCTCGTTCAACGAGTACGACGTCATGTTCAACCTCACACGGCAACCGAATCGCGAGCTGCGCCTCCGCGATCTCAACAAGCACGTGCTGCTGACCCAGCCGAGTGTCAGCCGCCTCGTCGACCGCCTCGTCGCGCGCGGTCTCGTCGCCAAATGCCCTGAGCCGAACGATGCCCGCGGAACGATCATCCGCCTCACCGACGAAGGCTACGCGCTGTTCCGGCGGGTGGCCGTCGAGCACATGAAGACCATCGACGAGCGGGTCGGCGGCCGCCTCGACCAGGACGAACTCGACCGCCTCACCGAACTCTGCGACAAGTTGCGCGCCACGAACTGACGTCGGCCGCGATCTCTGCACAGACCGGCGATCTCCCGGTTCCCTCCAGAGCTTCGACGCGTATCATGACGCCATGAAGTCTCCGGAACGTACACGTTGGGGCGTGGCCGGGGCCGCGATGGGGTTCCTTGCATTGAGCATTGTGGCCGGAATCCTCGCAGCCGCTGCCGTCACGCCCGCCGTCGCACTCACCGGCACCGCAGCCGACGACACCATCGGTGTGTTCGACGGTCTGCCCGAGTACATCAAGGTCGAGCCGCTCGCGCAGGCGTCGACCATGTACGCGACGAGGGGCGGCAAACCGGTAGCGATCGCGACGTTCTACTCGCAGAACCGTGTCGAGGTCGGCTGGGACGACATCGCCCAGGTCATGAAGGATGCGGCGATCGCGACGGAGGATCCCCGGTTCTACGACCACGGCGGCATCGACGTCACGGGAACCATCCGCGGAGCCCTGCTGACCGCGCTCCACAAGGATGTGCAGGGCGGCTCGTCGATCACGCAGCAGTATGTGAAGAACATCCTCGTGCAGCGCTGCGAGAACAAGCAGGTCGACGTGACGGCGACGGCGGCCGTGCAGAAGAAGCAGCTGGCCGCCTACCAGGCCTGCTATTACGACGCCACGCAGGTCGACCCGGTGCGCAAGCTGAAGGAGATGCGCTACGCGATCGGGCTCGAGAAGGAGTACAGCAAGAACCAGATCCTGCAGAGCTACCTGAACATCGCGCTGTTCGGCGGACGGGTCTACGGAGTCCAGTCCGCGGCCGCCTACTACTTCGGGGTCTCTGCGAAAACTCTCAACCTTCAGCAGGCCGCGACGCTGGTCGCGATCCTGAACAACCCGGACAACCTGCGCATCGACCAGCCGACCAGCACCGACAACGGCGCCAAGAACGGGTACGCCCTCACGCTCGAACGGCGCAACTACGTGCTCAACCGGATGCTCGCGAACGGCAAGATCACGAAGGCCCAGCACGACGCCGCGGTCGCCACCAAGATCCAGCCCAAGATCACGCCCGTGCAGAACGGCTGCATGACTGCCCAGCAGTACAGCGCGGCGTTCTTCTGCGACTACGTACAGCGGATCATCCAGCAGGATCCGATCTTCGGGGCGACCTCGGATGCGCGCACGCTGTTCCTGAACCGTGGCGGGCTCAAGATCTACACGAGCCTGAACCTGGATCTTCAGGCGGTGTCGCAGCACGCACTGAGCAGCTACATCCCGCCGACCAGCCCCAACCTCGACCTGGGTTCCTCGAACGTGTCGACCGAGGTCGGCACGGGCCGCGTCATCACGATGGTGCAGAACCGGGCGTACAACAACACCGCGGCACCGCCGCCCGGGACCACGGCCGTCAACTACAACACCGATTACGCCTACGGCGGCTCCGAAGGGTTCCAGACCGGTTCGTCATACAAGGCGTACGACCTCCTCGAATGGCTGAAGGAAGGGCACTCGCTCTACGAGGTCATCGACGCGTCGCACCACACGTTCGCGCAGACCTCGTTCCACGAGAGCGACCCGTGCAACGACATCGGCGGAGCGCCGTGGAACGTCGCCAACGATGAAGGCGAGTCGGTGTCCCGGATCAACGTCATGAACGCGACGGCAGCATCCGTGAACTCCGCCTTCGCGATGATGGCGACGAAGCTCGACCTCTGCGGCATCAAGGAGGGCGCGCAGGCGCTCGGGGTGCACGGAGCCGACGAGCAGGCGAACCCGTACATGGCGAACCCGTCGTCCGTGCTGGGCACGAACTACATCGCCCCGTTGACCATGGCCACCGCGTACGCGGGCATCGCCAACCACGGCGTGGCCTGCAGCCCGGTCGCGATCGACAAGATCGTGGCCGCCGATGGAACACTGCACGCGGTTCCGAAGACGAAGTGCAACACCACGAATCCCATCGACCCCGGTGTCGCGGCAGCGGCCATCTTCGCTCTGCAGGGCGTGCTGCGTGGCGGCGGTACGGCAGCCTCGGCGAACCCGGGCGACGGAATACCCATCTTCGGCAAGACCGGCACGACGGACAACTCGGTCGCGAACTGGCTGGTGACGTCGACCACCAAGATCGCCCAGGCTACCTGGGTCGGCAACGTCCAGGGCGGTGTCGCCCTGCGCAGCCAGTCGTTCCAGGGCGTCGGGGGTGGTGACGTGAAGTTCGCGATCGTCAAGCCGATCGCGGCGGCCCTGAACGCCGCGTACGGTGGCGGAGCGTTCCCCGACGTCGACGGCAAGTACCTGAGCAGACCGGCGCCGCCGAAGGCCCCGCCCGTTGCGCCGAACGCCCCGACCCAGCCGGGCAAGGGTGGGCCCGGTGGCGGTGGCGGTCCCGGTGGCGGCGGTGGCGGTGGCGGCAAGGGCGGCGGCAATCCTCCGGGCCACTGAACTGACGGGGCGGCCGTCTCGCTTATTGTTGTCACGTGGGCCGAACTCCTGATCCGACCAGAAAACCCGAGCTACTCGCGCAGATCCTCGACTACGTCGCGACCGAACCCCTGTCGCGGATGACATTCCGATCGCTGGCGAGCGCGCTCGGCGTCAGCACGTACTCGTTCGTGTACCACTTCGGCTCCCGCCGCGAAATGATCGACGCCATCCTCGAGGAGAGCGTGCGGCTTCAGCGCGAGGTGCTCGAAGGCGTAGATGTGCTGGCCTTCGACCGTGATCAGCTGGTCGCCTGGTACAAGGAGGCGTTCCGCTATTCCCTACGCGACGCCAACCGCACCGGCCTTCGTCTCCAGTTCGAAGCGGGATCACTCGAGTCGGTGGACCCGGACATCGGGAGGCACATGACCGACGCGTTCGCGAGCTGGCTGCGCCTGATCGATAACTGGCTCATCGACCACGGCGTCGAAGCCGACCGGGCATCCACTCTCGCCAACTGGATCTCGGACACGACCCTCGGCCTCCACTTCGGCTACCTCATGACGGGCAACCGCGAGCGGACGATCGCCGCGTTCGACGTCTTCATCGAAGCCTTCATGCGCGCGGCCCTCGACAGCTGACCCACCGGGTCTAGCGGGCGCGGGCGAAGACCTGCGCCTGCCAGGGGGCGAGACGTCCGTCGACGGCGGGCGTCGCATCCGCCAGGTTGCCGAGCACGAGCTCGGCTCCATCCCATCCGGGGACCTCGGTGACGTCGAAGTCGGCCGGGTCGCCGCTCAGGTTCACCAGCACCAGCAGCTGGCGATCGTCGAGCGTCCGCGTGTACGCGAAGACCGTCGGATGTTCGAAGAGCACCATCTCGAGCGTCCCGTGCGAGACGACCCGGTCGCGATGCCGCAGCGCGATGAGCTCGCGGTAGTAGGCGAAGACCGAGTCGGCGTTCTCCCGCTCGGCGTCGGCGTTGATCTCGGTGTAGTTCGGGTTGACCGCGATCCAGGGCGACCCGGTGGTGAAGCCCGCGTAGGGTGCATCCGTCCACTGGACCGGGGTGCGCGCGTTGTCACGGGAGGAGACGCGCAGGGCGGCGAGCACGTCATCCGCTCGCGCCCCCAGCGCGCCGACCGCTTCGCTGTAATGGTTGAGCGACTCGATGTCGCGGAAATCGTGGATTCCGTCGAACGGCACGTTCGTCATCCCGAGTTCTTCGCCCTGGTAGATGTACGGCGTTCCGCGCTGCAGGTGCAGGACCGTGCCGAGCGCGGTCGCGGACTCGCGGCGCAGGAGCCCATCATCGCCGAACCTGCTCACGACGCGCGGCTGGTCGTGGTTGTTCCAGTAGAGGCTGTTCCAGCCCGAGTCGGCGAGACCGGACTGCCAGCGAGCGAACGACTGCTTGAGCTCGAGCACGCTCGATTCACGCGGATCCCATTTTCCGCCCGGGCCGTGGTCGAGACCGACGTGCTCGAACTGGAACACCATGTCCACCTCGCCGCGGGCGGGATCGGTGAAGAGCTGACCCTCCTCCACGGTGACGCCCGGCATCTCTCCGACGGTCAGGTATTGCCCGTCTCGGCCGGCGAACACCCGCTCGTGCATTTCGTGGAGGAACTCGTGGATGCGCGGCCCCTGCCCGTAGAACGGGTAGCCGTCACCGTACAGGCGACCCGGCGGCACCACGCCGTCCGGCAGGTCCTGAACCTTCGAGATCAGGTTGATGACATCCATCCGGAAACCGTCGACGCCGCGGTCGAGCCACCAGGTCATCATCTCGTACACCGCATCGCGCACGGCCGGGTTCTCCCAGTTGAGGTCGGGCTGCTTGCGGGAGAACAAGTGCAGGTAGTACTCCCCCGATGCCGGGTCGAACTGCCAGGCGGGACCGGAGAAGAACGAGCCCCAGTTGTTCGGTTCCGCTCCCGGGTGTCCGCCGACCGTCCCCTCGCGCGGCGCACGCCACCAGTACCAGTCGCGCTTCGGACCGTCCGGCCCTGACGACGACTCGACGAACCACGGATGCTCGTCGGAGGTGTGATTCACGACGAGGTCCATCACCAGCTTCATCCCGCGGCGGTGCACGTCCTCGAGCAGCGCGTCGAAATCGTCGAATGTGCCGAAGACGGGGTCGATCGCCCGGTAGTCACTGATGTCGTAGCCGTTGTCGTCGTGGGGCGACGCGTAGATCGGCGACAGCCAGATGACGTCGACGCCGAGTGCCTCCAGGTGGTCCAGGTGATCGATGATCCCCTGCAGGTCGCCGATGCCGTCGCCGTTCGCATCCGCGAAACTGCGCGGGTAGATCTGGTAGACAACGGCCGCGCGCCACCACTGATCGCCGGTGGGTGTCGGATGCTCGGTCTCGGCGCTCGTCTCCGTCATGGGTCCCAGAGTAATGTCACAGGCATGGGATTCGAAGGCTGGCCCGATGCCGCGGTCGACTTCTACCGAGGTCTCGAGGTGGACAACTCGAAGGCCTACTGGACAGCGCACCGGGAGGTCTACGACCGCGACGTCCTGGCTCCCATGCAGGCGCTCCTGGAGGAGCTCGCGCCCGAATTCGGCGAAGGCAAGATCTTCCGGCCCTACCGTGACGTCCGCTTCAGCGCGGACAAGTCGCCGTACAAGACGGCCATCGGCGCACTGCTCGGAGGCCGGGGCTACGTGCAGCTCTCCGCGTCAGGGCTCGGCGTCGGCGCAGGATCGCACACGATGGCCCCGGACCAGCTGACGCGTTTCCGCTCGGCGATCGACGACGAGGAGCACGGCGAAGAGCTCGAGAAGGCGATCGCCGCGGTCGAGTCGCGGGGAATCCGGGTCATGGTGCACGACAGCCTCGCTTCGGCCCCGCGCGGCTTCCCGAAGGACCACCCCAGGGTCGGGCTGCTGCGGAACAAGGACCTCTCCGCCTGGCGCCAGTGGGAGCCCGAGCCGTGGCTGGGCACGCCGGAAGCCGCCGACCGCGTCGTCGAGTTCCTCCACGACAGCCGCCCGCTCACCGACTGGCTCGACGCCAACGTCGGACCGACGACCCTGCAGCGGAGCCGCTGAGCCGACCCGGCGGCACGCGCGCCCGCTAGCCTGAGACCCATGCTCACTCCTCCCGCAGCTGCCAAGAAGCCGACCCAGCGCATCCATCACGGCGATGTGTACGTCGACGATTACGAATGGCTCCGCGACAAGGACGACCCTGCGGTGATCGCGCACCTGCACGAGGAGAACGCGTACACCAACGCGCGCACCGAGCACCTCTCGTCTTTGCGCGAGCAGATCTTCGATGAGATCAAAGGGCGCACCCTCGAGACGGACCTGAGCGTTCCGACCCGCGAAGGCGACTGGTGGTATTACACGCGCACGCTGGAGGGAAGCCAGTACGGCATCCACTGCCGGGTGCCGGTGGCCGACGCCGGCGATTGGGAACCGCCGGTGATCGACGACGCCGCCAAGACGACAGGCCTCCCGGGCGAGCAGGTTCTGCTCGACGACAACATCGAAGCCGAAGGCCACGACTTCTACTCCCTCGGCAGCTTCGACGTCACCGCAGACGGCACGCGCCTGCTGTTCGGTGTCGACACCGAGGGCGACGAACGCTACACCCTGCGCATCCGCTCTCTCACCGATGACGGCGCCGTCTTCTCCGACCGGATCGACGGGACCGCCGCCGGCGCCCTGTTCGATCCGAGCGGACAGTACATCTTCTATACGACGGTCGACGATGCGTGGAGGTCGGATACCGTGTGGCGGCACACGGTCGGGACCGCGCCTGCCGATGGCGTCGTCGACGACCGCGTCTTCTACGAACCCGACGAGAAGTACTCGGTCGGGGTCGGGCTGACCCGCAGCCGCGCATTCCTCGTCATCGAGGCCGGGTCGAACATCACCAGCGAGACGTGGCTGCTTGCCTCCGACGATCCCAGCGGCGAGTTCCGCGTGGTCTGGCCGCGTCGCGAAGGAATCGAGTACGACATCGAGCACGCCGTGGTCGCCGGCGTCGACCGACTGCTCATCGTGCACAACGAGGACGCCGTCAACTTCGAGCTGGTCAGCGTACCGGCGAGCGATCCGCAGGGGCATCGGCGCGTACTCATCCCCCACAGCCCGCAGGTGCGCATCGAAGGAGTCGACGCCTTCCGGGATTTCGTCGCCGTCGAGTACCGGCGCGACGGCCTGACAAGGGTCGCGATCGCGTCCGTCCCGACCGAAGGAAGCTCAGGCGACGACCGCCTGCACGAGCTGACCTTCGACGAGGAACTGTTCACCGTCGGCGCCGGCGGCAACCCGGAATGGACGCAACCGACTCTCAGGCTGGGCTATGGCAGCTTCGTCACGCCCTGGACGGTCTACGACTACGTCGTCGCCACCGGCGAACTGCGGATGCGCAAACAGCAGCCGGTGCTCGGCGAGTTCGATCCGGACCTCTTCGTGCAGCGACGCGAATGGGCGACGGCGGCCGACGGAACCCGCATCCCGATCTCCCTCGTCTACCGGAGCGACCTGGTCTCGACCGACGACCCCGCTCCCCTCCTCCTGTACGGCTACGGATCGTACGAGGCCAGCATGGACCCGACCTTCGGCATCGCGCGCCTCAGCCTGCTCGACCGCGGGATCATCTTCGCCATCGCGCACGTGCGCGGCGGCGGGGAGCTCGGCCGCACCTGGTACGAGAACGGCAAGCTCATGCACAAGCGCAACACGTTCACCGACTTCGTGGAGTCTGCGCGACACCTCATCGACACAGGGATCACCAGCCCCGACCGGCTCGTCGCGCAGGGCGGCAGCGCCGGCGGACTGCTGATGGGTGCTGTTGCGAACCTCGCCCCGAGATATTTCGCGGGCATCCTCGCTGAAGTGCCGTTCGTCGACCCGCTGACCACGATCCTCGACCCGTCGCTTCCGCTGACCGTCACCGAATGGGACGAATGGGGCGACCCGCTCCACGACCCCGAGGTGTACGCCTACATGAAGTCGTATTCGCCGCTCGAGAACGTGCACCAGACGCACTATCCGCGCATCCTCGCTGTCACCAGCCTCAACGACACGCGCGTCTACTTCGTCGAGCCGGCGAAATGGGTCGCGAAACTGCGCGAGGTCGGGGCGGATGCGCTCCTCAAGACCGAGATGGCCGCGGGCCACGGCGGGGTGTCCGGCCGGTACAACGCGTGGCGGGAGCGGGCTTTCTCGTACGCGTGGGTCGTGGACGCGCTGGGCGCGCATCCGACCGGCGAGTAGCGTCACGTCCGGCGCGGGCGCTTCCGCGGCGCTCGACGCGCGTCAGCCGAGGTCGTCCGGGTCTTTGCCGGTGCGGTAGCCCGAGTCGAGCGTTGCGATGACCGCCAGGTCGTCGCCGTCGAGGGCGAACCCGAACACGTCGAAATTCTCGCGGATGCGCGCAGGCGTCTGGGACTTCGGGATCACCACGTTGCCGAGCTGCAGGTGCCACCGGATCACGACCTGCGCAGGCGTCACTCCGTGCTTCGCTGCGATGCGGGCGAGCGGTTCGTTGTCGAGGATGCGTCCGCGGGCGAGAGGTGACCACGCCTCGGTCACGATGCCGCGCGTCGCGTCGTAGTCCCGCAAATCCCTCTGCTGCAGCCACGGGTGGAGTTCCACCTGGTTGAGGGCAGGCACCGTCGCGGTCTCGCGGGCGAGCCGCTCGAGGTGGTGGATGTGGAAGTTCGCGACCCCGATGGAACGGGCGCGACCGTCGGCGCGCACCCTCTCGAGCGCACGCCAGGTGTCCACGTAGCGGTCCTGGCTCGGCGCCGGCCAGTGGATCAGGTAGAGGTCGACGTACTCGAACCCGAGACGTTCGAGGCTCGCGTCGAAGGAGCGCAACGTGCTGTCGTAGCCGTTGTCGGTCCACCACACCTTCGTCGTGACGTACACGTCGGACCGGGCGAGCCCGCTGCGGCGTACCCCGTCGCCGACGCCGCGCTCGTTCTCGTAGAAGGCGGCTGTATCGATGTGCCGGTAGCCGGTCTCGAGTGCGAATTCGACAGCATCCGCCGTCTGCTCGTCGCCGACCTTGTACACACCGAATCCCAGTTGAGGGATGGTGTTTCCGTCGTTGAGCGCGAGCTCGGGAACTTCGGCCATCCATCCATTCTGCCCTCCTGTCCCGTGCAGGGCGGTAAGTGTGAAAGGGCTGGCAATCGGGCCGGCGGGGTTGAGACCGTGCCGAAGGTGGGGAATCGTGGCTGACTTCTGAACGCCAACCGGAAGGAAGAGCATGCTCACCCTGACTGAGAACGCGAGCACCATCGTGAAGACACTGGCCGCCCAAGCTCCCGGCAGCGACGACACCGGGCTGCGCATCAGCAGCACCAACGAGGAGCACACGGCCTTCTCCGTCGGTGTCGCCGACGCACCCGAACCCATGGACCTCGTGGTCGAGAGCGAGGGCGCGCGCGTCTTCCTGGAGCCCGGCGCCGCTGTGGCGCTGGACGACAAAGTCCTGGATGCGACCCTCGACGACCGCGGGTCCGTCAGCTTCGCGATCGGCCTGGCCGAGTGACGAAGGCGGGGTGCGCAGAGCGTGCGCACCCCGCAGTCCACCTCGTTGTGTAAACGTCTTGTGAAATCACGAGCTCCTCTATCTGCCGAGGGCCCGGAGAATCTATAGTGCCGACATGACCAACGCCTCGACGACAGATGTCGCATCCGCCACCGCACCGCGCAGCAGCGCCGCAACCATCGAATCCGGTGGCATCGAGGCGATCCCCCTCGAGAGGCGGCACGGCTCGCCCTGGCAGTTGCTGGCGACCTGGACGGCCCCGAACCTCGAGTTCGCGACGATCTTCGTCGGCGTCATCGCGATCGCCATCTTCGGCCTCAGCTTCTGGCAGGCGATGCTCGCCCTCGCCTTCGGAACCGCTCTCGGCGCACTCACCCAGGGCATCCTGTCCACCTGGGGTCCGCGCGAGGGTCTCGCCCAGATGGTCATCGGGCGCACGGCTTTCGGCAACCGCGGGAACATCCTGCCGAGCGCCCTGAACACCGTGATGGCCGGCCTCGGCTGGTTCGCCGTCAACTCGGTCAGCGGGGCGTTCGCCCTCGCCACCCTCACGGGGATGTCGACGGTGCTCGCGCTCCTCATCGTCGTCGTGATCGAGGTCGCCGTCGCCTTCATCGGCCACGACCTCGTGCAGTTGTTCGAACGCTACGCGAGCTACATCCTGGGTGCGATCTTCCTGGTCGCGACGATCACGATCTTCCTGCACGCGAACCTCGCCGGCCCCGTGAAGGGCGGCGGGTTCAGCTTCGCCGGGTTCACGCTCACTGCGGCCGCCGCCTTCGGCTACGCCGCCGGCTGGAACCCGTACGCGTCGGACTACAGCCGCTACCTGCCGGCCAACGCCAGCGCGAAGGCGATCGGCTGGGCCGCCGGTCTGGGCAACTTCGTCAGCTGCATCGTCCTGATGGCCGCCGGCGCCGCCGCCGCCACGATCGCCGGATTCAACCTCGACGACCCGACGGCGTCGTTCACCTCGACCATGCCGGTCGTCATCCGCGACCTGACCCTGCTCGCCATCGCGATCGGCGCCATCGCTGCCAACGCGCTGAACATCTACTCCGGTGCAATGTCGTTCCTCGCGGCCGGGATCAAAATCCCGTTCCGGCTGCGCCGCGCGATCGTCGCGCTCGGCTTCGGCGTGCTCGGCTTCTTCATCGCCTGGAGCGCGCTGGCGGATGCCGGCACCAAATACGAGAACTTCCTGCTGGTGATCGCGTACTGGATCGCCCCGTGGCTGGGCATCGTGCTGACCGACCGCCTTCTGCGGCGCGGCACCGAGATCGCCAGCCTCGTGCCCGACCACGCCAAATACCGCAACCCGGCCGGAGCCATCTCACTGGTCGTCGCCGGCGTGGTCTCGATCTGGCTGTTCTCCAACCAGGTCTTCTACACCGGGCTCGTCGTGCAGGCTGCGCCGCAGATCGGCGACCTCACGCCCCTCGTCGGGTTCCTGGTCGCGGGCGCGCTGTACTGGGTGCTGTTCCGGGCCTTCAAGGTGAAGCTGGGCGCGCCGTTCACGGGAGCCCCGACCGTCGTGGTCGGCGTCGACGCAGCGGACGACGTAGCGTGACCGACACCGGCGGGCGCTTCACCCCATCCGAGATGCTGTATCCGACGGATGCGGAGAAGCTGTCGATCGCTGCGGAGGAGGCCAGGCTCGGTGCGGACGAGGGCGGTATCCCGATCGGGGCGGCGCTGTTCACCGCCGACGGCCGCCTGCTCGGGCGCGGCCACAACCGCCGGGTGCAGGACGGCGACGCGTCCATGCACGCGGAGACCAACGCCTTCCGCAACGCCGGCCGGCAGCGCAGCTACCGCGACACCGTCATGGTGACCACGCTGTCGCCATGCTGGTACTGCTCAGGGCTGGTGCGCCAGTTCGGCATCGGACGGGTCATCGTCGGCGACGACCGCAGTTTCCTCGGCGGCCAGGACTGGCTGGCCGAGAACGGTGTCGATGTGACGGTCGTCAACGACCCGGCACTCATCACGATGATGGGCGCCTTCATCGAGGCCAACCCGACACTCTGGAACGAGGACATCGGCGAGGAGTGACACCCGCGCGGCACGTCAGGTGAGCGGGAGGCCCGCCCGCTCCGCCCATCCATCGATCTCGTGCAGCAGCGCGACCTTGCGGTCGAGCGGTGCGAATGCGCTCTCCACCGAGTTCTGTGCGAGCCGCATCGCCTCCAGCGGCGTGAGATCGAGCGCATCCGCGACTGCCACGAAATTGTCGCCGATGTAGCCGCCGAAATAGGCGGGGTCGTCGGAATTGACGGTGACGCGGACACCCGCCTCCATGAGAGTGCGAAGCGGATGCGCTGCCAGATCGGGTACGGCGCGGAGCCGCACGTTCGACAGCGGGCAGACCGTGAGGGCGATCTCCTCCTGCGCCAGGAACTCGATGAGCGCGGGGTCTTCGACAGCGCGGATACCGTGGTCGATGCGCTCGGCCCGCAGGAGGTCGAGGGCCTCGCTGATGTACGACGCCGGCCCCTCCTCGCCGGCATGCGCGACCGCGTGGAGGCCGTGGGCGCGGGCACGGTCGAAGACTCGGGTGAAGAGGGAGGGAGGGTAACCGACCTCGGCCGAGTCGAGGCCGACGCCGATCAGGCTGTCGACGCGCTCGAGTGCAGCAGTGAGAACGTTCTCAGCACCGTCGACCGGATGGTCGCGGAGGAAACACAGGATGAGGCCGCCCGAAACATCCCGGTCGCGGCTCGCATCGGCCAGGGCTGCGCCGATCCCGTCGACGATCGCCTCGAAGGGGACCCCGCGCGCCACATGCGCCTGCGGGTCGAAGAAGATCTCGGCGTGACGCACGCCCTGCGCCGTGGCCCGCTGCAGGTAACGACGGGTCAGCTCGGCGAAGTCGTCTTCGGTGCGGAGGACATCCATGGTCGCGTAGTACAGGTTGAGGAACGACTGGAGGTCGGTGAAGTCGTAGCGCGCGGCGAGATCGTCGACCGACGCGAACGGCAACGTGATGCGGTTGCGGTCGGCGAGCTCGAACGCGAGGTCGGGTTCGAGGGTCCCCTCGATGTGGAGGTGCAGTTCGGCCTTCGGCAGGGAGTAGAGGTCGGGCGCAGTCATGGGATGATCCTCCCACCCGGGTGCGCCGGGGTCGCGAAAGGTGCCAGAAGTAGTCCACAACCGAGGTGAAAGCCACTTCTGGCACCTTTCGGCTCCGCCTTAGAGTGCGGCGATGCCCTCCGCGCCGACAGCGCCCGGGACGACCACCGACCCGACCGGGGTCAGGCTGCCGCCTGCGCCGATCCGGAAGGCGTCGACGATGCCGGCCTTGCCCGTCTCCACGTAGAGGAAGCGGCCGTCGGCCGATGCCGCAGCATCCACCGTTCCAGCGTCCGTCGCGGTGTTGCCGAGGGCCGCGAGGGCGCCTGAGCCGGCGTCACGGTAACCGGATACGCTGCCGCTTCCCGCGTTCGACGCGTAGAAGGATGCGCCCGCCCCGGCGATCCAGCACGTCGCGGCCTGACCCGTAGCGGCGAGCGCGACAGGAGCGAGGGTGCCGTTCGCGTGGATGGTGAACGTAGCGACCGCGTTCGTCCCGGCTTCGGCGACCACCAGGTGCCCGCCCGCGTCGAACGTCACTGCGAACGGAACGGCCGTCGGCTCGACGTTCTTCACCGGCTGCGGCGAGAGCGCGCCGAGACGATTCACTCCGAAGACGTCGATGGCGCTCCCGTTGCCCTTCGTCGTGACGACGAGCTTCGAGCCGTCTGGCGTGAAGGCGACCTGACCGGGCGTGCTGGTGAACTCGGGAGTCTGGGCCGCATCCAAACCGAGTGCACGATTCCAGGACGGGACCCGCACGAGCACGTCCCCGATGCGCACGAAGCCCTGGACAGTGCCGCCGTTGCGCGCGTTCAGCACGTAGACCAGGGCACCGTGCGTCGCCACGCTCACGGGGAAGGCGCCGCCGGAACCGATCACCTCGAGACGGATGAGCCGGTCGCCGCGGACGACGAAGACCGTCACCGTGTTGCTGCCCGCGTTCACGGCGTAGAGCAGGCCGCGGTCGTAGACGAGCGACCCCTGCGAGGCCAGATGGTCGACGACGGAGCCGGTGAGCTGACCGCCGAGACCGCCGGTCGGATAGGTGCCGGCCTGGTGGAGGGAGCCGTCCGCGGCGCGGTCGTAGGCGACCACGGCGTTGCCGGAGAGGCCGTCGGTCTGGACGAAGACCGCTGACGACGGATGCGCGAACGCGGCTGCGGGCGGCGTCGGCGACGCGAGCGCCGGGGTGGCGAAGAGGGCGGTGGCGGCGACGGCCGCCGCACCCGCAAGAGCAAGACGAACTGCGGTTCTCATGATTCTCCTTCGTTCCTTCGATGGGTGGTGCTTCCCCGCGTTAGTGGCGGCGGTGCGCGGATGCTTACGCCCGGGTGTGCGCTCACTCAGCGAAATCTCAGGCTGGAGGCCGGTTCGGACCCCGTAGCATCGGGACATGGACGCCGTCCGCGCGAATCCGCAGCCACCGTGGCGCCCCTCCCCCGAAGCCGAGGCCGAGACCGCCGAGTGGCGCCGCACGCTCACCGCGGGCGGGGCTGTGCAACGGGATGCGACCGAACGGCTCTACGAACTGCTGCTGCGGGTGTCGCGGGGCGAGGTGCAGCGCCGGGCTGCAGCGATCCGGGTCACCGGGCCGGAGCTCGACGATCTCGCGCATCAGGCGGCAGGGGATGCGGTCATCGCGGTCATCCGGAGACTCCACGAGTTCCGGGGCGAGAGCCGCTTCACCACCTGGGCGTGCAAGTTCGCGATGTTCGAGGTCTCGACCAAGGTCGGGCGGCATTTCTGGCAGCATCCGACGGTTCCGCTCGAGGGCGCGGACTGGGAACGCCTCCCCGACCGCCTCGGGATCACGCCCGAAGAGGCGTCGCAGGATTCCGAGCTTCTCGCGGCGGTGCGCGCGGGCGTCGAATCGCAGCTCACCCGGCGCCAGCGGCAGGTGTTCCTCGGAGTCGTCGTCGACGGCATCCCGATCGACGCGCTCGCGCTCCGAATGAAGTCCACCCGCGGCGCCCTCTACAAGACGCTCTTCGATGCGCGACGAAAGTTGCGGGGCTACCTTGTCACTAACGGATACCTGGATGCCGAGGGGAAGGAGACACGATGAGCGCACGCTCCCACCTGACGGCATTCCTGCGCACCGACGCCGACGACGCCGGCTGCGACAAGACGATGTCGCTGATGCACGTCTATGTCGAGCTCATCCTCGCGGGGCTGGATGCTGCGAAGCGCTACCCGGGGGTCGCGACGCACCTCTCGGGGTGCGAAGGCTGCCGCAACGACTTCGAGGGTTTGCTCGCGGCACTGTCGGCGTGAGGATGGCGGACTGCCGGATGGCGCGGCGAAAGTCGCGAAAAGTGGTCGAAACCGGGCATCCGAAGTAGCAGCTCAGACCGGGACGATCGCGCCCGGATGACCGATCACGTGGCTGGCGAGTTTCTGCGCCGCCTGGACCGCTTCCGTCACGGGCAGGCCGCTGGCCCGACCGTAAAGGTACGCAGCGTTGAAGGAGTCGCCCGCGCCGGTCGTGTCGACGGGGATTCTCGCAACACAGTCGAAGCGCTGAACGTCACGATCGACCCAGACGTGGGTCGGATTGGAGCCGTCTTTGACGACGACCTCATCGGCTCCCGCGGCCCCGTACCGTTCGATCACGTCGTCGACGGTGCTCCCCGGGTGAAGAAGCTGCTCGTCCGCCAGCGAGGGCAGCGCGATGTCCGTTACCCGGGCAGCCGCAGCCACGGCATCCGCGGCCGCTTCGCGCGACGGCCAGCCGCGAATCCGGTAGTTGCTATCGAACGCGATCCGGGACCCGCGGCCGCGAGCCTCCTCCAGCAGGGCGATCAGTCGTCGCCGGCCGTCCTGCGTCAGCAGTTGCAGGGTTATCGCGGAGAAATAGACGAGGTCAGCTGACAAGAAGACAGCGGCCTGCCCCTGCACGACACCGTCTGCGAACAGCTTCCGAACGGGCGAGGATTCGCGGTAGTACGTGAACGTGCGCTCGCCCGCTTCATCGGTGTTGACGATGTACAGGGCAGGCGACGCTCCGGGCACGACCTGCGGATCGACGATGAGCCCTTCCCCTTCGAGGTGCGCCTGCAACTCTGCGCTGAGCGGGTCGTCGCCGACCGCCGTCACGAAGCGGACTTCCGCGGCCTCGCCGCCAAGGCGCTTCAGGTAGACGGCCGTGTTGGCGGTGTCGCCTGCGTACCCCAGCGCCATCGTTCGTTCGTCGCGCCGGGTCAGTTCGACCATGCACTCGCCGACCGCGACGAACCTGATCATGCCTCGCCGCCTTGGGTCACCTGGCGGGCGAGCTCGGCCACGGCCTCGTCAAGATCCGGTGCTCCGTACAGGTCGCTGCCGACCCCGACCGCGACGGCGCCGGCGTGAAGCCAGGTCGACACGTCGGTGAGACGAACCCCGCCGGTGGGCATGATGCGGGCGTCCGGCAGGATCGCACGAAGGGTCTTCAGATAGACCGGCCCACCGAGGTGCGCAGGAAAGAGCTTGCAGAGACCATGACGGCTCGCGTCCGCGATCTCGCCAGGCGAGAATCCACCCCCGATGAACAGGATGCCGTCGCGTTCGGCTGCAGCTCGGGCAGCCGGAGCAGGAAACGGGCTGACCAGGAACCGTGCGCCGGCCGCACCCGCGCGTCCGACGGCATCCTCCTCGACAACGGTCCCCATTCCCACGATTGCGCTGCCCAGGTCGCGGTTCACAGCTCTGAGGAGTTCCTCCCAACCCGGAATCGTCGTAGTGAGTTCGATGACTGTGATACCGGCCGCGACGAGTCGCTCGCACAGTGCGAAGGCGACATCAGCCTCGGATGCCCGCACCACCGGGATCGCCCGCTGTCGCAGGATCGCGTCTTCGACGGTGCTCATGCGGTGAAATACCCCTCGTGTTCCTTGCGCAGCCCCTCGGTGTCACCGAGGATGCGGTACGAGTGCTGATGGATGAGCGCGACCCCGCCCGCTTCATCGCGGTTGTCGAGCGCCTCGACGATCCGCTGATGTTCGCTGACGACCTCGGGATTCTCTATGGCCGCCCTGAGATTGAGATGCCGTAACCGGTCCAGCTGGAGTTTCGTTCCGCGTACGAGATCCCAGACCTGGGAGACGCCGGCCAGGGAGAACACGAGCTGGTGCAGACGCTCGTCGGTTTCGAAGAACGCGTCGAGATCGTTGTCGAGCGCGGCCTGCCGGTTGCGGGCGACGATGGTGTGCAGTTCCTGTGTCTCGAGGTCTTCGTCACCGATCGCATCCTGGAAGGCGCTGGTCTCCAAGGCGTTCCGGATGAACACCGCATCCTTGACCGCGCGCATCGAGATCGGCGCGACCTGAGTTCCCACCTGCGGCACGACGGTGACGAGTCCGTGATCCGCCAGCCGGGTTATCGCCTCGCGCGCCGGGGCCCGGCTGACCTGAAGCCAGGCCGCCACGGCGGGCTCGGACAGCGCTGTGCCCGGAGGCAGCCGAAGGCTTCGAATCGCCTCGCTGAGCTCCTCGTAGACCCAGTCAGAGCGCCGACCACGCAGAGGTGGCGGGGCCGTGGGACGCAGGTCGCCGAACACCTCGAACGGTCGACCTCTGGTCTGAACGCGAGAAACCGGATCACCTGATACCGACTCGGCCGACATTACGCCTCCCTGGATAATTTGACTTGCGAACAAGTATACAAGTCCATATGATCATCGCAATCGCTGCAGTCGAAAAGCACCCGCGCCTCGCGCTGCAGCGACAGCACCACTCCGCCACCAGTGATACCTGCAAGTCAATCTAGGAGGAAGAACAACGATGTTTTCTCTAACACGCAGAGGGGGCTCCGCCCGAGCTGTCCGACGTGCGCTCGTGACCGGCACCCTCGCCGTGGCTACGGCACTCGTCGTCTCGGCATGCTCCGGCACAGCCGCAGCAAGCGACGACAGCACCTCCGGTGCGAAGAGCGGCGGCCTGAAGGTCGGCCTCATCATGCTCCAGGGCGACACCTACTTCCAGGGCATCCAGACCGGCCTCGAGGCTGCGGTCAAGGCCGACGGAGGCACCGTCACCACCGGCCTGTCCAACAACGACCCCGCCACCGAGGCGCAGGTCGCGCAGAACATGATCCAGGCCAAGGTCGATGCGATCCTCATGCAGCCCGCCGGCGACGCAGCGTCGCTCGCGACGATGAAGTCGATCACCGACGCGGGCATCACCCTCATCTGCTACGGCAACTGCCTGGGCAACTCCACCGACCCGGCTGTGGTCAAGGGTGTCATCCAGACCGACAACACCGCGCTCGGCACCGGCACGGGCAATGTCGCCGTGAAGTACTTCCAGGACAAGGACGCAGGCAAGACGGTCAAGATCGCGATCCTCAACTGCGACATCGCCTCCGCCTGCAAGCTGCGCAAAGCAGGCTTCAAGAAGGCGCTCTCCGATGCCGGCGTGAAGGTCACCTACGTCACGGATCAGGAAGGCTACCTCGCTGACAAGGCGACCGCGGTCGCGACCGACATCCTGACGGCCCACCCCGACGTCGACGCCATCTGGGCCTCGAACGACGGCGGCACGGTCGGCGCCACCCTCGGCGTGAAGCAGGCGGGCAAATCGATTCCGGTGTTCGGAACCGACATCTCCACCCAGATCGCCGGATTCCTCGTCGACTCGGACAACATCCTCCAGGTGAGCACGGGCCAGGACCCTGTGAAGACTGCGCAGGGTGCCTACGAGATGGCCAAGACGGCGCACTCGCGCGGAACGAACAGCCCGTTCTCCGTCCAGCTCCCGGGTGTCGTGTACGACCGCTCCGCACCGGACAACATCAACAAGTTCATCGCGGACAACAAGTAACCAGAATGCGGATGGAGTCCGCCGCCGCGCGGACTCCATCCGCTTCCGTTCCACGCTCTGCTGCAAAGGTGCACCACATGAACGCGATCCCCGATGACGGCCCGATCCTCGATTGCCGAGAGCTGAGCAAGTCCTACGGCGCCATCCGCGCACTCAGCGACGTCGACTTCGCCCTCAACCGCGGAGAGGTTCGCGCCCTGCTCGGCAAGAACGGCGCGGGCAAGTCCACCCTTGTCAACGTCATCTCCGGTGCGGTCTCGCCCGACTCGGGCACGATCGTACTCGCCGGTGATGAGGTCGAGTGGAGTGGCCCGGGCGACGCCCGCGCCGGGGGGATCTCGGTGGTCCACCAAGAGTTCAGTCTTGTGCCGGGCCTCACCGTCGCAGAGAACATCACGATGGGCCGGTGGCCCAACCGCGGCGGCTTCATCGATGCCACCGAACTGCAGGCACGAGCCCACCGCGCCCTCACCAAACTCGGGGTCACCCTTCCCGAATGGGAACTCGTCGGCAACCTCCCGATCGCCCAGCAGCAGCTGGTGGAGATCGCGAAGGCCCTCGTCGACGAACCGCAGGTGCTCATCCTCGACGAGCCGACCAGCGCCCTGAACGCGAGCGAGGTCGACGCGCTCATCGCTCTGGTCCGCAGGCTCGCCGGCCAGGGTGTGGCGATCATCTACGTCTCCCACCGCATGAAGGAGATCCCGCTCGTCGCCGACAGCATCACCGTCATGCGCGACGGTCGCGTGGTCGAGACGATGGCCGCTGCAACCGCGAGCACAGCGTACGTCGCGGAGCTCGTCGCCGGTGAGACCGCCAGCGTCACCACAGTCGATCACCGCGACCGTTCCGCCGCGCCCGTCGCGCTCTCGGTCCGCAACCTGGCGGTGGGCCAGATCATCGACGACGTCAGCTTCGACCTCCACGAGGGCGAAGTGCTCGGGATAGCGGGTTTCCTGGGTTCCGGGCGCACGGAGCTGCTCGAGGCGATCTTCGGCCTCCGTCGCGACGCCACAGGCGAGGTCCGGGTGTCCGGCAAGAAGGTCGATCGTCGGACTCCCCGCGGGATGCTCGACCGCAAGGTCGCGATGATCTCCGAGGACCGCAAGGCGGGCGGAATCGTCCCGCTCCTCGGTATCGGAGAGAACACCATGCTCTCCGCGCGCGGGCGCCTCCTCCCGAAGTTCTGGATCAGTGCCCGCCGGGAGGCGCCCCTCGAAGCCGGCATCCTCAGCAAGCTGTCGATCCGCGCCTCATCTCCCGCTCAGGAGATCGGAACCCTCTCGGGCGGCAACCAGCAGAAAGGCGTCATCGGTCGCGCCCTGGCTGCGGACATGCGCGTGTTGCTCCTCGACGAGCCGACACGAGGTGTCGACCTGCACGCGAAGACGCAGATCTACACGCTCATCCGTAACCTCGCAGCCGAGGGTGTGTCCTCCATTTTCGTCTCCTCGGAACTCGAGGAACTCAGTCAGGTGTGCGATCGGGTGATCGTCCTCCGCTCGGGAAGGAACCGCGAGGAGCTCGTCGGTGCGGCCGCCAGCGCCGACAAGATCCTGTCGTCAGTCATGAAGGAAGAAGACTAATCATGAGCACAGCACCCAACCCCCAAGCCATCGCGCCGGCGCCATCCGCCCCTGCACCCGACACGGGCCGACCTGCATCGACCTCGTTGCTGCGCCGGCTCGTCGCGTGGGACGGCTTCGGCCTCCTCCTGGTATTCCTTGCGCTCTATGTGGTGCTCGCCATCGCGTCACCTCAGTTCCTGCAGGTTCAGAACCAACTCAACATTCTCCAGAATGCAGCGTTCTTCGGTGTCGTGGCCCTCGCTATGACCCTCGTCATCATCGCGGGCGAGATCGACATCTCCGTCGGTTCGATGGCCGCGCTTGCATCGTCGATGCTCGGCGTCCTGGTGGTGAAGGCGGGGCTTCCGTTCCCGCTCGTCGTCGTCATCGTCCTGGTGGTCGCCGCCGCGATCGGCGCGTTCTCGGGCGTGATGCGCGCCTATTTCGGCGTTCCCACGTTCATCTCGACGTTGGCTCTGTTCCTGGCGCTCCGCGGCCTCGCCGAGCTCATCACGAGCAACTTCCCGCTTCCGATCCCGTCGTCCGAGTTCTTCTACTGGGGCACCGGTCGCGTGTTCACCTGGGGCCCGGGTACCGGTGTCCCCGTCTCAGCGCTGTATTTCGTCGGGATCTTCATCGTGATCGGCGTGATCGCGAAGAGGACCGTGTTCGGCCGCTCCATCTACGCAGTCGGCGGCAACATGAAGGCCGCGAACCTGTCGGGCATCAACGTCAAGGCCGTCAAGATCCTGGTGATGATGATCACGGCAGTCGTTGCGGCCATCACCGGACTGCTCTTCAGCGCACAGCTCTCGGCCGGAACCGCGACGATCGCGAACGGGCTCGAGTTCGATGCGATCTCGGCAGCCATCATCGGAGGCGCGGCCCTTTCCGGAGGCAAGGGCACCGTGACCGGAACGGTCATCGGCGTGCTCTTCATCGCAACACTGCTGAACGGGATGGTGCTCCTCGGAGTCGATCCGTACACCCAGCAGGTCGTGCGTGGCATCGTGGTGCTGGTAGCCGTGCTCGTCAATGTCTTCCGCAGCCGTCGAAGCGCAACCAGCTGAGCCTCGAATGTCAGACCTCACGAAACCGGACACGATCGGATCCCCTATGACCCAGACCACGGCCACGCAGAACGCGGCTGCGCAGATCGCGGACGCAGAACGCTTCGCGCTGATCAACGACACGCTGTACACCGCGGTGCTCGGCGACATCCTCGACCAGCTGGGCTTCTTCCACCAGTTCCTTCCGCCGGAGATCCGGCCGCTGCTGCCTGGGATGCGGCTCGCCGGTCGCGCAATGCCGGTTCTCGTGGCCGACGTCTTCGGCCCGCAGAAGAAGCCGTTCGGCCACCTCACCGAGGCACTCGACTCCCTCCGACCCGGCGAGGTCTATCTCGCACGCGGCGGTGCGCAGGAAGCCGCGATGTGGGGAGAGATCCTCACGGCGACGGCGCAGACGCGCGGCGCTACCGGTGCGGTCGTCCACGGTTTCCATCGCGATACCGCCAAGGTGCTCGGACAGGACTTTCCGGTCTTCAGCACTGGCGCCTACGCCCAGGACTCGAGCGCACGGACGATCGTCCGTGACTATGGCGTGGCCGTCGAGGTCGGCGGCGTGTCCGTCGCTCCCGGTGACCTCGTGGTCGGCGATATCGACGGTGTCCTGGTCATTCCTCGAGCGGTGGAGGATGAAGTGGTCGCCCGCGCGCTGGAGAAGGCGGGCGCGGAGAATCAGGTCCGTGCCGCGATAGAAGACGGGATGAGCGCAACCGAGGCCTTCCGCACCTACGGTGTGCTGTAGGCCGGGCCCGCGAATGGAGACGAGAATGACGTCAGTGAAGGAATACACCGACCCCCGCGTGGTCATCCGCGCCCGCTCCGAAGTCGGCGAAGGTCCGGTCTTCGACCACCGCACCGGACGACTCGTCTGGGTGGACATCACCCGCGGCGGACTCTTCGAGACCGACCTCGCAAGCGGTGACCAGCACTCGACCACGCTCGACACGATGCTCGGGGCCGCCGTTCCCCGTCAGGATGCCCCGGGCTTCGCCGTTGCAGCATCCGATGGCTACGGCTTCGTGGTCGACGGCGAACTGAACATCGTCGCCCCGGACTTCACGTCGCCCGACCTGCGCAGCAACGACGCCAAGTGCGACTCGCGCGGCCGTCTGTGGGCCGGCATGAACCACCTGGAGTTCGTGCCCGGTCAGGGCGCACTGCGCGTCTGGGATGGCGGCCCGACTTCGCGGGTCGTGCACGAGGGCCTCACCCTCCCCAATGGGCTCGGCTGGAACGCCGCCGACACGGAGCTCTACCTCGTCGATTCGATGACACGTCAGCTGCTGGTCGCCCCGTTCGACGCCCACAGCGGCGAACTCGGCGCGTTCGAGGTGCTCAGAACATTCGCCGAGGCTGACGGCCTCCCCGACGGGCTCGCCGTCGACGTCGACGGCGGCATCTGGATCGCGATGTGGGGCGGCGCGCAGGTCCTGCGGGTCGACCGGCGCGGTGAGGTCATCGGGCGCGTGGCGATGCCGTGCGCGCAGCCCTCGTCGTGCGCCTTCGGTGCGGACGGCACCCTTTACATCACGAGCGCGACCTCCGATCTCGACGCCGAGCAGCTGGCCGCGCAGCCCGACGCGGGTTCCGTGTTCGCTGTCGCGACCGACACCCGCGGCGTGCCTGTCACCGCGTTCGCGGGCTGATCGAGGAAGCGCAGATGACACCGTTCCCCCCTCACGCGATCACGCTCACCAGCCCCCAGCTCACGGTTGTGCTCGACCCGCAACGCGGCGCCGACGTGCTCTCCGTCGTAGAGACCGGCTCGGGATCCGAGGTGATGTGGTCGACGCCGACCCGAGCCCGCGCCGACCAGGTACTCGCGGGTGTGCCACCGGTCAGCACCGATCCCTTCGCGAACTTCTTCGCCGGGTACCGCGGTGGGTGGCAGACCCTCGTGCCGAACGCCGGAGCTGCGCGAACCATCCACGGGGCCGCACTCGGCTTCCATGGTGAGGTGGCCGTATCGGCGTGGACCGTCGTCGACGCCCGCGACGATCGCGCCATCCTGAGCCTCGACCTTTTGTCGCTGCCGGTTCGGATCGAGCGCGAGGTGCGGCTGCACCGCGGCACGCTGCAGGTGCAGGACCGGCTGACGAACCTCAGCACTCAGCCGCTCGAATTCGACTACGTGCAGCATCCCGCGTTCGGGGCCGACCTGCTCGCCGACGCCTGCCGGATCGAGACCGGCGCGCGACGTTTCACGGCCGATCCCGAGACGACCGGCCCGCTCGCGGCCGGCACGGAATTCGGCTGGCCCGATGCCACGACCGTCGACGGCCGACCGCTCGACCTCGGCGACCTCCCAGCTCCGGGCACCCGGCACATGGTCTTCGGCTGGCTCTCCGACTTCGAGCGCCCGTGGTATCGCATCACCAACACGCGCACGGGGCTGGCCGTCGAGGTCGAGTGGGATGCCGAACAGCTCCCGTACGCGTGGTTCTGGGAAGAACTGAACTACAGCGCGGACTACCCGTGGTTCCAGCGTGCACGTGTGATCGCCATCGAACCCGCGAGCACACAGACCTCAGGCCCGGAGCGGCGCAGCGTGCTCGCGCTCGCACCCGAACAGACCACGACGATCAGAATGACTTTGAGTGTGTCGCGCCCCAGCGTGGCATCCGACTGAGCGAGAGGAAGAACGATGGCAGATCACGACGGCAGGGTCGCTCTGGTGACCGGAGGCTCGCAAGGCATCGGCAAAGGCATCTGCCTCGCCTTCGCCCGGCAGGGGGCCTCGGTCGTGGTGCACGGACTGACCCGGGATGCAGCAGACGAGACCGTCGCGGAGATCGAGGCGGCAGGCGGGCGCGCAGTCGCGACCATCGGCCCGATCGACGACATCGAGACGAGCGAACGCGCCGTCGCCCTGGCGCTCAGCGAGTTCGGCCGGCTCGACCACCTGGCGACGTCCGCGGGCATCCAGCGCTACGGCGACGTCGTCGGCACCACGCCCGCCCTCTGGGACGAGGTGTTCGACGTGAACGTGAAGGGCGTCTACCTCGCGGCCCACGTCGCGCTCCCCGCCATCCGTTCGACCGGAAACGGCACTGTCGGCGTGATCTCCTCGGTTCAGGGCGTGGCGAACCAGAACCTCGTCGCCGCCTACGTTGCGAGCAAAGGGGCGCTCAACGCGCTGTGCAGGGCGATGGCGGTCGATGAGGCCCAGTACGGCGTGCGCGTGAACAGCGTGCTCCCCGGCTCGGTCGACACTCCGATGCTGCGGCACTCGGCGGCCGAGTTCTCCGACGGCAGCCCCGCGGGCATCGAGTCGGTACTCGCGAACTGGGGCAGCGCGCATCCGCTCGGCCGGATCGCCCAGCCGGGCGAGATCGGCGAGGTCGTCTCGTTCCTCGCGAGCGACCGCGCGAGCTTTGTCACAGGCGCCCAGATCACCGTCGACGGCGGACTCCTCTGCCGCATCGCCGCGCCCCTTCCCCAAGCCTGATCCGGCACGTACCCCACCTGATCTCCCCCGAAAGCCCTGAACTCCACGAAAGGATAGGCGATGTCCACCATCAAACTCAGCGAGATGCTGCCTCCACGCCCCGAGGCGTCGTGGAAGCTGATCAAGCAGTGCGGAGTCGACACCATCGTCGGTCTCCTGAACGGTGCCGAGCAGGACCAGCGGATGTTCGCATCCGTCGGCGCGAAAGGTTTCGGCGACATCGACGCCGACGACGTGCCCTGGGGCAAGAAGGCGCTCCGGCACAACACGGAACTCTTCTCCGATCACGGCTTCACTGTCGTCGGCTTCGAGGACAGCGCACCGATGGACAAGGCGCGCCTCGGCCTGCCCGGTCGCGATGAGGAGATCGACAACGTCATCACCCAGGTGAAGGCCATGGGCGAACTCGGCATCACCACGCTCTGCTACAACTGGATGGCGCTGTCGAGCTGGGGTCGCACCGACACGGCCATTCCGGCTCGCGGCGGCGCTCTCGTCACGGGGTTCGAGCTGGCCGTGTCGGAGGAGAAGCCTCCGCTCGTCCAGCCGGGGGAAGTGACGCCGGAGCAGATGTGGTCGGCGCTCGAATACTTTCTGAAGGCGGTTGTCCCGGTCGCCGAGGAGTCCGGCGTACGCCTGGGGCTGCATCCGGACGACCCGCCACGACCGTGGGACCGCAACCTTCCGCGCATCATGAGTTCGGTCGCCGCGTACCGCCGGATGCTCGAGCTGGTGCCGTCCGAGAACAACGGGATCACGTTCTGCCAGGGCAACTTCGCCCTGATGCGCGAGGTCATCGACGGCGAGACGGACCTGCCGAGCCTCATCCGCGAATTCGGCTCGCAGAAGATTCCGTTCGTGCATTTCCGCGACGTGAAAGGCACGGTCGCGAAGTTCCAGGAGACGTTCCACGACGCAGGTCAGACCGACCTGCCGGAGTGCATGCGCGCCTACCACGAGGTCGGATTCGCAGGTCCGATGCGACCCGACCACGTTCCGACCCTCGACGGCGAATCGAACCAGCGTCCGGGCTACGAGACACTCGGCCGCCTGTTCGCGATCGGCTACATCCGCGGCCTGGAGCAGGCCGCATACGGGCACCCCGCCTCGAAGGAGAACAACGCATGAACGCTCAGGTCCGGCCCTTTCCTGTCGACGATTTCCGCGGTCGTCGTGCGATCGTCACGGGTGCCGGTTCGGGGATCGGCCTCGAGCTGGTGCACGGGCTGCTCGCGCGCGGTGCCGAGGTCGTCGGCATCGATCTGGCGACCGACAACATCCCGGACGGTGTGCTCCGGCTGAGCGCCGACATCTCCCAGGCCGACCAGGTCGAGGAGGCGGTCCGGGCCGCGCTCGCCGAAGGACCGGTGGACACGCTGTTCAACAATGCCGGGATCGGATCGACGAAGAACCTCATCGACTGCGAGCCGGAGGAGTGGGATCGCGTCTTCAGCGTGAACGTGCGCGGCACCTACCTGATGAGTCGTGCGGTGCTGCCCGGGATGCTCGAAGCCGGCTACGGCGTGATCGTCAACACGGCGTCGGTGGCGGGCACGATCGGGCTCCCCGATCGGGCGGCGTACTGCGCGAGCAAGGGTGCGGTGATCGCGCTGACCAAGCAGATCGCTGTGCAGTGGGCGACAGCGGGCATCCGCTGCAACTGCATCTGCCCGGGCACGGTCGACTCGCCGTGGGTGGGTCGCCTGCTCGCGGAGGCCGGTGATCCCGTCGCCCACCGGGCCCAGCTGGTGGCCAGGCAGCCGCTCGGGCGGCTCGGCACTCCGAACGAGGTCGCCGCCGCAGCCCTCTACCTCGCCAGTGACGCCGCCTCCTTCATCACGGGCTCGGAACTCGTCATCGACGGCGGCATCACCGCCGCCTGAGCGCCCTGAGCGCCGCGAAAGGTGCCAGAAGTAGTCTGAACGGCTTCTGAAAGCCACTTCTGACACCTTTCGCGAACGCGTTTCGCGACTGGCGATCAGGCGCGCTCGAACACCGCGGCGAGCGCCTGGCCGCCGCCGATGCACATCGTCTCGACGGCGAGTGTTCCATCGCGGGCGGGGAGCTCGTTCGCGAGCGTTGCGAGCATCCGCAAGCCGGTCGCGCCGATCGGATGGCCGATCGAGATGCCGCTGCCGCGCGGGTTGAGCCGCGGGTCCTCGGCGTCGATGCCCCAGTCGGCAAGGCAGGCGAGCACCTGCACGGCGAAGGCCTCGTTCAGTTCGAGCACGTCGATGTCGGACCAGCCGAGGCCGGCGCGTTCGAGGGCGAGGTTCGCGGCGGGCACCGGTGCGATACCGAAGACGCGCGGGTCCACGCCGGCGACCGCCCAGGACCGCAGGCGGAGGGAAGGCGTGAGCCCGAGCGACGCTGCGCGCTCGGGAGTGGTCACGACGCACGCGGCCGCCGCGTCGTTCTGGCCGCTCGAGTTGCCGGCCGTCACTGTCGCCTCGGGGTCGGCGCGCTGCAGCACGGGACGTAGCCCGGCGAGCGCTTCGAGGGAGGTGTCGGCACGCGGATGCTCGTCCCGGTCGACGAGGACGGAACCGCGACGGCCCGGCACCTCCACCGGCACCAGCTCAGCATTGAACGCGCCCGACTCCTGCGCGGCGACAGCCCGCTGGTGCGACCGGAGGGACAGCGCATCCTGCGCTTCGCGCGTGATGCCGTATTCGCGGCGCAGTGTCTCCGCCGTGCCGACATTGCCGTCCGGTGTCGGGTAGTCGCGGCCGCCGACGGTCTCCCGCCCGCGAGCGAGAGCGTCGTGAAGAATCAGTCCGCCCGGTGGGAGGCCACGGCGTCCCTGCTCGGTGTAGAGCAGCGCGTTCGACATCGATTCGGCACCGAGCGCGACGACGACATCGCTCACGCCGGTCTGCACCTCCATCGCCGCGTTGACGACCGCCTGCAACCCTGAGCCGCAGCGCCGGTCGAGTTGATAGCCCGTCGTGGTCACCGGGAACCCGGCGTTCAGCGCTGCGACGCGACCGAAGGCGGGCGCCTCCATCGTGGGGTAGCCCTGGGAGCCGATCACGCCGTCCACGGTCGCCGGATCGAGCCCGGTGCGCATGACGAGCGCCCGGAGAACGGTCTCGGCCAGCTGCAGCGCGTTCAGCGGAGCGAGCACTCCGCCCATCCGGCCGACCGGCGTGCGCAGCGGTGAGCAGATGACGACTTCGCGCAGCTCAGGCATCCGCGGCCTCCAGAGCGATGGTCAGAGAGGCTCCGGTGGCGGCCACGACCTCGTCGGTCGTGACCCCCGGGGCGAGTTCCCGGAGCACGAGCCCGTCGGCGGTCACGTCGATGACGGCGAGGTCGGTGATGATCCGGTCGACGCACGCCCGGCCGGTGAGCGGAAGCGTGCACTGTTCGACGAGCTTCGCCGAGCCGTCCCTGGCGACGTGCTCCATGACGACGATCACGCGCTCGGCCCCGTTGACCAGGTCCATCGCGCCGCCCATCCCTTTCACCATTTTGCCGGGGACGGCCCAGTTGGCGATGTCACCCGCAGCGGAGACCTGCATCGCACCGAGGACCGCCGTTGCGATACGTCCACCGCGGATCATCCCGAAGCTGGCGGCCGAGTCGAAGTAGCTCGCGCCCGGGAGCACCGTCACCGTCTCTTTGCCCGCGTTGATGAGCTTCGGATCCTCTTCGCCCTCCCACGGGTACGGTCCGACGCCGAGTATGCCGTTCTCGGAATGCAACACGACGTGGACGCCGTCGGGCAGGTGATTGGGGATGAGCGTGGGCAGACCGATGCCGAGGTTCACGTAGTCGCCGTCGGTCAGTTCCAGGGCGGCGCGGGCGGCCATCTCGTCGCGGGTGCGCGGCATATCAGTTCTCCTCGGTGCTCGTGCGCTGCGTGCTCGCCTGCTGCAGGCCCGTCTGCCCGCTGGGTCGCGGGCGGACTGTGACCTTCTCGATGGGCAGGTCGGACGCCTCCGACGCCGTCAGCTCGATGATCCGGTCGACATAGATGCCGGGAAGGTGGATGTCGTCGGGTCCCAGCTCACCCGGTTCCACGAGTTGGTCGACCTCGGCGATGGTGATGCGTCCGGCCATCCCCGCCAGCGGGTTGAAGTTGCGAGCGGACTTCTCGAAGCGCAGGTTTCCGTGCCGGTCGCCGACGGCCGCTCGGACGAGCCCGAAGTCGGTGCTGATCGCGGTCTCGAGCACATACTCCTTCGAGTGCCCGAACACGTCGAACGGCCGCAGCTCCTTAGGGAGGCTCTGCTCGGCGATCGAGCCGTCGGGGGCGTACCGGATGGGCATCCCACCGTCAGAGACGGCAGTGCCGGCACCGGTCGCGGTGTAGAACGCGGGGATCCCCACCCCGCCGGCGCGCAGCCGCTCGGCGAGTGTGCCCTGCGGGGTGAGCTCGACCTCGACTTCGCCGCCGAGGTACTGCCGCGCGAACTCCTTGTTCTCACCGATGTAGCTCGCGATCACCCGGCGGATGCGCCCGGCGGCCAGCAGTTCGCCGAGCCCCCAGCCGTCGACGCCGCAGTTGTTGCTGACGACCTCGAGCCCGTCGACGCCGCTCGCGAGCAGCGCCCGGATCAGGACGATCGGCACGCCGGAGAGGCCGAAACCGCCGACCGCGAGCGACGCACCGGCCGGGATGTCTGCGACGGCTTCCGCGGCGCTCGCGCAGGTCTTATCCATCGTTCTCCTCGGGTTCGGCGTCGGGTTCGGGCTCGGGTTCGGTGTCGGGTTCGCTCGCCTGCTCGGCGAACACGTCCCGCATCACGGCGAGCGCCGCGTTCGCAGCCGGCAGGCCGGCGTAGAGCGCGGTGTGGTGGATGACCTCCGCGATCTCGGTGCGCGTCAGACCGTTGCGCAGCGCGGCGCGCACGTGCATCAGCAGTTCGTTCTCATGACCACCGGTCACGAGGCTGGCGAGTGTCGCGATCGAGCGCTGCGCACGGGTGAGCTGCGGTCGCGCCCATACTTCGGCCCACGCGTAACGCGTGATGAAGTCCTGGAAGTCGGCGGTCTCCGGGGTGATCGCGGCGGTCGCGCGGTCGACGTGGGCGTCGCCGAGTACGGCGCGGCGCACGGTCATCCCCTGCTCGTACAGGCTGGGCGTGAGAAGGTGGTCGGCGATCAGCGCAACCGTCGCGTCGGGGTCTTCGAGCGGGACGAGATGGGATGCGTCGGGCAATTCGACGAACCGCGCGTGCGGCAGCGAGGCGGCCAGCTCGTGCATCGCGGACGCCGTGCACACCGGGTCGTGACCGCCCGCGACGATGAGCGCGGGCACCTGCACGCCGTCGAGCGCGGCGGTGCGGTCGAATGCGCCGAGCGCCTCGCAGCAGAGAGAGTAGGACTCGTCGTCGACGTCGAGCAGCGTGCTGAGCGCGCGCGGGCCTGGTCCGTCAGGATGCGCATCCAGGTATCCGGGCGCGAACCAGCGCTGGGCGCTTCCCGCAACCACGGACGCCGTCCCGGATGCGCGAACCTGCGCGGCGCGCTCGTCCCACGACTCGGCGGTGCCGATCCGGGACCCGGAGCAGAACATCCCGAAGCCCACCACTCGCTCGGGCGCAGTGATCGCCAGTTCGAGTGCGACGGTGCCGCCCAGCGAATCCCCGGCGACCTGGAACGCTCCCCCACCGACCTCGTCGACGAGGTCCAGCACGGCGACAGCCAGCTCGGCCACGGTGAACGGGTCGCGGGCGACGGGCGAGGCGCCATGGCCGGGAAGGTCGACACGGAGGATGCGCGGAGCGTCCGGCGACGCGGCGAGTCGGGTGACCACGCCATCCCAGAGTTCGCTGGTGGTGCCGAGCGAAGGAAGCAGCACGAGGAGCCGGCTCGTCGCGGCGGTCGGGCTGGCGGGCGTGAGGAACCCGCGCAGGGTGGGAACGGTCACTGGGGTTTCTCCGTTTCGGGCGTGAGCGCGGCGAACCGGGCGAGGGACGCATCCACGACGACACCAGCGGCCTCGACCGCTGATGCGGGTGCGGAGACCGGCGGAGCCGTGACGACGAGGTGCGACACCGCGTGGGCCAGAACGGCCGCGCTCTCCGCGGCGAGCCGAAGCAGGCCGCGCCAGGCCTGCCACTCTGCGTGCCACTCGCCGGCCGGTCGCGCATCAGAACTGAGTGCCGCGGAGTGCAGGGTCGCGACGAGTCCACCGGCCCGCAGACCGTTCGCGCTGAGGATCACGGCATCCACGGGGTTGCGCTTGTGAGGCATGGCCGACGACGAACCGCCCTCGTCCGGGAGCAGGATGCCGTCGCGGGCACCCAGCGCAAGGTCGCGCCCGATTCGCCCGGCCGACGCGCACACCTGCGCCGCCGCAGCAGCGACCGCGAGCACCGGCGCACGGTCGGTGTGCCAGGCGCGGCCGGGGTCCGCGAGGCCCAGGCGGTTCGCGAGGGATGCGCGGAGCACGGTAGGCGCATCCGCCCTGCCCGCCAGACGGGAAAACGCTTCGCCGGTGCCGACCGCGCCGCCGAGCTGAACCGGAAACCCTGCGGCGTCGATCGCCGCCAGTGCGGACGACACGGTGTCCAGCCAGGCGGCGACCGCACCGCCGAGGGTGGTCGGTTCGGCCTCCTGGCTGAGGGTACGTGCGATGAAGGGCGCCCCCCGCTCGCGTCGGGCGAGCGCGACGAGGGCGCTGCCCGCGGTGGCGAGCTGTGCGCGCGCCTCGGCGAGCACGTCGCGCGAGCTGAGCATCAGCGCGGTGTCGACGATGTCCTGGCTGGTGGCGCCGCGATGCACGCGGTCGGCCCGTTCGCCAGCCTGCCCTTTGAGTTGTTCGACCAGCGCGACGACGGGAATGCCGTCCCTGCGGACGCCCGCGACCAGCGCATCCCGGTCGAGAGTATCCGCGTCGAGCTCGGCAGCCGCCGATGAGCCGTCGGTGCCGTCGAGGTCTGCCCACGCGAGGACGAGGGCGCGCTCGACCGCGACGAGCGCATCCAGTATCGCGTCGTCGCCTGCCGACGCTCCGGCGGAGGCGGCCGGTTCGAGCAGTCCCCAATCGAAGGCGTCAGCCATGGCCGTCCCCGCGGAAGTCGATGAACACGGTCTCATCATCGCCCTGGAGGTGGATGTCGAACCGATAGCTGCGCTCGGCATCAGGATGGGCGATGAGTGTTGGGCGCCGATCCGCGTCCACGCTGCTCAAGAACGGATCGGCGCCGTTGCGGTCCGGCTCGTCGCCGAAATAGGCGCGGGTGAACAGGTGATGCAGGAGACCGCGTGCGAAGACCGTCACCAGAAGGTATGGAGCGGCGCCCGCCCGGGTCGGGCCCGGCTTGACCGTGGTGAAGGTGAACTCGCCCGCACGGTTGGTCGGGGCGCGGCCGAACCCGGTCACCGTGTAGCCGTCGCGGTTGATGCTGCCGACACGGGAAATCGGCGTGCCGTCGCCATCCGCACCCCAGATCTCGAGGAGCGCATCCGGTATCGGCTCGCCGGCCCCGTCGAAAACGGTGCCATGGAGGCAGATTGATTCGGGGTGCCAGGGCGCCGCCACCTGCGGTCCGCCGTCGTACGGCAGGGCGAACCCGTAGAAGGGCCCGATCGTCTGCGAGGGCGTCTGCAGGTACTCGCGGTCGGTCTCGGGGGTGTGCGTGGTCGTCTCGTCAGGCATGGTCGTCTCGTCAGGCATGGTCGGCATCCTCCGGCTCCATCCACGTCGCCTTGCTGCCGGTGAGCACGATGTCCCAGCGGAAGCCGAGCGCCCACTCGGGCACGCTCAAATCGTGATCGTACCCGGCGATGAGCCGCTCGCGCGCGGCCGGGTCGACGATCGACTGGTAGATCGGGTCGAGGGCGAACAACGGGTCGCCCGGAAAGTACATCTGCGTGATCAGACGCTGAGTGAACTGCGTTCCGAACAGGGAGAAATGGATGTGTGCCGGCCGCCACGCGTTGCGGTGGTTGCGCCACGGATACGGGCCGGGCTTAATCGTGATGAACCGGTAGGAGCCGTCGTCGTCGGTGATCGCACGGCCGACCCCGCTGAAGTTGGGGTCGAGCGGGGCTGGATGCTGGTCCCGCTTGTGCTCGTAGCGTCCTCCGGCGTTGGCCTGCCAGATCTCGATCAGCTGGCCGCTCACGGGGTGGCCGTCCCCGTCGAGTACCCGGCCGGTGACAACGATGCGCTCGCCCTGCGGCTCGCCGCTGTGCTGGATGGTGAGGTCGTTCTCGAGCGCTTCGACATCCGAATGCCCGAAGGCGGGAGACACGAGTTCGATCTCTTCGGGATCTGCACGCACGAGCGCGTGGGTCGGGTGCCGCAGCACGGAACTCCGGTACGGCGCGAAGTCACGCAGCGCCTGCTCCGGAAGGGGGCCCGCCGCAGCCGCCGCGGCGTGAGCCTGGGCGATTTCGGAACTGATCTGATCCTGGGTGGGTTCTGTCATCTGTCGTGTCTCCTCAGAACGGGAGTCCTGCGTATTGTTCGGCGAGCGCCGCTTCCGCATGACGCGACGCGGTCGTGTACTCGAGACGGCCGACCTGGCTGCGGTAGCGGAAGGCCATCTCAGACTGCTCCAGCCTGCGGTCGACGTGGAGCAGTTCGGTCATCCACTGCGAGAACTGCTGCACCTTCCATTGGCGTGCCAGTGCAGCGTCGCTGTAAGCACGGAGCAGTGATTCGTCACCGGCCTGCCGTGCGATGAGGGCGCGCCCGAGCAGCGCGACGTCGGCGACGGCGGAGTTGAGGCCTTTGGCTCCCGTCGGTGGCACGATGTGGCCCGCGTCGCCCGCGAGGAAGAGCCTGCCGTGTTCGAGCGTGGAGGCGACGAAGCTGCGCATCGGAGTGATCGACTTCTCGGTGATCGTGCCCTCCTGCAGCGTCCAGCCGGGGACTCCGAGACGTTCCTGGAGCGCATCCCAGATTCGTGCATCCGACCACGCGTCGATGGACTCGTCGGGGTCGACCTGCAGGTAGAGACGTGACACCTGCAACGACCGCATCGAGTGCATGGCGAAACCGTCGGGATGCAGGGCGTAGATGAGATCGTCGGTCGACGGGGCGACGTCGGCGAGTATGCCGAGCCAGGCATACGGATAGCCGCGCTCGTAGGCAGCGACGCCCGGGATGGCCGGCCGGCAGACGCCGTGATAGCCGTCGGCGCCCACGATGAAGTCGGCGTCGATGCGGAGCTCTTCGCCGGAGTGAAGGGCCGTGATGAACGGCGCGTCCGACTCGATCGCGTGAGGGAGGACGGCATCCACGTCGAACCGCACGTCTGAGCCGAAGCGGTCATGCTCGGCGAGAAGATGACGAACGAGTGCCTGCTGTCCGTAGATGGTGACCGTGCGCCCGACCAGGTCGAGGAAGTCGACATGGTGGCGCTGCCCCTCGTACTGCAGGTAGATGCCGTGGTGGGTGAGGCCGCGCTCCTGGAGGTCGGAGTCGAGTTCGAGGTCGCGGAGGATGTCGACGGAGCCCTGCTCGAGCACGCCGGCGCGGATGCGGCCCAGCACATACTCGCGCGACTTCTGCTCGAGGATCACGAAGTCGATGCCCGCTCGGCGGAGAATGTGGCCCAGGAGCAGCCCGGCGGGACCGGCTCCGATGATGGCGACCTGCGTTCGCACGGCTCCCGCCTTTCGCGTCGATGGGAAGGTTCGTCCATCGTCGTGGATGGGCGCGGTCAGCGGGCGACGATTTCCACTGAGTGGAAAGATATTCAGTGCCGGTTGCCGAGGGCGCCCGACATGCCGCGCGCCGCCATCCGGACGCCCAGCGGGAACTGCGGCTCCCCTGCCCGCTCGACGTGTGCGATGACCGAGACCGCTGCCACGACCTCGCCGGCGGCGTCGCGCACCGGCGCCGCGACCGAGAACGCGCCGCGGGTGAGTTCTTCGACCGAGGTGGAGAGCCCGGTCGCACGGATGGCCGCCAGCCGCGACCGCAGTTCGGCCTCGCCGGTGAGGGTGTTGGGGAGGAACTTGCGCGGAGGGCCGGCCAGAAGGTCGTCGAAGACGTCGGTCGGTGCATAGGCGAGGAGCGCGAGGCCGACGGCGGTCGCGTGCAGCGGGAGCCGGGAGCCGACCTCGCTGATCACCGGTACGGCGCCCGGTCCCGAAAGCCGTTCGAGGTAGACGACGCCGAGTCCGTCGCGAACGGCGAGGTGCACGTGCTCGCCGGTGGCCTCCAGGAGGTCGTCGAGGTAGGGACGCGCCACTTCCCGCAGCCGTCGGGCCGTGGGCTGGCGCACACCCAGGCGCCAGAGCTTCATGCCGACCCGGTAGCGGCCGTCGTCGCCGCGAACGAGACCGCCCCACTCGACCCACTCGGCGAGCAGGCGGTGTGCGGTGGACGTCGGGAGGTCGGCGCGGCGCGCGACCTCGCTGAGCGTCAGTTCACCGCCGCGCTCGAAGGCATCGGCGATGGCGAAGACGCGCTCCGCGACGCTGCGCGCGTCGCCTGCACCACCGGCCATGCGGCCAGCCTAAGGCGTCTGCCGGGCGGAGCCCGCCCGCTGCAGCCGCGGCGAAAGTCGGGAAAAGTGGTTCATTCTGCTGACGATGACTGGGAAGCGCGACCACTTCGCCGAGGTGCAGCACACGGCGGCGCGACAGCGCGCTCTCGCCGGGACGATCGCGGAACGGGCTGCCGCGTACGATGCGTACGACCGGCGGGTGAGGCCCTAAACGTCGAACCGCCTGCCGGCCGGGTCGGACTGCCGCACCGTCAAGAGAAGCAGGATGATGCCGCCGACGAACGGCACGAAGGCCCAGAGAAGGTTCCATCCGCTGAGGTTCGCGTCGTGCAGCCGCCGCACGAGCAGGGCATACGACGGGATGATGATGGCCAGCGCCACGAACAAGAACCCGATACTCACGACGGTGCTGGCGACCGAGTGGGCGGGCAGACCGTAGGCGACCACCAGGAACGCCACGTAGACGACGGTGAAGATCAGGTTCCACCACCAGTATTCGCTGCGGCTCGCACGCCCCGAGAACACCGCGTATTTGCTCCAGAATCGCACGAACGCCTGACCGATCGAAGCGCCGGGCAGCGGTTCGGAACGTGGGTCGAGCGGCACGTACGCGCCGGAGGAGTAGCCGGGCACCGAGTAGGCCATCGGCACGTACTCGGTGGGCTGAGCGTAGGTGGGTTGCGCGGATGCCGCCTGCGCGGCGACGGGAGACGGGTAGGCGACCGGCGCGGATACAGGCGGCGCGAACCGTGGATGCTGCTGGGTGTGCTCCGACCATCCCTGCCCGGTCCACCAGCGGAGCTGCGTGTCGTCCAGCGGATCCGGATACCAGCCCGCCGTGGGGTCCGAGGTGGGGGGAACGGCGGTGGTCTCATCCATCTTTCGAGTGTGTCAGCGAGGGCACGCGGGCGCCCATCCCCAGTTCTGGTCAGGCTGCGGCCGGGCGTCGCGACCACAGCACGACCGGGATCAGGAGGAGTGACAGGATGCCGCCGGCGAGCGAAAGGAGCGCGTAGCTGGTGCTCGCCATCACCATCCCGGAGAGCGCCCCTCCGGCGGCGCCGGTGAGAGCGATCAGCACGTCGATCGAGCCCTGGGTCCGCGCTCGGGTCTTCGGGAGGGTCGCGTCGACAATGAGGGCTGTTCCGCTGATGAGTCCGAAGTTCCACCCGAGCCCCAGCAGGGTCAGCGCGAGGATGAGCTGGGCGAGCGAGTCGGGCGGAGCGGTCGCGCTCACGATGCCTGCGGCGAGAAGCGTGACGCCGGCAGCGACCGCCATGACCATCCGGCCGAGCTTGTCGACGAGGATGCCGGTGACCAGTGACGGCAGGTACATCGCGCCGATGTGGATGCTGATCACAACGCCCACCTCCGACAGGCCGTGGCCGTGCTCGCCCATGTACACGGGCGTCATCGTCATGATCGCGACCATCGCCACCTGGGTGAGGACCATCACGGTCGCGCCGACCACCACGCCGCGGTTGCGCACTACGGTCTGGCCGGCGGATGCGTCGACGCCGTCTGCGACCGCCGCATCCTCATCCACGCGCTCGAGCGCCGCCGCCAGCAGCAAAGGGTCCGGCCGCAGCCAGATCAGGAGGACGAGGCCGGCCAGGAGGTAGGCGGCGGCCGCGAGCAGGAACGGGCCCGCGAGGGCTGGGATGCCGAGGCCGGTGGCCACGCTGCCCATCGGCGCAACGAGATTGGGGCCCGCGACCGCGCCCAGCGTCGTCGAGACCAAGGCGAGGCTGGCGGCTGTGCCACGGCGCTGCGGGGGTGCGAGATCGGCGCCGGCGTAGCGGGCCTGCAGATTGGTCGCCGTGCCCGCCCCGTAGACGAACAAGGACACGAAGAGAAGGGGGACGCTCCCGATCGTGGCAGCGAGCACGACGCCGAGCGCGCCGAGACCACCGGCGACGAAGCCTGACGTGAGGCCGAACCGGCGCCCGTTGCGCTGCGAGACACGGCCGACGAGGTAGGCCGTCGCGGCCGATCCGAGGGTGAAGAGTGCCACGGGTACGCCCGCGAGCCCCGCGCCGCCGAGCATGCTCTGTGCGAGCAGTGCACCGACTGTGATGCCTGCGGCGAGGCCCGCTCCGCCGAACACCTGCGCCACGATGACGATGCCGAGGGTGCGACGGAAGAGCGCGCCGGTTCGTTCGGGCGAGCCGGCGTAGGTCTCGACAAGGGCTGGCGGGAGTTGTCGCATCAGTGCACATTATGTCGCGCACATCCGTCGCTGCGGTTCACCCAGTACTCATAGCCGCCCATCCCTGCTCGACCGAGGCGTACCGCGGAGTCCATGCGAGCTCACGTCGCGCCAGGTCGCTGGAGACGCGCAGGTCCATGGTGGTCATCAGCTGAGCCGCATAGGGGAACGCCGCCCGCAACAGCCCCTTCGGCAGCACCAGAGGCGCAGGCGAACTGAAAGCTCGGGCCGCGGCCTCGGCGTAGTGACGCCAACTCGAGCCGGCATCGGCGACGTTGTATGCCCGCCCGGCGACGCCGCGCTCGAGAGCAGCCACCGTCGCTGCGGCTGCGTCCTCATGATGGACGAACGGGATCAGCCCGTCATGATCGGCGACAGGAAGCATCCGCCTGCGCAACATCGGTGCCATCACGTCGGCGTCGAGCCCGTAGAACAAGCCGTAGCGCAGGGCGATACCCTCGATGCCGGCCGCGTCGAAAACCTGCGACTCGGTCGAGCGAAGGGCAGCGATCGTGGGATCGGCACGCGAGCCTTCTGGCTCGCCGAATGGCGCCGACTCGTCGAGAGGGACGGGCCGAGGGCGCCGGAAGCCGTACCCGAACACGATCGACTGGGTCAGCATCCTCGTCGCCCCGACTGCGCCGGCCGCCTCGATGAGACGCGCGGTTCCGGTCTCGCGCAGCTGGTTCGTCCCCGTCATGCCGCCGAACCGCAGAGGCGGTTTGCGGAGGGCGGTCAGCTCGTGGATGACGGCGTCGGCGCGCTGCCCGTCGAGCGCGCGCAGCAAGGCGTCCCGGTCGAGCACGTCGGCAACGATGGCCTCGGCGCCGACACCACGCAGCCGTTCGGCGCTCTGCGGCGATCTGGTGATGCCGATCACCTGGTGTCCTGCTGCGAGGAGTCGCGGCACCAGAACCCGCCCCAACGTGCCGGACGCGCCGGCCAGAAGCACTCTCATTGCCGCGGAGTTCACTTTTCGAGCTGGCCGGCCACGTACTCGCCGCCCGGTTGGCGTGTTATGACGTTGATCCGGTTGAACGCGTTGATGACGGCAATCTGTCCGACGAGGGCGGCAAGCTGCTCTTCGTCGAAGTATTCGGCGGCGGTCGCCCACGCGTCGTCGGTGACACCGGCAGAATCGGCAAGTCGGGTTCCCTGCTCCGTTACTTCGAGCGCAGCTCGCTCCGCATCGGTGAACACCGTCGTCTCCCGCCACGCTGCGACCAGATTGAGTCGCAGCGGTGTCTCGCCGCCGCGCAGCGCCTCCTTGGTGTGCATGTCCAGGCAGCCCCCGCATCCATTGATCTGACTCGCCCGGATCTGCACCAGACCCTGGACCGAGCGGGGCAAGGGTGAGTCTTCCACCACCTTGCCCGCCGAAACGAAGTACTTACCGAACTTCGGTGCGAGAGTCGTGCCCCAGAGGTTGAGCCGTTCGGCCATGATGATCTCCTTCATCGGTTCTCGAATGAACCTTCCACAGGGTTAGACGAGGTGACCGTCGCAGCCGTGACACTGCGCTGCGATTCGGCGGAGCATCCCGCGCGGTCAACGGCGATGCCAACCAGACGGAGGGGCGGTCCGCTCCATAAACTGGGACTGCAGGTAAGGTCATACGTATGGCGACCGAGTCGACGGCTGCATCCCGTCTCATCCCGCAGAGACTCCCAGCAGCACGCCTTGGTGTCGCCGTCGTCGCCGAGCTTGTCGAGCTGATCGTCACCGAGCAGCTGAAGGAGGGCGATCTTCTCCCGCCTGAAGGGCCGCTCAGTGAGCACTTCGGCGTGAGTCGCACGGTGCTCCGCGAGTCGGTCAAACGACTTGAGGAGAAAGGCCTGGTCATCGTCTCGCAAGGGCGCGGCACGCAGGTTCAGGCGCCGGGCTACTGGAACATGCTCGACCCGATCGTCCTGTCTGCACTGATCGACAACGATGAATCGCTCGGGGTGCTGGACGAGTTGACCATCGTGCGCGCGAGCCTGGAATCGGCGATGGCGGGATCGGTTGCGGCATCCCACTCATCCGACGAGTTGCGACGCCTGGAGAACGCGCTCACCGCCATGCGGGAGAGCGAATCGGAGACGGACTCGTTCCGCCAGGCCGACGTGGTCTTCCACTTCGCCCTGATGGAGATCTCGGGAAACCGACTGGCCGAGAACATCGCGAAGCACCTCTACAAGCGGGCGGTCGAATCCAGCCGATACCAGGGAATCAATCCGCCGAACGCGGTCGCGAACACCTTGACCGAACACGCCGCCATCGTGGACGCGATCGCGCGAAACGACGTGACGGCAGCAGAGAAGGCCATGCACGAGCACATCCACGTGTCATGGGAACGCCGACGGCTTCCCGACCACGCGCCTCGCCCCCGGGGCGGCAAGCCTCAGTCGAGCGAATAGACCGCAGCAGCGGTCGAGCCGAAGATCCTCTCACGATCGCTTGCCGTCTGGCCGCCGAGCAACGATTCCAGCGCCGCCGTCCACGCGGGGGCTCCCCCACCGAGTTCGGCAAGCGGCCAGTCGGACCCGTACATCAGGCGTTCCGGCCCGAACGCGTCCAGCGCGTAGTCGACGTAGGGTCGGAGGTCGTCAGCGCTCCAGCCTCCCTTCGCGAGCCCCGACGTCACGCCCGACATCTTCGCGACGACATTCTGATGCCCCGCAACCTGGTTGAAGCCGGACGCCCAGGAGCCGGCGTTCGCACCGGGCCCGGGTGGCCCTCCCCGGTCATTCCAGGTGGTAGAGCTCGTCGATGGGTTGCCACAGTGATCCGGGATCCCGTGTCTCGCCGATCTGCACCTGGCATGGGTCGGTATAGGCCCACCACTCCTGCGACACCGGATCGGCCGCGATCTGACGCATGTCCGCATCGTGGTCATCGCCGACGTAGTCGTAGTAGGCGAAAAGGGTGTCGCCGAAGATGAAGATGCTGTAGTTGCGCACGTTGCACTCGCTCATTGTGCGTTCCACGTCGGGCCACACCGAGCGATGGAGGCGTACGTACTCGTCCCGTTTCTCGGGCCGCACACCGACCACAAGGGCGTGTCGTTCGGGTGCCTTCGTCATGACACCGGCCTCAGGGGAGGAACCGGGACGTCGATGACGTCGGGTTCGGCGACGAGGCGGAGTGCCGCTCGTTCCGGTCGGATGTGGGGGCCGGCCGCGGCGGGGATGGTCGGCACTGCTCCTGCCAGCGTCATCTGCGACTCGTCGACGACGATCCCGATACCCGGGCGGTCGCCGAGCACGATGCCGCCATCATCGAACTGCTGGTCGATATCCAGGCCCACCGGAAAGTGGAGGTCCTGTACTTCATAGGTGAGCAGGTTGGGGACGGCTGCAGCCGCGTGGGCCACCGGATTGCCGTTGTAGGCGACGGGACTGACCGGAAGGTCGCGGCCGTGAGCCAGCGTCGCCACGCGGAGGAAGTGTGTGATCCCCCAGACGTTTCCCACCTGCACGATGTCGATGGCGTTCGCATCGAGGAGAGGCCGGTACTGCTCGAGTCCGGTCAGATTCTCACCGCTGGCGATCGCCGCCCGGATCTTGCCGCGTAGCGCAGCCATGCCGGCGGCATCCCAGCGGCGGAGCGGTTCTTCGACCCAGGTGAGGTCCATCCGCTCCTCGATGGCTGCAACATAGCGAGCCGCCTGAGCGTGGTTCCAGGACTCGTTTGCGTCGAACATGATTGCGGGATGTCGCGCGTTGCGGCTGAGACTCTCCCTCATGATCTCCAGACGCGGGAGGTCCCGATCGATATCCCGGCCGCCCTTCAACTTGCCGGCCTTGAAGCCGCGGTCGGCGAACTCGCCATAGAGCGCCGCGAGATCGTCATCGTCGAGTCCGAACTCGAGTCCCGACGCATACCCTGGGACGAATCGTTCGCGGGCGCCGAGCGTGCGCCACAAGGGCTCATCCGCGCTTTTCGCCTTCAGATCCCAGAGCGCCATATCGATCGCGCCGATGGTTCCGAACGTCGCGCCCGAATGACCGGCCTTGAACACCCAGTCGAGCATCCGGTCATACAGGGCGACGACTGCTCGCGGGTCCTCGCCCTCGACGGCCGGGAAGACCCGCGCGATGTCGCCATGGGCGCCGAGACCCACGCCCTCGACCCCGCTGTCGGTCTCGATGATCAGGACGGGGACCTGAGTCGTGTTGCCACTCTGGACGCCGTTGACGTCACCAGTGAGTCTCCCCAATCGTGAACTGTGGTCAGACTGCGGTATCCGGTGATCTTCACTTCGAGCTCTCCTCATGTACGTGCGTGCTCATTCCTTGGTCCCTCCTGCAGTCATGCCCGTGACCAGGAATCGCTGGGAAAACAGAAAGACGATGAGGACGGGAAGCACCGAAACGATCGTCGCCAGCGCCAAGGTCGGCAGCTGGACCGAGTCCGATCCGGCGGAGCTGGGGTTGAACGCGGGAGTCGACGACAACAAGGACGTCAGGCCGACCTGGATGGGATACCCGTCGCTCGACGGGAGCATCACGAACGGGAGAAAGAAGTTGTTCCAGTTCTGCACAAAACTGAAGAACGCGACCAGCGCGACGATCGGCGCCCCCAGCGGCAACGCGACGCGGGCGAAGACCTGCAGCTCACTGCATCCGTCGATCCGAGCCGCGGCCAGGAGGTCGCGGGGAATGCTGGTCGAGAAGTAGATATACGTCAGGTATACGCCGAATGGAAAGAACGACATGGGCAGGATGACCGAAAGCGGGCTTCCGATGAGCCCGACGCTGTTCAGCTCCAGGAAGATGGGAAGCACCAGTGCGGTGCTCGGAATCAGCATCACGACCAGCGTGAGGACGAGGAGCGGCTTGCGCAGCTTGAATTCGGTGAGCGCAAGAGCGTAGCCGGCCGGAATGCTGACCACGAGGGTGATGACGAGGGCACCGAGCGCATACTCGGCCGAGTTTGCAATCCACGTGGTGACAGCACCGTCCTGGAACCCGAACAACTGGTTCCAGTTCGCGACGAAGTCGGTCCAGGAACCCAGTGAAAAGGGATTGTCGACGATAAGCGCCCGCGATGATTTGGTCACTGCGAACAGCAGCCAGACGATCGGGATCACGAAGAAGAGAACGAATACGATCAGGACGAGCCCCGCGACGGCACGCCCGCTCCAGCCGCGAAGACTGACGCGGCTACGTTGCCCGGTGGAGAGTGCGGTCATGGTCATTCCCTTTCGAAGAGACCGCCGCGGGTGACGAACACCCACGACAAGAGGAGCGCGACGATGAGCAGGATGAGCGAAATGGCGGCGGCGCCGTTGAAGTCGTTCTGCTCGAACGCGTACTGGTACGCCAGCTGGTTCAGCGAGTAGTCATTCGGGACCACGCCGTTGCTCGCCTGGCTCAGCAACTGCGGTTCCACGAACAGCTGCGTCCCTGCCGCCAGTGACATGACACCCATGTAGGCGATCCACTTGCGCAGCATCGGAAGCTGGATGCGTATCGCGATCTGGACGGCGTTCGCACCGTCGATGCGCGCAGCTTCGAGGATGTCCGTGCTGATGTTGTTCAAGGCGCCGTACATGATGACGATCCAGCCACCGGCTCCGGTCCAGAAGGCGATGATTGCGAAAATGGCGGGAAGGTTGCCTGGCTGGATCACCTGCACGAAGCTGTTGAAACCCATCAGGCGGAGGAGACCGCTCACCGGGCTGGCTGTCGGATCGAGCACGAACAACCAGAGGAGCACGCTGGATGCCCCCGCGAGCGCACCGGGAAGGTAGTAGACGAACCGCAGTGAAGTGCTGGCCCACCGTGCTCGCAGCCCGTGCACCAGGAGGGCGAGCAGCACGACGAAGATGACGAGTGCGATCAGCCAGATCACCAGGTAGAGGGTCACATGGAGTACCGCTGGCCAGAACCGGAAGTCTGTGACGACCGTCACGAAGTTGTTGAAGCCGGCGAAGCCGCCGTCGGCGTTGGTGAACGCCAGCAGTATCGCGTACAGCGTGGGGATGATTCCGAAAGCAAGAGCGAGGAGGGCGTAAAGCGAGACGAAGACGTAGCCGATCGGTGTGCGTCCCGGCGCTCGGCCGCTCCGGGCTGACCGCCGACGCCCGGAGGCGTCGACGGTCAGCCGGTCGCTCGGTGGAGCGAGGGTCATGTCAGTTCACCTTGTATCCGTTGACCTTGGCCTGATTCTCGATGGCCTGCTGCCACGTCGGAAGCAGATCCACGATCGACTGGCCACCCGTGATCGCTGGGGTCATGGTCTTGGCCCAGACCGCCTCCTGGCTGAAGATGGGGTAGCCCCAGCCATCCCACACTTGCGAGGCAGCCGTCACAATCGGCTTCAGCGGAGTCGCGAAGTAGTTGCTCGACTCCTGCTTGGCGATCCACTTCTCTGCGGCCGGTGCGTAGGCCGGATAACCGGGCGCCACTGCGACCTGGTAGTCGTCGGCCGTCGTGACGAACTGGGCGAACTGTTCGGCCGCCTTCAGATTCTTCGAGTGGCTGGAGATGAACCAGGTTCCGCCGCCGACGTTGCCGGTGACGGCGCTGTCCTCACCCTTCCAGGGAAGCGGTGCCGCGACGCCCAGCTGGCCGGCCGGGACGTTGAGCGACTGCGGGTTGTTGAAGATGGCGCCTGCGTACCACGCCGGCCCGGGCATCATGAGTACCTTGCCGGAGTAGTTCTTCACGAACTCGGGAGTGAACACACTGACCACGGGAACGGTGCCGTCCTTGCGCAGGGTGTCGAGCAGCGAGCCGGCTCGTTTGCACTCGGTCGAATCGGTCTTGACGGTTACCGATTTCACGCCGGTCACGTCATTGGCCTGGCATTTGCTCGCCCACATGAAGACCTCGGGCGTCCAGGCGTCACCGGCGGATCCGATGATGTAGCCGGGATGTTCTTTCGCGACCTTCTCGCCGAGAGCCTGGTACTCCTCCCACGTCGTGGGCAGTGCGTAGCCGAACTTGTCCATGAGCGACTTGTTGTACCAGAGCACCGCCTGGGCGAGGTCGTTGCGGAGGCAGTACACCTCGCCGCTCACCGTGCACGGGTTAAGTGCGCCCTCGGTGAAGTTGCTGAGCGTGTCCTTGGGAACCAGGCCCTTGTCGAGCACGGCGGCGAACGCCTGCTTGCCGCCGCTCTTCTGGCTGGCCCAGGCGGCGTCGTTGTTCTGGCTCGAGAACACGACGTCCGGCCAGCCGCTGCCCGCCCGGTCGAAGAGTTGCATCTTCGTCTTGAACGAGTTCGAGCCGTTCGCAGAGCCGTCGTAGGTCACGACCTTGATTTTGGTGTCCGGGTTTGCCTTCTCGAATGCCTTGGCGGCCGCCTGGCGGTCCGCATCCACCCAGACGGTGATCGTCGAGGCGGGGTCCTGCTTGGCTTCGGGAAAGCCGTACGACCCGTTGGTTGTGCTCCCGCCGTTGCTGCAACCGGTGAGAATCAGGAGCGCCGCAGCGGCGCCGAACGCGGCAGCAGTGAGCGCCGATCGGCGGCGTGCACGCACCACAGTGGGTATTCCGACCATGAGATGTCCTTGTCTTGTCGACTTCGTTGACGACTCCGAGGAGGCGTGTTTCAGACTATAGAGCATACGTATTATGTTTGCCAATATCGCGGTTCAGCGCGTGACAGGATCGTTATCTTCGAGCATCCGGATGTCGTCGATCCGCGGCATGCTCTCCCAGTCGCCGGGTCCCATGCAGGCGAAGGCGCCCGCGACAGTGGCAAGATGCAGGCACGCCGCCATGCCCTCCCCTCGGAGATAGGCCGACAGGAAGCCCGCGACGAAGGCGTCGCCGGCGCCGACGGAATCGATGACAGGTACCGTGATCGCCTCGCACTCGATCGGCACCCCTTCCGACCACGCCAGGCTGCCGGCTGCCCCACGCTTCACGACAGCGATGCCCCGGCCGGCCGCTGCGAGGGCCCGCCCGAGCGAGACCGTATCGTCTGGGGGCAGGCCCGTGAGGAGCGCCGCTTCGTCTTCACCGGCGAAAACGATGTCCGCGCGTGCCGCGATCTCCCGGTACAGCTCGGACGGATCGTCATCCCGCCACAACGACGGCCGGTGGTTCACGTCGAACGAGACAGGTACACCCGATCGCACGGCGAGTTCGATCACCTCGCGGACGACCTGGCGCGCTGAAGCGGAGATCGACGCCGTGATTCCGGTGACGTGCACCAATGACGCACCTGCCACCAGTTCCGGAGCGATGTCGCCGGGTGAGAGCCGGCTGCCTGCGCTGCCGGCGCGATAGAAGGAGACCCTCGTCGTGTGCGGGGTGCGCTTCTCCTTGACCATCAGGCCGGTTGGCGCCCCGGGGTCGACGATCGCACGCACGTCGACGCCCTCGCCCCTGATGTCGCGCAGGACACGACGACCGAGGCCGTCCGAGCCTACGCGCCCAACCCAGACCGACTCGACACCCAGACGCGCGAGCCCGATCGCGACGTTGCTGTCCGCGCCGCCCGTCCCGATGCTGGCGCCGCTGACGTCGGCCAGATCGCCGAACTCGGTGGTGCGGAACAACCCCATGGTCTCGCCGAAGGTCAGGACGTGGCCACTCATCGGGTTGCAGCCATCGCGTGCCGGCACAGCGCCTCGACGGTCGAGAAGTCTCCGGCCGCGATCGCCGCACGCGGGACCATCCAGCTCCCCCCGATCGCGATCACCGAGGGCAGAGCGAGATAGTGGGCGGCGCGGCCCTCGTCTATGCCTCCGGTCGGTATGAACGAGATGTCAGGGAAGACGGCAGCGAGAGCACTCAGCGCGACCGTGCCGCCGAGCGCTTCTGCGGGGAAGAACTTGACCGTACGCACGCCGAGGGCGCGAGCCCTCATCAGTTCAGTCGCCGTCGCGATTCCGGGGATCGCGGGTACTCCTCGGTGCCGGGAACGGGCGAGCACCTCATCGGCCACGCCGGGGCTCACGACAAAGGCCGCCCCGGCGTCGACGGCCTCGTCGACCTGCGATGCGTCCAGCACTGTTCCCGCTCCGACCCTCAGGCCGGCTGTACGCGCGAGGATTCGGAGAGCAGACAGCGAGGCCGGAGTGCGCAACGTCACTTCCGCTTGTCGGATGCCGGCCGCGACCAGAGTTCTGCCGAGCGGCTCGGCCCTCTCGGCGGAATCGAGCACGATGACCGGCAGCACGGGGTCGAATGCGATCATCGCGCCAGCCATCCCCCGTCGACGGGCACGATCACTCCGGAGACATAAGCGGCAGCATCGGAGGCGAGGAAGACCGCCGCCCCGCCGATATCCTCCGGTCGACCCCACCGCCCAGCGGGGATCCGTTCCAGGATCGCCTGCGATCGGTCTGGATCGTCCTGCAGGGCCTGCGTGTTGTCGGTCGCGATATAGCCGGGAGCGATCCCATTGACTGTCACCCCTCGCGAGGCCCACTCGTTCGAGAGCGCGCGGATGAGGCCCGCCACCCCCGATTTCGCCGCCGCGTAGCCCGGCACATTGATGCCGCCCTGGAACGACAGCAGGGACGCGGTGAAGATCACCCGGCCCTGGCCACGCTCAAGCATCCCGCGACCCAGGATCTGGCTGAGCACGAATCCACTCGTGAGGTCGACCTCCAGCACTTCGTCGAACCATTCGGCCGGATGGTCGGTGGCCGGGGCACGCCGGATTGTCCCGGCATTGTTCACCAAGATGTCGACCGGCCGCTCTCCGGCGGCGACACCCTCGGCGAAGGCGACCGTCTGCGCCCTGTCCGCCAGGTCCACCCGGTGTCCGGAGAACTCGCGGCCGAGTTCGGCCACCCTGCCAGCGATGGCCGACGACGTCGGATCGAGCGTCGCCGACGCTCCGATGATGTCGGCGCCCGCCGCCGCGAGCGCCTCCGCGATGGCGAAGCCGATACCGCGTTTCGCGCCTGTCACGACGGCCAGGCGTCCACTCAGATCGAACGAGTCGCTCATCGGGCCCGGACCTCGACGAGGATCTTCATCGCCTTGCCGGCTTCGAGCGAGCGGAACGCGGATTCGACCTCGGCCAGAGGCACGACATCGGTGACGAGACGGTCAGCCGGGATCGCCCCGTCTGCCACCAACTCGACGGCGCGTTCGAAATCCCGGCGCTCGTAGACACGCGCTCCCAGGATGGTCAGCTCACGCCAGAAGACTCGGTGAAGGTCCATGGGCCGCGGTTGCGAATGGATCGCAACGACGACGAGGGTGCCGCGGACTTTCGCGAGACTCGTGGCGCCGAGAACGGCGGCCGCAGCGCCGGACACCTCGAAGACCACGTCGGCACCGGCGCGGTCCGTCCAGGCCTCGACCCATGCGACCTGGTCGACAGCGGAGGGATCGAACGTAGCAAGGCCCAGCTGCTCCGCTGCGGATCGGCGGGTCGGATCGATCTCGGCGACGACGACGTCGGCGCCGGTCGTCCGAGCGACCGTTGCGATCAGCGTCCCGATCGGGCCGGCTCCGATGACGACAACTCTGTCTCCTGCACCGAGACCCGACCGCCTGACGTCGTGAACTGCGACTGCGACAGGCTCGACGAGGGCGGCGTCACGGAGGGACACGCCGGCCGGAAGAGGGACGAGCACGTCGGCCGGTACGTTCCAGTACTCCTGGAGCGCGCCCGGGCTGTCGATTCCGATGAAATCGAGGTTCTGGCAGATGTGCATATTGCCTGCGAGACAGGCCGGGCACGTTCCGTCCCACGCCAATGGCATCACGGTCACTTTGTCTCCGACCGACCACCCCTCGACATCGGCGCCGATCTGCTCGATCGTCCCGGACATTTCGTGACCGATCGTCGCAGGCTTCGTGACGCGAGCATCCATGTCGCCGTGGAACACGTGCAGATCGGTGCCGCAGATGCCGACATAGGCCACCGCTATCCGCACTTCGCCGGGCTCGGGCATCAGTGACGCCCGCTCCTCGACAGTGATCGTGCGCTCTCCCACATAGTTTGCTGCCAACATCGCCGACTGAAACCTCCTCGTTGTCACCGCCGCTATTTTCGGCGTCCTCAGCCTAGACCGAATCGGCTGAAACATAATACGTCTCTTGTTCCAAACATAATACGTATGATAAGCCTTTCTGTGGGGGCATCGGGGCTCCCAACGACAGGAAGCGACAAACAATGACATTGATGTCAGATTCGCGGCGATCAATGACGGGGCGAAGGGGGCGGCGCGCAGCACTACTCGCGCTGCTCGGTGCCGGCGTCGTCGTCGCGTCAGCACTCATTCCCTTGAAAGCACAGGCTGATCCAGCGACGATCTACTACGCGTCACCGGACGGCAAAGGTGCGGGACACTGCAGCCAGGCGCAACCGTGTTCGATCGAGCGCGCCCAGCACGTGGTTCGACCGGCGGCCAAACATGGCGACGCAACGATCCAACTCGCCGACGGCACCTATCGCCTGACCGCCCCGCTGCAATTCGGAAGCGACGACGGTGGCGGCGACCACACCATCACCTGGACAGCCGCCCCAGGAGCCCACCCGATCATCACCGGCGCTTCGCAGGTGTCCGGCTGGTCGCATTCCTCGGCCGGTTCAGGCGTCTGGGAGGCGAACACGCCGAGTGGACTCGACACGCGACAGCTCTTCGTCAACGGAGTGATCGCGCCGCGCGCATCCATTCGCATCGCCAATGCAGATGTCACACCGACCGCGACCGGACTCACCATCAAGAATCCGGCGCTCGCCTACCTCGCGTCACTCCCCGACCAGGGGCGCATCGAGTTCGAGACACTGGGCGACTTCACGAATCGCATCTCGCCCGTCCAGAGCATCAGCCCGTCCCAGATCACGATGGCGCAGCCCGCGTGGAACAACAACACCTGGGGCTGGGACACGGTGCAGAACTCCTTCCTCGCCGGCCCCAGCTGGTATCTCGACAACTCGCTGAGCTTCCTCACCTCCGTGGGTCAGTGGTACATCGACCCCACTGCCGGCAAGCTGTACTACAAGCCCGCGGCAGGGGTGGACCCCAACACACTCGACGTGGAGCTGCCGCGACTGCAGTCCCTCGTCAGCATCGGCGGCACCTACGACAAGCCGGTGACCGGACTCGCTTTCAGCGGAATCCAGTTCTCGGGCACCTCGTGGCTCGAGCCCTCGTCACCCGACGGCTATGCCGATCAGCAGAACGGCACCTTCATCAAGGGCAACTACGATTACCGCCCGACCGACGCGTTCACCAGTTGCTCCCGTGGCTGTGAGTCGTTCGAGCGCGCTCGCAACACCTGGTTCCAGGAGCCCGCGGCCGTGCAGGTGTCGGCCGCCAGCCGCATTTCGTTCACCGGCAACACCTTCACGAATCTGGGCCAGTCGGCGCTGGGCATCGGAAACGATGACAATGCGACGCTCACCGGCATCGGCCTGGGGGCCAGCGGCATCGACGTCGTGGGCAACCGTTTCATGGAAGACAGCGGCCACGGAATCGTCGTCGGCGGAGTCCGGCCGGATGCTCACCATCCCAGTGACCCGCGAATGACGAACAGCGATGTCACCCTCGAGAACAACACCGTCGACCATGTTTCTGTGGATTACAAGGACAACGGTGGCATCCTCAGCACCTACGTCACCAACGCCCACATCCTCCACAACGAAGTCTCGAACGTGCCGTACGACGCGATCGACACCGGGTTCGGCTGGGGCATCAACGATGCCGGCGGCTCGAACGACTACGTCGATCGCGGCTACTACAACTGGAGCCCGCTGTACACAACGCCGACGACGCTGAAGAACAACACCGTCGAAGGCAACCTCGTGCACAACACCAAGGCGCGCTTCGCAGACGGCGGATCGATCTACAACCTGTCCGCCAGCCCGGGCACGGTCGTTGACAAGAACTACGAGTTCAACATCTCCGGAGTCGCGCTCTACCTCGACGAAGGCTCACGGTCGATGACCTACGAGAACAATGTCATCCAGGGCGGCGGCGCATGGGCTTTCACCAACGCCTACAGTCTGCGGAACAACACGAGCGACAACGTGCTTCAGAACAACTGGTACAACTCCGGTGGGGCTTCGACACCGAATGCCGCGGTCCACAACAACACACTCATCAACAACGTGAAGGTGAACGGCACCAACTGGCCTGCCGCCGCACGCGATGTGATCTGTGCCGCCGGCGTTGAAGCGCAGTACCGCACTTCGCTGAACGCCAACCTGTTCGGGTTCACCGGCTGCCCGACGAATTCACCCGTCGGCTCCGGCTACAGCACGACCGGTACGTCAGCAGCGAGCTCGGTCTTCGGCCAGAACGGCGGAGCCTTCGGGATCGCGGCTCAGGGCGCCGATGTCTGGGGCGCCGGCGGGCAGCACGACGATCAGTTCGGCGCGATCTATCGTGCGGGCTCGTTCAACTCCACGTCGAGCATCTCTACCCGCGTCGTGTCCGTCAACGACGCCAACACGAACGCGAAGTCGGGAGTGATGGTGCGCAACGACATCACCAAGGCGGGAGCTTCGGCCGGCTACGCGGTAGTCGCCGTGACCGCCCGCAACGGCGTCGTGTTCGACTGGGACTCGAACGGTGACGGGTACGTCGACACCGAGGCCAAAGCGAGCGTCGACATCTACCGTCCGATCTGGGTGAAGCTCGCCCGGAATGGTACGTCGTTCACGGCCTCGTATTCCTACGATGGCGCGAACTACGTCACGATCGGGTCGCCGGTCACGATCGGTTCAGCGGCAGCCACTCAGGATGCCGGGCTCTTCTCCTCGTCGCACGATGTGACGCAGTCGGCGATCAACCAGTTCGATTCCGTGGCATTCACCCAGTGATGACCGGCCGATAGTTCAGCCGTCCGAACGCGGAGGGGCCGGGAGAATCATCCTGGCCCTTCCGTTCGTCGCGCCGGGGACGCCTCCAACAGAAACCCCCCGCCCGATGGCCGGGGGTTTCCGTGTGGGATAGTCACCTAGCCGTTGTAAGCGTCGGCCATCGCGTTCGCCAGCGGTGTGACGGCGAGTCCCACCAGGCCGGCTGTTCCTCCCGTGGACGTGAGAGCTATTCCGTTGCTGCCGGACTGTGGGAATGTCAGGTCTGTGATTGCAGTCGTACCGCCCTGCGCGAAGGTTTCAACGGATGTCTTGTCCAGGTAGATCTCCAAGCGGAGTAGTCCGTGATCCAGGTGCACAGCTGCCGCGTCGACGCTGGGGAACGCAGGGTTGAATCCGACATCTCCGGAGTGAGTGCGATCGACGCTGAGCGTGCCCGTTGTCGTGTCATAGGTTACAGAAAGGTACTGTGAGCCGTCCGCTGAGCGGAAAAGCTGCAGCCCGAATGACTTCGCGGAACCGGCCGCCAAAACGGCATCGAGGCGAACAGAGTTCTCACCGGTTGTCGTCGACAGGACCTTCGTACCAGCGGGAATCGTGGTCGGAGCAACCACCTTGAGCTGACGCAGTTCAGCCAACTGGGTCACCTGCGGTGCAACCTTCTGCACAATGCGGGGCTGGCCGTCGATCGTACGCAGCGAAAGGATGCGCGGGACGGACTGTGTTCCCCGCCAGCCATTCGTCGGAATGGTGTTCGCGTAATCCCAGTTGTTCATCCACCCCAGAGCGATCCTCTGGTTCGCCGGCGCATCATTGAATGTGACCGCAGCGTAGAAGTCGTGACCATAGTCGAGCCAATGCGCGCGCTGCGTCATGCTCAGCGCGGGCTGGTCAGCCAGAGTGAACTGGTCGGCGAGGAGATGTCCCCATCCTCCGGCATTCAGATCCACCAGCTGAAGCTGGGCTTGCTTGCCCTGCAGGTCGCTGAGATCCCAGCTCGTCCAATCCAGCAGACCGCTGTTGTTACCGGTCGCCGTGCGCACGACCTGACCGTCGACGATGAGATTGGCGCCGGTTTCGGTGTTCCACGGGTTCGCGATGGCATCCGAGAAAACGATGTTGTCGACCATCATGTGGCCCCACCCTGCGCTTCCGTCGCTCTCGTCGACGACTTGCAGTGTCGCTTGCTGGCCGATGTACGCCGACGCATCCATGTGCACCCAGTCCATGTTCGGGGTGTTGTTGCCAGTCACGCTGGCTACGACGTTGCCGTTGACGACCAAGTTGACCGAGGTCGGATTCGCCTGACCCCATGGGTGCTCTCCGCCGGCCGTCAACAGATTGATGTACGGATGAGCGACCGTGAAAGTAGGTGAGGTGATGGTGCCCTCGGCAGCGTCACAGCCCGCCTGGCACGTGTCGAGAACACCGCTGCCGAGCTGACCGCTCAACGACTCTTTCGACGGGGTGATTCCGGCGAATGAGCCTGAACCGGTCCAGCCGGGCAGCGTATTTCCTTCGAAGTCCTGGAAGGTGTCCCCTGCCGGAGCACCGGTCGAGCCACCCTGCACGTACGGGTGGTTGCCGCCGCCGATCAGGAAATTGAGATGAGTCTTGTCGATTGTGAATGCCGGTGACATCAGCGATCCCGTCTCCGCATCGGAGTTGTGGAAGGTGTCCACGTAGCCCGACCCGATGAATCCGGTCGCTCCTGTGTTGTGGGCCGGGCCCGTGCCGAACGCCGTGCCGGCCGTTGTCCAACCGGCTCCGTAGGTCGCCCCCTCAAAGTCGTTGAGAGTGGTTCCGGTGGGTGCCGTGTACGGCGCTTCGCTATTCGTAAACGTCTTCCCGTCGAACGATCCGACGAAGTATTCCGCCTTTCCAGCAACGTTCACCGTCAAAACCCACTTGGTTTCGCTGGCTTTGCCGTCGAGTTGCATCGGAAACAGGTCGGGGCATTCCCAGACAGCGGTCGTGACACCATCCGGCCCGAACTCGCTCTGCTCTGTCCAGTTCTTGAGGTCAGGCGAACCGTAGATGGCCACCTTGTGCTGGTCCGACAGGGCCACCGTCATCCGCCACTGCTTCGCCGGCGCGTACCAGAACACTTTCGGGTCGCGGAAGTTGTGAGAGCCGATGTCGATCACGGGGTTGTTCGCATATTTCGTCCATGTCGTGCCGCCGTCGTTGCTATAAGCGATCGACTGCCGCTGTACCCCACTCGCACGGGGAGCGCTCGTGTAAACGGCGACAAGCGGTCCCTTACCGTTGGCGCCGAGACCACTGGTGTTACTGCTGTCGTAGACGACGCTTCCCGACCAGACCTCCTCGTTGCTGTCCGACGGAATCGCAATCGGCAACTGCTTCCAGTGCGTGAGATCCGTGCTGACCGCATGGCCCCACGATGCGTTCCCCCCGGTGTTTCCCGTCGCGTTGTACTGATAGAAGAGGTGATAGCGTCCACCGAAATAGATGAGCCCGTTGGGGTCATTCATCCAGTTCTGGGCGGGCGTGTAGTGATAGTTGGGCCTGGTATCCGGCTGCGCGACGCTGTCAGCAGAAGCCGATGCTGGAGTCGCGAGGGAGAGGGACAAAACTGTCGCAGAAACGACAGCGGCCACTGTGAGTGCAGCTCGGGTGAAGATCGTCATCGACCAACCTTTTCGTGAAGTGTGGATAAACACGGAAGCTCATCCGATGGGTGTTGAGGATTTTTCGGAGACTCACGGAAGCCCAGCAGCGTCCGGCGCGGCGAGGATCGCATCGGGACTGACGCCTTCGAGCCAGGTGAGTTGTGAGGCGTCTTCCTCGATCAGCCCGGCGAGTGCGGCGTTGAACGTGCGACTGTGTTCGGCGCGGATGTGGGCATCGAATGCTGCGGAATCCCGATAGATCTCGTAGACGAAGTAGGCCCGATGATCCTCGGCCTCATGGTGCGCGTTGAACGTGACATTTCCCGGTTCGGCACGCACCCGCTCGACGTGGCCGGCCAGGAGCCTCTCGACCACATGCTCCTGACCGGGTTTCGCGGTGAACGTGGCATAGAGCGTCAGCTGACCGCTCATTCGTCGGAGGTGCCGATGCGTTTGGCTCCGGTCATGATCGCCACCGCCTCGGTCATCGAGTGGGTCGCCGGCGTGATCGTCGCGGCCCGTTTCCCCAGCCGTTGGATGTGGATGCGATCGGCCACCTCGAAGACGTGAGGCATGTTGTGGCTGATGAGTATGACCGGGATGTCCCGGTCGCGGAGGTTCTTGATGAGCTCGAGCACTTGGTTCGACTCGCGGACCCCTAGTGCGGCTGTCGGTTCGTCGAGGACGACGACCTTCGAGCCGAATGCTGCGGCGCGAGCCACCGCGACGGCCTGGCGCTGGCCGCCGGACAGGTTCTCGACGGGCACCGTGACGTCCTGCAGGGTCGTGATGCCGAGTGCGGTGAGTTCAGCCCTCGCCTTCTTGCGCATCCCCTTCGTGTCCATCACCCGGAACACGGACCCGAGAATCCCTTTGCGCCGCTCCTCGCGGCCGAGGAACAGGTTGGATGCGACGTCAAGCGCGGGCGAGACGGCAAGGTTCTGGTAGACCGTCTCGATGCCGGCGCCGCGAGCATCCTGCGGCCTCTTGAAGTGGACGGGCCGGCCGTCGAGCAGGATCTCCCCTTCGTCAGGAATCTCCGCTCCCGTCAGGCATTTGACGAGTGTCGATTTGCCGGCGCCGTTGTCGCCGATGATGGCGAGCACCTCACCAGGGTAGAGCTCGAGGCTCACACCATCGAGGCCGACCACTCTGCCGTACGTCTTGACGAGGCGTCGGGCCTGCAGCACCGGGGTGCGGGTTTCGACCGGCTTCGATGCCGTGTCGTCGGTTGTGAGTGTCATTTGCGTACCTTTCGAATCCACTGGTCGACTGCGACCGCGACAATGACGAGGATGCCGACCGCCAGTACCTGGTAGAGCACATCCAGACCGGCGACAGCGAGCCCTTCCTCGAAGACGCCGACGATGAGCGCGCCGAGGAGCGTGCCCCACACGGTGCCGCGGCCGCCGAAGAGGCTGGTTCCACCGATGACGACAGCTGTGATCGACTCCAGGTTGATAGTGGTGCCGTCGTTCGGGCCGATTCCGTCGACGCGACCGATCAGCACCCATGCTCCGACAGCGAGGATGGCGCCGGCGGCGAGATAGACGCTGAGCAGCACGCGCTGGACCCGGATGCCGGCCAGGCGGGCCGCCTCGGGATCGTCACCGACGGCGTAGACGTGTCGGCCCCACGCGGTCCGCCCGAGAATCGCCGCAACGATTGCGTAGAGAACGATCATCACCACCACGCCGTAGGTGATCTGGACGCCGAGCACGTTGAACGTGTTGCCGAGCGAGGTGATGAGGGGCGGCAGATCCTGTCCCTGCACCGACGCACTGTTCGAGTACAACAGCAGAATGGCGGTGAAGATGCTGAGCGTTCCTAAAGTGACGATGAATGGAGGGAGTTTCAGTCGGGTGACGAGCATCCCGTTGATGAATCCGGTCGCGATGCCGACCACGAGGCCCAGAAGCAGGCTCAGCACAGCCGGAACATGGTTCGTCGACGCTGTCTGTGCGATCACAAGCCCAGCCAGGGTTGCGGCGGCACCGACGGACAGATCGATTCCTCCGGTGAGGATGATGAGGGTCTGGGCGATGCCGATGGTTCCGACGACGGCTACCTGCTGGGTGATCAGGGAGAGGTTCGCCGGATTGAGGAAGCGCGGATTGATCACGCCGAAGATGATGATCGAGATCAGCAGGACGATCGCCGGGCTGAGCGCGGGGTAGCGATGAAGCAGGTTCCTGAGTCTGCTGAGCGGCGTCGTGCGGTGGAGGAACTCCTGTGCGAGGTCGAGCTCCGAGGTGGGCGGGCTTGCTTGTGTTGCTGGTTGACTCACGATTTCTCTCCTGAACTTCTCTGTTCGATGTCGTGATGCGCGGATGTTGCTCCGCGTGGTGTGGTTCCGGGCCGGCCCGCCCGATGGTCGAGGCCGGCCCGGAGTCGATGGATGCTTACTTGCCCCAGCAGATCTTCGATCCCTGGTCGGGCGTGATGCTGGTCACGCCGGAGACCGGAGTCTGGGTGATCAGTCGCGAACCGGTGTTGTAGAAGTCGAGGCCCGGAGTGACCTTCGGCTTCGTGCCCGTCTTCGCGAGCTTGACGATCGCCTCCATTCCGAGTGACGCCATCTTCGACGGGTACTGCTGGCTTGTGGCCCCGATGATTCCGGACTGGACCTGGCCGACGCCGGTGCAACCGCCGTCGATCGAGACGAGGATGGTCGACTTGTCTTTACCCGCGGCCTTGAGCGCCTGGTACGCACCATACGCCGCGGGCTCGTTGATCGTATAGACGACATTTACGTTCGGGTCTTTGGCGAGGATGGTCTCCATCGCCGTGCGGCCGTCGGCCGCGTCACCGTTCGTCGCCTGGTGACCGGCGATGGTGTAGCTGCCACCCTTGCCGCCGGTGTAGCTGCCGCTCTTCGCTTCGCTGCCGTTCTTCGCCGAGTCGGGGACCGTGATCCCCATCCCCTTCAGGAAGCCCTGGTCGCGGTTGAGGTCGACCGAGACGACCTGCGTGTTGAAGAGGTCGAGCATGGCGATGTCGGCGGACTTGCCGTCGAGCTGGGCTGCAGCCCATTTTCCGATGTCCTCGCCGGCGATGAAGTTGTCGGTGGCGAACGTGATGTCAACGGACGACGGCGGCGTCGGGACGGTGTCGAGTGCGATCACGAAGAGGCCGGCCTTGCGTGCCTTGTCGATCTCGTTCTGCACGCCTGGTCCGTTCGGCGTGATCAGGATGCCTTTGTCACCGCGGGCAATGGACGCTTCGATGGCCTGGACCTGGGTGGCGACGTCTCCGTCCTGTTTGCCGGCCGCGAGAGTGAGGTTGACGCCGGCTTTGGCCGCGTCGGCCTTGGCTGCGTCTTCCATGGCTACGAAGTACGGGTTCGTGGTCGTCTTCACGATGAGCGAGACGCCGACTTTGTCCGAGCCGGATGATCCGGAACAGCCTGTGAAGGCGAGCGCTGCGATTGCCGCGATCGATCCCGCGGCCATGAGACGCGGTGTGCGCGAGTTGCTGCGATTCAACATTGAACTTCCTCTGGTTGGGGGATGTGGCATCCCTGACAACGATGTCATAGGTAGTTCTAGTCCACGAATGTTATATAGTCAAGGGCAATCTCACATTTGGAGTTGAACCGTGACATCGTTGTCAAGCGAAATGCAACCATCCCCTGGGCGTCGGTCCACCATGCGGGATGTGGCCGCGCTCGCAGGCGTGGGAATCAAGACCGTGTCCCGCGTCATCAACCGTGAGCCCAACGTCTCGAGCGCGACAATCGAACGTGTGCAGTCAGCAGCGACCCGGCTGAACTATCATCCCGACATCCAGGCGGGAAATCTGCGTCGCAGCGATCGGAGGACCCAGACGCTCGGCCTCCTTGTCGGAAGTGTCGCCAACCCGTTCTCCGGCGCTGTGCACCGTTCCATCGAAGATGCGGCAGCTTCTCGTGGTGTCGCGGTTTTCGCATCCAGTCTCGACGATGACCCGGCGCGCGAACGAGTCGCAGTGTCCGCGTTCCTGCGTCGTCGGGTCGACGGTCTTATCCTCACTCCAGTGAGCAAGAGCCAGGGGTACCTTCTGTCCGAGCAGGAGCACGGAACACCGGTCGTGTTCATCGACCGCGAGCCGTCCGGCATCGACGCCGACGCGATCGTCAGCAACAACGCCGAGGGCGCCGCCCTCGCCACCCGCCACCTCCTCGAACAGGGCCACCGCCGCATCGCCTTCCTCGGCGATCGCCACGACATCTGGACGGCGAGCGAGCGTCGCCGTGGATTTCTCGAGGAGCTCGGCCGGGCCGGGGTGCCGACTGGCGAGGCATGGCTGGTCGAAGACCTCCACGATGAGCACACAGCGCACGCGGCAATCGAGGGCCTGTTCGCCGGCGCTCGTCGACCGACTGCCGTGTTCAGCGCCCAGAACCTGATCACGATCGGAGCGATCCGGGGCCTGCGCGAGCGAGAGCTGCAGAAAAAGGTGGCTCTCGTCGGCTTCGACGACGTCGAACTCGGCGATCTGCTCGATCCCGGCCTCTCGGTGATCGCCCAGGACCCCGACCGCATCGGCACTCTCGCGGCGGAGCGTGTCTTCGCCCGCCTCGACGGCGATGATCGTCCTCCGAAAACGGTGGTGGTTCCCACCACACTCATCGAGCGCGGCTCAGGAGAGATCCGCCCCCATGAGTGATCCCCGAATCGTCGTCGTCGGAGATGCGCTCATCGACGAACTCGTCTCAGCCGAATCGACCGAGGAGCATGTCGGCGGTGCAGCTCTCAACGTAGCCGTCGGTCTCCGGATCCTGGGACTGGACGTCGACCTCGTTGCCATGGTCGGCACCGATGGCCCTGGCGAAACGATCAGACGTCACCTCGCTCACTGGGGAGTCCGGCTCCACCCAACGTTCACGGATGTCTCGTCACGCGCGATCTCCGATCGGTCCGCGGGCGAGCCCCGCTACCGCTTCAATACGGCGGCGCAACAGAGGAGGATCGCGTTCGACCCTGCTCAGCGCGCCGCCCTCGATCGAGCCGACCTTATCCTCGTCAGCTGCTTCCCCTTCGACGACCAGCCCCAGGTCGATCTTCTGCTCGAGTCGGTCGGTAAAGGCGACCGCGTCATCCTCGACCCGAACCCGCGCTCCGGGATGATGCACGACCCGGAACTCTTCCTCGAGAATTTCGAGGCACTGGCCTCGCGAAGCCTGCTGACCAAGATCGGGGACGAGGACGCCGACCTGCTCTACGGCCTCCCCCTCCGCGATGTCATCGGCCGCCTGCACGAGCGCGGTGCATCGGCGATCCTCGCCACTGCCGGTGCAGGCGGCGCGTCCCTGATCGCTCCCGGTGTGCGCGTCGACGTCGGAATCGCCGAGCTGCCCCAGCCGATCGTCGACACGATGGGCGCCGGCGACGCGACACTCGCGGCGGTCGCCGAAACGATAGCCCGGGAAGGAATGCCGACCGACCCCGCTGAAGCAGAGCGGATGCTCGAGTCGGCGATGCGGGTCGCGGCAGCGACCTGCCGTCATCCTGGCGCACTTCTCCGCATCCCGGTCGAGTCGAATCCGCACTAGCCACCTCGAGAACACAAGGAGATCACCCATGCCTGTACTCGACCGTTTCGACCTTCGCGGTCGCACAGCCGTCGTAACCGGATCGACGCGCGGACTCGGACGGGCATTCGCCCGGGCACTTGCCGAGGCGGGTGCGAACATCGTCATCGTCGGCCGCGACGCGGGCGCCGCCGAGACGGTGCGAAAGGAACTCGACATCCTCGGCGCAGCCTCCCTCACCGTCATGGCCGACGTGACGGCGCGCCCCGATGTCGAGCGGATCGTCGCCGCCGCCACCGACCGCTTCGGCCGCGTCGACATACTGGTCAACAATGCGGGAGCCTGCATCCACAAGCCCGCCCTCGACGTCACCGACGAGGAGTGGCGTCAGGTGATGGGGGTCAACCTCGACGGCCTCTGGATTGCCTGCCAGGTCTTCGGGCGGCACATGATCGAGTCGGGCGGTGGAACGATCGTCAACATCGGTTCGATGTCCGCATCGATCGTCAACCGGCCACAATGGCAACCTGCCTACAACGCTTCGAAAGCGGCCGTGCACCACCTCACCCGGAGCCTCGCCGCAGAATGGGCGCCGCACAATGTCAGGGTGAACGCGCTCGCCCCCGGCTACATGCACACCGACATGTCGCCGATCCATGAGGAACGATTCCAGCGGTACTGGATCGAGGACACCCCCCAGCAGCGTGCGGGAGAGCCCGACGAGCTAGGCCCGGCGATCGTCTTCCTCGCCAGCGACGCTTCCAGCTTCATGACGGGATCTGTCCTCACGGTCGACGGCGGGTACACGGTCTTCTGAAACCGGGTCTTCACGCGCTGTCGTGGCCCCGAGCATCCTTGAGAGCCTGGAGGTCGAGCTCGATGAAGTCCTGGATCCGCTGCAACCGCTCCGCGGGATCAGCCTCGGCACTCACACTTCCCGCGTCGAGCTTGTCGGTGATCGCACGCGAGATGTCGAACCAGGCGTCCTGTCGCGCACGCTCGATGAGGTCGAGAATGTAGGCCCCGTCGCCGGCACGGTCAGTCAAGGTCTCGGCAAGGGAGCGCGCCAGCGCCTCGCGGCGCCGAAGATTCAGATCATCGACCGGACGATAGTCGTGAACGTGTTCCGAAGGACCGTCGAGGTAAGCAGCCCATTCCCGTTCGGCGGCGATCCGTGCGGCGTCGCCAGATGATTCGTCCGCCAGAGCCCGCAGGAGGTCGCTTGCAACGGGCGCCAGCCGCTCGGGATCGAACGCGATTCCATCCCGAAGCGCACTGATCGTGATCTTGTTCTTGAGCGCCATACGCGTCGCGAACTCCGCAATCATCACCCCCTCCTCGAGCGCATGCTCGAGCGTGTTCGGGCTTGGCGATTCGACACGCGAGGCATCGAACGGCTTGAACTCAGGCTTCTTTCGGCGACGCGACTTCATCAGCATCACCCCCGCAATCTGGATCAAGGCCGCCTGCCGCGCAGTGGCGCCGCCGCAATCGGAACCGTGTGCTTGAACTGTTGCAGCGATCGGGCGGCGGCGCTAGAAGAACACGCGCCGCCGCCCGATCCGTGGTCCATCTCAGGGCATTGACCCGAGAATGAAAATGCCTGATCAAGAGGCATATTACTCAAGTGTGCCTGGAGGGATTCGAACCCTAATTGGAGACCATCGTTGTCACGGAGCGCCCGCGCCGGGTTACCTGCGGACTGGGACGGTCTGGGCCGACAGTTCACCGATGTTCGGAAGGGATGGTGGGAGTTTGGATGGGTCACGTCCGAATGCGAACGCGGCTACTGTACCGACCAACGCGAACGCTGCCGCGACGAGCAGGATTTCGTTGAGTCCGCTGGCGGTGCCGGTCTGGGCGGCGTGGGTGACGGCCTCGCGGAGGTGAGGGGGAACAGCTGACGCTACCTTTGTGCCGGCCCCGGAAGCAACGGCCGCGGCAAGCCGATGGGCGACCCCGGACGGTCCCGGGATGCCGTGCAGGGTGACTGCGGCGACACGAGAGGCGTAGAGGGCGCCGAACACCGCGACACCCGTGGCGGTGCCAACCTGGCGCAGAGTGTTGGTGAGTCCGGCGGCCATCCCGGCGCGAGCGGGTTCAACCCCTGCGAGCGAGGCCGAGGCCAGGCTCGTGGACGTGATGCCCAAGCCGATGCCGGCAAGGATGAGACCCGGCAGCAGCACCAGCCAACCGGACGTGGCTGTCAGGTTGGCCATGAGGAACAGCCCAAGAGAGGCTGCAGCCATTGCCACACCCAGCAGAATGCGCATCGGCACTCTGCCGATCAGACGGCCAGTGAGGAAGGCGACGGTGAATGAGGCCAAAAACATCGGAAGCAACCGCAGACCGCCTTGGACGGGTGAGTAGCCGAGGGTGTTCTGCAGGTACAGCGACAGGTAGGGGATTGTTCCGATCACTGTCGCCGAGATCGCGAACGCCACGATTCCGGTCGCTGCGAAGCTGCGCCGCCGGAACAGCCGGAGGTCAGCCATCGGCGCGGCGGCGACGCGGAGCTCGTAGATGGCGAACGCGGCGAGGAACACCGTCGCAGTCGCGAACAGCCCAACGATCAGCGGGCCCCCCCACCCGAGGGTATTGCCCTGGATCAGGCCGAACATCAACGCTGTCAGCGCTACCGTGATCAGGGCGGTCCCCGCCCAATCGGCCCGACCGCCGGCCGGGTTACGAGATTCGCGCAATCGGGCCGCGCCGACGACGAACGCCGCCACGCCAATCGGCAGGTTGACGAAGAAGATGGACCGCCAGCCCAGGGTGTCGGTCAGTATCCCTCCGGCAAGCGGACCCAGGGCGCTGGCCGCGCCAAGGGTGGCGCCGAATGCGCCGAGCGCCCGCGCCAGGGATGCGCCGGAGAACTCGGCTCGTAGCAGTGGCGTGGCGGTGGCGAACAGCACAGCGCCACCGACTCCTTGGAGCGTGCGGAACACCTCGAGTGTCACTGCGGTCGTTGCTAGCGCACACGCCAGCGAGCCGAGGGTGAAGATGACGAGGCCGACCAAGAACAATCGGCGCCGGCCCAGGCGGTCGCCCACAGTGGCGGCGGGCAACAGCAGCACGGCCAGCGCTAGAGCATAAGCAGAGGTCACCCACTGCAAGTCTGCAAGACTCGCTTGCAGATCACGCTGGATGGACGGCAGGGCGACGCCCACGATGGTGGCGTCGAGCAGCAACATGAATGCCGCCGTACACACCAGCAACAGCGTCCAGCGCTGCCGCGACGACATCGTCATTTTAGTCATCTGACTCACCAACCAAACCGAACCAGCGTGCGGCGTGCGAAGCGGTCAGTGAGGGGACTTTCGTATCGACGTGCAGCAACCGCTCGAACACGTCGGTCGCGTCGGTCGACGTTCCAGTCGACGCCGGTGGCACGGTCGTTAACATCGTCGGTTCCCCTTTCTTGTGGCGGATGCCGGCTCAGAGCGCGGCGAGCGCCTCTCGGAGCACCTTCAGCCATGCATCCGCTGTCGCTGGATCGGTGTAAGAACCGTGGTGGCCCGGGAAGGTGATGAACGGCACGCGAAGCTCGTCGGCGATACGGCGTGACGTGCGCCCGAACGGCAGGTCGAGGCTCAGCGCTCCAGCTCCCACCACGACCCTGACGCCGTTCTCAGTGATGGCGGCGAGATCAGGCGCGTAGTTCGTGAGGGGCAGCATCTGGTACTTCACGTAGAAGTCGGCGAAGTCGAACCCTGGTAAGGCGTCGGCCTTGGGGCGGATGGCGTCGACCTCGGCCTGCGTGAACGGCTTCCCCGCATTGAACGGGAGCTGGGAGAGCAGGAGAAAGTCCAGGAACGCCTGCTTCGGGCCCTCGGTCCACGCGGTTCGGTAGATCTCCGCGATCTTCCGCTGAAAAGTGTCGGCGTCCGGAAGCACCCGGATCACCGGCGGCTCGTGCACCACGAGCCCCTCCACGATGTCGGCGTAATTCTTCGCGAGCTCGAGGCCGACCTCAGCCCCCGCACTGTTTCCGAACACCAGTGCACGGTCGAACCCCGCAGCATGCACTACCTCGACGACGTCGCCGGCCTGCTGGCCGATCTCATACCGTCGCGGCGCACGGCCCGTGCTCCGTCCGAATCCGCGCGGGTCGTAGGTGATCACAGTGTGGTCGCTTGCCAGCGGGTCGGCAACCAGGCCGTAGGCGCTCGCGTCGCCCGGGGTTCCGGGCAGAAGCACGAGCGGAGCTCCGTGTCCGCGCACGTCGAAGACGAGATCGTCACCCTGTACGGCGACCTTGTCGGTGCGAATGCCACTCGTGACGGTGTCTTGGATGGTCATGATAGTTCTCCTTCTGTGTGAGATGAGCGGCGACCTCACGGCCGACCGTTCGTTCGTGCCCGGACCGGATTGAGCCGGGCTCGATATAACGATCCCGCTCAATTGCGCGCGTCGAACCCGGGAGACCCCCGGGTCGATACCCGGGTTTGGTGGTGCCCACTGTCAGGACATGGTTCACACATTTGGCACTGGTTCATATTTCAGGAACTTCGGACGGCCAGCCGTTACGGCAGAGCATCCGACCAGCACTTTTCCGGCGAGGAGTGCCAGTCAGTCTCATCCGTCACACAAAGTCCTGAATTATGAACACTGCGATTCTGCTAGACCGCCTGCTATAGGTCCAGCATCGCTGTCGTCACCTCATCGAAGTCCCACTCTTGGATCACGGTCGAGGTCCGTTCGAGCACAAGCAGTCGCGAGACGCGGATCTCGCTTGCAAGCGCTTCGCCGTTACCGACAGGGAAGAACGGGTCACGGCGACCATGCACGACCAGTGCGGGAATCACGATCTCGGAGAGACGCTCGAGCCAGCGCGGTTTGCGGTCGAGCCTGGCGAACACCGTACCCAGAAGCGAGCGTGGCGTTCTCATCGAAGCCCGGCGAGCTGGCCGGCGCATGACGGACGCTGCACAGGGTCCCGCAAGGGCCGAATTCACCCGAGCAGAAATGATCGACGGCCTTCGCGACCTTGTCGGCCGCCTGCGCGGAATCGCACAGCCAGCCGTCGCGCATCCAATATTGTCGGAGGCGCCACAAGACCGTGGCGACACTCCCGGACAGCGAAGCCTCCACAAAAACGGCCGCGTCTCAGCTTGGCCATCCGCCGAAGCCATGACCGTCAAGCACTACGTCCAGCGCGCGGCAGAATCCCCCGACATGTCCGCACTGCTCCAAAGATTCGACGCGGTGAGCTGAAATCGGACTGAGCCCTAACGAAGGAAACCGCCAAAAAGCCAGCTAGACAGGAAGCCGAAGAGAACTGCGCCAATCAGGAAGGCGACGCTATCCAGAAAGATGCGGTACACCTCCCGCCGACCGTCGCCCCGCTTATGCGCGCGAGCGTGTTTAGACATGAGCAAAATCATAGGCGGCAGGGTTTGATCGGATGCGGCCAAACCGTCCGCCTTCAGCCGGTAAAACTTGGGTAGCCCGAATTGAGATACATGGTGATCTTCTGCGGTCGGAAGTGCCACTGCTGCCGCAACCAGAGGATCTTCTCCACGACCTCCGCGTCCGTCGCCGTTGGAGAGTGGTGCGGGGCGCTGGAGCGGTCCTTCAGAGCGCTCGGGCATTGAGCCAGCGGCGGCAGCACTCGCCGGCGAGCGTGCGGCCTTGCTGCAAGCCACTGCGTGACATCCACCCCGCTACCGCGCGGCGGCTGCCGATTCGATGCCTGCAACGCGGGCGCCGGGGGCGGTATACGCCGCAATGAGTGTGGCGGCGACGAGGCGCCCCGCGTCTTGCCGCTCGATCGATCCGGCGGCGCAGTCGTCCGCCGCTCCGTGCATTAGCCGGTAACACACCGAGATGAGCCACTCCCGGGGCAGATCCCGGCGGAAAGTCCCGGCGGCCTGCCCGCGCGCTACCAGAGCGTCCAAACGACGAAAGTGCGCCGTGTGGTTGTCGAGCATGCTCTTCTCTGGCAGTTCGTCTCGGGCAGCCTCGCGAACAGCGTTGAAGCGATGGACGACCTCCCAGGTCGCGCCGACCAATCGAGTAAGAGCCTCCGCAGGATCACCGCTGAGGTCGACCGAGTCCAGGACCTCGCTGGATTGTGTGGTCACCCTTTCCAAGACCGCCTCGACCAGTTCTGCTCGCGTCTTGAAATGGCCGTAGAGGGTCATGCGTCCGACGCCTGCGGTCTCAGCAATCTGCGCGATCGTCGCCTGCGGATCGCTGCTCAGGCAGCGTTGAGCCGAGTCCAGGATTGCAGACACATTCCGTCGCGCGTCGGCACGCTGATCTCGCTTGACTGCCATCGCAACTCCTAATTTGTACATACACGTACGAGATAGTGTAGCCTGCGTATCTCAAGCACGAATGATCAACTTAGACGGGTTGCGGCGACGCATCCCGCCAACGCACCACGTTGTGGAGGAGAACATGAGCAGCGAACTCTCTCGGAGCGACCACGCCGGCGCGCGCCACGGGGACCCACCCGAGACGGTGGACGGCTTGAGCATGACCCGGCGAACGCAGACCGTTGCGGCGGCGAGCGCGATCTCCGGCGCAGTGCTCTTTCTTCTCGCGGTCATCGTCCATCCGGAGCGGGACGGCGTTCACATCGCCGAAGTCGGACCGCTCTACGGACTCACTCACGGCGTAGAGGCGATCGGGCTCATCCTGCAGATCATCGGCCTCGCCGGCCTCTTCTTTCCGAACGTGAGCCAGTTCCGACGCCGTGACCTGATCAACTTGTACTGTGCACTGCTTGGCACGATCTGGTACTTCGGGCTGATCGTAGTCGACGGGACACGTAACCCGGTCACGGCGAGATACGCGCCCAGCCTTGTACACACTGCGGCCGACCTCGACACCGGAACCGCCATTATCGTGCTCCCAGCCCTGGTGCTCTTCCCCCTCGGATACGTCCTGCTCGGAGTGATGCAAGCGCACTACGGCGCACGATGGATCGGCATCCTCATCGGCGTCGGGGCGGCTGTGTACACCACCGGAGGCCTAGCGATCTTCGGTTTGGGACCGGCATCGCCCGTGATCGAGATCCTTGAGATCGTCGGCGCTGTCCCGTACGCACTCGGGATCATCCTGATGGCCCGATTCTGGACCCGACGGTCGTCATCTCATCCCACCTCATCCCGAGAATTACTCACAGGAGAACACTCATGAACGATCACCCCGCCAAACCGCGCGCCCGAGTGCTGATCGTCGGCCGTAGCCCCAAAGTCCTGACTGACGCGGCGGACAAGCTCCGCGCAAAGGGATACTCCGCCGACGCGACCAACCAGTTCGATCAGGTGCTCACGGACTACGACACAACCGAACTCGACATTCTCGTCTTCGGGGGCATGGTCCCGCCCGACGTGAAGAAGCACCTGCGTGAACAGGTGGGCGAACGCAACCCTGATGTGACGTTCATCCAAGGACTCGCCGGAATCGCCGGAGTCATCGCCGCCCAAGTGGAGGCGGCCGATTCGGCGGGCGTCGCCGATCACGTCGTCTACGACTCTGCCCAACGAAAAGTAGAGCTCGCTCTTTCCGCTCCCAGCCAGGTCACGGTGGAAGCACTGTGGGCCACATCGTTCACACCGCCGGAACCGAAAAGCGCATCCGCGTTCCTCTGGAGTGGCCGCCTCGACGCCGGGCATCACACCATCCTCGTCCCGGACCGGATTCCCCCGGTGGCCTCCTTCGCCGTAGTCAGCGTTGGACCGACGGTTCGAGTCCTCACAATCGGCGCGATGCCGGCAGCCGTGACACGCATGGTTCCGGAAACGACCGACGACCGACGGCTTCCCAGCGTCCGCGCCGTGACCACTCACGGCAGCGCCCCAGAAAGCAGGACCCCGGGAAACGGGAAACTCGACTGACCCGTTGAGTACGTGCCCTAAGCCCAGGTCCGTGAACGAGCGACTGGCGGTGACGGTGGGCGGAGCGTTCGGCCCTTTTCACGTCGCGACGAATATGGCGGTATCGCTGGACCCCCTGGACGATTCGACGCCGCTCGAGCTCTGCCTCCCTCCGGGCGCAGGCGGTGACACCGTGCTGTGGACCGCCAGCCAGACATTCGTTACGGGCGACGTCGTGCTCTCTGGCGGGCGGAGGTACACCGCGAAATGGTGGACACGCGACAAGACGCAAGGCGATCCCAACGGCCCTTGGAGCCTCGACAGCTAGGGCGATGATCTCAGCGGGCGGAGGCACCGGGGCCGATCGGTCTTGGCGCCCCGCCCGCATTGGGTCCCTCATCGTGCCACAAGCGCATCCGCCTCGACCCTGCAGCCGCGCAGAACCGTTCGGCCGTTACGAGCGGATCGGACGCGTGACGCATTCTGGTGCCGTCGCGCTCCACCGCGAATCCATTGCTTTGGCTCGGAAACCGGGCAGCCCAGCGATGAAAAAGCCTGATCAAACCGCATATTACTGAAGTGCGCCCGGAGGGATTCGAACCCCCAACCTTCTGATCCGTAGTCAGATGCTCTATCCGTTGAGCTACGGGCGCGCTTTGCGTGTCAGGCGAGGCCTGGAACACACCGGCCGCGGGCGGTAACCGCTCGCAAGCCACGTTAGAGACTACATGATGGCGTCGAGCGCCGCCAATTGACGCTTGAGTGCGACCTGACGGTATGAGGTCTGCATGAGTTCGGCCAGTTCGACCCAATCGGTGTCGTCGCCGTCGAAATCGAGTGCGAGCCAACCGGCCGGCCCGTAGTAGGGCGGGACGAAGAAACGCGCGTCCTCGAGAAGGGCGAGGCGCTCCTCTGGATCGGGCTTGAAGACGACCGAATACGGCCGGTCCATGCTCGAACCCGCGACCGCGAACTGCTTCTTGCCTGCGCGGAAGGTCGGCCTCCCCCAGCCGAGTACCTCCACCGCTTCGGGGAACTGCAGGCACACAACTCGAAGGCGATCGACCAGCGGATCGTCAGGCTCGAACAGGAGCGGATGTTCCACTCGACTACGCGAACACCTCGTCGAGGAAGCAGACGAGCGCTCGCCAGCTGCGCGCATCCGCCACCGGCCGGTACCGGTCGGACCCCGGCACCGTGAACGCATGCGGCGCGCCGCTGTAACTCGTCACCTGCCAGTCGACGTGCGGTGCCGCACGCAGCTCATCTTTGAACGCACCGATCGCCTCGTCGGGAACCACCGGATCCGCGGCCCCGGTGAGGATCATCAGCGATGCCGCGATCGTGCCCGCATCACTGGGGTCGTGGGTGACGAGACCCCCGTGGAACGAGACCACACCGCGGGCGGGAGCGCCGGTGCGCGCGAACTCGAGCGCTGCGGTGCCTCCGAAGCAGTAGCCGACGACCGCCAGCCGCGCAGGGTCGACGGCCGGATGCTGCAACAGGTGCGTGAAGCCGGCGGCGACCCGGGCGCGCAGCAACGGCAGGTCGCGGTAGTACTTGCCCGCCTCGGCGGAAGCAGCCTCGCCTGTCGGCCGGACCCCCGCACCGTACAGGTCGGCCGCGAAGGCGACATAGCCGAGGCGCGCGAGCATCTGGGCGCGCATCCGAACGTTGTCGCCCACCCCTGTCCAGTCATGGAGGATGAGCACCGCCGGCCTGCGATCATCCGCCTGCGTGTCGCGGGCGAGGTACCCTTCGAGCGGCAGGCCCTCATGCTCGTACGCGATCTCTTCGGTCTCGATGAACGTATGCTCCCTCACCGGCACCTGCGCGAGCAGCGCTTCATGGACAGGCGAAAGGCTCGGAAAGTGCGACTCGATGGTCACGGTACCTCCACGGTTCTACGGCGTTCGACACGCTGCGGCCTGCTGTGGCGCTGCGGTATGCGGTGGAACCGAGGTGCGGGTCGGGTTTCCCACAGGGCCAACCATACTCTGGGCGAACGTTCGGGGCCACGCTCGGCGAACCGGACGTATTCTGGGCATATGGCGAAGGAATTCACGCATGAGCCGGATGCGAACCGCTACGCCGTGCACATCGACGGCGAGCTGGCAGGTGTGCTCGACTACTCCGTTCTGGGCAGCGCGATCTCGATGAGACGGGCGTACACGGCACCGCATTTCCGTGGTCACGGGCTCGCCGGCGAACTGGTCGCTTTCGCGGTCGACGACGTCGAAGCGACGACCGACTACCGCATCGTTCCGATGTGCTGGTACGTCGCCGAATGGTTCGAGAAGCATCCGGAGCGCAACGAGCTGTTGTCACGCCGGGCGAGCGCCTGACAGGTCTGGCGAGTCCGGCGCGCCGGGCGCCGACATCGCGGATGCCGTGCTGGTCCGGGCGAGCACCGCGAGCACGCCTGCCGCGATGACCCCCTGCCCGACGCAGTAGGTGAGCATCGTGAGCGTGTCGTGCGCCGGGATCACCAAGCCCGGAAGGAATCTGGATAGCGCGAGGATCGTGTCCGAGACGACGAAGACGGCAGCACCCGCGGCCACCCATCCCGAGACGCGCGTCGCCGCGGTCGCCATCGAGCCGAGCACGAGACCGTACAACACGACGGGTACCACAAGCGATCCCAGCCCGGGGATGAGCACCGCGAGGAACACGACGAACCAGACTGCGTAGACGATCGACCAGGCGCGGGGCCGGCCCAGCCCACCGACCCGGAGGAACAGCACCAGGTACGCGACGTGTGCGAGAAGGAACGACCCGAGGCCGACCACGAACCAGAGGTCGCCGGGCACCATGAGGGCCAGGTCGCCCAGCCAGGACAGGCCGATCGCGAGCAGCAGCAGTCCGGTGGGGAGGGTGAAACGGCGTCCGAGACGCGCGAGCACGACGGCGATGGCGAGCGCGGGCATCAAGAGCGGCTTCGTGACCTGGACCAGAGCATCCGCACCCGTCGCGATCGCAACCACCTGGATGACGCTGACAATGACGAACGGCGTGAAAGCCGGCACCGGCCGGATCGTGAGGCCGCGCGACCCGCTCAGGATTCGCCGCCGACGGCAGGCTCGCCGACGAAGGTGTGCGACTCGCGGGCGAGTTCCGACCAGAGCTGGCGGTCGCTCACGCGCACCCAGTCGCGGGTCGGGTGGCCGGCCGCGCGGAAGGGGGCGGCGACCCCGCGTGCTTTGAGGTCGTTCGCTCGTTCCTCGGGCAGCTCGACGACGAGGTCGTCCTCCTCGAGGAAGGCGAAGAGCCGGCCGCGCACGAGCAGTCCGTCGGCGGCGATGTCGACGTCGTAGTCTTCGTCTTCGGCGAGCTCGATCGTCAGGCTGTTGTAGTCCTGCGCTGCAGCATCCGTTGTCACGTCCCTGCCTTCCTCGTGCGTCGGTGTGCTCACGCTAGCAGCCCGTGCGCCCGCGCTCCCCTGTCGGCGCTCCCGTGCGTGCGCCGCGACTGCTGCGTTTCGTCACGTGTGCTGCTGCTCGCGCAGGGGGCGGACGTGACGAGACACCGCACTCACGGGCGGCAGGCATTGACAGACCGGCTCGCAGAGTTGGACACTCAGCTTTGTGAGTGTGAACGAGCTTGATGAGAACAAAGCCGTCGCAGAGGTGGTCGACCGACTTGCCGAGCGATTCCCGTCGATCCCGCGCAGTCGGATCGACGAGATCGTCCAGAGCGAGCGGCAGTCGCTGGAAGGCAAGCCGATCCGCGACTACATCCCCGTGCTCGTGGAGCACGGCGCGAAGGCTCGCCTCCGTGACGAAGTAGCGACGAGCGCCTGACGGTCCCGATCGCTGGACAGGATGCGCGCACCATCGCGGGCGTCCCGGTCGAGGTGCGCTGGGCGCCGGTCGAGCGCGACGACGCGCACCCTGACGCTGACGGCGCGCACGCTGACGCTGACGCATCACACCTGCTGACGGCGGCCGAGTTCGCGCGCTACGGCTCGCTCCGGCCGGAGCCGGCCCGCACCTTCCTCGCCGGCCGCCGCCTCCTGCGCGAGCTTGTCGCGTCGGTCGCCGGCGCTGACCCGGACGAGGTGGTCATCGAAGCCCGGTGCCCGTTCTGCGGCGGAGCCCACGGGCGTCCGGCCGTCCTCGCTCCCCCGGCGGCCACGAACCTCCGGCTCGGACTCGCACACTCCGACGGGCTCGTCGTCGCGGCAGCGGCGTGGGCGCCCGCGGTCGGCATCGACGTCGAGCGGTCGGATGCCGCACACACGCCCGAACGCGACCGTGCGATCGCGAGCGTGGCCGGAGCATCCGGGGGCGATCCCCTGCAGCACTGGACCCGCGTCGAAGCGGTCCTGAAGGCCGACGGCCGAGGACTCCGCGTCGATCCGCGCTCGGTGCGCGTCACCGACGACGGCGACGACGTCCGCGCCACGATCGACGGCTCAGACACCCGCTACACGCTCGAACCGCTCGACCTCGGCCCCGGTCACACCGCCAGCATCGCCGTCAGGACCTGACCTTCGTCGAGCGCGGCAGGCGCGGCAGCGCGGTCGCCACCAGCCAGTGCTCGAAGAACTTTCCGAGATCCTCCTCGGCATGCTCGTCGGCCAGTTCGCGGAAGTCGTCGGTCGTCGCAGTGCCGTGCCGACGCGCTGCAGTCCACGCGCGCAGCAGGGCGAAGAAGCGGTCGTCGCCGATCGTCAGCCGCAACGCATGCAGTGTGAGCGCGCCCCTCTTGTAGACGCGGTCGTCGAACATGAGCGCGGGCCCGGGATCGCCGACGACGATGTCCTGCGGCAGCGAACGGAGTCCCGCGTGGTACCGGCGCGCCAGCTCATCCGCCGTCTGTCCTCCCGAGTGCTCCGACCAGAGCCACTCGGAGTAGCAAGCGAAACCTTCGTTGAGCCAGATGTGCTTCCAGGCTGCGATCCCGACGCTGTTGCCGAACCATTGGTGCGCGAGTTCGTGCGCGATGAGCCGCTCGGAGCCACCCTCGCCATCCGCATGATTCGCACCGAAGATCGCGACACCCTGCGCTTCGAGCGGGATCTCGAGGTCATCCGCGGTGACGACGACGCTGTAGTCGGCGAACGGGTACGGCCCGAAGGACTCGATGAAGAAGCCCATCATCCGCTCGAGCGGGTCGAAGTCGGCCCGCACCCGCGCATCCACCTCCGGCGCGTACGCGATGACACCCGGAACGCCCGCGAGGTCGCGGGTCTCGGTGACATAGCGGCCGATCTGCACGGTCGCCAGGTAGGTCGACGTCGGCTCCGGCTGCTCGAACGACCAGGATCCGCGGCCGGCCGACACCGTGTGGTCGAACAGCACCCCGTTCGCGAGCACGGTGTACGCCTGCTCGCAGGTGACTCGGATGCGGTAGCTCGCCTTGTCCGCAGGGTGGTCGTTGCAGGGGAACCAGGTGGGCGCGCCCGACGGCTGCGACGCGACGATCACCCCATCGGTGAGCTCCTCCCACCCGACCTGACCCCAGTGACTGCGTCGTGGTGCCGGCGCACCGGCATAGTCGATCTCGACCGTGAACAGCTCGCCCAGGCCGATCGGCTCCTCCGGTGTCACGACCAGCTTCGTCGTCGTCTGGCTGAACCGGGTGCGCTTGCTGCCGTTGACGCGGACCCGGGATGCGCGAAGACGCACCAGATCGAGGGTGAACGACCGCAGCCCCTGAATGCTCATCGCCCGGATCACGGCTGTCGCGTCCAGCCGGTTGGTTGCGACCTTGTAGCGGAGGTCGAGGTCGTACGACTCGACGGAGTAGCCGCCGTTTCCCGACTGCGGAAGGTACGGGTCGCCGGCAGTCCTGGCGCCCGCGGGGATGGTTGGCATCAGGTCACCGTCGCGTGGTAGTCGGCGATGGTGACTTCACGCCACGGCCCGATCGGGTTGCCGCTCCAGCGGGTGCGTTCGGGCACGAACTCGCCACGCATCACGAGCGAAGCCGGACCGACCGTCGCGTGGGCGCCGATCCGGGCCGCGGGCAGGATGACGCTGTGCGGCCCGATGGTCGCTCCGGCATCGAGGATGACGGTATCCATGCTCATGATTCGATCATGGAAGAGGTGGGTTTGCACAACGCACCCGCGGTTGACGGTGGATGCGTCACCCAGTGTCACGAGGTCGGCTTCGGGAAGCCAGTAGCTGTCGCACCAGACGCCACGGCCGATCGAGGCGCCGAGGCTGCGCAGCCACCAGACGAGTGCGGGGGTGCCGGCCGCGGCCTGGGCGAACCAGGGTGCCGACACCATCTCGACGAACGTATCGGAGACTTCGCTGCGCCACACGAAGGACGACCAGAGCGGATGCTCGCCCACCCGGATGCGCCCCACCAGCAGCCACTTCCCCACGGTGCTCGCGCCGGCGGCGACCGCTCCGGCCGCGAGCATCACGACACCACTCAGGAGCACCGCCACGAGCGTCCCCCACGCCTCGACGAGCGCCGCCAGCGTGAACAGTACTCCGAGACCGACGGCGCACGTGACGAAGACGGGAATGATGCGGCACAACTCCCAAAGCGCGCGGGCGACCCGGAGATAGGTCGGGGGCGCGAACGTGCGGCTCTCGTCCGTGGATGCGGCCTGCCGCCTCAGGCGCACGGGCGGTGAGCCGAGCCACGACGAACCGGGCTTCGACTTGCGGGGGGCCGCCGAGAGCACGGCCACCAGACCGTCGCGAGGCACGCGGTGGCCGGCCCCGGCCATCCCGGAATTGCCGAGGAACGCGCGGGCTCCGATCTCCGCCCGGGCGATCCGTACCCGACCGCCGCCGAGTTCGTAGGACGCGACCAGGGTGTCGTCGGCGAGGAAGGCGCCGTCGCGGATGGTGGTCATGCTCGGCAGCAGCAGGACCGTCGACGCCTCGACGTCACGACCGACCGTAGCTCCGAGCATCCGAAGCCAGACCGGCGTGAACAGGCTCGAGTAGAGGGGGAACAGCAGCGTTCGCGCCATGTCGAGCAGGCGTTCGATCGTCCACACCTGCCAGCCGACCCGGCCACGAACCGGGAAGACGCCCTCGGCGACCCCGAGGGAGAACAGGCGGACGAGGACGACGACCAGGCCGCCGAGGATCACCCCGGCCACGAGCGTCGCCGGGATCAGGGCGGCGAGGGACCGCCAGGCGACGTCGCCGAGAGTCGGGGCATCGCGGATGAAGAAGGCGACGATCACGCCGGCCGCGGCGAACGCGACGATCGGAAGCAGCGAGAGGATGATCGCAGACGCCCCGTACCCGACCAGCCAGCGGGTGCGCAGTGGCGGCCGCACCGGATCCCACCACTGGTCGGCCTTGCCGACGCGGACGGCCGGCGAACCGGCCCACACCTGCCCCGCGGGAACGCGGCCGAACACCGAGGAGCCCGGCGTGATCGCGGCATTCTTGCCTATCCGGGTTCCCGGAAGCAGCGTGCTGCGCGCACCGATCGTGCTGTTCGCGCCGATCCGGACCGCCCCGATGCGGAGCGTGTCTCCATCGATCCAGTAGCCGGACAGGTCCACCTCGGGTTCGATCGCGGCTCCAGTGCCGATGCGCAGCATACCCGTCACCGGAGGCAGGGAGTGCAGGTCGACCTCCGGCGCGATCCTGGCACCGAGCGCCCGCGCGTAGTACGAGATCCACGGGGCCCCGGCGAGGCTGACCGCGCCGACCTGGTGCGCGACCTGCTCGGCTAGCCACAGGCGCAGGTGCACTCCTCCCCCGCGCGGGTAGTCCCCGGCGCTGACGCCCGACAACAACAGCCGCGCGCAGACCACTGAGATCGCCATGCGCCCGAACGGGGTGGCGAAGATGATCAGGCCGACGATGAGGAACCAGACGTTCGCGGTGGGCAGGGCGTCGAAAGCGCCGAACCAGTGGAGGATCGTGCTCGCCGTGAGCAGATAGAGGAGCCACCGAAAGCCGCTCAGGACGAACAGGGGGACGCCCAGGACCGTCTGAAGCCATTGCATCCGTCGCGGTGTCGGCGGCACGATGTGCGTGGATTCGCCCGCCGAACGATCGCCGATGCGGGACGCGACCTCCTCCGCCATTGCCCCGAGCCGCGGATGCGCGTAGATGTCGGCGACCGTGAACTCCGGATCGCGCTGCCGGATGCGCGCCACGAGCTGCGCGGCGGCGAGCGACCCTCCGCCGAGGTCGAAGAAGTTGTCCGCGGCATTCGACACCGGCAGGCCGAGGACCGCCTGCCAGTGGGCGGCGAGTTCGCGCAGCCCGGGGTCGAGGTCGGCCTCGCCGGGATCCAGGTCGGGCAGGGGCCACGGGAGTGCCGCCCGGTCGACCTTGCCCGAGGTGCGCGTCGGCAGGTCGCCGACGACCGCGAGCAGTGGGACCAGTGCTGCGGGCAACTCCTCGCGCAGCCGGATCAGGGCGGAGCCGCGATCGAACGCGGCCGGGTCACTCACGGCGAGGTAGCCGACGAGCACCTGGTTGCCCGCATCCGTCTTCCGCACCGCAGCCGCAGCACCGGACACCCCCGGCAGGTTCTGCAGTGCCGACTCGATCTCGCCCAGCTCGATGCGTCTGCCCCCGACCTTCACCTGGTCGTCGGCCCGGCCCTGGAAGAGCAGCCCCGCGGGATCGAAGCGTACGAGGTCGCCGCTGCGGTAGGCGCGATCCCAGCCGAGAGAGGGGAACGGCGCGTACTTCTCCGCATCCTTCGCCGGGTCGAGGTACCGGGCCAGCCCCACGCCGCCGATGATCAGTTCGCCCGGTTCGCCCACCGCGACGGGGTTGCCGGCGGAATCGACGACGGCGAGAATCCAGCCGTCGAGCGGAAGACCGATCCGCACCGGTTCACCGGACTGCACGAGGGCGGCGCACGCGACGACGGTCGCCTCGGTCGGGCCGTACGTGTTCCACACTTCGCGGCCGTCGACCGCGAGACGATCGACGAGTTCGGGCGGGCACGCCTCGCCGCCGAAGATCAGCAGCCGGACGTTCTCGAGCGACTCGGCCGGCCACAACGCCGCAAGCGTCGGGACCGTCGAGACGATCGTGATGCCGTGGGTCGTCAGCCAGGGACCGAGATCCATGCCGCTGCGCACCAGCGAACGCGGGGCCGGCACCAGGCAGGCGCCGTGGCGCCAGGCGAGCCACATCTCCTCGCACGACGCGTCGAACGCGACGGAGAGGCCGGCGAGCACCCGGTCGCCGGGACCGATCGGCTCGCCCTGCAGGAACAAACGCGCCTCGGCGTCGACGAACGCGGCGGCGGAGCGGTGCGACACCGCGACACCCTTCGGGGTTCCGGTCGAGCCGGACGTGAAGATGATCCAGGCGTCGTCCTGCGGCGTCGGCGGGGTGACGATGGCGTTCACAGCCGTGCTCGGATGCGGTGGCGCGCCGGCGAACAGCGCGACATCCTCGTCCTCTGCCGGTGCGCCCACCTCATCCTCGTGCGCCGTCGGCACGTAGTCGCCGTCGCCCGAGATCACACCCCGGACCTGTGCTTCGCCGAAGACGAGGTCGGCTCGTTCCTGCGGGTCGTCGGCATCCACCGGGACGTAGGCGGCACCCGCCGCCAGCACCGCGAGGATCGAGATGTACAGTTCGCGTGACCCGGACGGCATCCGGATTCCGACACGATCACCCCGGTGCACACCGGCCAGGTTCAGTCGGGCCGCCGTCGCGACCACGCGAGCCATCAGCTCGCGATAGCTGAGCGCCCCGCGGCCGTCCTCAAGCGCGGACGCCTCGGGATACGCTGCCGTCGTGGCGCGGAAGATGTCGAGGAGCGTGCGGGGTGCCGGCGCTTCGTCACTGCGGTCGAGGATCCCGTCGGATGGTTCGGTCACGTCTCAACTCCGGTCGATCACTCGCGGCTGCCCTGGACTCGCGCCCGCTGCACGAAGCTAGCTGTGCCGGGTTGCCGCGGGGTGAACGGACGTCACTCGTCCATGCTGGACAGCAGGTCGACCAGCCCCGCTTTGCTCAGCGACCAGTACCCGGTGCGGCCCTCCGACTTGGCGCGGTCGCGGAGCTGGCGGACGGTGAGTGCTTCGACCGGGGGCGGCGCCGCGGGGGCCGGGCTGGATGCGGGTGCCGGCGTGGACCGCGCCGCTGTCGAGGCTTTCTTGGTCTTGGAACGCACCGGCTTCGCGGGAACCTCCTTCACCAGTTTCGGGGCAGTGGATGCTTTCGCTCTGCTTGCTGCGGCCTTCGGCTTCGCGGAAGAGGGCTTCGGCTTGGCGGCCGACGAGGCTTTCGGCCTCGAGGTTGTCGCGTTCGATCGCGCGGATGCGGATGCCCCCCTCGCGGAAGAGGACTTCGGCTTCGCCGACGACGCCTTGGCCTTCGCCGCGGAGGACGCGGATTTCGCTGCCACGCCCGCGGACCCAGCCTCGATGGCCTTCGCCTTCCCCTTGGACGGGGACGAGACGGATTTCACGGCTGATGCGGCCTTCCCCTGCACGGACCGGGCGGATGCGGCGAGCGCATCCGTCGCCGCTTTCGACTTCTTCGCGATCTTCGCCGTCGCCGCCTTCGACGCCTTGGCGACCTTCTCGGTGGCCTCCTTAGACGTCTCGGCCACCTTGTCCGTGGCCTCCCTTGAGGTCTCGGCGACTTTCTCGGTAGCCGCCTTCGACGTCTCCGCCACCTTGTCGGTTGCGGCCTTCGACGCCTTCGCAACGGTCCCGCGCGCCTCTTTCGCGGCCGCGAGCGCCCGCTTCTGAAGCGCCTCCAGGCTCGCCGCGAGTTCTTCGACCCGCCTGCGCGCCTGCTTGTCGAGGTCCTTGGCGGCTTTGCGGGCATCCTCGACCGCGGCCTTCGCCTTCGCGAACGCCTCGTCCGCCGCTTTCTCGAGCTTGCTCTTCTTCGCCATGATGTCCTCTCGGATCGGGCGCCGCAGCACCGCAGCACCGCCAGTTTGGCACTGCGCGCCCCGTTACGTCACCTGATTGCGTCCGCGCGAGTCGTTCGGACCCTCCTGCCCGCAAAAGGGTCAGGTTCCGCTAGTGCCAATCGCGGACATTAGCCGAAGCCGGCCCCTGTGCGACGGATGGACTCATGCAGTGGGCGGAAGCGGATTCGATCGGGCTCGCGAGGCGGCGACCGCGAACGCGCCGGTGCCGAGTGCCGTCGCGCCGCAGACGATCCAGAGCATCCACTCACCCGTGAAGATCGCGAAGGCGGCGGAGACGATGGCGCCCAGAGCGAGAACGCTCGAGCACGCCACCAGCAGCGCAGAGCTCACCTGCGTCGGGGCTGAGCCGGGCTCCACGCGAGGCCAGATGACGATCATCGCGGTCGCGAGAGGTCCGATCAGCAGCGAGATCACGAACCAGTTCCAGCGTGACCGATTCTTCTGCTCCGCGAGACCGGCATTCACCAGCGCGAGTGCGAGCCATCCCCATCCGGTGGTGCCGTCCATCCTTCGACCTTATCGAGGGTCAGCGCGCTTCGCCGCTCCGTTCAGGAGTAGCGCGCGACGACCGCCGCGGACACCTGCGCTATCAGGTCGTACGGGATCGGCCGCGCATACGGGAAGTTCGCCGAGTCCTTCGCGGCACGGTACGGCGCGATCGCCTCCTCGAGTTCGCCCTCCAGGGGCGGCACCGGGTAAATACCGACATGGTTCTTCCACCCCGCGAAGTGGATGGCGTGCGTCGGGTCGATCATGACGGCCGCAATGTTGTAGCGGATCTTCTCCTGCGCATCCGGGACCGCCGACCGGATGGCCTCCCTCACCCGCTGCAGGATCTCCTGCACTTCGGGCGGGAACGATGCGATGTATTCGTCGACGGTCGCGAAGGTCGGTGCCATAAACGTATTCTCCCCGATGCGCACGGAGCCGCCCTAGCTGTTTTCGCCCGATCGGAGCATGATCGAGGCGAGGAGCGCCACCATGGTCGAGCATTTCGACGTACTGATCGTCGGGGCCGGTCTGTCGGGCGTGGGGGCCGCCTATCGGCTGCAGACCGAGCATCCCGAGAAGACGTTCGCCGTGCTCGAAGCCAGGCAGCACCTCGGCGGCACCTGGGACCTGTACCGCTACCCCGGCGTGCGCAGCGATTCGGACATGTTCACCCTCGGCTTCCCGTTCCGCCCCTGGCGGCGACCCGAAGTCATCGCCGACGGCGCGACGATCCTCGGCTACCTCGAGGAGGCAGCCCGCGATTACGGCCTCGACGAGCGCATCCGTTACGGACTTCACGTGGAGCGCGCATCGTGGTCGTCGAATGCTGCCCTCTGGTCGGTCACAGCCCGCTCCGGCCCCGACACACTCCACTTCACCTGCCGCTTCCTCTATCTCTGCACCGGTTATTACAGCTACGACGGCGGCTATCGCCCGGATTTCGCCGGGATCGACGAGTTCGCGGGCCCGGTCATCCACCCGCAGGAGTGGCCTGCCGGGCTCGACTTTCGCGACCGGTCGGTCGTCGTCATCGGGAGCGGCGCGACCGCGGTCAGCCTGGTTCCCGCGCTGGCTGCCGGTGGCGCGAAGGTCACGCTGTTGCAGCGTTCGCCGAGCTACATCGTGTCGTTGCCCGCATCCGACCGGTTCGCGGATTCGTTGCGTCGCGTCCTGCCCGCAGCCGCGGCGAACGGCATCGCCCGCTTCATGCATCTCTCGCAGAGCCAGGGCTTCTACCTGTTCTCGCGTCGGTTCCCGCGGCCGGCGACCTGGTGGCTGATCAACGGAGCACGGGCACGCGTCGGTGGCGGCGCGTCGATCGAGCGCGATTTCACGCCCCGGTACAAGCCCTGGGACCAGCGCCTGTGCGTGGCTCCCGACGGCGATCTTTTCGCGGTGCTGCGGACCGGCGGGGCGACGATCGTGACCGATGAGGTGAGCCGGTTCACCGCATCCGGAATCGAGCTCGCCTCGGGTCGCCACCTCGACGCGGACATCGTCGTCACCGCGACCGGATTGCGACTGGTCGCCTGCGGGAACATCGAACTCGAGGTGGACGGCGTGCGGGTGAACCCGGCCGAGCGAGTCGTCTACAAGGGTCTGATGCTCGCCGGCGTGCCGAACCTGGCCTGGTGCGTCGGGTACACGAACGCGTCGTGGACGCTTCGTGCGGACCTGTCGTCGCGGTACGTGTGCCGGCTCCTGGCCTATCTCGACCGGTCCGGGTACGACGCGGCGGTGCCCCTCGCACCGGAGGACAACGGGGTTCGCCGGCCGATTCTCGACCTGACCTCCGGATACATCCGGAGGGCGGCGAGTGTGCTGCCGAAGCAGGCCGGCCGGGCACCCTGGGTGCTCCGGCAGAACTACCTGCGGGACCGCGCGACCATGCGTTGGAGCCGCGTCACGACCGGGATGCGGTTCGCGCGTCGCGGGCGCGGGACGCGAGGCGATGCCGTGCCCATGGATGGGTCGGTTTCTGCTGGTTCGGAGCGGGTGGACTAGCGGACGACGAGTGCTCCGTCGACGCGACGCGGTATCCCGAGCGGGTTCGCGTCGAGGAGAGCATCGGGTAACACACGTTCCGGTGCATCCTGGTAGACGATCGGTCGCTGGAACCGTCGCGTCGCCGTCGCACCGACCGAGGTGTGCTGGGATGTCGTGGCGGGCCACGGGCCGCCGTGGTGCTGCGACCAGGTGACTGCCACGCCTGTCGGCCATCCCGCGAAGAGCAGGCGTCCCGCGCGTTCCCCGAGCACCGCGACGAGCTCTTCGATGTCGTCCTCCGGCTCGGCGTGAATGGTCGCAGTCAGCGAGCCCTCCAGCGCAGCCAGGTGTGATGGGAGGTCATCCACGGAGTCTGGATAGCGCACCAGCAGCGTGGCCGGACCGAACACCTCGGCCGTCAAGGCTTCTCGATATCGAGCGTCGGCGAAGACTTCCAGCCCGGCGGCGTACACCACCGGCCGGGGCTCCTGGCTTTCCGCCGGCCCGGCACCGGCGACCAGCTCGACGCCGGGAATCGCCGCCAGTTGCTCGGTCCCGTCACGGAAGGCGGCGTCGATCGAATCGGTCAGGAGTCGGTGCGCGGATTCCCCGACGTGCGCGGCGAGCGCAACTTCGAGAACGGAGTCCTCCGGCACGAGGACCAGTCCCGGCTTGGTGCACAACTGCCCCGAACTTCCCTGGAACGACGTTGCGAGACCTTCCGCGAGAACGGCGCCCCGTGCGCGGTCGGCAGCTGCTGTCACGACGACGGGGTTGAGGCTTCCGAGTTCGCCGAAGAACGGGATCGGGTCGGGTCGCTGCGCTGCGCGGTCGTAGAGCGCACGCCCGCCGGCCACCGATCCGGTAAACGAGCCGGCGGCGATGAGTGGATGCTCGATGAGCGCGATTCCCGCCTCGCGCCCGGACACCAGGCTGAACGTGCCCTGTGGCGCTCCCGCAGCGGACAGAGCGGCGGTCACGAGCTCGGCAGTGCGCTCAGAGAGTTCCCGGTGGCCCGAATGCGCTTTGACGACGACCGGCGCACCGACGGCGAGCGCGGCGGCCGTGTCGCCTCCGGCGACGGAGAAGGCGAAGGGAAAGTTCGACGCAGCGAAGATCGCGACCGGGCCGATGGGACGAAGGATCCGGCGCAGGTCCGGCTTCGGCGGAGTCGCGCCGGCGTCCGCATGGTCGATGACCGCTTCGAGGTAGGAGCCTTCCTCGATCACATCGGCGAACATCCGCAGCTGCCCGCTGGTCCGCGCGACCTCGCCGCGGAGCCTGGGTTCCGTCAGGCCGGTCTCACGCCCGGCAATTCCCACGAGCTCGTCGACGTTCCTGTCGAGTTCCTCCGCAACGGAACGCAGCCATCCGGCCCGTTCACGGGCGGACGCTGCCGCAGTCGCGGTGAAGGCACCGGCCGCCGCGCGCGCCGCGCGGTCGACGTCTGCAGTGGTCGAGTCTGTCATTACCTGTGCTCCATTCCATGGTCGGTGGCTTCGGGCTCACCGAAACTGCAGTCCGAGGCCCACTCCGGGTCCCCCGGAGACCGTGCCGTGGAGCACGACCAGCCCGGACGGCCCCGTGAGCGCTCCGAGTTCTTCGAAGCGTGCGTCCTCGACGATCTCGATACGGGTGGGCTTCTCCCCCGCGAACGCGACTTGCGCCGAAAGCTCCGGGAGCAGGTGGAACGCGAGCTCGGCTCCCGCCTGCTGCACGCGGCGGGCGATCCCGAGAGCGGGCGTGATGCCGCCGACCCGGATGATGTTCGGCTGGAGCACGTCGGCCGCGCCCGCGTCGAGGTACTCCTCGAAACGGCTCAGGGTGTGGATGTTCTCCCCGACGGCGATGCGCACACCGGTCCGTCGCTTCAGTTCGCGGTGGCCGGCGAGGTCTTCGGCCCGCAGCGGCTCCTCGAGCCATGCGATCTCGAACGGCTCGAAGGCCGATACCGCCTGGACGGCGCGGTCGAGGTCCCAGCGTTGATTCGCGTCGACCATCAGGTCACGGCGCGGCCCGATGATCTCCCTGACCGCGCGCAGACGATCGATGTCCTCGGCCAGGTCGGGTTTGCCGACCTTCACCTTGACGCCGGAGTAGCCCGCCTCCACCCAGCGGTTCGCCTGGGCGACGAGCTCGTCGAGGGAATAGTGCAGGTTGACGCCGCTCCCGTAGGTCGGCAGCGAGGGATGGCGACGGCCAAGGGTCTCCGCGAGACCGCGGCCGGCGCGCTGGGCGACCAGGTCCCAGAGCGCGAGATCGAGACCCGCGAGCGCGATCGTCGTGACCCCGGCGCCGCCCGCCTCGTGCAGGTGCTCCCAGGCAGCGTTCCACCAGCTCGGCTCGGCCGGCCGGCCGCGCGCGAACGGACCGAGGTCGGCGTCGATGAGTGCCTGCACTGCGGAGCCGCCGATGGTCGGCGTCCAGGAGAACCCGTGTCCGCGCGCGCCGGTGTCGTCGACGACGACCACTTCGATCACGCGGATGTCAGTGACCTCCGGACCCCACGGCCGGGTGAGCGGGATGAGCACCAGACGAGTGTTCACTTGGACGATGGACGGGACGGTCACAGCAGTTCCCGGCCGGAAGCGAGGATCTCGCGCAGGCGTTCCTCCTGCGTGGGGGTCGGATCGGTGAGTGGCGCGCGCACCCCACCGACCGGCATTCCGGCCAGCCGCAGACCGGTCTTGATGAGCGAGACCGCGAAGCCCGGGGTCTCGTCGCGAAGTCGGACGAGAGGCACGAAGAAGCCGTCGAGCAGTTCGCGTTGACGCTGGTCGTCGTGCTGGCGGTACGCGGTGTGGAACGCCGTCGCGAGGTCAGGGGCCATGGCGAACACCGCGGACGAGTAGAGCGGCACCCCGATGGCCCGATAAGCCGCCTGGCTCAGTTCCGCGGTCAACAGGCCGTTGAAGTACTGGAGTTCGCGACCCACTCGGGAGGCGGCCAGCACGAATCGCTGCATGAGCGCGATGTCACCGACTCCGTCCTTGATGCCCACGACCTTCTCGATGGCGGCGAGCCTCTCGACCGAATCCTCGGTCAGCGCGGCATTGGCACGGTGATAGACGATCAGCGGAAGCGCGGTCTCTGCAGCGATCGCTTCGACGTAGGCGACGAGTCCGGCCTGTGGTCCGTGGACCAGATAGGGCGGTAGGACGAGGAGGCCGTCCGCGCCGGCGTCGGCCGCCACTCGCGCGCTGTGGCGCGCGTGCCCGAGCGGCCCGCCGGCGCCGGCCAGAACAGGTACGCGCCCAGCCGTCGCAGTCACCGCGGCGGAGACGACGGAAGAGACTTCGTCGACGGACAGCGCGTGGTACTCCCCCGTACCGCAGGCGGCGAATACACCCGCGGCTCCCGCGTCGACACCCTCTGAGATGTGCTGGGCCAGGACCTCGCGTTCCACGCGGTCGTGCCGGTCGAACGGTGTGACGGGGAAGAACAGAACCCCATCGCCGAAAGCGATTCGCGTCATTTCCGGGCCTCTCCGCCGACTCCTGCCGGTTCGCCGAGACGGCCAGGTTGCTCGACGAGTTGCGTGCGCCAGCTTCGACGCGCCCGCCATCCCAGGAGGCGTGCGGCGCGCTCGCTCGAGAACACCGGATCGGCCGCCCCGAGGCCCGCCGCGAGCGGGCCGATACCGGGTACGAGGCGCGTCAGCGCTTCACCGACCGGCTCGCGTACGAGCGAATCGGCTGCACCGACGAAGAACACCGTGCCGTTGGGGATGGTGTCGGCCTGAGCCAGCCAGGCAAGGACGAACTCGCCGGCGTCGCGCGCATCCACATAGTTGAAGAGAGAGACCGCCGCGAGGTTCGGGTCGTCGAGCCGCTCACGGATCGTGTGGCCCTGCTGGGTCGGAGCGCCCTGCCACTCTTCCGGCGAGATGACGTAGCACGGGCGGAAGACGCCGATCCGAACCTCGGCGCTCGAACGCACCGTCGCCGCGACCATCTCCTCGATCGCGACTTTGGCGAGAGCGTAGGCATTCCAGGGGGCGAGCGGATGGCTCTCGTCGATCGGAAGTGCGCTCGGCTTCCAACCGCGCGGTGAGTTGTAGCCGATCACCGTCGGACTGCTCGAGAGCAGCACGGAAGCGACTCCAGTAGCCTGCGCGGCCTGGATGACGGCGAAGGCGAGCGACGTGTTGGTTCGGAAGGTCACTTCCTCCGGCGCGCTGAACGGCACGGCGATGCCTGCGAGGTGCACGATCCCGTCGGGTCGGTGACGTACCAGGAGAGTGCGCACCGATGATGCGTCTGAGAGGTCGGCGACTACCTGAAGGGCGGGTAGCCCGGCCACCTGGACCCGGTCGACGGAGATGACCTCATGGCCGGCGGCAGCAAGAACCTCGACGACGCTGCGGCCGAGGCGCCCTGCGCCTCCGGTGACGAGATAGCGGCTCATCGCTGCCCCTCCCCGAGCGCGACGGCACCCGCTCCGAGGTCGAGGTCCGAGGTGCGAATCGCGGATCCGGTCGCGAGCGAGATGTTGCCGGCGAGGCCGACGGCCATCGAACGCACCCCGTCGAGCCACGAGGCGGAACGGCCCAGCTCGTCGTGACCGTCATCGCCGTACAGTTCGCGCAGCAATTGGCTGTCGCCGCCCCCATGGCCGCCCTCGGCCTCGGGGATCGGGATTTCGTGTGCACCGCCCCAGTGGCCTTGCACCACAAGATGCTCAGCTACCGGGCGGCCGCTCTCGCGCGCGACGTCCTCGGGGCGAGCGCTCGGATCGACGACCGGTCGGCCACCCTCGCCGACGAGGACGGCGCCGCGCTCGACGACGGTCAGCTCGGCGCGCCCGGCGGTGCCGTTGACGGCTACGGTGTAGCCCTCCCACGGCGCGTGCGCATTGAGGGAATACGACATCGACGCACCGCGCGAATAGTCGACCACCAGGGAGAGATTGTCCTCGATCGTGATCCCTGAATCGAAGACGTCGCGGTCGCGCAGGTAGCCGTCGTGGTCCTCCTGCTCGAAGTACAGTTCACGCAGCGCCCGGTCTTCGCGCAGATCGAGGCTGAACGCATCCCGGAGCGGGGAGTCGATGGATCCGCGCGCCGGACGCTCCCGGAGACCGCGGCGCGCTGCGTTCTCGGCGCCGTAGAAACGCAGGCCGCCGCTCGCGAACACGCGGGTCGGAGAGTCCGCAAGCCACCAGTTCACGAGGTCGAAGTGATGGGACGACTTGTGGATGAGCAGGCCACCGGAATTGTTCTTGTCGCGGTGCCAGCGGCGAAAGTAGTCGGCACCGTGCGCTGTGTCGAGCAGCCATTCGAAGTGGACTGACGTGACATCGCCGATCGCGCCGGATTCGATGACCCGTCGGAGTTCGGTGTTGCGCGGCGAGTACCGGTAGTTGAAGGTGACGGTCACCGAACGGCCCGTTCGCGCGACGGCGTCGGCGATCTTGCGTACGCCCTCTTCGTTCGTCGTGAGGGGCTTCTCGACGATCGCGTCCGCTCCGGCTTCGAGCGCTGCCACCACATAGTCGGCGTGGGTGAAGTCGGGCGAAGTGATGATGACACGGTCCACGTCGAGGTCGGTGACCACTGCTCCCAGCTCGGACGGCTGGAAGCGCGCGGGCGCGGGCGCGCCCGCCTCGGCGAGATGCCGTTCGTACCAGTCCAGGCGACCCCGGTTGGTGTCGGTCCAGGCGACGATTTCGGCAACGTCGCTGTGCGGACCGACGATCGCGTCCAGGTGCAGCTGGGCACGGGATCCGGTACCGATGAGGACATAGCGGATGCGACGATTCATGACTGTCTTTCGATTACTTGATGCCGGTGGTTGCGATGCCCTTGACCAGATAGCGCTGGCCGAGCAGGAAGGCGATGAAGAGGGGGACGAGTGAGAGGACGGACATCGCGAACATCCCGCCGTAGTCCGATGTCGATTGCTGGTCCACGAAGCCCTTGAGCGCAACAGAGACCGGGAAGACGCTGGTCGTTCGCAGGTAGATGAGCGGCCCGAAGAAGTCGCCCCACGTCCAGATGAACGTGAAGATGGCGGTCGTCGCCAGGGCCGGGACCATCAGCGGCAGCGTGACCTGAACGAATGAGCGCAGATGTCCCGCTCCGTCGATACGCGCCGCTTCGAAGATCTCGTTCGGGAGCGCGCGGATGAACTGCACCATCAGGAAGACGAAGAAGGCATCCGCAGCCAGGAACTTCGGAACGATCAAGGGGAGGAACGTGCCGAGCCAGCCCAGCTCTTTGAAGATGATGAACTGCGGCACGAGCACGACATGGATCGGGAGCATGATCGTGCCGAGCATGAGCACGAAGAACAGTGTGCGAAAGCGGAAGTTCAGTCGCGCGAACGCATACGCGGCCAGCGAGCACGAGATCAGGTTGCCGATGATCGCGCCGACCACGATGATCGAGGAGTTCAGGAGGAACAGGCTGAACGGGGCGCCCTGGGAGCTCCATCCCTTGACGTAATTGTCGAGGGTCAGGTTGTTGGTGAAGATGCTGATGTTCGTGAAGATCTCACCGTTCGGCTTGAACGACGAGACCACGAGCCAGATCAGCGGGTAGATCATGACGACCGACAGTGTGATCAGGCCGGCATGCTTGAGCACGGAGATCGTGCTGCGCCGTGCCCGACGCCGCGGCGGGCGCGCGACGGCATCCGGGTTCGAGGGAGCACGCGGCGACGGCGCCGGCGGCGCGGCTGCGGGCGCTTGCTTGACAGTGGTCATCTCGCTGAGCCTTTCTGCGAGGGTCGGATCGGTTCTGTCGGGGCTGGATCAGTCGTCATAGAAGACCCAGAACCGTGAGAGCCAGAAGTTGAGGCCGGTGAAGGCGGCGATGATCACAAGCAGGAACCACGCCATGGCCGACGCGTAGCCCATGTGCAGTTGCGTGAAGGCCTGCTGGTACAGGTACAGGGTGAAGAACATCGTCGAGTCGGATGGCCCACCGCTGCCTCCGGAGACGATGTACGCCTGCGTGAACGACTGGAACGCGAAGATCACTTGCAGGACGAGGTTGAAGAAGATGATCGGCGTGAGCAGGGGGAAGGTGATAGAGAAGAACTGCCGAAGCCTGCCCGCCCCGTCCATCTGCGCCGCCTCGTAGTACATGTCCGGGATCTGGCGCAGGCCCGCGAGGAAGATCACCATCGGCGACCCGAACGTCCAGATGTGGAGGATGATCAGCGTTCCGAGTGCGGTGTTGGGGTCGGAGATCCAACCGGGTCCGTCGATGCCGAACCAGGCGAGGAATCCATTGACGATCCCGTCTTTGCCGAACACCTGCGTCCAGAGGATGGCGATGGCGACCGAGCCGCCCAGCAGGCTCGGCAGGTAGAAGATCGACCGGTAGAACGAGAGGCCGCGCATACCCTTGTCGAGCAGGATCGCGATGACGAGCGCGATCACCAGCTGCAGCGGTACCCCGACGATCACATAGGTGAACGTGACGCGGAGCGAGTTCCACAGCCGTTCATCGCTGAACATCTGCGTGAAGTTGTCCAGGCCGATCCAGCGCGGCGGCTGAAGAAGGTTGTACCGCGTGAACGCCAGGTACAGCGAGTACAGCATCGGTCCGATCGTGAACACGATCAGCCCGACCAACCAGGGCGCGAGAAACGCGTACCCCGCCTTGTTGTCGGTGAACCGGGTCTTGACCCTGGGCCCGCGGCGACGCGCGCTGAGCGCAACGTTTCGCAATTCACCCAAACTGCTCACGGGGACCTCCTCGTCTGCCGCGCCTTCATTCAGAGAAAGCGGTTTCACCTAATCCATGGAATTGTGCCCGGATATGCGCAGGTTGTCAAACTTTCCGTTTCACGGGCGCGGTAGTGTGAACTGCCCGGACAATGCAAGTAAGGACGAGGGGAAACCGACGATGGCACGACGATCCGGATCCACGACGATCTCCGAAGTCGCCCTGCGCGCCGGCGTCTCGCCTGCGACCGTGTCCCGCGTCATGAATGGTCGTTTCGGTGGTGAGGACGAAGTCGCAGAGCGCGTCCGCGCGGCAGCTCGCGACCTCGCCTACGCACCGAGCCAGCTCGCCCGCGCGCTTGCCCTCGGGCAGACGAAGGCGGTCGCCTTCCTCGTCCCCGACCTTGCGAACCCGACGTTCCAGGCCGTCCTCTCCGGCTTCAGCAAGACCGCCGCGCGCGACGGTTATCGCGCTCTCGTCGCCGACTCCGCGGAGTCCCCGGACGACGAGTCCCTCCTGGCGACGGAGCTCCGCAGGCGAAGCGATGCGATCGTGCTGTGCGCCCCCCGGATGCCGGAGGATGAACTCGTCGCTCTGGCCAAGACCCTCCAGCCACTCGTGCTCATCAACCGCCCGAGTCCCCTGATTTCCGCGCCATCACTGTCCATCGACTACCAGGCGGGCATCCAGGACATCGCCCGCTACCTCTTCGAATTGGGTCACCGGAAGTTCGCGCTCGTGCAGGGCCCGGAGCAGAGCGTGTCCAATTCGCTCCGCCTTCGGGGATTCGATGAGTTCCGCAGAAGCGCGCGTGGAGTGTCGGTTCACAACGTATCGGCCGGCGCCGGGCTGGATGACGGTTTCGCTGCGGCATCGGCCGTTCGGGCGTCGGGCGCGACAGCCGCTGTCGCGTTCAACGACCTCGTCGCGATCGGCCTCATCAACGGTCTTGCCGAGCTCGGAGTCAAGGTTCCGGAGGACATGTCCGTGACCGGATTCGACGACATCCCGTTCGCCCGATTCTGCGCACCGACGCTCACGACGGCCTCCGTGCCGCATCGGGAACTCGGCGTCGAAGCATGGCAACGGCTCCACTCCCTCATCCTCGACGAGCAGCCCGCGCACAACCTTCTGTTCCAGCCGCGCCTCGAGATCCGCGACTCGGCGACCGCCGTAACCGCCTGAAAGCAGCGTTGACAGGCATCGCCTCCGCTGCTATTTTACGTGAAAGCGGTTTCTCGAAAATCCGCTTCGAGTGGCCGGGAAGCCGCGCGAAACGGGAAATCATCCATATTCCCTGCAGGCGCCGCACCGTCGAGGTCGGCCGAAGATCACATGAAATGAGGCGCAATGTTGCGTAAGAAACGATTGCTCACAGGAGCTGCCCTCAGCACCGTCGTGGCAGCATCCCTGATGTTGAGCGGGTGCTCGGGCGGGAGTGGCGGGTCGGCCGAACCGACCGCCTCGTACGACCCGCACCAGAAAGTGACACTCCACGTCTCGTGGTGGGGCAACGACACCCGCTCCGCGATCATGTCGAAGGTCATCGGCATGTTCGAGAAGAAATACCCGCAGATCTCGGTCGTGCCGGAGCCCGTCGGCGCTCCCGACGACCTCTTCAACCGCCTGTCCACCGACTTCGCGTCGGGTACGGCGCCGGATGTGTTCGCGCTCGGCGGCTCGAAGCCGCAGGACTACGGGGCGGCAGGTTCTCTGCTCGATCTCTCGACAGTGGAGCCGTACCTCTCCACGAAGGAATACCCGGCCTCGGCGCTGACCAGTTCCACGGTCGACGGCAAGCTCTACGGCCTGCCCACCGGTGGCAACGCGATCGGGCTCCTGATCAACGAGGATCTCTTCACGAAGGCAGGAGTCCCCCTGCCCACGTCGTCGTGGACCTGGGACGACTTCGTCTCCGCTGCCGACGACATCTCACAGAATGCCGGCAACGGCGTGGTCGGACTCGACCTGCGCGTGCAGGACGTCCTCGGGACGTATGTCGCTCAGGGCAACAAGCTCGGCATCTACACCGCCAAGGGCAAGCTCGCGGTCAAGGCTCCGACCATCCAGAAGTGGTACGACCTGGAGAAGAAGCTCATCAAGGGTGGCGGCCTACCCGATCCGTCGGTCATCGTGCAGCACTGGAACGTGACGCCCGACCGTTCACTCTTCGGAACCGGCAAGGCTGCGATGAGCTTCGCCTACAGCAACCAGCTGGCGGCATACAGCGCGGGGACGAACGGCGCGAAGATCGAGATCGTCCAACCGCCGACCGACACGTCGAGCACAGGGGTCTCGGTGCTTCCGTCACAGTTCTGGGCGATCGCGGCCGGCACCAAGTACCCGGCACAGTCGGCCCTGCTGGTGAACTTCCTGCTGAACAACAAGGACTCGGCGAAGGTGATCCTCGCGGACCGCGGCCTCCCGTTCAACCCCGAGATCCTGTCGGTGGTCAAGCCGCTGCTGAACGAGACGGATGCGGCATCCGCCAAGTATCTCGAGGATGCTCTGAAGGTCGGCGTCGTCTCACCCCCGCAGCCGGCGGGTGGCGCGATCCTCAACGACCTCTCCCAGCGCACGGAGTCGGACATCCTGTTCGGCAAGACGTCCTCCCAGAAGGGCTCCGAGAGTTGGATCAGCCAGTTGCAGCAGTCGCTGGCGACGGACGGCTGACCAGCAGGTTCGCAGTGGGCGGCCCCTCAGGGGTCGCCCACTTTCTCTTTTCGCAAGGATGAATCCCATGACTTCCGTTGATCGCTCGCGACTCGTCGCCCGGCACGGCGTACGGCTCGGCCGGCTGGAACCCGAGTCGCCGCTCACCGTCGGGAACGGCGACTTCTGCTTCACGGTCGACCCGACCGGGCTGCAGACCTTTCCGGACGCCTATCCGGTCGAATCGCGGTACGGCGAGCCTGCGGGCACCCTTCTCGGCACGATGAGCCAGTGGGGCTGGCACTCCTCCCCGGGCCGGGTGGAACTCGAGTCGACGATGCGCGAATACGCGAGTCCGCACGGCCCCGCCCTCTACGCAGACCTCGGCGGATCGCTCAGCGCAGACGCAGCATCCGGGCAGAGCCGTCAAGAGGAATGGCTGAGGAACAACCCGCATCGCCTCGACCTCGGTCGCATCGGCCTGTGGCTGGGCGGCACAACGCCGACCGTTTCGTCATTGACGGAGATCGATCAGCAGCTGGACCTTGCGCGGGGGCTGATCACGAGCGCGTTCCGCCTGCAGGACCGGCCCTTCCGCGTGCAGACCGCCGCCCATCCAGCACGGGACGCCATCGGAATCCGGATCGAGGGCTCGGGCGTGCGCGGGCTGAGGTTCGCTTTCCCCTACGGATCTGAAGCGTGGGGAAACGCGGCGGACTGGACCCGGCCCGATGCCCACCGCAGCGAGGTTCAACGCACGAGCGACGGCTGGCTCATAGAACGCCGCCTGGATGAGGCCGCCTACACTCTGTCCATTACGGCGCCGGGCGCAGAGCTGGCCGGCGTCGCCCCGCACGAGTACGTTCTCGAGGCACCCAACGACACCGGGGCATGGGATGTCGTGGTGGAGTTCTTGCCGGCGGTTCCCGTCGCCGCCACGGTCACGTCACCACTCACGACCAACTCCGTGTTCTCGGCGAGCGACAGGCATTGGACGCGGTTCTGGGAGGACGGCGGCGCGATCGAACTCGCCGACAGCGACGATCCACGCGCGGGCGAACTCGAACGCCGGATCGTGCTGTCCCAGTACGCGACGGCGCTGACCGCTGGTAGCCTTCCTCCCGCCGAAACCGGGCTGATGGTGAATTCGTGGCGCGGCAAGTTCCACCTCGAAATGCACCTCTGGCATCACGGGTGGCTCGCACCCTGGGGACGGCCCCAACTGCTCGAACGGTCGTTGCCCTGGTATGAGACGATCCTGGATCGTGCTCGGGAGACGGCTCGCGGTCAGGGTCTGCCCGGTGCCCGCTGGCCTAAACAGGTCGGGCCCGAAGGAATCGAGGCGCCGAGCCCGATCGGGCCGTTCCTGATCTGGCAGCAGCCGCATCCCATCCATCTCGCCGAATTGCTGTATCGCGCTCGCCCCAACCGGGAGACCCTCGATCGGTGGGCCGCCATCGTTTTCGACACCGCCGAATTCATGGCGGCGTATGCCGCCGTCGATGCCGCGGGGCAATCTCCCCGCTTCAGCCTTGGCCCCCCTCTCGTTCCCGCGCAGGAGTCGTACGCCGACACCCGCGCGACGGCGTCCGATCCCACTTTCGAACTGGTCTACTGGTCGTGGGCGCTCGACGTCGCCGCACGGTGGCGGACGCGACTCGGCCTGACCGTGCCCGATCGCTGGCGCGATGTGGCTTCGAAGCTCGCGCCCCTTCCCGTGCGCGACGGGTGCTACGCCGCTCTCTCGACGCCGCCCTATCTCGTCCGCGACGACCATCCGAGCATGCTGGCCGCCCTCGGTGTCGTGCCCAGGACTCCTCTCGTCGACCCAGCGACCATGCGGCGCACGCTCGACGACGTGCTGCGCGACTGGGACTGGGATTCGGCGTGGGGTTGGGACTTTCCGATGGCAGCGATGACGGCGACACGGCTCGGCGAACCCGCCCTGGCGGTCGACTGCCTGCTCATGGAGCGACCGAAGAACACGTATCTCGCCAATGGTCACAACCGCCAGAACGCCTCTCTGCCGATCTACCTGCCCGGCAACGGCGGCCTGCTGCTGGCGACCGGACTCATGGCTGCAGGCTTCGACGGTTCGTCGCCGACCCCCGGGTTCGGAACGGGCTGGCGCGTTCGCCACGACGGGATCTCGCCCCTGCCGTGACGGCCCGAGGGTCGGCGTGGCGCCGGGCTCAGCTTTCGACGAGGTGAGCGCGGAGCAGATCGATCAGCGGGCCACGCTTAACGGCGTTGCCGAAGCGGAACGCGCTCGCCAGCTGACGCGCACGTTCCGGCGTCGCACCGCGGAAGCGATCGGCGAAGCGCTGCGCGAGCGGCTCGGCCAGCAGGATGTGCCTGACGAGCACGGCGATGTGCGGCTGGCGGCCCCAGGGATACGGCGCGAAATCAGGGAACTCGTCATTGAACACCTGCTCGATGGGGTCGAGGATGTCGCGAACACCTGCGTCCGAGCCGCCCCATGAATCGACACCAAGGCGCTGCTTCGTCGCGAGCTCCGGCCGGATGAGCTCGAGATAGTCGCTGTCGGGAGCCGCATGGACGAGGCCCTGCAGCCCGATGTCTTTGTAGGTCCACAACGCCCAGCTCGCGCCATGCTCCCGGTAGATCTCGAGCTGGTCGCGCAGGAGCTGGAGGCGCCAGGGATCCTGCGAACGGTCCGGCGTGTAGACCGGGCCGAACTCGCCGATCCAGATCGGAGTGCCGGTGCGGCGCATGTATTCGGTGCGACGAAGGAACGTCTGCTCGACCACACTGCGATCGAAGTATTCACCGCGCGTGACGCCCGGGTAGCCTGCGGCGCTGGTTATGCCGGGCAACGCATAGTCGTGGGCGGTGTAGACCGCATTCGGGAGCGGCTCGGCACGACGATCGAACGCGCTGAAATCGGTCGAGTACCGATTGCCGTCGAGGAAGAGGATGTGTCGCGGATCGATCGCCCGAACCGCCTTCTCGAGGCGCTCGTAGAACGGCAACAGAACCTCGCCGCTCGGATCGGCGGGCTCATTGATCGGGTTGTACCCGGCGACCTCGGGGCGGTCTTTGAAGCGATCGGCGATCGCCTCCCACAGGTGGACGACCCGATCCTGGAAATGCGGATGATTCCAGAACTCGGCGACGTGCGTCGGATTGTCACTGTGCCAGTGCTGGTTCTGGCGGCCGGGCAACGCGTGCAGGTCGAGGATCGAGCGGATGCCGTGGCGGCCGAGCAGGGAGACGACCCTGTCCAAATGCGCGAAGCCTTCCTCTTTCAGCTCGAACGGTCGCGCATCGCTTTCGAAGTGACGGTAGTTGAAGGGGATACGCACACTGTCGATTCCGACGGATGCGAGGAACGCCGCATCCGGCTCGTCGAAGAACCCGTCGAGGTATTCGTCGAAGAACGCGGTGTAGGCCTCTTCGCCCATGCGATCGAGCATCAGACGACGGATCGCCTCCTCGTTGCCCGGATATCCGCTGATGAAGTTCTCCATGTTCATCCACCCGCCGAGTCCGACTCCGGCCAGGCGGACGGCGCAGCCCGATTCGTCGACGAGCTTGTCGCCGTTCACACGGAGGAAGGTGAGGTCTGTCATGGAAGGTCCGTTCTGGGGGTGGAGCCGGTCATCAGGAGAGGAGGGCGAGGGGTCGTGCGACACCGCGGACCGAGACCGTCGGCCATTCGGGATCGCAAGTGAGGACGTCGGGCCGGCCGCCGGTGATCACGACGGTGTCCTCGACCTTGCCGCGCGGCGCGCTCGGGTTCCACGCGAAGGCCTGGCCGCCCTGAACGACATCCTGTGCGGCGGGCGTCGCGCGGGGGTCACGCCCGGCGTACCCGGTCGGGCCACCCTGGTGGTGACGCAGCCACTCTGCACTGTTGAACCCCTGGGTCGCGTAGGAACGGACGACGTCGGCCAGCACGTCCGACAGTGGGCGACCCGGCCTGGTGGCTTCGAATGCGTCTGCCTCGACCTCGAACAGCCGGGCGGCCAGCTCTCCGGATCCGCGCTCCTCGCCGATCCAGCGGGTGAGATTCACGATCAGACCCCCTCGTCGCGCACCCAGGACGAGCATGGATCTCGTGCCCAGAGGCGCAGAGGTGGGAAGAGGATGCCGCAGCTCCAGCCGGCTCTGACCGGCCACGAGCGTGACGACGGGCTCCGCTCCCATCGCTACGACCTCTCGTGCGAGCTCAGCAGCGATCGTTCGCTCGGTGTCTTCGGACCTCGCGCTGCGTGCGATGCGTGTGACCGCCGCGGCCACCTCCGCGCCGAGCGAGCGATAGCGCGTGACTTCGGAAGGGAGGAGCGGGGCACGCAAGGCGCGCAGCTCGGCTGAGACAGCGCTCTCGGCCAGCGCGCCCTCGAGGCCCTCTCCGATGCCGGGCAGCGGCTGGAACCACGGGTGCTCCACCACTGACGAGAATGGGAGGCCCACGAGTTCTTCTGCGAGCATCCGGTCGCGCTCGTTCGTGAAGACATGCAGCGTCACGTCGTCGGCAGAGACCACGACACTCACCACCGGGTCGCCGTTCGTCGGAACGGTCACCCTGGCGCCGCAGAGCAGCCAGGCCAGGCTCTCCCGGCTCGTGAGCACCAGCGCCCGAGAGCCGTGCCGGCCGAGAAGACGTCTCACCCGCTCCAGTTTGAGCTCGAATTCGCTGCCATCTGCCGCTGCGCGGTCGGCTTGATGCCCGTGCACAACACTCCCTCGGTCGACTGCATTCCTCGCTTAAACACTAGCAAGAAAGCGGTTTCACCGATAATCGTCTCCACCGGACCCGACCCGCGAAAGGGACGACTTCTGCTAGTGGGGAGAAGGCGTACTGACGAAAGTCGCCCCCTGTGCAGCCGCGGCCGCGGCGCGCTCGCGGAACGCGACCATGTTCATCCGATTCCCGCAGCGGACGCTGCAGAACCGTTTCGATCCGTTGCGCGAGAGGTCGACGAGGATGCCGGTGCAATCGTCTGCGGCGCACTCCCGGAGGCGGCCGGTCTCGCCGGTGCGGATGACGTCGACGATGGCGAGCGCGACCTCGACTCTGATGCGCTCGGCCACGGGAGCGTCGGGTTCGGTCGCGTGCAGGTGCCAGTCGAAACCGTCGTGGCGCATCAGGTACGGCAGAGCCCGTGCGGCGCGGAGCATCGTGTTGACCTCGACGGCGGCAGCGTCGCGCTCGAGTGTCCAGAGCCGGCGCAGTCGCTCTCTGGTCTCGCGCACTTCCGCGAGTTCTGCGTCGTCGTGGTCGATGCGGCCGGAGAACTGTTGGGCGAGCAGGAACGCGCCGAGCTGATCGGGCGTTTCGAGCTCATCCGCGCCGCTTCTGCTGGCGCCGGGATGCGTGTTCACGAGTGCCACGGTGAAGTCCAGCGTGTCCTCGGTGTCAGGGGCAAAATGCAATTTGACTCCTTACTTCCGACAAGACTAGCGTCGAAGTCACACCCCTTCAACACGCCCAGCAGGGACAGCTCATGAAACGCTCATCGACCTCCGTCGGTCTCGTGATCGCCGTGATCTCCGCGGCCACCTTCGGCATGTCGGGAGCATTCATCAAGCCGCTGCTCGAAGCCGGCTGGAGTCCCGCCGCGGCGGTCACCGTTCGCGCCCTGACCGGCGGAATCGTGCTCGCTCCGTTCGCCATCCTGTCGGTGCGCGGCAACTGGGGCGTGATCTGGCGGTCGCGCTGGCGCATCCTCGGAATGGCCCTCGTCGGCGTCGCCGGGACGCAGCTCGTCTACTTCGCGGCCATCCAGCGCATCCCGGTCGGTACGAGCATCCTGATCGAATACATGGCGCCGCTCCTGCTCGTCGCCGTCGCCTGGGTGAGCACCAGACGCGTGCCGAAAGCGGTCGTCCTCATCGGATCCGTCGTCGCCCTCGTCGGGCTCGTGCTGGTGGTCTCCCCCGGCGGCTCCGGCAGCTTCGATGCGCTCGGCCTCGCGTTCGCGATCGCCGCGATGGTCGGCTGCGCCGGCTACTACGTGATCGCTGCCCGTCCGAACGACGGCCTGCCGCCGGTCGCCCTCGCCGGTTTCGGGCTTCTCATCGGCGGGGCTGTGCTCGCACTCGTCGGGGCGACGCGCCTGGTGCCGTTCACGGCGACCTTCGGCACGGTGCACATGTTCGGCGACGAGGTCGCCTGGTGGATCCCGCTCCTCATCGTCGGCGTCGTTGCAACGGCGATCGCCTACGCCGCGAGCATCACCGCAAGCGAGATGCTCGGGTCGCGTCTTGCGTCGTTCGCCGGACTCCTCGAAGTCGTGGCGGCCACCTTCTACGCGTGGCTGCTGCTCGGTGAACGTCTCACGGTCCCTCAGCTGATCGGCGGTGTGCTCATCCTGGTCGGCATCGGCTTCGTTCGGTCGGAGAAGGCGGATGCGCCCCTCGAGCCCGCGTCAACGGCCGGCGCCGCGACTGCTCGCGTCCCCGCGCGCATCCCTGTCGACTGACCCGCGCGGCGGCCACCGCGGACCGGTCGTTCCGCTGGAATCCCCAGCGACATGCGCCTAATGTCGATGCGGGAAGCCGCACGACGCACGGAAGGGATCGATGGACGACGCTGATCAGCGCATCGGACAGGTGCTCGCCGACCGGTACGAACTCAACGAGGTCATCGGCCGCGGCGGCATGGGTTCGGTGTTCCGCGCCTGGGACACCCGCCTCGAGCGCTTCGTCGCGATCAAAGTCTTCGCACCCGGCACGGCCGGCGACGACGAGCGTCGCCGAGCCGAGGTGGGCCTGCTCGCTCGCCTGAACCATCCCAACCTGGTCACCCTTCACGACGCCCATCTCGCGCCGGTCATGTCGACAGCGCCGAGCTTCCTCGTCATGGAACTCGTCGAAGGCCCCGACCTTCGTTCCGAACTGGAACGCGGACCACTCACCGGCGAGACCTCGGCCCAGGTCGCCTGCGAGATCGCCGAAGCTCTCGTCGCCGTGCATTCGCTCGGCATCGTGCATCGTGACCTCAAGCCGGCGAACATCCTGCTCGCGCCGACCGGCCTACCGGCGCCCGCCTACCACGGGAAGCTGGCCGATTTCGGCATCGCCCATCTGCTCGGCGAAGAGCGGATCACGACCGCAGGTGTCGTCATCGGAACCGCCGGCTATCTGAGCCCGGAGCAGTCCACCGGCGAGAAACCCGGTGCGGCCTCGGATGTCTACGCGCTCGGACTCGTCGTGCTCGAATGCCTGACCGGCAAGAAGGCCTATCCGGGCAACGCTGTCGAGGCCGTCAGCGCACGTCTCGCGTGCGACCCGGCCATACCCGATACGCTCCCCGTCGCCTGGGCGTCGCTCCTCAGCCAGATGACCGCGCGCGACCCGGCGATGCGACCGAACTCGCTGGAGGTCGCCGTCACGACGCGAGAGATCGCGGAGGAACTGAACGGATGGGGTGCCGCGGGCGCCGCTGCGGCCGTCACTGATGCGACGGTGGCGATGCTGCCACCGACACTGGTGATGCCCGCAATCGCGGAGCCAGGGGCTCACGCCCAGCCGGGCGCATCCGCCGCGCCCAGCGCATCCGCCGCGTCCGGCGCATCCGGCGTGGCCAGCGCATCCACGGTCGCAAGCGCGACGCCGCCCGGCACCGAACGGCGCACACACGGCAGGCTGGCCGCGATCGTCGCCGGGGCCGGCGCCGTCCTTGTCGCGCTCGTCCTCGGTGCGAGCATGCTGCTCAACGCGCCGCAGTCCGTCGCACCTCCGACCAACACCCCGTCACCGACGTCGCCGGCGCCCGCCTCCGTGACGCCCACCCCTTCCGTGGCTCCGACGACCGCCCCCGCGAACAAGAGCAACAAGGGACCCGGCAAAGGCAAAGGCAAAGACAAAGGGAACGGGAACGGGAACGGGAACGGCAATGGCAACGGCGACGGCGGCGACTGACCGGCCCATCCGCCCAGCCGCCCATCCGCCAGCCGCCCAGGTGACTTGGCCCAATATGTTTTCCCGGCCCCGTCACGCGGCCGGCTAGGCGCTGGCCAGCTCCGGCAGGTCCGTCGCGCCGGTCTGGTCTGTGACGGTGGCGGGGGGACGCATCGCGCTCGTGTTCCGAAGGAAGACGATGATCCAGCTGAAGATCAGCACCGCTGCGACCAACTCGACCGCAGTCAGGTTGTAGTAGCCGATCGCGAAGAAGACGGCGAGCACGACGATCACACCCACGAAGGCGTAGCCGAGCAGGATGAACACCCTCGGCATCGCCGGGATCAGCCAGCGGATGCCGACGACCATCACCGCGTAGATGACGGTCATTCCGGTAGCCACCGTGTTGTGGAGCACGAAGAACCGGTCCACCGGGAAGATCCCGACGCAGGTGAGGCAGAGACCGATCAGGATGAGCGCGACCCGCACCCGGTTGCGGCCCCTGACCTCTGCGGGCGTGCGGACGGGCACGGTCGCTGTCGCATAGTGGGCGATGGTGGTGACGATGACGCCCGCGATGATCAGGGTGACATTGAAGGCGAGAGCGGACACGTCATCCGTCATCCCCAGCGCGCTCAGGTTCTTCTTCCACCAGTGCGGGTCGGAGGAGCTCAGCATGCTCGCGAGTGCGCCGACGACGAGGAACAGCGCGAGCACCAGCGAGAGCAGCATCGGGGTGAGGTTCACGGCCGACAGGAACACGACGTAGCCGGTCACCGCGAGCGCGACGCCCGCGAGCACCGCGGCAGGCAACGTGTAGACGACAGCCCCGATGAAGCTGCGCTCCAGGAGGTCGGCGAAGCCGATCCAGCCGAGCAGGGCGATGAACGCGTGCGCGAGGGCCAGTGCAGCGTTGTCGAACCAGTGGAGTCGAGCACCGGGCACGTCGAGCCGGTTGCGCACGTGGAGGCCCGCACGGAGGTCGCCGAGAAGCTGTGCGTGCTCGCGTTTGGGCGTGGCGTTTCGCAGCAGCATCCGACCGGCGATGAACGCGACGACCGACACGAAAGCTGCGCCGATCGCGACGAACGCGCCCAGCGAATCGGGACCCGAGATCGGTGCGTTTCGACCCCAGAAGAAGACCGTGCCGACCAGTCCGCCGAGCACGAACACCCCGGCCCCGGCGACGAGTGCGACGGACTCGACCGACTCGGCGTTCTCGACCGGACGGCGCAGCATTCGTGCAATCGATGATGGCTGGCTCATCAGGTTCCCCTGTTCGATCGACCCTGCTACTGTCCAGAACATATCGGATGCGTCGCACGAGCGAAATGAATTTCCTTCCGCGATGTCGAGAATCGCGGCCCGGTTCCGACCCCCTCATGAAGCACGGCAGACCGGAACCGCTCCGGCAGCGGCCGTCAGACGAAAGGACCGATCATGACCAGCATCACGCCATTCCTGTGGTTCGACGACAACGCACAGGATGCGATCGACCTCTATTCGAGTGTCTTCCCCGACACCAGGGTGACCGAGCGTCAACTGGGACCGGACGGCAAGCTCTTCACGGCCACCATCGAGGCCGCGGGGCAGCGGATCCACTTCCTGAACGCGGGACCCGGGCATCCGTTCACCGACGCGATCTCCCTTTTCGTCAGCTGCGCCGACCAGGCAGAGGTCGACCGTTACTGGGATGCGCTCACAGCCGACGGCGGCGCACCCGGCCCGTGCGGGTGGCTGACCGACAGGTTCGGGCTGTCATGGCAGATAGTCCCGGAGGCGATGGGCCGGCTGCTCAGCGACCCGGACCCCGAGAAGGCCGGGCGCGCCATGGCGGCCATGATGCAGATGTCGAAGATCGTGGTGGCCGACCTCGAAGCTGCAGCCCGCGGCTGAGGCGCGGCGAGCCGCTCGGCGAGACAGGTGAGGGCGGCGAGTGCGACACTTCCGGACGAGCGCGCCCCGCACAAAGGGGCGCGCTCGTTGTGTGGGGCGCGCTCGGTGCCGCGCAGGTCGGCTACGCGCCCTCGGGCGGGTGGATGAGCAGGTCGACCCGGTCGTCGAGGTACGCGTCGAGGGGCGTGGCCGACTTGGGACCGAGGGTGGCGTTCCAGAGCACGAGCGCTCGCCCGTCGTGCAGCAGGAGCGGGCCGGCGGATGCGGCGAGCGCTGTCGCGTCAAGATCGATGGGCGATGCGTCGAAGTTGACCGTCTCGCCCTTCGGGAAATGTCCGCGGAGGGCTGCCGCCCGATAGGCCCGCCTCCGCTCGGCTGATTCGGACTGGTACGCCGGCCGGCCGGGTTCGAGCACACGTGTGATGGAGCCGGTCGCCCAGAGACCCGCGGAGGCTGCGCCTGTCGTGCCTGAGCCCGCAGAGGCGCCGAGGAGAAGCACCCCGAGTCGCCAGACCCGCGCGACTGGAACCATTCTGGCTTCGCGGGTGATGAGCATCACGCGTCGCTCGGGGACGAACTCAGCGAGTGCCTCATCCCGGGCATCCGCCTCCGACAGCCGGGCACGCGCCACCTCGAGGCTCGCGCGGATTGCGGCGACCACCTGATCGTCGCCCGTCGCGCCATCCACATCCGGGAGCCTAGTACGCGCCTCGCCCTTGAGGCGTGACTGCATCCGTGCCAGTGTTCACACTGTCCGCGAGGCGGGTCGACGCCGACCCGGAACCGGGAGGTGCAGGATGCTGCTCGACGGGAAGAACGCCATCATCTGGGGCGGAGGCGGAGCGATCGGCGGCGCAGTCGGTCGGGCGTTCGCGCGTGAGGGCGCGCGCGTGCACCTGTGCGGGCGCACGCAGGAGCCACTGGATGCGGTGGCCGGAAACATCCGCGCGTCCGGCGGCCATGCCGAGACCGCGATCGTGGATGCACTCGACGAGACCCAGGTCGCCGACCACGTCGAGCGGGTGGCGGCCGGATTCGGGAGCGTCGACATCGCCTTCGACCTGATCTCTGTCGGCGATGTGCAGGGCACGCCGATGATCGAGATGTCGCTCGAGGACTACGAGCGCCCCATCGTCACGTCGGTGCGTTCGTTCTTCATCACGTCGAAGGCGGCGGCCCGACGGATGCGGCAGCAGGGCGCGGGCGTGATCCTGGCGTTCGGCGGCGACGGCGGCAACAATCCGATCCGGCACTACAGCATCGGCGGGTTCCAGGTCGCGCTTCAGACAGTGGATGCGATGCGCCGCCAGCTGGCCGCGGAACTCGGCGAGTACGGCATCCGGGTCGTCACCATCCACACCGGCGGCGTATTGGAGACACTGCCGCGCGATTTCCCGGGCCGCGATGACATCGCCGCGTCGATCGTGGAACCCACCATGCTCGGACGCGCGGCGACCCTCGAGGACGTGGGCGACGTCGCGGTGTTCCTCGCCTCGGACAAGGCCGGGGCGATCACCGCCGCAGCGATCAACATCACGGCCGGCGCCGTCGCCGACTGAGCGCATCCGTTGCGCCAGCCGCACTACTTCGTGGCGCGCGCACGCGTACGTACGAGTGCGCGGGAGCGAAACGAGTGCGGATGGGGCCCACCGATGAGAGGGCCGAGGCGCCGCCTCAGTGGCCTGGGGTGGGCACGCGGATGACCGGGCAGCTTGCGAGGACCCTCGCGATCGCGTCGTGCTCGGCCGGCGCCACCCACAGGTGGTATCTCGCCTTGACAGCCACCTGCGATGCGACGTACTGGCATCGGTAGGAGGTCTGCGGTGGAAGCCAGGTCGCCGCATCCCCGTCGGATTTGCGCTCGTTGGTCGGTCCGTCCACAGCGACGAGATTGAGCGGGTCGTTGGCCAGTTGCTCGCGCTGGAGCAGGGTCAGCTGCTGCGCGCCGGTCTGCCAGGCGTTCGCGAGCGGCACCCGGTGGTCGATCTGCACGTCGGCGGAGTGCGGGCCGCGCACGAAGTCGATGGTCTTGCCGGTGTACGGGTCGTGCAGGATACCGGTGAGCACTCTGCAAATGCCGGATTTCGTCTCGTCCACCAGGTCGCGGTTCAGGATGTCGTTGCGGGTGTCGCAGCCGTTGTGGTCCATGTCCTTCCAGGCAGGGCCGAAGTCACCGACGCGGTCGTATCCGGTGAGGGGCGCCTTGCCCTTCACCGGAATCGTGGCCAGCAGAGCACGCGCATCCGCGGTCGACGCGCCGGGGACGCCCGCGGGGGGCGCCGGGGATTTCGGGACCGCGGTCGCGGGAGCCTCGGGCGCGGAGGGATGCGGCGCGGAAGCCGCCGGCGTCGCAGCCGTCGAACCGGCGTGTGCGGAGGCATCGTCGCTCGGCGACGGGAAGATCGCGGTGAAAGTGCCGGCCGAGCATCCGGTGACGGTGAGAACGAGAGTGAGGGCGGCCGTCGCAAGGACGGCACGGCGTGCTGTGGTGTCGATGCCTCAAGTCTGCATCAGGGGTGCGACATCGACACGCCAATACGCTGCATCTTTGAAGTTAGGCTAGGGTAACCTAAGCCACCGCACCCCCTCATCCTTCCGCTGGAGAGCCCCCTCGATGAACCTGACCAACGCTGCCATTCTCGGCGGTATCGCCGGAGTGACGATCTTCCTCGGCCTCCCTATCGGCCGGCTCGGTCCTCGCGCCGTCGGCGTGCGCTCGCTCCTCAACGCGATCACGATCGGTGTGCTGCTGTTCCTTCTGTGGGATGTGCTCACCCACGCCGTCGAGCCGGTCGAAGCCGCCCTCACGAAGGCAGCACTCGACCACACCGATTCCTGGTGGCCGTTCATCGGGCTCGGCTCGCTCTTCCTCGGCGGCATCATCGTGGGGCTGATGGGTCTCGCCGGATACGACCGGTGGATCGCCGCCCGCGCCAAGGCGATCGACCCCACGATCGCGGACTCCGGCCGCGGAGTGCTGCACCTGCACGAGCCGGCCAGCCGCCTGGCGTTCCTCATCGCCGTCGGCATCGGTCTCCACAACTTCTCCGAAGGACTTGCCATCGGTCAGTCGGCTGCGAGCGGCGAGATCAGCCTGGCCGTCGTACTCGTGGTCGGCTTCGCCCTCCACAACGCCACGGAGGGCTTCGGCATCACCGCACCCCTCGCAGGCGGAAGCCGCCGCCCCGGCTGGGGCCAGCTCGCGCTCCTCGGCCTGATCGGCGGAGGGCCGACCGTCGTCGGCTCCATCCTCGGCGGCATCTTCGTGAACGACGCGCTCGCGATCACGTTCCTCGCCCTCGCCGCCGGCTCGATAATCTATGTGATCATCCAGCTGCTGGGGGTCGCTCTCAAGCTCGGTCGCGGCTACACGCTGTACTGGGGCATCCTGATCGGCCTCGCCGCAGGCTTCGCCACGGACTTCATCGTGACGGCGGCTGGCGTCTAGCCTGCCGCTGCCGGTCGGCGGGCGCCGGCGTCTAGCCTGCCGCTACCGGTCGGCCGCCTGCCGATGGACTAGCCGGCCCACCCGACGTAAGGTGCCAAAAGTGGTGTTCGCGGGCTGTGTCAAGCTGCGAGGAGTCGTGGGGGTGCTCGTTCGTCGGAATCAACGTTCCGGCCAAGGGAACCGTGCGCCCGATGGTCGACGCAGCATGACGACGCGTTGCTGGAAGGGCGCCCGTCCAGCAACGCGTCTGAGGCCTCATCCGGAAGGGTTCTCCACTGGGGTGTCGTCCGGGGCGGTTCCTTCCCGTGGGTCGACCTCATCGGGGTGAGGCGTGTTCTCTGGTCGCGGCTTACTTGTCATCGGGTCCGCCGCCTGAAGCCGTATCTTCGCCCTCTTCTGGTGCACTCGCGTCCGACCCTGAACCGTCGGGAAGTTCTTCGGCGTCGGAACGCTTGTTCTCTTTGTCAGTCATCGCCACTCCTGTTCGTCGGTGATCGTGCGACGGTACTCGCATTTGGTGAATGAGCAAACCGCCACCCGGCCCTGAAACCCGTCGACGGAAGAACAATCAATGGCGACAATCGACAGCGACCCGCAGTGTCGCGACCTCCGAGCTCCGCACCTAAACGACTCCACTGAGTTTGACAACGCCCGCCGGACCACTTTTAGGCCACTTTTCGCACCTTTCGGCGCGACCGCGGCCCGGCGGCGGCAGAGACCGCGCGCGCCGCGCGCTACTCCGCAGCGTTGACCGCGAGCGCGGGCATCCGCGTCGCGCGGTTGTGGTCGCGGTCCATGATCGCCACGCAGACGATGATCGCGACTGTCAGTACGGCGCTCACGAGTCCCGTCCCGAGACCGACGCCGCCGCGCTCCGGCGGAAGACCGAGCCAGTCGGAGAACGACGCACCCAGCGGGCGCGTGATGATGTAGGCGAACCAGAACGAGAACACCCCGTTCCAGCCCCAGAACCGGAACCCGATCGCAGGGACGGCGATGATCACCGCGAACAGGATCCCGGAGGCGAGGTAACCCAGGTGGAAGGTCGTCGCCGTCAGGTCGCCGGCGGCCGTGCCCAGCGCGAAGGTCGCCATGACCGCCGCCCAGTAGTAGATCTCCCGGGCACGCGTGTCGATGCTGTGGATGGACAATGTCTTCTGCGTCGCGTACCAGAGCGCGAAGATCGCAGCCAGGGCAACGATGAAGCAGGTGGTCGACACCGCATACGGCACCCCGAACTGCACATGGATGACGTCGGCCACCATCGTGCCGAACACACTCACCATCACGACGGCGAACCAGTACACCCACGGCAGGTACCGTTTCGCCGCGAACTGCAGCACGAGGGATGCGGCCAGCACGACGAACGCGATCGCGACGGCAACCGGCGGGTCGATCTGGTGCACCATGAAGTCGGAGGTCGTCTCGCCCATGGCGGTGGTCAGCACTTTGGTGATCCAGAAGATCGCCGTCACTTCGGGGACTTTGTTTCGCAGCACCCGCCCACCCTGCCAGTGATTCTCTAAGAATCGGCCAAGCGTTAGATTGAGCAGCGATGGACGAGAACCGACCCCGCCTCCTGCTGATCGAGGACGACCCGCAACTCGGGCCCCTCATCGAGCAGGTCCTCACTGAGCATTACGACGTGCTGCGCGTCGTCGACGGCGAGGCCGGGCTGAACGCTGGCCTGACCGAGGAGTTCGACGTGATGGTCGTCGATCGCCGGCTTCCCGGTCGCAATGGGGTTGAGGTCGTCGAGTCGTTGCGGGCGCGCCGGGTGGTCACGCCCATCCTGATGCTGACCGCCCTCGGCACGGTCGCCGACCGGGTGAACGGACTCGACGCCGGCGCCAACGACTACCTGGTGAAGCCGTTCGAGTTCGACGAACTCCTCGCCCGCCTCCGCGCCCTGCTCCGAACTTTCACGGGCGAAGGGCCGTCGCTGTCGATCGGCGCCTGGGAGTTCTATCCGGAGAGCCGCTGCATCTATTCGCCGTATGACGGGCGCATCCAGCTGACCGTCCGCGAGAGCGCGTTGCTGAGGCTGCTGGCCGAGAATCCGCTGCGCACGTTCAGTCGCAACGGAATTCTTCGAGCCGTCTTCGAAAGCGACGAGCAGCCTGGAACCGTCGACACGTACGTGCACTATGTGCGACGCAAGACGGACAAGGACATCATCGCCACCGTGCGTGGCGAAGGCTACCGGCTGGGGCAGCTGTGAACCGGAAGAACGGGAGGGATGCAGTGGTCGACAGCGACACGCGTGCGGTCCGCCGCGCATCCCGGTTCGTGGGGCTCTGGATCACGATCGCATCCGGCGCCCTCGTCATCGCCGCCATCGGCGCTGCGTTCTTCTTCATCCTCGACCAGCTGCGGCCCTCGGAACTCAGCGAGAAGCCGCTGCCCGGCGAACACAAGATCTACATCGACACGACGGGGGCGCTCATCGCGTTCGTCATCGTCGGGATCCTGGCCGTCGCGATCGCCGGTGTGCTCAGTCTCGTGATCACGCGCCGAGCGGTGCTTCCGCTGGGTCGCGCGTTGCGCATCCAGCGGACGTTCGTGCAGGATGCGAGCCACGAGCTCCGTACGCCGCTCGCGGTGCTGGATGCTCGACTCCAGATCCTGCAGCGAAGCCTCGACGAGCACGACCCTTCGCGGGAGACGGTCGAGCAGCTTCGCGAGGACACGCGGACCCTGATCGAGATCGTCAACGACCTGCTGCTCGCAGCCGACGCGGATGAGAACAGCAGCGCATCCGCACCGGTCGCCGTCGAGCCCGCGGTCCGGAGCGCCGTCGACGCGATGGCCGTCCTCGCCCGCCCGCGCGGGATCGAGATCGCGCTCACGGTCGCGGAAGGGACGAAGCCGGCGACCCGCGTGCCCGAGACGAGCCTCCAGCGATGCCTGACCGCGCTGCTCGACAACGCCGTCGCACATTCGCCCAATGACACGACCATCCGAGTGCGGGTGGACGCCGACCGGCGTGAAGTGGCGATCTCCGTCGCCGACGAGGGCACGGGCATCCAGGGCATCGAGCCGCGTCGCATCTTCGACCGGTTCGCCCACGCGGCCCCGACGAGCGCGCCCGCCCTTCCGAGGACGAGCTTCGGGATCGGGCTGGCGCTCGTGCGCGACATCGCCACCCGGCACGGCGGCACGGTCGACGTCGCGGAGACCTCGCCCGAGGGAACCACCCTCGTGCTCACGCTGCCGCTCGCCCACTAGCCGGGCTGCGCACGGCTGGCGGTCAGTCGAACTCGCTGAGCTGGTCGCCCTCGAACGCGTCGGCGTCCGCGTCAACATCCTCATCGGGGTCGTCCGAGACCAGGAGCGCGACCGAGTAGAGGACCGTCGCGATCGCGACTGCCACCGACAGCCCCAGAACCGACGTCCAGCGCATCCGTCTCTCCGTTCGCATCCGTTCATCCCCTCCCGCACCCCAGCATCCGCACCCACCTCCCAGATGCCTCCAAGAAACTGTGGGCGTTCACAGATCAGGCGGGTTCTTGGACCTTTCTGGGAGCGGCAGGGCTGGACTGGAGGGGTCGACCGAGAGGTATATGCCGGCTGGAGGTCCCGCATGTCGAAGACCATCGATCGGACAACGAAGCCCGCACCCGTCACCGCAGTTAGCGCATCCGTGCCGCTGCGCTACCGTGCTGCGCTCTTCGGCCTGGTCGGAGTGGTCGTCGCCGCGTGGGGTTCGTGGACGCCGTCACTGTGGGGCGACGAGGCAACCAGCCTGATGTCGGCTGAGCGCCCGCTGCCCTCACTGTTCACGATGCTCCGGCATGTCGACGCCGTGCACGGCACCTACTATTTCCTCCTGCACTGGTGGGTTGCCGTGTTCGGTCCCTCGCCGTTCTCGATCCGGTTCCCGAGTGCGATCGCCGTCGGCCTCACGGTCGCTGCGGTCGTGGTCGTCGCGACCCGCCTGGGGTCTGCGAGGCTCGGCGTGATCGCGGGGATCGTGTGCTGCCTGCTCCCCCGCGTCACCTACATGGGCGAAGAGGCGCGGTCGTTCGCATTGAGCGCGGCGATCGTGTCGTGGCTGACGGTGCTGCTGCTCGAGTTGCTGCGGCGCGAGCAGGCGCCGACCCGGCTCTGGGTCGCCTACGGCGTTCTGTTCGCGGCCGGGATCTACGTGTTCCTGTACGTCGCGCTGTTCGCGCTCGTGCACGCGGTGATCCTGGTCAACGCTCGGGCTCCGCGAGCCACTCTCGTGCGCTGGGCGACCACTGTCGGGGTAGCGGCCGTCGCCGCCGTGCCGATCGTGGTGTTCGCCATCCTGGAACGCAGACAGATCTCCTACCTGGCGACGCACGACCAGCTCAGTCCGGACACGGTGTTCAGTTCGCTGTGGTTCGGCGCGCCCTGGTTCGCGGCGGCCGCGTGGGCGCTCATCGTCGTGGCACTGGTGGATGCGTTCCGCAGGCGCGCGCGACAGACCACTGCGAGCGTGGATGCCGGGCTCAACGAGACGACGCGCGCTCCGTCACTGGTATCGGTCGCGTCCGCCTGGCTCTTCCTGCCGACGCTCGTGCTCGTGCTCGGGAGCGCCGCCATCCCGGCATTCACAGCCCGCTACGTGTCGTTCTGCGCGCCGGCGGCGGCGCTCCTGATCGCGTGCGGGATCGACGCGCTCTCGCGGGGCCGGCGCTGGATCGACGTGGTCGCACTCGTCGCCCTGGCCGGGCTCGCCGCGCCCATCTGGTTCGCCCAGCGCACGCCGTATGCGAAGAACGACAGCGACTGGGCCGTCATCAGCAGCGTGATCGGATCGCACGCCGTCGCCGGGGACGCGGTCGTCTTCGACGAGTCCGCGCATCCGTCGAAGAAGCCGCGACTCGCGATGCACGCCTACCCGGCCGGTTTCGCGAACACGCGCGACGCCACGCTCGACGTGCCGTACACGGCGAACAACGGATGGGCGGATCGCGCCTACACCGTCGCGAAGGCGGCGTCCCTCGGGCGTTTCGACGGCATCCGCCGGGTGTGGCTGATCGAATACGCCCTTGGCAAGCCCGACACCTACGGGACGGGCGATCTCGAGCGCATCGGCTTCGAAGAGCGCGGGGCAGTCATCCACACGCATCGCAGCCTGATCGTCGAATTCACCCGCTGACCCTTTTCACGACCGACCGACCGACCGACCGAACGAACGGATACCTTCACCTATGCTCCACGGACTTCATGCAGGCCTTCTCGACCCGCAAGCCCTGATCGACGGCTCAGGAGGCTGGGCACTGCTCGTGATCTGCGGGATCGTCTTCTGCGAGACCGGGCTGCTCATCGGCTTCTTCCTGCCCGGCGATACGCTGCTCTTCTTCACCGGCGTGCTCACCTTCACCGGGCACATCACGCAGCCGCTCTGGGTCACCATTCTCGCGATCGCCGTGGCGGCGATCCTCGGCGACCAACTCGGCTTCCTGATCGGGAGACGCACAGGACCCGCGGTGTTCGAGCGACGCGAGGCCGGACTGTTCAGCAGGGCGAGCGTGGAGCGAACGCAGCACTTCTTCGACCGGTTCGGCCCGGCTGCGGTCACGGTCGCCCGGTTCGTTCCGGTCGTGCGGACCATCGCCCCCGTCGCCGCCGGAGTCGGGCACATGCGGCGCCGCGTCTTCACGCTGTTCAACGTGGTCGGTGCGGTGGTCTGGACGACCGTCGTGGTGCTGCTCGGGTACTGGCTGGGCCACATCCCCGGCGTCGCGGACTTCGTCTCGAAATACCTCGACTTCATCCTGATCGGCATCGTCGTGATCTCGATCGTGCCGCTGCTCATCCGGCTGCTGGCGTCGCGGAAATCGCGACGCCGTTCGGCCGGCGATGACGCGGGAGTGGATGCAGCGGACGCTGCTGATGGGGCGGCCCTGGCAGCGGCCGCCGGCGGCACGGATGCAGCGGATGCGCGAGCCCGCGCGGCCACGGCTGCAGCCTCCGACAGGGATGCGTCCGCTTCGTGAGTGCCCCGGCCCTCCCGGCCTGAGGGGTGCCGGTGCGGGAGAACCGGGACTCTCACAGTGACGCTTCGGGGTGCGCCCTGCGTCATGTCTGACGCTAAGCCAGCGGATGCTTTTGCGGGAGGGATTGACTTCAGACGCGGACGTGCATCCGTTCACAGAACCACGCGTCAGGGAAGGGGTGGCGCGGGGTTGATCGTGTCGCCCAGCCAGGTGAGGTCATCGTCCGGCCCGACCTCATACGTTTCGAGCGCATCGTCGGCGAGGATCGAATCGATCAGCGTGCGCGAGCCGCCGACCAGCGTCGAATCGAAGTCGATCTCCGATGCCAGGCACCAGGCGTGGTCGGCCGGCCACAGAAGCTGCGGGGTATGCCCGGCACCGGCCGGAAGACCGTTCCCGCCGATACCCGCATGCTGTGTCCACGAGGGGTCCGCGAGTTCGTCGAGGGTCGTTTCGAAGAGCAGGTACTCCCTGCCGGGCAGCTGGAGCGTACCTTGCGGAGCCGCGCCAACAGCCGATCGGACAGCCCCCGAGACCGCGACACGCTGGCCTTGGAGGAATGAATCGATCCGGATGCGCTCATCGTCCGCCGACTCGTCTCCGTCTGCAGTGAACGCGATGTAGGCGACGGCGGCTCCTGGACCGTCGTTCTGGAAACCCCAGCCGATCCATACCGCAACGGTGATGTCGAGTGGCGTGGCCGTCGCCGCCCGGAATGCGCCGACGAGTCGGGCGAGGGACGCCGGATCGAAGGTGCCTTCGCTCGTCTGGCCGAGGCGCCATCCGTCGCTGAACCGGGTGTGACTCTCATCCTCCAGGTTCCGCGACTGAACCAGCGGATGCATTGTTCGACCCGTGCGCTCGGCGACACGCGCCCAGGTCCATTCCGCGTCTTCGAGAACCGCTGGGTTTCCCCACTCGTCGGAATGCGACTCGTCGAGGTCGAAGAGCGTCGCGTCGAATGGATGGAGGATTCGCACGTACGCGTCGAATCCCCGAGGCACGACGCCGCCGACCACGCCCCATCCCTCGAGCCGCCGCCTGATCCAGGCGCCACGGCTGATGTCACTCGTCAGGTCCATGTGCTCATTCTGTCGGGACCAACGGTTTGCCGATCGCCGTTCACCGTCGCGTGAGCACGGCCAGAACGGGACGGTGCCGCGCACCAGACGAGTCCTGGTCGGTCAGCACGGTGAAGCTGTCGACTTTCCAGTCGGGCGTGACGAAGATGTGGTCGATCGGCATCGCGAGCCAGGTCGGCACGGCGGTCGGCCAGCTTCCGACGCTCGCAGCATGAGCTGACGCCGCGGCGTCGCGGCAGCCTCCGAGGCCGGATTCGCCCAGCTCGTCCAACGTCGCGTTGAAATCGCCCGCAACGATGGTGTCGCCTTTCGAGCATTGATCGGTGACCCAGGCGAGCTCGGCACGCCAGTCGGCGTTCCCGCGCAGCGTCGGCTGCGGGGCGTGGAGGGCGAGCAACGTGGGCTGACCGGGGTCGGACGGATGAAGTGCCAGCGTGGCTGAGTGGGCCGGACTTCCGACGCTGGTCACGTCGCTCCTGCGAAGCGCCGCATCCGTCAGAACCATCACCTCATCCCCACGAACCTTTTCGGGGGCCATGGTGATGTGGTGGCGCGCAAACGCCTCCACGAGCGAAGGCCGCTCGGCGGTAGAGATGTCGGGCAGGACGACCACATTTGCGTGAACCGAAGCGGCTTCCGCGGCGATGGTCTCCGCGGATACGAGGTCGCCGTTGATGTTCCACGAGAGCATGCGCACCTGTGCGCCGGCGAGCGCCGCGGGTCGACCCTCGACGACCCCGCGAGCGAGAACGATCGGCGCACTGATCGCGGTTGCTACGGCGAGCGCGGCGGCGAACGGAAGGGCGATCCGCCGCACCGAAGGGACGCTCGTCACGACAAGCGCGATCAGAGCACCAACCCCCGTCGCAACGGTCACCGCATTCCGCGGGGCGAGCACACCGGCAACGATCGGCGCGCGCGCAATCCCCAGGATGTCTGCGAACCCGAGCACGACCGCGACCACAACGACGATCCCCGCCGCCCACCACCATCCGGACCGGGCCGAACGGCGCGGACGCTCACCGGCCACGCCCTCATTTCTGCGCACGATTCGACTCCAGGATCCGGATGGTCGTCCGGTCGCGAATCGAGACCGTGAGGGAACACTACCTGCGGAATCGCCCAAGCGAAAACGCCAGTCCGGGTGACGGTGAGCGCCCGCTTCCCAGCCAACGTCAAGCCTGGGCAGTACGCTCGCCTCACTGGCGGGAGGGACCCGCCGTGAGCCTGGAGCAGAGCGATGTCGCAGCCCACATCCCCGACCGGAGCATCCGGATCACCGACCCCGCAAAAAGCCGGCGGCACCGCCACCGGGACACCCCCGAGCTCGACGCACCGACGACCGTTCCTGAGACCGAGCCGCCTGCTCGCCAACGCGCCGCACGAGAAGATGCATCCCGCGGTACTCTCCGAGGCGGAGCGCCGGGCCGCCAGCCTTCAGCTGCGGATCGCAGATGCGATCACCGCCTTCGCCGGGTCGATGATGTTCGTCTACCTGCACATCCTGCTGTTCGCCGTCTGGATGCTCGTGTTCGAGAAGAGCCCGTGGCCGACCCTGACCCTGATCGTGTCGCTCGAGGCGATCTTCCTCTCGACCTTCGTCATGATCGGCCAGAACCGGCAGGCGGCGTTCCAGCAGGCGAAGGCCGACCACGACTACGTCGCGCAGGAGAAACTGCTGCAGGAGAACACGGAACTCACCCGGACCATCCACACGCTGACGCGCGAGATGCACGAACGGATGCTCGGAGACGGCGCGCCGGCCGGCGGCCCCGACACTTCGCGATAGCGGACGCCGGCTTCGGGCGCATTCTTAGACGGTTCTTGCCGGCGCTCCCGTAATTTCGGAAGCTCGACTTCGCGTCGCGCCACGGATGCGCCCAACCGACAGGAAACCGCCGATGAGCACCACCCGCCCGCACAACCGCGTTACTTTCAACAAGGTTCCCGATCCGACCTGGGCATTCTGGGTCATCAAAGTCCTCGCGACCACGGTCGGTGAGACGGCCGCCGACTTCCTGAGCACGACGCTCAATCTCGGGCTGACGAACACGACCATCGTGATGGGCGCCCTGCTCGTCGTCGCTCTCGTGTTCCAGTTCCGGTCCCGGGCGTACACGCCGTCCCTGTATTGGGTCGCCGTCGTCCTGATCAGCATTTTCGGGACCCTGATCACCGACAACCTGACCGACAACCTCGGAATCAGCCTCGTCGTCACGACAGTCGTCTTCACGATCGCGCTGGCCGCGACGTTCATCGTCTGGTACGCCCGCGAGCGCACCCTCTCCATCCACCAGATCGACTCGACCTCGCGCGAAGGCTTCTACTGGCTGGCCATCCTGTTCACGTTCGCGCTGGGCACCGCCGCCGGTGACCTGCTGGCCGAGCAGCTGAACCTCGGCTACCTGGCATCGGTCGGGGTCTTCGCCGCCGCCATCGGACTCGTCGCTCTGGCCCACTTCGCTTTCAAGCTCAACGCGATCGCGGCGTTCTGGATCGCATACGTGCTCACCCGGCCGCTCGGCGCATCCCTCGGCGACCTGCTGTCGCAGCCGAAGGCCGACGGAGGCCTGGGACTCGGGACGGTCGGTACGAGCGCGATCTTCCTCGCCGCGATCGTCGCTCTGGTCACCTTCCTGACCGTCACTGAGCGGCGCAAGCTGCGCGTCGCCACCTCGACGCGCGAGTCCCAGCTCGCGCATCCCGACGCCGTCGACGCGGACTGACACCCAGCGAGACAGGGTTGTCCCCGTTAAGACCGCGTCTTTTCGGGAACAACCCTGTTCTCGGCGGCGACTAGCCGACGGCGATCACCAGGCGGAAGCGGGCGCCTGCACGATCTCGACCGGGCGCGTGCTCCAGTGGGAGCCGTTCGCATAGTGGCTCGTCGACCACGGGGACGCCCAGATCGCTGCAGCGGTGACGTCAGGGGACGCGCTCGCTGCAAAGCCCGCGACGATCCCCGGATAGCCGCGCTGCAGGTTCTGCGCAGCATACTTCGCGGCCGTCACCAGGTCGGGGTAGCTTCCGAGGCCGGCGCCACCGCCCGAACCGTAACCGTTGTTCAGCGGGTTGTTGCGGTTATACCAGTCGGGCGGACCGTTCTCCTGGCGCATCCAGCGCAGCATCACGGTGACGTTGTTGTCGCTCTGAGGCCAGCCGCCGAACATCATGACGAGTTTCGCCCAGTCTGCGTTCGTCGCATTCGTGGTCAGCGTCTGCACGCCGTCGGTGGCGTGGATCTCGTCGCGCTTCACCGGCGGGGCTGCCACGTGGGCATCCACGTAGAACACCTGGACGGGTCCGCGCGGGCCCGACGACACGGTTGTCGCCTGGGCCGGCACAGTCGGTGAGATCGACAGTCCGGCCACGAGCGCGAGGGCAGTGACACCGACGCCGATGCGATGGTGGATGGCCCGCGTGACGATCGCCTTCGACACCGCGACCGGGCGGCGCGCCGAGCGGCGGCCGTGCGTCGGGGTGCGAAGTCGGGTCTGCATACCCGTCCGAGGCTAACAAACCACGGCGGATAGCGGTATTCGAGTGACCGTTCCAGGCCCGACGACGGCGCCGAAATGTGCCCCCTATGCGGGCTTTCTGCGACTTCTCTCAGAAAGATAAGATAACGCGATCATTCAACTCGACGAGGAGTTCCGTGAAGCGTCGTTCCCCCGCGGCCGTCTTTTTCTTACCCTTTCTCACCCTTGGCATCTACTGGATCGTCTGGCTCGCCACAACCCGTGGCGAACTGACGACACGGGATGCGCGCATCCCGACGACCTGGTTCTACATCCTGCCGATCGTCAACATTTGGTGGCTCTGGAAGTTCTCGGCCGGCATCGCGCACATCACCGGCAGGAGCACCCTCGCGCCGTTCGCGCTGCTCTTCCTGCTCGGCAACATCGGCGCGACGTTCGTCCAGGCGGGCCTCAACGGCGTCAAGGAACCGTATTTTCCGGCGATCGGCGACCTGCACTACAGCTCAGTGATCGCCTGACCGCTCAGACCGGCTCCGGGTACAGCTCCAGGCCGGCCGCAGCGCCGATGGCCCGATAGGCGTCGGCGAGGCTCGCCAGCGACTCGTGTGCGTTCAGACCGCTCGGGTTCGGTGCGACCCAGACGTTCGTGCCCCCCAGGCGTCGTCCTGTCTGCCGACCCGCGCATCCGGCCGATCGAACGCGACCCGGTACGCAGTGATGCCGAGCACGGCGACGACGGACGGGTGGATGCGCGCCACCCGTTCCCGGAGCGCCACGCCGCCGGCGATCAGCTCGTCGGGAGTGAGCTCGTCGGCGCGTGCCGTCGCCGTCGGCACGATGCTCGTGATGCCGAGACCGCGCTCGAGCAGGTAGGCGCGGTCTTCGGGGCGGAAGCCGTCTGCGGCGTCGATGACGCGATCGGTGATGCCGGCCCGGTAGAGCGCCGGGTAGAACCGGTTGCCGCGTTTGGCGAAATGCGCTTGCACGGCGACGGTCAGCAGTCCGGGGTTGATCCCGACGAAGAGGAGCCGCGTGCCCGGGCCGACCAGATCGGGCAGCGTTGCACCACGATAGGTGAGCAGTTCCGCGCGCGAGATCGTCACGCGATCAGCCTAGGGGGAGGCCCGGATCAGACGTCCCGCGTCTGCCCGATGAGCACTTCGAGGCGGAGCCCGTTACGCGTCTTGACGATCTCGGCCGGGATGCGCGGCGGCTTGTTGGCCCGCTCCAGCCGCACCAGCGCCTCCACGAACGCCGGCTCCAGCCCGCGCGGCACGGTTCCGACGATTCCGCTGACGCGTCGGCCGGTGAAGAGTCGCAGCTCCATCGGAGCGTCGGTGCGCTCCTCTTCGATGGTGCGTTGCCCGCCCGCCGTGAACACGTCGGTGCCGCTCTCTTCGAGCACTGTGCGCAGCTCGTCCTGATACGGATCGCTGCCTGCGAGCTGGACGCGCAGCTTCGCCGATCGCGGGATCATGTCGAATTTGTAGTCGTTGAGCGAGCCGGTCCCTCGATCGTTCTTCGGGAAGGCTTCTTCGTTGGCGCGGTTTCTCGGGGGCGTCATCCCCCTATTCTCGCAAGGCTGGGGCGCGCTCGCAGCCCGCGGACGCGACGCTAGCCGCCGAGCGCTATCCGCCGGCTCCGCCACGACGCGTACTGCGCCCACGGATCGTCGACCCCGGCCTGGAGTGCCGCGACATGCTCGCTGAGGGCGGGACCGGTCTCGAACCACTCGGTGCGGGGGATGCGCAGCTCGGCGAACTGGGCATGGCGGCGCTGTTCGAGCATCCGCCCTCCGGGCTCGAACGCGAGAACCTCGTGGTGCGGGAGCGCGGCGAACCGCTGCCGCGGATTGTTCGACGTGCCGATCTTGATGCGGTCGGCGAACCGCAGGTAGTAGACGACGTCGACGCGCACGTCGATGACGCCCTGGTCGGGAAGGTCGCCGACACGCCACTCGCACGCGGCGCAGATCCAGCCCGACGGATACCGGATGCCGACCCGGCGGCCACAGGCGAGGCACGGCGACGGCAGGAGGTCGGTGACGCCCACCTCCCTGGCCACCCAGTCGTAGGCTGCGAGCAGGTGATTCGGGCACAGGGCGAGGGGCGCGCCGGGATCGACCGGCTCTGGGCAGGCGCGTCCGTCGCGCAGCGTGATCGCGCATCCGCCGGCTTCGCGTTCTGGTCCCATGCGGGCACAGTACCCTCCGCATCCGACGCTCGACCGTTTCGGAAAAGCTTTGCCGTACAGTGTTGCTATCCGCTCCAGCCGAAGGGGAAGTCGCATCCGATGGTGACCAACGAGCGCGCGTCCGACGAGAGGGACCGGCCCGCCACCCTGAAAGATGTCGCCGCTCTCGCCGGTGTTTCGATCGCCACCGTCTCGAAGGCGCTGAACGGGCGGGAGCATGTGCGCCAGGAGACGCGCGAACGCGTGCAGCGTGCGGCCGACAAGCTGCAGTTCTATCCGAACACGCTGGCCCAGGGCCTCCTGGCCGGTCGCACCGGAACCGTCGGGCTCCTCACCAACGACCTCGAGGGCCGCTTCTCGATTCCCGTGCTGATGGGCGCTGAAGACGCGTTCGGCGCGGGCAGCACCTCCGTCTTCCTCTGCGACGCGCGCGGCGATGCGATCCGCGAACAGCATCACCTGAAGGCGCTGCTCTCGCGCCGGGTCGACGGCCTGATCATCGTCGGCGACACGACCAACCCGAGGGCCTCCCTGGGCCACGACCTGCCGGTTCCCGTCGTCTACGCGTACGCGCCCTCGTCCGATCCGGCGGACGTCTCGGTGATCAGCGACAACGTGAGCGCCGGACGGATGGCGGCCGAGCACCTGATCGCGTGCGGCCGTTCCCGTATCGCGTACGTCTCAGGCGACGTGACCTATTCAGCGGCGCGCGACCGCGTCGAGGGCGCTACCGCAGCGCTCCGTGCGGCGGGACTGGAGCTGCTCGGCGGCGAGGCGTATTACGGCGCGTGGAGCGAGACCTGGGGGCGGGGCGCGACCCGCACCATCCTGTCACGTTTCCCGGAGGTCGACGGCGTGCTGTGCGGCTCCGACCAGATCGCGCGCGGGGTCATCGACGCCCTCCGCGAGGCCGGCCGCAGCGTGCCGACCGACATCTCGGTGATGGGTCACGACAACTGGGAGCAGATCGCGACCCAGTCCCGCCCGCCCCTGTCGACGATCGACATGAACCTGCAGGAGGTCGGCCGCGTCGCCGCGAACCTGTTGTTCGAGGCGATCGACGGTCACGACAGCCCGGGCGTCCATCCGATCGCCTGCAAACTCGTCGCGCGCGGGACCACGATCGTCGGCTGACGGTCAGACGGCGGGAATCCAGATCCGCATCGTCGACGGCCCCCGTTCCGCCCAGTCGTGGTACGGGACGAGCGCAACTGGAACGGACGCTTCGGCGGGCGCCTGGCCGTCGCCGTTGTAGGGCCACGCCCGATCGGCTGTGAGCCGTCGTGACAGCTGCACGACGACCCGGCCGCCGGAATCGCGGGGGGCGACGGTAGTGTCGACCGCCACATCCGCCACGTCGTTCCATCCGTTCGGCAGGTCGACCGACTCGAGCGCATAGACGACCGGGCCGCGCTGGATCGCGACACACCCGCGCACCGCGTCGATCCGCGGATCCGGCTCGAGGAAATGCGGTGCGATCGGCAGACTCAGGCTCACGACATCCCCGGCTCGGAACCGGCGCTCCACAGTCGCATAGCCGGTGCCGACGACCTGTTCGTCACCCTCCCTGTCAGTCGAGTCGACCCGGATGGTCGCGCTTCCCGCCCACCCGGGCACGCGCAGTTCGAGCGACCACGGCTCCTTCGCGTCGCGGCCGATCCGCACCCGCACGAGGCCGTCGTCGGGATAGCTGGTCTCCACGTCGAGTTCGACGGATTCGCCGTTCCCGAGGGTCGTGCGGATGTGCGCCGGAGCGAACTGCTGGAGCTGCAGTGCCGAGTCGCCTGCGGTCGCGATGTACGAGTCGAGGCTCGCGAGCGTGCGCGCCACGTTGGGCGGGCAGCACGACACCTCGAACCACGGTGCACGGAGGGACGCTTCGGCCCGGGGCGATGCCACGTTCTCGTCGGCAGCCGCCCCAGGTACGCGGCGGTGCAATGTGTTCGCGTAATAGAAGGCGGTGCCGTCGTGCGAAGGCGAGGTCGCGACGACGTTGTACAGCGTGCGCTCGACGAGGTCGGCGTAGCTGTGGTCGTTCTTCGCCAGGAGCATCCGCCAGCTGAACTGGATCGACGCGATGCTCGCGCAGGTCTCGGAGTATGCACGGTCGGGCGGAAGCTCGAAGTCGTCGCCAAACGCCTCGTCCTGGTGGTGCGAGCCCTGGCCCCCTGTGATGTAGGTGCGTCGCGCGACGGTGCGCGCCCACTGGCGTTCGAGGCTCGCGAGAAGGCCGGCGTCGCCGGTCTCGACAGCCACGTCGACGGCGCCCGACGCCAGGTAGTTCGCCCTGACCGCGTGGCCGCGCAGCACCTCCGCGTCACGCACCGGAATGTCGTCCTGGTAGTACGAGCGTCCCCACTCGATGTCGCGGAGCACCCCGGTGCCGCGCCGTTCGATGAACAGCCTCGCCTGCTCGATGTACCGTGCATCGCCTGTGACCCGGCCGAGCTCGACGAGCGCCGTCTCGACCTCGGCATGTCCGCACACCGACTGGATACCGTCCGCTCCGAACACGTCGCAGATCAGGTCGGCGACACGAACCGTCGCCGCGAGCAGCCCGTCGTCGGCGCCCGGCCGTGTCCGCTCGCGCGCGACCGCCGCCTGCATCAGATGGCCCGCGCAATACAGTTCGTGGCCCCACTCGAGATCCGACCACCGCGGCCGCTGTCCGGCACGGCCGAAATTCGTGTTGAGGTAGCCGTCGGCCTCCTGGGCCGCCACCACCCGCGAGACGACCTGGCGGAACCGTTCCTCGAGGTGCCCGTCGTCGGTGCGGCCGATCTCCCAGGCCACCGCCTCCAGGTACTTGTAGACCTCGGAGTCGGAGAATTCGCGTCCCCGCCGACCGTCCGGAAGAGTTCCGGTTGCGGCGCGGTCGAAGTTGGCGAGCCATCCTTCCCGCTCGAGCCAGTGGGCGATGTGCGCGAGAGTGGCGCCGGCGTTGACGGCCTGCCGTTCCGCCCAGTAGCCGCCGGTGATCCGGACCTCGCCGATCCCAAGCGGCCGGAGCGCACCCCCGGAAGGCACGGCCGGCGCGATCGCTGCTCGGACGGCAGGCTCTGCTGCTCCGCCTCGTTCGGTGTCGATGATGGTCATGGTCACCCCTTGAAGGCGCCCGACATGAAGCCGCGCACATAGTGTCGTTGCAGGAGAAGGAACAGCAGGATGCATGGGACCGCCAGGACGACGACCCCCGCCTCGGTCGCGCCGTAGTCGACGACGCCCTGCACCTGCCCGCGCAGGTTCGAGACCGCAAGCGGAAGTGTCATCCGATTGGAGTCGTTGATCAGGATCAGAGGTGCGAAGAAGTCGTTCCACGCCGCGAGGAAGGCGAACAGACCGACGGTGATCAGTCCGGGCTTGACCGCGGGGATCAGGACCCGCCAGAGCGACCCGAAGGTGGAGCATCCGTCGACCATCGCCGCCTCGTCGAGTTCGCGAGGCACCGACTCGAACGAGATGCGCATCATGAACGTGGCGAACGGCAGCTGGAACATCGTGAGCACCAGGGCCACGCCGACCAGGGAATTGGACAGTCCGACCGAGTTCAGGATCACGTAGAGCGGGATCAGGACGGTCGCGTACGGCACCATGAGGATGGCGAGAGTCGCCATGAAGAGCACGTTGCGACCCGGGAAACGGAAGCGCGCGAATGCGTAGCCGCCGAGCAGGGAGATCGCGAGCGTGAGCGCCACGGTCAGCAACGACACGAACAGCGAGTTCGCGAGATACACCCAGATGCCGGCCTGGTAGTTTGCCAGCGTCGTGTAATTCCCGAAGCCCCAGCCGTGCACCTGGTTCGTTCCGGCGCGCGGCGAAAACGACGAGACTGTCGTCCACAGCAGCGGGTAGAGGAAGATCAGTGCGAGCCCGCCGGTGAGGACCCAGTACGGCGTGCGCGCCGCCACACCCCAGAACCGGGTCGGGCGCGAACGGTTGCGCGAGGTCGTGCGAGCCGCCGGAGCGCTCTCGGTCGTCGCAGCGCTCGAATACGTGTCGGCGCTCACAGGGCATCCTCCTTCTGGCCGAACGCGCGGATCTGCGCGAAGTTGATGATGACGAGAGCGATCAGCACGACCACCGACAGCGCACCGGCGACGCCGAGGTTGTTCGGTCCCTGGAACGCGACGCTGTAGATCAGCTGCACGACGGTGATCGTGCTGTTGTCGGGTCCGCCTTTGGTCAGGATGTAGAACTGCTCGAAGGCGAGCAGCGAGCCGGTCACGCACAGCACCGTCGTCAGAGCGAGCGTCGGGCGCAGAAGCGGCAGGGTGATCGTGCGGAAGATCTGCCAGGGATTGCCGCCGTCGATGCGTGCCGCCTCATACACCTCGTCGGGGATCGACTGCAGCCCCACCAGCATGAGGAGCATGTAGAAGCCGGCGTACCGCCAGACGATCAGGAAGACCGTCGACCAGAGCGCGCCGGCCGGCGTGCCCAGGAAGCTGATGCCCCGCGCGTTCATGAGATCGGCGAAGGGACCCGCGATCGGCGAGTAGAGGACGTAGAAGAGAAGGGATGCGGATGCCAGCCCGAGTGCGCTCGGGATCAGGATGGCCGTGCGGAGGAAACCCTTCCAGCGCGTCGACTCCTGCACGAGCAACGCGATTCCCAGAGCCAGTCCGAGAAGGATGATCGTCGTGACCACGGTGTACGTGAGCGTGAAAGTCACGGAGTCGACGAAGAACCGGTTGTTGAAGGCGTCGACGTAGTTCTTGGGGAAGTTCCATCCCTGGTTGCCTCCGAGAAGAGGCCAGTTCGACGCCGACATCTGGAAGACCAGGAGAAGCGGGAGGACGAACAGGAGCACGACGAAGATCGCGGTCGGCGCTGCGTAGCCCCAGCCCTTCCAGCGTTCGCCGTTCCGGCGCCTTTTCAGGCCCTGGCGCAGGGGCCGCTTGCCCACCATCGAGCTGGCAGTCATGGTGTTGAGCCTTTCGTGCGGAGAGAGGGGTGGCGGGCGCCCCGAAAGCGCCCGCCACCGTGAGGCGATTTCTATTGCGAGAGAACCGACGTGATCTGCTTGTTGTCGGTGTCGACCGAATCCGTTCCCTTCAGGACTGCGTTCCGCACCATTGTCAGCCAGGGGCTGTTCGGCGCGTTGAAGGCCTGCTGGAAGTTGAGAGCGATCGGGGTGTCGCCCTTGCCTGCGACCTGGTTGATCGTCACGAGACGCGGGTCCTGGCTGGAGTACTGGTTCTCTGCCAGGTCGCTGCGGGAGACGACGTCCTTGTCCTTCGCGAGCACGCCGACCTGCGCGTCCTCCGACATCATCCAGCTCAGGAAGTTCCACGCCTGCGCGGCCTTCTTCGAGTCCTTCGAGATGCCGATGCCGTCACCGCCGACAAAGGTCGAGGCTCCTCCGTTCGCACTGGGGATGCCCGCCACACCGACGTCGAACGGCGTCGATGAGAGAAGGGTCGCCGGGTAGAACATCAGGCCGACCTTGCCCTGGGTGAAGCCTGCGGTCCAGGTCGGACCCGATTCATCCTTGGACGAGGGGAGCACATCCCCGGACTTCCAGAGATCCGCCCACGTGCTGTAGGTCTTCTTCGCCGTGTCGCTGTCGAGAAGGGACTTCGTCCCGTCGGAGTTCATCACCTGCTGGCCGTCGGCCCACACCGTGGGGAACCAGGTGAAGACGAGGCAGCCACCGCAGTTGAGGCCTGTCGCGGTGCCGTAGACGCCCGGCTGCTTCAGAGCCTGGATCTTCTTGGCCGCGTCGGCGTACTCCTGCAGGTTCGCGGGCGCCTTGTTCGGGTCGAGGCCGGCCTCCTGGAAGAGTTTCTTGTTCCAGAACATCATCGACAGGTCGAGCACGAACGGAAGCACGTGCTCCTTGCCGTCCATGGTGCCGGCCTTCAGGTGGCCCTGGTTGATCGCGCTCTTGTAGGACAGTCCGTCGATCTGCGCCGAGATGTCCTGGAAGAGGCCCTGCTTCACCCAGTTGGGCACGTAGACGATGTCTGCCGCGAACAGGTCGGGCAGGCTGTTCGAGCCGGCGGCTGCGCCGACTTTCGCAACATAGTCGTCGTTCGGCACGACCGTGAGGTCGACGTGGTTCTTGTGGCTCGAGTTGTACGCGTCGACCAGCAGCTTCGCCTGCTTCTCCAGGGGAGCCCGGGTCCACAGCGTCATCTTGGTGCCGTCGTCGGTTCCGTTCTTGCTGATGGAAGCCGCAGGCTGCGACCCGCCGGAACTGCCCGAACATGCGGCGAGGCTGATTGCCAGCGCTCCCGCAAGTGCTGCTGCGACGAATCGTCGCGAGCGGCGGTGGAAAATCTTCATTGCATCTCCTCTTAGCTCATCATTGAGCCCGGCTGCCGCCAAGCCCCGCCGTGGCAAGCCTCTTCAGTGAAAGTTTCCGAAATGGCTTTCGGCCAGTAAAGCGGTAATGTTTTGGCGTGTCAAGGACATTCGTGCGATAAGGTTTGCGAAACATCGCGAAACTAGGAAAACGGATGTCGAACCTCATTTCAACCGGCACGTCACGGGCCGCGACGCTCAGCGACGTCGCCCGGCTTGCCGGGGTGTCCACCTCGACTGCGTCCAAAGCGCTCAACGGTCGCGGCGACGTCAGCGAACGCACGCGGGCACGCGTGATCGCCGCCGCGGACGAAGTCGGTTTCACACCGAACGCACTCGCCCAGAGCCTCACAGCCGGTCGCACCGGAACGGTCGGACTCCTCACCAGCGACCTCGAAGGCCGCTTCGTGATCCCCATCCTGATGGGTGCTGAGGATGCATTCGGCGCCGGCCAGGTGAACGTATTCCTCTGCGACGCACGCGGGGACACCATCCGCGAGCAGTACCACCTGAAAGCACTTCTCAACCGCCGCGTCGACGGGATCATCGTGGTCGGCCGCCAGACCGACCCGCGCCCCTCCCTCGGCCACGACCTCCCGCTGCCGGTGGTGTACGCCTACGCGCCCAGCGACGACCCCGCCGACCACTCGATCACGCCAGACAACCGGCTGGGCGGCAGGCTCGCCGTCGAACACCTGCTCACGTGCGGACGGACACGGATCGCGCACATCAGCGGCGACCCGACCTTCGCCGCCGCCCAGGACCGTGCGCTCGGATTCCGCGACGCGATGCGCGACGCCGGTCTCTCCCCAGTCGGCGAAACGCTGTTCTCGAGTTGGACGGAAGGCTGGGGACGCAACGCCGCGATGCTGCTGCTGCGCCAACATCCGGAGATCGACGGAATCGTGTGCGCATCCGACCAGATCGCCCGGGGTGTGCTCGACACCCTCCGCGACCTCGGGCGCAGCGTGCCCGACGACGTCGCGGTGATCGGCTACGACAACTGGCAGGTGCTCGCGACGAACGCGCGGCCGGAGCTCACGACCATCGACAACAATCTCGAGGAGCTCGGACGGCGGGCCGCACGCCGCATCTTCGACGCTATCGACGGCGAGCCGCTCGAGGGGACGGTCGAAAACCTCCCGGTGCGCCTCGTCGTGCGCGGGTCGACCATCGCGCTGCGCTGACGGAACTGCGGGCTGACGAATTGCGGGCCGACGGAACAGCGGGCTGACAGAACCGCGGGCTAACGGAACTGCGGCGTGCGGAGGTCGATACTGAGGCGCACCTCGACGAGATCCCCGACCTCGATTCCTTCAGCATCCTGCACGCGCTTCTTCACCGGAACGATGTACCCGCCGTCCTTCGGCCAGAGCGAGGTCGTCGTCTCCGTGCCGCCGATCATGAGCGCGACGGGGATCATCCCCCACCCGTAGGTGACCAGCGGAGCGACGTCTGCGATCGTGGCGCTCTCCTCAGGGGGCACCGTGACGAAATGAAACGGGGCAGGGCCGCGCCAGTACCAGACTTCGCCCTGGAATCGCAGGTCCATGTGTCGAGGATAACGGGCCGGGGGCCGCGTCGACAGGGCTCGACCGTTGTGCGGCGGGACCGCAGGCGAAAGGATTGGCCCATGAATCCGTCCGACCGGTTCGCGCTGCTCGTCGAGGAGTTCGCGTCGCTCGACGGGGTGATTCCGCCCGGCGCGACCGCCGGTTTCGGGTCGTCGGCGCTGCGGTTCCAGGGTCGGATCTTCGCGATGCTCGCCCACGACCGCCTGGTCGTCAAACTCCCGGCCGCGCGGGTAACATCTCTCGTCGACGACGGCGAGGGCGTGCGCTTCGACGCCGGCAAGGGTCGCCCCCTGAAGGAGTGGCTTTCCCTAGGCCCCGACAGCGAGGCGTCCTGGTCGGACCTCGCGCACGAGGCGTTTCGGTTCGCGCATCGCTGAGGGGCGAGCGCCGAGCACAGGGTTGTTCCCGTTATGTGAGCCCGATAACGGGAACAACCCTGTGCTCGCGAAGGACGATCGCGCGGGCGACTAGATCACGTGGTGGCGGCGCTCGAGGGCCGCGCCCTCGATGTCGACGTTCGGGATGATGCGGTCCAGCCAGCGCGGCAGCCACCACGCGCCACGGCCGAGCAGGTGCATGAGCGCCGGCATGAGGAGCATGCGCACGAGGAAGGCGTCGATGAGCACACCGAAGGCCAGCCCGAACCCGATGGAGCGGATCATCGTGGACTCGGAGAAGATGAACCCTCCGAAGACCGACACCATGATGAGACCAGCGGCGATCACGACCGATCTGCCGGCGCGGAAGCCCTTCATGACCGCCAGTCGCGCATCCGCCCCGTGAACGTAGGCTTCGCGCATCCCGGACGCCAGGAACAGCTGGTAGTCCATCGCCAGGCCGAAGAGGATCCCGATCAGGATGACGGGAAGGAAGCTGAGGATCGGGCCCGTACTGGTGACGCCGAACGCTCCGCCCATCCATCCCCACTGGAACACGGCGACGATCGCGCCGTAGGTGGCGAAGAGCGAGAGGATGAAGCCTCCGGTCGCGATCAGCGGCACGAGCAGCGAGCGGAACACCATGATCATGATGATCAGCGAGAGGCCGACGACCACCGTCAGATAGAGGGGCAGGACCGCCGCCAGGCTCTCCGAGATGTCGATGTTGATCGCGGCCTGACCCGCGACGCCCAGTGAGATGTCGCCGTCGATGTCGCCGAGTCCCCGCAGGTCGCGCACGAGCTTCTCGGTCGAGACGCTGTTCGGTCCGTCCTTCGGGACGACCTGGAAGGCGGCGAGCTTGTGGTCGTCGGACACCGCGATCGGAGCGACGGCGACGACATCCTTCTGGTCTGCGAGCTTCTGGGCGACCAGGACCTGCTTCTCGAGCACCTGGTCGTCGGTCAGCCCGGCGGGCAGGTCCGCCGTGACGAGGAGAGTGCTGTTCGCGCCGGGACCGAACTTGTCCGCCGTCACCGTGAACGCGCGGTATGACGCCGAGCCGACCGGCTCGGTCGAGCCGTCGGGCAGCCCGACACGCATCGAGAGCGCGGGGATCGCGAGCGTGAGCAGCGCCACGACGCCGACCACGACGGTCACGATCGCGCGCAGCGTAGACATCGGGCGCGCCGGCTTCGCGGTCGCCTGGTCCAGGATCTCGGAGCCGGGCTCGTGGCGCCGGACGCGAGCCCGGGCACGACGGCTGAGGATGCGCATCCCGAACAGTCCGAGGAGCGCCGGGGTGAGGCTGATCGCGATCAGCACCGCGACGGCGACGCAGATCGCGCCGACCGTTCCCATCAGGCCCAGGAAGGGGACGCCTGTGACGTTGAGCGCGAGGAGCGCGACGATGACCGTCGAGCCCGCGAAGACGACCGCGTTGCCGGCCGTGCCGTTCGCCAGGCCGACGGACTCGCGCACCTCGGCCCCCTGCAGAAGCTGTTTGCGATGCCGGTTGATGATGAAGAGCGAGTAGTCGATGCCGACCGCCAGCCCCAGCATCACGCCGAGGACGGGCGTGACCGACGCCATCTGGATCATGCCCGAGAACGCGAGCGACCCGGTCACACCGATGGCGACCCCGACGAGCGCCGTGACGATCGGCATCGCGGCGGCGAGGATACTGCCGAGCATGACGAGGAGCACGACGGCCGCGAAGACGACACCGGCGAGTTCACCGACACCGAAGAGTGCAGGAACGCCCTGCGAGATCTCGGTGGAGAATCCAACCTCGACCCCGTCGATCTTCTTCGACTCGAAGTGGTCGACGACCGCCTGCTTCGAGCTCTCCGACAGTTCGAGACGCGGCTGGGTGAACGCGACATTCACGCTGGCGGTCGAACCGTCGGTCGAGACGAAGCGGATGTCCGACGCGAGCGTCAGCAGCTGGGCACCGAGCGCGAGTTTGTGGGCCTGCGCGTCGAGCTTCTTGCTGCCGGCGTCGAGCTGCGCCCGCGCGGCGGCGATCTTCGCCGTGCCGTCGGTCACCTGCTTCGCCTGGGCGGCACGCTGCTGCTCGGTCGCGAAGGGGTCGGTCACCTGCGAGACGTCGGGCAGGTTCGACGCGTCGGCGACGAGCGCGCTGATGCCCTGCTTCTGTGCGGCCGTCAGCGGCGAACCGTCTTTCGTGGTGAACACCACGGTGCCGGCCGCACCGCTGAAGTCCGGGAGTTTCCTGGCCAGAGCATCCGTCACCGCGCCGGAGGCGGTGCCCGGGATGTCGAAGCTGTTCGTGAGCGCCTTGGAGCCGAGGAGGAAGCCACCGACAGCGACCGCCAGGATCAGCAACCAGGCGGTGATAACCACCCAGGCGCGCTTCGCAGCGAAGGCGCCGAGACGGTAGAGCAGTTCAGCCATGGAGGGTCCTCTCGATCACTCGATAGATAATACGATACGGATCGTCTCGTATTCTGCGGATACGATGAGAGCATGACTGAGCATCGACGCGGGCCCGCGAGAAGCGAGCTGGCGCGGATGGCCATCCTCGAGGCGACGGCCCGCCAGTTCGCCGAACGCGGCTACGACCACCTCACGATGGAAGGCATTGCGGCGGATGCGAAAGTCGGCAAGCAGACGATCTACCGGTGGTGGTCGTCCAAGGGTGCGCTCGTCGCAGACTGCCTGATCGAAGGCCTCCTGCTACCCGACGACCTGAACACGCCGAACACGGGCGACATCCGCGCCGACCTCGCAACCTGGCTCGGCCGCATCTTCGCGCTCCGGGATCACCCGAGTGGCGACGCGCTCATGCGCTCGCTCGTCTCCGCGGCGGCAGAGAACGCCGACACCGGGCGGCTGTTGAACGAAAGCCTCGGTGCGAGCTCCACGCTGCTCATCCGCCTCCAGGCCGCCGTCGACGATGCGCAGCTCGGCCCCGACGCTCCCCTGCGGGAGATCGGCGAAGCCCTCGTGGGTGTGGTGATCCTCCGCGTGATCAGCCGGGTACCGTTCGAACCGGGCGACGCGGCGCGCGTGGTCGAGGCTGTGCTCGGGTCTACGCTGACGCCATGATCAGCGGGCGGGACACGCTCGGACAGCGGGGATGGCTCGCGCTCGGCACCGGCGCGGGCGTGCTCGCGGCTCTCCTGCTGGCGGGATGCGCGCCGACCGCACCCGTCGGTCCGCACACCACCGGCCACTCGGCGACGTCCCGTCCCACGCCCGGTGCGACGAGCATCCAGCCTCCGGTGACCGTCGCGATACCGGGAGTCAACAGCTGGCTGGGTTACCACGCCGACCAGTCACGGACCGGGGCGGTGTCAGCGCCCGCGCCGCACTCCCCCGCGACCCTCGCGTGGCGCGCGAACCTTGGAGGCGCGGTCTACGGCCAGCCGGTCGTCGCAGCCGGACGGGTGATCGCGGCGACCGAGACGAACCAGGTCGTCGCCCTGAACCCGGCGAACGGGCAGCTCGCCTGGTCGGCCTCGCTGGGCAGCCCGCTGACCAACGTCGGGGCGGTCGCGGGCTGCGGCAACATCGACCCCCTCGGAATCACGAGCACGCCGGTCGTGGATGCGACCACCGGCACGGTGTTCGTCGTCGGCGAGGTGAGCGCCGGCGGAACCGTGCACCACCAGCTCGAAGGCTTCAGCGTCGCCACCGGGAAGGTCGTGCTCTCGGAGCCCGTCGACCCGCCCCTCCCACCCGGCGAGAGCCCCGTCAACCTGCTGCAGCGCGCATCCCTCGCGCTCGCCAACGGCCGCGTCTACATCAGCTACGGCGGCAACTACGGGGACTGCGGCCACTACCACGGCTGGGTGGTGGGCGTGAACGAGTCGGGCCCGCCGAACCTCGTCTCATTCGAGGTTGCACCGGATGGCGAGGGCGGCGCGATCTGGCAGGGCGGCGGCGCGCCCGCGATCGACGCGAGCGGGAACCTCTATGTCGGAACCGGGAACGCGAATCCGGACCCGCCCCAGGGAGGCCCTGACCCCATCCGGTTCGCCGAGAGCGTGGTGAAGCTGTCACCCACGCTGCAGCCGCTGGCCGCGTACAAAGACCAGACGGCGGGCGGCGACGAAGACCTGGGGACCAGCAATCCGGTGCTGCTGCGCGGCGGGACGGTCTTCTCGGTCGGCAAGACCGACATCGGGTTCGTCCTCACGCAGTCAACCCTCGCGCCGGTCGCGGCCATCCACGGCATCTGCGGAAGCGACCCCGACGGCGGGCCGGCCTACGACGCCGCCACCAACCGGATCTTCGTGCCGTGCCGGGGCGGTGGCATCCAGCCCGTCGACCTCGCGAACAGCACGGTGGGTCCGCTCATGAGCGGGGCGAACAGCTCGCCGACACTGGTCGGGTCCACTCTGTGGGCGGCCCAGTATCCGGACGGGACGCTCAGCGAGTACGACGCGCGGACCGGAGCCCTCATCCAGACGATCGGGGTCGGAACATCCGTACCGAACTTCGCGACCCCGAGCACCGGCCTCGGGCTGCTGTTCCTCGGGACGTCGTCAGGCGTCGTGGCGTATCGCTGAGAGCCGCCTGCTCAGGCGCCGAAACCGACGACGCCCGTGAAGTCAGGAGTGCCGTCCGGCTTCGCAGGAAGTGGGGCGCCGTTGATGTAGCGCGGCCACTCGAGGCGGAGGCCCGCCTCCGGGAACAATGTGGGATAGGCGGCCACCGGCACGCGACGGTGGGTCGTCGTGGGCGCGGACGGGGTGGATGCGGGAGCGGCGGGGGCTGCCACCGATCCGCTCCACTGCTCGGGAGGAGCGTAGAGCGGGTTGGCGACCTGACGCGAGGCGGTCGCGGTCGGCACAGGCTTGGCGCCCTTCGGTCCGAACAGCGAGTAGGTGAGCGGGATGAGGATGGTGCCGAGCGCGTCGAGAATCGCGATGACGCCCATGAGACGCCAGTAGGCCTCGCCGAAGTCGGTGCGCGTGAAGATGAGCGGCAGCGACAGGCCGACCGTGAGGAGCCCGACGAGGACGAGGGTGCTGACAGTGACCTTCGACATGATCGGCCCGGTGAAACGCCGCTGCGTGTTGAGCACCAGATGGATGTGCAGGAGGCCCAGCCGCGTGACGGCGACGAGCAGGAACCACGCGACCGGCGCCCACACCGGGGCGGTCTGATCATAGGTCGTGGGGATCCAGATCTTGGCGAGCCCGACGAGTAGCAGATATGCGGAGGTCACGACGCTGACCGCGCCGAACCAGGGTGCGCGGCGCGCGGAGACGTCCGCGTCGTACCAGGACACCAGCGAGAAGAAGACGAACAGGCAGATCGTGCCGATGAGCCGCCAGCACGTTTCGTCGAAGCGGCCGATGATGACCGCATACACCGCGACGAGCGCGCCCGCGATGAGCGCACCGACGACGATGCGGGGAAGCAGGTGGCGCACCCAGGCGTACTCGCGAGGCGCGGTCTCGGTTGTCATCATTCGTCCTTTCGAAAGACGTATATGCCGTTTCGTGCATGGATCCGCGGCCAACCGCGTGTCGTGATCGTATCGAGCCGCGTCGGCTGCGCTGATCCGTGCCTGTACGGAATCCCGGCGGTCGCCCCCGCACTGGGGGTCCGGTCCCGACAGCGAGAATGGAGGGGTGAGTGCTGCCGCAGAATTCGTCGACGCAGCCCTTCAGCGCGAGGGCGACGGGTACCGGGCCGAGGATGCGAAGACAAGACTGGGCAGCGAGCTCCGCTTCTATGGCGCATCGGTCGGCGCGGTGCGTGGCACGATTCGGGACATGCGTCAGCGGTATCGCCACCTGACTCACGACGAGGTCACCGCCCTCAGTTCCGAACTGTGGGCCGAGCCGGTGTTCGAGCGCCGTCTCGCAGCCGTCGTCCTGTTGCAGTCGAACGTCTCCCTGCTCGACAATTCCGACCTCACACGCATCGAGGGATTCGTGCGCGATGCCCCGCTCACCGCGCTCGCCGACCCGCTCACCCAGGATGTCATCCGCCCCCTGCTCGACCGCCTCGATGGGGTCGCCCGACAGCGGGCGCTCGCCGTCATCGCCCGCTGGTCGCACGACGAGAACCCCTGGCTGCGTCGCGCCGCCGAAACGATTATTCCTCACATTCAGTAGGATCAGTCCTGTGTCCACTGCCACAGTGCGAGGCCTTCGGTGAGCGACAAGCCCGCCTTCCGCGTGCCCGTCGGGACGGCAGCGAACCCGGTGCTCGACCACGAGACCTTCGAGCGGCTGGTCGCACTGGGCGTCGCCGAGGACGTCGAGCAGGGAACCCACCTCTTCAGCGTCGGCGACTCCAACCCGGACATGTTCGTCGTCGAGTCGGGCCGGGTCAACATCATCCGCGAGGCCACCGTCTCCTCGCCCGCGCGCGTGATGGCCCAATGGCAGGCGGGCGAATTCCTCGGCGAACTGGCCATGCTGACCGGCCAGTCGTCGCTGCTGACCGCGCTCGTCGTCGAATCCGGGCGCGTCTGCCGCATCACCAACGCCACCTTCAAGCAGCTCATGTCGAGCGACGGCTCCCTCTCGGCGCTGCTCCTCGCAACCTTCCGTGCGCGGCGCGCCCTGCTCATGGCGGCAGCCGACAAGACGACCGAGATCCTCGGCTTCGAAGGATCGGCACAGGCCATGGCGCTGCGCACATATGCGTCGCGGATGGAGCTGCCGCATCGCTGGCGTGACGTTTCGACGGAGGCGGGCCGGGCGTCGCTCGAGGCATCCGGAAAGTCGGTATCCGATCTGCCCGTCGTCGTCACCCGCGGAGGGGTGCTCACCAACGCGACGCCACGCCTGCTGTCAGAAGCAGTCGGGCTGTCCTACCGCAGCACGACCGGCGACCATTTCGACCTGGTGGTCGTCGGCGCAGGTCCCGCCGGCCTGGCCGCCGGCATCTACGGAGCATCCGAGGGGCTCTCGACGCTGCTCCTCGACGCGATCGCCCCGGGCGGCCAGGCGGCCGCAAGCTCACGGATCGAGAACTATCTCGGCTTTCCATCGGGTGTCTCCGGCGCCGAGATCACCGAGCTCGGCATCGTCCAGGCTCTCAAGTTCGGCGTGCGGCTCTCCGCGCCGTCGGAGGTGGCCGACCTCGTCTCCCACTCCGACCACACGGAGATCACGATGGCCGATGGCGAAAGCATCACCACGCGGGCGATCATCGTGGCCACCGGAGCCCGCTATCGCAGGCTTCCCCTCGACCGCTGGAACGATTTCGAGGGCGGGAGCATCTTCTTCGCCGCCACCGAGCTCGAGGCGCGCACCTGCGCCGGAAGACCCGTCGCAGTGGTCGGCGGGGCGAACTCGGCCGGGCAAGCCGCCATCTACCTGGCCGACCTCGGCTGTTCGGTCAGCCTGATCGTGCGTGGACCCTCCATCGGCTCGAAGATGTCCTCGTACCTCGCGGACCGCGTGACGGCGCATCCGCGCATCCGCGTCCACTCCGCGAGCGACGTGACTGCGCTCCACGGCGACAGCCACCTCGCGTCGATCACTGTCACCTCGTCGGCGACAGGTGAGAGCACGGACGTCGAAGCGGTCGCGCTGTTCTGCTTCGTCGGAGCCGTGCCCGGCACGTCGTGGCTGAGCGGCATCCAACTCGATGCGAGCGGATTCCTGCTCACCGATGTCGACCTGCCCGTGCACGGGGACGACGCGGCCTGGGCAGCGCTGGGTCGTCGACCACTGGCGTTCGAGACGAGCATCCCGCGCGTGTTCGCGGCAGGGGATGTGCGTCACGGCTCCATGAAGCGGATCGCCGCGGCGGTCGGCGAGGGCGCGAGCGCGGTGGCGTCGGTGCATCGAGCGCTCGCGCCCGGCTGACGTCGCGCAGGCGTTCGGAACGGGTGCACGCGGTGCAACGTGGGCACACGTTCAAAACCCGTGCACGAAGCCGGCGGGTATGTCGCCGCACGTCTTCTGTCCCGCCGCACTACGTCTACTTAGTGCGGCGAGACCGAAGTAGTGCGGCGAGAGGGCGCTCACGCCTCGAACTCGAGCTGCACGCGCAGCATCCCGGCGAGGCTTTCGAGCTCCGCCCGCACGCCGTCGCGGAGCGCAGGCGCGAACGGCTCGTCCTCGTGGATGCGGTGCACCCGCAGCAGGGTCGCCGGCAGGTCGGTCGTCGCGTCCACTTTTCCGACGAGCCGGTCCCCGTCGAGGATGGGCAGCGCGTAGAAGCCGAACCGGCGCTGCGGAGCCGGCTTGTACATACCCAGCTGGTAGTCGAACGCGAACAGGTCGACCATGCGCTTGCGCTCGAACAGAAGACGGTCGAACGGGGACAGGATCGCGACCCGACCTTCGAAATCGCGATCGAGCTGCGCCGGATCGACCCGCCACACACCACGGACACCCTCGATCACGGCCGGCTCCCCCGCTTCCGCGACGACCAGCGGTTCGACCTGCGCATCAGGGCCGCGACCGCGGGCGATGCCGAGCGACCGCAGCCGGCGCGCATCACGCTCGCGGGTCGCGTCCGATTCCGGAACCGCCGGATCGTGGGGGTAGATCCGCTCGGCGAGATCCCACTGGCGTTCCCGGCCGAGCCGACCGGCCACGGCGACATCCCCTGCTGCCTCCATGAGCTCGAGCATCATCGCGACATTGCGGCCGTCGTTCCAGCCCGTCGACTCCCACGGCTCGACGCAGGTGTCCGGCAGGTCGCGCGACAGCATCGGGCCGCCGTGGCGGAGCCGCCCAAGGATGTCACGGCGACATCCGTCGTTCGCACGCAGCCACGCGCCGCGATGCTGCTTCCACGGTCGCGCATCCGACCCGGGCCACGCCTGCATCCCTGCCCGGTAGAGCGCGATGTCGTGCGCCGCGCGGATCATGCTCTGGAGCTCGACCACGACGTGCTCCCCGAGCGCCCGCTGGAGCTGCTCGGGACGGTAGAGCCGGCCGAGGCGGCTCCAGAGCACCAGATCGGCACTCGGCGCGACGGCCGCGGTCGGTTCGTACTGCAGGAGCGTGAGCCGGCGCACGGTGTCGAGGAGGTCGACCGGACGCGCCGCGTCGAGGAGCTGGGCACGCACAGCGATGCGACGCGCCTCCTGCCTGGTCAGCCGGTGCGGTTCGGTCACGTCACCATATTTCCCGGTCCGGCAGCAAAGCGACAGGGCCCGGCGCCAGATCGGCGACCCCTCGGCCGAAGGCGACAGGCCATACGGGTCAGGATTCGAGAAGCGTCCCGTCGGAGGCCCGCAATAGGCTGAACGCCATGGAAATCGCCGACAGCCACGACCGAATCCGCGTGCAGGGCGCCCGCGTCAACAACCTCAAAGACATCAGTGTGGAGCTGCCGAAGCGCCGCCTGACCGTGTTCACCGGCGTCTCCGGTTCGGGCAAGAGCTCCCTCGTGTTCGGCACGATCGCCGCGGAATCGCAGCGCATGATCAACGAGACGTACAGCGCGTTCGTGCAGGGTTTCATGCCGACGCTGGGGCGGCCGGATGTGGACGTGCTCGCCGGGCTCACGACCGCGATCATCGTCGACCAGGAGCGGATGGGCGCCAACGTGCGCTCCACGGTCGGCACCGCGACCGATGCCAACGCGATGCTGCGCATCCTCTTCAGCCGGCTCGGCCAGCCGCACATCGGCTCTCCACAGGCGTTCTCGTTCAACGTCGCCTCGGCGACCGGATCGGGCGCGATCACCATCGAGAAGGGTGCGGGGACGACCAAGGAGCGGCGCGATTTCACCCTCCTCGGCGGCATGTGCCCGCGTTGCGAAGGGATGGGCGTGGTCAACGACATCGACCTGGCCGAGCTCTTCGACGGCAGCAAGTCGCTCGACGAAGGCGCGATCACCGTGCCCGGGTACACCGCGGCCGGCTGGAACAGCAGGCTCTACAAGGAGTCGGGCTTCGTCGACCCGAGCAAGCCGATCCACGACTACACGGAGACCGAGCTGCACGACTTCCTCTATCACGAGCCGATCCGGATGAAGATCGCGGGCATCAACATGACGTACGAAGGGCTCGTCCCGCGCATCCAGAAGTCGATGCTCGCCAAAGACAAGGAGTCGATGCAGCCGCACATCCGGGCCTTCGTGGATCGCGCGGTCACCTTCAGCGCCTGCCCGGACTGCGGCGGCACCCGGCTCAACGAGGGCGCACGGTCGTCGCGCATCGCCGGTCTCAACATCGCGGACGCGTGCGCGATGCAGATCAGCGACCTGGCCGAATGGGTGCGCGGCCTCGACGAGCCGTCTGTCGCACCCCTGCTCGCGGGCCTCCAGCAGGCACTGGACTCGTTCGTCGAGATCGGGCTCGGCTATCTCTCCCTCGACCGTCCGGCAGGCACGCTCTCGGGCGGCGAGGCGCAGCGCACCAAGATCATCCGCCACCTCGGGTCGTCGCTCACCGACGTCACCTATGTGTTCGACGAACCGTCCATCGGACTGCATCCGCACGACATCCAGCGGATGAACGAACTCCTGCTGCGGCTGCGCGACAAAGGCAACACGGTGCTCGTCGTGGAGCACAAGCCGGAGATGATCGCGATCGCCGACCACGTTGTCGACCTCGGCCCGGGCGCGGGTTCGGCCGGCGGCACCATCTGCTTCGAGGGGACACTCGACGGGCTGCGGTCGAGCGGCACCCTCACCGGTCACCATCTCGACGACCGGGCCGCGCTCAAGGATGCGGTGCGCGCGCCGAAGGGAACCATGCCGATCCGCGGCGCGACGGCCCACAACCTCCAGAACGTCGACGTCGACATCCCGCTCGGCGTGCTCGTCGTCGTGACGGGAGTCGCCGGCTCGGGCAAGAGTTCACTCGTGCACGGGTCGATCCGCGAAGACGAAGGCGTGGTGTCGATCGATCAGGCTGCGATCCGCGGGTCGAGGCGGAGCAACCCGGCGACCTACACGGGGCTGCTCGACCCCATCCGCACCGCATTCGCGAAGGCGAACGGCGTGAAGCCGGCGCTGTTCAGTTCGAACTCCGAAGGCGCGTGCCCCAATTGCAACGGTGCGGGTGTCATCTACACCGACCTCGGAATCATGGCCGGCGTCGAGACCACCTGCGAGGTCTGCGAGGGCAAGCGCTTCGATTCGTCGGTGCTCGAATATCACCTCGGCGGCCGCGACATCAGCGAGGTGCTCGCGATGCCGGTGACCGAAGCCGCGGAGTTCTTCGGCTCGGGCGACGCGCGCACTCCGGCCGCCCACACCATCCTGAACCGGCTCGCCGACGTCGGCCTCGGCTACGTCAGCCTCGGCCAGCCGCTCACCACGCTGTCCGGCGGCGAGCGGCAGCGGCTCAAGCTCGCGACGCACCTGTCGGAGAAGGGCGGCGTCTACATCCTCGACGAGCCGACCACCGGGCTCCACCTCGCCGACGTCGAACAGCTTCTCGGGCTGCTCGACCGTCTCGTGGATTCGGGCAAGTCGGTCATCGTGGTCGAGCATCACCAGGCGGTGATGGCGCACGCCGACTGGATCATCGACCTCGGGCCGGGTGCCGGGCACGACGGCGGGCGCATCGTCTTCGAGGGGACGCCCGCGGACCTGGTGGCTGCGCGATCGACGCTGACCGGCCAGCACCTCGCGGCGTACGTCGGGGCGTGACCGCCCGCGTTTCGCACTAGTTCTGTCTCACCGCACCAGGTCTACGTAGTGCGGTGAGACAGAACTAGTGCGATGGTGGCCGCGCGGCCTCAGTTGCTGTGGCAGACGGGATTCGCCAGCTCGGCAGGCAGGATGTTCTGCGCGCAGATGACCGAGCGGTCCTGCAGAACCCATGTGCCATCCACCCACTTGAAGAGCTGGGTGATCTCGGCGTCTGTCAGGCCGACGCCGGCCACCCCCCACACACCGGAGCAGTCGTGTTCGCCGACCTTCCCGTCCCGCCCGGCCGCCGTGAGCGCTGCCTGAAGCGCAGCCGCGCTGCAGTCCGGCGCGGCTCCTGCCGTCGGCACCGGCGTCGGGGTGGGAGCAGGCGTACCGGACGGCGTGCCGCCGTAGGCGATCGCTCCCATCGGGCCGCCGATGCTGCCGATCCGCGTCCATGCGGTCCCGTCGGTGCTCGTCAGCACCTGCGACACGACGAGCGCGTGCGAAGGGTTCGGCAGGTCCGACTCCTCCGTGGTCGCCAGCCAGCGCCCCGCCCCGAACCCGACGGACTCGACCGACTTCTGGGTGAGCCCGGTTGCGGGCGCGACCTGCCAGTGCGTGCTGTCCGTGCTGACGGCGATCACGCCATCCGTCGGCGCTCCCCCGAATTGGGGCCCCACGGGACTGGCCGTGATCAGCCAGTCGGCCGGGCTGTATGCGACGTGCGGATTCGTCTGGGTGCCGAGCGGGTCGTCGTTCTGCACCGTCCACGCAGAACCGTCAGCACTCTCGTAGGTGAGAAGTCCCGCCTTCTGCATGCCACCGGCGACCGCAATCCATTTTCCGCCCCCGAAGCCGACCGACTCGAACCCGTCGAGCCCGGCAGTCTGGATGGCACCGGTGATCGTCGTCATCGGATGCCACTGGCTCCCGTCCGCGCTCGAGTACACGAGGCCGGCGCTGTCATAGACGAAGCCGGCGTCGCCTAGATGCGGGGTCGGGGTGCCCACGGCCACCCACTGTCCGTCACCGTAGGCGACGCCGGTCAGGCGGCCGGGCACGCTGGCCACCGTCGTCCAGGTTCGGAGGTCCCGGCTGGTGAGGATGGTCGACTGCGGTGACTGGATGGACGGCGGGAGCCCGACGGCGACCCACAGCCCGCCGCCCCACGCGAGCCCGGTCACGATCTGCTGAGGGATCAGCCCGACGGCATTCCAGGTCACTCCGTCTGCGCTCGTCTGGATCTTCGTCTGGCCCACGATGCCCGTTCCGTCGCTGGACGCCCAGGATGCGGCGACCCACGCGTTCGCACCCGACCCGACGGGCTGCGCATAGACGGTGCCGGTGCCCACATCCACCAGCGAGAGCGAGTCGACCCTCTTGCCCGGCTGGACCGCGATCACCGAGGAGGGCGCGTAGCCCTTCCACGTGGGTCCGATCAGGTGAGCAGAGGGCAGGGCGATGAGCTGCGGCGGTGTGAGCGGGTTGCCGCAGTTGCATTTCACCCGCGGCGTTCCGGTCGCGTCGACCATGACCGCGGTGCCGGCCTGAAGCACCGAAAGGAGTGACGTCGCAACACCGTTCCGGTAGCCGTGGTTGCCGACCAGCGTGTCGCTGTTCAGCAGCACAGGCGTCAGGGACGCGACGTATTTCGGGATGCTCGCGACCGAGATCCCGAGGACGTGAGCCCAGGCGGCCGCCTTCTTCGGGTTCGCAGCGAGGAAGTCGACCAGCTTCTGCGGATCGCAGATCGTGGCGTTGCCACTTCCTCCGTAGAGTCCGGGTGCGGTGCCGGTCGCGACGGGTATCTTCGTGCTCTTCGCCGTCGGCAGGGTGGTGCGGAGCTCGGCGCTCTTCTTCACGACCGAGTCGGATGCCGACGGGAGAGAGGCACCGGCGACAGTGTCGGTGAACGGATTCGCGCCCGGGGTCGACGACGGAACCAGCGTCACCGCCGTGCCGGCCGAGCTGTTGCCGACGGCGATCGCAGTGACGGACAGCGCGGCGATCACGATCACGGCGACGATCGCGCCTGCGATCCACCACCACACGCGTCGCTTCGATGGAGCCGTCGGCTCTGACATCTCAGCGTCGCGGCCGTTCCGGTGGCATCCACCCGATCAGCACAAACTGATAATAGCTCACTTTAGGTGTCGGCGGGCGATTCGCACTTGGTGAGCGCGCGCGCACTCGTACCTCGACGTGCGCTCGGACAGAGCGAGTGCGGTGGCATCAGTCGCCGGACTCCTCCGCGTCGGGCTGGAACCGGTACCCCATGCCCGGCTCCGTGAGGATGTACCGCGGCCGCGCCGGATCGGGCTCGAGCTTCTTGCGCAACTGGGCGATATAGAGACGGAGATACCCGCTGTCGCCGACGTGCTGCGGGCCGCGGATGTCGGTCAGGATGCTGCGCTGCGTGACCAGCTTTCGCGGATTGCGCAGCAGCACCTCGAGGATCTGCCATTCGGTGGGCGTCAGCCTGACCGATTTAGCCGTGTCACCGCTCCCGATCGAGACGATCTTCGCGCTGAGATCGACCGAAACCTCGCCGAAGCGCACGATCGGTGCATCCTCACCCGTCCCGCCTCCCCTGCGGGTGAGGGCGCGGATACGGGCGAGCAGTTCGTCCGCCGCAAACGGCTTGATGACGTAGTCGTCGGCGCCGGCATCCAGCGCGCCCACCTTGTCGGCCGAGTCGGTGCGGCCCGAGACGACGAGGATCGGCACAGCGTTCCACCCGCGGATCGCCTCGATCACCTCCCGCCCGCTGAGCTGCGGCATGCCCAGGTCGAGGACGACCAGGTCGGGCCGGGTGTCGACCACCGCGGCGAGCGCGGCCTTCCCGTTGCGCGCGAGAGTCACGTCGTAGCCGTGCGCGCTCAGGATGATGCGCAGAGCGCTCAGCATCTGGGGGTCGTCGTCCGCGACCACGATCTTCACGTCACGCATCCCCATCCGCGTCCGAACCCTGCTCGATGGGCAGCGACAGCACCATGGTGAGTCCTCCGCCCGGCGTGTCCTCCGGTTCGAGGACGCCGCCCATGCCTTCAACGAACCCTTTCGTGAGCGCCAGCCCGAGCCCGATTCCCGCCGTGTTGTCGGTGTCGCCCATCCGCTGGAACGGGTGGAAGATCTCCTCCTTGCGCTCGTCGGGCACGCCCGGCCCGGAGTCGGCCACACGGATCTCCACCATGCCGCTGAACGCGCTGGCGCTGATACGCGGCGGCTCGCCCTTCGGCGAGTAGCGCAATGCATTGGTGAGCAGGTTGACGATCGCCCGCTGCAGCAGGATCGCGTCGGCCCGCACCTCGGGGAGGTCGGACGGAACGTCGACGACGACGTCGCCCGGTCTGACGAAGAGTTCGTCCAGAACGGGAGGGAGGATGTCTTCGAGGTCCACCGCGCCGAGGGAGATCGCCAGCACGCCCGCCTGCACCCGGCTGACATCGAGCAGGTTGGTGAGGAGGTCCGACAAGCCCTGGAGACTCTGCTCGGCGGTTTCGAGCAGTTCCTCTTTGTCCCGTTCCGAGAGCCTGCCGTCTGCCGATCGCAGGCTGGTCACCGCGGCGGTCGCAGCCGCGAGCGGACGTCGGAGGTCGTGTCCGACCGCCGCGAGGAGCGCCGTCCGCACCCGGTCGGTCGCTTCGAGGGGTCCGACCTCTTTCGCGGCCGTACTGAGGTCGAGATGCTCGAGCGCGGCATCCAGTTGCGTGACGATGACAGTGAGGAGCCGCCGGTCCTCGGCACGGAGGTCCTCGCCGAACAGTTCCAGGGTGCCTCGCGATCCAACCGGAACCATGGTCGGATGCTCGTTCTCGTCGACCGTTCCATCGGTGGTCACAGTGTCGGCGGCGATCAGCCGCACCCCCGTGAGCCCGAACGCCTCGCGGGTGCGGGACACCAGCGCTTGCACCGCGTCGCCTCCGCGGATCACGCCGCCTGCGATGGTGGCCAGCAGCTCGGACTCGGCGGATGCTCGCGCGGCCGAGCGGGTGCGCCTCGCGGCCTGGTCGACGACCACGCTGACGAGCACGGCGATGACGACATAGAGGGCGAGCGCGAGAAGGTGGGTCGGCCGGCCGATCGTCAGCGTGTAATACGGTGCGACGAAGACGTAGTCGAGCGTGAGCCCCGACAGGATCGCCGCGAAGAGGGCGGGCCAGATGCCGCCGACGAGGGCCACGACGACGACCAGCAGCTGGTAGGCGAGGGCCGCGGCGGTGAGCGAGTCGGGGCTGCGGATCGGCAGCAGCAGGAGGGTCAGGAGCGGTCCCGCGATGAGCGCGAGAGCGAACCCGTAGACACGGCGCCGCACGCTCAGGGCACCGCTTCGCCTGAACTTCGGCAGGTTCCGTCCGCCCGCCGCCCCGTGCGTGACGATGTGGACGTCGATGTCGCCGGACTCGCGGACGACCGTGGCCCCGACTCCCGACCCGGTGAGGAGCGCGGTCAGGCGGCTGCGCCGGGAGACGCCGATGACCAGCTGGGTGGCGTTGCTGGCCCGGGCGAAGGCGACCAGCGCCTCCGGGATGTCCGTCCCGACCACCTGATGGAATGTCCCGCCGAGCTCTTCGACCAGTTTGCGCTGCACGGCCAGGGCTGCCGGATCCGTCACCCGCAGTCCGTCCTGGCTCGCGACGTGCACGGCGAGGAGCTCCCCGCTGCCCGACCGCGCGGCCACGCGTGCGCCTCGACGCAGGAGGGTCTCCCCCTCCGGGCCTCCGGTGAGCGCCACGACGACGCGTTCCCGCGCCTCCCATTTCTCTTCGATGCCGTGCTCGGCGCGATAGCGCTGGAGTGAGCTGTCGACCTCGTCGGCGAGCCACAGCAGGGTGAGTTCGCGCAGCGCCGTCAGGTTGCCCAGGCGGAAGTAGTTCGAGAGCGCGGCGTCGATGCGGCTGGCTGGGTACACCTGACCTTCCGCCAGGCGGTCGCGCAGGGACTGCGGGGTGAGATCGACGACCTCGATCTGGGTGGCGCTCCGCACGATCGAATCGGGGATGGTCTCCCGCTGCGGAACCCCCGTGATCTGTTCGACCACATCGTTCAGCGATTCGATGTGCTGCACGTTGACGGTCGAGATCACGTCGATTCCTGCGGCCAGGATCGTCTCGACGTCCTGCCAGCGCTTCTCGTTCAGCGAGCCCGGCGCGTTCGTGTGGGCGAGCTCGTCGACCAGCGCGATGTCGGGGTGGCGCGCGATCACCGCATCCAGGTCCATCTCGGTGAGGGTGATGCCGCGATGCTCGACGGTCTTCCTGGGGATGAGCTCGAGCCCGTCCAGAATGGCGGCCGTCGCCGCGCGGTCGTGGGTTTCCACGACCGCGACGGCGACATCCTTGCCCGTGTCCCGCAGCCGGTGTCCCTCTTCGAGCATCATGTACGTCTTGCCGACGCCGGGTGCTGCGCCGAGAAGCACCCGGAGTCGTCCGCGAGTCCCCACGAGCCCTACTCGTTTCCGGCCGGGTCCAGCTGGGCCAGCGCGAGGTTGAGCTGCAGCACGTTGACCGTGGGCTCGCCGAGATAGCCGAGGTCGCGCTGCTGGGTGTGCGACTCGACGAGCTTCTTCACACTGTCTGCGCTGATGCCGCGCGCCTGCGCGACGGCGTCGACCTGGAGGAGGGCGTACGCCGGCGAGATGTGCGGGTCGAGCCCCGAACCGGATGCGGTGACCGCATCCGCCGGGATCTGGCTCGCGACGACGCCATCCGTCTTCTCGATCAGCGACTTGCGCTGATTGATGGCTTTCAGCAGGTCAGGGTTGTCCGGTCCCCAGTTGCTTCCGCTGGAGGCGCCGGCGTCGTAACCCGTGCCCGCCGCCGACGGTCGGGACTGGAACCACTGCGGCAGTGGGTCGCCCTTCTTGTCGGTGAACGACTGGCCGATGAGGCTGGAGCCCACGACCGTGCCCTGGTAGCTGATCGCGGACCCGTTCGCCTGTGCCGGAATCGCGAGCTGCCCGATGCCGGTGATGACGAGCGGGTAGACGACTCCGAGCACGACGGTGAAGAGAGCCAAGGCCCGCACCGCGACCCAGAATTGACGACCCGTTCCGCGTACTGACGCGTTCATGATGTGTGTCCGTTTCCGATTTTCTAGAATCCGGGGATCAGGCTGACGATGAGGTCGATCAGCTTGATTCCGATGAAGGGGGCGATGATTCCGCCGAGTCCGTAGATCAGCAGGTTGCTGCGCAGCAGCAGGGATGCGGATGACGGCCGGTAGCGCACGCCGCGGAGGGCGAGCGGGATCAGAATCACGATGATGAGTGCGTTGAAGATGATCGCCGACAGGATGGCCGACGACGGCGAGTGCAGCTGCATGATGTTGATCGCGTGAAGCCCGGGGAACACTCCGACGAACATCGCCGGGATGATCGCGAAGTACTTCGCGACGTCGTTGGCGATCGAGAACGTGGTGAGCGCCCCGCGGGTGATCAGCAGCTGCTTGCCGATGCTGACGATGTCGATCAGCTTGGTCGGGTCGGAGTCGAGGTCGACCATGTTGCCGGCCTCTTTCGCCGCCGACGTCCCCGTGTTCATCGCGACGCCGACGTCGGCCTGAGCGAGCGCCGGAGCGTCGTTCGTGCCGTCACCGGTCATCGCGACCAGGTTTCCGCCCTCCTGTTCTTTGCGGATCAGAGCCAGCTTGTCTTCGGGGGTGGCCTCGGCGAGGAAGTCGTCGACGCCGGCCTCGGCGGCGATCGCCTGGGCCGTGATCGGGTTGTCACCGGTGATCATGACGGTGCGGATGCCCATCCTGCGCATGTCCGCGAAGCGGTCGGCGAGTCCGGTCTTGACGATGTCCTTGAGGTAGATGACCCCGAGGATGGTCGCGGCACCGGTCGGGGACTTCGTCGCGACGGCCAGCGGTGTGCCACCGGCTCGCGAGATCGCGTCCACCTTCTCGTCGAGGTCGCTGAGGATGGACGAGGCGATCGGCCCCGATTCCTGCGCCCACGCGATGAGCATCGACGCAGCGCCTTTGCGCACCTGGCTGCCGTCGGCGAAGTCGACTCCGCTCATCCGCGTCTGGGCCGTGAACGGCACGACCTCGCCGTCCAGCTCGCCGACCTGCACGAAGCCCTGCTTCTCGGCGAGCGCGACGACCGAGGAGCCCTCGGGTGTCGGGTCGCTGAGCGAGGCCTGCGCGGCCGCCTTGACGAGGTCGAGCTGCTCGACACCGTAGACCGGCGTGAACTCGGCTGCCTGACGGTTGCCGTAGGTGATCGTGCCCGTCTTGTCGAGGAGGAGCGTGGTCACGTCGCCTGCCGCTTCGACCGCACGGCCCGACATCGCGAGCACGTTGTGCTGAACGAGCCGATCCATTCCCGCGATGCCGATCGCCGAGAGGAGCGCGCCGATGGTGGTCGGGATGAGGCAGACCAGCAGGGCGACGAGCACGGTCACGCCCGGTGCCGCATTAGCGAAGCCGGCAGTCGGACCGAGCACGAGCACGACGACCACGAAGATGATCGTGAGCGCGGCCAGCAGGATGTTCAGTGCGATCTCGTTCGGCGTCTTCTGGCGCGACGCCCCCTCGACCAGCTTGATCATGCGGTCGACGAAGGTCTCGCCGGGCTTGCTCGTGATCCGCACGACGATGCGGTCGGAGAGCACGCGGGTGCCTCCGGTGACGGCGCTGCGGTCACCGCCGGACTCGCGGACGACCGGAGCAGACTCGCCGGTGATCGCCGACTCGTCGACCGAGGCGATGCCCCAGATGATGTCGCCGTCGCCCGGGATGAGTTCCCCTGCCGTCACGATGACGACATCGTTCAGGCGGAGATCAGCGGACGCGACCTGGGCGACCTGCGCGCCGGTCGCCGACGCATCCGTCTTCTCGTCGTAGTCGGCGACTCGGTTGGCGACCGTGGTCGTGCGCGTCTTGCGCAGGCTGGCCGCCTGGGCCTTGCCGCGGCCTTCGGCGACCGACTCGGCGAGGGTGGCGAAGAGCACGGTCAGCCACAGCCAGATCGCGATCGCCCAGGTGAAGGCGAGCGTGACCGGCGATCCGCCCGAGGTCTGCGGGCCGAGGAACGGCTGGGCGATCGCAAGGATCGTCGTGAGCGCCGCGCCGATCTCCACGATGAACATGACGGGGTTGTGCCACATGTCCTTCGGGTTGAGCTTGCGGAACGCTCCCGGGAGGCCGGCGATCAGCTGCCGGGCATTGAATGCGCCCTGCGGCGCCTTCTGTCCCGACGAGCGACCCGTCGGTGAAGAGGTGTCAGTGAGTGTGGACATTGTGGTTAGTGAAGCCCTTCTGCCAGGGGACCCAGCGCGAGAACGGGGAAGTACGTGAGTGCTGCGACGATGACGACCGTGCCCACCACGAACGTGACGAACAGTGGACGATGCGTCGGCAACGTGCCGGCCGTGGCGGGCACCTTGTCCTGTGCGGCCAGCGAACCGGCCAGCGCGACCACGAAGACGATCGGGATGAAGCGCCCGAGGAACATGACGGCGCCGAGTGCTGCGTTCAGCCACGGAGTGTTCGCCGTGAGTCCTGCGAATGCCGAACCGTTGTTGTTCGCGGCCGACGTGAACGCGTACAGCACTTCCGAGAAGCCGTGCGGTCCGGGATTCCAGATCGAGACCTTTGTGATGCTCTGCTCGACGGCAGGAATCGCGAAGCTGAGGCCCGTGCCCAGAAGAACAAGGGTGGGTGTCATCAGGATGTACAGGCTCGCCAGCTTGATCTCGCGAGACCCGATCTTCTTGCCGAGGTACTCCGGGGTGCGTCCGACCATGAGGCCGGCGAGGAACACCGCGATGACGGCGATGATCAGGATGCCGTAGAGACCGGACCCGACACCACCGGGCGCCAGCTCACCGGTCATCATGTTCAGCATGGTGATCATGCCGCCGAGCGGTGTGAAGCTGTCGTGCATCGAGTCGACTGCACCGGTCGAGGTCAGTGTCGTGGCATTTGCGAACAGCGTGGATCCGAGGATTCCGAATCGCTGCTCCTTGCCTTCCATCGCTGCACCGGCAGCCTGCGTCGCGCTTCCGCCCGCCTGCAACTCGAACAGCGTGATCGAGATCAGCGTGATCAGGAAGATGGTCGACATCGCGCCGAGGATGGCGTATCCCTGTCGGTTGTCGCGGACCATCCTGCCGAACGTGCGCGGAAGCGAGAACGGGATCAGCAGGAGCAGGAAGATCTCGACGAGGTTGGTCCACGCCGTCGGGTTCTCGAACGGATGCGCAGAGTTGACGTTGAAGAAGCCACCACCGTTCGTTCCGAGTTCCTTGATCGCCTCCTGCGAAGCAACGGGCCCGCCCGGGATCGTGGCGGTCGCACCGGTCACGCTCGTCACATGCTCGAAGCCGTTGAAGTTCTGCACGGCGCCGCCGATGACCAGGATGATCGCAAAGACCACCGAGAGCGGCAGCAAGATGCGCAGGGTCGCGCGGGTCACATCCACCCACAGGTTGCCGATGGTGCCCGAGCGGTGCGAAGCAAAACCGCGCACCAGGGTCATCGCCACAGCGATGCCGACTGCTGCAGAAAGGAAGTTCTGCACCGCGAGGCCGGCGATCTGCACCGTGTAGCCCATCGTCACTTCAGGCGAGTAGGACTGCCAGTTGGTGTTGGTCACGAACGAGATCGCCGTGTTGAACGAGAGCCCCTCAGGAATCGCAGGGAGCCCGAGTGAGTAAGGCAGGATCGCCTGGGCGCGCTGCAGGGCGTAGAGGAACAGCACGCCGAGCACCGAGAAGATGAGGACGCTGCGGAGGTAGACGGGCCAGCTCTGCTCGACGCGGGAGTCCACGCCGATGAGCCGGTAGAACCCGCGCTCGATCTTCAGGTCCTTCTTCGAGGTGAAGGTCGCTGCCATGTAGTCGCCGAGCGGGCGATAACTCAGCCCGAGCAGCAGGACGAGCGTGGCCAGCTGGGCCACGAAAAGCCAGAAGGGCATCTAGAACTTCTCCGGCTTCAGCAGGGCGTACACGAGGTACGCGAGCGACGCGACGGCGAGCCCCGCCGCGAGCAGGTTGAAGAAGATCACAGCTTCTCCACCCCTCTGCCGACCAGGGCCACGATCGCGGCGAGCGCGAGGATCCCCAATACACAAACGATGTCAAGCACCGAATTTCTCCATCCGCGGGTTCGCATCCGCCGGCTGACGGAATGCGGGATCCGGCGACCTGCCGGAACCCAAGGACTCATGTAACTAGCCGGGAGGGGCCGCCGACCGAGTCCTAACGGAACCCATACGGTTCCGAACCGAGTCCTAACGTGATCCATCCGGCAGCGACGCCCCGCGTCAGCGACCCGTTAGCATTCCGCCCTCAGCCGTATGGAGTTCGCAAGGATCCTGCGGGCGCCGCGAAAACCGGCGCATCCTGAGTCGGTGGTTGAATTCCTGCGAAGGCTTTCCGAAGGCGACAAGCTCTGGGGCACGGTCGATGTCTCACCGGCGAACCGGAGCATGTGGCGACGCGTCCGGTTGACCGTCTATCCCCCGGGGACAACGAGTGCCGAACGACGCGCGCTGCACTTCGCGCACACCTGGCCGATCGGGGGCGCCATCCTCGGACTCGTCCTCATGGCAACGGTGGGCAGCGCGTGGCCGCCAGTCCTGGTCAGCGTGGCGATCGTCGCTCTGTATCTCGCCGGGTTCTGGTTCGGGGCCCGACTGACGCGCCCGCTCCGGAACCGCATCCGCTCGCTCTCGGTCGTCAGCGTCTACGTCCGCGGCGAGCTCGAGGAGTACGGGGACGCCGCGCTTCTCCGCGACACGGCCGCATCCTTCGAGCAGTTGGATGCCCGGCGCCGCGCCGGCGAACTGGATCCGATTCACTACGAGGCGCAGTGGGCCGCGATCTACGACACTCTGCCGAGCGGAAAGGCCGTCGTCCGGGCCTGAGCGTCTACGCTCCTTCGACCTCGAAGTACAGGTGGGTGTGGAGACGGCAGCCTTCGTTGAAGACGGAGCCGCAGCTCGGGCAGTCCAGCACGGTCAGGTAGGTCGAGATCGTCAATTCGGTCTTGCACACCCCGCACAGGACGGCCTTCGTCTCCCGCGAGGCCACCGGCCACTGCCGCGCCTCGTGGTCCTCGGCCTCCGAATGGCAGAGGTGACACGGGTAGTAGCGCCCGCAGCACGCGAAGCGGATCGCGATGATGTCCTTCTCGGTCCGGTAGTGGATGCATCGGGTCTCGTCGTCGACGGTCGCTCCGTACACCCGCATCATCGTCGGCTCCCCGCGTGGCCGCCGCGTGCGACCAGGGCGTCGCCGAGTTCGTCCGCGTGCTTGATCGCGAGCACGAGCATCGTGGAGGTCATGGCGACGATGTTCGTCCCGGCCCGGCGCGCCCGGTACGCCTCCCTGACCCGGCTCGCGTGGGACGCGATCACGGGGATGCTCGTGGTGGCGACCATGAGCACGGTGCCGACGGCTTCGGGGTTCGCGCCGAACCGGCGGAACCGGCCGACGAGACGTTCGACGGTCTCGAGCATGTCGGAGACGCGGGTCGTGAGCGAGACGAGCGCTGCCCCAAGGATGAGGATGACGATGCGCACCGTGTTCCACACCGCAGCAGTCTCGCCGACGAAGAGGAGCTGGCCGGCGACGGTGACGACGATGATCCAGCGCATCAGGTGGACCTGACGGAAGAGCTGGCTGCGAAGCATGCCGGCCAGGGCATATGCGCCGACGACGAGAACGCCCCACGCGGCCAGGAGCGGGCCGTTCGGTGTCAGGGAGATCAGTGTGACGATGACGATCATCAGCGCGAGCTTGACCCCTGCGGGCATCCGGTGCACCGGGCTCGAGCCGTCGACATGGACCGGAATCACGCGAACGCCTCCTCATAACGCGCGATGACGTCGCCGGGCTCGCCGCGGTCGACGAGCCCGCCGCCCTCGAAGCGGATCGCGATGTCGCACCGGGCCGCGAGTCTCAGGTCGTGGGTGACGAGCACCAGCTGCTGGTCCATCTCGTCGAGGAGGAACCGTTCCATGCGGCGACTGTTCACAGCGTCGAGCAGCGCGGTCGGCTCGTCTGCGACGACCAGTGACGGCCCGGACACGAGAACCGCACACAGGCTGAGGAGCTGCTTCTGGCCGCCGGAGAGCAGGTGCGCCGGGGCGTCGCGGAGCTCGGCGAGGCCGAACTCCTGCAGGGCCGCCTCGACCGTCGCCGCCCGCTCCGCCTTGCTGAGATCGCTGCCCCTCAGGGAGTAGGCGACGTCCTCGGCGACGGTCGGCATGATGATCTGCGCATCCGGGTTGCTGAAGACGAAACCGACCCGGCGGCGCAGTTCCTTCTGCTGCCGGACCGTGTCGAGTCCGTGCACGCGAACTGTTCCCGAGGTCGGCCGGGTGAGGGCGTTGAGAAGCCGGGCGAACGTCGACTTGCCTGAGCCGTTGCTGCCGATCACGGCGATCCGCTGTTCGTCCAGCGTCACCGAGACATGGGCGAGCGCCGGGACTCCCCCGAACTCGACAGTGGCATCGTCGAAGACGATCTGACGGTCGCTCACCGGACCACCTCGAACAGTGCTGCGACTCCCAGGCCTCCGCCGACCGCCGCCGTGGCGAGGCCGAGACTGCCCGCCGGTGCACCCGCACGCACGAGCCGCGAGAACAGCCTCACGACCGCGATCGCACCGCTCGCACCCCACGGGTGTCCCAGTGCGAGCGCGCCACCCTGGGCGCAGACGCGGGGATCGGTGCGGCCCTCGCCGTGCAGTCCGAGCGACTCGAGAACGGCGAGAGTCTGTGCCGAGAAGGCTTCGACGATCTCGATGGCGGCCACATCGTCGAGGGAGCTGCCGGAGAGGTCGAGGACGCGCTCGACCGCGGGAACCGGGCCGATGCCGGGAAGGGCGGGGTCGCATCCGACAGCCGCCGAGGCGACCAGGCGGAGTCCCGGCGCCGAGCCGCGAAGCGCATCGTCGACGATCGCGACCGCGGCCGCCCCGTCGCTCACGCGACTCGAATTGCCGGCGGTCACTGCTCCGCCTGCGAGCGGCGGAAATCGGTGGAGCATGCGTTCCAGATCGGCGCGGGGGCCGTCGTCCGCGGTCGTGGAGCCGACCGCGACCAGCTCGTCGGTGAACAGACCGGCGCGGATGGCCCGCTCGGCCGCGCGGTGACTGCGCAGCGCATACGCGTCCTGCTCGTCACGGGAGATGCCGAACCGCCGCCCGAGAGCCTCGGCGGCCGGAATCATCTCGGGGTCGTGGTGGCCCGGCGGAGCGAACGCGGCCCGCGTATACGGCTGCCCGTCCATCACCCGGACCGGCGCGGTCGATGCGCTCTCCGCACCCCCGGCGACGACGGCCTCGGCATCACCGGCCCGAATCATGCCGGCCGCCGTGATGATGGCCGAGAGGCCGCTGCCGCACTGGCGGTCGATGGTCATTCCGGGAACGGCGACGTCGAGTCCCGCGGCGAGCGCCGCCACACGTGCGGTGTTCCCGCCGGGACCCATGCAGTTGCCGATGACGACGTCGGCGACCGCGAGCTCGCCGCGGGTGCAGCTCTCCGCGTCGTCGACGGCCGCGCGGATCGCTGCGGCCGCCAGCGCATCCACCGGATGCTGTGCCAGCCGCCCGCCGCGCGTGGCGACGGGAGTCCGCCGCGCCGCCACGATCGTCGCCGTGCTACGTCCCAAGGCGGGGAACCTCCCCGTTCGCGACGGCCTCGCGTACGCGCCCGCGTGCGGGCTTGCCCGTCGCGGTCAGAGGGATGCGCTCCATCCTGTACCAGAGGCGGGGCCGGTGTGGCAGCATGAGCGCCGAACGCATCCGCTCCCTGAGCTCGGGTGCGGTGAGCAGGACATCCGGGTCGAACTCGACGACAGCGGTGACGAGCGAATCGGTTCCGTGGGCTGCGTTGCCGAACACCACGGCCTCGCGGATGCCCGGCACCGTTCGCAGCACGGCCTCGACCTCCTCGGGAACCACCGTCGCGCCGGCCGTGAGGATCGCACCATCAGCCCGGCCGCGGAGCGTCAGCCGACCGGCGGCGTCGATCGCCGCCAGGTCGCCCACAGTGGCCCAGCCGTCGTCCATCGCGAACGGGCCCTGCTCGTCGCCCGCATAGCCGGCGGCGAGATACGGCGAGCGCACCCACAGCCGGCCGTCTCCATCGAGCCGGGATTCGACGTCCGGGAACGTGCGGAGCCCTGAGCCGTCGTCGTCGAAAGCGACGAACGAGAGCTCCGCGGCGCCGTAGTACGTGACGACCCGGATGCCGAGTTCGGCGGCACGCCTGCGCAGCGCCGGGTCGAGTCGGGCGCCGCCGACGAGAGCGGCGGTGAGGCGGTGGGACGCGCCATCCTCGACCAGGTCGAGGATGCGCTCGAACAGCAGCGGGGTCGCGTGCACGTGGGTCGCATCCGCCAGGTCGTCGGCTGCCGGCCGGCGCAGGCGCGGGAGCCGGATGCTGTGCCCGAGGCTGCGCGACATCGCGATCGAGAACATGGACATCGACGACACCAGGTGGACGGGGAGATACACGACCGACTCGGCGGTGAGCCCGAGGAGCCGGGCGATGTCCGGGTAGGACGACGACCAGGACCCATCCGATCGCAGGATCAGTCGGGGGCTGCGCGTGCTTCCCGACGTCAGTGTCGCCCACGCGAGCCCGGCAGGGGCGGACAGGCTCCGGCAGGTGAGCTGCAGGTCGAGCCATTGTTCTTCTTCCCAGCGGTCGTCGCCGATGACCGGGATGCCGCCCGACTCTCTGACGGCGAAAGCCTCGACGAGTGCCTGCAGTGCATCCGGCGTGCGGATCGGCTCGATGCGAGCGCCACGGCCGCCGTGCTCGGCGGCGCGCGCAGTCACAGCGGCGTCGAAGTCTGCGCCCTGAAGGCGCGACTCCCCCCGTGAGATCCAGCCGGATCGGGTCATCCCGCATCCACCAGGTCGTCGGGTTTCTTCGCCCTGGCCGCGTGACGCGTGGCGTACGCCGTGAACGCGGGCGGGTACGCGCGCCACAGCAGCATCGTGATCGTGGCCGCGAGCACCGCCTTGAGGATGTCGCCAGGGATGAACGCGAGGCTGAGCAGTGCGGTCTGCGGAATCGGGATGTGCGTCACCCAGGCCTGCACGGGGATGCCGATCGCATAGATGACCCCGATGCCGCCGACGAGACAGGCGATGAACGCCCGCAGCCAGGTCGGCTTCTTGCCGCCGGCCCAGAGGATCAGCCCGATGACGAACGATCCGGCGATCCAGCCGAAGAGGTACCCGGCCGACGGGCCGACGAAGACGCTCACCCCGCCACGTCCGCCCGAGAGCAGGGGAAGCCCGAGGGCGACGAGCACTTCGAACACGATCACGGAGAGGGCCCCGAGCCAGGGCCCGAGGATCGCCCCGGAGAGCATGACCCCGAGGGTCTGCGCAGTGATGGGTACCGCGCCGCCGAACACCGGGATGGCGCCGGGGAGGCCGAGGACGGCGATCAGGGCCGCGAACACCGCGACTTTGGCGAGGTCGCGCGGGTCGATTGCACGCTGTGTCTTCACGGGCTCTTCTCCTGTCGGGATCCTGAACGCCGTTCACCTGAACACCGTTCACGTGAACATTGTTCACTATGCTGGCGTAATGGACAACTCGGAAGACAACGGCACCCGCGTCATCCGTCACACGCAGCAGGACGTGACGCGCGCCGCCCTCTCCGTGCTCGATGAGCTGGGGCTTCCCGACCTCACCATGCGCAGGCTCGCCTCCGTGCTGAATGTGCAGCCGAGCGCCCTGTACTGGCACTTCCCGAACAAGCAGACGCTGCTCGCGGCCGTCAGCGACAGCATCCTGAGCCAGCAGCGCGTGACGCCGCCGACGGCGGACTGGCGCGCAGACCTGCACTCGGAAGCCGGAGCGTTGAGGGATGCTCTCCTCGCCTACCGCGACGGGGCGGAGGTCGTCTCCAGCACACTCGCGCTCGGGTTGGGCGGCGACCAGGCGGAAGAACGTCTCGCGACGGCCATCGCGCGCGGCGGCTTCGACGACCGAACGAGTGCGGCCGCGGCCCGGGCGGTGCTCCACTTCATCCTTGGCCACGTGTCGCGGGAGCAGCAGCACCTGCAGGCGAGCAGCCTGGGTGCAGCACGAGAGCCGGAGGGCCCGCTCGACGACGATGACACTGCGGGCGGCTTCGACTTCGGGATCACCCTGCTGGCCGGCGGCCTCGAGGTCTACCGCGCCTCCGCCGAGACCCTCCGGTAGCCGGCGGCCGCACCCTGCCGCCTCGCCGCACTGCTTCTGTCTCGCCGCACGCGTAGGTACGCGTGCGCGGGGACACTGCTAGTGCGGCGAGCGCGAAAGCACCCTCGTGCAAATGAACCTCATCGCGCACGCGCGCCGGGTGCGCGGAGGGAGCGGCGCGGCTCCGCCGCACGTCTTCTGTTCAGGCGCACTCGTATGTACGAGTGCGCCCATGCGGAACGAGTGCGGTTGCCGATGTGGCTGCGAGAGTGCCGTGCTTGCTGGGCCTTGTGACCTTCGCCGAACTATTTCCGTCTCGCCGCACTGAGTAGACGTAGTGCGCCGAGACGCAATTAGTGCGGGGAGCGGAGCTATTTGCTCGGGCTGGGGCCGGGGGTTACGGGGGTGTTCGGACCGATGGGCAGGGGCTGCTTGAACGTCGAGAGGTCGAGCACGCGGACCGCGGTGACCGTGTCACCCGAACGCGAACCGAGCACGATGACCTCCTGGCCCACCGCGAAATCGGATGCGCTCTCCGACTGGTTCGGCGTACCGAACTGGGTCGATGACGACACCTCGACGGTGACCGTCACACCCTTCTGCGTGTCGATCGTCCAGGTCGATCCCGAGATGTCCATGATCGTGCCGCGGACCACCGCGAGCTGACTCCCCGAGTTCGGGTTGGGCGCCGCGCCCTGCCCCTGCCCGTTTCCGTTGCCCTGCCCGTTTCCCTGGCCCTTGCCCTGACCGGGGATTCCCGGCTCCGGCCGGCCGCGGTCCTGTTCGAACACGTGCGAGATGCCATTGCCGGCATGGGAAACGAAGTTGCCGACCGCGAAGGCGCCGGCACCCACGAACCCGAAAATCACGAACGCGCCCAGGATCAGCGTCGAGATCGCGAACGCGAGGCCGTAGCGCTTGTAGAAAGGCTCGTTGTCCTGCGGCTGGTGCTGCTGCTGGGCAGACTGCTGCGGGGCAGGCTGCTGCGGTGCAGGCTGCTGCGGCTGCTGCGCGTACACCGGCTGCGGCTGCTGCGGCTGCGTGTAACCGGGCTGCGGCTGCTGAGCCGGGGGGAGCGGCTCCGTCGGCATATTCTCGTCCATGCTCACAATGATGCACTCGCGATCAGGAATCGGCTGGGAACGGGTTATGTTTCCGGTGGGAATCGCCGATCCCGCCCTTGTCACGGCCCCGGTTCGGGCGGATAGTCCAGAGGTGACTGTGACTTCGGCCCTGCGCGACTACGGCGTGATCGGCGACGGTCGCACCATCGCCCTGGTGGGACGAAACGGGAGTATCGACTGGCTTCCCCTCCCCAGCCTCAACTCCCTGCCGGTCTTCGCAGGGCTCCTCGACGACGAGTCGGGCGGCCGCATCGAACTCGCCCCGGTCGGCGAGTTCACCGTTTCGCGTCGCTACGTGCGCGGCACCAATGTGCTCACGTCACTCATCCACACCCCGACCGGCAGCGTACGCGTGACGGATGCGCTCATCACGGGTATCGAAGGCCGCCTCCCATGGACTGAACTGGGCCGGCGCATCGAGGGCGTGGAAGGCGAGGTGCGGATGCGCTGGTCGGTGCAGCCGGGAACCCTGCTCGGCACAGCCTCCCCCTGGATCCACCATGACGGCGCGCATTCGATCATCCACGCGGGATCGGTGACGATCGGCGTGACAGGCACAGAACATCACCCACGCCGGCGCCGTCAGCCGGCGCATTCGGAGACCGCCTTGCATGGAACCTTCACGACCGCTCCTGGGTCCCGGCACATCCTCGCCCTTGTCGCGACCGAGAACGAGCCCCTCCACCTGCCCGACGCGCAGACGGTGGATGCTGGAATCGACCGGACGATCGCGACCTGGCGGGAGTGGTCGAAGACTTTCGCGTTCGACGGCAGGTGGTCGTCCGAGGTCCAGCGGAGCGCCCTTCTGCTGAAGTCGCTGGTGTACGCGCCGACCGGGGCGGTTGCGGCCGCCGCCACGACGTCGCTGCCGGAGAGCGCTTACGGCGGAAAGAACTGGGACTACCGGTTCGCCTGGGTGCGCGACGCCGCGTATTCGGTGCGGGCGCTCGTGCGGTTCGGTCTGCGGACAGAGACCCATGCCGCCTTCTCGTGGCTTCTCGAGACCATCGAAGACGATCCTTCCGACCTTCATGTTTTCTACGATCTCGACGGCAGCGTCCCCCATGGTGTCACGACGTTCGACGTTCCGGGCTGGAACGGGATCGGTCCGGTGGTCTCGGGCAATCGCGCTCAGGACCAGCGGCAGCTCGGAGTCTTCGGCGATCTGCTCGGACTCGCTCGCGAGTACGTGAACGCCGGCAACATCCTCGACGAGAAGACGAAACGGATGCTCGCCGGAGTCGCCAACCGGGCCTGCGACTTCTGGCGGACGCCGGATTCCGGGATGTGGGAACTCGTCGAGCCGCGTCACTTCACGTCATCGAAAATGGGATGCTGGCAGGCCCTCGATGCGGCCGTGCACCTTGCGGAGAAGGGGCAACTGCACGGCAGCCCGGACCGGTGGCGTGCAGAACGGGAACGGATCCGCGACTGGATCGGCGAGCATTGCTGGTCTGAGGAACTCGGCGCGTACACCATGGTGGCCGGCGGCACCGACCTCGATGCGTCGGTGCTCCTGCACGCAGTGAGCGGGTTCGACACGGGACCCCGGATGGCGTCGACCATCGACACGATCGTCGCTCAACTCGGTCGCGGCCCCCTGCTCTACCGGTATTCGGGCATGGACGCGGTCGAGCATCCCTTCGTCGCCTGCTCCTTCTGGCTCGCCGCCGCGCTCGCAGCCGTCGGGCGACAGGATGAGGCCGTCGCATTGATGGACCGGCTCGTGAAGCTGTCGAACGATGTGGGCGTGCTGGCCGAGATGATCGACGAGGACCAGAAGACGTTCTGGGAAACCTCCCCCAGGGTCTCAGCCATCTGGGCCTGATCAACGCCGCGATCACGATCGACGAGCACGCCCGCCCGTGAGTTGCACCGCCGCCGACGCGACGACGGCGCCGACCGCGAGTCCGACGCTCCGATGGTGTTTCGAGAACCACCACTGCCGGCTCGTGGACGCGGCCCGGTCGTCGAACCTGCCGTGCGTCCCGAAGTCCCGGGAGCCGTCCGCCGGCTCCCAGAGGTTCGCCGGCTGGTCGTCGCTGCGCGGCTCGGCCGTCTGCTGCGACGAGAACCCTGTCGAACCCAGGTAGCGGTCGAGCATCCCCGGCGCCACCGCGTTGACGAGGAGGGTGGCGACCGTGCTCGCGCCCACCCAGTATTCGCGACGCTGCGGATGCGCGGCCGCCCAGACGATCGCGCGTGCGGCGACCTCGGGCTGGTAGATCGGCGGCACCGGCTGCGCCTGGTGCGGCAGGCGTGAGAGCACCCAGCTGAACTGCGGCGTGTTGAGCGCCGGAAGCTGAACCATGGTCGTGCGGATGGCGCTCTTCTCGTGCAGCAGTTCGCAGCGCAGCGACTCGTTGAAGCCCTGGATCGCGTGCTTCGCCCCGCAGTAGGCGGCCTGCAACGGGATGCCGCGGTACGCGAGTGCGGAGCCCACCTGCACGATCGTCCCGGTTCCGCGTCCGCGCATCCGGCGCAGGGCCGACATCGTCCCGTAGACGAAGCCGAGGTAGGTGACTTCCGTTGCGCGCCGGACCTCCGCCGCAGCGAGTTCGGCCACCGGTGCGAAGATCGACGAGAACGCGACGTTCACCCACACGTCGATCGGCCCGAGTTCCGCTTCGACGCGTTCGGCAGCCGCATCCACCGCCTCCGCGTCGGCCACGTCGACGCTGATCGGCAACGCCGAGCCGCCCGAGCGCTCGACCTCTCTCGCTGCGCCGTCGAGTCCCGCCTGGCCCCGCGCGAGGAGCGCGACCCGTGCGCCGAGCCGCCCGAACTCCACCGCGGTGGCGCGCCCGACGCCACCGGAAGCTCCCGTGACGACGATGACCTTTCCCTGAAAATCCGTATCCATGCCCGCATGGTCCCACCGTGCAACTGCCCCGGACAGGGCTGGAAAACGGAGGAAATGCGTGTATGCGAGGCAGCTTTACGCGCGCCGGACGCTTACGCCGTGGCGGTGCCGGGGCTATCGTTCGTGGCATGAACGATGGATTGCCGGATGTCGACCCGGACGACGGTCGCAACGAGTCGGTGAGCCAGCGCTCGGACCGCAACTGGGACGAGATCCTCCAGGAACTGCGGGTCACCCAGACGGGAACCCAGATCATCACCGGGTTCCTGCTCACCATCGCCTTCCAGCAGCGGTTCACTGAACTGGGGTCGTTCCTCACCGGCATCTACCTCGCACTCGTCGTCCTGGCGGCGATCTGCACGGGACTCGGGCTGGTGCCGGTCGCGCTGCACCGGGCGCTCTTCCGGCGTCACGAGAAGGCGAAGGCCGTGACGATCGCCGACAGGTTCGTCAAGGCGGCGGTGGCCCTCGTCGCGGTGCTCGCCGGCGGCGTCGTCCTGTTCATCTTCAGTTTCGTCGGTGGGACGGTCGCGGGGATCGTTGCGGGCGTCGCGGTCTGGATCGCGCTGGCGGTGCTCCTGCTCCTCGTGCCGCTCGGCTCGCGCGACCGCGCCGAGCATCGCTGACCCGGCGCGGGCTGCCTGAGCTCGAGGGCGCCACTTCCGGTCGAGCGCGCCCGGCATGCGAGACGCTGTCGACCGCAACGGGCGCGCTCGGCGCCCGCGACTCAGCTCCGCCAGCGTGCGGTCAGGTACGGCTCGGCGTCGGCATCCCGCAGCGTGAGCCCGTGCCCTGGACTGCCCCGATCGGGAACGAGTTCGCCATCCGCCAGCGTGGGCAGGCCATCGAAGAACAGACGCTCGACGAGGACATGGTCGTGGAAGTACTCCGCGTTGACGACGTCGGGCAGGGCCGCCCCGAGCGACGCGTGGATGGCTGGGGCCGTGTGAGAGCTCGCCGGGATCCCCGCGCCCTGAGCCTGCGCGGCCGCGAGCAGGAATCCGCTGACTCCGCCGCACCGCGTGGCGTCGGCCTGGATGACGTCGACCGCTCCGGCCGAGAGCATCGCGTGGAAATAGGCCGGCGTGTACCCGTATTCGCCGGCAGCGATACGGACCCCTCCCGGCGCACGGTCGCGCAGGAGCCGCAACCCCGAAAGGTCATCGCTGGAAACCGGCTCCTCGAACCAGGTGACGCCCAGTTCGGCGAAGCGCTCCGCGAACCACAATGCCTGCTTGCGCTCGTACGCGCCGTTGGCGTCGACGAAGAGTTCGACGTCTGGCCCGACCGCGTCGCGTGCGGCTGCCACCCGCGCAAGGTCCGCGTCAGGATCCGATCCGATCTTCAGCTTCACGGCGCGCATCCCCTCGGCCGCCCATCCCCCGAGCTGGTCCCGCAGTTCCCTCTCGCTGTAGTCGGTGAATCCGCCACTGCCGTACGCGCTCACCGACCGACGCGCCCCACCGAGCAGCGCGGTGAGCGAGACGTCGAGCAGACGCGCCTTGAGGTCGTGCAGCGCGACATCCACCGCCGAGATCGCCCCGGCGCAGACCCCGGGCCACCCCTGATTGCGCACCGATCGCGCCATCGACCAGAACGCGCGCGTCGTGTCGAGCGGATCAGACCCGATCAGCGACGGAAGCAGCACCTCCCGCGCGACCGCGAACATCGCCGGCGACCCGTAGGCGTAGCCGAGACCCGTCTCCGAACCGGCGGTGACCTGCACGACGATCAACGATGTCGCATCCCAGCGGGCGGTGCCGTCCGACTCGGGCCGTTCGACGCTGTCCGTGCGCGTCGGCACGGTGTAGCCGCGGACCTCGGCGCCGGTGGCGGCACCTTCCTTCGTCATCACGCCCCCGACGCGCCGTCGCCGCCGAGGTTCAGCTTGCTCTTGACGCGTTCAACCCCCTCGGTCAGAAGCGCCTGCGCCGAGTCGAGGATCGCGCCCTTCCTGTCCGGGTCCCCTTTCAGGAACGCGAGGGCAGTGTTCTTCGCGAATTCCTTGGTGATGTGCGGTGGCAGCGGCGGAACGTTCTTGCTGGTGTGCGCGTCGATCAGCGTCACGCCGCGGGTCGCGAACGCCGTGTCCCAGGCGGCCGCGACCTGGTCGTCGCTGGTGACGCGGATGCCCGTGAAGCCGAGCAGTTCGGCCCACCCCGCGTAGTCGACCGACTCGACATCCTGCGATGTCGCCCACACCGGATTCGCGTCCTCCGTGCGCATCTCCCACGAGACCTGCGTGAGGTCGTCGTTGTGGAGCACCAGGATGATCAGCTGCGGGTTCTCCCACCGCGACAGGTATTTCTTGATCGTGATGAGCTCGTTCATGCCGAGCATCTGGAAGGCGCCGTCGCCGATCGTGCAGATGACGGGGCGTTCCGGGTAGGCGAATTTCGCGGCGACCGCATACGGCATGGCGGCGACCATCGTGGCCAGGCGGCCGGAGAGGTCGCCCATCATCCCGCGACGCAGCCGGATGTGGTGCCCGTACCAGTCGGCGGTCGAGCCGGCATCCGCGGTGACGATCGCCTGCGGCGGCAGCCTCTTGTTGAGTTCGCGGTAGACGCGTCGCGGATTCACGCCGTCCTCGTATTCGACCTCGGCCTGGGCCGCCATCTCGTCTTCCCACTCGACCATCTCGGCGGCGACGCGCTCCTGCCAGGAATGATCCGCCTTCTCCTCCAGGAGCGGGACCAGGGCCTCCAGCGTCGCAGCGACATCCCCCCACAGGTTGAGCTCCGTCGGATAGCGCAGGCCCAGCTGCTCGGGCCGGAGGTCGACCTGCACGGCTCGCGCCTGACCGCTCGCAGGCAGGAACTGCCCGTACGGATAGTTCGTGCCCAGCAGCACGAGAGTGTCGCAGTCCTTCATCTGGTGGTAGCTCGGCAGCGACCCGAGCAGGCCGAGCTGCTGGGTGTGGTACGGCACATCGGAGGGGATGACCTGTTTGCCGCGGAGAGCTGTGATGATGCCCGCACCTGCTTTGCGCGCCGCCTCCAGCACCAGGTCCGTCGCGCCGTTCGCGCCGTGACCGACGAGGAAGGTCACCCTGCTGCCGGCGTTGATGATCTCTGCTGCTTTCGCGACCTGCTCGTGAGGCGGCAGGACCGCGATGGATGGGGCGACCGCGCTCGACCGGGACACCCAGGTCTCGGGTGACGGCTCCTCCATCTCCAGCCCCTGCACGTCGTGGGGCAGGATGATGACCGTCGGCTGCAGGCGCACCCGCGCGGTGCGGAAAGCCGTGTCCACAACCGCTTGCGCCTGGGCGGGAGAAAGGACCGTCTGCACGTACGCCGCCACATCGGAGAACGTCCGCTCGAGGTTGCTCTGCTGCTGGTTGAAGGTGCCGAAAGCGTTGAGGCCCTGCTGACCGACGATCGCGACCACGGGCTGATTGTCCATCGCCGCGTCGTACAGGCCGTTGAGCAGATGGAACGCGCCCGGGCTCGACGTCGCGATGCACACGCCGACCTCGCCGGTGAACTTGGCGTGAGCGGTGGCCATCAGAGAGCAGATCTCTTCGTGGGTGGGGCGGATGTACTCGACGCCGACCCCGTCCCGTTCCGCTTTTCCGAGGGCGCCGTCGAACTCGCCGATCCCGTCGCCCGGGAACGCGAAGACGCGGCTGACCCCCCATTCCCGGATGCGCTGAATCACGAAATCGCTGACGGTGGTCGTCATGATCTTCCTTTCTCTGTGGGTTCGGGGTACCGCACCAGGCGGTCTGCAGCCCGCGCGGCGATCGCCATGATCGTGAGTGCGGGGTTCGCGCTGCCCTGGGTGGGCAGGACACTGCCGTCGACGATGAGCAGGTTGGGGACGGCGAACGTGCGGCAGTCCGCGTCGACGACGCCTTCGGTCTCGTCGGCCGCCATCCGGCATCCGCCCACGAGGTGCGCGTAGCGCTGGATCGTGATCACTTCGTCGGCCCCGGCCGCCTTCAGGATGCGCTCCATGACCTCCTGCGCGGCCTTCGCGAGCATCCGGTCGTTGTCGCACTGCGTGTACGAGAAGTGCGCGACCGGCAGGCCGTAACGATCCTTCTCGTCCGCGAGCGTCACCCGGTTGCCGGGCTGCGGCAGGAATTCGCACAGGGCGCCGAGGCACGCCCAGTGCACATAGTCGGTCATGTACCTGCGGAACTCCGCACCCCAGCGCCCTTCAGCCATCACGTGTTCGGCCCAGGTGATCGGCAGCGGAGACACGGTCTGGATGGAGAACCCGCGCTTGTACGGCTTCGCCGGGTCGGTCTCGTAGAAGTCCTCGGTGCTCACTTCGGGGGGCGGCCCTTTCCACATCCGCACCTCGGAGTCGAAGCGACCCGCGGTCTGCGGCGCTCCCTGCACCATCAGGTACCGGCCGACCTGGTCGAAGTCGTTGCACAGGCCGTCGGGGAAACGGCCGGATGCGGAATTCAGCAGCAGGCGCGGCGTCTCGATCGAATACCCGGCGACAGCGACCATCCGGGCCCGTTGGAACCGTGGTCGGCCTGCGCGAAGGTAGTGCACGCCGGTCGCGGCGCCGGTGCGGTCGTCCACCGCGATCGAGGTGACCATGCACTCGGCGCGGACTTCCGCGCCGTGAGCCACGGCGTCCGGGATGTGCGTGACCAGCGGCGACGCCTTGGCGTTCACCTTGCAGCCCTGCAGACAGAACCCGCGATAGATGCAATGCGGGCGATGCCCGAACCGGCCGTTGGCGATGGCGACCGGTCCGACCTTCGCGGTGATACCGGCGGCGAGTGCGCCGCGCTGGAACAGCTCGCCGTTCCCGGAGACCGGATGCGGCCGGTGCGGGTAGCCGTGCGGGTCGCCCCACGGCCAGTCCTCGCCTGCGACCGGGAGTTCTTCTTCGATGTCCGCATAGTACGGAGCAAGATCGGGGTAGTCGATCGGCCAGTCCGCGCCGACGCCGTCGACGGACTTCGTCCGGAAGTCGCTCGGATGGAAACGCGGCGTATAACCGGCGTAATGCACCATCGACCCGCCGACCCCGCGGCCCGAGTTGTTGGAGCCGAGCGGAACCGGATCGCCGCCGCCGATCTGGCGGGGCTCCGTCCAGTACAGGTGGTGCGATCCGGCTTCGTCACTGACCCAGTCGCGCTCCGGATCCCAGAACGGTCCGGCCTCCAGCGCGACCACCTTCCATCCCGCGCGCGCGGTGCGCTGCAGCAGAGTCGACCCGCCGGCTCCGCACCCGACGATCACGAGGTCCACCACGTCGGTGTCGTCGAAATGACGCATCCCGAGGTCGTCCGGCAGCGCTCCGCGCGGGGTGAGAAGCCAGGCGGACTCGTTGCGCTCGCGAACGTCACCGGGCATCCGGCGCATCCCTCACCGGGTCTTCACCCGGACTCGTGTCGGCGACCTCGAACGGCTCACGCCGGTCGACGCCGATGTTCTTGTAGCCGCGCGGATACGCGGGGCCGGCGAAACCGATCTCGTTCCAGGCCCACGGATGCGAATAGAAGGCGGTGCAGGCGTAGCGGGTCCAGAGGCTCCACACCTGTGCAGGCGGGAGACCGTGCCATTCGTCCGCCTTGCTTGCGTGGACCCAGGAGAGCAGTTCGGTCTGGTCGTCCCAGCTGCATTCGCAGAACGGGACGCCGTGCTGACCTCGGGCGTCCTCGTCCAGCGATGCCAACGACCGCCGCCACGCGACGTCGTCGGGCGGCATCGTGTCGTAGTGCCAGCCGTCCGTCTCCTTCTCCGCGAGACGCGAGTCGACCATCCGCGTCACCGGGACCTTCGGCTCGGAGCGCTGATAGAGCAGCTGGTCGAAGAGCGCAGTGGCGGCTGCCTCCTCGACGACGCTGAAGAACCGGATGGCGGGGAGCATCCCGAGACGACCGTCGACGACGCTGCGCGTGGCGTCATCCCAGTGTGCGCGGAATTCGAGCACATCGAACCCGGGGAACCGGTCGCCGCCGTCCTCCGGATCGAGTGGGAGGCCGTTCACTTCTCACGCCTGAGGATCGCGGCGAGCACGCCCATGCCCCCGACCATCGTCACCAGCAGCGGCGCGAGGAGGGGCGGGCCCATTTCGAGGTTGTAACGGAGGTTTCGCCAACCGCCCGGCTTCTGCCCGATGCCGCGTGCGTGGAGGTAGGTGCCCTGGACGCCGTTGGCGATGATCGTGAGGGATGCGATGGGCAACAGCGTCTTCGCCATCCGTTCGCTGAAGAAGCCGGCGATCCCGGCAGCCGCGCCGACCGGACCGAGGACGACAGGGACCCACATCCACCTGTTGCCGAAGCTCGCCTTGTCATGCTCGAAGAAGATCTCACCAGCCGTGACGATCGCGCCGGCCGCCGTCAGCGCGGAGAGGGAACGTTCGAACCTGCCGGTCTCGACGTTGCGGACCATCTGATCGATCCCGTGAACCGGGGACGTTGTTCCTGCTCTTCGTCGACGTGGCACTGGCACGACCCTCCCTGTACAGCCGCAGCGGTGATGCCGCCAATCTGTACTCGCATGCCGTTTGTCGCGTAAGCCTCCTGAGAGAATTCACATGCTGGCGCTCGAGTGGCACAGCTCAGGCGAGCGGCCGCAGCCCGACGAGGGGCAGGAAGATCGTGTCCACGATCTCCGTGATCGTCGCAAGCGGCACGGGCTTGAGCGTCATCAGGACCTCCTGCCGGAACAGGTCGAACGGCAGGGCCGCGATGCGCGGCGTGAGCACGGCGCGGTCGATCTCTCCTCGCGCGACAGCACGTTCGAGGATGTCGTCCAGCGTGGTCGCGCGCCCGCCGATCATCAACTCGCGGAGGTCTGCCGGACCGGTTCCGGTCTCCTGGAAGTACTGGCCGAGGTGCACGCTGAGCACTGCCGCGAATCCGAGCCGGGTCTCGTTGGCCCGTTTCAGGAGCGCGATCGCATCCCCGCGCAGCGTGCCGGTGTCGGGAGCGGGCACCCTGTCCCTCGTGCCCGCCCGGGCCACCGAGGCGCGCACCAGGTCGGGTTTGGTGGGCCACCGCCGATAGACCACGGTCCGGCTGGTTCCCGCACGCGCGGCGACCGCGTCGAACGTGAGCGCGGCGTACCCGGATTCGAGCAGTTCGTCCCAGGCCGCGTCGAGCAGCGCATCCTCGAGTTCCTGGCCGCGCCGCCGCCGGGCCGGAGCCTCCTCGATAAGATCCATTTGCGTATCCTATCGCATCGGCCTATGCTCCCTTTTAGATACACATTCGTACCTTAAGGAGAATGATGGGCGAGAAAGATCGCATCGATCCCGGGGTCCTCAAGATCTCGCTCGCCGTCGTCGTCGGCGCCCTGGCCGTCGTCTTCGACACGACCATCGTCAGCGTCGCCCTCCACACCCTGGCGACCGACCTCCACACCTCGGTCTCGACCATCCAGTGGGTCAGCACCGGCTACCTGCTCGCGCTCGGCGTGACCATCCCGCTCGTCGGATGGGCGCAACAGCGCATCGGCGGCAAACGACTCTGGATGATCGCCCTCACGATCTTCCTCCTCGCCTCGATCCTCTGCAGCCTCGCCTGGGACGCCCCCAGCCTGATCACTTTCCGCGTGGTGCAAGGCGTCGGCGGCGGGCTGATGCTCCCGCTCATGTCGACCCTCGTCATGCAGGCCGCGCACGGCCAGAACCTCGGCCGCATCATGTCGGTCGTCAGCCTGCCGGCCGTGCTCGGCCCCATCCTGGGCCCGGTCGTCGGCGGCCTGATCCTCACCACCTTGGACTGGCGCTGGCTGTTCTGGGTGAACGTCCCGTTCTGCCTCGTCGGCCTCGTCCTGGCGTCGCGTCTCATGCCGAAGGACGGCCCCGGCAGGCCCATTCGACTGGACGTCGTCGGTCTCGTGCTGCTGTCGCCGGCGATGGTGGGCATCCTCTACGGTCTGTCGAACGTGGGCGAGGACGGCGGCTTCGCCCGGGCGGATGTGCTGATCCCCGTGATCGCGGGCGTCGCGCTCCTGGTCGCCTTCGCCCTCTGGGCGGTGCACAAGGCGGGCGCCGCGCTGGTGGATGTGCGACTCTTCCGGCATCGCCCGGTCGCCTCCGCCTCGGCGCTGCTCTTCCTCTCCGGCGCATCCCTGTACGGCGCGATGCTGCTGCTCCCCCTCTATTTCCAGGAGGTGCGCGGCGCAGATGCTCTGGGCGCCGGCCTCCTGCTGGTGCCCCAGGGAATCGGCTCACTGTTCAGCCGCACCCTTGCGGGGCGTCTCACCGACAAGCTCGGCGCCCGCATCGTCACGATGGCCGGATTCGCGATCGTCGGCCTCGCGACGCTCCCGTTCGCTGTCGCGACGCCGGTCACGAACGAGTGGCTGCTCATGGCGGCACTTCTCGTCCGCGGCTTCGGTCTCGGCGCGGTCACCATCCCCCTCATGACCGTGGCGTTCGTCGGACTTGATCGCACCGACGTGCCGCACGCCAGCATCCTGACCCGGATCGCGCAGCAGGTCGGCGGATCGTTCGGAGTCGCCGTGCTGGCCGTCATTCTTCAGACGGCCGCCGTCGGTGCGCACACGCTCGACGGCATCTCGGATGCGTTCGACACGGCATTCTGGTGGGCGGTCGGGTTCACCGTGCTCGCGATCGGGCTGTCGTTCCTGTTGCCCGCGCGACGCGTGGTCGAGCCGGAGGCGCAACGGGTCGCCGGACCCACGGCGGTGGATGCGAACGCGGCTGAGAGGGTCGAGCCGGTGGCAGCTCCGTCTGACGGGGTCGAGTCGGTCGATTCACCGCCGGCCGTGCCCGAAAGGGGCTAGTAGCCCGCCGGCCAGCTGAAGGCGGCCGGCGCGGTCGCTGTCTCGCCCGACTTGGTCACGACGATGTCGATGTCCTCGTGGTCGGCGAGCGTGATCGCTGCCGGGTCGCCGGTGATGGGCTTGCCGTCGACGAAGGTCGTCACGGTGTCGCCGGATGCGGACGAGTACGAACCAATCCGGCCCGCGGCGAGCGCGACATTCCACTCCGTGAAGACCTGGCCGAGGGTGAACGTCGTCTTGACCGGGGACTCGACGTGGACGATGCCGGTCTCGTCGTGGGTGTGGAGCGGCGAGATCTGCGCGTTCGCCTCGTCGATTCCGAGCAGTGCCGGGACCTTGACCGTTTTGCCGTCGACCGTGACGCTCAGGTGCGAGTGGATGTGCTCCACGGTGCCCTCGCTGCTCAGCATCGTCAGACCCGCCGCTTTGGCACGCGCGCCGGGGTCTGCCGGGGCCGCCCATGGCGGCGACGACTCTGCGCCCGACGCGGAGGTCGGTGCACTGCTCGACCCTGCGGCCGCCGGCGCCTTGCCCGCCGCGTTGGCGTTCGCCACGATCACGCCGCCGACGACTCCGCCCACGAGGATGACAGCGACACCGACACCCGACCACAGGAGCACCCGGTTCCGGCGCTCACGTCTGCGCTGCTGCGCGAGCAGTTCGGCGGCTTTCGCTCGGGCAGCCGCTTTGGCTTCTCGGGTTCGAGCGTTCTTGGAGTCTGACATGTCACCCTTTCGGCGCGAATCCTCCTATCGTCGCCGATCGCCGCCGAGAGTTGACTGAGCGCAACGCAACCTCGTAGGAGACTTGACGTCTCCCCGAAGGCGCGTCAGCGGCCCCCGCGAACCCTCGCTGAGATCCGGGCATTGAGATCGTCAAGTTCGTCGACAATCGCCGACACGGCCCACACCTTGTTGCGGGTGCGGTTGGTGATCGGATGAATGATCCTGACCTCTTCGAGTCGGCCGAGTGCGGCGTATATGCTCGATGTCGCGCCGCCGACCATACCCTCGGCCTCATCGGCAGTCAGGACGGGGTGATCGATGAGCTGATCCAGAAGGGCCCAGGCGGCGCCTCCCCTTCGCGGTCTGAGTCGCTCGATCCAATCGATCGGAAGGTCGCGGATGTGCGCCACCGATACCAGTGACTCTTCGCTCGAGATTCGAGCTGCCATCGCCATGGCGCGAACGAAACCGTCCCACGTCGCCGAATGATCGCGCCGATGAGCGCACGTCCGACACAGCCATTTCCGTCAGTGAAGGGATGGATCGATTCGAACTGTGCGTGAGCGATCGTCGCTTGCGCGATGGCCGGGAGGTCGTCGCGGTTCATGAACCGGATGAGGTCATCCATCAGCTCGGGCACCCGTTGCGGCGTCGGAGGCACGAAGGTCGCACGAAGCGGGGAGTGGTCGCTGGCCCCGATCCAGTTCTGGACAGAGCGAAGGTCGCCCGAATACGGACCATCGTCCGGCTCATCGGCCAAGAGATCCTTGTGCGCGGTGAGAATCGCTTCGAGAGTGATCCGACCGGTCGCACAAGCTCGATCGATCATCCGGGTGACGGCGCGAGAAGCAGCGACCATCAGCGCTGCACTCTCATTCGCCTTGCTGCCCGCGAGCGCGCGGGCGAAGTCCTCAGAAGATGCCTCGACGCTCTCGATTTTGGATGAGGCGATCGCTTCGATCCTGAAGAGGAAGGATGTGATCGCGCCGCTTCCAGGCCCCGCGCCCGACTCCAGTGCACAAATTGCCTGGATGGCTCGCTCCATCTCGGACGAGATATCGGACGGACCCACGTAGTCGAGCTCGGCGATCATCGGCGGGATGGCCGCCTCGATCTCCGTGAGCATTCGATCTTCGCGGGTTCCCCGCCGACTGCTGCTTCGCCATTCGACGGTTTCGAAGGTATGGGCTGGCCAGATCGGCGTCACGCTGAGCTCCCGAGGTCTGATGAGAACCCGGAACAGTGGCCACGATATTCCGAGTTAACACTTTTAAGTCGGAATGACTTTTTAGCATTATTCCGACTTAGCGGGCGTAATTCAGAATAACTAAGGCAATTCTGCACAAAAAAGGAAGGGAGTACGACTCCCTTCCACTTTCAATCTATAGCGGAGTGGGGGGCTTGCCGCAAGGCCCCCGTCGTGACGGAGAATCGAGCACTGTGACTGTCAGCACCAGTGCATTCGACCTGCCCGATCGTCTCGCCGCCAAACGCGACGCGGCCCTGATCTCTGCCGACGAGGAGCACTTCGCGGCGATCGCCGAGAGCCTCGAGAAGTCGATCGCCGACCTCTCGCTCCGCCTCGACATCGAGCGCAAGGCACCCGGCGGCGAAGGCGAGGCAGCGCTCGCACGCGACCTCGAAATCCATCGCCTGACCGGCCAGCTGCGGCTGCTGCGCCGCTTCGGCCTCGACCTGTGCCTCGGGCGCATGGTCGGAGAGGAGCGGGAGTCTGTCTATGTCGGGCGACTCGGCCTGACCGAAAGCGATGGAAAGCGGCTGCTGGTCGATTGGCGCTCCCCCGCGGCCGAACCGTTCTTCGGTGCGACCTACGCCAACCCGATGGGACTGGTGAGCCGCCGCCGCTACCGGTGGACCCGCGGCCGCATCAGCGATTTCTGGGACGAGGTCTTCACCTCCGACGGGTTCGAAGGAAACGCCGCGCTCGATGAGGAGTCCGCCTTCATCGCCAGCCTCGGCAGCAGCCGGTCGACCCGGATGCGCGATGTGCTCGGCACCATCCAGGCGGATCAGGATGCGATCATCCGCGCGGGCTCACGAGGTGCGCTCGTCGTCGACGGTGGCCCAGGCACCGGCAAGACTGTCGTCGCGCTTCACCGCGCGGCGTACCTCCTCTATTCCGACCCGCACCTCGCGAACAATCGCGGCGACGTACTCGTGGTCGGCCCCCACCGCGGCTACCTCGCGTATGTCGATGACGTGCTCCCGAGTCTCGGCGAGGAGGGGGTGCAGACCTGCACCCTGCGGGACCTGGTCTCCGAGGGCGCGGCGGCAGTGCCGGAGGCCGATCCGCGAGTGGCCGGCCTGAAGTCGTCCGCAGAACTCGTGAAGGCGGTCGAGGCGGCAGTCCGCCACTACGAGCGGCCGCCCGCGAAGGGGATGTCGATCGACACCCCGTGGTCGGACCTCTGGCTCAGCGCCGCCGAGTGGGCGGAGGCGTTCGACTCGGCGGATGCGGGCACACCGCACAACGAGGCGCGCGACCAGGTCTGGGAGGCGCTTCTCGACATCCTGATCGACCAGTTCGACGATGAGGAGGTGCCGCCGCACCTCCTGCGGCGCGCTCTGCTGCAGAACGAGCAACTGGCGAGCACCTTCGCCAAGGCGTGGCCGCTGCTCGACCCTGCTGGAGTCGTCGGCGACCTGTGGTCGGTGCCCGCCTACCTGCGCCTGTGCGCGCCGTGGCTGGCTCCCGACCAGGTCCAGGCGCTCCAGCGTGAGGATGCGCGAGCGTGGACCGTCTCCGACCTGCCGCTCCTGGACGCGGCGCGACAGAGGATCGGCGACCCCGAGGCCGCGCGGAACAATCGCCGGCGGGAGGCCGCGATCTCCCGCCAGCGGGCGCAGATGGCGGATGTCGTCGACGATCTCATCGCGTCGGACGACAGCGAGCTGATGGTGATGTGGATGCTGCGCGGCCAGGACTTCGCGAACACCCTGGTTGACGAGTCCGCCCTGCCGAGCCTCGAACCGGACCAGCTTGCCGGCCCGTTCGCGCACATCATCGTCGACGAGGCCCAGGAGCTGACCGACGCCGAGTGGCAGATGCTGCGCTCCCGCTGCCCGTCCCAGAGCTTCACCGTCGTCGGCGACCGCGCCCAGGCCCGCCACGGGTTCACGGAGTCGTGGCGGCAACGGCTGGAGCGGATCGGGCTCGCTGAGATCACGCTCGCGTCTCTCACGATCAACTACCGCACGCCCGAGGAAGTCATGGCCGAGGCCGAGCCGGTCATCCGGGCCGTCCTCCCCGACGCGAATGTGCCCACGTCCATCCGCTCGAACGGGATCCCGGTGATCCACGGACGGGTCGCGCAACTCGAGTCGATCGTCGACGACTGGCTCGCCACGCATCCGGAAGGGATCGGCTGCGTGATCAGCACCTCGGACGCGGGGATGCGCATCCCGCCCGACCCGCGCATCCGCCTCCTGACGCCGGAGTTGTCGAAGGGTCTCGAGTTCGACCTGGTGGTGCTGATCGACCCCGAGACGTTCGGCGACGGCATCGAAGGGGCCGTCGACCGCTACGTCGCGATGACACGTGCCACCCAGCAACTGGCGGTCCTCTCAGGCTGATGTCCTCCTCCTCGCAACCCGCGGTTCACATTTAAGGGGTTGTATGGGGGTACTACCCCCATTTGAGAGGAGAATCATGCGTCCACGTCTCGGTGTTCGCCATACCGCTCGCGGCGCTCTCGCAGCCGCCGGAGCGACGACAGTGATTGCGGCGTTCCTGATCGCCGCGCCCGCCAACGCCAGCCCATCCGCCGGCCTCGTCGTCAACGAGGTCTACGGCGGCGGCGGCAACTCCGGCGCGACCTACACGAACGACTTCATCGAGCTGGCGAACCGCGGCAGCGCTCCGATCGACCTCTCGGGGTATTCGGTGCAATACCATTCGGGATCCGCGACAGGCGCCTGGCAGGCGACCCCGGTCTCCGGTTCCCTGGCCCCGGGTGGGCTGTATCTCGTACAGGAGTCGCAGGGCGCGGGCGGCACGACCGCCGTGCCCGCACCGGATGCGACAGGCACGATCGCTCTCTCCGCGACCTCCGGAACGGTCGCACTCGTCGCGTCGACCACAGCCCTCACCTGCGCGGATGACGCGGCGTGCGCATCCGCCTCCGTCGACCTTGTCGGCTACGGCACGGCGGCGCTCGCTGAGACGTCACCGGTCGCCGGCGCATCCAATACCGTCTCGGTGCAGCGGACGGACGCCGCCGACACGGACCGCAACGCCGTCGACTTCAGCGCAGGAGCGCCGACGCCCCGTGCCGCCAATGACACAGGAACACCGGTCGACCCGAATCCGCCGACGCCCGGTCCCCTGCGCATCCACGACCTCCAGGGCGCGAGCTGGGTCTCGCCGCTGAACGGGCAGACGGTCACGAACGTCCCGGGCATCGTCACCGGCGTGCGTCCCGGCGGCAGCAGCCGCGGCTTCTGGCTGCAGGACCCGACGCCCGACTCCAGTGCTGCGACCAGCGAAGGCGTCTTCGTCTACACCGGTGCGGCGCCCACCGTCGCCGTCGGGGACTCCGTCCTCGTCAGCGCGACCGTGAAGGACTTCTATCCCCTCGCATCCGGCGACACCACGGCGACCACGACCAACCTGTCGGTGACCGAGCTCACGAGTCCGACCATCTCCGTCCTCTCGCACAGCAACGCGCTCCCCGCCCCGATCGTGCTCACCCCGACGACCGTCCCCGACCTGTACGCACCCGACCTGGGGGGCGCGAACATCGAATCGACGCCGATCACGCCGGCGCGTTCGGCGCTCGACTTCTACGAGTCGGTCGAGGGGATGCGCGTCGAGGTCGATGACGCACGTGTCGTAGGTCCCTCGGACAGCTTCGCCGAGCAGTATGTGACGACCAAGCCCGCCCAGCTGGCCAGCTACCGCGGCGGAACCCTGCTCGCAGCGGAGAACGCGACGCCGTCCGGGCGCCTCGAGGTGGTCGCCGCCAACGGCTCGAACCCCGGCGTCAGCGTCGGTGACGTGTTCTCCGGCGCGACCGTCGGCCCGATCGACTACTCGCAGTTCGGCGGCTACCTGATCGCCGCCACCCAGCTCGGAAGCGTGGTCAACGGCGGGCTCAAGCCGGTCGTGGCGACAGCCCAGTCGGCCGACCAGCTGTCGGTCGCGACCTACAACGTCGAGAACCTCGCGCCGACGGATGCCGCGGACAAGTACACGCGGCTGGCGCAGGGTGTGGTCACGAACCTGGCCTCGCCCGACATCATCGCTGTCGAAGAAGTACAGGACAACACGGGCGCCGCCGACAACGGCACCGTGGCGGCCGACCAGACCCTCAGCCGACTGACCGCTGCGATCAGTGCCGCGGGCGGACCGTTCTACCAGTGGCGTGAGATCGACCCGGTGAACGACAAGGACGGCGGGCAGCCCGGTGGGAACATCCGCGTGGTGTTCCTGTTCAACCCCGCCCGCGTCACCTTCGACGACCGCGGATCCTCGTCGGTCGACCGGTCGACTACGGCGACCACGGTGACCAAGGTTCACGGCCAGCCCGACCTGACGCTCTCGCCCGGACGGATCGACCCGGCGAGCGACGCCTGGACGAGCAGCCGCAAACCGCTCGTCGGCGAGTTCACCTTCCACGGCCAGAACGTGTTCGTGATCGGCAATCACTTCGCCTCGAAGCTCGGTGACCAGAACCAGGATGGGCGGTTCCAGTATCCGGCGCAGTCGTCGGCCGTGCTGCGACAGCAGCAGGCCGCCGAGGTCAACGCGTTCGTGGCGTCCCTGCTGAAGGCGGACAAGAAGGCGAAGGTGGTCGTCGCGGGTGACCTGAACGACTACCAGTTCAGCCCTGCCCTCGCGACGCTGACCGGGTCGACGTCCAAGAAGCCGATCCTGACCGACCTGATCTCGACCCTGCCGGCCGACCAGCAGTACACGTACGACTACGAAGGCGTAAGCGAGGTGCTCGACCACATCCTCGTGACGGCGGGCGTCGGGACGCCGCAATACCAGGTCGTGCACGCCAATGCGGAGTACGCGAACCAGGTGAGCGACCACGATCCTCAGGTGGTGCGGCTCGCGTTCGGGAAGGGCAAGCCGGAGTCGCGGCTGGTTCCGCCGGACGCGATCGCGCTCGGCTACAGTGACTCACTGGACAAGCTCGTCCACAACGGTGTCGAAGTCGGCGGCCTCTCGTCGCTGGCCTTCGACAAGCGCTCCAACGCCTGGGTCTCGGCCGTCGACAATCACGCATCCGATCCCGCTCGCATCTGGTTCGTGCGTGATCTCGCCGACCCGAAGGTCGTCAGGGACCCACTGGTGCTGAAGAGGGCGGACGGCACGCCGTACGACGGCACCACTTCCGACAACGAGGGCCTGGCCGTGCTGCCGGACGGCGACTACCTCGTCAGCTCGGAGACCGAGCCGTCCATCCGCATCTTCGGACGTGACGGCATCCAGAAGGCGTCTCTCCCGATACCGGCGCGCTTCGCGGTCACGGGAACGACGCCGGATGGGCAGGCCACCAGCAATGCGACCCTCGAAGGCCTGACGATCTCGCCGTCGGGGCACACGGTCATCGCGGCGATGGAGGGCGCGCTCTCCGGAGACGTGTCGGCCTCGGGCGATGCGACCGCGCACCGTTTCCTCGTCTACACGCAGGACCGCCATGGGCAGTGGGTGCTCTCGAAGCAGGTCGAGTATCGCGCGGAGACGGGGATGCGCATCCCCGAAGTCGCCGCCTACAGCGATGACGCCTTCCTCGTAGAGGAGGCCTCGTACTCGCCGGTCACCGGTAACGCCGTGGACCTCTACGCGGTGAGCGGGCTGACGCACGCGGCCGACGTGAGCGGCGTCGCCGACCTGTCGGCCGCGCCGGCGGGCGACGCCCTCGGCAAGAAGCTCGTCGCCGACCTCGTGAAGGGGCCGACGCTCGGCGCGACACCGCTCGAACCGCAGGCGAACCCGCTCCTCGACAACTTCGAGGGCATGGCGATCACGACGCACGCGGGGCACACGCTCGGGGTGAGCCTGATCAGCGACGACAACTTCGGTGCGGCCCAGCGGACTCGCGTTCTCAACCTCCTGGTGGAGGTGCCGCGAATCTGAAAGGAATCCGGAGCGCCGCCGGCGCCGTCCGTTCATGTGAGCTTTCACAGGATCGGACGGCGCACGGCGGGCGTATTCTGGCGGCGGCTTCGATGTCCGCCATCCAGGCGGACAAGACCCCGTTTCGCGATACGCGAGAAGGTGCAATATGTCTAGACGGTTCCGCCTGCGCGGCGTCGGTCTGGCCCTGGTCGGCGTGACCGCACTGGTCGGCGCCGGGATTTTCGCGATGTCGCCCATCCCCGCGACCGCAGCATCGGCTCCCACAGTGACGCCGATCAAACACCTGGTCGTGATCTTCGATGAGAACATCACGTTCGACCACTACTTCGGCACATACCCGACCGCGACGAACACCGATGGCACGCCCTTCCACGCGGCGGCGGGCACGCCCGCGGTCAACAATCTGGTCACGTCCGGGCTGCTGACCAGGAATCCCAACCTGTATGCGCCGAAAAGGCTGCCCCACTCGCATCCGCTCACCTGCGATCAGGACCACGCGTACACGGCCGAGCAGCAGGCTGTCGACGGCGGAAGGATGGACCTGTTCGTGCAGAAGACGAGCACGGACACCTGCGTCGGGCTGTATGGGACCCCCGGCCTCACGATGGACTACTACGACGGCAATACCGTCACGGGGCTGTGGAACTACGCGCAGAACTACACGATGAGCGACAACAACTGGGAAACCGTCTTCGGACCCTCGACGCCCGGCGCCCTGAACCTGATCTCCGGGCAGACGCACGGCGCGACAGGATACAACCCGAAGACGGGAGCACCGCAAGCGTCGAACGCCATCGCGTCAGTGAACGCGCAGGGCGTCGGAACGGTCATCGGCGACCCCGACCCCGTGTACGACGACTGCTCGAACATCGACCACACTGCGACCACCGCCGTCGTCGGAATGTCCGGCAGAAACATCGGCGACCTGCTCAACCTCTCCCACGTGACCTGGGGCTGGTTCCAGGGCGGCTTCACGCCGAGTACCGCATGGGACGGCAAGAGCGGCGACTACGCGAAGTGCGACACCGCGAGCCTGAACATCGGCGGAGCAGGCTCGAAGAACTACTCGGCGCACCACGAGCCGTTCCAGTACTACAAGTCGACCTCGAACCCGCACCACCTTCCGCCGTCGTCGCCTGCGGCAATCGGGCAGACCGACCAGGCAAACCACCAGTACGACCTGACGTCGTTCGACGCCGCGCTCGCGAACAACAACGTGCCGGCGGTCTCGTTCCTGAAAGCGCCGTCGGCCCAGGACGGCCACGCCGGATACTCCGACCCCCTGGATGAGCAGAAATTCGTGGTCAACGAGATCAACGCGATACAGAAGTCGAAGTCGTGGTCGAGCACTGCCGTCATCGTCACCTATGACGACTCCGACGGATGGTACGACCACGTCGCGCCCCACGTCACGAACGGATCGGCGACTGCCGCCGACACGAGCCTGTGTTCGAGCGTCGGGGTGGTGCTGGGGGGTTACGCCGACCGCTGCGGCCCGAGTCAGCGCCTCCCGTTCCTCCTGATCTCGCCATACGCGGCTCAGAACCGCGTCGACCACACGCCGATCGAGCAGGCCTCGGTGATCCGCTTCATCGAGAAGAACTGGGGCACCGGGCGCATCGGCGGCTCGTCGTTCGACGCGCGTGCCGGCTCTCTCGGCCCCCTCTTCTCCTTCGCGACCAGGCAACACCGTGAGGTCCTGCTCTCGCCGACGACGGGAGCGGTGGCGGCGGTCGTTCCGACGAAATAGAACCGGCCCGAGCCCATCCGGCCGCGCAGCGCAGGCCGGCGTGCTAAGGTCTTGGCGATCGTGATCCGTCGGCAGGAGGTGAGACCCATGAACGCAGTATCCGAATTGGGTGCTCCCCTGTAGTCCACGATCGCGCGACTGGGTTAGTCGCCATTGGGAGCACCCGCCACGCAATTCGCGAAAGGCGACTCCCATGAACACGAACACAACCGCTTTTTCCACCCGGCACGTCACCTCCACGTCGGCCTCTGACCATCCGGAGCCGCCGCCCGTCGCGGGCGAGCGGGCGCTGGTCCTCGGTGGCGGCGGATCGACAGGTAATGCCTGGCTGATCGGCGTCCTCGCCGGACTGCTCGATGCCGGGCTCGATGTGACCACAGCCGACCTCACGATCGGCACGTCGGCCGGCTCGACGGCTGCTGCCCAGCTGGCCGGCGCGACGGCGACCGATCTCTTCGCCGCCACCCTTGCGGCCGTCCCGCCGCAACGGCCCGGCCCGAGCGGGTCCGACCGGGGACGCGCTCCTGCCAGACCGGTGACGGACCACCTCGAGAGGCTCAACAGAATCATCGCATCCGCTGAGGGTCCGGAGGACCTGCGCCGCAAGCTGGGCGCGGCGGCACTGGAGCTGGATGCGGCGTCGGATGGCACCTGGCAGGCGCAGTGGGGCGCGGCCGTCGCCTCGCGGCTGCCCGGTCGGGCCTGGCCGCAACGCACGGTGCTCCTGACGGCGGTCGATGCCGAATCCGGTGAACCGGTCGTGTTCGACCAGCACAGCGGAGTCGATCTGGCCGATGCCGTGGCCGCGAGCTGTTCAAGCGGTCTCCCCTACGGGATCGACGGCACGCGGTACATCGACGGCGGCTACCGACGCAACGAGAACGCCGATCTCGCGGCAGGGTACGAGCGGGTGCTCGTACTGTCGCCCTTCGGCGGCAGATCACTGCACCCGCAGGAGTGGGGCACGCACCTCGCTGCGCAGGTCGACGAACTGCGTGCAGCGGGCAGCCGGGTCGAGACGATCAGCCCCGAGGCCGAGTCCGAGCACATGTTCGGCGCCAACGCGATGGACCTGTCGCTGCGTCCGGCCGCCGCCCGGGCCGGATTCGAGCAAGGCAGAGCCCGTGCCGGTCAGCTCACCGAATTCTGGCGCTGACGCGGCCGGTCGCGTGAACTCCTGATGCCGGTCGACGGCGGGCTACCGGCCGAGCCCGCTGTCGACCAGCTGCCGCAACTCGGCCAGGTTCGCCTCCGACTGCGCGAGAAGGATGCGCATCCGTTCTATCGTCGCGTCTCGCGCTGTTGTGTCGGTCGCCGCGATGTCCGCCGCCGCGGTATCGGTCGCCGCTGCGGCAGGCACCTCAGCGGTCGGAACCTCGGCCGCCGGGGCCTCACCGGCCTCTCCACTCTCCGTCTTGGGCGACCCCAGGAAGACCGTCGCCAGATAACCGGTGAAGGTACCGAAGATGCCGACGCCCACGATGATGATCACCGTGCCGATGATGCGTCCGAGCTGTGTGACCGGGTACTGGTCGCCGTACCCGACCGTCGAGATGGTGACGATCGTGTACCAGAGCGCATCCGAAGCGGTGGTGATGTTCGCACCCGGCGCGTGCTCCTCGACGCGCAGGATCCAGAGGCTGCCGAACTGCAGCACGAAGACGCCCATCAGCAGCAGCACGTAGAGGGCGCTGCCCGCGCGGTCCCGGATGAGGGTGCGCCCGACGGTGCGGATGCCCACCTTGCGAAGAAGACGGTAGACCCTGACCAGACGGAAGATGCGGAGGATCTTGAACTGCGGGAACGGCAGGCTGGCGAGCAGGTCTGCCCATCCGAAGTGCCTGAAGAAGTAGGCGCTCCGCGATGGTGCAGTCACTATTCGGTAGGTGAAGTCGATGAGGAACACCGCACTGAAGATGGCGTTCATCACCTCGATGACCTGGTCGAGGGCCGGGTCCCTGAGGAGGTACAGCAAGAAGATATTGACGATCGAGAGGATCGACAGGATGCCGATGAAGATCTCGTAACCGGTGCTCTTCAGTTCACTGCGCTGCTTCTTTGCCATGGCTGGATTGTGGCACGCGTCAGCCCGCCATCCCACTGGTGGGGCTGCGATACTCGACGTGACACGACACGAAGGGGACGCGCAATGGATGCGTCGGGCTGGGATGAACGGTACCGGGCCGCCTGGGAGCACGGCGGGATCTGGGCGACCGAACCGCCGCATTTCATCCGCGAGAGCGTCGGCAGCCTCACTCCGGGTACCGCGCTCGACGTGGCGACGGGCGACGGCCGTACTGCCGTGTGGTTGCGGCAGCGCGGCTGGTCGACGACCGGCGTCGACTTCTCTCACGCAGGTCTGGAGCTCGCGCGGGCCCGCTCAGGGGGCGATGGTGTCGACTGGGTCGAGGCCGATATCCGCACGTGGGTGCCGCCGCAGCAGTACGACCTCGTCGTCGTCGGCTACCTGCACCTCGTGGACAGCGACTCGGTTCTGCGGCGCATCGCCGGATGGGTCGCGCCGGGCGGCCGGGTGGTGGTCGTCGGTCACGATGTGGAGAACATCGCTGCGGGCGGCCACGGACCCTCGGACCCCGGCCTGCTCTACACGCCGGAGTCGCTGCGGGCGGCCGTCGAGCCGGTGCTCACCGTGATGCGGTGCGAGCGATTGCGGCGCGGAAGCGACGATGGCGAGATCCGCCATACCGCGGACCGCGAGGCTGCGGATGCGGGGGATGCGGTGGATGCGGTCCTCATCGCGGTCCGGGACCGCGGGCTCTAGACCGCCGCCACCTCTCAGGGCATCGGCCGGCGGCGGCGAACTCGACGCACGGTCGCCTGCGCGATCAGCATCGATGCCCCGGCCGCGACCGCAAGGAGGCCGAGCCAACCCCATCCGCTCACGTCAGAACCCGTGTCGGGCAGCGACCCGGCCGAGCCCTCGGTCACCGGTGGAAGCGGAGTGGGAGTGGGGGTGGGCACCACGGCCGCAGTGACGGTGATGGATGCTGTCGCCACCGCGCAGAGGTCCGCCGCGTTGGCCGCGCAGATGCTGTAGGTGAAGGTGTCGGTGCCGACGAATCCCGCATCCGGCGTGTACCTGAACGCCCGGCCGGCGGCGGCCACAGTTCCGTTTGTCGGGCCGCTGACGACAGTGGGGGCGACCACCGTACCGATGTCGTTCGCGAGGACAGTGACCGTCACCGCGACTCCAGCTGTGGTCGTGGCCGAATCAGCCAGAGCGACGGGCACGACCTCGACCGTCACCATCCCTGTGGAGCAGAGCTCGGGGCTACCTGCATCGCACGCGATGGCGGTGTAGTGGTCACGACCCGCGAATCCGCCCAACGGGTTGTACAGCGTCAGTCCTGTCGGACCGACGGTCGCAGTGCCCGACCTCGCCGGGATACCACGGATTGCAGTGACCGCGTCGCCGTCGGGATCGGTGATCGACAACTGGCCCTGCACGGGCACCCGTGCCGTCGTGTGCATCGTCAGGTCATCGATGACCGGCGGACGGTTCAGTTTGATGACCGTGATCGTGATGGTGCCGGTGTCGCAGAGAGTGGCCGCCGTCGGCGAGCAGATCCGGAAGACGAACGAGTCGGTCCCGAGGAATCCGTTCTTCGGCGTGTAGGTCGCGGTTCCGGCGGCGATGGAGAGCGTCGCGGTCCCATTCGCGGGGGGCGTGACGAGCGGGCTGACGAGCACTGCGCCGGGCGACGCGTTGTCGGGGACCAGCGGAATCACGACCGCCTGGTTCTCGAAGGTCTGGGCGATGTCGTCGGAGGCGATCGGAAAGATGTTGAAGGTGATCGTGCCCTGGTCGCAGAGAGACGGGACGCCGTTGTCGCAGGCCTGGAACGTCGCCGTGTCTACTCCGGTGAACGACGCGTTGCTCCGGTAGTCGAACTCGCCGCCGGGGAGCATCACGAGCCTGCCGTTCGAGGGCCCAGACACGACCGAGAAGTGCAGGGTCTGGCCGGCCTGAGCGTCTGTGGCGGTGACCCGTCCCAGGATCGTCGAGCCGGTGACACCCTGCACCACGAGGTCGTCAGCAACCGGCCGTGTGTTAGGAACGATCACGGGGACCACGAGCGTGGTCGCGCGGCTGGAGTCCGACGTGCCGTTGTTGTTGGTGGGGTCGGGGTCGGGCGTCGTCGAGGTCGCGCTCGCAACGTCGGTCAGGACGGTTCCCGGGGCAGACGTGACGGTGCCCGTCACGGTGAGCGTCACCGTCGTCGCAGCGGCGACCGTGCCGAGGTTCCAGGTGACGGAGGTCGCGCCGACTGTGCCACCCGCCGAGGCCGTCACCCCGGTGAGGCCGGCCGGGAGGGCATCCGTGACGACGACCGCATCCGCAGCCCCCGGGCCAGCGTTGGCGACGGAGATGGTGTAGGTCAGGGTCGAGTTCTGGGTGACCGTCGCCGGGCCGGTCTTTCCGACGATGATGTCGGCCGCCGGCCGCGGCGTCGCACAATCGGGGGCGGGATACGAGCGAAGGTTGAAGCGACCCACGGTGCCGCGGACGACGTTGGTCACCGTGCCGGTCTGTACGTCGAAGATCTGGCCGGGAGGCGCCGTGCTGTCGACGACGATCGGGGAGCTCGCCGTGTCGCCGACGAACGAACCCTGAACACTGGTCGACCCGCTGAAGTGGTACTGCCCGAACCCGGTCACGTGGCCGTCGTCGGTGAGGGTTGCGGAGTCGAGGGTGCCGACCGCCGACTGGCGCCAGGTCCCGTTGTTGCTGAATCGCCCTGTGACGAGCACCAGACCCTGGTTCGTCGAGGACGGGCCGTTGTTGCTCAGATCGCCGGTCATGGCGATCGCGCAGTCGTTCTGCAGAAGCCCGGACCCGTTGACGGTGAGACTACCGGTGACCTGCGCCACTCCCGTGTTGACGAAGCTCCCGTTGACGGTCGAGCTCTGGTCGATCGTCAGTGTTCCCGAATTCGTGAGGTTCACGGACGAATTGAGGTTCATCGACGAGGCGATGTGCATCGTGCCCGCGTTGGTGATCGAGCCGGTGGCCGGCGAGAAGCTGTTCGAGATCGTGAGGTCGCCGCCTGCAGCAACGTCGATCGACGAAGAACCGTTGATGTTGAGCCCGGCGAAGACCGCGGTGCCTTCGACGCTGAGGGCGAAGCCGGTGCCGACAGAGACGAACGGCATCGTGAGGGTCGCCCCGCCGGCAACCAGAAGGGACCCGGCGGCGTTGTTCATGTACGGGGGCGCGAGGGTTGCGCCGGCCGCCACGCAGAGAGTGCCGCCCGCGGGCAGCGAGTCGATCCCGCCGGTGAAAGAGCCTCCGGTGAGGAGGACCGTCTCGCCGGAGGCCACCGCGATCGTGGACGTCGTCGGGGTCAGGGTCCGATCCGGCGACGCGCACTGGTCGGCGAAAGCCGCGTTCGCCGGAGAGGCGGTGGGGCTGATCACGAGGACTGCGGCGAGCGCGCAGATACCGGCCGCGACGGCGGCCAGGTGTCGAAATGCGCGTGCGTTCGTCGTCTCAGCTCCTTCGCGTTCTGAACAGTCTGCCCGGTATACCCCCCAAATGGGAAGGTAGTGGTCGCAAGGACTACGCTCGGGGTATCAGCGTCTTCCCGGCAAGGGAGGGACGAGGATGGCCGAGAAGAAGAAGCCTGCGAAGAAGAAAGCACCGTCGCGTGTCATGCCGTTCCTGGGCGGCGTGGCCACGATGTTCACTATTGCCGCCAGCGCGGTCGGCATCTACTTCGCCGTCGCCTCCGCCAACGCGCCGCGCAACGCATCCGAGCACGACGCCGTCATCACGGCACAGCCGTGGTCGCAGGAAGCCGGCGCCGACTACCTGCTGCCGCCCGGCACCGAGTTCATCCAGCTGCACGACTTCTGCACGAAGGCGAACGTCAGGCAGCTCCTCGCGCTCGGCCACCAGGTCGACCCGATCTACGAAGTCAGCGTGACCAACAGGTTCTCGGGGGGCTCGGCCGGCCAGCTGTATCTGAACGACCTCCACGCCACTGCGCTCGCGACGCATCCCGCGCTGGCGAACGCGACCGGTCAGAACTGCCCGACCGCGGGCGGCGGTGAGGAGCTCTCCCTCGCCGTCGATCTCGATAAGCCGTCCAAGGCCGTCCAGTTGCTCAGCGGTGGCCAGCCCGACACCAAGGCCGGCCAGCCGACGTTCACGCTGGCTCCCGGTGAGACGATCAGTTTCTACGTCACGTTCAGGGCCGTCAAACAGGACTATCGCGTGCGGCTCGACGGGACCTTTCACAGCGGAAGCGGCCAGTCGTGGACGGCAGATCTCACAGCGGCCGTAGGCCCGATCTACGTGCCGGGCACATCGGGCGAGATCATGACCGTCTCACCGGCATCCAACGCACCCGGCGACAACTTCTTCTACTTCCGCCAGTTGCCGCTGGGTTCGCCGACCCAGGGGCATGCGACGCTGACCCGCGCGCCGAGTTCCGAAACGGAATTCGAGGAACTCGCGCAGCTGGCCGCGGACCAGGCGGCGGCAGCGGGATGATCGGCCAGGCGTCGCCTGTCAGCGCCAGACCGCGTCCGCGATCGCCACGACCTCGCGCACCTTCGCCCACTGCTCCGCTTCGGTGAGCAGGTTTCCTTCTTCGGTAGAGGCGAAGCCGCACTGCGGGCTCAGAGCGAGCTGCTCGAGCGGCGCGAAGGCCGACGCCTCGTCGATGCGTTTCTTCGTCGCCTCGATGTTCTCGAGCTCGCCGCTCTTCGTCGTGATCAGTCCCAGCACGACGGTCTTGTCGCCCTCGGGCAGGAACCGGAGCGGCTCGAAGCCGCCCGCGCGATCACTGTCGTACTCCAGGAAGTAGCCGTCGTAGTCCACGACGCCCAGGAGTTGTTCCGCAACCGGCTCGTAACCGCCCGAGGAGATCCAGGTCGAGCGGAAGTTGCCGCGACAGACGTGGGTCGTGACGACAAGGTCGTCTGGCTTATCCGCCAGAACCCGGTTCAGAAGAGCTGCGTACCGTTCGGCGATGCGGTCCGTGTCGATTCCGCGTTCGCGCGCCTTCTGCAGTTCGACCTCGGAACAGAGGTACGCCCAGGCCGTGTCGTCGAACTGCACATAGCGGGCGCCCGCGTCGTAGAAGGCGTGGAGCGCATCCCGATAGGCGGCCACGAGGTCGTCGACGATGTCGTCACGGCCTCCATAAACGGCAGAGTTGATGTGACCCGGTTCCAGCCGGAAGTCGACAACGGTGGGCGACGGGATGGTGAACTTCGGTGTCGCTCCGGTCGTGCGCGCGAGCTGCTCCTTGAGCGCGCCGAAATGACCGAGGAAGGGATGCGCGTCGTCGAACCGGATCGGACCCGAGATCTCGACGCCCCGCGGCTTGGTCTGAACACCCTGGAACTGGATGCCGTGATCGAGCTCGACGATGTCGACGCCGCCCAGCCCACTGAAGAAGTCGAAGTGCCACCAGGATCGCCGGAACTCCCCGTCGGTCGCGAGCCGAAGCCCTGCGTCGGCCTCCTTGGCGACGAGCTCTGCGATCGCGCCGTCTTCGACCTCACGAAGGGCCTCATCGCCGATTCGGCCCTCGGCATGGGCGGCCCGAGCCTCCTTCAACGCTGCTGGGCGGAGAAAACTCCCGACGACGTCTGCACGGAACGGAGGATTGTGAGTCACTCTTCCAGCGTATCCGCAGTGCTCGGCTCAGCGTGGCCGAGCCTGGCTCTCGTTCCGTTCACCTGGCCGCGTCGTCGATCTGCACCGGGTAGCCGGCGCGAAGGGCCGCCAACGATGAGGGAGGTGTCAGCACGGTCGCAGTTCCGAGCTTCGGCCGACGAACCTTCGCCCCGTAACCATCCGGTCCCCACAGGGTGAGGTGGTCATTCACGACGACTGCGCTCCTCTCATCCAGGACCGCGAAGGTCCCGTCGGGGAGAGCGGTCCAGGATGCGGTATGAACCCGGCGACGGTGGGTTCCGCGGAAGATCCGCTCCTCATGAAGTCGACGGTTGATCTCCTGGGCCGAGGGACGACTGCCTCCGAGTGCCTCCACCCACGCTGATCGGTACTGGTTGTATGCGGGCCGACGGCACTCGGCGCACGGGCGGTGGCCCGCCGCGAACGACACCGCCTCGTCGTGGAAGAACAGGAACGTGTAGTGATTCGGCTGCCAGAGCTGGTGGTACCGCCCCCGGAATTCGAGGGCGCAGGTGATCCAGAGATTGCCGGCGTGAAACCTCCTGATCTCGTGACCGACGTGCAGTCGTCCGCGGTTCCCCGTCCACGCCCCGCGCAGCGGGATGGCGACTATGTCACCAGCAGGCGTGACTCGATTCTGAAACGGTGCCATCCCTCAGCCTCGGACGATTCGGTAGCGATGTCCTTCAACTATCTCAGTTCACTGCGCGGGGTGGGGCGGCTGCAAGTCGTCATCGCCGACAGCGAGAAGCATCCGCACCGTCGATTTCAGCTGTTCGCCGATCGGCTCATCCGACAGCCTGCCGTCGTGCATCGTTCTGCTGAGGGCGGCAAGCACCAGTGAGACCGCGAGTTCCGCCTGCTCCCGGTCGCTCGAGCGCCGGGCCGCGAGTGCGATGTACGTCTCACGCACCTCGACCATCAGCTGCGTCGCGGTCGTCAGCAGTTCGGGACGACGACCCACCAGGTGCTTCATGCGGGCGAGGCTCGGGCCGCGTTCGGAATTGCTTCCGATGACATCGCACAACGCCATGACCAGGCTTCCGCGGGCGGCCAGGAACGCGGCCTCCGCGGCCGGGTCGATGGATGCTCCCTGAAATTGGAGAGCCGCTGCGGCCTTGGAGGGAAAGTAGTTGAAAAAGGTGCGGCCCGACACATCCGCCTGCCGGCAGATGTGCTCGACCGTCGTGGCATCCAGACCCTGTTCGTCGATGAGGTGGAAAGCCGCTTCGTGAATGGCGTTCCGGGTCTGTTGTTTCTTTCGCTCACGCAGGCCGACGGCCTCGGAGCTGGTTTCGATTGTGGTCACGATCTGATTCGCGTCGCCGTCGAAGGCGGGCGGCGTCACCGGGACGCCGCCCGCAATCCGATCAGGCGACGGGCACCGCCCGGATGCTTCCGGTGGTGGTCGAACCGGCCACGTCTGCCTGCTCCTGCAGCGCGGACGTCTTGCGCAGCGGCGGCACCTTGAAGAAGAGGCTGAGCACGAATGCGAGCAGGATCACGCCGAGGCCGATCGTGTAGACCAGGACGACGGAGTCGTTGAAGCCGACCATGAACGGCTTGCTGAGGCGCTTGTCGGCGCCGTCGAGGAACGAGGTGTCGCTCGTCGCGCTGTTGCTCGAACTGTTCGCCTTCGAGTCGCCCTTCTTCAGCTCCGTGGCGAGCGTCGGCGTGAGCTTGTCGACGTAGAAGCCGCGCTGGCTCGCGTTCGCCCAGTTCACCTCGACCGTGCCGTTGACCACAGTCGCGTGCGCCGCCTTGGCGACAGCGGCGAGTGCCGCCGCCTCACCCTGGGGCGTAGCCGCCGCAACCTGCTGGGCGATGATCTGCGCCGCAGCCTCCGCCGGGATGACACCCGCAGCGACCTGCTCGTTGACGGCCGCAGTGACCTGCTGCGTCACGGCGGCGTCGGCAGCGGCCTTCGCCTTCGTCACGCCTGCGGCGAGCTCATCCTGGATGCTGCTCTTGATCGGGCTGACGATGGGCGTCCACAGCTGCTTCATGATCGCCTTGTTTTCCGGTGCGGTCGCAACCTCCGGCGTCAGTGCAGCATCCAATGCGGAGCTCAGGGTCTTCTCGTTGGCTGTCGCCGTGACGATGTTGGCCGGCAGGGCGGCGAACAGAACGGAGAGCAGCACGGCCACACCGAGCGTTCCACCGATCTGGCGGAAGAAGGTCGACGCGCCTGTGGCGACGCCCATCTGGTTCGGGGCGACGGCGTTCTGGCTCGCCAGGGTGAGCGTCTGCATCATCTGGCCGAGCCCGAGCCCGATGAGGAACATCGCGATCATCAGGAACCAGAGCGGCTTGTCGATCGTCAGGAACGTCAGCACGAAGAATCCGGCGGCGGTGAACAGGGTTCCGGTGATCGGGAAGATGCGGTACTTGCCTGTGCGGGCGATGATCTGGCCCGACGCGATGGATGCGATCATCAGACCTGCCATCATCGGCAGCGTGGCGAAACCGGATGCGGTCGGGCTCAGCCCGAAGACGATCTGCAGATACAGCGGAAGTGTCAGCATGGCGCCGAACATCCCGAAGCCGACGAGCACACCGAGAATGGTCGCCATCGAGAACACGCGCACGCGGAACAGGCGAAGCGGGATGATCGCGTCGTCCTTCATGTACATCTCGACGAGGATGAAGGTGAGTAGTCCGACGGCGGCGATCACGTAGCAGGCGATCGAGGCGACTGAATCCCAGCCCCACTCGCGTCCCTGTTCTGCGACGAGCAGCACCGGAACGAGCGTCACGATGACGGCGGTCGCACCCCACCAGTCGATGCGCGGCTTCGAGGACTTCTGGAACTTCGGAAGGTGCAGGAACAGCAGCACCATGACGAGCGCGACGATGCCGATCGGAACGTTGACCAGGAAGACCCAGCGCCATCCCTCGATGAAGAGGATCTGGTTCGCGCCCGCGAACAGTCCGCCGATGAGCGGGCCGATGACCGAGGAGATGCCGAAGACGGCCAGGAAGTAGCCCTGGTACTTGGCGCGCTCACGAGGCGCGAGGATGTCTCCCATGATCGCGAGCGGCAGCGACATCAGGGCACCGGCACCGATTCCCTGGAAGGCGCGGAACGCGGCGAGCATGATCATCGACGTGGACATCGACGACAGGAGCGAGCCCAGGATGAACACGACGATTCCGAAGATGTACAGCGGGCGGCGGCCGAAGATGTCCGACAGCTTGCCGTAGATCGGAACGGCGATGGTGGAGGTGATCAGGTAGGCCGTGGTGACCCAGGCCTGGTCGTTGAGCCCGTGGAGGTCATCGCCGATCGTGCGGATCGCCGTACCGACGATCGTCTGGTCGAGCGAGGACAGGAACATACCGGCCATGAGGCCGTAGATGACGAGAAGGATCTGCCGGTGAGACATGATCGGCTTCGATACCTGGGGCGAGGGGGCCCCGGGCTGCACCCGTGTGGGCGCGGTGATAGTAGACAAGACAATCCTTCGATGGGTAAGCAGCGCATCGCGCATTCGTCGTCTCGCCGTGTGAGTGGGCGGAACGAACGCCGACACTGACGTTTCTCTTTTTGCAGACTACGCAACAATACACGAATGCATACCTGCGTAGGCTGCAAGGAGCCTGAACGTTCTACGGGATCGCAGCCGCCGCAGACTATCGGGCGACTGCGAACGGGGGCGGCACGATGCCGTCGACGACCGCGCCCGCGGGATCGGCATCGACGGCCACGATCCTGTTCCGCGCGTCCACATGCACCACCGTCGGCTCGTAGCTGCGCGCCTCTTCCGTGGTGAGCTGCGCGTAGGAGATCACGATCACCAGATCGCCGACCTCGGCCAGGTGTGCGGCGGCACCGTTCACCCCGATGACACCGGAACCGCGCTCGCCGGCGATCAGGTAGGTCTCGAACCGGTTGCCGTTGTCGATGTTCACCACGCTCACCTGTTCACCCGGCAGCAGATCGGCCTGTTCGAGCAGGTCGAGATCGACGGTCAGCGAGCCGACATAGTGCAGCGCCGAGTGCGTCACTGTCGCTCGATGGATCTTCGATTTGAACATGGTTCGGATCACGCGTTCTATCCTGCCAGCGAGGCGAGGACCTCCGCGATCCGGCCCTTGCAGCCACCGCATCCTGTACCGGCTCGCGTGTCGCGCCCGACGCACTCGACCGTGTCGCTTCCCGCGCGCGCCGCGTCGGTGATGCGCTCGACCGAGACTCCGTTGCACCAGCAGACCGTCGCATCCGGGGCGAGAGGATCGGCCGTGGAGGCGGAGTCGCGGGTGGGCGCGTCGAGCCTCAGCAGCGCCGACGGGTCGGAGGGCAGCTCGCTCCCGCGCTCGAACAGCAGGGTCACTTCGGCGCCCACGCGGGGAAGGCCGACCGAGACGAAGCCGGTCAGCAGGCCACCCCGCGCGACCGTCTTGAGGTAGGCGCCGCGGGCCGGGTCGATCCAGAGGCTCACGTCGGCATCGTCGTCGGCCCAGGGCTGGGTCTCATGCTCGCCGCCGGAGACGACGTCGATCCCATCGGCTTTGAGCATGACGACGGCCGGCCGCTCGCTCGGCGGAGTCTCCCCATCGAACGCAGGCTGCCCGACCGCCTCCGCGGCGAGGTTGCGGGCGAGCGCGGTCGCCTGGCGCCAGCCCGGCCCGATGAGACCGCTCGGCGCGCCGGGCACTCGGCCTGTCGCATCCGCGTCGTCGGGTGAGGCGATCTGGGCGCAGTCACCGATCGCGAAGATGTCGGGGTCGCCCCAGCTCCGCAGGTGGTGGTCGACCAGGATGCCGGCTGAGCAGGCGAGCCCGGAGGCGACAGCGAGCTCGGTGCGTGCGCTCACCCCGCACGAAATCACGAGCAGGTCGCCGGGGATCTGCTTGCCGTCCGCGCAGAGCAGCGCATCGAAACGCCGGCCACCGTCCGTGTGGCGGAGAAGGATTCCTTCAGCCCGTGAATGGGCAGCGATTCCGACGCCGACGTCCCGGACCGCGCGGGAGAGCATCCGCCCCCCGTGATCGTCGAGGTTGCGTGCCATCGGAATGTCGCCGTGATGCACGAGCACGACCTGGGCTCCATGCTCCCGTGCGGCGAGGGCGAACTCCATGCCGAGCACCCCGGCGCCGAGAACGACGATCGATCCGCCCGCGCCGACCACGGCCGCCGCGGTCTCGGCGTCGCGCAGGTCGCGCATCGCGACCACGCCTCGCGGCAGCGGCTCCGCCCCTTCGTCGACGTCCGTCGAGCGCGGCGGTTCGCGACGGTCTCGACGGCTGCGCGCGAGGCCGTCGAGGGTCGGGATGTTCGCCCGGGCCCCGGTGGCGAAGACCAGCCGGTCGTATGGCAGCTCGGCTCCGGAGTCGAGCACGACCCGCTGCCGCATCCGGTCCACCCCGACGACCGCCTCCCCGATCAGGATGCGCACTCCCGCCGCGCGCGCCGCCTCGGTGTCGGTGATGTCGAGCCGACGCCGGTCGGCGCCGCCGGCGGCGTATTCGGCGACCAGCACTCGGTTGTAGGCGTCTTCGTTCTCGGCGCCGGCGACGCACAGTTCGATCGACCCTGCGGCGACAGACGGCAGGAGCTCCTCGACAAAGCGCGCGCCGACCGGGCCGTAGCCGATCAGCATGACCCGCACCGGACGATCGGCAACATACGTCATACCGCCGCCGCATCCCGTGCCACGGTGACTGCGGTGCGTTTGAACTCGGGCATGAACGAGATCGGGTCGACGATTCCCTCGGTCAGGATGTTCGCGCAGTGTCGGCCGGCGAAGTGGAACGGAAGGAAGACGGTGTCGAGGCGGATGCCGTCGGTCAGGTCGGCGCGCGCCGACACGGCACCACGACTGTTCGAGACGACGACCGGGTCGCCGTCGGCGATGCCGAGTCGAAGTGCGGTCTCGGGATGTAGTTCAGCTCGAACCTCGGGCTGGGCCGCCACCAGTTCGGGCACGCGGCGGGTCTGCGCCCCCGACTGGTAGTGCTCGAGCAGGCGGCCGGTGATGAGGGTCAGCTGTCCGCCGAGCTGAGGGGCCGCATCCGTGTCGCGACGGCGGACGGCGACCAGGTGCGCCCGCCCGTCGTCGTGGCCGAACCGTTCCAGGAAGAGGCGGGGTGTCCCTTCGGCGCCCGCCGGATACGGCCAGAACGCCGCGATCTCCGTGTCCAGCAGGCTGTGGCTGAGACCCGAGTAGTCGGCGATCCCGCCCCGGGATGCCCGTGCCAGCTCGTCGAAGACGACGGACGGTTCCGTCGGCCACACCGACGGGGCATCCAGCCGCCGCGCGAGTTCGGCGAGGATCCACAATTCGCTTCGGGCCGCGCCGGGAGGGGCCAGGGCCTTGCGGCGTCGGATCACGCGCCCTTCGAGCGAGGTCATCGTGCCCTCCTCCTCGGCCCACTGCGTCACCGGGAGGATGACGTCGGCGAGCGCCGCCGTCTCCGACATCACGAAATCGCACACGATGAGCAGGTCGAGCGCCTCGAGCCCGGCGCGGATGGTCGTCGCATCGGGACCGGAGACGACCACGTTGGCCCCGTGCACGAGCAGCGCGCGGACGCCGTCCGGAGTCCCGAGCATCCCGAGGAGTTCGACCGCGGGTACGCCGGGGCCCGGGATGATCTGCGGATCGACGCCCCAGACCTCCGCGACAGCCGCCCTGGCGCGAGGATCCGCGATCTTGCGGTAGCCGGGGAGCTGGTCGCATTTCTGGCCGTGCTCCCGGCCTCCCTGGCCGTTGCCCTGGCCGGTGAGGGTTCCGTATCCCGAGCGGCCGGTGCCGACCAGGCCGAGCACGAGAGCCAGGTTGATCGCGGCTGTCGCCGTGTCGGTCCCGTCGACGTGCTGTTCGACTCCCCGGCCGGTGAGGATGTAGGTGCCCCGGCCATCGGCCAGCCTCCGGGCCACGTCGCGGAGGCGCCTCGCGGGCACCCCGGTGTGCTCCTGCACCCGCTCGGGCCACCATCCGCTCACGCTGCGCCGCACGGCGTCGAACCCGACTGTGCGGTGCTCGAGATACTCCGTGTCGATGAGCCCTTCGGCGATCACGATGTTGAGAAGGCCGAGCAGCAGGATGAGGTCGGTTCCGGGAGCGGGCTGCAGGTGGATGCCCGCGCCGTCCTCGGTCAGGCTCGCGGTCTGCGAGCGGCGCGGGTCGACGACGATCAGGCCACCCCCGGCCCGGGCGCCGGCGAGGTGACCGATGAACGGCGGCATGGTCGCTGCGACGTTCGACCCGAGGAGGAGGATGGTGCTCGCGTCGTCCAGGTCGGTCACGGGGAACGGGAGGCCTCGATCAACTCCGAAGGCGCGGTTGCCTGCAGCCGCCGCCGACGACATGCAGAACCGGCCGTTGTAGTCGATGCGCGACGTGCCGAGGGCGAGGCGGGCGAACTTGCCGAGCTGGTAGGCCTTCTCGTTCGTGAGGCCGCCCCCGCCGAAGACGGCGACCGCATCCGGCCCCGACTCGGAGCGGATGGCTCGAAGACGTTCTGCGACCAGGTCCAGCACCTCATCCCAGGTCGCCTCGGCGAAGGTCTCGCCGGTGCGAATGAGCGGAAAGCTCAGGCGATCGGGGACGGCGAGCAGTTCTGCCGCCGTCCAGCCCTTCTTGCAGAGCCCCCCGCGGTTCGTCGGGAACATCCGGCCGCTCACCGTGACCGGTGTCGGAGCAGAGGAGTCGGGGGTCAGCGTCATCGCGCACTGCAGCGCGCAGTATGGGCAGTGCGTCGCCGTCATGGTCGTCATAGCCGACTCGCCTTCCCTCAGATCCGGACCGCGCGCCGCCGGCCCCACACCGCGATGCCAATCGTGATGCCGAGGAGGACGACGTAGGCGGCGACGAACCACTCGAGGCCGGTCGTGTAACCACCTGTGGTGGTCTTCGAGTAGCCGAGCACCTGCGGGATGATGAACCCTCCGTAGGCGCCGAAGGCAGCGATGATGCCGAGCGCGGCAGCTGCGGTTCTCTGCGAGCCGATGTCGCCTGCCGTGCGGTGCGCATCCACGGCGCCTGCCCGGAGGGCGAACATCGTCGGGATCATCCGGTAGGTCGCGCCGTTGCCCGCGCCGCTCGCGACGAACAGCACCAGGAAGAAGGCGAGGAAGAGCCAGAAGTTGTCGAGCGGCAGCGTCACGATGACCGCGAGGATGCCCAGCGCCATCACCACGAAGGCGACGATCGTGATCGTGCTCCCGCCGAATCGGTCGGCCAGGCGACCTCCGAACGGCCGGGCGAGCGAGCCGACGAGGGCTCCGAGAAATGCCAGGGAGAGTGTCGCACCACCGACGGCAAAGGTCGCGTGGGCAGGGAACTGATCGGCGATCAGTTTGGGGAAGACACCGGCGAACCCGATGAACGAGCCGAACGTTCCGATGTAGAGCAGGGACATCAGCCAGAGCGCCGGCGCCTTCAGCGCTGCGAGCGAGGCCTTGAGATCAGCCCTGGCGTTCGACAGGTTGTCCATCCGGAACCAGGCGCCGACGATCGCAACGATGATCAGCGGAATCCAGACGAGCCCTGCCAGTGGCAACCGCAGAGCGACCCCCGCGCCGATCGTGATGACGATCGGGACGGCGAGCTGCGCGACGGCGGCGCCGAGGTTTCCGCCTGCCGCGTTCAATCCGAGCGCCCAGCCCTTCTTGCGCTGAGGATAGAAGAAGGTGATGTTCGCCATCGAGCTGGCGAAGTTGCCACCGCCGAACCCCGCAAGCGCGGCTACGAAGAGCATGACGGCGAAAGGTGTCTGCGGATCGGACACGCAGATCGCGAGGCCGACGGTCGGGATCAGCAGGAGTGCCGCCGAGATGACCGTCCAGTTCCGTCCACCGAGTTTCGGCACCATGAAGGTGTACGGGAACCTGAGCGTGGCGCCGACCAGGCTCGGCATGGAGATCAGCCAGAAGATCTGCGCGGTGTCGAAGTGGAAGCCTGCAGCGGGCAGGGCGACCACGACGATCGACCAGAGCTGCCAGACGACGAAGCCGAGGAACTCGGCGAAGATCGACCAGCGCAGGTTCCTCTGCGCGATCGAGGCGCCGATCGCCTGCCACTGCTGGTGGTCTTCGGGGTTCCAGCCGTCGATCCAGCGCCGTGGGCGACGGACGAGCGGAGCGCCTGGCGTCGCGGCGACCAGATCAGTCGGGTCCTCCGTGAGGACGGAGGATGGGATCGGTGCGTTCATCGGTGCCTCCAGGCAGTTCGGTGGTGCGCTGATGGTGTGTGGCGACGGATCAGGGAGCGGGAATGGGGCGGGTGCCCGCTTCGTCGAAGAGCTGCACGACGATGTCGACGAGTTCGCGCGGCGGCTCGCTGCCGTCGGCCAGGAGCGGAGCGCTGGTCAGGTCGGCGCCGGCGGATGCCGCGAGCGTTGCGAAATACCCGGGCGCGAGAAGGTAGCTCGCCACGGCGACCCGGCCGGACCCGGCGGCGCGCATGGACGCGACCGCCTCTGGAACCCGCGGTTCGGCCGCGGAGATGAAGGAGACGGCCACGGGACGACGCAGCTGGGCTGCGAGCAGATGTCCCATCACGTGACAGTCGGCTACCGCTGAGGGGTCCGACGATCCGGCCGCGGCGAGCACGACGCGGTCCCCGTCGCGCAGGCCCGCCTCGTGAAGGCGACGCGCGAGCAGCGCGACGAGGCGCGCATCCGGACCGAGTGCGGCCGTCACGCCGACCGCACCCTTGGGATCCGCGGCTGCTGCGAGATCGACCTTCACGTGGTAGCCGGCCGAGAGGAGGAGAGGCACGATCGTCACTTCCTGGTCGTGGCGGATGCCCGAGATCGTTTCGCGCACATCCGGCTCCTGCACGTCGACGAAGGCGTCGTACACCGCGAGGTCGGGCCGGACGTCGCGGACAGCCTGCACGAGAGCAGCGACGGCACGACGGCCGGCGGGATCGTTCGTGCCGTGCGAGGCGGCGACGAGGCTGCGGGCCGCGGCGACGGAGACGATTCCGTCGGCCGACCGGCAGCGCCAGACCGGCAGCCGGCGCACAGGATCGGTGTAGCACTCGCCGGTCTCGAGGTCGTAGACGTCCTTGTGGAGCGGGGATGCGATGGTCGGCCTCCCCGCCCTGGAGCCGACGATCCCGCGCGCCATCACCGACGACCCGGTCGCCGGATCGAGGTTCGAGAACGCGAAGAGACGCTCATCGGCCAGGCGCACGACCGCGACCTGACGCCCGTGGACGAGTGCGGCTTCCGCCCACATGGGCTCCAGTTCGTCCACCCGGCACACCTCGCTCCAGGTGGTGTCGATCGTCGTGAACTCGTATGCGATCGTCATGCGGTCACCGTCCTTCCAGGGTCGAATGAGGTCGAGTGGATGCGTAAGCCTGCTGGACGCCAACGCTAGGCACCGCGTGTTTCGGCCGGACGCATCCGTCGTGACATCGCGGTAACGAACTCCTCTCGGCGCCGATCCCCCGCCGAGAGGAACACGACACAGAACGTCACACGGCGGCAACGGAGACGACATGAGCGCCGAATACGGTCGACTCACGCGCACAGTTCAGGAGGTCTGCTGATGACTGAGGAAATCGACGGCATCGCCGGCCGTTCCGACGTGGTCGTCGTCGGCGGCGGCCCGGCCGCACACCGGCTCGTCGAGTCGCTGCTAGCGCGCCGCGACTCCCGGGCGACCGGGTCGATCACCGTGTTCGGCGAAGAGTCCCGTCTCCCGTACGACCGGGTCGCCTTGACCTCGCGCCTGCTCGGCGGCATCGAGGGTCGCGATGTCGACCTGACCTTCGGCGACGGGTCGCTCTGGCGCGAAGACGGGGTGATCTTCGCCGGCGGCACGAGAGTGGTCGCCGTCGAACCGGCGACGCGCACGGTCACGCTCGACAACGGTGACCGTCACAGCTACGGCGAGCTCGTGCTCGCGACCGGATCGTCTGCCACCGTGCCGCCGATCCCGGGCGCCTCCGCGGGCCGGGTCTACCGAACCGTCGACGATGTCGACGCCCTTGCACGCGAAGTCGGTGAACTCGCGCAGCGGAAGGGCCGTCAGGCGAAGGTCACCGTCGTCGGGGGCGGGCTCCTCGGACTCGAAGCCGCCGGGGCAGCGCTCTCGCTCGGAGCCGACGTCACCATCGTGCACTCCGGCCGCTGGTTGATGTCGGCCCAGCTCGACGAGGGCGCCGGCCAGGCGCTCGGCCGCATCATCGGGAGTCAGGGCATCACCCTTCGGCTGGGTGAACGGCCTGACGAAGTCATCACCGCTCCCAGCGGAGCCGTGCTCGGGCTCGGTTTCCCCGAGGGTGACGCCCTGACAGCCGACCTCGTGATCTTCTCGATCGGCATCACGCCTCGCGATGAACTCGCACGCGAGGCCGGCCTGGATCTCGGTCCGCGTGGGGGCGTCGCGATCGGAGCGGACTGCTCGACGTCGGTCGCAGGCATCTGGGCGATCGGCGAAGTCGCCAGTGTCGACGGCGCCTGCGTCGGCCTGGTCGCGCCAGCGAACGCGATGGCCGAGGTGGTGGCGGACCGCATCCACGGCGGCGAAGCGACCTTCCCCGGCATCGACGACGCGACGAAGCTCAAACTCTCCGGTGTCGACGTCGCCAGCTTCGGCGACGCACTCGCCCGCACGGATGGCGCCCTCGAGGTCGTCTATGCGGACCCGGCGCGCGGTCTCTACCAGAAGCTCGTCATGAGCGCCGATGTGTCCACTCTCCTCGGAGGAATCTTCGTCGGCGACGCGAGCCCCTACCTGTCGCTCCGACCGCTGCTCGGTCGGAACCTGCCCGGCGAGCCCGCGTCCTACCTGTCCGCGGCGGGCGCGGAACCGGCATCCACCCCCGCGCTCCCCGACGATGCCCAGGTCTGTTCATGCAACAACGTGTCGGCCGGCGCCGTCCGATCGCTGATCCGCGATGAGGCCTGCACCGAATTGGGCGAGCTGAAGGTGTGCTCACGTGCCGGAACGCAGTGCGGTTCGTGCGTGCCGCTCGTGAAGAAGATCCTCGAAACCGAGCTCACGAGTGCGGGGATCGAGGTGTCGCGGGCTCTCTGCGAGCACTTCGAACTGAGCCGGAGCGAACTGTTCGAGTCGGTGCGCATCCTCGGCCTCCGCACTGCCGGCCAGGTCTTCGAACGTTTCGGATCCGGGCTCGGCTGCGACATCTGCAAGCCGGTGGTCGCATCCGTGCTGGCGACACAGACGTCCGCCTACATCCTCGACGATGGGGCCGGTCCCCTCCAGGACACGAACGATCGCGCCCTGGCGAACATGCAGAAGGACGGCACGTACTCCGTCGTCCCGCGCATCCCGGCCGGCGAGATCACACCGGCGAAGCTGAAAGTGATCGCGGAGGTCGCCGAGCAGTTCGACCTCTACACGAAGATCACCGGCGGCCAGCGCATCGACATGTTCGGCGCCAGGCTCGAACAGCTTCCGGAGATCTGGCGCCTGCTGGTCGACGCCGGTTTCGAGTCGGGGCAGGCGTACGGGAAGTCCCTGCGCAACGTCAAGTCATGCGTCGGCTCGACCTGGTGCCGGTTCGGCGTGCAGGACTCCGTCGCAATGGCGATCTTTCTCGAAGAGCGGTACCGGGGCCTGCGGTCGCCGCACAAGTTCAAGATGGGGGTCTCCGGATGCGCGCGCGAGTGCGCGGAGGCCCGGGGCAAGGACATCGGGGTGATCGCAACCGAGAACGGCTGGAACCTCTACGTCGGCGGCAACGGCGGCTTCCAGCCCGCGCATGCCCAGTTGCTCGCCGGCGACCTCGACCACGAGACGCTCATCCGGTACATCGACCGCTACCTCATGTACTACGTGCGCACGGCCGACCGCCTGCAGCGCACCGCCCGGTGGCAGGAGGAACTGCCTGGCGGTCTCGACCACGTGCGCGCCGTCGTGTGCGACGACTCGCTCGGCATCGCGGCAGAACTCGAAGAAGCTATGGCACGGCACGTCGGCGACTACCACGACGAGTGGGCGGCGACGCTGGACGACCCCGACCGGCTCAAAAGGTTCCGGTCCTTCGTGAACGCACCCGCGACCCCGGACCCGGCCATGGTGAAGGTCCGCGAACGCGGCCAGGTACGGCCGCCGAAGGTAGAGGAACGCGAATCGGTCCTCGTCGCCGGCCCGTCGATCCCGGTGAGAGGAGCCTGACATGTTCGAAATCGACCTGGAGGCGAAGCGGGTGCTCGTCGTCGGGCAGGCGCAGCGCAGCCGTTACGCGGTCGCTGCGGCACGGATGCGCGGCGCCGATGTCAGTGTCGAACTCGCAGCTCACGCGATCGCCGCGCTCGACCGACCGGCGATTCCCACCCTCCCTGACCTGATCGTGTGGGTGGATGGGACGGCTGACGAGCGGTCGCGCCTGTTCGAACGTGCCCGCGTGCTGCGGATCGCCACGGCCCGTGCCGACTCAGTGGAGCCTGCTGCGGGCGGGCAGGTCACGCTCGTCGGCGGCGGTCCGGGGGATGCCTCGTTGATCACCGCAGCCGGGCTTCGGGCGCTCCGATCCGCGGATGTCGTGCTGCACGACCGGCTCGGGCCCCGCGACGACCTGCACCTGCTGGCCCCGGCGGCCGACCTCATCGACGTCGGGAAGACCCCGGGGCACCACGCCGTCCCCCAGCACGAGATCGAACGGATCATGATCGAGAAGGCGCTGTACGGGATGCGTGTGGTGCGTCTCAAAGGCGGCGACCCGTTCGTGTTCGGCAGGGGCGGCGAAGAGGTGCTCGCCTGTCGCCGCGCCGGTGTGCCTGTCGAGGTCATCCCCGGCATCACCAGCGCCATCTCCGTTCCGGGCGAGGCGGGCATCCCGGTCACCCACCGCGAGGTCAGCAGGGCGTTCACCGTCATCTCCGGTCACGTGCCGCTGACCGAGGACGAGCTGGAGCATGCCGTGGGGCTCGGTGGCACGCTGGTCATTCTCATGGGAGTGGCCACCCTCCCCCACCTGAGCGCCGGGCTGCGCCGTCACGGGATGCGCCCGGACATGCCGATAGCCGTCATCGAGCGCGGCTTCAGCCCCAGCCGACGGACGACCGTGACGACCCTGGGCGAGGTCGTTCTCGCTGCAAGCGCTGCTCGCGTTCAGTCGCCTGCCGTGATCGTCATCGGCGAGGTGGTGACAGCGACAGCCGTCGAGGAGCTGGCGGCGGCACAGGCTGGATACGCATGACCGATCCCGACCGCGGTGTTCCCGGCTTCCGGCCCGATCAACTCGACGGGTTCCGGATCGCTGTGACGAGCGACCGGCGCTCCGACGATCTGATCGCCGCCTTCGAGAGGCGCGGCGCCGAAGTGCTCCACGCCCCGACCATCCGGATGACCGGGGTCGCCGACGACAGCGTGCTCATCGACGAGACCCGGCGCGTCATCGCGAGCGAGCCCGACATCCTGCTCGCCACCACCTCCTATGGGATGCGGCGATGGATCGAGGCCGCCGACGCGGCCGGACTCGGTGACGAACTGAACGAAACCCTCGCAGCCGCGCGCATCCTCGTCCGCGGCCCGAAAGCACGCGGATCCATCCGTGCGGCCGGCCTCGACGACCACGGCATGAGCGAGCGGGAGACCACTACGTCCTTGGTCGACATGGTCCTCCGCGAGGATGTGAATCGGGCGACGGTCGCCGTGCAGCTCCACGGTTTCACCGACCGCGAGCAGCTGGCGCGGCTCACGGCCGCCGGCGCCACCGTGCTGACCGTCGAACCGTATCGGTGGTCGGTCCACGAGGACTCCGATCGCGTCGCACGGCTGATCGCCGCCGTCTGTAGCGCGGGCGTGGACGCCATAACCTTCACCTCGGCTCCCGCAGTAGACGCCCTCTTCACGATCGCCGACGGCATCGGGCGACTGGGCGGCCTGCAGGCCGCGATGCGTGAGAACGTAGTCGTCGCCGCCGTCGGCCCCGTTACCGCCGCACCCCTCGTTCAGGCGGGCATCCTCCCGATCGTTCCAGACCGGTTCCGGATGGGCGCCCTCATCCGCCTGGTCTGCGAACACCTCGAATGCAACGGCGTCTGCATCGTCGACACGGAGCTCGGGGCTGTCGAACTCCGCGGCAAGATCACACGCTTCGACGGGATGAGCACCGCGCTCAGCCCGGTCTCGCTGTCGTTGTTCCGCTCCCTGATGCGCGCAGGAGGCGTGACGGTGTCGCGGGCGGAGCTCGCGCACTCGGCTCCCGAAGTGCTCGACGAGCACGGGGTCGATGTCGCAGTGAGCCGCCTGCGCGGCGCGCTCCCGGATGCGCGGCTGGTACAGACAGTCATCAAACGCGGGTATCGGATCGCCGTTCCGCAGTGACGGGAGCGCCCGCTCGCTCAGCACAGCAGGCGGTGCGCAAACTCGCAAGCTGCAGGTCTTGACGTGGCACTTGTTTTTTGCAAGTGTTGACGCATCCACCTATCGGACCCATGAAAGGGGATCACGATGACTGCGATGTTCGTCAACCTGCCGGCGGCCGACCTGGAGCGTTCGAAGGCGTTCTACTCGGCGATCGGCTTCACCAACAACCCCGCGATGTCAGACCACAACGGCGCCTGCTTCGTGGTCGAGCAGGACCACAGCTTCCTCATGATCCTGACGCGCGAGTACTTCCAGACCTTCACCGAGCTTCCGATCGGCGACCCCGCACTGAACCCGTCGGTGTCGACCGCCATCTTCGTCGACAGCCGCGACGCCGTCGACAAGGTCGTCGCCGACGGCATCGCCGCGGGTGGCGTCGAACCGCACCCCGCGACCGACTACGGGTTCATGTACCAGCGCCAGCTCAACGACCCCGACGGCAACATCCTCGAGTTCGGTTGGTTCGACCCGACGGCCGCCCTGGCTGGCGCCGAGGGCCTCGCCGACCAACAGGCCTGACGTCGTTGGCCGCACGTGAGTACGGGCAGTACTCGGGCATCACACAAGCACTCGAACTCGTCGGCGAACGCTGGGCCATGCTCATCGTTCGCGACCTGCTCGTCGGCCCCCGCCGCTTCGGCGAGCTCGCTGCGGGGCTCCCCCGGATCCCGAGCAACATCCTGGCGGCGCGGCTGAAAGAGCTGCAGGCGGCGGGCGTGCTCCGCCGCGCGCCGCACTCCCGCATCATCGTCTACGAGCTGACGCCGTACGGTCGCGAACTCGAGCCGGTGGTCCTCGCGCTCGGCGCCTGGGGCTTCAAAGCACTGGGCGATCCGCGGGATGAACAGATCATCACACCCGATTCCATGACGATCGACCTCCGCACAGCATTCAGGCCGCGGGTCGCCGAGAGCCTGCCGGCGACCGCTTACGCCGCCCGTTTCGGGCAAGCCGAACTGCTCATCCGCGTCGACGGTCCCCTGCTCGACGTGCAGCGCGGGAGCGGGCCGGCCGACCTGGCGTTCGCGGCGGGCCCGGGCATCCGCCGACTCATCTCGGGCGAGCTCGCACCGGATCGCGCGATCTCGACGGGCACGGTCGAGGTGCTGCGCGGGCCTGGCGACCTCCTGGGCCGCTTCGCCGACACATTTCACCTGGCGGCGTGACCGGTCGCTACCCTACAGGGATGGAACCCGACTGGATCGAACACCGCCGCGCGTACGACGGTGAGCGAGTGGGCTGGATGCAGCCCGTCGATGAGGGATTCGTCGCCATCGACCTGTTGGGGCGTCGAACGACGGAGGTCGTGGACTGGATGCGCGCAGAGCAGGTCCTCGACGAACTCGGTCTCGGTTACCTTGCCGACCCGTACGAACTGCGGCTCGGCGACGGCACCTGGCTGCGAGTCCGTATCGCGGAGGTGTCGCCCGGCGGCATCCGCGTGAAGAAGGAGGACTGGGGCGACATGAATGCGCACCAGATCTACTACGCGGTGCAGTTCCCCGTGACCGAGGAACAGCTACGACCGCTGTTGCGGTGAGTGAACCGTCGAGCCCTAGCGGCGGGTGAGCTGGAACACCGGGATCCGGCGATCGGTCTTCTCGAGGTATCCCCCGAACTGCGGCGCCTCCGCGACAATCGCGTCGTACGCTGTGCGCCACTCCTCGCCCAAGATCTCGGTCGCCGTGACGGGTACGGTCACGACGTCGCCGTCGACGACGGCCTCGATGTCGATCGACGGATTCGCTCGCAGGTTGTGATACCACGCAGGGTTCTCGGGAGAGCCGCCCTTCGACGCCACAACCCGCCAGCCGTCCCCGTTGGGAAAGCCGACGACGGGGTTCAGATGCGTCTTGCCGGATCTGGCCCCGATCGAATGCAGGATGACCAGCTTCTCGCCCCAGAAATTCTTGGTGCCCTTGCTGTCGCGGAAGGCCTTGATGTTGTCGTCATTCCAACCCATGACTACAGCAACGCACGCACGGCCGGGAAACTTCCGAAGGAACGAAAGGGTCTCACCTGCTCGAGGACCCTCCACCTGCAAGACCTCCGGTCAGCTCCTTCCGGTTCTTCTCGTACCGCCCTTTGCCGACGATGCGCCACAGCAGCCGGGCAGGCGCGGGCAGGTTCTCGCGCTGCCACTCGACGCCCCCGTCGGGTTGGGCTGCGAGAATCGCGCCCATCGTCTCCCAGCTCTTGCCTTTCGGAGTCGCCTTGCGCCCGTGGTCGGCGAACCACTCGACCTCTTTCGGAGTCAGTGTCGTCTCCATCACGGGAACGATGTTCGCCTCCTCGTCCGGCAGATGAACAGCCAGGGCGGCGTTGATTCCATCGAGGGCGGATCGCACGGCGTCCGCATCCCGCGCACGCCCGCTGGTCCGCCATGCGGGCAGCGCCGCATCCATCTCTTTCAGGTGCACGAGTAACTCGGCGTGATGCTGCTTCATCCGCTCAACGTGCGCAGCGCACGAGGGTGCGCGCTGCTCCAGCATGCCCCACAGGTGCGTATCTTCGCCCTCGTGATGTGCGTGGAGCTCGACGGACAGCATCGCGAGATGATCGCCCACGACATCCGCGTGCCCGGAATCGGCCTCCGCGACGCCCGACACCAGCGCCGGCGCCTCGGCGAAACCTGAACGGAAAAGCCGGTGGATCTCGGCCATCCCGCGCGCATCGCAGGTCTTGTCGTTTCCTGCAGGCCGCTCGGGTACATCCCCACTCGAAGGCAGAGCTGTTGCGGACATGAGTCTCTCCGTTCGTCATTGAACTGGCGAACGAACTCTATTAGGCGTGAGCCCGGCCGACAAGAGCCGTCTTGTCGCGTTCCGGCGAGTGCAGTCAGTCGATAGACGGCGCCCGCCAGGTCGTCGGGCTTCCGACGAGTGCCTGACGCTGGCGCTTGAGCCCGAGGGTGCTCAGCCCGCGAGGAGTTCGCCGAATATCCGCCCGAGCGGCTCGGCCAGGTCATCGAATCCGGCGGATGCGATGGGCTGCACCCCCGTCGAGGTGCGCAGCATCACCACCCCGAGCATCGTCGCGATCGCGAGCTGGGCACGTAGCAGGATCGGCGCCGTCTCGGGGTCGTCGGCCCTCCACCCTGCTGCCTCAGCGAGTCGCTCGGTGAAGTGCTCCATGGTTCGGCGGCGGATGCGATCAGCATTCTCGTCGCCGGAGGAGCGCAGCAGGAGGAGCAACTGCAGAGGGTCGTCGCCGTCTGGGGCGTTCACGACGTGAGCGATGAGTCGCTCGATCACGGCGCTGACGTCGGACGATCCGGTCGGAGTCTGCGAGTCCAGTTCGTTCGAGGTGCGCATCATGCAAGCCTCGAAGAGCCCCTCCTTCGACTCGAAGTAGCGACTGATCAAAGCGACATTCACGCCGGCATCCGCAGCGATCTGCCGCACCGTCGTAGCTCGATATCCTTCGGTCGCGAACCGCCGCCGCGCTGCCCGCACCAAGGCCCGCTGGGTTGCCGCGGCGTCGCGACCCGAGCGCACCAATTCGTCATCCGCGTCGAGCACCGTCTCAGCGAGCATCCCGCTTGACTCCTTCGTCTCGTTGGTCATTTCGCAGTTCCCACCGGCCACTGTACCCGGTCGACACTCAAAGTAAACGCTTGTTGACTCACCTTCCCCCATAGGGAATACTCGTCAAGTCAGCACGTGCTTACATAGCTAGGGAGTTACATGTCCGCCGTTCAGAGTCCCGTCACGGGCTCGGTATCCACCCAGAAGGCGACGCGGTCACGCGGAACCGCGATCATCCTCTTCCTCTCGCTGGGAGGTCTGTCATTCGCGGTGCTGCAATCCCTCGTCGCGCCTGCGCTCACCACCATCGGCAAAGATCTGGGCGTCGCCACGGCGGACGCGAGTTGGGTGCTCACCGCCTACCTCCTCTCCGCTGCAGTGCTGACTCCGATCCTCGGGCGCCTCGGCGACATGGTCGGTAAGCGCAAGGTCATCATCATCGTCCTCGCCCTGCTCCTCGTCGGCACAGTGCTGGCGGCACTCGCGCCGAACCTCGGCGTGCTCATCGTGGCTCGTGTTCTGCAGGGAGCGGCAGGCGCCGTGATGCCGCTGTCGATCGGCATCGTGCGCGATGAACTGCCGAAGGAGCGCGTCAGCGTGACGATCGGGCTGCTCTCGGCGATCTTCGGCATCGGCGCCGGCGTCGGCATCGTCGCCGCGGGTCCCATCGTGGAAGGGCTCGGCTGGCACTGGCTGTTCTGGTTCCCCGCGATCCTCGTCGTGATCGCCCTGCTCGGTGCGATCTTCGGCATCCCGGAATCCCCGGTTCGCACGCCCGGCCGCCTCGACATGCTCGGCACAGCGATCCTCTCCATCGGTCTCGTCGCACTGCTTCTCGCCATCAGCGAGGGCGAGAAGTGGGGCTGGGGCGACGGCAAAACGATCGGTCTGCTCATCCTCGGCGGCGTCGCCCTCATCGTGTTCGTCTTCGTCGAGCTCCGCGTCAAGGAGCCGCTGATCGACGTTCGCCTGTTCAAGCACCGTGGCGTCTGGACCGCACACGTCGTCGCGCTCGCCTTCGGTTTCGCGATGTTCGGCACCTTCATCCTCGTTCCGACGCTGCTGCAGCTGCCCACCATCCTCGGCTACGGATTCGGCAAGTCCGTCAGCGAGGCCGGCCTCTTCCTGCTTCCCACCGTCGTCGCCATGGTTCTCGCGGGTGTCGCCGCGGGCATCCTCATCCGTCGCATCGGCCCCAAGATCCCGATGATCCTCGGCGGCGTCTCGGTCACCGTGGCCTTCCTGATTCCCGCACTCGGCCATGCCGAGGAATGGCAGATCGTCGTGTCGGGAATCCTGACCGGCATCGGAATCGGGATGGCGCTGGCCGCGACGTCGAACGCGATCGTCGAGAGCGTGCCGGCAACCCAGACCAGCGAGGCGATCAGCGCGAACACCGTCATCCGCACCGTCGGCAGCAGCATCGGCACGGCCGTCATCGCCGCGCTGATCTCCTCGAACATCACCGCGCAAGGTGCTCCCACCGACGACGCCTTCACGATCGGCTTCTGGGTATCTGCCGCCGTCGGAGTTCTTGCGATCATCGCCGCGCTGGTCGCACCGTCTCAGCGCGCCCGCCGTCGCGAGGCCGAGGCCGCAGGAGTGGACGACTTCTTCGAGCTGGAGAAACCGCACAAGTAGACACGCCCCCTGGGTCGAAACTTAGGATCGGGATAGTGGACGACGTCCGTGCGACCCGCCATTTTCGACCCAGGAGGCGCGGTGAAACTTCTCCTCACGTCCGGAGGCATTACCAACCAGAGCATCCAGGACGCGCTGGCCGGCCTGCTCGGCAAGCCGATCGCAGAGGCCTCAGCCCTCTGCATTCCGACCGCGCAGTGGGGCCACCCCCTGTGTGGGCCGGAATCAGCACGAGGCTTCGTGAGCGGCCTGCCGCCCTGGGGAGGAATGACCTCCCTGGATTGGGCCTCGGTGGGCCTTCTCGAGCTGTCGGCGCTGCCCCATCGGACAGGAGCGTTGGGTGCCCTGGGTCCGTGAAGCAGACGTCCTGCTCGTGGACGGCGGCGACGCGACGTACCTGTGTCACTGGATGCGGCAGTCGGGACTGGTCGACCTCCTGCCGTCGCTGAACGACACCGTCTGGGTCGGGGTGAGCGCCGGCAGCATGGTGATGACGCCTCGGATCGGTTCCGCCTTCGTGGAGTGGTCGGGCGCTGAAGACGACAGGACCCTGGGCCTCGTCGACTTCTCGATCTTCCCGCATCTCGACGTCTTCCCGACCAACACGCTCGCCCAGGCGGAGCGATGGGCCACGGAGATCGACGGACCGGCGTACGCCATGGACGACGAGACCGCGATCTCCGTCGTGGGCGGAGTCGCAGAAGTCGTTTCCGAGGGACAGTGGATTCAGCTTCGCTCCTGAGCCGCCACCGTGTTGCGGGACGCCCTCAGCCTTGCGCGACCGGGTAGATCTCATCGGCGACCAGGCCGTGAGACTCACGGTGAACCGCCTCTGCGCTCTCCGCGTCTGGCGCCTCGACGAGGCAGAAGATCCGTCCGGCTTCGACGTCGAACCAGTAATTGAGGTAAGTGGCGTTGTACTTCTCCTGAACTTTCAGGTCCGCCTGGTGCGCGTGCTCCAGCATTTCGGCGTCCGCACCGTCAGGCATGCTGCGATGAATGTCCATGAACAGTGGCATGGCATCCTCCTTGCTCATCGTCAGGATGACCTTCATCCCGCAGCTCGTACGCTACGAGACAGGCGTTCCTCGAGCGTTACCTCGAGCCGCCGCCCGCGAGACGCAGGGCGGCATCCGCCTCATCGACTGCCGCGTGCCACGGCCCACCCGACCACATCGGAACCACGCGGCGTGCTTCCGCGAGGTAATCCGCCGAGCGGCTCAGGTCACCGGAGTGCGCGTATGCCAGCGAGGCATTCACCCTGAACGACATCGCGCACGTGTCACACGGCGTGAGCCGGCCGAACGCATCCTCGGCTTCGTCGATCACCTCGTGTGCTCTGCCGGTCGCTTCACCCTGAAGCATGCCCCCGTAGATCAGGGGCAGGAGGTGCTCGCGCACAGCCGTCTGCTCAGCGATCTGCAGAGCACGCCGATGCTCCTCCCCTGCTCGTGCTCGGTCCCCGACCCGGGCCTCGAGCTGGGCGAGACGCTCCACCGACAACGCCAAACCCGTTGTCGATGACGATTCGTCGTGTAGCGCCACGGCGCGAGCCAGGTCTTCACGCACCTCGGCTCCGACACGTCCCGACAGCAGCGCGACTTCGCCGCGCAGCAGCCTGCCCACCGCTTCAGCCTGAGGCGCGCTCCGGGTGGTACTGAACTGAATCAGCTGCCTCGCGACGTCGGCGACGTCACGCAATCCGTTCTGCTCCCAGAGCACGAATTCGCTCATGCACACGTTCGCGTCGAAGACGAACGGAGCGAGATCCGCATTGCGGGAAAGACTCTCCAAGAAGCTGTCCGCGAACACCTCATGCCATCTGGCCTGCACATGAGCGATCAGTGCGAGCAGCTCGCTGGCCTCGGCGAGTTCCCGAGGCAACCCCGCATCGATGGCGAGCGCGCGTGCTTCGATGGCGGTTCGTTCCGCCTCGTCGAGATCGGAACGATGCCAGTGCACCATGCCCCAGGCCAGGAGGGCCCGAGCGCGCTCGGCCGGCGTCGGGACGTCTCGGCCATCCATGTTGAGCGCCCGATCGTAGAGTTCGACCGTGTCCGGGCCCGGCGCAACACCGAGGCTGTCCCGAAGCGTCGTGCGAAGCAGATCGAACTGCCGCATTGCGCCCGCGCGATCGCCCCGCTCCAGCTGGGCCCGCATGATCTCCCGATGCGCGCGCTCGTCAGTTGGTTCCTCACGCACCAACCGGCCCCACAGTTGTCCCTGAGCCAACACGTCGCGGAAGAGCCCCTTCAGATAACGCCTATCCGCCTCGCACCACACGGCGTAAGGATCTTCGGGGAGAAGCTCGCCATTGTACAGAGAAGCCGCCGCGCGGCAGGCCGCGGGATCCCCGGACGCCAGCGCTCGAGATGCCGCATCCACGAATCGGTCGCGGTCGGTCTGCACGGAATGGTCTGGCGCCAGCGCCACCAGCCCCTCGTCGAGCACGATGCCGTCAGTCAAACCGAGGGCACGCCGTGCCTGAAATGCGACCTTGCGCAGATTCGTCGCGCCCCGCTCAGGACGTCCCTCTGGCCAGAGGGCTTCTATCACTTCTTCGCGCGCGAGCCTGTGCCGCGAAACGATGGCGAGGAGCTTCACCAGATCGGCCGCGCGCTTCAGATGCCATTCGCCCTCGGGAACGACGTGATCGTCCACGGCAACAGAGAAGGTGCCGAGAAGCGATATGGCGAGCCGCTCGCCGGTCATCCATCCAGCATAATCCCGGTGGAATCGGGGCGCGGCGATGCAGATCTCGCCGTCGCCTCAGAAGGTGAAGCCGAAGGCGAACCGGCCGTCGCGCGTCGGCTCGCCGCCGGCCGCGCGAGCGAATGTCTCGAAGGCTGACGCCACCGTGGCTGCGTCTTCCGGTGACATGCTCGCGAAGACGTCAGCCATCGCATCCCGTCGTTCTGTGAGCACCCGATCGACGACCGCCGAGCCCTCTGTCGTGAGTTCGAGCTGGATGTAGCGACGGTCGGCAGGGTCGTCCGACCGGACGATCAGCCCGGCCTGGACCAGCTTTTCGCAGGTTCGGGTCGCGTTCGACGGATGCACGCCCAACTCGACTGCGACAGCACCGAGGTTCTGCGGACCGAACGCGGCGATCAGCATGAGAACGCGCAACTGAGGCGTCGTGACCACGTCTTCCACGTCGAGAACCGACCGGGCAGCTACCCGCATCATCACGTTGGCAGCGGCGAGGGCCGCATTCAACTCGTCCACTCCGACGCTGAGGGCTCGTGCGGGATTCATGCTGCTCAGTATTCACAATCACCACGTAAAGTGCAACAATTGCGATAGCGCAATTAAGGAGATGATGACAATGACCATGTCATCTGCACAGAACGCGAACGGCACCTCCGGCCCCACGCGCGACGACTACGAAGGCACGTACACCCACGTCGAGCCCGAGCCTCAAGTTCTCAGAACAGTGCACGGCACCTACACCAGAGCCGACGGGACAGACGGTCCCGACCCGGCAGTCGAAGGCACGTACATCGGCGCATCGAGAGAGGGACGCGCCCCTCTCGTCCGCCCTGCTCGACTCCGACACGGCAACTATCCGAAAGCAGAACACTGACCTGAGAGTGACGACGACGGCCGGCCCCAGCCGGCGGAACTACTCTGCGAACACCTTCTCGGCGACCTGGATCGCCGACATGGCTTTGGGCCAGCCCGCGTAGAACGCGAGGTGGATGATCGCTTCCGTGATCTCGGTCTCGGTGAGCCCGTTCGCCTTCGCCAACCGAAGCTGATTGGGCAGTTGCTCGAAGCTGCTGGAGGTGATCAGGCTCGCGACGGTGATGAGACTCCGGTCGCGTTTTGGCAGGTCGCCGTGTTCCCATACATCGCCGAAGAGCACGTCGTCAGTGAGCTCGACGAGCTTGGGTGCGAAGTCCATGATCGCGGCCTGGGCAGAAGTTGGCTGGGTCATGCGTTTTCCTCTTCTGATTTCGACCCGGTGTGAATAGGGGCGACATCCGTGACGGCGAGGCTGCCGAGCAGTCGAAGACGCTCCTCCGTCGGGGAGCCGGGTTCAGGAGTGCACGCGAACATCACCAACCCCGGATTGCTCGGCACCTCCATTGCCTCGTAGTCGAATTCGAGATCGCCGACCGCAGGGTGATGGATGCGTTTGGTTCCGCTCCGGTGGAATCGACGTCGTGTTTCGCCCACTGGGTGCGGAACGTGTCGCTGCGGGTGACGAGCTCCCCGATGAGGTCGGTGAGCGCCTTGTCGTGAGGGTTCTTTCCCGCCTCGACCCGGAGGGAAGCGACGATGCTGGCGGCTCCCTGCTCCCAGTCCGGGTAGAAGATTCGGGATGCCGGGTTCAGGAAGGTGAAGCGGGCGTTGTTCCGCCCGTTCGACGGGTCGTCGAGGATCGGAGCGAACACCGCCGCTCCGAGCGTGTTGGTGGCCAGGAAGTCCTTGCGCACGTTCGCGAGATACGCCGGCACACTGATCGCATCCAGCAGCCGCTGGAGTGGCGGGCGCACGGTCGCCTCCGCGGCCCGGGAGCGTTTCCGGATGGGGTTCACGGGTGTCGCGGCCCGCGCAAGGTCGTGGAGGTGCGCGATTTCGGCCTCGTCGAGCTGCAATGCTCGCGCCAACGCCTCGAGGACTTCAGGCGATACGCCGGCGAGGTTTCCGCGCTCCATCCTGGCGTAGTAGTCGGTGCTCATTCCGGCGAGCATCGCGACCTCCTCGCGGCGCAGGCCGGCCACGCGACGGCGGCCACCGCCGATGATTCCGGCTTGTTCCGGTGTGAGGCGTGCGCGGCGTGTCACAAGGAACTCGCGCACCTCGGCTGGATTGTCCATGCCGCCCACCCGTCAGCTCTCGGGAATCTCGCGGCCGAAGGTATCGAGAGTGATGACATCAGGCTCGGGTCCGCCGCGAACGCCACGATCGAGCACATCGATCTGATGAAGCTCGTCGGGGGTGAGCTCGAAGTCGAACACGTCGAAGTTCTCGCGGATGCGCTCCGGCTTCACTGACTTCGGGATCGCGGAGCGGCCTTCCTGCAGGTGCCACCGCAACATCACCTGAGCAGCCGACTTGCCGTGAACGGCGGCGATCGCCAGGATCACGGGATTGTGGAACGTGCTTGTCGCACCCTCGCCTCGATAGGACGTGATGCCGCCGATCGGCGACCACGCCTGGGTCAGGATGCCGTGCTCCGCGTCCACCGTCCGCACCTCGGGCTGCGTGAAGTACGGATGCACCTCGATCTGGTTCACGGCCGGGACGACCTCGGTCTGCTCGAGCAGGGACGCGAGGTGGGCGGGCATGAAGTTGCTGACGCCGATCGCGCGCACCTTCCCGTCGGCGAGCAGCCGCTCGAGCGCGCGGTACGCGTTGACGGTCTTGTCGAACGCGCTGGGCAGCGCCTGGTGCAGGATGAACAGGTCGATGGTGTCGACGCCGAGCTTGCGGGCACTCTTGTCGAACGCGTGCAGCGTTTCGTCGTAGCCGTAGTCGCTGATCCAGACCTTCGTCTCGATGAAGATGTCATCGCGGGCGAGTCCGGAGTCGCGGATGGCGTCGCCGACACCGCGCTCGTTGGCATACGCGGCCGCCGTGTCGATCAACCGGTAGCCGGTCGACAGCGCAGTGGCCACGGCATCCGTCGTCTCGTCGGGCGGCGTCTGGAAGACGCCGAAGCCGAGCGCCGGGATCTCGACTCCGTTGTTCAGGATGAGGATGTTGTTCATGCTCTCAACGGTAGGCCGGTCCGCGCGCCCGAGGGAGTGACTGTCAGGACACGGAAAGCCCGCCACTTCCTCATCGTCCCGAGTTCGGATGTTCTACTCACCCCGCCGACACGACGGCGACGCCCTGAGGAGCGAGCGTCAGCCCTGAAGCCCGCACGCCGGTGAGAATGTCAGTGCCGAACACATCGAGCACGACAGCCCCAGCAGAATGGTTGATCGCCAGCAGGTGGTTTCCACGACGCATGAACTCGACCCCTGTCACCTTCGGCAGGAGATCCACTCCCGCGGCGGCGAGGATCGTGTCGACGAGGGCACCGAGTGGCGCGTCGTCGAGTTGCGTCGCGACGTACCAGGCAGTTCCTGCTCCGCGATCGTGGTGGGTGACGGCCGGCTGGCCGTGCAGCGCGCCTCCCTCGAAGACGGCGTCAACACTGGCCGCATCGACACGGACGTATTCGCCCCACAACGATGCCGCTCCCAGCCCGCCGATGAGGTCGCCTCGCACCGCCAGCGCGCGCGGAGTCCCTCCACCCGTGGCTGCGAGGTCAGGGGACGCCGGCGGTGCGAACTCCTCGATCCAGACCCCGAGTGTCTCGCGGAGCGCGCCGAGATACCCGCCCGTCCGCACGTGCAGGTCGGGGTCGACGATGGCCGTGAGATACCCGATGACCAGCGTTCCGCCGCCGGCCGCGTAGGCGTCGAGCGCGACCAGTTGCTCGTCGTCGGCAACGAACAACGACGGCACGACGACCACTCGACGGGCGGTGAGATCATCGGACGGCTGAACGAAGTCGACCATCGCTCCGGCAGAAGCAAGGGCCCGATACCAGCTGAACACCCCGGCGATGTAGCTGACCGCCGTGGGTGAGGCCTGCTGTTCCACGGCCCGCCAGGAGTCCCAGTCGAAGACGATCGCGACGGACGCGTCCACGGTGGTGCCGAGCAGGTCGTCGATCTCGGAGAGCGCACGCAACTCCGCGCCGAGCTGTTCGACCTCGCGAAAGACCCGTGTGTCCGTCCCGCCGTGCGGCACCATCCCCGCATGGAACTTTTCTGCGCCGGCGACCGCCTGTCGCCACTGGAAGAAGAGGATGCCGTCGGCGCCGCGCCCGATGCACTGGTACGACCACGCTCGCATCTGGCCAGGAAGCTTCGCAGCGTTGCGTTCCCTCCAGTTGACCGCTCCAGGCGACTGCTCCATCAGCAGCCAGGGTTTTCCGCCACCAAGCGAGCGCATCAGATCGCGTTGCATGGCGCCGTAGACCGGCGATTGCGGGTCGGCCGGGTCGGGATAGGAGTCATCGGACACGATGTCGACTTCCTGCGCCCACTTCCAGTAGTCCGCGTGCTTGAAGAATCCCATGAAGTTGGTCGTGATCGGTACGGACGAGGCACGGCGAATGATCGCTGCCTCAGCCCGGTAGCATTCCAGCAGTTCGTCGGAGCTGAATCGATCGAAGTCGAGCACCTGGGTAGGGTTCTTGAACGTCGGGGCTGCACGCGGGGGCAGGATCTCGTCGAAGGCCGCGTAGTGCTGCGACCAGAAGGCGGTGCCCCAGGCATCGTTGAGCGACTCGATCGTGCCGTACTTCGATTCCAGCCAGTCACGAAACGCGGCGGCCGACGTGTCGCAGTAGCAATGGCTGACGTGGCATCCGTATTCGTTGTTGACATGCCACAGCTCCAGCGCCGGATGGTCAGCGTATCGCTCTACGATCGCCTCGACGAGACGAGCTGCGTAGCGCCGGTACACCGGCGAGCTCGGGCAGTAGGCCTGCCGGCTCCCCGACGACAGCGTCACCCCGTTCTCGGTGACGGGCAGGATCTCCGGATGCGCGATCGCCAGCCACGGAGGCGGTGACGCTGTGGCCGTGGCCAGGTCGACGCGCACCCCTCCCGCATGCAACAGGTCGAGCACCTCGTCGAGCCAGGCGAAGTCGAACTCGCCTTCACGCGGCTCGATGCGCGCCCAGGAGAAGATGCCGACCGACGCCAGGTTCACACCGGCTCGGTTCATCAGCCGCACATCGTCGCGCCAGACCTCGGCCGGCCACTGCTCCGGGTTGTAATCCCCGCCATACCAGAACACGCTCATTCCTTCACACTCCCGCTCGCAAGTCCGGTCGTCCAATAGCGTTGCAGGAAGAGGAACGCGATGACCAGCGGGATGATCGAGACGAGCGACCCCGTGATGACGACCGAGAACAGCGCCTGCGAACCTCCCCCGGCGGCGCTCGTCGCCTGCAACTGGGCGAGACCGACCGTGAGGGGGTACAGGCTGGAGCTGTTGAGCATGATCAGCGGAAGGAAATAGTTGTTCCACGTGCCGACCAACGCGAACAGGAAGACGGTGACGATTCCTGGCCCGAGCAGCCGGATTCCCACCTGCCAGAAGATGCGGAACTCCCCGGCCCCGTCTACCCGTCCGGCCTCGATCATCGAATCCGGGATCGCGTCCGCGGCATAGACACGCATCAGGAACACGCCGAACGGACTCACCAGCGACGGCACGATGACAGCGGCCGGGGTGTTCGTGATCCCGATCTGGCTGAACATCAGATAGGTCGGAAGGGCGAGCGCTGTCAGCGGGATCATGATCGCGCCCAGCACGATGCTGAACATGACCAGCGCCCCGGGGAACTTGTATTTGGCGAAGGCATACCCAGCCATCGTCGCGAGGAGCGAGGCACCGATCGCAGCCACCACGGCGTAGATCAGGGTGTTGAGCGCCCACTGGAGGTAGATGCCGTTCTGCGTCGTGAACACCGCTCCGATGTTGGTGAACAGATCGAACGAACGCCCGAATGCGAAACCGAAAGTGCTGAACAGATCGCCGTTGTTCTTGGTCGACGCGATGAACAGCCACACGATCGGCAGCAGGAAGTAGAGCGCACAGATCCACAAGAGCACCGTCAGGAGTGTGCTGCGCTGACTCTCGCGGGCGTAGCCCCGGGTGTCGCCGCGCCTGCCGCGCCGTCTGGGGGCAGCCGCCCCGGGCGTGGACACGATCTGGTCCGTTGCTGTCTCAGTCATTGCGGGTCTCCCTCCGCTGGGCCGAAAGTTGCACGACGTAGGACACGACGGCGATCACGATCCCGAGCAGGAAGGCGATGGCCGCGGCGTAGTTGACGTCCTGGTTGGTGAACGCGAGGTTGTACGCGTAGTAGTTGGGCGTGTATCCGTTGTCGATGACGTTGGGTGCGAGCGAGTGCAGAAGGCTGGGCTCGTTGAACAGCTGGAAGGTGCCGATGATCGAGAAGATCACGGTCAGGATGATCGCCGGCCGGATGCCAGGGATCTTGATGCTCCACGCCACCCGCCATTGACTGGCCCCATCGATCTCCGCAGCCTCGAAGAGCTCCGTCGGGATGGAGCGCAGGGCGGCGTACATGATGATCATGTTGTAGCCGACGAAAGCCCAGGTGACGATGTTCATCATCGAGCCGAGCATGTTCTGGTCGCTCAGAAGGTCGGGCGCTGCGAGCCCGATGGCCCGGAACGTCTGGGCGATGGGACCGAAGTCATTGCCGTAGAGGTAACCCCACATCAACGTGGCGACCACGCCGGGAACAGCGAACGGCAGGAAGATCAGCAGCCGGAGCGCTACGGACCCACGTACCCTTCCGCTGTCGAGTGCCAGCGCGAAGAACAGCGAGAGCGCCAGCATGATCGGCACCTGGATGACCAGGAACAGGGCCATGCGTCCGATACCGGCGAGGAAGTCGGGATCGGTGAACGCCCTCACGTAGTTTGCGAACCAGGCGAAGGTCTGGCCACCGATGAGCTGCGTCGTGAACAAGCTGAGATATCCGGCGTAGAACAGCGGCAGCAGCAGCATCACGACGAAGACGATCATGAAGGGCGCCACGAACAGGTATGCGGCGATGTTCAGCCGTCGTTTGTTCGCACTGCGCTTCGGCCGTTGCTGCTGAGCGTGCTCACGCGCCTGCACCGAGGCAGGTGCGACGGACTGGGTCATGATGAACTCCCTTGTTCGGCCAGGTGCGCTGCGGGGTGGCGGGTAGTCGGTGCCCGCCACCCCCAGGTCTTACTTGTTGACGGAGAACCCCTGCTGGGTCCCGTAGGTGACGAGAGCCTTCTGCCAGGCGTCGAGCCCGGCAGAGAGATCGCCCTTCGCCGCGAGCGCCTTGCCCATCGTCTCGGTATAGCTCGAGTAGGCATAGTCCATGTAGGGCAGCCAGTCGAACTTCGTGTCGACGGTGGTCGAAATGTTCGCGAACAGGGCGTTCACCTTCTGGCCGCCGTAGAACGGAGCCGCCTGGTCGACGAACGCAGGATCCTTCAACGTCGCGTTCAGTGTCGGGAACAGGAACTGCTTGTTCGCGAACATGAGCGTGGACTCAGGGTCGTTGTTGATGAACTTGGCGAGTTCGTAGGCGGCGATCGGATTCTTCGTCGTCTTCAGAACGGCGTCGGACGATCCACCCCAGTTGCCGGATGCTGCCTTCGTGCCGGGGGTCTGCGGCAGCGGGGCGGCGCGCCAGAGACCAGAGGTCTTCGCCGCCGTGCCCTGCAGGAAGACGGGAGCCCACGCCGCGGTCAGCCATCCGGCGTACTTGCCGTTGGCCAGACCCTGGTACCAGCTGTCGGTGAAGTCGGGGTCGGTCGAGACGTATCCCTTCTGGATCAGGCCCTGCCAGTACGACGCGACCTTCTTCGCCTCCGCACTGTTGACGTCGACCTTCACGCCCTTGCTTCCGTCATATCCGAAGGGTTTGACGCCGGCCTGCCACAGCAGTCCGAGCATCTGGCCGGCCTGGCTCGAGGCAAGGTCAGACATGTACACGCCGGTCTTGTTCTTCACCGTCGCAGCATCCGCAGCGTATTCATCCCACGTCGTCGGCGGTGTGGCGATGCCGGCCTTGTCGAGGATGTCCTTGCGGTACAGGTTGCCCATCGGGCCTGAGTCCTGCGGGATGGCATAGACCCCGTTGTTCTGCTTGACCTGGTTCCATACCCAGGGCACGTACTCGCTGCCCAGGCTGGACGCGCCATACGGAGTGAGATCGAGCAGACTGTCGGTCACCGTGAACGACGAGATGTACTGGAACTCCATCTGCGCCACATCCGGGGCGCCCTTGCCCGCCTTCAGCGCGGTACGCAGTTTCTGGTAGTGCGGAGCTCCCTGACCGACGTTCTCGACATCGACCTTGATCGCCGGGTACTTCTTCTCGAAGAGGGCGACCTCGTCCTTGATGTTCGGAACCCAGGTCCAGAACGTGAGCGTGGTCGGTGTCGTCATCGCCTTGTCGATCTCAGACTGCGATACCGGCTTGGTCGTTGTATTCGACGTTCCGCCGCCACCCGTGCATCCGGTCAGCGCGAGGGCGACAGCCAGGAGGCCGGTGCCAAGCACGACCGCTTTTCTCGGTGCTTTCTTCCTCATGAGCGTTCTCTTTCTCTTGGTGATCCGGTCACGCGTGTGAACCGGTGACCTCGAACACGGCGACATCGCGCGGTTCGAGGATGAAACGGAATCCGGCAGCGATTGGCTCACCGGTTTCGATGTGGGTGCAGTCGTCGGGTACGGTCACCGAGTGCGTCGTTGCCGACCAGTTGTGCACGAAGACGACCGAGTGGTCGCCGGATCGGCCGGTACTGACCGTGACCGGAAGTTCCGTACGCCAGTACCCGGATGCGGTGGACGGCACCAGCCAGCGGGCGATACTGCGCGCGAGAGGCCGGTTGGGAACGGTGCCGATATACGTTATCCGGCCCGCCCCGAACGCAGCCGAAGTGATCGCGGCGCTCGCCCCGAGCTCGGTCGGCTCGTACTCGACCAGGACTTCCGCGGTGTCGACGTTCAGCACATCGAGCCAGGCGGTCGCCTGTGAACCGGGCTCGAGTTCGAAGCCGACGCCAGCCGCTGTCACAGCGAGGGGCTCGGCTAGGTTGCTGTACTCGTCGTACCAGACCCCGGCCGCGTCGTGCAGGCGGTCGGGGGCAACGCCACGACGGGCGCGCGCGAGCTCGTCGCCGTAACCAGTACGGATGCCGAGTACGAGGTGCCCGCCGGCCTCAGCATAAGCGCGAAGCGCATCGAGAGTGGCATCATCGGCCACATATTCCGCCGCGGCAACGAGGACCGGATAGCGCGCTACGAGCGCGGCCGCATCCTGCTCGACGAACTGGCGGGTGTGCTGAACGCGCACCTGAGCGCCCACCTCGCTCAAGCCGCGGTAGAAGGCATCGACGATGTGCGCGTACGAGCGCCGGTCCGGTTCGCCGTCTTCCGTCGCAAGGGGCGGGAAGAAGTCGAACGACCATTTTGTGTCAGTCGAGTAGAGAATCAGGACGTCCGCGTCGGGATCGAAGTCGTCGAGCGCTCCCCCGATACGTTTGAGGCTTGCCCCGAGTTCCGCCACCTCGTGATAGATGCGACCGGGCCGCTGGCTGTGCGGAAGGATGCCGCCCCAATACGTCTCGACGCCGAAGTGCAGGGTGTGCCAGTGCCAGTACTCGATCATGCGGGCGCCTCGGCTGATCAGGGCGAACGCGGCCTGCTTGATCTGACCCGGATACGGCGGCTGGTTCTGCCACGGACCCCCGATCGACTGAGCGTTCGTCTCGGTGACAAGAAATCGCTCCTGCGCCGAAGAGAAAGCCCGGTCGCCCCACTGGAACAGCGCCCACGGACCTGAATGCCACCATTCGACCCGTCGGGGAAGATCCACATCGGCGGAGAGTCCGTCCTGCATCAAGTAGTACGGGTTGCCCGCGGTGATATCAAGCGAGGCGGCGAGCTCGTCATCCGAGATCTGCGGCCGCGAGTACGAGATGCAGGTCGTGACGAACTGCTCGTCGCGAGCATACTCGCGGACGATCCCGGCCTGCCACGCGATCAGATCGGTGGCCTGCTCGCCCTGGAAGCGCCTCCACTCGAGCTGGTACTGCGGCATCAGGTTGCCGCCCGGTCGCCAGAGTTCGGACCATTCGGCTATCCGGTGCGACCAGTAGACGAGACCCCACTCCTCGTTGAGGCGCTCGACTGTGCCGTAGCGGGCGCGCAGCCAGGCGACGAACGCCTGGAAGGTGGTTTCGTTGTGCGCCAGGTTGTTGCCGGGCTCGTTGTCGACCTGGTAACCGATCACGGCCGGATGATCGGCGTAGCGCGCGATGACTTTGCGGATGATCCGTTCGGCGTACCAGCGGTAGACGGGGATCGACTGGTCCATCTCCTGACGCGCTCCCCATCCGATCGGGTGGCCGTCGGCGGCGATGGCGGCGATCTCGGGGTGCAACGTCTGCAACCACGGCGGGATCGCGTACGTCGGCGTGCCGAGGACGACTGAGATGCCCCTCGCGTGCGCCCCGTCCAACACCGGCTGCAGCCAGTCCAGGTCGAACTCACCGTTTCGCGGCTCCCACGTCGACCAGACCGACTCGCCCACCCGGATGACAGTGAATCCCGCCTCCACCATCAGGTCGAGGTCACGATCGAGCGTCCCCTCTTCCTGGTACTCGGCGTAGTAGGCAGCTCCGAAGAGCACACCAGAGAACTGAGGGATCTGAGTCATCGTCGACCTTCTGCGAGATTTCGCTGTTGTCGACAACATTCCAAGCCTGGGCGAGCAATGTTGTCGACAACATTTTGGATGACTGTCACGCTACACAGCCTTGCGACACTGGCACAAGGGTCGTGACCAGATGGTTATTTTGCAGCGATGGGCGCAGTGGAACCGCGAGCTACAAGCTCAGGCAGTTCGTAGCCAGGGACGTCGGCGACGCTTTCGCCCTCGATGTTCGCGATGAGAACATTCATCAGGTACGCACCCTCCCCCTCGAAGTCGAGGCGGATGGTCGACAGCGATGGCAGGTGGAAACGCGACTCGGGGGAGTCGTCCATCCCGATCACACTGACGCCCTCGGGCACCCGGATGCCTCGCTCGGCGAGACCGAAGATGAAACCGATCGCCATGCTGTCATTTGCAAGCGCGACCGCCGTCACATCCTCTGGGAGCTCCCGCGACGCGCGGTAGCCCGACTCGGCAGACCAGTCGCCTTCCGTTTCCCACACCAGCTCGAGACCACGCGCGGCCACCTCGTCGAGGAACCCCGTCCGACGCTCCCCCGAAGCGATCCACATGCTCGGCCCGTTCACGAACGCAACCCGTCGATGACCGAGCTCGGCCAGGTGCGCAGCCGCCAGCAGGCCCGGGTGCGCGCGCGGATTATCGCCCGCCGAGGCCAGACCCTCGCCGGAGTCGATGGCGATCGGGATGTCGATGGCGCGGTTTGCGACCGCCGCCCGCACAACATCAGTCTGTGCCGTAGCGAACACGCCGGCGATCTGGTGCTCCATCACCAGATCGAGAGCGGCATCGACCGAGGCGGCGTCTTCGCCGTCCATCGACGCGATGTCGAGCACGAACCCACGGCTGCGCGCCGCGGCGTTCGCGCCCACGATTATGCGGCCCGGACCCGAAAGCTCCATGCGGTGAGCGAGAACACCGATCCTGTTCGACTGTCGCGACCTCAACCAGCGCGCGGCGCCGTTCGGACGGTAATTCAACTCAGCGAGAGCCGCCTGAACTTTTTCACGCGTCTCGGGGCGAATCCCCTCGAACCCGTTGAGGAATCTGGTCACCGTCTGATGCGAGACACCCGCCTGACGGGCCACGTCATAGATGGTGGCACGCCTCATGGAATGTAGTGTCTCACAGTGGTTTCGAAACCGTCACAGACGGGCTATGCCGCAACGAGACGCGCCTCACCCCCGACCATTCCCGTTTTTCGGCAATGCGGCAACCGTCACTCGGTCACCGTGACATCTGCCCGCGCGATGTTGTGGCCGCGACCAACAGCCACTCCCGCGTCGAGACCGCCTTGCGCGGTGACCCCGGCCGCGATGAAGTACGTTCCGGGCCGGTCGAACCGGGATTGCTGAGCGATCGACACGTGAGGCGCAGGGGTGACAGCGATCGGGTCGCCGAGCAACCCGGCACCGGTCAAGTCTGTGGCGAGAGTCGCGATGGGCAACCCCCGGTCGGGCGAGTCGGCCGTGATCAGGATCCGAACATCCTCACCCGCCTTCACCTGCGTCGACGACGATCCATCGACGTCGCGGATAGCGTCGCCGACACCGCCCTCGTTGGCATACGCGGTCGCCGTGTCGATCAACCGGTAGCCGGTCGACAGTTCATACTTTGAGCGGTGGGCCGGTCCCCTGCGCCCGAGGGAGTGACTGTCAGTACACGGAAAATGCGGCAGCCCCTCGCGCGCCGAGCGTGGCGCTCAGCTCAGCGAAACGCTTCCGGACCGCGAAGGAACCTCCCCGAGCGACTCGAGCGATTCCTCGTCGAGAACCACCTGCCCGGTCGCGACGTTCGCTTCGAGGTGGGCGGCGTCCGCCGTTCCGGGGATGAGCAGGATGTTCGGCGCGCGATGCAACAGCCAGGCGAGTCCGACCTGCGATGAGGAGTACCCGAGTCGCTCGGCGACTGCGATCACTGCCGGCTCGTCGGTCACCTTGGGCAGGTGCGCGAACGCGCTCCCCAGCGGAAAGAACGGGACCCAGGCGATATCGTGCGCCACGCAGAATTCGAGCAACTCGTCGTCGTCTCGCGAGACGAGGCTGTACGCGTTCTGCACGCAGACGATGCCTGCCGGGAGCGCCCGCTGTACAACGTCGAGGCTGACGCTGCTCAACCCGATCGCGCCGACCTTGCCTTCGTCGCGCATCGCGGTCATCGCCGCGAGCTGGTCGTCGAGATCGACCACCTGGTCGCCTTCTGCACGGAGGCCGGGCCCCGAATCGGTGCGCCTCAGATTCACGATGTCGATCCGGTCGACCGCCAGGCTTCTCAGATTGTCTTCGACGCTCGCCCGCAGTTCGTCCGGTCGCTGGGCGAGGCGAAGGGAGACCGGCCCTTGCGGGTTGGGGGTCGCGCCCACTTTGCTGACGATCGTGACGCCGTCGGCCGGCGAAAACGCATCCGCAATGAATGCGTTCACGGCCCCGTCGCCGTAGAACTCGGCGGTGTCGACATGGTCGACTCCCAGCTCGACCGCGCGTCGAAGCAGCGCGACAGCGGCATCCGGGTCGCCGTGGAGGCGTTCGAGCTGCATCGCGCCGAAGCCGATGCGGGAGACGGTGGCGCCGCCGAGGCGGCCGGCGCCGCCGGCGCGAGGGGCACCGGATGCCGTGGTGGGCGAAGAAGGGAGACCGGGCATGGTCATTACGACTCCATCTCATGCGATGATAGCGAAAGCGGAGGAACCTCCGCTCTACCGAGAGTAGCATTAACGGAGGAACCTCCGCTTTGAGTATCGAGTCATCGCCACCCGCCGTGCGTCCGCTTCGAAAGGATGCGGTCCGCAACCGCGACACCCTGCTCGCGGTCGCGCGTTCGTCGTTCGCCGCCGCCGACGACCAGGTTCCACTCGAAGACATCGCCCGCGCCGCAGGTGTCGGCATCGGCACCCTCTACCGCCATTTCCCGACTCGCGAGTCGCTGGTGGAGGCCGTATATTCAGCCGAACTCGACGACGTGACGTCGAGTGCGCAGACTCTCGTCGAAGCGTTTCCACCCGATGTCGCCCTCGACGAGTGGATGAAAGGGTATGCCGAATTCGTGGCGACGAAGCGCGGGATGCTCGACACGCTTCGCGCGGGCTGGGCATCCGGGCGCATTGCGACCCCCACGACGCGCGAACGGATCACCGCGGCAATCGGAACGATCCTGGCCGCGGGCGCCGAGGCCGGGGTCTTTCGTGATGACGTCGTCCCCGATGATGTGACGGCGCTCCTCGTAGGCGTCTTCCTGACCAATCCGACGAGCGGGACCTCCGACCAGCCCGCCCGCCTCCGCGCACTGCTCATCGACGCGCTGCGCCCCCGCACCCGCTGAGGCCCACGTCGCTGGGTCACCGTGACGCGTGCTCGGGCTAACCTCGCCCGTCACACAAACTCCTGAATTGTGAACGGCGGGCGTCGCGACTGACGCTGCGAATCCCGCGAGGGGCGGATACTCGAATGGTGACCGGCCGAGCTTCGTCCCGCTTCTTCCGTGAAGCGTGGAGTGAGATCATCTCCATCCGACCTCACGACCGTGCTCACTGGCCGGCCGCCCGCGTCGCGATCGCTGTCACCGTTCCGCTGGCTCTGCTCGTCGCGTTCTCCCAGCAGGAGTGGACCGCGTTTGCTGCGTTCGGCGCTATGAGCGCCATCCACAGCCGCTCCGCCGACTATGGAAAACGCCTTCGCGACCAGTGCGGAGTGGGTCTGTGCATGGGGGGGCTCCGTCTTTCTCGGAACCTTGATCGGCATCCTGGCACCGGCCAGCTATGCTGCCGTGATCGTGATGGCCGCACTGAGCGGATTCGGTTTCGTTCTCGCCAGGCGGTTCGGGTGGATGCCGGTTCCGTCCCTGTTCATGGTCTTCGCGGCCGGAACGCTCTCGTCGTACTCGCACGTGTGGCAGGCGTTGCTCATCGGGACACTGATCGCCCTCGGCTCCGCCCTTTTCGGAATCGCACTCGGGCAAGTCGGGCGGCCGTTTCGAGCCGGCACTCTCACCCACGAGCAGCACAGTACGGCAGCCGCCGTGAAGAGGCTGTCGCCGAACGGCCGACAAGCGCTGACCGCTTACATCGCCGGCCCTCTCGCCGCCGGGACCCTCGCGACTGCACTCGGTATCGGACACTCATACTGGGCGGCCGTCTCAGCCACGGTCCCACTGGTCGGATCCACGCTCGCCGTCAACGCCGCCCGCGCCTTCCTTCGCGTGGCCGGCACACTGGTCGGCATCGGGATCGCAGCGATTGTGCTGGCGGTCAACCCGGCGGCGTGGATCCTGGTGCTCCTCGTCGCTTTCCTTCAGGTCGTCACCGAGCTCTTCGTCGCGAGGAACTACGGGATCGCCGTGACAGCCATCACCCCGATGGCCATGATCCTTGTGCAACTGGGTGCACCTCAGCCGTTGAATCAACTGCTACGGGATCGGGTGATCGAGACGATCCTCGCGTCGCCGTCTCGCTTGTCGTCCTTATCGCCACGCGCTATCTGGCGCGAATACCTCGCTCGTGACCGGAACCTCCCGGCAATCGGGTCCGTGGAGTTCACTGGTATTGGTACCTGAACGAAGGAACATCAATGACTACCTGGCTCATCACCGGATGCTCGACCGGCATCGGTCGCGCCCTCGCCGAAGCCGCCATCGCGGCAGGACACAACGTCGCTGCGACAGCACGCGACCGATCGAAGGTCGCCGATCTCGCTGAAGGAAACGACCACGTGCTGGCGTTGACGCTGGACGTCACCGACCCTGAACAGATCGCGGCGGCAGTCGCCGAGGCCGAGGACGTTTTCGGAGGCGTCGACGTCCTGATCAACAACGCGGGCTACGGCTATCGGGCCGCGATCGAGGAAGGCAACGAGGCCGATGTCCGCAGACTCTTCGATACGCACTTCTTCGGTTCCGCCGCGATGATCAAAGCGGTGTTGCCGGGCATGCGTGCCCGGCGCAGCGGCACGATCGTCAACTTCTCCTCCATTGCCGCGACCTACACACCCGTTGGTTCCGGCTACTACGCGGCGGCCAAGGCCGCAATCGATGGGATGACCGGCGCGCTCCGCGGAGAACTCGAACCACTCGGCATCACCGCCATGGTCATCGAGCCAGGCGGATTCGCCACCGATTTCGCCGGCCGCTCCCTGACACAATCGTCGACGGTCATCGACGACTACGCCGGTACGGCAGGAAAGCGGCGGATCGAGAACGTCGTCAACGCACCCGCCAAGGGCGATCCTCAGAAAGCCGCAGAGACCATCCTTCGGGTCGTCGACAACGCCAGTGATCCCGGATTCCTTCTTCTCGGCAGCGACGCATTCGAGATGTACCGCGCGTCGCTCCACAAGAGGCTCGACCTCATCGATCAGTGGGAAGCCGTCAGCCGAAGCACCGACTTCGACACGTGAACGGAACCGGTCAGTTCAGCCAGTGTTCGGATGAAGGTACGAGCGTCTCCAGCTCCGCCCACAGATCATCGGGAATCTCCTGCGCCACGTACTGAACCGTCTGCTCGACGCGTTCGGGCGAAGACATGCCAACGACCGTGGAGTCCACGAACGGCGCGCGGAGCGAGAACTGGAGAGCCGCCGCGGCCAGGGGAACGTCGTAGCGGGCGCACGCGGCCACCATCGCGCGGGCTGCTTCGGCGATCCCGTCGTCACGTTCGCCGTATCCGTATTTCGCCTGCACGTCGGCCCCTTTTGCGAGCATCCCCCCTCCGTACGGCGCCGCGTTCACGACCCCGATCCCCCGGTCCCGCGCCGATCGGAAAAGCTCCTTCGCCGAACGGTCGAGCAAGGTATACCGGTTGTGGCTCAGGACCACCTCGAACTCGCCCGTACCGAGGTAAAGGTCCATCAGGTCCACCGGCCCGCCTGCGACGCCGATGTGATCGACTCGCCCCTCGTCGCGAAGTCGCACGAGCGCCTCCACCGGCCCGCCGGTCGCGACACCCTCCTCGAATCGGATGCGCTCCGGGTCGTGCAGGTAGAGCAGCGGCACCCGGTCGACGCCGAGTCGATCGAGACTCTCGCGGTACGAGTCCAGCACCCGCTTGCCGGAGAAGTCCCCGGTGAGCGGGTCGGGGTCGACCTTGGTCGCGAGGACGAGGTCTTCGCGACCACCGATGTGTGCCGCAAGGGCGCGGCCGATCCGGTTCTCGGCCTCACCGTGCTCGCCGTATCCGTTCGATGTGTCGATGAACCGGATGTCGCTGCCGAGAACGGCCTCGATGGTCGCAATCGCCCGATCGTCCGTCACGTCGTAGCCGTACAGCCGCGGCATGCTCGCGAGGGGGCTCGTTCCCATGCACAACTCGGTGACCACGAGCCCCGTCGACCCGAGAGGATGGACGTCGAGACTCACCGCACGGCCTCCATGAGGGCCGGCGCACGATCGGCGAAGGCGTTCCGCCCGGCGTGGTACGCGTCGACGATACGGTCGAGCACCTCTTCGGTCTGCGCATCCCCCTGCGTCGACTCGGGATGCGCGGCGCGCCAGTCGAGCATCCGCCGCACCGCCCGCTCGAACGTCAGCCGAGGCGCGAAGCCGGGCACGAAGCGGCCGATCTTGCTGTTGTCGAAGACGGCCGAATGGCCGAGGTCACCGACGAACTCACCCGACCAGAACCACTCGGGAGCGACGACGGGAAAGAGTTCGCTCGGAACGTGCACGAGCTTCGGCTCCACGCCCAGGGCCGTCGCGAAGAGTGTGTAGATCTGGTCCCAGGTCAGTACGTCGTCCCCTGTGATGTGGAACGTCTCACCGATCGCTCGGGCACTGCCCAGCAACCCGACGAGACCCACTGCGAAGTCCTCGGCGTGGGTGAGTGTCCACAGCGATGTGCCATCGCCGTGCACCGGGATCTCGGCGCCACGCGCGATGCGGTCGACGACGCTCCACCCACCCGGCAGCGGAGGGTTCGCGTCGTCGTAGGTGTGCGAGGGCCGGATCACCGTGACCGGGAATCCGTGCTCGCGGTGCGCTCTCGACAGGGCGAGCTCGGCGCGCCACTTGGCGGTCGCGTATGGGAGAGGCGGGTTGGGTCCGGTCGGTGTCGATTCGGTGATCGGCGTGACCATCACCGGCTTGGAGTAGATCGATGCGGAACTGATGTGCACGTACTGGTGCGTGCGACCGCTGAACAGCGCAACCCAGCGGGCGACGTCATCCTCGTCGTACGACAGGAAGTTGACGACCGCGTCGAAGGTACGGTCGCCGATGGCGGCGCGCAGCGACGCGTCGTCTGCGGCGTTTCCGGTCACCTGCTCCACCTCGTCCGGCAAGGAGCGCCCGGCGGTGTTCGCCCCGCGGTTCAGCACGGTGACCGCCATACCGTGCGCCGCCGCGAGCCGCACGCTCGAAGCGCTGATCGTCCCCGTGCCTCCAAGGAACAACACACGCAGCGGCGCTCCATCGAAGCGGAGCATCTCTGCGGCGCTCATCGGCCCGCGAACCAGTCTTCGAAACCGTTCTCGACCAGCGAGATGAGCAGGTCCTCGGCGTGGATGCCCAGTGGGCCGAGCTTGGCAGCGATCGTCTCGAACAGCTTGCGCTTCACGGCGACCGGATACATGTGCACCGCCGTGATCTGAATGAGCACCAGACTGTCTCGTGCGACTCCGTTGTAGGCCGGGTCGAACTTCAATTCGCCTTCTTCGCGGGGCCGGAACACCTGGAACCGGTCGTCAGCGGGGATGCCGAGCGCCTCGATCTGCGCGTCGTGGATCGCCCTGCCGATCGCGTCGTGCGAGGACTCATAGAGGCTGCGGTCGAGGTCGACTTGGATCAGTGGCATTTCACTCCTTGGGGTTGGTCACTTGATGGCGCCGGCCGAGAGGCCGCGCTCGAACATGCCCTGCAGACACAGGTATGCGACGATCTCGGGGATGGCGGTGAGCACCGCGGAAGCCAGGATCTTGGTCTGGTCGTTGCTGAACTCGCCGACGAAGAACTGCGGCACGAGGGTGATGGTCTGCATGTCCTGCGACTGAAGGAAGACCAAGGGCATCAGGTAGTCGTTCCACGCGCCGATCAGCGTGAAGATGAGCACCGCGGCCGCGATGGGCCGCGTCAGCGGGACGATCAGGTGGATGAAACCGCGCATCGACGACGCCCCGTCCACGCGGGCGGCCTCGAACATCTCGTCAGGCAGCCCGTTGATGAAGTTGCGCGTCAGGAGCACGGCGAACGGCACCTGCAATGCCGCCAAAGGCAGGATGACCGACCAATAGGTGTCGGACAGGCCGAGCGCCTGGGTGGTGGTGAACAGCGGGGTGAGAAGCACGACCTCCGGGAGGGTGAGGCACGCCAGGAGCATCCAGAAGTACACCTCCCTGAACCGGATGTGCAGTTTGGAGAACCCGTAGGCGGCGAGCATCGTCACGGCGTAGACGAGCACGATGACGCCCGCCGCGATGATCGCGCTGTTCAGGAAGAATCGGAAGAAGCCCGGAACCTGGAGCACATCGCGATAGTTGCCCCAGCCGTCGCCGGCGAACGAGCCCTGCACCATCGCGACGAGCGGGAAGAGGTATGGGAGGACGAGCACCGTCGCGAGCAACTGCAGCAGGCCCTTGCTCCACCATCTGCGGACCTCGAACATCAGCGGCCTCCCGGCTTCTCGCGCCCTGCGACCTGGAGGACGATCGCCATCACGAGCGCGATGACGAGAAGGACGATGGACAGCGCGGCCCCGTAACCGACGTGCGCCAGCTGGATCGTCATCTGATAGATGTACGTCCCGAGGAACTGCGTCGCGTTGTTCGGTCCGGCGATGGTCACCAGCCACGGCACATCGAACGTCTTCAGGGCTCCGATGGCGCTGAGGATGCCGAGGGCCAGCGTGGTACCGCGCAGGCTGGGCCAGATGATCGCAGTGAGTGTCCGGATGTTCCCTGCTCCGTCGATGCGGGCCGCCTCGAGAAGCGACTGGTCGATCTGGCTCATAGCGGCGTAGTAGAGCACGAACGTGAGTCCCGTCCACTGCCAGATCGTGATCGCCATGATCACGGGCAGCGCCGTCGACTCCTGGCCGATCCACGGCTGCGCGAGGAAGCCGAGGCCTATGTGGCTGAGCACCCAGTTGAGCTGTCCGTCTGCGGCGAAGATCTGCCGGAAGACCGGCGCCATGATGGCCGGAGCGAGCACGACGGGCACGAAGATGATGACCTTGTAGACCACGGCCAGCCGGATGCGGGAGTGCATGATGACCGCGAACAGCACGCCGATGGCCGTCTGGACCAGGAACGTGACGATGAAGAACGAGACCGTGTGCCAGATCGCCTTCCAGAACACCGGGTCACTGACGAGGTTCGCATAGTTCTTCAGTCCGATGGACTCCGGGTCGGGGCTCGCGCCGTCCCAGTTGAGCGTCGACAGGAACCCGGTGTACCCGATGCAGTAGTAGATGAGCCCGGCGCTGAGAACGAGAGCGGGCACGATCCACGGCAGACCGGGCGCCTGGATACGGCGAGGGTGGCGGCGCGGCCGGCTCGTCGAGCCGACCGCGCTGTCCACCCGAGGGGTGGTGACCGTCATCCGTTCGCAGCTTTCGCCGCGTCAGCGGCCTGTTGCAGCGTCTTCGCAGCCTGCTCGGGTGTCGCGCTCCCGCTTCCCACCGATTGCGCCGCCGCGAGGAAGGCGTTCTCGATGTCTGCGTTCAGGAGGGCGAACCGGGGCTCATTGATGGCAGCTGTGCCCGCGAGATAGCTGTTCACCGGATCCGACTGGGTCGCCGAGTCGACGAACTTGATGGTTGAGAAGTCGGGTGCCACGCCCTTCAGCACCGGCGTCGTGTCCAGCCGGTTCGCCACGACCTGCTGGCCCTCCTGGCTCGTCGCCATCCACTGCACGAAGGCCTCTGCCGCCGCAGTGTGTTTGGACTTGGTCGCGACCGCGAGACCGTAGTCGGCATCGCCGAACATCTCGCTCGTGTTGCCCTTGCCTGCCACGTCAGGGAACTGGAGCGGAAGGATGGCGAACGGTTTGGCCCCCGCGACACCCGCGGCTGAGATCGCCTGGGTCATCGCAGCCTCGGTCGCGTACTGGGTGTACCAGCTGCCCATCATGACCATCGCGTACTTGCCGGTGAGGAAGGCGTTGTTGATGTCGGGGTACTGCTGGGCCCCCAACGCCCCCTTCTGCATGATGCCGCTGTCGAACAGGTCTTTCCAGATCGACAGGGTCTTCACGATCTGGGGAGAGTCCCACTTCGCGTCTCCCTTGGATGCCTTCGTCCAGTAGCCGGGCTCGACCGAGTTCGAGATGGCCTGCAGAGTGTCCTGGTCGAAGCCCTCCTGGGATGCACCTTGCGCGAAGCATCCCTGACCATTGCTCTGGAGGGTCTTGCAGACCTGCTTCCATTCGTCAAGCGTCTTCGGCGGCTGGAGGTTGTACTTCTTGAAGAGCTCGGCGTTGTACCAGAGCGAGCCGGCGTAGGAGGAACCGATCGGCAGGGCGGTCAGTTTGCCTTTCGCGGTGAGGCCGTCGACTGCGATCTTCGCGATCTTCGACTGCCAGTCGCTGCCGAGTGCCTTCTCGGCAACCGGGGTGAGGTCCTTCGCGTAGGTGCCGAACTGCTGCACGTACGCGCCGGGCTGAAGGTCGAAGACGTCCGGCCCGGCGTTCGAGGAGAGGGCCGGCCGCATGGCGGCCTGATAGTCCGAGATGCCGATCAGCTTGAAGTTGACCTTGATGTCCGGGTATTTCTTGTTGAACGCGGCGATGAACTCTTTGGCCTCGTCCGTGTTGGTCGGGGTCCAGCCCCACCAATTGATCGTTCCGCTCGTCGCCGAGCCAGCCTCGCCTTGACTGGAACTGGAGCAGGCGGCGAGGCCCATACCTGCCAGACCTGCCACAGCCAGAGCGGCGATCGACCGAAGCGCTGTCTTCGATGTGAATCTGAATCGCATGTCAGTCCTCTTGCGTCGCGGACACACCAACGTGTCCGGGTGAGCGCCGGGCCAGGGGACCCGGCGGAATCGAAGGGAGGCGAGGTCCGCGTGTGACCTCGTCGTCTTCATGGCGCGCCCTGCGGCGAGCCGTACCACTGTGGACGAATGTAAGGCGAGAGAAAACGGAAGTCAAGTTTTACAGTTGAATTGGAAACGTTTCGTTACGAGAACGCGAGAGGACCCTTTCGTGGGCGCTCGCTGGAGGCCGCGATGGGACGAAGGACCCCGGGTGATGTCAGGCGCGAGGAGAGGCGGTACTCTCGCGCACGACGAGCGACGTCGCCATCTCGACGCGACTGAAAGCGAGCTCAGGCTCGTCGCGCAACCTGGTCACCAGGTGCGTGGCCTGCTCGGCCATCTCACCCAGAGGAACGCGCACCGTGGTCATCGGCGGACCGGCCCACTGCGCGATGGCGAGATCGTCGTAGCCGACCACCGAAAGGTCGTCGGGCACGTGGAGGCCGAGTGTTCGGGCAGCCTCGTAGACGCCGAGTGCCTGGAGGTCGCTCGAGGCGAAGATCGCAGTCGGAGGCTCGGCCGAGGTGAGCAGTTCGCGCCCCTCGGAGACGCCGTCTTCACGGTGGAAGTTGCCCGGGCGGATGTACTCAGGGCGAACCGGGATCCCGGCTCCATCGAGCGCAGCGCGGTAGCCGGAGAGTCGCGCGGTGGAGGCCATCATGCTGCTCGGGCCGGTGACGATGGCGATGCGCTCGTGCCCGAGTTCGATGAGGTGCCGGGTGGCGAGGAATCCACCGTTCCAGTCGGCCGAACCGATGGACGGCGCATCCGTCGCCTGCGCGCCGTAGGGGTCGATCATGACGATCGGGATCGCCCGGCTCCGCAGTCGCGCCTTGTCCTTCTCCGGCAGCAGAGCCGCCACGAGGATGATGCCGAGCGGCTGCCTGCGCAGCACACCGTCGACCCATTTCGAGCCCGGTAGGTGCGATTCCTCTGTGCTCGTGACGACCATCCCGATGCCCTGCTCGCGCGCGACGCGCTCGATGCCGACGATCGCGGCGCCGCCGAATGGACTGTCGATCTCGTAGCAGAGCACATCGATGAGCGGCGCGGAACTCTGCGCGGTGAGCCTGCGGTTGTAGTTGCGCTCATCGAGGAGGGATTCGATCCGCCTGCGCGTCTCGTCCGAGACCCCGGTGCGTCCGTTGAGGACCTTGGAGACGGTGGCCACCGACACCTTCGCGAGCGACGCGACCTCCGAAAGCGTGGCTCGCGTCGGCGGCGCTTCGCCGGTGGCGTCGTTTCTCATGGGCCTCATCGTATCCGTGGCAGTGGCCGGTTGACGGAGCGCGTGCCACCTCATAGTGTGGATTGCCAGATAGTTTTCTCTCTGCTTGAGAAACGTACATCAAAAGGGTATCGATGACGACCACCGCCGACCTGCTCCCGACTGCTCAGCGCGGCGGTGACGATGTCTGAGTTCGCCGCCTATCCATCCCTGGCCGGACGGAACGCGTACGTCAGCGGAGGCGCGACCGGACTCGGAGCCGAGTTCGTCTCGCAGCTGGCCGCCCAGGGCGCCCGAGTCGCCTTCGTCGACATCGATGAAGCTACCGGGAAAGAACTGACTGCGACCATTGCCCAGCGGGGCGATCCTGAACCGTACTTCCAGACGGTCGACGTGCGTGACATCCCCGCACTGCAGCAATCCATCGCCCGCGCCTGCGACGCTCTCGGCCCACTCACCGTGCTGGTGAACAACGCCGCGAACGACACCCGCCGGGCGGTCGCCGACATCGACGCCGACCGCTGGGACGAGGGGATCGCCGTGAACATGCGGCACCACTTCTTCGCCGCTCAGGCCGTCTGGCCGACGATGAAGGCGGCGGGCGGCGGCTCGATCATCAACCTCGGCTCGATAAGCGCACACATCGACCTCGTCGAATTGCCGGTCTACATTGCGGCGAAAGCGGGCATCGAGGGGCTGACCCGAACCCTCGCCCGCGAGCTCGGGCCGGACAGCATCCGGGTGAACTGCATCATTCCCGGGTGGATCATGACACCCAGGCAGCTGAGCAGCTGGGTCGGTGAGGCCGAGCAGGAGAAGATCCTCGCGGCTCAGTGCGTGCCAGAACTCCTGTACCCGGCCGATGTGGCCCGGCTGATGCTGTGGCTGGCGGCCGACGACTCCCGTCTCGCAACCGCTCAGACCTGGGTCGTGGACGGGGGATGGCAGTGAGGGCGGAACGGGTCACGGATTGACTGGCGTCACCATCGCCAACGATCTGCCTGTATTCGCGGTCTGATCCAGTTACTCGGTCTGCCTGCCGTCGACGAGGCGGGGCACGCCCCACGGGTTCGCGTCACGGAGCGCCGGCGGGAGCAGCGCATCCGGGGTGTCCTGATAGGCCACGGGCCGAAGGAAGCGCCCGATCGAGGTGGTCCCCACCGAGGTGAAATGCGGCGCGGTCGTCGCGGGGAACGGGCCGCCGTGCTGCTGGGCGTACGTCACGGAGACGCCGGTCGGCCAGCCGTTCCAGAGCACACGCCCGGCCTTGACCGCCAGCAATTCGACGAGTTCGCCGATCCGGTCCCCGTCTTCTCCCTGCACCGTCGCGGTGAGCTGGCCGCGCAGGCTGCGCGCAGCGTCGAGAAGATCACCCTCCGCTCGGTACCGCACGATCAGCGCCGCCGGACCGAAATGCTCCTCCAGCAACTCCTCGGGATGCGCGAGAAACGTCGTCACGTCTGTGCCGTACACCGTCGGAGTCGGCTGGTCGCTGCGGGCCGACGAACCGGCCAGTAGTTCGACGCCTTCGCGATCGGCGAGCGGGTCGAGGCTCGCGTAATACCCGTCGCGAATCGCGCCGGAGAGCATCGGACCTCCCACGGACGCACGAACCGCCTCAACGACCAACGGGGTCATCGCTGAGTCTTCTGGCACGAACAAGACACCAGGCTTGGTGCAGAACTGCCCGACTCCCAGCGTCATCGACGCGGCGAATCCCCGAGCGATCTCTTCGGGGCGAGCCGAGGCCGCGGCGTGGGTCACGAAGACGGGGTTGACGCTGCCGAGCTCGCCGTAGAACGGAATCGGTTCAGGGCGTGCGGATGCCAGGTCGTAGAGCGCCCGTCCGCCCGAGAGCGACCCGGTGAACGTGGCGACCGTGAGCCGCGCGTCCAGCACCAGCTCGCGGCCCGCCTCGCGTCCCTCCACCAGTGCGAACGCCCCGCGAGGCGCTCCCGACAGTGCGAGTGCGGAATCCACGTGTGCGGCCACGGCGCGACTGAGCTCGGGATGCGCGGAATGCGCCTTGACCACGACCGGCGCGCCGGCCGCGATGGCAGCGGCCGTGTCGCCGCCGGCCACCGAGAATGCGAATGGGAAATTGCTCGCCGCGTAGACCGCTGCCGGTCCGAGTGGCCGGAGCATCCGACGCAAGTCAGGTCGGGCTCCCATCGGCCAATCCGGGTCCGCATGGTCGATGATCGCGCCGAGGTAGCGGCCCTCCTCGACCACCTCGGCGAACAGTCGGAGCTGGAACGTCGTGCGTACGAGCTCGCCGCGCAGGCGCGGCTCCGTCAGGTGCGTCTCGCGCGCGGCTAGCGCGATCAGCGCCTCCGCGTCGCCATCGAGCCTGTCGGCAATGGCACGCAGCCAGCCGGCACGGTCGCCCGGTTCGGACGCAGCCAGCAGCGGTGCCGCTGTCGCAGCATCCGCCATCGCCGTGTCGACCGACAGGGCCATCCGGGTCACCTCACTCATCCTGGCCTCCCTTGCGGTCCGCGCCCGCGAGAATATCCCTGCCGACAAGGTCGACACCGTTCTCGAGGCGGCCGACACCGGCAATGTCCACCGCGACCTCGTCGCCGGCAAGCAGCGTGAAGTCCGCTTCCGGCACGATCCCGGTACCGGTCAGCATGATCACGCCGTCCGGAAAGTCGAGACAGCTGTAAAGCCAGTTCGCGAGGTCGTCGAGGCGGCGCGCCAGCTGTTCCGTCGAGGCAGTGCCGCCGAACCTCAGTTCGCCATCACGCCGGACCTCGAGCGAGATGGCGAACGGGGCGCGGGCAAGCCACGCGGGCACCACCTCCGGGCCGAGGGCGCATGCCGCGGTGTAGACCTTGGCCTGCGGGAGGTAGAGCAGGTTCTCCCCCTCGATCGAACGGCTGGAGACGTCGTTGCCGGGCACGTAGCCGAACAGGCCGCCACCGGAGTCGAGCACGATGCCGAGCTCGGGCTCGGGCACGTTCCAGGCGGAATCGGCGCGGACGCCGACCTGTCCACCCGGCCCGATCACGCGCGCGCCTGTCGACTTGAAGAAGAGTTCCGGACGCTCGGCCTCGTACACGCGGTCGTACGGGGTGCCGTCCGTCGACTCCTCGATACGACCGTCACGGCTGCGAAGATAAGTCACCCCGGCAGCCCATACCTCCTGCCCCGGGTCGACCGGAGACAGAACGGTGGCCGGTCGAAGCCCACCCCCCGTCGCCTCCTCGACCGTCCGCCTGGCGTCGGCGGGCGGGAGCCGCAGCAGCTCCGACAGGGTCATGCCGAGCGGCGAATACTCGTCGCCCCGGCGCACCGCCCACTGGGTCCGCCCGTTGGCTTCCACGCGGGCCAGTGCGACCTCCGGCCTCACAGATGTGTTGTGTGTCGTCGTCAATGCGATTCCCTCGTGACTTCCGATCCGCTCGACCCGACGAGAAAGTCGAGGTCGGCGCCGGTGTCGGCTCCTTGTACGTGTTCGATGTAAAGCTTCTGCCAGCCACGGTCCGCGCTCGCGAACGCGTCGACCTGTCGCCGCGAGGCCGTGCGCCTCGCGAGTTCTGCCTCGTCGATCTGGACTTCCAGGCGCCGCCCGGGCACATCCAGGGTGATGAGATCGCCATCCTGCACCAGCGCAAGAGGGCCGCCCGCCGCGGCCTCCGGGGCGACGTGCAGGACGACGGTGCCATATGCCGTTCCGGACATGCGACCGTCGCTGATGCGCACCACATCCCGGACGCCCTGCTTCAGCAGCTTCTGCGGCAGCGGAAGGTTGCCCACCTCCGGCATCCCCGGGTACCCCTTCGGACCGCATCCGCGCAGGATCAGCACCGAGTCGGCGTCGACGTCGAGGTCCGGGTCGTCCAGGCGTGCGTGTGCGTCTTCGATCGAGTCGAAGACCACCGCGCGACCCGTGTGCACGAGGAGTTCTGGTGTGGCGGCCGCCGGCTTGATGATCGCGCCGCGCGGCGCCAGGTTGCCGCGGAGCACCACGATCCCCGCGTCGTCCTGCAACGGGTCGGCGCGCAACGAGATCACATCGCGATCCCATACCGTGTTGCCGCCCAGGTAGTCGGTCAGAGGCCGTCCGGTCACGGTCTGCGCGGAGGTGTCGAGCAGATCGGTGAGCTCGTCCAGGACGGCGAGGAACCCGCCCGCGCGGAACAGATCCTCCATCAGGTACCGACCGGCGGGCTGCAGGTTGACCAGAAGCGGCACCGAGGCGCCGATGCGGTCGAAGTCATCAAGGGTGAGGTCTATTCCGAGCCGTCCGGCGATGGCGAGCAGGTGGACGACGGCGTTGGTCGAGCCGCCGATGCCCGCGAGCGCGACGATCGCGTTGTGGAAAGACTCTTTCGTGATGACCTGCGAGATCCGGCGATCCTCGATGGCGAGCTCGACGGCGAGCCTCCCGGAGGCGTGGGCCGCTTCGAGCAGTCGGCTGTCGGCGGCCGGTGTTCCGGCAACACCGGGAATCGTCATGCCGAGTGCCTCGGCCATCAGGCCCATCGTCGACGCAGTGCCCATCGTGTTGCAGTGACCCTTGCTCCGGATCATCTTCTTGTCGGTCGCCTCGAACTCGGCGGCGGCCAGATTGCCGGCGCGCACTTCCTCCGACAGCTGCCACACGCCGGTGCCGCAGCCCATACGTTCTCCGCGGAAGTGCCCGTTGAGCATGGGACCACCCGGAAGCACGACGGCGGGGAGGTCGACGGATGCTGCGCCCATCAGGAGGGCCGGGATCGTTTTGTCGCAGCCTCCGAGCAGTACGACCGCGTCGATCGGGTTGGCGCGCAACATCTCTTCGATCGCCATCGCCGCCATGCTGCGCCAGAGCATGGCCGTCGGCTTCACCAGGGTCTCCCCCAACGAGACGACGGGCAGGTTCACCGGAACGCCTCCCGCCTCCCACACGCCCTGCTTGACGTAGTCGGCGACCTCATTGAGGTGCATGTTGCACGGTGTCAGGTCGCTCGCAGTGTTCGCGATCGCGATCTGCGGACGCCCATCGAACGCGTGATCGGGCACACCCCTGCGCATCCACGCACGATGGATGTACGAGTCGCGTCCTTCACCGCCGTACCATCCCTGTGATCGGACCATGCGTTCAGTCTCCTTCGATTGAGTGCCCTACGGCACGAGAATGCCACGACCGACTCCTCCGGCGGCCAGCCGCCGGTACGCCTCGGTGAATTCCGTCAGCGGAAGGCGGTCCCCGATGAGGCGATCGATCGGAAGCTTCCCCGCTAGATACAGCGAGAATATCCTCGGAAGGTCCAGTTGTGGATTGCTCGACCCGTAGAGCGAACCCACGATACGCTTCTGCCGCTGAACCAGCTGGTTCAGGGGAACCTGAAAACTCGCCGCGGCGGCGCCGAGCCCCACGGCCACGAGTGTTCCACCGGGTGCGACGCACGTGATCGCCTGCTCGAGGGTCTGTGCGCGCCCGATGGCCTCGATCGCCCAGGGGACGCCCGCACCTCCTGTGATCGCGAGCACGCGCTCGACCACGTCCTCGGTGCGGGCGTTGACCGTGTGCGTCGCGCCCAGCTCGCGTGCACGTTCGAGTTTCGCGTCGTCGACGTCCACGACGATCACGGGATACGCCCCGACGAGCGCCGCACCCATCACGCTTGACAGGCCTACGCCGCCGGCGCCGAAGACGAGCAGTGGTCGCCCCTCGGCGTCGTGCACCTCGTGGAACACGGCACCGACGCCCGTGATGACAGCGCACGCCGAGATCGCCGCCACCTCCGATGGCACGCCGTCCGGCACACGCACCGCCGCGTTCTCGTTCACGACCACGCGCTCCGCGAAGCAGGAGACCCCCATCAGGTGGTGCAGTTCGCCCCCGCCAGGAAACGACAGCCGGGATGTGCCGTCAGGCAGTCCGCCCGATTGGGCTTGCACGGGTCCTCGTTCGCAGAGAACGGGGTTGCCTGAAATGCAGGCGGCGCACTGTCCGCAGCGCGGTCTCCACAGCAGGGCGACCCTGTCGCCGACCCGGATTCGGCCGGATGCTCCGTCGCCGACCTCCTCGACGATGCCTGCCCCTTCGTGCCCGAGCACCAGCGGCAGAGGTCCTGTCAGGTCTCCGGTCATGTAGTGGTAGTCGCTGTGACAGACTCCCGCCGCCTCGATTCTCACCACTAGCTCGCCTTGGTGAGGCGACGAGAGCTCGACCTCCTCTATCCGCGGCGGCGTACCCGGTGCGCGGAGAACTACAGCCCGCACGAGGTCACGACTGCCTGGCGGTCGCCGCGGGAACTGCCTGCAGATCCTGACCGGCCACCAGCTGATCGCGCAGGCTCTCACGCACCACACACTGCTCGAATGAGAACGAATCGGCCAGCGCGTCCAGTTGCTGGTCGGTCAGGCCGCGGAACAGCTCGGCGTATTCATCGGCAAGCGGCTGGGCGAAGAGCAGGTTGTTGAGCAGGGTCGCGACGGTGTCGAACCGGCCCCACGGGTACGGCGTCCAGTTCGGGAACTCGCGTGCGGCCAGGTCTTGCACGGCCTGGCTGACCTCACGGACCCCGTCCCCGCCGAGGCGGTCACTTCCCCACTGGTCCGCGGCGAGTCGATTCTTCTTGGCCACGAAGTCGTCGAAGCGCAGACGGTATTGGGAATCCGCTGAAACGTTCACGAGCCCCTGACGCCCGAGGTCCTTGTACATCCAGCTGGTCCAGCTGACGTCGAACTCGCGGTACAGCTCCAGCTGGTCGGCGAGGATCTGCCTGCGCATAGCGTCGGTGCGCTCGTCGCCGGTGTAGATCGGCGCGAACTCGCCGACGAAGATCGGCGTCCCGGTGCGTCGTGCGTATTCGGAGCGTTGCAAGAACTTCTCCCTCGCGTAGTCCTTGTCGATGTAGGTTCCGTCGGTGTATCCCGGATAGTCGCCGCCACGGCCCAGCCCTGCTGCAACGTAATCGTGCAACGCATACACCGTGTTGGGCCACGGCTCAGCGTCGAACATGTCGAACTCGGTGGAATAGGTGTTCCCGTCGAGGTAGATCGTATGGTCCGGATCTATGGCTCGGACAGCCTCGAACAGTCGCCGGTAGAGAGGCCCGACTACGGCGCGCGACTCGTCGGCCGGCTCGTTCATCAGGTTGTATCCCGCGACCCACGTGTTGTCCCGGTAATGCTCGGCGATCGCCTTCCAGATGTTCTCGACCCGATCCTGGAAATGCGGATGCTGCCACAGGTGGGGTTCGTGGGTCGAGTTGTCGGAGTGCCAGTGGTGGTTCTGGCTGCCCGGAAGAGCATGCAGGTCGATGATCGAGTAGATACCGTACCGCCCGGAAAGCTCGATGGCGCGGTCGAGATGATCGAAAGCGGTGGGAAGGATGGTGAACGGGTCTGCATCCGATTCGAAGTGCCGGTAGTTCACCGGAATGCGGATGACCGTCATGCCGCATGACCCGAGGAAGGAGGCATCCGCCTCCCCGTAGAACGCGGTCAGCAACCGTTCGAAGAAGCGGTCCGCGCGGTCGGTGCCGATCACGGCGGCCACCTTGCCTCGCATCAGTGTCTCATTCGCCGCGTAGCCTGTGATGAAGTTTTCCATGTTGAGCCATCCACCGACGCACACACCGGTGAAACGGATGGGACGGCCCCAGCCATCGAGAAACTGGGATCCCTGAGTACTGACGAATCGTGGCGGACGCTCTTCGACCATGTTGCCTGACCTCACTGTCGCGAAACATTTCTCTCGATTTACGACTAGTTTCGTCGTGTTCCAAGGCTAAGGAACCCGCCTCAGAGTGTCAAGCTGGTCACAAAACCCATGGCGGTCGAAGCGTTCATTCTCGCTCGCAGGTCGGGTTGCGGCTAGTTTGAGGAGGCAAGCGACGGCGTGAGCCCCGTGAGGTAGTTTGCATAGCCACCTCGGGCTCGACCCGCCAAGCGACTCGACGTGACGACCGGATGCGCTTCCGATTCGGCGAACCGCACCCCGAGGCCGCGCATCCGGGCGACCAGTTCGACGTCCTCGCCGATCGCCAAGCCCATGAAGCCGCCTGCCGCGCGATAGGCGGAGCCGCGCATCCCCAGGTTCGCACCGTGCACATGGCCGAGAGTGGCACCGGGTGGATGTGTGTGCAGCCAGGCACGGCGACGTTCGGCGTCAAGGTCGTGCAGTACTGGCACCACCGCCCCGACGTAGACGTCGGCACCTTCCCCCGCCGCCCGCAGGTGCTCGGCCAGCCAACGGGAGGGGACCACACTGTCGGCATCCGTGCTGGCGAGCCATACCGCCTTCGGATCCTCAGTGCAGGACGCCAGCGCAGCCGAGAACCCTGATGCTCTGGCCAGCCCGACATTTGAAAACTCTCCCGCGAGCACGACCACGTCCGCGAACGACGCAGCGATCTCCGCCGAGCGGTCGGTGCACGAATCGAGGACGAGCACCACGGTCACGGCAATCTGGATATGGTCACTCGCGCGCTGCACGGAGGTGAGGCATGCGGCCAGGGTTTCCTCTTCATTCCTCGCGGGGATGACCACGACGACCCGCTCGACTTCGGCCGTCATGCGAAGACTTCCAGGATGAACTCGGGCTCTCGATGCTCGACGACCACGGCGAGTCCGGACCGACGGCGAAATGTGTCGTGCGCATCGATCCCGGTCTGGGCGAAGTCGTCCGAACGACCGAGCCAATGACACAGAACGACCTCGCCGCCGGGCCGAAGTGCACGAAGGCAGCGCTCGATGGTCAGCGCCCACTGGTCTTCGGCCAGGTAATAGCCGATCTCGGAGACAACGATGAGGTCGAATGTTCCGTCGGGCCAGTCGTCCGGGATGCGCATCCTCGCCACCGTGACCCGAGTCGCGTCCGCGAGGCGGCGTGACGCCGACGCGACCGCCGCAGCTGCGTGGTCGACCGCGACCACCTCGTCGCACCGCCTGGCCAGAGAGGCTGTCGTCTCGCCGACCGAGCATCCCAGCTCCAGCGCACGCTGGTAGCGTTCGCGCGGAAGCGCTGCGACCATCAGTTCGCGCTTGCGACGCTCGTACCAGCGCGTGCGCACAGACCAGGGGTCGTCGTCACGCTGGTGCAGCTTCTCGAAATGCGCATCCTGCACAGCCCATTCGGGGCGGATGAGCACCTCGGCCCGCGTAGCGACGTGCTGCACGAATTCGGGTGTGAGCACGCCGTCCGGGTTGGTCGGTGACGTCAACTGGCTGGTGAAGCATCCGATCGCCGTCGCCTTGGCGTCGCGTTCGCTCGCCGTCAGCGCGACGTCGACCAGCCGCGGCCAGGGAACATCGTCAGGTGTGCCCCACTGCCACAGCCAGAGGGGATAGAACAGCAGTCTCGCGTCGGCACGCCGGGCCGCGTCACTGACCTCTCTGCCGAGCGTGCGGTGGTCGCCGTGGCGGTCGCCCGGCCAGGGCGCGAGGATCAGACAGTGCGCGCCGCGCTGCTCCAGCGCCCGGTCGATCTCGTTACGGAGCAGCTCGATCTCGTGTTTCAACCCGCCATCGGTCAGGCCGAGCAGTTCGACCTCGGCAGGCACGCCGAGCTCGAACAGAGCGGTGTCGAGCTCGCGGGCACGATCCGCACCGCCCGTGGCGACGACGATCCGAACGGGGACGCCCTCGCAGGCGACGCGTGTGAGGAGCCCTCCGGCGCCGAGCGTTTCGTCGTCGGCGTGCGCCGAGAACACGACGAGCTGGTCGACATCGCCGAACTTTTCGGAGTCGATCTGGGGAATGCCGCCCCACTCGACGCGGCCCTCCCACTCGTCTGGACGCGTTACCGCGACGCGCGCGTCGAACGTCACCACCAGCGGCCCGACCCGGGAAGATGCGACACCAATGAAACGTCGTCGGGACCGCGATGGTACTGCGAGATGTACATCTGCAGGTCGACCGCACGGCGGGCCAGCGACTCGTCGAACCCGAACACTGCCGGACCGAGCAGGTCGTGCGCCGTCGACAACGTTTCGACCGCGGCGTCGGCAGCCGCGCCCCGAACGGAATGTGCGAGAACGGCGGCCTGATCGGCGTCGACACGACCGGCCGGAGTCCAGGCGTCGATCGACTCGGCGGCCCGTTCGAGAAGCAGACCGGCAGCGTCGAGCAGCCGGAACAGGCCGCCGACCCGCGCGACGAGCAGTGGGTTGGCGGACTCGGTGCGCGCACGCGCGAGAAGCGCCTGAAAGAGAGGGACGCATCCGCCCCACCAGGCAGCCGCGACCCCGATGGCACCCCAGCGGAAGCCCGGGCGTGACAGATACCAGCCCGGCTCGCCAACCGGGACCGCCTCCGCAGCATCGAACCGCAGAGGACCGCTCTCCACGTCGGCCAGTCCACGCGACGCCCAGCTGGTGGGCTCGGCGGCGACCGAGTCCTGGGTGAGATCGACGCGGAACAGCCTGCGCTCACCCGCCCCGTCGCGTGCGGTGACCAGCGCATCCGTCAACCGTGCGCCGAGCGAGCACCAGGGCTTGACGCCCTCGAGGACCCAGGACGAACCAACCTGTCGAGCGTTCAGGGCGACGTCCCGGGCCTCGGCGGCGAAGACACCCCAGGTGTGTCCGCTGCCGGTCTGCTCCTGCCCGGCCTCCGCGAGGATCGCGAGCGCATCGAGATGCGGCTCGAGCACGCGGGCCGCAGTGATGTCGATCGCGGCCGCGCACGAGAGGATGCGGTGACGTTCGGCGGTCGCTCCCACCCGCGAGCCGGGAAGGGGCGCGAAGACCGCATCCTCGGTCCGGAGCACGTCGAGAAGCGGTGCCGCCTGCCCCGCGCAGGCGACCGCCGCTTCACGGTAGCGCTCGGCCGCCGCACTCACTTCGTGGCCGGTTTGCGGTTCTCTGCGCTCACCATCCACGCGTACTGCTCCAGCGTGGCGATGATCTGGTGCAACAGGTCCGCGGACGTCGGGTCTTCCTCGTCGACCTGGTCGTGGACGTCTCGGATGGTCGCTACGGCGGCCTCGATCCGTTCCGTGATCAGGTCGACCGTCTCCGCCGTATCCACTTCGCCGTTCGGGAAGGGGCGCAGGCTCGTCGTGTGCGCCACTGTTTCGCTACGACCGTCGGCCGTCGCGTGAAGGGCGCGAAGCCGTTCTGCGATCTCGTCGCTGAACTCACGCGCAGACTCGACGATCTCATCAAGCTGCAGGTGCAGGTCGCGGAAGTTCTTGCCGACCACATTCCAGTGGGCCTGCTTGCCCTGGAGGTGCAGCTCGATCAGGTCGACGTGGACCTGCTGGAGGTTGCGTGCGAGCTCGGCCGACGCGATGAACCCGTGTTCGGCGTTCTCGCGCCGGGTCGGCCGGTTGCCCACGGTCGTGCTCTTGGACTGCAGCGGTGCCTTCTTCGTCGTCTTCGCCTGCGTTGTCGCCACGATGTTCCTCCTAGTTGGTCGGTGCTCGGAACTGTAGGCCGACATCGGGCTCGGATGAACGGGTTGACAGCCGCGGGAAAACGGCGTGAGCCGGGAGCTCCGCACTCTCCCCGGTCATCCGGAACCCGTCCGGCATGAGCGTGCCCTAGCCGTTGCCCTCTTGCACGACGTGCTTCGCTTCGGCGGCCTGGTCCTTGACGTCGTCGACGGCCATCGAGGCTTCCGCCCTGACGGAATGGACCGCATCCGTCGCCGTGTCCTTGACCGCATCCACCGCATCCTGGGCCGGCTCGCGCAGGTTCTCAGCCACATCCTTCGCGACAGCCGCGACGTCCTGCACCAACGGCTGGGCGGCTTCTTTGACCGTGGATGCCAGCTCCTTCTCCTTCTCGGAGGCAGGGATGAGCGAGGCGGCGAGCCAACCCACCCCGAACGCGATCAATCCGACCGCCAGCGGGTTGCCCTGTGCCTTGGCCACCGCCGTGTGCCCGGCGTCCGCGATGCTGTCGCCGGCCGAAGCCGCCGCGTCTTTCGCATCGTCCGTCGCACCCATCACAGTGTCCTTGACCGAGCCGAGCGCGGAACGCAGCTTTCGGGTCTGGCGCTGCGCCATCTTCGACGGGCTGACCTTGTCGGCCAGTGCGTCGACATCGCTGCCGAGTTCGCGGCGAGTTTCTTCGATGTCCGCGCGAATCGCATCTGGGTTGTTCGTCATCGGTTCTCCTCATTTCGTTTCAGAGTGTCTGGGATCTCTTTGATGGTGTCCACGGTCTGCGGGGCGCCCCGGATCGACTTGATGCTGCTGCGACCGGCGAAGTACAGGGCCAGCGCGATGATCGCCCAGATCACCGCAACGATCACCGCCGACCAGGCGTTGCCGATCAGGTAGCCGAGCGCCCACCACAGGGCGACCGACAAGAAGAAGACAGCCATGAGCGCCGCATACCCGGCGCCGCCCATCAGGCCCGCGCCCTTTCCGGCACGGACAGCGCTCTCCCGGATTTCGGCCTTCGCGAGTTCGACCTCCTGCCGCATCAGCGTCGAGATGTCCCGCGAGACCTCGGTCAGGAGATCGCCGAGCGAGGTGGTCTCCGCTTTCTGCTCCGATGGAGTCGGGATGTCGCTCACGGCCACTCCGTCCCGGCGATGTCCGAGGTTCCGGTGGCGCGTGGTGATTCGCTCGCGCCGGACGCGGGGTACTCATCCATCGCCGGTACGATGTGCGCCCGCGGTGGACGTTTGATCGGCGGCCGTGTCTGCTTCCTGTCCTGCCTGTCCGTCTCGGTCGACGATTCGGATGCGCCGCTCGCGACCGAGCGCGTGAGTCGCCCTGCCAGCACGCCGGCCAACGCTGCGACGGCGATGAACGTACCCGGGCGGCGGCGAGCGAACGAACGCACTTCATCCAAAAGCGCCCCCGGGTCGCGCTGGTCGAGCCAGGATGCGATCTCGCCGGTCCTCGCGGCCGCCTCGTGCACGAGGTCCGTCGCCATACCACCGGTCGACGAATTGCGGGCCATCTGGCTGAATTGGTCGCTGACGTCGCGCAGGCGTGCCGCGACGCGCTCCTGCTGGACCGCCGCCTGGTCTTTCACCTCATCCTGCGCCTGCTCGTAGAGGTCGGTCAGCTGGTACTTCGCCTCGCGGGCGACGTTCGCCGCCTCGTCTTTGGCCGTGTCGACGACGTGCTGGCCCGACTCCTGCGCGGCCTCCGCCACGTGTGCGGCCTGCTCGCGAGCGACGCCGGCGATCCCCTCCGACGTGTCGGTGTCGGTGCCGGTGCCGGTCGTCATCGGTGTCGTCTGATTGAAGCCCCCTGGCTCGGTGAAGCCTGTCGGCTGATTGATGTCCGTCATGGTGAACGCCCTTCCTCGGTGTGCGGATATGAGGTTGGGGCACAGTGTTCGCGCCGACGCCCGCGAAGAATAGGGATTCCCCCGAGCGCAATTCAGGGGTACCGGTGCGCGCGTATCCGCAACCGCTGGGCCCGGGCTCACTCGAGCCGGACGTGCCGGCTGGAGAACGCTGACCAGCTTCGTGAGGGTGCAGCTCGTGGAAAACGCGGTGCCGCCGCCTCCGAGAAGTCAGAGCATGTCGTAGTCGATCTGATCGCTTTCCGACTCAACCGGCTGGGCCTGCGAAACGCCCAATGCACTGGTCTTCCTGTCCAGCTCGGCCACGAACGAAGGATCCTCGAGATCGGAGCGGGAAGGCTCATCCTCGGCAAGAAGCTGGCTGGCGGGTCCGACCAGAAGCATCGCCTCTTCGCGCTTCCCATCCTCGGCAATCGACGGGACTGCGATCTCGTCGGCTGATCCTGCCTTTGCGAGCGCCTCCGCGTACCGGAGAACCGACTCGGCAATTCGTTCCCCGGTAAGAATTGACGCACCCGCGTAGTAGATCCGCTTCATACCCCTTCCTAACACCGTCTCGCCCGCGCCGTCTACCGGTTGACAGATCGGCTCGGGCGGCCATCCGCTGAGCACGCCGTGTCGTAGCCGGCACTGATACCGCGCGATCTCTTTGCAGATAAACTGGATCGGTTGATTCATATTTTCTGCACCTTCTTCTTGACATCACGCTGGGGCGCTGCAAACTTGAAGCATGGAAAAGACGCCCGACGATCTTCCGCTCTACAGCATGGCGGTGGCCGCCGAGTTGCTTGGCCTGCCGCCCGCGACGCTGCGCCTCTACGAGCGCAAAGGACTTCTGCGGCCCGCGCGAACCGAGGGAGGTACCCGGCGGTACAGCGCCGACGACATCGAGCGGATGCGTCGCGTCGCTGACCTCCAGGACGACGGCGTCAACCTCGCCGGAATCGGCAAAGTTCTCGACCTCGAGGTCGAAAACGCCTCCCTGCGCCGCGCGATGGGCGACTCCACGACAGCTGAAAAGGCTGACGGCGACGAAACCTCAGGATGACAGAGGAGAACGACTCATGGGCACGCTGACCTACGGAACCGGCCAAGAAATCACCCTCGACGACCGCACTCTCTCCCACCTGCAGATCGCGATGGGATTGAAACTCCGGCGCCAGGAAGGATTCTTCTTCAGCTGGAACGAAACCGACACGGACACCGAGAGACGCTGCGCCATCTGGATCGACCCCGGGATCCCCCTCGTGTTCCGCTACGACGGCACCGCGAGCGCACCGGTCAACCGAAACTGGTTGGAACAGCTCACCCAGAGCTCCAACAGCGCCCGCGGACTTCACCTCCTTCCCGAAGAAGCAGCGATCGCCTGACCAGTGGGTCCGAACTCTTCGGCGAGCGACGGCGAACCGCCGCTTGTTACAGGTCCATTTCGATACTCGCGAGTTCGTGTGGGAGCCGGTCGACGATCTCGCTGGCGAGGAAGCCGAGCGTCGCGACCTCGTGCGAGAGTGACTCGCCGGCAGCCATGTGCAGGTAAGTTCCCCACGCTGTCGCCTGCAGTGGTTCGCAACCGCGGGCCGCGAGACCGGTGATCGCCCCCGCCAGAGCATCTCCACTCCCCGACGTCCCGAGGCCCGGACCACCCGTGCGGATCCGGAGAAGCCTTCCCGTGGGGTCGGCCACCCACCCCTGACATGACACGACCGCCCGGTAGCGGTCGGCGATCGCCGCCACGGCCTCGTCGAGTCCACCGGGCGAGCGGCCGAGAAGGACTTCTGCCTCCGCGGGGTTGGGGGTCAGGATGAGCCTGGCGACGTTGAAGCGCCCACGCCACTTGGCGAGAGCAGCGAGCGCGTAAGCGTCGAGCACCACAGTCGTCGCACCGCCGACGTACGGGCGAAGGGTCCGCAGCATCCGAACCGTCTCCGCGATATCGTCGAGGCCCGGACCCACGAGCACTGCGTTCGCCGCGTCCAGGTCGTCATGCACGGTCACAATCGACTTGCCACGAATGGCGCCCGACACCGTCTCGCCGAGCGCTACCACGCCGGATTCGGGAAACGCGACGGCTGCGGCGGCCGCCGACGAGGCACCAAGAGCTAGGGTGAGGCGGCCGGCGCCGACACGAAGAGAGGCCCGACCGGCGAGTATCGCAGCGCCCGGCGACCGCGCCGCGCCGCCGACAACGACCACCTCGCCTCGCGATCGCTTGGAGCCGCCGGGCGCGGGAAGCGGCCACTCTCGCAGCAGCATCGCGTCGACCTCGGTGACCTGCCTACTCGGTGACACGCGCCGCCCCTGGGTGCGCGGTCGCCGGAAGTCCGGCACGAGCCAGATGAGAGTCATCGGAGAATGCCTCGACACGCCACCTTGCATCGTCACGAACAAGCGTCGTCACCGAAGCGTTGCCGACAACGCTGGTCAGCAAGAACTCGTCGAGCTGTTGCTCCGTCCAACCCAGTAGTACATAGAGGAACAGACTCACCACGGCGTCGTGCGTGAAAAGCACAACCGGCCGGTCATCCGCGCTGTCCAGGTCACGCACGAACGATCGCAGGCGAAATGCGACATCTGTCCAGGCCTCACCCCCCGGCGGACGATAGTAGAACTTTCCGAGCCACCGGCGACGCGCAGCTTCATCGGGCAGCCGAGCTTCGACTCCGCGGGCGGTCAGGGCGTCGATGATGCCGAGCTCGCGGTCGCGCAACCGCTCGTCGATGACGAAGGGGATGCTGCCGAGCGCGAGCTGCGCCGTGCGGATCGCGCGCAAGTACGGCGAAGCCCAGACCAGTGCGGGGGTCGCACGTTTGTCGTCGAATTCAGCCTCCAACCGAAGCGCAAGCGCGGCCGCCTGCTGATCGCCGAGCGCGGAGAGAGGAACATCCGCATCCCTCGAACCGACGGCGATCGTCTCCTCGCCTGCGAGCTCGGCCGCCGTAGCAGCGACGTTCGCCGTGCTTTCGCCGTGACGGATGAGGAGGAGCTTTCCCGCTGTCATGGCGGGAAGTGTACGCCGACGCCGATTCAGAACAACTCGTCGACCTGCCCGAGCAGTGCGGCCGGATCCTCGACCACCTGGCTCGCGCCGCATTCGAGCAGTTCGGCCGCGCCGGTTCCACCGGACAGCACCCCGATCGAGCGCACGTGCGCCCGGGCCGCCGCTTCGATGTCCCAGGTCGAATCGCCGATCATGACGGCGTCGGCCGGCCCCGCCCCCGCGCGATCCAGCGCGACCTTCAGGATGCCCGGGTCGGGTTTGGCCTCGTCGACATCCGTGGCAGACGTGGTCGCATAGACGGCATCGCCTGCATCCAGAACCCGCAACAGAATCTCGAGTTCATCATCCGGAGCGGACGTGGCCAGCACCACACGCGCACCGCGATCGCTCAGCACCCGCAGCAAATCGGCCGCGTGGTCGAACGCTCGCAACCGCGGCGCGAGCTCACGGTAGTAGGTCGAGTGGAGTTCCTTGGCCCGCGCGACCCAGTCGTCGTCTCGTTCACCCACGAGCGAGTGCAGCAGTCGCGACGAGTCCTGGCCGATCGCGCGATGGATGCGCCACCCATCCACCTGTTCCCCCAGGTCGGCGAACGCCCGCTGCCAGGCGTCGACATGCAGAAAGTTGGAGTCGACGACTGTGCCGTCGACGTCGAATAGGACCGCTGAAACGCTCATCCCCCATACCTACGCGCCTTGAGCCCACACGCAACCCCTTGCCGCGAGACTCGTTCGAGCGGACACTCGGCGGCATGACTGAAGAAGACTTCGCTCCCCGCACCGCAATCGTCACCGGTTCCGACTCCGGCATCGGGCGCGCAACGGCCGTCGCGCTGGCTGAGGCCGGGCTCGACGTCGGCATCACCTGGCATTCGGATGAACAGGGCGCCGAAGAGACCGCCCGCCTCGTTCGTGAGGCAGGCAGACGCGCAGTGGTCGCCCGGCTGGACACGACCGACGCGCCCGCCTGCGGTGATGTGGTGGACGGCATGGCCGACGCGCTCGGTAGCTGCGACGTGTTCGTCAACAACGCCGGCGTCAACGGCGGACCGGCCTTCTTCGACACGAATTGGGACACCTGGCGCAACACCGTCGCCGCCGACCTCGATGGCCCGTTCGTGTGCATCCAGCGCATCGCACGCCGCATGGTCGACGCCGGCCGCGGCGGCCGGATCATCGCCGTCACCAGCGTGCACGAGCACCAGCCGCGAGTCGGGTCATCCGCCTACGACGCCGCCAAACACGGCCTGGGGGGACTCATCAAGACACTCGCCCTCGAGCTCGGCGAATACGGCATCACCTGCAACGCGGTCGCCCCCGGCGAGATCTCGACCCCGATGAACAACGCTACGGATGAGGACCCGCGCCAGGTGCACCGCCCCGGCATTCCGCTCGGTCGCCCGGGGGACGCGCGCGAAGTCGCGGCCGTCATCGCCTTCCTCGCCTCGCCTGCCGCGTCCTACGTCACCGGCGCGTCCTGGACCGTCGACGGCGGGGTGCTGCAGATGGGACCGCAAGCCGGCTCGCACCTGACAAGCGACGACTGGCGAAAGGCGTGACCATGGACCTCGGTATCTCAGCCGCCCACGATCGTGCTAGCCCCCGCCCCGGTCAGCTATTAGGGTTTGCGGCATGGAGATCCGTGCCGCCCATGCGGAGGACGAGCCACCGATCGAGGCGATCGTCGCCCGGGCCTTCGGCGAGGAACCCGATGGGCCTGTCGTCCACATGATCCGTGCCCTCAATGAATCCGGTGCGACGCAGATCAGTCTTGTGGCAGACGATGACGGGATCGTCGGACATGTCCAGCTGAGCACCGCATGGATCGACGCCCGGCCGAGGCTCGTCGACGCGCTGACCCTCACACCGCTTTCTGTCGTGCCCGAACGTCAGCGTCAAGGAATCGGTACGCGGCTGCTCGAGGAAGCGTTGACGGCAGCCGACGAAAGGGGGGCTGCTGCCGTCCTGCTGGAAGGTGACCCGGACTATTACAGCAGACACGGGTTCACCTCTGCCGTGTCGCTCAACGTGCTTCGCCCGTCGCTGCGAATCCCGGAACCCGGCTTCCAGATCGCGCGGTTGTCGAGCTACGAAGACTGGATGACGGGTTACGTGATCTACCCCGACGCGCTGTGGAAGACCGACATGGTCGGACTTCGCGACCCGCGCCTGGCGAGCATCGAAAACGCCCTGAGAATCAACGCCAATCTTCCATACGCCGCTGATCGGGAGTGAACCCGTGGCCAACGCCCCACAGCACTGCCTGGGTGCGACTCTCCACATCGATTTTGCGGTAAATGCTGCGGATGTAGGACTTCACCGTGTTCGGGCTCAAGTAGGTAAGAGCGGCAATGTCGGCGTTGCTCTTGCCTTGAGCGATCAATGCCAGGATCTCCGACTCGCGATCCGTGATGCCCTCGAGACGTCCGGGCCAGTCGAGCCCGGGCGCGCTGCTCGCCCGTCTGGGCGGATCGCTGACCACGAGTTCGCCGCTGTGGATCGCCTCGAGAGCCGCGACGAGCTCACGCGCGGGTAACGTCTTCGACAGGTAGCCGTGCACGCCGTGCTTCTTGGCGCTCTCGACAAGAGAGGGATGGAAGTTCCACGTGTAGACCACAACACGCCTCGAACGGGGATTCCGAATCAGCGACGCAACTTCTTCCTGATCGGTTTCGGGCTGGGCGAACGAGTCATACATCACGATGTCGACGACGTCGCGAAGCGGTTCCTCTGCGTCGATCTCGACGACTTCGACGCGCTCCGGGTACTGATCGAACATGTGGGCCAGGCCGAGCAGCACCACGTCGTAGTCGTCGACAAGAGCGACCTTGATCGGCGAACCGCCTGCCCTGCTCGATGTCATCACACCTCAACGATTCCACCCCAAGGGGTGTGACGCCACACCCACAAGGGTGATGAAGTCGAAGGATCAGGTGCCGCTCTCCTGGAAAGGAACAATCATGAACATCCTTGTCATCGTCATCGCGATCATCGCGATCATTCTGCTGCTGACCGGCGGGCTGGTGCAGTCGCTGAACTTTCTCCTCTGGATCGGAATCGTGCTGTTGGTCATCGCGGTAATCGTCTTCCTGGTGCGACTTCTCACTGGACGCCATCGCGTTTAGACCGTTGGGTAGTGGAAAGGCAACGATGGGAACGCTCGTCTACGGAAACGGACACGAAATCGCAGTCGACGATCGCACCCTGTCCCACCTACAGATCGCGATCGGGTTGAAACTGCGACGGCGGGAAGGGTTCTTCCTGACGTGGAATGAGTGCGGCGCAGACAGCCAACGACGCTGCTCCGTCTGGATCGACCCTGCGATCCCGCTCGTGTTCCGGTACGAGGACAGAGTCGCCACCCCGATCGACCGCGATTGGCTGGAACAACTCAGCCAGAGCTCCAACAGCCCGCGTGGACTTCACGTGCTCCAGGAAAGCGCCGCAACGAAGCGAGTCATGCCCATGCTTTCGTGAAGTCAATCCCTCGCGCACGCGAGGTTCTCGGCATAGCGTCGAAGCCGTGGCAAGACCACAGGAACCGGGTGACAGATGGGCGCCGTGAAAATGACCAGTTCTGACTCCGCACTGGACGGCTCCGAACGGGCGGACGATCTGTCGGCTGTGGCGTGGACGCATCAGAAACGGGATCTCTGGGTCGCCCTACGATCCGGGCAACTCGTGGGCACAGTCGAACTTGTCGCTGAGCATTTCGTCTCGTGCGACGCCTCCGGAAAACATCGCGCGGCCCATCCCGACCTGTGCTCAGCGCAGCGAGCTGTGGAATGCGGCTGGTAGTTCTAAAGGCTGGGCCTTGTCCGTCGGTTCCTACCACCATCACGATTAGGTTCCGATAGGTCTCCTAGGTCTGCGGGGCCAATGCGGAGGTAGCCACAGCCGGAAGGTTTGGGGGGAACCTTCCGGCTGTGGGCCTTGGGTGATCCGCAATCAAGGGACCAGATCCTCGTCGTGCGGACCGAACCGACAAAGCCGAGCGACAGCCCGCGTCAACCTTGACGGTGGTCGACTAAGCAATTCGTCAGGGCAAGACCAACCGCACCGCACCGCGCCGACGATGACCGCCCGGGAGATCGAGGTGTGCGTGTCATGCGGGCTCGACAGCTGATACCTGGGTAAGCCAAGTGTCAGCGAGCGCCCGGTGGCCGAGGGGGGTCGGATGCACCCCGTCGTAAGCGACCGCCGCCGCGCCAAGCCGTTCGGCGGCCTCGTTCATCACGCGGTCGGTGGGCAGCAGGACCGTCTCGAACTGCTGGGCGAGCCGTCGCACGGCATCGATCTTCGGGTCGAGGTCCTCTCGCCAGCGATCCTGGTCCTTCGAAATAGGGGTGAGGAACGGCTCCATCAGCGCTACAGTGCATCCGAGTTCGTCCCGCACGCGGGTCAGCAACCGGCGATAGCCCGCCTCGAACACGTCGACGCTCGTCGGGTCATCGCTGTCGTAGCGCCGCCAGGTGTCGTTGATGCCGATCAGGATCGTGAGCACGTCCGGTCTCAGCGCGAGGCAATCGGCATCCCATCGCTGCTCAAGGTCGGGCACCCGGTTGCCCGAGATCCCTGTGTTGAGCACCCGAATGCCGGGCAGCCTGACAGACAGCTCGGCCGCGATGTCTCGAACATAGCCATCGCCAAGCCGAGGCACGTCCGTCTCGAGACGATGGCAGTCGGTGATGCTGTCGCCCGTGAAGAGCACGGTGCCGTTGGTGGGCAGCGGTATGGTCATGGATGTCCTTTCGAGCTGCACGGAACCTTAGGGTTCCTTGGTGGTTGCCGCCATCGTCGACAGTGGCCTACTGAGGTCTACCCGGGGTGTTCCGTCGTCCCACACCATTTCGGCGATCGCCATGCCGCGCTGCACGGTTGGCGCCATCAGCCTGATATGGAACGCGATCGTCTGAGCGTCGGTATCAGATGCGGCCGGAGGGCGCAGTGTCACCATCGCCCCAGGGCCGAGGAGTCCGGGGCTCGGCGCCAAGAGGGGGGTCTCCACCCTCGTGTATGGTCCGGCTACCGCATCCGCCACGGCATACCGCGTCGCATATGTGGAGAAATCCCCCGTCGAATAGAAGAGGTAGTACTTGTCGGCGTGCTTCGTGATGTGGGGCGCCTCGAACGAGCCGTCGGTCCATGACTGGTGCAACAGCGGCGTCGACTCGCCAAGGAACGTGATGCCGTCGGCGGCGACCTTCTGCAGTCGCTGCGTGATGTCATCACCGATGCGCTGCGTGTAGAGCAGATATCGCGTGCCGTCAGTGTCGACGAACGCCGAGGGGTCAAGGGCCCACGAATCCGATCGTGCGATGAGCGGCCACTCCCCGACCGGCACGAATGGGCCCCTCGGACTCGATGCCGTCGCAGCGCCGATGCACTCGTGGTACTCCTGAGTGGCGGCCAGCGCGGCAGCATTGAGGGTCGTGTAGTACATGATGTACGAACCGTCGTCGAGGCGATCGACGTCGGGTGCCCACACCCTCCCCTTCTCGGTCCACGGCGGCAGCACGGGGAGCGCGTCGCCCTGATAGGTCCACGTGCCGTAGGGATCGTCGGCCGTCGCCAGGCCGACATTGGCGAGGATACGGTCCGAGTTGTCGCTGTCCCACGATGAGGAGTCCGTCATCCACGCCGGCACCAGATTGGTCGAATACGCGTAAAAAGTACCGTCGGCTTCGATGACCGCCGGGTCCGGGAAATCCATCCCGATCGCCAGGTAGGGCGACGAGTGGCGATCGGTCTCCGTCGCATCCACCGTGAAGCTTTCGAAACTCACCCGTTCGACCTTTGCTGCTTCGGTGGTCGCGGCGAAGAACCCGGCGTCCTGCCGCTCCGCACTGCCCGGGACCAGTGCAGTGTGCAGCTTCGTCCACGTCATGCCATCGACCGAGAACGAGCTCGTCACTGCGATGCCGTTCCGCGTCAGGCGCAGTGAGAGCGGCACGCTGATCGGCTCGGCGGACGACACCGCGTACGTCTCCGCACCGGCGGGATCCCACGTCATGACGAGTCGATTGGCCGCGGTCACGCCGAGTGTGACACACCCAGCGCGGTCACCTGCGGTGTAGTCATTGCGCAGGAAAATCCCACTCTCGTGGAGAGCCGACTGCTCGATGATGCGGGTCGTCACCCTCGAATCGGCGGCTGCCGCACGGCTCACATAGAGGGCGCTCTCGCGACCGACTCGCTCGAGAGCGCTCTGATCCGCGCTGCGCTCGAACTCGAACCTGTCTGTCGAGGGGTCGAGCGTCCAGGGGACGTTCGCCTCCTCAGGCGCGATGCGGTACTCAGGTGCGGACATGGGATTCATGACCGTCTCCTTCCGGAAGAGTCGTCAGGGTGTCGTGCCGAGTCCGCGCCCATGCGGCCCCATCCTGATCTACTGTTGCACTAGCAATAACTAATTACGCAACTTTGTTACGATAAACCAGGAGTGTAGCAGCGGTGCCGAGAATGCCAAAAACCAACCCGGAACGGGCGTCGTCCCAGCACGCGGTCGCAGGAGATCGCTCGCTTCTGCGCCGCATGAACCTGCTCGCCCTGCTGGAGCGCATGATGGATGGCCCTCAGACCATCACCCAGCTCGCGGACTCGACCGGGCTGTCGCGCACCGCCGTGGACGCGATCATCGACGACCTGGTGCCACTCGGCTGGGCCGCGGCCATCGAGCCCGAACCGAGAATCGGAGCGGGCCGGCCGGCTCGGGGCTTTCGATTTCGCGCAGAGGTCGGTTGCGTCCTCGGGATGGACATCGGACCACACAAGGTCGAGGTCCAGGTCAGCGACCTCGCCGGGCGGGGCCTCTTCGTGACCCGCACCGAGGTCGCCGAATCCCTCGGCGCCGACGAGCGCTTGAAGGTGGCCGTGGATCTCGTCCACGCGGCACTTGCCGGGGCCGGCATGAGTCTCGACGACGTCTGGATTGCGGCGGTGGGGACCCCTGGCGTGGTTCAGAACGGTGTGATCTATCACGATCTGGAGATGGTCGATTGGCAGGGGCTCGACCTCGCCTCCACCCTGAGGGATACGCTCGGGTGCCATGTGGTCGTGGAGAACGACGTGAATCTCGCCGTTCTCGCCGAACACTGGCTGGGGGTAGCCAAGGAGGCCTCGAGCATCGTCTACGTGCTGGTGGGAAACAGGACCGGCGCCAGCATCATGACGGCCGGTCACCTCTTCCGCGGATTCGCGGGCGGAGCCGGCGAACTCGGCGCGCTTCCGGAACTGGGCTGGCTACACTCCCAAGAGCATCTTTCCGGCGTCGTCGTGGACGGCCGGGAGCTGAGCCGCACCGAGATCTTCCAGTCCGCGGCGGCAGGCGCCGCCCCCGCAGCCGACGCGGTGGACCGATTCAGCGACGCGATTGCGACCGGAGTCGCGGCGTACGTGCTCGCGCTCGACCCGGAAGTGGTGGTCATCGGCGGTGGCGTAAGCGCGGCCGGAGCGAGCTTTCTCGAACCACTGGAGCGCCACGTGCGGAAACGGACGATCACCCATCCAGAGATTCGCCTGTCGACCCTGGCGGACAGGTCGGTGGTCCTCGGTGCGGTTCGACTGGCGTTGGATGTCGTGCAAGGTCGTCTCGCGGCCGCCGTCACCGAGGGGTCGGCCTTCCCGGCACCGTCGGCCGAGTTACTCACCACCGCGGCCATCTGAAAACACGATCCGTCGATTAGTTTCGACAGTTGGTATTTTATTTGCCGAATCGGGTAATGTCCATTTCATGAGTGGACCATCTGCAGCCGGAATCGTATTCGTACCCCACACCCATTGGGATCGTGAATGGTACGAACCCTTCCAGGTCTTCCGTTTCCGGCTGGTCGAGGTGCTCGACGAAGTTCTCGAACTCGCAGAGCGCGAGCCGGCGTTTCGATTCACTCTGGACGGTCAAGCAGCGGCCATCGATGACTACTTGGCGATTCGCCCGGAGAACGCGGAGCGTGTTCGTGCGCTCGTCTCGGCGGGTCAGCTTGCGATCGGCCCCTGGTACATCCTGCTCGACGAGTTCCTCTGCTCGGGGGAGACGATCGTTCGCAATCTCCAGCTGGGCGTGTCCATCGCCGAAGGGCTCGGCGGCGCGATGAAGGTCGGCTACCTCCCTGACATGTTCGGCCACATCGCCCAGATGCCTCAGATCCTCGCCAAGACCGGCAGGCTTCACACGGCGCTCTGGCGAGGTGTGCCCGGCCGCGTGAAAGAACATGCCTTCCTTTGGCGGGCGCCCGACGGTTCGAGCGTGCGTGCGGAGTATCTCTTTGACACGTACAGCAACGCACTGGACCTGTTCCTCCTCCCGGAGCGGGTTCGGGAGGCGGTGGCCGAATACGCATCCAATACCGCGGACCGCTGGGCGACGGATCCCGTGCTCGGCATGTTCGGGACCGATCACATGGCACCGAACCCTGCCCTGCTCGAGTGGGTGCAGCATGTAGATCAGCCCGAATTTCCGGCTCGTATCGCGACGCTTGACGAATACGTCGACATGATGCCATCCCCCGAGACACTCATGGTGGTCGAGGGAGAACTTCGAAGTCACGTGCGAGGCAACATTCTCCCGGGCGTGCTCTCGATTCGCCGCGATCTGAAGGTCGCGATGAGTGCATCCGAACGTCTGCTGTTCGATGCCGAACGTCTGGCCGCGTCGCACTCGGAACGCGATTTCTCGCCATTCTTGGACGCCGCGTGGCGCAAGGTGATCGAGTCCTCCGCACATGACTCGGTCGTCGGGTCGGGCACAGATGAAACGGTGACGCAGGTGGCTGCCCGCCTGGCCGAAGCCGGGCAGATCGCCCGCGCGGTGCGCGATGGAGTGATCGCTGAGATGGCGACATCAGTGCCGCAGAGCATGTTCGTCGCCTTCAACGCCCTTCCGTTCGCTCGTGTCGCGTTGGCCGAGGTGGAGGTGGAGTCGTCCGCCCACCTCGGGGGCATATCTGCGAGCGCGAACGGGACGGGGCTGCGGACGCAGCTCCTCGATGAGACCAATGCGGTACTGGCAGACGAGTCGTTCTCGGCTTCAGACCTGCATCGCGTGGCGAACCGTATCCACCGCACCGAGCTGTTCGGGTTCGAGATCGAGTCGTACACCATCGAACCCGGCACCCTCACGTTCCGCCTTTCCTCGATCGCGCGCCCCGGTCTTTTTGACCTGCTTGGTTTTCGCGCCGAACTCCACCAAGCAGCAGAAGCGCACCCAGGTCGGTGGCGTGTGCTCACGCTTGCCGGACCACGCCAGAGAGTGCTCATCGAGCTGCCCATCGCTGGATCGTCCATCGTTCCGGTGTCTCTCGATCCGGCCGCGGTCACTTCTGATGTCGACACCGTCTTGGATGGCGTTGTTGCAGGTTCGGCCGGGATCTCCAACGCTGACGTGAGCGCAATAGTCGACACCCACGGGTGTCTGACGATCACCGGATCGGACGGGACTGTCCTATCCGGCGTCGGTCGAATTGTCGACGGCGGAGACCGCGGCGACAGCTACAATTACGGCCCCCCGATGTACGATCGCCTCATCGACGAACCCGTCTCTGTGGAGGTCGAGGTCTTGGAGAGCGGGCCGTTGCGAGGCCGGCTGAGGATTCGCCGCACCTACCGTTGGCCGACCGACCTGGACTGCAATGCCGATCGGCGCGGAATCGACCTGGTCGATGTGGTCGTCGACATGGTCGTCGAGCTGCGCAGCCACGAAGACTTCGTGAGACTGAACGTCGAATTCGTAAATCCCTCTCGCAGTCACCGTGTCAGGCTGCACGTGCCTCTGGGTGAGCACGTCCCGGGTTCCGAATCTGAAGGGCAGTTCGCCGTCACCGCTCGAGGTCGTGAAAGCGAGGGCGGCTGGGGCGAGTACCCGCTCCCGACATATCCGGCCGATTCATTCGTGAGTGCCGGGCCGGTGACGGTGCTGCTCGAGCATGCCAGCGAGTACGAGGTCGTGGATTCCGCCGGCTCGCGGGAGTCTGAACTCGCGATTACTCTTCTTCGCGCCGTCGGCTCGATCAGCGTGAACGTCCACCCCCTGCGAGAGGAACCCGCGTACGCCGAGGTTCCTATTCCGGGTGCACAGGAAATCGGCTCGACCGTTGCGGTCCGCGCCGCGATTCTTCCCTCACGAGCCGGGTGGCGTGCTGCCGGTGCGGTTGAGCGTGCGAGCTTGTTCCGCTCTGACGTCCTGATCTCCAGAGGCTCCGCGGTTGGTTCAGCCGCAAGAAGGTTCAGACCCGGGTTCGAGGTGAGTGGACGTGACGTTCACGTGAGCAGCCTGAGGCGAGTCAGCGGGGGTGTCGAGCTGCGCCTGGTCGCCCTCAGCCCGAGTCCAGCATGTGCGCGTGTCACCGGGCCGTTCCGCTCCGCGTCGCCCATTGATCTTCTCGGCAATCCCGGAGCAGCCATCGATGCGATGAGCGGACTGGAGGTCGAACTCAACCCGTGGGAGATCTCGTCCTGGCTGTTACAGAGCTAGTCTGCAGAATGCTTTCGGCGACCTGCTCAGGCGTACGATCCAGCGTCGAAACGAGCCTGGTCCGGTGTGCGATCCACTCGGCGCTCTCAAAGTCGGCCAGCTGCTTGATTCGCCAGGCGACCGCCGCTTCCTCAACCGCGTCCGCTCGAATGCGCTCTACGAGCTCGGCGTGACGTGCAACAAGGGTGACGGCTTCGACCTCGACTCCCCCTAGCGCGAGACGTGGATGATCTCGTCGCAGTAGTTCTCAACGAGCACTGTCTGGGGCGCGACAATCGTCCCGCCAATCGCCTTTCGACTGAGAGCAGCGCAGCGATCACAAGCTCTCGCCATGACGGCCAGTCTTGGAAATCGTCAACCGGCAGCTTCCCACGAAGCGGCGCTTCGAGCATCGCCCCGATCCATTCGGTGTCGAATACCGGAAAGATCAGGGCGCGCGTCGACCAGTGCGCGAACGTGGTCGTCTTGCCGCCCGCCGAAAGGGCCATTCACCCAGCGGATCACGATTCGACGCTATCGGACGCCGGCAGCCTCGCCTGTGAGGCTCGCACCGGTTACTTGCCCAATCCTTCAGTCATTCCGCTGATCACGCGTCGACCGACGAAGAAGTACAGCAGGATCATCGGCATGATCACGATGACGATTCCGGCGAAGAGGCCACCCCAGTCGGAGGTGTATTGCATCGCCGAGTAGAAGTTCAGGAGTGCCACATTGAGGGTCTGCATTTGTTGGTTCGGGATGAGCAGGAGCACGATGACGGTCTCGTTCCACAGCCCGAGCACGTTGAGTACGACCATCGTGGTGATGCCGGATCGAGCGAGTGGGAGCATGACGCTGCGAAATGTCCTGAACGGGCCGGCTCCGTCGAGGGCGGCCGCTTCCTCGAGTTCAGCCGGAAGTGAACGAAAGTATCCGACGAGCACGAAGACGGTGAAAGGGAGACCGAATACCACGTAGAACAGCACCACCGTGATCCGTGGATCCCATGTGCCGAACACCCACTCAACCATGAACCGCGAAAGCCCGGCGCTGATCAGCACGAGGGGCACGGTGAGCGCCTGGATCGGTACGCTCATGCCGCTGGCGAACAGCGTCGCGATCGGACCCTTGGACTTGCCACCGAGGCGTGCCAATGCGTAGGCCGCCGGCAAGCTCAACCCCATGATGGCCGTCACGGAGATCGCGACGATCACAACCGTATTCACCGCGGCGATACCCAGCCCCGACGTGGCTAATGCGGTCCAGTAGTTGCTCCACTGCCAGCTCGCAGGCAGCCCCGGGTTCGCGAAAATGTCGCGCGGGGTCTTGACCGAGTTGAAGAAGATCCACACGACCATGGCGACGTTGAACAGCACCCACAGCCATAGCGATGCCTTGATCGCGAAGCTGACGAAGTACTCGAATGCCGACAACAGCGGCGGGGCAACGTCCGTGCGATTGCGACCCATTAGAGCTCCAGATTGGTTCGTCGCGCGATACGCCGCGACAGAATGATCAAGATCACCGTGATCGCCGTCATGACGACACCGATCGCTGTGGCGCTCCCCAGCTGGGGGATGCCGCCACTTTCCCCGGTGGTCACTCGCAGATACTGCTCGATCGCAAGTGTTCGTGCCTGAATCGGCGGAATGCCGGCTTGGCCGGTGACGGCCAGGATGATCTCGAACGTCTTGATACCCGCGATGACCCAAAGAACTGCAGCCGTCGAGAACATGTCGCGGGTGAGAGGAAGTGTGATGTGGCGGAACTGCTGGAACAGCGAAGCCCCCTCTAACCTGGCCGCTTCGAACAGGCTCTCGGGGATGCTGTCGACGGCCGACATCAGGAGCACGGCGTAGAAGCCTGCAGCACTCCAGATCACGCCGAGGACGATGATCGACAGGATGTAGTCCGGCCCGAGCCACGGGCGCTGGAGGGCCCCCATCCCGACCGCCCCCAGCGCACCGTTCACCAGACCCTTCGGGTTGAACATGAACGACACGGACACGCCAATGGCGATCGGCGAGATGATCGCGGGAACGAACACGGCGGAGCGGATAAACGCGCGCCCCTTGGTGCTGCGCAGGACGATCATCGAAGCCGAAACGATGATGAACAGTGCGACCCCGACGATCAAGGTCAGCGCCAAGGTGTTGCCGAGGGCCGCGAGGAACACCGGGTCCCTGAACAGGTCGACGTAGTTCTGGAAACCGACCCAGGTCGCCTCGGCCCCAAGTCCGGACCAGGTCGTGAAGCTGATGAGCATCCCCGCGATCGCCGGGGCGACGTAGAGCACGACATACAGGATGAGCGCGGGGAGCAGCATCGGAAGGTAGACCCGGCGGCGCGCCCGATCGAGCGCGCCGCCGTTCCCGTGATCAGCAACCCTGGCCGGCATTTCGGCCTGGGGCAACGGAGTGAAGATAGTCAACTAACAGCTCACTTGCCTAGCAGTGCTGCGGTCTTCTGCTTGCCCTGCGCGAGGAACTGGTCGGCCGTGAGCTTGCCCCCGATCATCTGATCATCGAGCGGGACGAACACATTGTTGAACCACTGCGGAGCCAGCCAGCCGGTGCCATCGAAGTCGAGCGCGACCTTCGATGCGCCGTCCAGGCTCTTCTGGATCTCCAGGAGCTCCTTCGGTGCCGGCGAGTCACTGCGCGACGGGATGTTCTGAGTGTCCGTCGCGATGCGGTCGTTGTATTTCTTCTGCAGCGCGAATGCGATGAACTGCCCGACCTGCTTCTGCACCTTGGAGTCCGGGTTCACAGCCCATCCGAGAGCGCCGAGCATCGGAGTGACGGTCGCACCCGCGTGCACGGGCGGCATCACGATGACTTTCGGCTTCTGGGTCGCACTGCGAACCGGCTGAGTCTCGCTTGCGAGCCAGGTGCCGTTCGCGATGAAGGTCTGGTCGCCCGCGGCCCATCCGTTCTGACCGGCCGGGAACTTCGTCGCCATGTAGTCCTTCTCGAACAGGTTCGTCTTGACGAGCCGGCCGACCGCCTCCGCGGCGTCCCGTACGGCGGGATCGTCCCACGCCGCGGGGCTGGTAGCCATCTTCTCCAGCTCTCCGGGGCCTGCGGTGGACAACAGCAACTGATAGAACCAGTAGCCGTTGTACGGCGAGATTCCGCCATCGAGAGCGATCGGCTGTTTGCCGGTTGAGCTCTTCACGTTCTTTGCCACATCGAGGAAGTCATCGAACGTCGCCGGCGGCGTGGTGTCGAAGTCAGGCTGGGTCGCGGAGTCATACCAGAGCCCGATCGAGAAGATCGAGTATGGCACGAACTGCGGCCCCTTGTCGCTCGAGATGCCTTTGAGAACGCTGGCGGGGAGCACCTCCCTGATCGTCTTCTTCTCGTTCGGAATCTGGGTGTCGAAAATCGTGGAGACATCCCCGAGGGCCTTGGAGGCTGCCATCTCCGGCGCGCCGTTGATCGACGTGTCGTAGAAGTCGGGTCCGGTCCCGGTTGCGATGGCGTTCTTCAGCTTGTCGGTGGCCCCCGAGCCGACCCACTGGACGTCGATGTGCTGTCCGGTCTTCTTCTCGTAGTCATTGATGATGCTGGTGAAGAGCTTCGCCTGTGGGGTGTTGGCTGCCCAGGTGCCCCAGTAGACGATTGGCTTGTCTGTTCCGGAGCCTTGCGACTGGAGATTGGTGCCACATCCTGCCAGAGCGAGGGTAAGCGTGGCCGCGACGATCACGGCTGTACGGCGTTTAAACACGGTGGGTCCATTCTTGAGAGCGACTGTGATCTTGATGGGACGAGGGTCGTACGTCGACCCGCCGTAATTATATGCACAAGTCGCGTATTTAATTCTACTGCTCGTCTTACATCGAAAAATGGGACTCGCGTTCGGCATCACAATAACTCCGCAATCTGAGTGATGGATGCACCGCAGGTCAGTCGCGGAACCGTTCCGGAGGGGCCCGGTAGTAGACCCGCTGGACCCGTTCGCCTTGCTGCCAGAGGTGTCGCCGCTGGCATATTGACTTCGTTGAGTGAGAACAGGGCGATGCCCAAGTGTTTGTGCCGCCAACGCCGGCGATTGTGTGCCGCGAAAGTGATGCGCGGCACGGAAGACAGCCCCTGGGATCGATCCTCGCGACCGCCCCGATCAACTGATTACGCGCCGCCTAGGGCAATTAGGCGCCGGGAGCGCACATTCCCTTGCCATTCCGGTGTCTACATAGAAAGCAGGGCCAACCGTAACGACAGGAGAAGCACAATGGGCAAGATCATTATCAGTGAGAACATCACTCTCGACGGAGTCAACCAAGACGAAGGCTTCAAACACACTGGCTGGTTTCAGCAGTACATCGGCGGGGACGGGGATGAGTGGTACAAGGTTCTGTTTGCCGAGGCGCAGCACGCCAAGGCCCTGCTGTTGGGGCGGCACACTGACGAATACTTCGGGTCACGCTGGAATTCGAGGACTGATGAATACGCGAACCTATTGAACGGTCTCCCTAAGTACGTCGTATCGTCGACCCTTGGCGACCCGGTATGGGTCAACTCGACGATTCTGAGGGGCCCCCTCCTTGCAGAAGTCTCCAAGCTGAAGCAAGAAATTGAGGGCGACGTTGTCGTTTACGGCAGCGGCCAACTCGCGCGTACGCTGATCGAAAACGATTTGGCCGACGAGCTGCGATTGATTGTCTTCCCGGTTGTCCTCGGAGTCGGCCAGCGCCTCTTCAGTGACCTCGGCGACAAAAGGCGGGTTAGCCTGATCGAGGCCAAAGGCATCGGAGAGAACCTCGGGTACGTTCGATACGAGATCGGCGCCCACGAGAACGTCCGCGGCACCGCGGAGCTGCTGTGAGCACACGGTCATTCGACGTCGAGACCTAGCGCAGACATCGACCAGTCGGTCATGGCCCATCCGGCCTCCAGGCCCGAATTGCCTGCCACGCCAGACCTGCCGCGCTGGCGAGGCACCCACCGGAGCAGTCCGACTCTCGTTAGGCTGCGCGGGCACCGTGGAGGAAGACGGAGGTGACTGCTGCGGCGGTCTCCTCGACGCCTCGACGACCGCTCGCCGTTGCGCCCAGCGCTGCTTTGATGAGTCCAGAGAACAGGTCGATCTGCACGTCGAAGGGGAGGTCGCTCCTCAAAGAGCCTTCAGCGATCCCTCGGCGGAAGAGAGCACGCATCGGCTCGGTTACCCTGGCGTCGAAGTCGGGATAGGTGGCGCTGTACATGACGCTGTCTTCACTGAGCGCGACAAACTTTTTGCCAGTTGCAAGGAGAGCACGTGCAAGGCGACCGAAACCCTCCTCGATCGGGACCGAGTCGAGCTTGGATTCCTCGATCCGTGCCGCGAGCTCCTGAACGCTCGCCGCAGCCATTGCCCTGAGCAACTCCTCGCGATTTGTGAAATAGCGGTAAAGCGTTGCGCGGCCGATCCCGGCCGTAGCCGCGATTTCATCCATGCTCGCAGCCTCGCCACGCTCAGCGAGGACGGTCGCAGCACTGTCGATGATTGCAGCTGTGGTTCGGAGGCGTGCGCCGTCGCTCTTGCTCATGTCTCCGATCCCACAATTGGTTGTGCCCAGACTATATCGCCTGTAGACCGCCGCGTTTCAACATGAGACACTAATGTCTCAACCTAACAATCATTCGGAGACCCAATGTTTGCACGCGTTCAAACCGTTCACCAACCCGCTGAGAAGCTCGACGCCCTGGCCAAGCTGGCCGCGGAACAAGTTGCCACAGCGTCCGCACTCCCTGGGTTCAGAGACTTCTTCTACCTCGTCGATCACGACAATGGTAAGGCCCTCGTTGTCTCCTTCTGGGAGACGGAGGCCGACCTACGTCATCTTGAGGCGAACAATGCATCGGTGCGTGAGAAGGTAAAGGTCGAGTCCCGGCTCGACTCGCCTCTTTCCGAAATATTCGAGGTGGCCTTCAGATCGTAACGAGACCGTCCGCCCAAAAATCCTCCGACGAGCCCGTGAGGACTGACAGCTGTAACGAACCGGGTCACACCACGGCAGCTTCCCTGCATAGGACTTTCGTACTTCGATTCCCGGGATCTCTTCCTCTGCCGGTCGTTTCCACTGCGTAGCGTGAGGAGCGAAGGAAGCAGGCTACTTATGACTGAAACTCTTATCCCAACCTCTCGCGAGCGGGAGCGCTTCCGCAGGTCCCGTCGGCTTCGGCGCGCCGGTACCCTCGCGGCGGCATCCATCGCGGCCGCCGCCATATGGGTTGTCGCCGTTTCCGGCGCACGCGTCAAGCTTGACGTCCACTTCGGAACTTCGACGCAGGCCGTGGGCCTCGCATCCATCCTCATCGTGCCTTTCATCGCCGGCGGAGCCGGGTGGGCCCTCCTCGCGATACTGGAGCGGATGACTCCGAGGGCTCGTTCGATATGGATCATCCTCGGCTGGAGCATCTTGGTGCTGTCCGTGTTGGGCCCGCTCTCTCTCGGGGTCGGTGCGAGCAGTGCGGTGACGTTGATCACGATGCACATCGTCGTCGGGGTGACGCTGATCTTCGGATTGACCCGCTTTGCGACGCCCGGTGGCGAGTAGTTTGAGTTCCCAGCCGGTATGGCGTGACGGAGGGATGGCATGAGACTTCTCGACAGCGATACGTGCGTGCACTCCGAGGCGGAGCCCGCGATGGAGTGGATTGCCGGGCATGCAGGGCCGTGGCTCGCCCTGATCTGGGCGCCCGTACTTCTGATCGCTCCGCTGATCGATGCAATCGCGGGTCGGGAACCGGACCGGGCCGGCGTCCTGATCGGGATCGGAGTCGTGTTCGCCGTTACCGTCTGGCTTCCGTTCCGGCCCCCGCGTTCGCGCCGCTGGTGGGGGTCGGAGATGGTCTACGGCGCGCTGCTTGCACTTTGCACGTTCTATCTTGTGTTCTTCGAGGCCGACCGCGAGTCTATCTTCCCGATTCTGGCCATCGCGGCTGCAGTGGCGATTCGGCAACATTGGGCGCTCAGTCTCATCACTGCGTTGGCGGTCTCTGGAGCGTTCGCGGCCGGCGCAGGAGAGGGATCGCTGGACGCTGGTGTGTTCCTCGGGGTCGCGACCTTCATGGCAGGGACCGGCATCTTTGTGATTCACTACCTGGTCCGGGTGATCGCTGACCTCACCCAGACGCGCGAGCGATTGGCGGCGTCCGCGGTGGCGGACGAACGCCTGCGATTCTCCCGTGACCTCCACGACGTGCTCGGCCATACCCTATCCCTGATCGTGGTCCAGGCCGAAGCAGTCCGGCGGCTGCTGGGGAGGGACGAGCGCGCCGCCGCTGCGCACGCCCGAGACATCGAGACGATCGGCCGCCAGGCGCTGAACGAGGTCCGAGAAGCCGTCACCGGATACCGCGCGCTCCGTTGCGCCGAGGAGCTCGCCAACGCAAAATCGGCGCTGTCGGTGGCCGGCGTCCGGCTGAGCATGTCACAGCCTCCGCCGGGGTTGAGCGTGTCCATCGACTCGTTGCTCGGCCGGATCGTACGCGAGAGCACCACGAACGTCCTCCGTCACGCTTACGCCGACCGGTGTGTGATCTCCATCACGAGCGATCGGGGCGCCGTGCGGATCGAGGTGTCGGATGATGGAACCAGTGCACGGGGGCTCGACTCGGTGACGCTCGGGAACGGATTGATCGGCCTGCGTGAACGGGTCCAGGCGCTCGGCGGCGACTTCGCCGCGACGCCGACGGATGCCGGGTTCCGGGTTGCCGCCTCTCTTCCGGCCCTAGTGTCATCCCGAGCGCACTGATGCCTGATCGGCCCACTGCAACGAGGGTGCTGATCGCCGAAGACCAGGGCATGATGCGATCGGCACTCGCGACACTGCTCGACCTCGAGGACGACCTGCAGGTTGTCGCGACAATCGCCCGCGGCGACGAAGTGGCGACAATGGTGGGGCGCCTGCGGCCTGATGTGGTCCTTCTCGACATCGAGCTACCCGGCCGAAGCGGGCTAGACATCTTGCCGGAACTCGCAGTTATGCACCCCGACTGCATCGTCGTCGTCGTAACCACCTTTGCCCGGCCTGGCTATCTGCGGCGTGCTCTTGCAGCCGGCGCACGAGGCTTCCTGGTCAAAGACGATCCGGTCGAGGAGTTGGCTGCCTCAATTCGGCGAGCGGTGGCCGGCGAAGTCGTGGTTGATCCGGTGCTGGCGGCACAGGCGCTCAGTGCCAGCCCGAACCCACTGAACGAGCGGGAGCTGCAGGTGCTCGCCTGCTCTGCCGACGGGACGACTATCGCCGACATCGCCCGCACGCTACGTCTGTCGACGAGCACTGTCCGCAACTACCTCTCGTCCGCCATAGGCAAGACCGACTCCCGGAACCGCAGCGAAGCACTGAGCAAGGCCCGCGACGCGGGCTGGCTGTGATCGAAAGATAGGAGAGGAAATGGCGCTTGGGTATCTGGAAACGGTGCTTCCGGTGGCACTGTTCACCGCGGCGGTGTTGTGGCCTCCGCGAAGGCCGGCCGGGGTCGCCCGTTTCGTGTTCTTTCTGACCCATCTGTTCAACGAGGCCCCGGTGATCGGCTGGGCGTGGCTCCTGATCGGCACTTCGCTGGCAGTCGCCGGTGACCAACTGGCGTCTGTGGGCGGCGCAGCCGTCGCCGCTCTCGCTGTGCTCACGGCAGCCGGGTTGATCGAGGTGACGCGTCGTGGGCTGCGGTCCGGCCGCGCTGTAGAGGATGCGCTGAACGGTGCGTTCAGCCCGGCGGTGGAACCGCCCAGCCGACACTCACGGCTGCTGCATGCGTTGCGCCGCATTCGCGAGGTGCTGCTGCCTCTCCCGTGGCGGCCGAGGCGCGTGCGGCGCGTCCGCAACATTCGGTACGGTCCGCACGGCCGACACAACCAGCTCGACCTTTACCTCAGCCGCGACCAGAACGCCGGTCCGCGTCCGATTCTGATCCACTTTCATGGCGGCCACTATCAGGTCGGCGCGAAGAGCCGCGAAGCCCTACCTCTGCTGCACAGCTTCGCCTCGCAAGGCTGGCTGTGCATCAGCGCGAACTACCGCCTGGGCGCGGCCGGTCGCTTCCCGAACGCCCTGATCGACGCTAAGCAAGTAATCGCGTGGGTGCGATCTGCGGCGGCCGAGAGCTTCCACCCGGATCCCGGCACCCTCATCGTTGCAGGAAGCTCTGCCGGCGCCCACCTAGCGGCGATAGCGGCACTCACCATCAACGACCCCATTTACCAACCCGGATTCGAACGCGCCGAAACCACGGTCACTGGCGCCGTTTGCCTTTACGGCTACTACGGTGCCCTCGGAACGAACGATGCGGCGCCGTCCTCGCCGCACGATCACATCCGGCGCGACGCGCCACCATTCATGATTGTTCACGGCGCCGAGGACACGCTTGTGCCGCTTCGATTCGCGAGGGCCTTCGCCGATCAGCTCGCCGCCACGTCGTCGAGTCCGGTCGTCTATCTGAGCCTGCCCGGAACGCTTCACTCCTTCGACCTGCTCCACTCTCCGCGCTTTGACAACGTCATCGACGGCATCGATACGTTCGCGAGTTCACTACTCAGCGTGGTCACAGACTCTTGACTCGGCACCCTCGGGCCAAGGAATGCGGAGACCGATGTGACGTCCAACGCGGCCGGACTAGGCGCCCAAGAAGCGCCCAGTTCTGGTGCTGGCGGGTGTCTATCTGGAGAGAGGACTTGTAATGACCCGTGAGATGCAGCCACTTTTGGACCGTGCGCGTGCAGGCGACGGCCAAGCATTCGGGCAGCTGGTCGAACCGTACCGGCGCGAATTGGAAGTGCACTGCTATCGAATGCTCGGCTCGTTACAGGACGCGGAGGACGCCGTACAGGAGACCTTCCTTGCCGCGTGGCGCGGCTTGGACGGCTTCCAGGAGCGTTCGTCACTGCGCACCTGGCTGTATCGAATTGCGACGAACCGCTGTCTCAATATGCGGCGAGCCAGCCGTCGACGTGCCCCGAAGGATTGGGACGTTGACGGCGTGCAGCCTCCCGCTCCGAGTCGGCTGGGAGATGTGGTCTGGCTTGAGCCGCTCCCCGAACACTTCCTACAGGAATTGCCCGCTTCGACGCTCGGTCCGGAAGCCCGCTTCGAAATCCTGGAGTCGGTCTCGCTGGCGTTCATAACTGCGCTCCAGCTCCTTCCGCCGCGCCAACTGGCCGTCCTGCTTCTGCGCGACGTGCTCGGGTTCCCGGCCAGCGCGGTCGCCGAAATGCTCGACACGACCGGCGGCTCCGTCAACAGTGCCTTAACGCGCGCAAGGGGCGCCCTGGAGCGGCACCGAACGGATCGCGGCGTCGGGCTGACACCTGCACCTCCAGTTCATTCGCCCGAGGAACGGGCTCTGCTTGCAAAGTTCCTTCATGCGTACGGCAATTCGGACGTAGAGGAGCTCGTCGCTCTGTTGACCGACACCGCGTTCATTACGATGCCGCCGTTGCCCCTCGAATACCTTGGACGCCAAGCGATCCACCGCTTCTGGTCACTTTTCCTCTCAGCGGACCACCGCTACGTCCTCGTGCCCACTCGTGCCAACGGGCAGCCAGCCTTCGGGGTGTACCTCGAAACGCCGGACGGGGCGCGGCGCGGTAGCGGACTCTTTGTCCTCACCCTCAGCGGTGATCGGATCGGCGCCGTCACCCGCTTCGAGAGCTCGGTGTTCGAGTCGTTCCGCCTGCCCCGGGTTCTCTAGGCGCCCACTTAGAACGCATGGTCCACGCAAGATCCGCTCCTACCTCAGGGCTTGGCCGACGACGCCGGACAGCAGCCGGCTGAGGCGTCGCGGTATCCTTCGGGAAGGGTGCACAATCGGCACCGCCTCAGCCTGGCCGGCCAAAGACGCGCCCGACCGCCGAACGCTTCCTGAACTTATGGAACGACCTGGTCACACAAGAGCTGAGCGAGCTGACCAGCCGAACTTAGACCGGCCCGACCGTCGGGTCGGCGCGTGTGAGCGTCAGCTGTGCTAGCAGCACCGTCACGGCCGATGCGCCTTTAGCCGCGAGCCAGAGGGCCGGTGAGCTTGACTGTTGTTGCCATTGCACGGGCCAGCTGGGCGGAACGGAGAGACAAGGGCGAAACGCAATCCAGGGCACCACGAAGGACCAAGCTGATGGAGTTACGTGGCAAAGGGAAGTGCTCAGAGAAGCGATACGCAGGGTAAAGCCAGAAGGGTGGCCCCGATGCACTTAGACATTGCCAGAATAGGCCTGTCCGGCCCTGCGACGGTGGGACTATTTCCCAATACGCCTCAATTGTGGTCAAACAGAGCGTAAAAGCATTGATCGCAGTCAACAAAAATAGCTTCCGACCAGCATCTTATGGCGGAGACGGTGGGATTTGAACCCACGGAACCCTGTAAAGGGTTCTCCACCTTAGCAGGGTGGTGCACTAGGCCGAACTATGCGACGTCTCCAGCGCGACCGGCTCGCGGACGCACGACAGCAATCATAACGGACGCCGCGCCCAACACCGGACAGCGTTCTTTCAGGCGGCCGCCGCGTGGCCCGTGCCCGCCAGAGCCCCCAGACCTCAGATCCCGAGCGCCCCGCTGTACCCGCTGTCGTAGTAGTACTGCAGGATCGACGAGGTCAGGTTGATGCTCCACACGATCGCGATGATCAGCGAGACGACGGTGACGCCGATGAGCCACCAGATCGGCGTGAGGCCACGCGGCCGGGCGACCTTGTGCACGATGACGGTGCGTCCGATGACGTAGACGAGCGCAGAGAGAAACGACCACGCCCAGTGGAACGGCCGCTCGACGCCCGACCGTTTCAGTTCCCGGTAGTCGAGCCAGGAGAACAGCACAGTCACCGCCCAGAGCACCCAGCTGAGCGCTCCGACGGCGAGCGAGACGACGAGGATCGCGGTCGTCGCCCGCGCAAGGTCGGCACTCGTTCCGAGCGGATTGAACTCGAAGACGCTCGGAGAGAAGAGGAACAGCAGCGGGATGGACAGGAACGGCACCGCGATGACGAGCCAGATGTACACGTTGTAGACCGGCGTCGTTTCGGGCAGCCTGGGCCGCTCTCCGGGAAGCGGGACACCCGGCCCCGCCTGCGGGAGCGGCGCGTAGTGGTCGGTCCAGTCGTGGCCGTTCCACCAGCGGAGCCTCGCGACCCCTGTGGGGTCGGGAAGCCAGCCGGGTGGGGTCGGGCTGCCGGTTCGTGCATCCGTCATCGCTTCGTCCTTTCCGTGAAACGGCTTCACTGGTTGTTGAGCGTACGCCCCTTGGAGCAGGTCATCTGTGCCGCGGTCTGGCCGGTGGCCGCATCCGGAAGAACCGTCGCGCCGTCTGTCGCAGACGGGTTCGGCGTCGCGGAGGCGACAGGCGGCGCAGACGCGCCAGGCGTCGGAGTCTGCACGACGGAGCCGATGTCACCCGGTCCGGTTCCACCCGACAGCACGACCGGCCGGTCCGCCTTGAGGGCGGCGACCAGCGCATCCGCCGCCTCCGGGATCGGCTTGACGCCACCATCCGAAACGCCTGTCGGGTACTGGATGAACACCACCTTGTCGAGGTCGATGTCTTTCAGCGCCAGCCCGATCTGCACCATCCGGTCGAGATTGTTGAGGCTGTCGGAGAGCTGCATGTTGCTCACCGCGGCCTTCGCGAGCGCATACAGCCTGACCGGGTTGGCGAGAGTGTCTGCGCTTTTGATGGTGCGCACGAGCGACGAGAGGAACACCTGCTGGTTGCTGATGCGCCCGAGGTCGGAGCCGTCGCCGACGCCGTACCGGGTGCGCAGGAACTGGAGTGCCGCCATCCCGCTGAGCGTGTGCATTCCGGGATCGAGGAACGTGTTGGTGTGGCGGTCCTCGATCTTGTCGGCGACGCAGACGGGCACGCCTCCCACCGCGTTCGACATGGCGATGACGCCCGAGAACTGGATGAGGGCGGCGAACTGGATGTCCAGGCCGGTCAGCTGTGCCACCGTCTCCACCGTGCACGGCAGACCGCCATAGGTGAGGGTCGTGTTGATCTTCTGCGACGACATCGCAGAGAAACTGCCGCCCTTCGGGTCAGGGCAGGAGGGGATGCGCACGAACATGTCCCGGGGGAAGCTCACGACGGTCGCGTTCTTGTGGTCCTGCGAGATGTGTAGCAGCATCGTGACGTCGTTGAGCACGCCTTCCGCATCCGCCCCCGTTCCGAACACCGCATCCTGGCCCTGGCGGCTGTCGCTGCCGACGAGAAGCAGGTTGACCCCGCCGTCGATGGCGCCGATCTGCGGGATGGGACCCGCGGTCGTCTCGCTGACCAGGTGAACCGACGGTTTCACGCTGCGACTGACGTCCCAGAGTGCGATGGTGGCGACGGATGCTCCACTCACCAGCACGACCGCCAGCGTCGCCGCGAGAACTTTGAACACTGTCGCGACGGCGCCGCCCGACTTCAGGCGCCCATGACGCGCGATGGTCGGCGGCGTCTCATCTCCCTCGTCCATCGTTCCACAATCATAGGGTCACGCCCGATTGCGATGGATGCGATTGGCGGGCGGGCGTGTTCACTGACGGGATGCGGTCCAGCGCGTCTCGCTGCCCGCTATCGGCCTAAGAGCGGAGCTCCAGCCGACGCCGCTCGAAATACGCGATCTCGGCGGAGTTCTCCGCGAGCGCGCTCGCGGCACCGTATGCTTCCCGCGCTTCGGTGCCCCGGCCAAGACGTCCGAGCAACAGCGCCCGGGCAGCGTGGAAGGGGTGGTACCCGTTGAGCTCGTCCGCGAGCCGGTCGACCAGCGCGAGTCCCAGGTCGGGGCCGTCGCATTCGCCGACCGCGATGGCCCGGTTGAGCTGCACGATCGGAGAAGGGTCGAGCCGCGCCAGCTGATCGTAGAGTGCGACGACCTGCGTCCAGTCGGTCGCGGTGCCGTCGGTGTGCACCGCGTTGATCGCGGCCAACAGCTGATATCGCCCAGGCGCGATACCGGAAGCCAGCCGCTCCCGGACCAGGTCGTGCCCCTCGGTGATGAGCGCGGCATCCCACAAGGCCCTGTCCTGCTCGGCCAGCGGGACCAGCTCACCCGACGGTGAGACGCGCGCCCTACGACGCGCCTCGGTCAGCAGCATCAGCCCCAGCATCCCGGTGATCTCGCCGTTCGCCGGCAGCAGCCCGCGCAGCATCCGGGTGAGGCGGATCGCCTCCGCCGTAAGCTCCTCGCGCACCGGCTCAGTATCGGCGCCCGACGCCAGGTAGCCCTCGTTGAAGATCAGGAACAGCACGGCCAGCACCCCCGACACCCGGGCGGGCAGATCGACAGCGGCGGGCATGCGGTAGGGGATGCCGCTCGCCGTGATCTTCGATTTCGCGCGTGTGATGCGGGCGCCCATCGTCGTGTCCTGCACGAAGAACGCGTTGGCGATCTCCGGTACGGTCAGGCCGCCGACCATGCGGAGCGTCAAGGCGATCCGCGCCTCCATCGCGAGCGCCGGATGGCAGCAGATGAAGATCAGCCGCAGTCGATCGTCGTCGATCACGCCGAGGGGCTCCTGCTCCGTGTCGTACACGAGCATCGCCTCCCTGTGTCTGGCGTCGCGCGTGCTCTCGCGCCTGATCCTGTCGATCGCCTTCCGCGTCGCCGTCGTCGTCAGCCACGCGCCCGGTGCCGGCGGGATGCCGTCCTCCGGCCACCGCTCTGCTGCGGTCGCGAAGGCTTCCGCGGCTGCGTCCTCTGCGGTGTCGAGGTTGCCGAACCGCTTGGCGAGCGTCGCGACGACCCGCGCCCACTCCTCACGGTGGGCACGGATCAGTGCGTCGCGGACGTCGCTCACTCGGGCGGCGGAAGAACCGGGCGAATCTCGAGGCGGCGGTTGCAGGCTCGCGAGCCCTCTGCCATCAGCTCCAGGGCGACGTCCAGGTCGGGGGCCTCGATGATCCAGAAACCCGCTGCCCACTCCTTCGCTTCCACGAACGGGCCGTCAGTGAATACCGGCTCGTCGCCGCGGCCGTCGATGACGGTCGATGCGGTCGGGTCGGCCAGGCCGGCCGCGAACACCCAGTTCCCGCCGGCCACCAGCTTCTCGTTGAACACGTCGATCGCGGCAGCCTCTTCGTCGGTTCCTGACTCGCTGCGCCCGTCGATGACGTTGACCAAGTACTGCATGTCGTCGATCCTCTCACTCCGCGTAGACGGGGCGGCCGCCCACGCTGTAGGTGAGTGCGACGATCCCGGTGCCGAACACCGTCGAATCCTTCAGCTCCAGCCCGAAATCCAGGCCGTCCTGCGGGAAGAAGCGCCTGCCTTCCCCGACGATCACCGGGAACTGGACGAGGTTCAGCTCATCGACCAGCTCGTTCTCCAGGAGCCAGCGGGCGAGCGCAGCACTGCCGACGAGCAGGAGCTCGCCATCCTGCTTGGCCTTGAGTTCGCGAATCTCGGCGGCGATGTCACCCGCGATCACGGTGGTGTGCTCCCAGGCCGGATCGGTCAGCGTGTTCGAGACCACGTACTTCGGCTTGGAGCTGATCGCCTCACCGAACCAACCGTCGTCGCTCCTGGCCCCCCAGAACGTTTCGAACAGGCCGAACGTCCTGCGGCCGAGCATGAAGGCATCCGGACGGCGCCAGGTATCGAGGATGTACTGGGTAGCATCCTTGTCGTCGAACGAGAGCGCCCAGCCGCCGCGCGTGAATCCGGGGTCCATCTCCTCGTTGTTCCCGCCATTCGCCTGGGCGACTCCGTCCAGGGTGACCTGCAGGCTGATCGTGAGTTTCATAGTGAGTTCCTTTCTCTCACCACTGCAACGAACGCGGAAGGGGCATTTCGACAGCGGCGGCGGATTTTCCGCGCGGCAGGGAATCGGATCGAGACTGCGATCGTGCCCCGACTTCCCGAGGACGCGCGACTCCGCTGCACCCACACCGGAGAGCTAGCGGCCTTGCCGCAGGGTTCGAAAGAAGTCTCGAATGTCCGGCACAAGGAGGTCTGGTGCTTCCATGGCTGGGAAGTGGCCGCCGCGGTCGAATTCGGACCAGTGCACCACGTTGTGGCCGCGCTCGGCGATGCGCCGCACTCCCCCATCGCCGGGGAACACGGCGACACCGTGCGGGAGCGGCGCATACGGGAGGGTGGCTCCCCATGCGTTCTGCCCCTCCTTGTAGAGGCGCGCGGACGAGGCCGCGGTCCGAGTGAACCAGTAGATGCTGACAGTGGTGAGCAGCTGCTCGATGTCGACCGCATCCTCCGGCAGATCGTGCGCCGGATCTGTCCACTCCTTGAACTTCTCGACGATCCATGCGAGTTGCCCCGAGGGCGAGTCATGCAGCCCGAATGCGAGGGTCTGCGGTCGTGTCGATTGGATCATCGCGTAGCCGGCGCGGTCCAGGTCCTGATACTGGGCGAGACGACCGAGCTCTGACGGACTGAGACCCTCGAACTCGGCCGGATCGCCGGTCGGGAAACCGAGCGCACCATTCACGTGCACGCCGAGGACATTCTCCGGCGCGATTCTTCCCAGAGCCGGAGAGATGACCGAGCCGCTGTCGGTGCCGTGGACACCGTATCGTTCGTAGCCGAGACGTGACATGAGTTCGACCCAGGCGCGGGCGATCCGCTCGAGGTCCCAACCCTGCTCGGTTGTCGGTCCGGAGAATCCGAACCCGGGAAGGGAGGGAATGACCAGGTGGAACGCGTCGGCCGGGTCTCCGCCGTGGGCGACCGGATCGGTCAGTGGTCCGATGGTCTTCTCGAACTCCGCGAACGTGCCCGGCCAACCGTGCGTCAGCATCAGCGGCATGGCACCCGGTTCGGCCGAGCACACATGGAGGAAGTGGATGTTCTGTCCGTCGATCTGGGTTGTGAACTGCGGGAACTCGTTGAGGCGCGCCTCCGCCTTCCGCCAGTCGTACCGGCTTCGCCAGTACTCGGCTCGAGCTTGTGCGTAGCTCACCGGCACACCGAAAGTCCAGCCGACGCCCGGCAGCTCGTCCGGCCAGCGCGTTGCCGCCAACCGGTTGTGCAGGTCGTCGAGTTGAGCCTGCGGTATCTCGATTCGGAAGGGATGGATCGTCGTGTCGCTGGTCATTACTCCACAGTAAGCAGCAATGCGGTCACTTTCTGTCCGCAATATCGATCGCGTACTGCCAGAGCGTGCTCTGGAGCTCAGCCATCCTCCCGAGTCACCTTGTGGGACAGGGCGCTGAGCCCCGCGCGCACATCGACATGGTTGAGGTAGAAGACGATCTCAAGCCCCTCTGGCGTGCGCCGGAGAATGTAAGTTGCCGCGGTCTCGAACTCTCCGCCACCCGCGATCGGACCGGCCCAGGTCGTCTCGGCGAGGACATAGTTATCGTCGAGAACCGTGTCGGTCAGGCTACGAAGCGTGAGGGGCCCGACGCCGGCCGCTTCAAACATCGCCTTTCGCTTCGGCAATGCCTGGGCGAGTTCGGCACGAACGACCGGCACGGCCCCGTTGGGGTCGGCACTCATGAACTCCGGGGCGAAACGAAGACGCTGGGCAAAGAAGTCGGACACTTCGGTACTGTTCGGCATTGCGAGACCCTCTCAGTGCGAGTGAACACGACGCGACACCTTTCGCAGGTTTCATCGAGCGGTGCGATGCCGTCGTGCGGAACGGGAGTCTACAGCGAAACAGACTCGAATCGTCAACCGGATTTATGTAAGGTATCTTACGTAAATTAGACCGACCGAGGAGGAGACGATCACGCACCCGGAATCCGATTCGCCCGCCCAGGACCTGCGTCTTGCCGTCGGGCGGGTCGCTCGTCGCCTCCGCCAGATCTGGGACTCCGGCGCCGAGCGGGACGGCATCTCCTTCACCGAAGGCGCCATCTTGACTCATCTTTTGCGCGAGGGTCCGAGTTCACCCACGACCCTTGCACGCAATGAACGCGTAACCTCTCAAGCCGTGGCCGCTCATCTCGCCAACCTCGAGGCGCGCGACCTCGTCAGCCGATCCCGCGACCCCCGTGACGGTCGCAAGGTCGTCGTGACAATATCGAGCCCCGGTCGGTCGGCACTCCGCGCACGCGAGGGGGTTGTCGTGGACAGCCTCACTCGCGCGCTGCAGGAGTTGACACGTTCAGAGCGCAAGGCGCTCTCCGACGCGGCTCCGCTGCTCGCCCTGCTGGCGGACCGGCTGTGAACCAGTTGAACCATCTCGATATTGACGCCACCATCCGGGAAAATCGGGTCTCGGCATCCACAGAATGAGGTCATCATGTTCGTAACACTCGCCTTCCACCACCCCCGCCCGGAGCACCTCGATGACTTTGCCGCGTTCATGAAACGCGTGGAAGATGGCATGCGCGGAACCGACGGCCTGCTCTCCCTCGAGTCCTTTCGGGATGATGGATCAGGGGACCTCGTGGCGATCGGCCGCTGGCAATCGGCCGCGCATGCCCGGGCGGGCGTGCCAAGACTTCTCTCAATCGGTGGACGCGCGGCGGACTGGACCGAACGACCCGACGACCTATACCAGCTCATCCAGACCGCCGAGTGATCTTCCGTGTGAATAAAGACCCGAGATGGCGAGATCTCGGGTCATCTTCCAGTGATCCACTGGGATCATGTGGTCACGTCAATTTGTCCTTATCGATGGTCCGGGGGGCCCGCAGAGGGCCCCACCGGGTTCTCAGCTAGTAGTTGGATGCCTCCAGTTCGGAGAGTCCGACGTTGTAGCCGGCGCCGCCTGAGACCTGGAATGTCAGGGAGGTCGTAGTTTCGGCGGGGAAGCTGACCGTCACCGGGGTTCCGTTGGTCGGGATCGCGGACACCGGGACGGTGTGCCCATCGCTGAAGGTCAGGGTGCCCCCGTTGGCATTGTCGGTCGTGTTTGGGCGGTCGTAGATGGTGACGTGGTTTATGGTTTGGCTGCTGGACCAGACGAGTTTCAACCATGGGTTGAGTTCGCCGTTGGACGCCCACTCTCCCACGTCACTGATCCCCGTGATGCCGTCAACTGCGGCAACAGGTGAATAGGTACTCGCAAAGGCTGAGGATGCGGTGGCTGTCGCGGTCAATGCCAGATCCGGGCGCCTGGTGTCGGCCACGGCCATTTCGGAGAGGCCGACGTTCGTGCCTGCTCCGCCTGCAACCTGGAATTTGATTGAGGTGGTGTTCTCTTCTGGGAAGGTCACCGTGCGAGGGGTGCCGTCGGTGGGGATCCCGGTTACGGGGACGGTATCGCCGTTGCTGAAGGTCAGCGTGCCGCCGTTGGCGTTGTCCGTTGTGTTCGGACGGTCAAAGAAGGTGACCTGGGTGACAGGGACCGCGGAGGCCCAGGTGAGGGTGAGCCACGGATTCTGGACCCCGGCCGATGCCCACTCCCCCGTGCCCCACAGCCGCGATATCCCATCGATCGCGTTGCTAGCCGGGTAGGCGGAACCGTAGACGCTCGAAGCGGTCGTTGACGCGGTTTGTGCGATGTTGTATGGGGCGATCACCTGGAACGCGTCGAGGCTCATATAGCTTCCGTCGACTTTCGTGACCGTGATGGTGTGTGTGCCCGCGGCCAGGCCGGAGACGCCGGCACAGGTCTGCTGGTAGATCAACGTTGTTGATGCGCAGCTCACGGTCTGGCTGCTGACTCCGTCGATCGCGACGCTCATCCGCCCGCGGTTGGTGTCCAGTGCGGAGATCACGTTGATCCCGGTTCCGTAGAACGTGTAGCTGACCGAGTCACCGTTGGTCGCAGTGATCTGCTGTGTCACGTTGTAATTGGTTCGACTGTGAGGGGACGAGTTCTCTGCCGTCCAGGTTCCGGTGTAGCTGATCCCGGGGGCGGTATCATCGACGGTGGTCACGGTGGCGGCGGTGCCGAAGACGTGCGCCTCCGAAAACGCCAGGGCCTGCCCGTCGGTCTTTTCGATCGTGACATATCGCCATGGCCCGGCCGGGAGCGCGCAGTCCCACAGTGACATCGCTGGAAGGTCCAGGCTCCCGGTCGTGCACGCTGGCGCCGTCGTGGTTCCGGTTGTCAGACTAGGGCTGTTGGAGACCAGCACCTGAAGGTTGGCAAGCTCGTCGGGCACGTTGCCGTCGGTTCGCTCCAGGATCTGCAGGTGAGAGAGCGCATGCAGGGAACCCATGTCGACCTGCCAGTGCGCTGTCCCACTGACCGCCGTGGTGCTGAAGACGGTACCCGCAACCCCGTCGTTGCCCTTACCGGTCGGCGTCCCGGTGGTGTCGGTTGCCGGCCTGGCCAGGGCGAGGTTGGTTTGCGGTGATGCCGGGTTGAGGCCCTGATACGCCAACTCGAGGCCAGCTTGACCCATTACCGTTTGGGCAGCGGCCGGCCATCGTGAATCCGTCAACCCTGTTTGATTGCCGCTCTGCGTATTGCCAGTCCCCACTCCGTAGTTGCCGCTGCCGGCTCCGGCCCGGGCATCAACATAGTTGTCGGTCACGTGGTTGTTATACGATGCTGCCCCATTCCCATATTGGACAAAGACCCACGAGTTGGCGTACCCGGACACCACATTGTTGGAAACGTCCCAATAGCTGGCACCGGAATCCAGGTAGATCGAACCGAACGGCTGCGGGTCGTCAGTGATGTAGTTGCCCCGGATCGTCGACCTTATGGTCGAAGACTGGTAGCCGGTGACGTAGATTGGTCCTCCGTCGCGAAGGTTCGAGCCCATGACATCGTGAACATAGTTGTTCTCGACCTTGTTGTTACCTTGGACGATGGTGCCTGATACGGGGCCGCCGACTGTGATGCCGTCGTATGGAATGTTCGAGACCTCGTTGTGATCGATCGTGGTGCCGGACACCACACCGGTGAAGATACCGGCCCCGTTCAGATATTCCTTCGACACGTCAGAGACATAGTTGTCGTTGATGACCGTCCCGGTGACTAGGGTCCATGGGGCTCCGAGATCGCCAACCTGGATGCCGTCGCCTGAGATATCGGTGACGATGTTGCCGGTGATCGTGTTGTTCGCGCCGCCCTGGTCGAAGCCCAAACCCGACCCGCCGAGATGGGTGAACGTGTCACCTGTGAACGTCACGTCGGTGCAGTTGTTACACAGTACGTTCGGGTGCAGCATCTTCTGCGTTGTAACAGGATCCGGGCCCTGCCACAACGAGCCCTCCTGCGAACCGGTAGCGCCGGTTTCATCGATGGTCCAGGTGCCGTACTCGAAACCGATGCCCTGGAACGTGATGCCTGACGCGCCGGTCAGCTGCACCAGTGTCTGCAGCTGCGGCACGATCACCTGCGCCGTGCTCATGTTCTCACCCGGCCGGGGAACGTAATAGAGCTGGTGTTCATTGGCGTCAGCAGTGGAATGCATGTCCAAGTAGAACTGCCCCGGGGTTCCCAGCAAAGCCTGGTTGTTCTGCACCGCCGACGGCGTACCCCAATTGAAATCGTGACGCAGATCCCAGCACGGCTCCGCCATCGTAACCTTGCCCGAGCCGATTGAGGTCGCCGGGCAGACACTGCTCGTCCACTGGGTTGCGCCCGCCGCCGTGCCCGGATAGACGAAATCGACATCGCCCGTGTTCGTCCACGAATCCGGGCCCGTCGCCGTGTAGGTGTAGCCCGCACCGTCCGTGCTTGGCGACATCGAGGTGAACACCGTCGCAGTGTTCTTCGTGTCGACACCGGCCCGAACCCCGTTCACATAAATCTGGCGGGTCGCCGCCGTCACTTTAGTGTCCGGCACCAACGCTTCGTAGATGTGCCTCGTCGTGTCAATCTCGTTCCACGTCGCGGTGACGGGAACGCCGCCACTGAGAATCGGGTGCGCGCCCGCCGCCGCCTCATACGTCACCGTGCTACCGCTGACCGAATCCGCACCCGTGAACGCCAACGTCGACGACAACTGATAGGTGCCATCGGCCAGGACCACATCTATGTCACCCGACGCTGCAGCCGCATCATCGTGCGCGGTCGACTTCGCCTGATCCAGGGAACACGGCGCAGAGCTTGAGCACGCCGAACCGCTCCCGGACGGTGACGCATACAACGTGAACGCCACTGTTGCCTGAGCGGCCTGACCACTCACCAGCAGCCCAGCGACAACACCCAGAGTTGCCAACGACCCCAAAAACAGCCTTCTCCGCACCATTTCCAAGACTCCCTCGTCTCGTCCAGACCCACCAACGCGTCGCCCAACATGGCGAGACCACCCGACAGGGCAGAACTATTGGAGAAACACTTGAAAGGAGCAAGCGCTCTTAGCCGTGGGGAACACCAGACAGTGTGATATCCGCAAGTAGCGTCGTCAAACAACCAGAAGGATCCCGACCCATGTCCGACAAATCATGCTTGATCCGTCCCGCAAACCGCTGAGTGCCGGAGGGTGTACGAAGCTTCACCTCGCAGTCTGAATCGTGTTTGTCTTCCCCCGGACTCCCGCACTGGCCAGGATTTCGCTTAGGGTCACTGGTGCCAACTGTGCTAATCAGCCGAAACGCGAGCCTGCGATCCTGCGCGCTCGCTCCCGCTGGCGAGGTACTTGAAGTGAAAGTGCACCTGAATGACTGATCCCGCAATCGTCTGGCACATCGGCGCCGACGATCCGAATCCTCTTGCCTTCAACAGCGCCCTGTTAATCGACGGAGCCGACATTCCCCCGTTCGTGATCGGTGTTTCCGACCCTGCGCGGGACTGGCCGCAGGTGCAACCCGGGCCGCTGAACGAGGCGACGGGGTTCCGGGACGTTTCTGTAAGCGTTCAATTCGAAATCGACGATCCCGGTGACGAATGCTTTGAGTTGGTTCTCGACCTCATCCAGGAAACCGGGCCGTGCCCGGAGCTGGACATCCGTGTCAACGGTGTCCTCGGAAGCGTGTTGCTGGAATCCAAGCGCGTGGACCGGACGAAAATCTACGGGCTCAGCCCGATTACCGCACACGTCCTCCGCTCGATCGCGTTGCCACCGGGATCCATCGTGGCGGGGACCAACATCATCACGATCTCGACGACGTCGTGGGAACGGCCGACCGAAGAAGAATTGGTGGAGCAGTTGCTGCCGATCGGAGTCTGGTTCGGCAGTGCCGTTGCCTGGCGAGGCTTGAGCTTGCGGCGCTCGAATCGGCCAGCGGTTCCCGTGGTCCGAGTCTGTCCGCTCCCCCTCTTCGTGGAGAAGAACGGCGACCTATGCGAACTCGTCGACGTCATCGTCACTGTGGTAACTGCTGTGTCGGATGCATCGGTCGAGTTGTCGGTCGGCTCGCATTCTGTCTCGTCCGGACGGCGCCGCTCGCCAGGAGTATTCGGCGACCTGGTGTTCAGGCTCGAGGTCGAGGATCTATCCGAAACGGTCGAGGCGACCGTCGCTGCTGTCGCCGATGGCTGGACGGGAACCCACGACTTTGTGTTCCGCCCGGCACGCAAGTGGGAACTTCAACTGATACCCCACACTCACATCGATCTCGGCTACTCCGATTACCCCGGCAAGACCATCGAGGTGAACAGTCGCAACATCGAGCGCGCTCTCGACATCCTTGACACAGTTCCGGACTTCAGATTGAGCGTCGACGGCACGTATATCCTCGATGACTTCGTTGCAACGCGTAGCGCGGATGCGGTGGATGCACTCACAGAGGCGATGGCTGGCGGCTCGATCCATGTCAACCCCAATTACTTCAACATGCTCACAGGCGTCAGCGGTCTGGAAGATCTCTACCGCTCCTATTACCGATCGGCCGAGTTCGCCCGACAGCATGGGCTCCAGGTCGGTCCGGCAAACATCACGGATGTTCCTTCGTACACGAGTTCGCTTCCTTCGATCCTCGCCTCCGCTGGAGTCGCAGACTTCATGGGGATCATCAACCACTATCACGGTGGCAACGACGACTCCGATGTCATGCATATGCTGTCGCCTCTGCGGTGGCGGGGTCCTGACGGTGCCGAAGTCCTTGCCGCGTTCTCTGACTGCTACACCCAGCTGCGCTATCTCGCCGCTGATCCGCCCACCATCGTCGGCATGGCCTCAGCGTTCACCCGCTACGTGAACCGCTACGACCGGGACGACTATCTTCCGCAAACCCTGCCGATCATGGGGACACACGCAGACAACGAAGACCTCGGCTCGAGCTACGCAGACCTCGTCGAACGGTGGAACTCCCGCTATGCGTACCCGAAGCTCCGCTTCTCGACCGTCGCCGACTACTTCGATTCGATCCGCCACCTGTACGACGACCTTCCCGTGGTGTCCGGCGATGGCGGCAGCTACTGGGAGGATGGCGCGGGCACGCAGGGTTTGATCTGGACTCGAACGCGTGCCGTGCAGCGCCTGCTGCCAGCGGCCGAAGGTCTCGCGGCGCTGGTGGCCGAGCAATCGCCGAGAGTGCGACCGAACATCCGTGCCTTCGATGAGGCCTGGCACAACATCCTCATCGGCGACGAACACACCTGGGGGTCGGGCTTCTCGGTCAGTCAACCCGATTCGGACACCTCGGTCCTGCAACTCGAGTGGAAGCTTCACCACCTGCAGCGGAGCTTCATTCTCACCAACGATGAGGTGATGCGCGGGCTCAGCCAGCTCGCAGAACTGATCGGGCATAAGGGTTCGTCGCTTGTGGTGTACAACCCGTCATCTCGACGCCGGACCGTGGCGTTCGAGATCGAGCTGCCTGACGACGTGCACCTTGTCGATTCAGCGGGACATCCGGTGACTCTCGAACCACAGACCGAGGCGAGAGATCGTCTTCGCAGGGTGAGATTCCAGCTCATCGGCATGGAACCGTTCGGCTATGAGCTGTTGACCATCCACAAGAACGTGAAGGACGCGGCACGCCCGAACTGGCTGCCGCAGGATGTCTCAGGAGCAATCGAATCGGCGCCCGCCTGGCAGATCGCGGACGGACCGGTTGAAACCAGCCGATACACCCTCACCATCGATGCCGATACAGGACGGCTCAGAAGCCTCCGGCATCGGGCAACGCAGCGTGAGCTCATCGATCCCTCAAGCGTTTTTGGTCTCGCTGACATTGTCCACGTCTCAGGTGATCCGACGATCGACCGGACGCTTGTGACCTCGCTGAACGATCGCAACCCCTATTACCCGGTGCCGAAGTTGAATGTGGAACGAGCGTCGACCCGGGTCCATGGCGTGCGCCGCGAGAACGGATGCGTCGTCGTACGACTCGTTGGAGAATCCCCGACACTCTCGGAGCTCGCGATCGAGATCCGCTTGTTCGAAAACACGGACCGGGTCGAGATCACCGTGGACCTGGAGAAGATCGACGAGCGCGACAAGGAGGCGATCTACGTTGCCTTTCCGTTCCTGGTGGACGAACCCGTTGTCCGCTACGACCGTCACCTCAGTTGGGTCGATCCCGTGAAGGATGCCCTACCGGGCGCCGGCAGCGAGTGGTTCGCGCTTCAGAACGGTGCGTCGGTCGGAGCTGATCGATCGGTACTCTGGGCCAGCCCGGACGCACCCCTGTTCACGTCCAGCGACATCTTCCGTGGCCACTGGCCGAGCACCTTCACCGCCACGAACGGCCACCTCTTCTCCTACATCCTCAACAACTATTGGCACACCAACACGCCTGCAGGGCAAAGCGGCAAAGCGCGTTTCCGCTTCGCATTCTGGCCGAGTGGAAAATGGGACGAAGCAGCGGCGTCGGCGCGCGTACGCGACTTCCGCGAACCAGGCCTGGTCAACGAGATCGTGATTCAGGACTTCACTCAGAGACGCCAAGCGGTCCTCCCTAAGAAGGGTTCGCTCCTGACCGTCGAGCTGGACGACGGCGTTGATGTCACCGCTTTCGCGGGGCGCGCCGCGCCAGGGGTCCTCCTCCGCATCGCCTCGCTGTCCGAAAAGGGAGGCCACGCGGCCGTCGAGCATCCTCGCGGTCAAGCCGGGCGCGCATGGCTGTGCACCGCCGTCGAAGACCGACTCATGGAACTTCCGGTGGACGCGCACGGCAGAGTCAGCATCGACGTGTCTGGATACGAGGTCAAGACGCTGCTCCTCGGGAGCTGAGTGGCCGCTCAGGCGGCGGTGATGCCGCCGTCGATGACGAGTTCCGAGCCCGTGATGAAGGAGGCGGCGTCACTGGCGAGGTAGAGGGCTGCGGCGGCGACCTCGTTCGGAGTGCCGAGCCGGCCGAGCGGCTGCCTGGCCACCAGCTGGGCCCGGTGGGCGACGGGATCACCGGCCTCCGCGAGCAGGCGACCCACCCACGGCGAGTCGACCGTGCCCGGGCAGATGCAGTTGCAGCGGATGCCCGCTGTCGCCCACTGCACAGCGATCTGCTTGGTCAGCGCGATCACCGCACCCTTGCTCGCGCAGTACGCCGCCCGATCGGGGAGCCCGATCGTGCCCGCCACCGACGCCGTGTTGACGATCACGCCGTAGCCGGCTTCGAGCATCCCGGGCAGCACCGCACGACTCATCAGGTAGGTGCCGCGCACGTTCACGCTGAAGACGCGATCCCACTCCTCCGGCTCGCAGTCGATGAGGTTCTTCGTCGATCCGATCCCGGCATTGTTGAACAGCGTGTCCACCGGACCCTCCGCGAGCGCCGCCCGGACCGCCTCCTCGACCTGGTCGGCCTGGGCGATGTCGGCACTGAGCCGGAGCACACCGTCCGGGATGTTGTCGGTCGCCAGATCGATGCCGACGACCTCGGCACCGCGCGCGAGCAGCCCGTGCACCAGCTCCAGGCCGATCCCCGAACCGGCACCCGTGACGATCGCACGACGACCGCGGAAATCGTCGACAGGAAAGGGCCGGACCTGAGCGTTCATGCGTTGTTCTCCTTCGAGGCGGGTTAGGCCAGCCGTTGGTCGTCGAGCGCGTCTCGATCCCATTCGATACCGAGGCCGAGCGTATCCGGAGCCCACGCACGGCCGTCGCGGATGGTGATCTCGGAGGTCGTGATCGCACGCAGTTGCGGGATGTGCTCGAGGTACAGCGCGTTGGGGATCGCGCACGCCAGGGACAGGTGCAGCTCCATGAGGAAATGAGGAGCGACCGTGACGTTGAACGACTCGGCCAGATGTGCGACCTTCAGCCACGGCGTGATGCCGCCGATGCGGGCGACATCCACCTGCACGATCGAGGCGGCCCCGCGCTGGAGGTACTCGCGGAAGTGCCCGACCGAGTACATGCTCTCGCCGACAGCGACGGGAATGGCTGTCGCCTGCGCGAGCCGTTCGTGGCCTGCGACGTCCTCAGCCGGCAGCGGCTCCTCGAACCAGAAGATGTCCAGGTCGCGGAACAGGTGCGCCCGGCGGATCGCCTCCGCGCTGGTCAGCGACTGGTTGGCGTCGATCATGATGTGGAAGTCGGGCCCGACCGCGTCGCGCACGGCAGCGAGCCTGGCCAGGTCGTGATGCGCGTTCGGCAGGCCAACCTTGATCTTCGCGCCGGGCAGCCCGCGATCCCGAGTCGCGAGCGCCTGGGTCACGAGCTCGTCGGGCGATAGGTGGAGCCAGCCACCCTCGGTGTCGTAGATCGGCACAGACGGCGAGGAGCCGCCAGCCAGTTTCCAGAGCGGCACTCCGGTGCGCCGGGAACGCGCATCCCACACCGCGGTGTCGATCGCGGCGAGCGCCAGAGACGTGATCGGACCGACGGTGGTGGCGCGCGTCGAGTTGAACGCCGCATACCAGACAGCCTCAGGGCGGTCTGCGTCCTGGCCGATGACCGCGTCGAGCAGGCCGCCCCGGAGCATTTCCAAGACAGCACGACCGCCGGTTCCGATCGTGTAGCTGTAGCCCAGCCCGGTCATCCCGTCGGCGGTCGTCAGCAGGACGAAGATCGTCTCCTGCTTGAGGAAGGACTGCACAGCATCCGTGCGCTTGGTCTCGACCTCAAGGTCCACCAGCCACGCCTCTGCCGAGATGATGGTCGCATTGCGTGTCACGGGGTCTCTCCATTCGTTCTATCCGTGAGCAAGATGCCCGTGCCCGCCTCCCGACCGCCGGTGGTGATCGGCCATTGCAGGGGAGCGGACCGGAATCCGTGCGCCAACCGGGCAATCTCGTCGTGATCATGCTCGGCCATCGACACCAGCCCATATCGGAGGGTGATCGGGCCCGTCTGGCGGCGGGGGAAATTGGTGAACCAGTAGTTGTTTGCGGGCCACGCGAGCAGCAGCGGGTTCTCCGTGCGCGGGATCTCGTCGAGCGGAGGCCCGAAATGGAAGTCGCCGAACTGCACGAGCGGAGCGTCCGGCGTGAGGAGAGCTACGCAGCCCTCGTCGTCCCACATGACGGCTGAGGACTCGGCGGCGACCCAGTTTCGGCATGCGCCGGGCAGCTGGTCGTCGTCGAGCGCGATGACACGGCCGGCGATGTCGTAGGACGCCTTCCACCCGGCCCCCATGGCGAGCGGAATCGCGAAATAGATACCCTGAGGCCGATCGTCGGGCACGAGTTCCATGTCCACCTCGACGGAGACGATCGGCTCGTCAGCATGCAGAGTGATTCGCTGCACGAGCGTGAGCATCCCCGGCGCGTCGAATCGTCGTTCGAGAGTGACACTGTCGTGGCCGACGCTGACTTCGCAGGAGACGACACGGCTCGCTCGTTCACGGAGTGGGTTCCATGTGATCCAGCCCGATTCGTCGAACTTCTCGCGCTGGAGATCCGTTTTGTAGAAGGCCTCCCGGCTCGGCTCCACCAGTGGATCGGTTCGTTCGCGAACGAACGCGAAAAGATCGTATGCGCTTTCCTGATCCAGAAGCTCACGGTTCTGGGACCGATCGTGCAGGGAGATCACACGCCCGGTGGCGGGGTCGTAACGAAGGACATGGAACGGGGACTCGATCCTGCCGATGAGCTGCTCCTGTGTCCTCGGCGCGTCCGGGTTCATGTTCGACAATATCCGCGTAACCGATTCGAGCCCATGCGTGACCGAGCTCGGCTTCTGGTCAAGGGTGAGACGGGTGAGATCGATCGTCCGCCACGAGTGCGGCTCCAGATCGATCGGTTCGTAACGCTCGCTCTCGACGTCGGCGGCCGGCTCCCAGGAGCGGCCGTTGAACATCATGCGGCTCGCGCGGTACGTCCGTTCCCCCGTCCCGTTTTCGCCTGCCAACCACGTTCGGGGCACGCGTGGCCGCACCCGAACCGGATGCGGCCCAGGGTTCACGACGAGTACGCCCTTGACTCCGCGGTCCGCCACAGGGTTCCCCGCCAGTCGTTCAAGCCCATCCATCAGCGCGAACGACGCCCGCTCGTAGCCCTCGTGCGCCTGCACCATTTTGAGTATCTCGCCGGTCTGTGCCTGCGGGTGCTCGATGTCGGTCAGGTAGTACCCCCAGGTGTGTTCGTCGAAGAGGTCGACGGCGTCACGCGCCTGCTTGATCATCGGGTGCGCGTCGCGGTCGGCGAGCAGCTCCGCCGCGGCCAGGAGGGGCTTGGAACGCTGGTTGATTGCAGTTGCGATCGGCGTACTGCCGTAGCCGTCGATCCAATAATCAGTCCAGTCACCGCGAAGCACCGGCAATTCCTCGTCGGGGACGGCCAAAGCCCGAAGCCGCAGATCGTCGAACGTCGCGTAACGCACCTGGGGACCGCGATCAGCGGCGTTCCATCGCTGAATCAGGTCGACCGTGTATGGGTTGGGCGGCGCGTTGTCCCACATGACAGGTGAGGCGGTGCTGGTCAGGTAGACGAACGGTAGCGCGTAACCTTTGCGTTCCAGGTGAGCGTCGAGTTCTGCCCAACCGTCTGCCATCCGGTCGACCGAGTCCTCCCAGGCGTAGAAGAGCTGGTCGAACATCGTGTAGTGGTGGCCGTTGAACACCCGCAACCGGCGGCCTGAGGGCGCTTCCCAGTGGAACATTCCGGGCCGCGATTCGAGTGCGTGGCCCAGGCCGACGTTCACGGCCATCACGAGCAGGTCCACGCCCGCATCGATCAGGATGTCCGCCATCTCCCAAGTGACGCCGTTGACATCGTGCTGGCACGCTACGCGAATCGGGCCACCGAGAAAGTCTTCGAGCTCATCCTTCCCGTCGAGCAATCGACGAAGGCCTGCGCTGTCGGCGAGGCCCGCTGTGTGCCACCGGAGCGCACCCAACCCGATCCGCCCCTCGCGGTACATCCGCTGGAATCGGGCCGCATCCTCAGGCGACGCTCCGCGCATCCACCGGAGCACCGGCTCCGTCGCCTCACACGTCCACTTCGGACGGTGCGCCTCAGGGAGCTCCGCGGTGCGCTCGAGCCAGTCGAGCGCCTGGCCGATGTACTCGTTCTGCAACTCCCAGAGTATGGGCTGCGAGTGTGTATAGCCGACGTCGAGGTGACTGTGGAGGAGGACGAGTATTTCCTCTACCGCGGGACGGGACGGAGTCGGCATTGAGAATTCCTTGTCTGGTTCACGCATTGATGACGGAGGCCGGCTCCGGGATGGCCTCGACGAGGCGACCACTCACGATGGGCGGCACCTCGGCCCCCCACACCTGTTCGTGCCCGATGCCAGGGCCGGTCAGAGCATGCACGAGACCATCCGCGTCGACCTCGGGCGCGCGGCGCACCGGGTTCGAGTCGACGAGGCTCTCGTAGTATGTGGTGTTCGGAATGGACATGCACAGGTGCGTGGCAGCAAGCCCACCCCCGTGCACTTCGGCACGGAGCAGGAATGAGTCGGCGAGGTGCGCGATGCGAAGCGCTCCTGTGAGCCCGCCCTTGAGGCCGGGACTCGTGCGCACAGCGGTCGCGCATCCCGAAGCGATGAAGTCCGCAGTGTTCATGTGCGCGCCGTCGCTGGTTTCGGCCACGAGAAGTGGTACGTCGACCCGTTCGCCGAGGCGTTGGTAGGCGCCGATGCTGAACTCGCGCATCGGCTCCTCATACCAGAGGTAGTTCGCATCGCTCAGGACGCGGCCCAGGTAGACGGCATCGAGCAGGTCGAAGCCGGCCGAGCCGTCGTACATCAGGGGAACATCGGGGCCGACGTGTTCGCGAAGCGCTTCACAGAGCCTCGCATCCTTGCGGGCATCACCCCACGCGTGCAGCTTGATCGCCGGAAAGCCGAGCTCGAGGCACTGGTCGGCGATGTCGAGGTATTCGGCGATGCTGCCGAAGGTCACGGTCGATGCGTAGGCCGGGATGGATTCCCGGAACGAGCCGATGAGTTGGTGCACAGGGAGTCCGGCGACCTTACCGGCGATGTCCCACAACGCCTCATCGACGATGCCCTGCACGTAGAGCGGGAACTCCTCGATCCGGTCGAGTTCCCACATCCGGTGCCACAGCCACTCCCGACGCAATGGATCGGTGCCGATGAATTCGTCGCGGATGCGCCGGTTCACCAGATCCTTCAGGATGAGACCGCGGCCCGTGTAGGCGTAGCCGACGTAACCCTCGTCGGTGTGGATCGACAGCCAACCCGCGGTGTGCCTGCCTTCGGAGCCGGGCAGACCCTGGCGCCATTTGAAAGCGGGCTCTACGGGCCCCTTGTCCACCAGTTGGACGGTTACGTCGACAATCTTCATTGACAAGCTCCATTTCGATACAGCACGGATCAGCCCTTGGACGAGCCGGACAGGATTCCCCGGATGAGAAACCGCTGGAAGAACAGGAACAGGATGGCGACCGGAACCACCACGATCAGGCCTGCCATCGCCGCCTCCGGATAGGTGATCGGGAGGAGCGATCCGCCTTTGGTGGGTGCAAGTGCGGGAGTGCTCGAGATGAGAGTGCCCAAGCCCACCGGAAGGTTGAACTTGCTGTCGTCGGTGAGCATCACGTAAGGCAGGAAGTAGTTGTTCCAGTTCGCGACGAAGCTGAAGAAGGCAAGTAGGGCGATGACCGGCTTCGCCAGGGGAAGCGCGACCCGCATGAACACGCCCACCTCTGAGCATCCATCGATGCGTGCTGCTTCCAGAAGTTCGTTCGGAAGCGACGTCGCGAAGTAGACGAACGCGAGGTAGACCCCGAACGGAAAGAACGATGCCGGAAGAATCACTGACCACGCGGTATTGATCAAGTGGACTGCGTTCAGTTCGAGAAAGAGGGGTAGCACGAGGGCAGCCGCCGGCAGCACCATGGCAAGCAGCGTCGCCATGAGGATCATCTTGCGTCCGCGGAAGCGCATGGTCGCAAGCGCATAGGCCGCCAGCAACGAGATCACTACGGTGATGACGAGAGGCACGAACGCGTAGACGACCGAGTTCAGCATCCACTCGAACATCGCGCCGCCGTTGTAGTCCGCCAGGTGCTGCCATGAGAGAACTACTCGATCGAGCGATCCAAACGACAGCGGATTCGCGACGAGCTCGGCGTCGTTCTTCGACGGCGCAAGGAGCAGCCAGACGAGGGGGACGACGCAGAAGATCGCGAACCCGTAGAGCACGAGCCAACGAACGACGGTGAGCGCACCAACCCGCTTCTTTCTGCGCTCGGGAGCGACAGTATTCGGGGTCGTGACCTGCCGGTCGAGGACAGTCTGTGCCATCAGTCGTCCACCTCTGTCTGGAAGAAGTTGGTGCGGAAGACGAGCACTGCCGCGGCAACGGCCGAAAGAACAAGGAGAATGACGGAGACCGTCGCGGACATCCCGAAATCGCCCTGCTGGAACGCGAACGAGTAGCTCAACTGGTTCAGCGACCACCAGTTCGATCCAGCCTGCGTGATCGCATAGAAGAGGGAAGGCTCGACGAACACCTGAAGAGCGCCGGCGAACGACAGAATCACCATGTACGAGACATATTTTCCGATGAGTGGGAGTTTGATCGAGACGGCAGTCCGAATCGGACCGGCCCCGTCGATCCGCGCAGCTTCGAGGACCTCTTGGGAGATGGACTGCAGGGCACCGAACATGATGAGGATCCACTGTCCGACCCCGGTGATGAAGGCGACGAGCGCGAAGATCGGTGCCAGGTGCCCCGGCGTGAACACATCGTTTGTCGTGTTCAGTCCGAGCGCCTTCAGCGCAGGCGCGAACGGGCTCATCGCAGGGTTCAGCATGAAGTACCAGAGCATCACAGCCGCGGAGCCGGTGACCGCCCCAGGAAGGAAGTAGACGAGCCGGAGCGGGGAGCTAGCCCGGCTGATCCGCTGATGAAGCATCAACGCGAGGATCAGCGTTCCGACGACCATGACCGGAATCCAGATCGCCATGAAGAGCAGGACGTTGAGCAGTGCTGGGATGAAGCGGAAGTCGGAGAAGACCGAGCTGTAGTTCGCGAAGGTCACGATGCTGGGGTTCAGGGACTGTTGGAGAGACTCGTAGATCGCGTAGATCGCGGGACCGATTCCGAAAGCGATTAGGAAAGCCAGATAAGGAGCCGAGAACGACCACCCGGTGATGGTGCGCCTCACTGCGCCCCGTTTGCTTTGCATTGCGGGCCTTTCTTATGGTGAACACCCGGGTGACAGCCAGAGAGAGCTGTACTGGCACCCGGGTGGCGGAACGAGCTACTTGGCGGAGACCGCGTAGCCCGCGCTTGCGGCGAGTCCTGCGAGTTGCGTCTGCAGGGCCGGCAGTGCCGATGCGATCGTGCCGCCGCTCTTGACCGACGCGACGATGGTCGACGTTACCGGGCTGGCCACGTCGTAGCGCGTCGCCGACTCGGCCGGGTTGATCTTGCTCGCCTGGTCCACGAGAACTGCTGACGGGTCCTCCGCATAGACGGGATCCTTCGAGGTCGTCTCAAGCCACACCTTGGCGGCCGGGATGTAAGCCGGGTAGGTCGGCGCCGTGCTCTGGTACTCGTTCGCGGTGGTGACCCACTGCGCAAGAGCGACCGCGCCCTTGGTGTTCGCCGAGTGCGACGAGACCACCCAGATTCCACCGCCCTGTGCTCCCGAGTAGTTCGTCTTCTCACCGGGCCACGTCGGCATGGCGCCGGCCGCCAGCGATCCGTTGGGGAAGGCATAGCCGGTAGACGGTTTGAAGACATACGGGCCCACCCACGAGGCGGCCGGCATCATGAGGAGCTTGCCCGACTTGGCGATCGCGGTGAATTCAGGGCTGAACGGGCTGAGACGCGAAACCGATCCGTTCGCCAGGAGCGGGTCGAGCATGCCCGCGACGCGGGTGCACTTGACGTCCGCGGTGTTGATGACGGCCTCGGTGCTGCTCTTCAGAGTCTGGAGCGGGCAGCCGCTTGCCCACAGGTAGTCGTAGTAGAGGGTCGATTCGCCCGCACCTCCGATGAGGTAGCCCGGGTGCTCCTTGGCGATCTTGTTGCCCAGGTCAGCGTACTCCGCCCATGTTGTCGGAAGGGTGTAGCCGAACTTGTCGAGGAGCGGCTTGTTGTACCACATCACGTCCTGCGCGAGGTCGTTCTGCAGGCAGTACAGGTGGCCGTCGATCGTGCAGGCCGCGTTCTTCGTCGCGAAGTTGTCCTGCACATCCTTCGGCACGAGGTCATCGAGTTTCTGCGAGTATTTGAACAGCGGGCTCTGCAGCGCCGCGATGTCGCTGGGGATCGAGTCGAAGATCACATCGGGCCACCCGGAACCCACACGGTTGGCGAGCTGGATCTTGCTCAGGAAGGTCGTTGCGTCGAGTACCTCGACCTTCACCTTCGCATCAGGGTGAGCCTTCTGGTAGGCCTCGACCGCCGGCTTCCGCGTCGCGTCGACCCAGACGGTGGTCGTCGCTTTGCTGTTCTGGGCGACCTGCGCTGTCGAGGACGGGCTGGAACTGCAGCCCGCCAGCGCCGCGGAGGCGATGGCGACAGCGACAGGCACGGCGGCCAGCCGGGCCCATTTCTTGACCTTCTGTGGTTTCACTTTGCTCTCCTATGAGTGGTGAATCGCGGTGTGTTTGCCAGTCCAAAATTGATGGTGCATCACGCTGGACACTTCGTACACGATTCGGCTAGTGTCGCTTGCGGATGAGGTGCGGTCAATCCGAACGAGCGATTTCGCACGATATTAGGGGCCGTCCGAGAAATCGTGTTCAGGAAAGGATCCGAATGGCGAGCGACACGGATAGATCAGTCCTCCGCATGCCTGAACGCAGCCTCCTCGCCGACGATGTCTACGACATCATCAGGGAAGGCCTGATCAATGGCACGATCGGGCCCGGGTCACGGCTGAACCTCGACAGTCTCGCGCGTGAGATGCACGTATCGAACACGCCGGTGAGGCAGGCGCTGGCCCGGCTTGAGTCGGAGGGCCTGGTCACAAAGGAGCCCTACCGGGGGTTCGCAGCATCGCAGCTTCTCGACTCGCGCACGATAGCCGAACTCTACGAATACCGGATGATTCTCGAACCCCCGACAGCGGCCCGCGCGGCGCTACGCGCAGTGGAAAGCAAAGCATCGACGCTCGAAGAGCTCTGCGAGAAGAAACGCATTGACGGGCTCTTTGCTGCAGGCGAGATCGAAGAGATGGCGCAACTCGACAAAGCGTTCCACACGCAGATCGCCGACCTCGCGGGCAACAGCGTGATCAGCGAAAGCGTCCGTAACACGCTTGCGCGCATGAGCCTCTATTCCGGTTACAAGCATCCCGGAGCCTGGAGCACCACTTGGGAGGAACACCGAACGATCGCGGCAGCGATCCGCGAAGGGAACGCCCACGATGCAGCCGAAATGATGCGCGTCCACCTCAAAACCGCCTACGAGCGGATAGCAAACGCCACCCCGCACCACACATCCGAGAGCCAGACCGGGCCCGAATAACTGCCGTAGCCAAGGTCCCACTCGTCCATCTGACGCCGTCTCCTGTAGGTAGCGAGGGCCGTAACTACCTATGGAGACGATCAACTAGTCATAGGGTGTATTCACTCCAGTCTCAGCTCAAGAGCTGTCGTCCCGAACCGCGGCATCTGAAGCTCGACCCGACGACCGTCGACCTCGATGGGCGCACGCCGCACACCGATGACGCTCGCGCGCCAGGCTTCGGCGACGTCCGATCCCGCGATGACGCCCACCGTGACCTCCGACTCCGCGAGCGACTGCAGCCGCGCCAGCACCGTGCCGCGCGCCGTGCGCGTCACACCGATCAGGCGGATGCGCCCATCCGCCCCCCTCGGCCGAGTCCGACGCGAATCCGCGCACCCGGTACCGGAACAGCGTGTCGAACGCCGGCCGGACGGGAAGTTCGTGTCCCAGATGTTGTTGTGGATCCACGAGAAGACCATGCCGGCCTCCGGCGCCTGCAGCGTCCCGGGGAAGGGCGCGAAGGGCAGGGCAATGTCGCCGACCTGGATGAGCCCGGCGCACTATTCAGCGAATACCTCAGCGGCGATTCCGTAGCTTTCGAACGCGCGAGCGGCGCCGGCGTATGCGGCGATCTGGATAAACGCCTCGACGATCTCCTCTTTCGTCACGCCCTTGTTAAGCGCGATGCGCAACTGTCCGCGCAGCGGCTCGAGTACGCCTAGCGTCGCGGCGATCGTTATCGAGATCAGTGCCCGCGTGCGAGTGTCGAGGTGGTCGACGCGCGGCCATGCAGCTCCGAATGCCTGCACGGTGGCGAGTCGCTTGAAGTCGGCTGCGTTGGCAGGTTCGGTGTCGGCGGTGCCGAGGAATCGTTCGAGGCGAAAGCCGAGCATTCGCTCCGCCTCGTCAAGGGCGATTGCGTACTGGCGGTCTTCATCTTCGGTGATCATGGTGCTCCTTGTGTGCGGTGGGTTTGGTTACGCAAGATTGGGGTAGAGGGCGGCGACGCCACCCGAGAGTGCGGCGCGAATCCCCGTGCTCTGCGCGTCCGCGAGGATCTCGAATGCTCCGGCCTCGATGGCGTCGACAGCGAGCCGTGCAACCTTCGCGGGGTCCTCTTTCGGGGCTTTGATGCTTGCGGTGAGGTCGGTGTCCATGAGGCCGACGTGCAGGCCTCCGACGCGGGTGCCCTGGCCGGCGAGGTCCTGGCGTAGTCCGTCGGTGAGAGACCACTGTGCGGCCTTGGATGCGCTGTACCCGCCGACGGCGGGTACGTTGAACCAGGAGAACGCGGAGAGCACGTTCAGCACGTAACTTTCGTCGTGTTCGGCCAGATGTGGGGCGAATGCTCGCGTGACGGCGAGGGTGCCGAAGAAGTTCGTCTCGAATTCGTGGCGGATGTGGCTCAGTTCGCCCTCAATGAGGGTTGCACCTGTGGCGACGCCGGCGTTGTTGACGAGTATCGATACGTCCTTGGTCGTCGCGGCTGCGGCGGCGACAGAGGCGGGGTCAGTGATGTCCAGTTGGAGCGGTGTCACCCCGTCGAGGTCGATCGTTTCAAGGTTTCGGGCGCCGGCGTAGACGTGCACACCGCGGTCGCGGAGTTGCTGTGCGAGGTGGCGGCCGAAGCCTCGGTTCGCTCCGGTGACGACGGCCGTTGTTCCCTGGAGGTTCATGATCTGTGAGGTCCGTTCTGATGGTGATGTGGTCGGGCTAGGCGGGTGAGGGAAGCGAGCCGAGAGCACTCTCGACCTGCAAAGCGAGAGCGAGGAGTTCCGTGTCGCGGCCGTGAGCGGCGTCCAGTTCGATTCCGATGGGCAGTCCGCTTCTGGTCAGCCCTGTTGGGAGGGTGATGCCAGGGGTGCCGGCACCGCTGGCGGGGATGGTGTTCTTGGAGAGGAACAGGTGCGGCACTGTTTCGTCGGCGACGGTGAATTCCCACTGGTCCGCGATCGCCGGCGCGGGTGCCGGAGTCGTGGGGAAGATCAGTGCGTCGAAGCCGTCACGCGAGAAGACGTCACCGAAGCGTCGCTGCAACTTGGGACGGTCGACGCCGAGCGTTGCAGCATGCTGGTCTTCAGAGAGGTACCCGGGTGCACCGGGAACGACTACAGCGCTCCACACGGCATGCAGCTGCGGTTTGAGGCCGTCGTACACCTCGTCGAAGCTGACCGGGTAGTCATTGTCCTGGAGGAACCGGGTGACGGCCCGGTGGGTGTCACGGAGGAACAGGTTCCAACCGACCCGATCGGCGAGGTCGGAGAAGTCATCGCCCAGGTCGATTTCGACCACCTCTGCACCCACTCCGCGAAGCAGGTGGGCTGTCTCCCAGAACTGCTGCTCGACCTCGGCGTCGACCAGTTGGAGGTAGTCCTTCGGTGCGTAGGCGAAGCGCGCACCGGTCAGGCCCGAGCGCGCCGGCGCAGCCGGCTCGCCGGTGATGATGTGGTCGAGGAGGGCAACGTCCTCGACGCGTCGGGCGAGGAGTCCCGTGGTGTCGAGCGTATGCGATACCGGGACGACTCCGCCGCGTGGCCACCGGCCGGTGGTTGGTTTGAAGCCGACGACGCCGTTGAGGGCCGCGGGAATTCTGATCGAACCGATCGTGTCGCCACCGAAGGACGCCGGCACGATGCGTGCGGCCACGGAGGCGGCAGAGCCGCTTGACGATCCGCCGGAGAGATGCTCACGGTGGTACGGGTTGAGTACCTGTCCGTAAGCCTCGTTGTGGCCGGTGACCCCGTAGGACATCTCGACGAGGTTGTTCTTGCCGAACACGATCCCACCGGCATCCTTGACCGCCGTGACGATCTCCGCATCCGCTGCGGGGGTGAAGTCCTGTAATGATTTCAGGCCGATCGTCGTCGGCAGCTCGCGCGTCTGGTAGCTATCCTTGATGCCCAGCGGGACACCGAGTAGCGGCGCCGTCGATCCGGCGGCACGTGCCTGATCGGCTGCAACAGCCGCGGCGAGCACGGCCGCCTCGTCGATCGTTACGAACGAGTGGATATCGGACTGTCTGCGGGCTTGGCGCAGCAGCGCGGCGGCATACGACTCCGCGGTGATATCGCCGGTCCTGATCGCGTGGGCCGCTGCCGCAACGCCGAGCTCCGTGAGCTCGTCATCGCCGCCGCTGATCGACGGAATCTCCTCCACGCCGGTCACGGGTTCACCCGTGCCGAGAGCAGAGTGTCGGGGACACCGACGCCGAGCACCGTGAGCAGGTGAAGGACCTTCCGGTTCAGCTCCTCACCGACGGCGGCGATTTCGCGACTGTCGAAGGTGGAGAACCGTGTGCTGGGCTGGTCGATCGAGAACCGGGTGACCCCGTTGGCATCGGTATGGATCGCCACCCGCAGCGGTGCGTAGAGCATCACGGCGGGGTCGTGGCGATACATCCGCTCCGCGATGGTGTGGTTCCCCATGAGATACGAAGCGCAGTCCCCGGCGTCTCCGGCCAGCTGCATGGTTCCGCCGACGTCGGTGCTCCAGAACCGCATGAAGCCATGCGGCGCGTTCTCCCCGGCGGCCTCGAGCACGGTGTCCCAGTCGGCCTTCTCGGCACGGAGCTGGGTCATTCGATCCGTGTCCAACACGGGGACGGCGGCCTCGAACCGAGCGCGGAAGTCCTCGAAGGACGCGCCTGTGTCGATTGACCACCGCACCACCTGATGGGCGACGGAGATGACGATGTTGTCAGACATACGGTTGCTCCACTCCTCTCGAATCAGCGGAGCCGTCTGGCCTCCGCAAGTAAAGCGATCGATGTACTGAGGACTGTAGCGCTCTCTCGACGCGAAGTAAAATGATCGCTATACTTTGGGTATGAATTCAGCCGAGCTGACGACTGCCCCGACCAAGGGGGGACGGGGCGCGCGCGAGCGAATCTTGAAAGCGACCGTCGAACTCTTCGCCCGCGAAGGCATCCACGCCACCGGAATCGCCAAAGTCACGGACGTGGCACACGTCTCGACCCGCACGCTCTACCAACACTTCCCGAGCAAGGAAGCGCTCGTGAGCGCCTACCTCGAACGCCTCGAATTGGAACCTGGCGGACCGGCCGAGATTGAAACCGTCCTCCTTCGAGAGGATCTTCCCCCGCGCGAACGCCTCATCAGGCTGTTCGCTGTTCCGTCGGGCGACGACCACTCCGAGTACGTGGTGCGCGGATGCCCGTTCCACAACACCGTGGTCGAGGCGGCTGGGATGATGCCGGATGCCTCCTCGATCGTCGAGCGCCACAAGCGCGAGCTCGCCGCGAACCTTATCGCGACCGCCGAGGCCGCAGGCGCATCAGACGCCGAGAGGCTGGGTCGACAGCTCGCAGTCCTGTTCGAGGGAGCGCGCGCCCTCGCGACCTCCCTGAATGACACCCGACCCTTCCACGATGCGCAGAACCTGGCGGAATCGCTCATCGACGCAGCCATCGCTCTCGCAGACCCGGCGCAGGCAGCCGCCGGATGAAAGTTGCCGCCTGCCGCCCCAGCATGGTGTAACACCTCGACGCGGGTTAGGCAGCAGGAGCAGATCATGGGCAGTCTAACCTTTGACTTATTCATATCCGACGGGCTGGGCCGCGCCGGCGAGGAGTCTGCTGTCCTGGTCGACCTCCGTTCACCCTGCAGCATGCCGTAGCTGCGTGGGCCGAGCAGTCGGGTAAGACCCTGACGCACGTCTACGCCACCCACGGGCACAGGGACCACTGGTTCTGTGGGCCACCTCTGATCGAGCGATTCCCGCCCGTGACGCTATACCGCCGCACTCGGCGTCAGCCCCGCCCAAATCTCACTCGCCGAAAACGGCCACGTCCGCGTCGACGACAGCGTTGTGGCCCAGAGCATTTCGGCGGCACTGCAACATCAATCAAGGATTTTGCGCAGCGCATCCACGATGTCCGTCGCACGCCTGTCGTCGATGGCCTCCATCTGGTTGGTGAGAAATGCGAATCCGATCCCTGAGTCGGGGTCGGCGAAGGCAACCTGTCCGCCGGCTCCGTCGTGTCCGAAGCCGTAAGGGGTGAGGTAACGGCGCGCTTCCGAATCCAACTGAAATCCCATTCCCCAACGTGGCCACGGCCCCGGTGCCTCAAATACCGGAGGACCGTCGGACTGCACAGCCAGGGCGTCGCGAAGCGTGGCATCGTCGAGGAGGCGAACCCCTTCCGTCTCTACGACAGTTGCTGACCAGATTGTTGCCAGCCCTCGCGCACTCGCGATTCCGCCGGCTCCAGGAATCTCAGCCTGCTGGATCTGCGGGTCATTGAAGCCGACGCCGTCGCCCACGAGAGACGGGGGCCATGCGCCGCCGAGCGTCATCGCCCGATCGGACCAGTCGACCTCGTCGGGCGACCGAACAGCCGCCTGTTGCCTAATCAATTCGGCCAAGGTCGAACCGACCTGCATGCCGGCTACGCGAGGAACAAATGGAGCCGGCAGCCCGATCCACGCCTCTGCGCCCAGGGGATCGGCAACAAGGTGTCGGAAGTATTCGCCGACGGTCATGTGGGTGACGCGCCGTATCACCTCTCCGATCAGCCAACCGTGGGTGATCGCGTGGTATCCCCAGCCGGAGCCGGGCTCCCACAAGGGTTCCTGCGCGGCAAGATGATTCACGACCGTCCCCCAGCTCAGGACGTCTCTGCGGGTCAGATCCGCGCGCGGAGCGGATACACCGGACCGGTGCGAGAGGAGGTCTTTGACTCTCACCGCCGCCTTCCCCGCTGCGCCGAATTCCGGCCAATAATCGGTGACGCGTGCGTCGTAGTCGAGGCGTCCTTCTTGCACGAGCCGTGCGGCAAGAATCGCCGAAAGGCCTTTGGTGCACGAGAAGATCACACCCAGAGTGTCGTCCTGCCATTCCCTTCCTGTTCGACTGTCGGCGAGCCCGCCCCATAGCTCGACTACCGTGCGACCGTGGTGCCGGATAGACAATGCCGCTCCCATATCGGGCTTGCCCTCGAACGAGGAAGTGAATGCCCTGAGCACTGGCTCGAACCCCGCCGAGACGGTTCCATTGATCGTCACCGTCACGAGTTCATCTCCTCTGATTCGAGCCGGATCGACGGTTCGTCGGCTGCCCACGCAATGCCGATCGGGTCGCCCACTCGGCCGAAGAATTCGCCGTCGCCGGAGGTGTTCTCGAAGGCGAGCAACACCCAGTCCCCCAGCCTGTTTCGAATGATTCGTCCGCTGTAGAGGGACTCGGACGCGATCAGTCGGGCCGATTCGATCGAGAACGGCCCGGTCACCGAGATGGCTTCCGCTGCCCAGATCCCGCCGCGCTCCCCCCGCCGTTTGCGTTCGTCCGAGAGTGCGGCAGTGTCGCACGAGAAGAGAAGAAAGTCCCTGCCGTCGATAGTAGCGATCTGAGGTACTTCGATGTGCGCGAAGCCTGCACCGCTGGCGCTCAGCGGCGGTTGCACCTTCCAGGACACGAGGTCGGTGGACGTTGCGTGCCCGACGACACCGCGCTCGTCATTGGGACCATTGTTGGATCTGGCCGTGATCAACATGTGCCACCCCTCCCCATCGGAATCGGCGAACACCCACGGATCGCGCCACGCTTCCTCTGGCCAGCTGGAGGTGCCGAGCGTCTCGTACCACTCGGGGTCTGCACTCGTTGTCGGGCCGGGTGCCTTCACCCACGTGTGCAGGTCCACTGACGTGGCGAACCCGATCGTTTCCACATTCGCGTGCGACGTCGGCGACAGGAAACGGGAGCCCGTGTAGAACATCCGCCAGATTCCGTCGGGACCCTGAACGACGCTCCCGGTCCAGGTGGCTGTCGCATCGAACTCGTCGGGCGAGCCTGGCCGAAGCACAACTCCTCTATCCGTCCACGTCACGAGATCGGATGAGGTCGCGTGCCCGATCTCTGCGTTGCGGTGTCGAAGGTGTTGGTCTCCGAGCGCCTTGGGCGCGCGGAGGTAGAACATGTGGAACAGGTCGCCATCGTCGGCAAGCCAGAAATCCCACACCCAGTGATTTTCGAGCGAGAAGGTCATTCGGTCCTTTGCAGTATCGTGAGGCGACGACGAAGCGCGCCCTAATGGGTGTGTTTCGCGCGCCCTAGCCTTTGATCGCGCCCTGAAGCAGTGCGCCGATGAATTGGCGCTGGAAGATCACGTAGACGACGATCGTCGGCAGCATCACGATCAACGATGCCGCGAACAAAAGAGGCAGCGCATCGATGTACTGCCCCTGGAATGCACCCAAGGCGCCAGCCATGGTGCGCTTGTCGGGATCGTCCACGAGAACCAAGGGGAGCAGAAACTGGTTCCAGGTCCAGAGGAACAGCAAGATTCCCAAGGCCGACAGGGCGGGCCGGGCGAGCGGGATCTGGATGCGCCGGAACTCCTGCATGACGCCGGCACCATCGACTCGAGCGGCTTCCGACAGGTCGCGGGGAACGCCGAGGAAGTGCGCCCGCATCCAGAACACCCCGAACGGCATGTACAGGCCGATCAGCGGGAGGATGATCGCCCATTGCGTGTTCAGTAGTCCGTAAGACGTGATCTGGTAATAGAGCGGGATGACGATCGCCTCGAAGGGGATCGTGAGCCCGAGAACCATGGCCACGAGGACGACCTGTCCACCGCGCACGCGAAGGTTACCGAGCGCGTATCCGGCGAACGTTGCGAAAAGCAGGCTGACCGGTACGACGACAGCAACGATGAGAAGGCTGGACCCGAGAAGTACCCAGACATGCCCGACGGTGAAGGCGGTGACGAAGTTCTCCCAGTGGGGGTGCGTCGGCCATGTCAGGCCGGTCGGCAACCGGTCGGCCGGTTGGAGTGCTGCAGACAGCATGCTGAGCAGCGGCAACACGGTTATTGCGAGGATCACGACCAGGATGATGCGGCCGACGATCACCTCAGTCTTGCTGGTAACCATCAGTCCCTCTCTCTCGCGATGCGCTGAACGGGCAGAACGACGGCGAGCACGAGGATGAGCAAAACGATCCCCAGCGCCGACGCAAGACCGACTTGTCCCTGCACGAACGCGAGCCGGAAGATCGAGATACCCGGCACGAGCGTCGTCGTGCCGGGGCCGCCCTTGGTCGTGGTGTAAATGATGTCGAAGCTGCTGAGGGCCGCGATGATCGTGATCGTCACGAGGACGACGATCTCTTGGCGGACACCCGGAAGCGTCACGGCGCTGAACATCCGGAACCATCCGGCGCCGTCGATGCGTGCTGCCTCGTACAGCGCGGGGTCGATCTTTCCCATGCCGGTCAACAGCAAGACCGTGCATAGTCCCGTGAGGACCCACGAACCGATCAGACCGACCGCCGGAAGGGCCGTACCGAAGTCTGCAAGCCAGGAACGGGACAGGAAGCCGAGGCCGGCTGCGTTGAGGATGGAGTTGATCGTTCCCGTCTGCGCGTACATCCAGGACCATGCGATTCCCGCCGCCACCAAAGGGACGATCTGAGGGAGGAAGAGGATGGTGCGCGCCGCGCTCGAGAACGCGCCCTGCCGCATGTTTCGGATGAGCGTGGCCAAGATCAGACCGCTGACAACCGGAATGATCGTGAAATAGATGATGAGCACAAGGGCATTGGCGATCGGTGCCAGCAAGGTCGGATCCGTGAATATCTGGGCGTAGTTCTGGAGTCCGATCCAGCTGGAGGCTCCTATTCCGTTCCACTTGTAGAACGAGTACTGCACTGCTGTCAGCAAGGGATAAAGAACGAAGAGGCAATAGGCGGCGACGGCCGGGAGCAGAAAGAGGTATCCGGTCAGCAGCGCGCGCCGCGCTAGCCGAGAGGCTCCTCGAGTAGCGCGGCGCGGTTGGGGACGATTCACTGTCCGGCCAGGTCCTTTAGGTAGAAGGCCTGGATGGCTTTCGTGAACGCCTCAGGGGTCATCTTGTTCGAGAGCAGGAGCTGCTGGTCGGGCTGAAGCGCACCCTGGTAGATGCCTGCCGTGGTGTTGGCGATGAAGTCGGTGAATCCGTCGTCTTTGCCCACCGTTGCAGACAAATTGAGCGCGGTTTCGATGAGCGAACCCTTCTCGACCGTTGGGAGCTTCTGCGACGGGTCCCCGCCGGGCGAGGCGCCCGTAACGTCGACGACGATCTGTCGCGCCTTCTCGTCGGTCGCGATCCAGTTCAGGAAGTACGCGGTGGTGTCGTGATTCTTCGACTTCGACGGAATCGCGAAGGTGTTTCCCGTGCCCATCGCGACGTATTTTCCGCCCTTGGTCTCAGGGGGCATGAGGAAGAACTGCGCTCCGCCCTTGCCGAGCGCCTTTTGGACGTTGGCCGCATCCCAGTTGCCGTCCCACATGAACAGGCCCTGTCCTGCGGAGAAGTTCGCGACCATCGTCGTGTAGTTGATGGCGTTGACGTCGGGGGGCAGGTAGCCCTTCGTCGCCCAGTCCTGGAATGTGGTCGCACCCTTCAGCGAAGCCGGAGTGTCGAATGTGGCGCCCGGCTTGTTGAACATCCAGTCGATGAGCTTCTTCTTATCGCCGTACTGGTTGATGAGTGCCTGCGAGACGAATGTTCCGACCCCGTCCTGCATTCCCGTCTGCACAGGCAGCACAGCTGCATCCTTGGCCTTCTGCAGGTCGGCTTCGAGCTCGTCGATGGTCGCGGGGATCGAGGTGATCCCGACCTTGTCGGCAAGTTTCTGGTTCATGTAGATGCCGGTCACGGAGTAGCCGATGCCGAACTGCCACAGCGAACCCTCGCCCCGGACGCCGGCCTCGTTCATACGGGCCGTGGCTAACTGGCCGGCAGAGAACTTGTCCCAGCCGTACGCCTTGAAGTACGGGTCGAGGTTGGTGACCAGTCCGTCCTTGACCGTCGAGCCGAGCGTCGAGAGCCGAATCAGGTCGGGAGCATCTGCGCTCGCCATGAGACGCGGCCCGTTGGCCAGCAGGTTCTGAAAACTGTCGCGGACGATCGTGAACTTCACATTCGGGTGCTGCTTCGTGAACTCGGCAGCCAGTTTGGAGGTGACCGGAAAGCCCGTCTCGTCTTGAATCTTCAATGTGACGTTCTTCGACGTCAGTTTTGTGCTCGCGCTTCCGCTCTGGCCTGGGGACGTGTTCGAACTTCCCGGGGCGCAACCGGCCAGGGCGAACAGCGTCACCGCCGCGGCGGCTGCCAGCACTATCGCGCGCGTGGCGCGAGTGGATGTGCTCATAGGTTGACTCCTTTGTCGTCGGGCTATGCAAGGGTGCAATGGCGACTTCCCATTCGAGGGAATGGTAGCTGCTAAATGGGTTTAGCTTCTGTATATTCCCTCCGATGGCTTAGCTTGTCAAGCTTTTGTTGTTCTGCATGTTTCTAGGTGCCGATCTGGTTGAATCGGTTTAGCATCGGAGTAGACCGATTCGACTATTCTTCGGACGGGCATGCTTCTGCGGTGCCCGACGATGGCTACGATCACTCAAAGGGAGGAAACTGATGACGACCAAGCGCGTGACTTTGGCCGACGTTGCGCGTCTAGCCGGGCTTTCGCAAACAGCCGCCTCGATGATTCTCAATGGGCGTCCCGATACTCGATTGTCGCAAGACGCCCATGACAGGGTGAATGCCGCCGCCCAACAGCTCGGATATCGGCCCAACGTCGCCGCACGCGGGCTACGCACCGACAAGACACTGACGATCGGTTTCATCTCAGACGTCGTCGCGACCACTCGATTCGCATCCGGCCTGATCAAGGGTGCGCTGGAGGCGGCCGAGGAAGCCGGCCATGTCGTACTCGTGCTCGAAACCGGCGGAGAGCCCGCGCGTGAAGCCGAAGCCATCGCCGCCGTTCTCGACCGCCAGGTGGACGGCATCATCTTCGCCACGATGAGGGCCCGTGAACTGTTCGTGCCCGAGCTACCCGCCGGCACTCCGGTCGTCATGCTGAACGCCACCAACGCACTCCACTCCGCATCGGTCCTGCCAGACGAAGAATCCGGGGGCAGAACAGCGGTGCAATTGCTGGTCGACGCTGGCTACCGCGACGGAATCGCCCTCATCGGCCAGAACGACGAAGTCGAACGTAACATGTTCCGATCTGCGACAGTCGCGCGCCGAATCGCAGGAATCCGCTCGGCGATGGCCGAGAACGCACTCGAATTCATCGCGGAGAAATCGATCTGGCTCTGGGAACCTGAAGACGGATACGTCGCTACGAAATCGCTGCTCGTCGAACACCCGGAGGTTCGGGCACTGCTGTGCATGAACGACCGAATCGCCTTCGGCGCCTACCAGGCACTGGCCGAATCCGGGCTGTCTGTGCCAGATGACGTCTCCGTCGTCTCATTCGACAACGACGAATTGGCCGCATACCTTCGTCCCGGATTGACGACGGTCGGTCTCCCCCATGAGCAGATGGGGCGACAGGCGGTCGAACTTCTGCTCTCCGGCGAAAACAACGGAGAGACGCTGATTCCCATGCCGGTGGTGCGACGATCCTCCCTCGCTACGCCCGCGTAGGTCTTTTGCGTGGGCCTCACGCTGCGCGCCGAGTCGCGCTAACCGACGGATGCCTGCGAAGTCGTGGCGCGCGCGATCAGTTGAGTCGGGAAGACCTTCGCGGTCCGCCGCTCCGTCGGCGCTCCGAGTTCCCGCAGAAGGTCGTGCGCCGCCGTAGCTCCGATCAGCTCGAACGGAACACTGATCGTGCTCAAGTCGAGCACGGCCGAGATCTCATGCCCGTCGTATCCGATTATCGCGATGTCGCGCCCGGGTCTGACGCCGCGGTTCTTCATTGCCTGGATCGCCCCGAACGCCATCTCGTCAGAGAACGCGAACACGGCGGTGGGTGGTTCATCCGAGTCGAGAAGCTGCGTCATCGCCCGCTCACCGCCCGCAATCGTGTAGTCACCGGGCACCTGGAGACGATCGTTCAGAGGGAGTCCCGCACGCTTCATCGCGTCGAGGCAGCCGAGATACCTCTGATGTTCGAGAACGATCGGGTTGTCGAGTTCGCGACCGTAAATGACTCCGATCCGCTGATGGCCCCGCTCGAGGAGGTGGTCCATCGCGCTGGCGGCTCCAGCCCGATCGTCGATGTTGATGTTCGACGCACGCGGCCCGGTCGAACCGAATATCGTGACGGGCATCCCGAGCTTCAGAATCCCCTCGAGGTCAGGGCTTTCGGCCGAGACCGACAGCACCAGAAACCCGTCCACTCGTCGGGCGAGCCGCTTGTGCGGGGGCACCGGGTGAGGGTCACTCGGGTCTCCGGTGCAGTGCAGAAGCAGATCCATGTTCGCCGCCCGCATTTCGCTCTCGATCCCCTTGAGCATTCGCAGAAAAGCCAGTCGATCGACGAACGGGGTGATGATTCCGATGCTTCCGGCCTTGCCGGTCGACAATGCCGCGGCGGCGGGCGAGGCGACGTAGTCCAGACGGCTCGCTACGTCGAGGACGTGTTGACGGATCACGGGATCGACCGAGTCGAAGCCGCGAAGTGCGCGCGACACCGTAGCAGTCGAGACACCCGCGACACGCGCAAGATCTTTGACAGTAACTCCCACCCGGTCCTCGTCTCTCGCGGGAATGCTCTCCATCACGCGCTGGCGCCGTGATCTGCCCGCATCGCTACTGTAACCGATTACGTGCTGGGTTCGTACTCTGCATTAGCTGGAATCTTCCAGCGAGTGCGCTGCCATAGCTTTCGATTTCGTTACATTCGAGATTGCAAAGTAACCGATTACTTGACATCGGTTCCCGGCCCATGCATCCTGATTGGCAGTGAGTCATTCGGCGCACTTCGACCGATTTGTTTCCGACGGAACATCGAGTCGAGCACAGCAACTCATAGGAGAGACATCGTGCATAAGCAAGTTAAGGCCGTCGCGTTCACGTTGGCTGCGGCGTCGCTGGTCGCCGGGGCGTTGGCCGGTTGCGCGTCCGGTAGCGCCACCAGCAACAGCGGTGTCGGCCCGATCACATTCGCGTCAGGCAAAGACCTGACCGGCGCCATGCCACAGCTGCTTGCCCAGTGGAACAAGCTTCACCCTGATCAGAAGGTCACGTTCATCGAACTTTCGGCCTCCCCTGACGACCAGCGAAACTCATTCATCCAGGATCTTCAAGCCAAGAGCGACAAATACGATGTGATGTGGGACGACGTCGTCTGGACCTCGGAGTTCGCCGCACACGGTTGGCTTGCGGAGTTGGACAAGTCGAAGGTAGGCGGCAGCGACGTGCTCCCGGCCGCGGTCAATACCGCCACGTACAACGGAAAGATGTACGGCGCACCGTTCATGACGAACGCGCAGCTGCTCTACTTCCGTTCGGATCTGATCCCCGAAGCGCCCAAGACATGGGATGAGATGCAAGCGGATTGCGCGATCGCCACCGCGCACAACATGACCTGCTACGCGGGCGGACAATTCGCCCAGTACGAGGGCCTGACGGTGAACGTCGCGCAGGCGATCAACTCGGCCGGCGGCTCGTTCCTCAGCCCTGACGGAAAGACGGTCACCGTCGACTCGCCCGAGGCGCGTGCGGGACTCCAGCATCTCGTGGATCTGTTCAAGAAGGGTGACGTGAAGCCGGCGGCGATCACGTACCAGGAACAGCAGAGCGCCGATGCCTTCCTGAGCGGAAACTCCTTGTTCCTGACCAACTGGCCATACGTCTACACGGCTGCCAGCGACAAGACATCGAAGATCGCCGGAAAGTTCCAGATGACGACCCTTCCCGGTAAGGCCGGCCCTGGCGTTTCCTCACTGGGCGGAATCGATCTGGGCGTGTCCGCGTACTCGAAGCACCAGAAGACCGCCAAGGATTTCGTCGCCTGGATGCAATCGCCATCGAGCCAGAAGATCCTCGTTTCGGTCATGAACCAGGCGTCGGTATTGCAGAGCCTGTACAGCGACCCCGCGCTCGTGAAAGTGTCGCCGTACCTCCCCGAATTGAAGGACTCGCTCCTGGGGGCCAACCCCCGCCCGAAGACGGCTAACTACAACGCGGTGACGCTGGCGATCCAGCAGAACGCGTACGCCGCATTGCAGGGCAAGGTCACGGTCGACCAGGCGATCACGAAGATGGCGGCAGATCTCAAACAGGCCATCCAGTAGAACGATCTCGCAACCTCCAACCACGAAAGGCGAGCCGTGTCCATCGAAGTCGATGAAAGACGAACCGTCCTGACGACGACGCCCGAGCGGGCACCACGCGTCAAGAACTCGAAAGAAGGCCGGCTCGCCTTCTGGCTGGTATTGCCAGCCATGCTCGTGCTCACGATCATCATCGGGTATCCGGTCATCGCCGCGATCATCCGATCCCTGTTCGGCGACACGATCGCAACCGCACCACCGTTTGTCGGCTTGGCGAACTATGTCAGTGCTCTCTGGGGACAGAACAGCGCAGAGTTCTGGGACGCAACCGGAACGACCTACTTCTTCACGGTCGTGACGGTCATTCTCGAGACGGCGATCGGGTTCGCGATGGCACTGGTCATGAACAAGGCCTTCCGCGGTCGTGGGCTGATCCGCGCTTCGGTGTTGATCCCGTGGGCGATTCCCACAGCGGTCACGGCTGTGTTATGGAAATGGGCCTTCGATCCAGCCGGAATCATCAACGCTGTCACGGGATCGAGCGTGGTGTGGACAGGCGCTGAATGGTCCAGCCGGTTCGCGATCATCGTGGCCGACACGTGGAAGACGGCGCCGTTCATCGCCCTCCTGATCCTCGCCGGCCTTCAGATCATTCCCGAGGAGGTCTACGAAGCGTCCCGAATCGACGGCGCGAATGCTTGGCAACGATTCCGGCTCATCACGCTGCCACTGGTGAAACCGGCGCTGCTCGTCGCGATCTTGTTCAGGATGCTCGATGCGCTGCGAATGTACGATCTCCCGCAGATCCTCACGCACGGCGCCAATGGCACCACCACCCTCTCGATCCTGGTTGTGCGAGCGACCCTCAGCGAGTTGAAACCAGGCTATGGCGGAGCGCTCTCGACGCTGACCTTCATTCTCATCTTCGTGACGGCGTACCTGTTCGTTCGCCTGCTGGGCGCCAACGCCGTCAGCGGACAGGAAAAACCATGACGACCCTCACCGCGATCAAGCCCACCGCCAGCCAACGCACGCCCCGCCCAAATAGTCCCCGGGCGGCCCAACGAGCCTGGTTCTATTCGGCGATCGTCCTCCTCGTGCTGTTCTGCGTTCTGCCGTTCTACTGGATGCTCGTCTCAAGCCTCAAGGGGCCTCAAGACATCCTCGACAACCGTCTGATACCGATCCATCCGACACTTCAGAACTACGAAGCCGTATTCGGCGACCAAAACAGCTTCACGCTCGCACTTCGGAACAGCCTGATCATCGCCGGCTCGGTCACGATCCTCGCCCTGATACTCGGGATCTTCGCCTCGTATGCGCTGGCGCGGCTGAAGTTTCGAGGAAAGGCGGTAGTGCTCGCGGTCTTCCTGGCGACAGCGATGTTCCCAGGAGCATCCATCCTCACCCCCTTGTTCCAGCTCTTTGCCAACCTGGGTTGGATCGATACCTACCAGGCGATGATCATCCCTGACATCAGTTTCTCTTTGCCACTTGGCATCTACATCTTGACCAGCTTCTTCCGTGCGATGCCTTGGGAACTCGAGGAAGCAGCCCGAATCGACGGTTGCACCCCGATACAGGCTTTTCGACGGGTCATCCTGCCGCTCGCCGTTCCAGGGGTGTTCACCACCGCGATCTTGATCTTCATATCGGCCTGGAACGAGTTCATGATCGCGAACTCGATGTCGCAGACTCCTGACTCGCAGCCGGTGACCGTCGCCATCGCCCAATTCACGGGTATCTCCCAATACAGCCAACCGTTCGGCACTCAAATGGCCGCCGGCGTCGTCGTGACCGTCCCGCTCCTCATACTCGTTCTCATATTCCAACGCCGCATCGTCAGCGGCCTCACCGCCGGAGGCGTCAAGTAAGTGTCCCCACTCAAGGTCCTCTTCGTCGGTGGCACCGGCATCATCAGTTCCGCCTGCGCGGAATTGGCAATCGAACGGGGAATGGAACTGTACCTTCTCACCCGCGGGAACTCTGCTCGAACGTCTCCCGCAGGTGCGCACGTTCTACTCGCTGACGTGAACAACCCCGAACACGTCCGAACTGCACTCCGCACGCTTCGCTTCGACGTCGTCGTCGACTGGGTTGCGTTCACCCCGGCGGATATCGCCCGGGACAGTGAACTGTTCTGGGACATCACCGACCAGTACATCTTCATCAGCTCCGCGTCCGCATATCAAACCCCGCCAGCCTCACTTCCGATCACAGAACTCACGCCACTGAGCAATCCGTTCTGGAAGTATTCGCGACAGAAGATCGCCTGCGAAAACCGACTGTTCGACGAATACTTCGAGACGGGCCTGCCCGTCACTATTGTCCGACCGTCGCACACATACGACGAGACGATGGTCCCCTTCGATGGCGGTTGGACGGTGATCGAACGAATGAGACAGGGCAGGCCGGTCGTGATACCCGGAGACGGAACATCACTCTGGACAATGACGCACAGCAGCGATTTTGCGGTCGGGCTCGTTGGCCTGTTCGGAAACCAGCGTGCGATTGGCCAGGCCTTCCACATCACATCCGAGGATCCGATGACGTGGAATCACATCTACGACGCGATGGCCGCCGCCGCCGGCGTCGAACCCGACTTCGTCCACATCGCCTCCGATGCAATCGCGAAAGCCGACTCCGAGTGGGGCGCAGCGTTGCTCGGCGACAAGTCCCATTCGATGGTGTTCGACAACACGAAGGTGAAGAAACTCGTGCCGGAGTTCGCGCCGCAGATGTCGTTCACCGACGGAGCGCGAGGAATCGTTGCATGGCACGACGCCGATGCCGGCCGTCGCATCGTCAACCGGCAATTGGACGCAACGATGGACGTTCTCGTCGACGCGTACCGCCCGCGGACACTGTAAAGCGACACCAGGAAACGAAAGCTGAGAATGAAATACACAACGTTGGGCCGCTCAGGCGCGGTCATCTCGCAGGCGGCACTTGGCACAATGACATTTGGCTCCAGCACCGATGGTGATGAAGCCAAACGACAGCTTGCGAGCTACCTCGATCATGGCGGGAACTTCGTCGAGACCGCAGACATTTACAACTCCGGGGCTTCCGAGTGCATCATCGGCGAGTGGCTCAGCTCACTCGAGCCGATAACGCGATCACGGGTCTTTCTAGCAAGCAAAGCGCGGTTTCCCGTGGGAGTCGACCCTCGCGATGCGGGCCTCTCACGGCGTCATCTGAGACGCGCTCTCGAAAGTTCGCTACGCCGGCTAGAGGTCGATCACATCGACCTGTACCAACTGCACGCCTGGGACCCACTCACACCGATCGACGAAAGCATCGACTTCCTTGATGACGCGGTTCGAGCAGGGAAGATCTCCTACGTCGGATTGTCGAACTTCACTGGTTGGCAGATCGCCACAGCAGCCGCACAGGCGAAAGGTCGTTTCCCACTCGTCTCCATGCAACCCCAATACAACTTGCTCGTCCGCGAAGTCGAGTGGGAGATCCTGCCTGCCTCCCGACACGCTGGTCTCGGCCTGCTGCCGTGGTCACCACTCGGTGGCGGCTGGCTCACTGGCAAGTACACGCGTGACCTGGCACCTCACGGAGATACGAGGCTCGGCGAAAATCCAGACGCTGACGGAATGGAAGCTTGGGGCCGACGAAAGGACCTCGCGCGCACGTGGGACGTACTAGCCGCGCTCAGACGCATTGCGGAATCGCGAAATGTTTCGATGGCGAACGTCGCGCTTGCGTGGCTCGCGTCCAGGCCCGGAATCGCCTCGATCATTTTGGGCGCTCGCACCGCGGACCAGCTTGTCCACAACATCGAATCATTCGATCTGGACCTTGACCCGGACGAAATCGAATCGCTTGACGCGGCAAGCGACCCGGCACCATCGGACTACCCCTACGGTGCGCCAGGCATTGAGCAACGGACCCGCAGCATCGCCTAATTGATCGGGGATTGGGAGAAGCCATCTGGGCATCCTCTGCACGGTACCGTCAGGACTCGCTTCGCTCGGCGGTGATGGATTTCGCCGCACCCCATAGTGAGCCGATGTTGGCGCGACCCGGCCGCTTCGAAAGGATCCGCTCGTATTAGGCGGCTGGGACTCGAGGCGTCGCGGGTGTAACTGCGATGTCCCGAAAATCGCCGGCGCCGGATGCGGTGGTAACGGCGATGGCGGCAATGTAAGACAACGAAACGGAAGCCAGAAGTGGCACATGATGGGAGCAAGGATCAGATGAAAACGCGGGCAGGCTTCCCAAGGGGTGAAGCAGGCGACCGCGTACGCCTTCAACGGGGTGTGTGACTCGACTCTGACGGCGCGATTATTGTCAGTGAGTTGTCAAATTGTCGGTTCGCGTTCCAGCCTTCGACCCAAGACCCCAGTAATTCACTGGGATACGAGCGCTCATTCTGAAGCGGAGGGCGTGGGATTCGAACTCTATTCCCTCCCGGGCGACAGCCACATCGACTTCACGATTCTGCGTGATTCCGCGGCTCGTTGGCTCACCGCGACTCATGTCAGTGCTCTCCGGTTTAGTAGAAGTGTTGTCAGAACGTTGTCACAATTGAGTTCGGCTCGGCAGCGTCCTCTAGTCAGGGTCGGCGCCTGCGTCGAAGATGCGGTCGAGCTGCGCGTCGGGCTCGGTGAGGGTGAGAACGACGTCGCTGGCTTGAAGTCGGGTGCTGCCGCGGACTTGGAGGAGCCGGCCCTCGCGGTCATTATGCTGACCCATCCGTCGTCGCCAAGGTTGAGATCTTCGATTGTGGATCCGTCAGCCTGCGAGCCCGGCCCAACTGTGTGGCGATGGAGCCCCAAGGGTTTTCGTTGAAACGCAGTCCGAGAGCCGACGGTTCCGGGTCGACAAGGTGCATCGGCGCCCGGAACAGTCGAGCAAAGAACGGAATGAAACCGCCCTGGAAGATGCTGCGACAAGCACCACGATTAAGATCAATACCTATTGCCAAGTGGGTCCCTCAATATGAGGAAGCGGTCGATTTATGCGGGACGCTTCAAGGCGCGATCACAAGGTCACGCTGATCGTTCGGAGCACATCGGCGACCACATTACGGTCGGCCTCGCTGAGGCCCAGGATGGGTCTCGGTAGCGACGGGCGCCGAACGTATTCGAGTATTTCGGCGATCGCCGCAGTGACGCGCAGGCTGCCGTGTTTCGCGAACAACACCCAGAGGGGCTGCCATTGTGCAGCGAGCGCGATCGCCTCATCTCCGTCGCCGCGCTGAGAAGCCCTCGTGATCGCCAGGGGGTGCTGAGGGAGGGTGCCGGCGATGACCGAGTACCAGGCCTCGCAGCCTGCGTTCAGACCGGCAGCCCCATACGCGTCCCCGGAAACGCCAATTGTGACGTGCGGAGGAAGGATCCTCCGCAGATCCGCAATGCGCGCCCGGAGCTCGTCTGCCCCGAGCGAAACGCCGGGGATTTTGATCGAGGAGACGTTCGGCAGTGTCGCCACTGCGGCGTAGAGCTCGTCCGTGAAGGTGAAGTGGGTTGTTCCGGGGTTGTCATACACGATGAGGGGGACGGACAGTCCCTTCGTGACATCTTCGTAGAGGGTGTAAACGTCGTCGTTGGTGAGGGTTTGGTAAGTCATAGGTGCGAGAAGGACCGCCGCGGCTCCAGCGTGCTGCGCGTCGTCTGCAAGCTGCTGCACCTGACTGGTCCGTAGGCCGCCGATACCCGCAAACACTGGAGTGTCTCCTGCTTCTGCGACGCTGGCGGCGATGGCAGTTCCCCGTTCCTCGCGGCTCAGGTACGCGTAGCAGCCCGTCGAGCCGAGTGCGGTGATCGAGTCGACCCCGGATGCTGCGAGGCGCTGGATCAGGGAGCGGAACGCGGCGTCATCGATTCGGTCGTCGCGCAGCGGTGTGATCGGAAAGGCGCTGAGGCCGTGGAACATGGTCATCCTCCTGAAGCCGTTCGTTTCCGCAGCGGCGAGCATCACGAATTGCCTGCCGCCGTTCCAAGAACCCCCGTGAGGTCGTTGGCAAACCTCGCAGCCTCGTCCTCTGTCATCCCGGCCGTCGTCACTCGGATTGCCCGGATGGGATGGTCGGATACGGAGAAAGCGGACCCGGCGCGTACCGCCCAGCCGCGCGCACGCAACGCATCGACGACACGGGGCTCGCGGCCCCCGAGGGGAATCCACACGTTGAGCCCGTCGGCCGGGCCTGCCACCTCGATACCGTGGCGGCGCAGCTCGGAGATAAGCCGGCTGCTTCGTCTCGAGTACGTAGCTCTGGCCTTACCGAGCAGCTGAATGGTCCCCTGGTCAGCGAGCATCGTCGCGACGGCGTTCTGCAGAATGTGGCTGACCCACGTCGTGGCGGAGCTCAAACGCGCTCCGAGCCGACGTGATGTCTCCGGATCGGACAGCACCAGGGCGACCCGCAGGTCGGGGCCGAGGAACTTCGATACGGAACGGACGAGCGCCCAACGCCTTGACGACGCGGGGGTGATGCGGCGGTATGGGGCATCGGAGATCGCGGAGAAGTGGTCGTCTTCGATCACGAGAACATCGGGAAATGCTTCGAGGATCGCGGAGAGGCTATGTGATCGTCCAGCCGTGATGCTGGCGCCGGTGGGATTCTGTGCACGCGGGGTACAGATGACGGCGCGCGCCCCGGCACGCAATGCCGCTTCCAGTGCGCCCGGAACCATCCCTTCGGCATCGACGAGGACGGCGGCAGTCCGGAAGCCGTTGAGACGCAGCGTTCCGATACTCGAGAGAAAGCAGGGGTCCTCCACCGCAACGAGGTCCCCCCTGGTCAGATAGGCGCCCAGAAGTCGTTCCACCGCGTCGACAGCTCCATGCGTGACGACCAGATCGCACTCCCCTTCGACGTCCGGAACCATGTGCCGTTCGACCCACGCACCCAGATTCTCCGAGACCGGAGACGAACCGTAGAGGGGAGGAACATATCCGCCCCCGAGAAACCGGCCGAGGCTGGGAAGGAGAAGCCTGTCAGGATTCCCGCTTGCCAGGTTGGTCGTGGCGGCGTCAGAGGACACCCCCTCCGCCTCCAACAAGGGCACGCCGAGCACGACCGTTCCACCGCGCCGTCGCGACTCGACCAGTCCAGCTCCCGCAAGCTGTGCATACGCGGCCGCAACCGTGTTACGGTTCACCGCCAAGTGCTCGGCGAGATCACGGATCGACGGGAGCGCAACGCCCGGACCCAAATCGCCCCGATCCACCTGAGCGCGGATCGATTCCGCGATCTCCGATGCAGCGGATCCCGTGATCCCTTCGAACACAGCCATCGCCCCAGAATGCCATATGTCCTAGGACATACCAAGCAGGGGCAGCTTTGTGGCGAGGGTGCTCCGGATAAAAGCACGCCCTCGCGTCGGAGTATCGTCGGCAGCCGACAATGCCAATCAAACCTTTATGTCATAGGGCATTGTTGCTAGCATCGGGCCAACACAGAAGGAGTCGGTGTGTACACCTCAACGTTCAGCTTCCAGGCGAAACCCTACGACGACGAGTTTCATCGCCTCAATAGCGAAATCGCTGAGCGCGCTCGGACAATCCCCGGATTCCTCGGCGAGGAGGCGTGGAGCAACGACGAGAACGGTCTCTATTCAGAGGTCTACTACTGGGAGAGCCTCGAATCGCTGCACCAGCTGATCGGAATGGACACTCACCGTGAAGCCAAGCGGCAGCACGAGCGGTGGATCGGGCCGCACCGGGTAGTCATCGCTGAAGTGAAAAGCACGTATGGGGACGCCGGCTTAGGGCTGGAGCACGTTCCAGCCAGCGACTCGGCACCCAGTCACTGACCACCCACGCCAGCACTTGGAAGTGCAACGGGTGCGCACCGGGAGAGACCATTTACGCGATCGAGACTCGGTGGATGGAGGCCGTATTAGAGGTCGCTCAGGGGTGCCCGTTCTGGCGATGTCGGATTGATGGAGAACCTGAACCTCTCGGATGCACCGATCGTCGTGGCGCCGATGGCTGGTGTGCCGACGTCGGAGCCAACGCGAGCATCTTCCCATTCGCCTCGGAGGGCGCCCGTGAGACAACCCGAGACGAAAACGGAGCAACGCCACCGAAGCAGCCCCGGGTGTGTAGCTCTTGCGAGTCGACGCAGAACAGCGTGCCGCCAGTCCCGTCAGCTGCCAGTCCGTCAGCGGGCAGTGACCTCGAGCGGCCCCGCATCCACGAACGTTCGTGCCCGCACATCATCATCCGGCCCCGAGAACCACAGTGCGAGACGACGATGACGGTCGGACGGTGGCGGCGGCACCATGATCGTCGTCGGCTCGCTGACCACGAAAGGTTCGACAGCGAACACATCGCTGCACGTCTGCGGATCGGTGACGCATTCGACGGGCTGCCCCGCGAGTGTCCAGGCGCCGAAGATCCGGCCACTGAGTGTTTCTCTCCCGTGATGGGACACGCGCACGACGAATTCCGTCGTCGTCTGCGGCGGTTCGATGTCCGTCCCGGCTTGTACAGGGACGAGGTCGAGGACGATCACGGTGTCCGCGTTGTGATCGGCCGCGTTCATCCCGCCGAGGTCTTTTCGCTCGCGGCTTGCCGTGAAGAGTCCGGCCGATTCGTGTTCGACGTCGGCCAGTTCCGTGTACACGTAGCCCGCGATCCTGTCGTGGCGACGCAGTTCCTGGGTCTGCCATCGCACGTGCCACGCCCGCTCGATGCTGGTGAAACCGCCGCCGTATTCGCTGTTGACGAGGGGAATGCCAGACCGGGGCACGGAATCGTCAGCGTAGATGCTCTTGTCGACGACGAAGCCGGGCCCGAGCGGGACAGGGAAGCTCTCGCGTTCGCCTGATGCGATTCCGGCGACGTTCTTCGCCCAGGACGCCGGATGCTCGTCGTAGTAGTGCCAGTCGGCCAGATCCGTCTTCACGTGCGCCCAACCCGAGTTGTCCACGATCGGCCGCGAAGAATCCAGGCAGGCGAGTCGCTCGTATGCGCTCACGACCGCAGCAGTGCGGGCCGCGTCTCCGGGGATATCCCAGTCGAGGCCCCACTCTTCGTTGTACAGGCCCCAGATGACGATGGACGGATGGTTGCCGTCGCGACACACCATGTCATCGATCTGCGCCTCGAAATTGCGGGCGGCTTCAGGGCTGAACCGGCTGGTGCTTGCGGGCTCCGCCCACACCAGCATTCCCATCCGGTCCGCCCAGTGGAGCCAACGCGGTTCTTCGAACTTGAGGTGCTTCCGGATGAGGTTGAACCCGGCTTCGTGGGCCAACCGGATGTCGGTGACCAGGGCGGTGTCATCCGGTGCGGTGATGCCGGTGGCCGGCCAGTAGCCCTGGTCGAGCACGCCTCGCATGTAGAAGCGCTCGCCATTGAGGTACAGCTCTTCGCCACGGGTCTCGAAACTCCGGAGCCCGGAGGTCACGGTCACGGAGTCCTGCCCGGCGACGTCGACGCGAAGCAAATAGAGGTACGGATCGTCGGGTGACCAGAGCTGCGGATGTGCGATCCGGAGGAAGCCACGGGCGTTTCCGTGGCTGTCGGCCACGAGTTGCATGTGCTCATGACCGGAGACGACAGCGACCGTGACTTCCGCACCGTCGGGTGCGTCTCCGTCGACGCGCACCGTGACCTCGAACCCGTCGAGTGAGTCCCCGCGCACCACGACGGACGAAGCGTAGGTCCGGCCGCGCGGTTCGAGCCAGACGCTCTGCCAGATTCCCGAGCTGGGCGTGAACGAGACGCCGTCGTAGTCGTCGCGAGGGAACGACCGCTGTTTTCCGTGGGGAATGCAGCGCTTGTCCGACGGCGCTTCCACGTCGACCGTGAGGATTCCGGTGGAGCCTGCGGTCAGGTGAGTGCTCAGGTCGAACTCGAACGACGTATAGCCGCCCTCGTGGATGCCCACGACGATCCCATCGATCGCAACGGTCGCGCGGTGGTGCACGGCGCCGAAGCAGAGGAAGACCCGGGAGCCATCCCATTCGGCCGGGATCGTGATCTCGCGACTGTAGCGTGCGTTTTCGAGCCATGTCAGTGCGACTCCTGACGCCTCGGTCTCCCAAGCGAACGGCACCGAGATCGTGGTGCGCCGGTCGCCGGCTTCGAATTCCCAAGACCCGTTGAGCGAGAGCCAGCGTGACGAACGGTCGAAGTCGGGACGCGGATACTCCGGTTTCGGGAGCGGTGAAGCCATGAGGGGTGTGCCTTTCAGGTCGATTGCGGTGCTCATCCTTTGACGCTCCCCGCGAGGAGCCCACTGATGAAGTGTTTTTGGAGCACGATGAAGATGATGAGGAGAGGCACGAGCGCAATAGAGCTCGCCGCCAGGAGTTCCCCGGTCACGTGGGCGTAGTCCGCCCCGATCTTGTTCCCGGTGATGTTCTGCGCGAGCGTGGAAAGGACGACCTGCAGGGTCTGCCTGTTCGTCGCGGTCGTGGCGACGACCGGCCACACGAAGTCGTTGTAGACGTTCATGACGGTGAGGACGGCGAGGCCGGCGATCCCGGGTCGGATGACCGGCAGGACGACGCGCCAATATATTCCGAACTCCCCGCATCCGTCGACGCGCGCTGCGTCGAGCAGCTCGTCCGGTACCGACGAGATCACCTGACGCATCCAGAAGATGGCGAACGCGTCGATCGAGCCTGGGAGGATCAGCGCCTGGTACGTGTTGATCCAGCCCAGTTCCTTCATCTCGAGCAGCATCGGGATGATCAGGACGATGATCGGGAGGGTGAGCGTCACCATCACTGTTCCGAACAGGAGGCTCTTGAAACGGAAGTCGTATTTCGCGAAGGCGTACCCGGCGAGGGGTGCGAACAAGAGGGTGATCGTTCCCTTGAAGACCAGGACCACGGCGGTGTTCAGGAAGCCGGAGCCGATGGGGACGTCGGCGAACATCTGGCGGTAGTTCTCGAAGGTGAATGCCGAGGGATTGAAGCCCAGCGGGTTGGAGATGATGTCGTTCGCCGGCTTGAAGGCTGAGACGAGGGTCCAGACGACGGGCGCGAGGAACGCCGCCATCAGCAGCAGGAGAAACAGGTGCGAGGCGATCGCGGGCCTGCTCCGGCGTGGGCGTCGGTCAAGGCGTGTCTGGGATGCAGTGAGAGAGGACATGTCAGTCGCGCGCCCTCAGGAGTCGAACGAAGAAGAGAGACAACGTCATGAGGATCACGACGAGGAGGAACGAGTTCGCGGCCCCGGTTCCGAGGTCGGCGACCGAGATGTGGTTGTAAAGGTACAGTCCAGCCGTCGTCGTTGATCCGTATGGGCCGCCTTTCGTCACCACGTACGGTTCCGCGAACATCTGGAACACCGCCAGCGTCTGCAACACGACGAGGAACATGATCGTCCGGCGGATGAGCGGTACCGTGATGCTCCAGAGCTGCCGGATGCGCGAGGCTCCATCGAGGCTCGCCGCCTCGTACAGCGACGTGTCGATCGACTGCAGGCCGGACAGCAGGATGATGATCGCGAAACCCGTCGTCTTCCACAGGAAGAGTAAGGCGAGGGTGGGTTTCGACCAGGTGGTCGTGGTGAGCCACCCGATATCGGGCAGTCCGAACAGGTGGAGGAAGCTGTTGACGGCTCCGTAGTTCTGGTCGAAGACGACGATCCATACCTGTGCGATCGCAACAAGGGGCGTCACGAAGGGGACAATGAAGGCCGTGCGGTAGAACCCGCGAGCTTTCAACTTCGCGCTGTTGAGCAGCACGGCTGCAATGAGCCCGACGCCGACCTGGACGGGAACGATGAGGAGCCACAGTATCCCGGACGTTGCCAGCGACGCCCAGAAGTCCGGGTTCGACAACAGGTACGTGTAGTTGTCCCAGCCGATCCAGCGCGCAGCCCCTTCGCCGTGCCAGCTCGTGAAACTCAGCCGGAACGTGAAGACGAGCGGGTAGATCGTGAAGGCAGCGAAGATCGCCAGGAACGGCAGAATGAAGACATAGGGCGCCGCCTTGCGTCGCACCAGGGACCAGCGTGGCCCCCGCTGCGACGCGTGCGGAGCCGTCCGCGACACCGGCGTGGTTGTCGTGACGGTCATGGTGGATCGGTCTCTTTCGGTCGTGGTGCGATACGGCGACGGACTTACTGGCGGTCGATCAGATTGGTTTGGATCTGCTGGGTGGATTGCTGGATCACCTGGTCGGGTGTCATCGTGCCGTCGAACATCTTCTCGAGGTTGTTCCCGAGGTAGTTCACGGCGCTCGCCCACCATTTGGGCGTGGGAGTTCCGCCCGGAATCTGGTTGCCGGCGCCGACCGCGGTCTTCCACAGGTTCTGTCCGCCCAGTGCGTCAACCGTTCCGAACAGCGGTTTCGCCGGGTTGGCCGCAGGCTGGTAGCTCGGGATCGAGGTGTTGAGCCCCTTCGGGTAGACCGAGTTCGGCCCGTACACGGCTGAGTATCCCTGCTTGTCGTACATCAGGAACTTGTAGAACAACCACGCGAGTCCCGGGTTCTTGGCGTCTTTCGGAATGACGAATGACGACCCGCCCATTGCGCCGGAGCGCGCTCCGCCGTCGGACCAGGCGGGAAGCGGCATGGCGCGCCAGTCACCGCTTGTCTTCTTCAGCAGCTGCTGCGGAGCGAAGTCGAACCACATCGCCCACGGAACGAAGACCTGCTTGCCACTGTCGAGAGTGTTGATGTCGGTCGGGCCGAGGTAGTCGGCCCGCATTCCGAGCTTCTCCTTCTGGACGGTGTCGAGCCAGGTGAGGATCTGCTTGTAGGCGGGCGAGTCGAGGCGCAGCTTTCCCGAGGCGTCCGTCATGCTCGTTCCCTGCTGGCTTGCGAACATCTCGAGCCAGAGCTGTGCGAGGAAGGCGGAATTCTCGAGGTGTATCGGACCAGAGGTCGGGTCTGCTTGCTTGACCTTGCGTGCGGCAGCGAGCAGATCGTCGTAGGTCTTGATCGTCGCTGGATCGATTCCGTCTTTCTGGAGAACCGTCGCGTTGTAGAAGAGCAGCCCGGGGTCGAGGTCGAACGGCACGCCGTAGATGCCGCCCTTGATGGAGTTGACGGCCACTTTCTGCTTGGCGATCTTGCCGAGGAAGGGCTTGAGGACATCCGAGAGGTTCCACAGGCTTTGCGAATAGCCGGCTACGAGGGAATCGTCGAGGAATACACCGTCGGGCACGTCGGTGCCTGTCGTCAGCGTGTTCTGGAGCTTCGCGTCGATGTCGACGGCCTGGTGGTTGACTTTGATGTTGGGATATTTCTCGTTGAACTTCTTGATCGTCGCGTCGAAGACGTTGAAGAGGTCGCCGGAGCGGTCCCAGATGGTGATCGTGCCTTTGGGGGATGCAGCGGTCGGCGCCTGCAGGACATCCTTGCCTGCGGGGGTCGGCGAGCCAGACTCGATCTGCGGGCCGCAGCCCGTGAGCACGACGGCGACTGCAGCGGCCGTGATGCCCGCGGCTACTGCGGTAAGGCGACGACGTGAACGAGCGCGGTTCCGCTTGTTCCGGTCGCCTCGGGGGGCGTACGGGGTTTCCATGAACACTCCTTTGTGAGCGGGCAAACCGGTCGGGGTAACCGGATTCAGGTAGCACCTCACGCTTGCTGACAGCGACGCTACCCTATTTGCCAACGTGTGCAAATTCTATATCGCATTTGCACACGTTGCAAACACTATGCTGGGAGAAAGTTCAGAACCGATGGGAGCGGACGTGCCCGCAACACTGAAGGACGTCGCGGACCGCGCAAACGTGTCGATCCGCACCGTGTCGAATGTGATCAGTGGCTACGAGCACGTGAGCGAGAAGATGCGCCGCCGCGTCCAGCAGGCGGTCGACGAGCTAGATTACCGCCCCAACCTCGTCGCCCGCACACTTCGCACGGGACGCACGGGCGTGCTCGCGCTGGTGGTCCCGGAGATCGACGCCCCATACTTCAGCGAACTAGCACGTGACGTCATCAACGCCGCCGGAGAACTCGGCTACCGGGTGATGATCGACCAGACCGGCCACGACCATGCCCGCGAACGTGAACTGCTCACGGGCGGCGATCGCACGATGCTGTTCGACGGCATTCTGTTCAGCCCTTTGGTCACGAAGGCCGAACTGTCGGAGATGGCGCCGCACTCGAGCATCCCTCTGGTGCTGCTCGGCGAGCACAGCTTCGACGGCCGGTTCGATCACGTAGCGATCGACAACTTCCGCGCAGCGCAGGACGCCACCCGGCACCTCATCGAGATCGGCCGCGTGCGCATCGCTGCGATCGGCGAGCAGCCCTTCGAATCTTACGAGACACCACACCAGCGAACAGAGGGATACGCAGCAGCCCTCACCGAAGCCGGACTGGGATTGGACCGGCGGATGATGCGCCCCGCCACCCACTACAGCCGGGCGGACGGCTATGAAGCGGCCTCTGAACTGCTGGCCCTGCCCGACCGACCCGACGCCATCTTCTGCTACTCCGACCTCCTGGCCATGGGTGCGCTCAGGGCGGTCTTCGACGCCGGCCTCCGGGTCCCGGACGATGTGGCGATCATCGGCATCGACGATATCGACGAGGGCCGGTACTCCCGTCCCACCCTCTCGACCGTGTCCCTGGACACGCCATTCATTGCCCAGCAGGCGGTCGCCCGGATCGTGGCGCGGATCGACGACCCTGACACACAGGCCGAAGAGGTCGTCGCGCCCCACTCGCTCATCGTGCGGGAAAGCACGTCAGCGCCAAGCTAGGCCCGGTCGGGCACATCCAACTCGAGATGGCTGTGACGCTCAAGGCATCGGCGAAACGATCGCATGTACCCATTGGATTTACCGATTGCGGGCGGGTGGCGCTGCACTCTCCCTGATGACCAGCGTCGGCATCTCCGAGGAGAACCTGCGGACCTTGTCGCCCGAGAACAAGCCGCTGAGCATCGCGTAGGCACGCGATCCGAGTCCGGCGAAGTCCTGCTTCACCGTTGTGAGCGCAGGCGACCACATCGCCGCGAGAGGATGATCGTCGAAACCGACCACGCTCACGTCTTCCGGCACGCTTCTGCCGCCGTCGCGGAGGCCTCGCATAACGCCCATGGCGATCTCGTCGTTTCCGCAGAAGATCGCGGTGACGTCGTCGCGAAGTGCGATCTCTCGGCCGATCTCACGGCCTGATCGAGGATCCCAGCTCGCGTCGAAGATCGCGGGTGCGGCGATTCCGCGCTCGGTGAGCGCTCGGCGCCATCCGGTCGTGCGTCCGTCTTCCCTGCGTGACGGCGGAACGCGCACATGGTGAACGGTCTGGTGGCCGAGGTCGAGGAGATATTCGACGAGCTCCTTAGCGGCTGCCGCCTCGTTCAGAACCGCCTGGGGCACACCCGCCTCGCGTATTCCCGAAATCGCAACCGCAGGCATGTCCTTGGGAAGCCGGTGCAGTGTGGCCACTCCAGGCGGGTCGAATTTGAGCACGATGATTCCGGCGATCGGCTGGGCGAGGACCAGCTCGACGGCGCGATCGACCGCCGCATCGTCTGCGGACTCTACGACGGTGATCGTCACGCTGAAACCGGCACCGCGAGCGCTTTCCTCGACGCCGCGAATGGTTTCGGCGTAGCCGTACTGGGAGGTGTTCCCCGCGACGACGGCAATGAGCTTGGGCCGCCCCACGACCAACGCCCGCGCCGCCGCTGACGGACGGTAGTTGAGGTATTCGATGGCGCGGAGCACCCGGCGCTTTTTCTCGTCGGAGACGTTCGCGGCGCCGGTGAGCACTCGGGAAACCGTCGGCACGGAGACGCCGGCATCGCGCGCGACATCCGCGATAGTTGGGGCTTTCGGCGCAGTCTTCGACATCGTCCTCAGCATAGCGACGGGCTGTTCGCTATCACTTGACCGCGCCGCTGGTGATACCGGAGATGATTTTGCGCTGCATGACTGCGAACGTGATCAGTAACGGCAGGCTCATCAGGATGATGTAGGCGAAGACCAGGTGCCAGTTCTGCAGGTAGAGTCCGGAACTCGCGACCTGGTAGAGGTTCAATGGAAGTGTGTCCAGACGACCGCCGATCACGAACAGGGCATAGAAGACGTCGTTCCAGATATAGAGGCAGATCAGGATCGTCGCAGTCGAGATGGTCGGGCCGAGCAGCGGCAGGATGATGCGGAAGAAGACTCTCACGGGCCCCGCACCATCCACTCGCGCCGCTTCTTCGAGCTCGACCGGGATCGTTCTAACGAATCCGGTGACAAAGAAGATGACCGTCGAGAGGTACATGCCCATGTAGACGCCGATCATTCCGACCGCGGTTCCGGCGAGCCCGATCTGGCGCAGCAGCAGAACGATTGTCACGACCGCAGGAGGAAGGACGATTCCACTGATCGCGAGGGCGTACACGAACGCGATCGCCCGGCGCTTTCGACGGCCGAGGATCCAGGCGGCCATCGAGCCCAGCAGGAGCACGCCGGCGACCGAGGGAACCATGATCAGAAGGCTTCCGAAGAACGCGGCGATCATCCGGCCCTGGTCGAGAACAGTCGCGAAGTTCTGAAAGAGATGCCACTGCGTCGGGAGGTTGAGGCTGGGGTTGAGTGCCTCCGCCTGGTCTTTGCCGGCGGTGACGACGACGAGCCAGAAGGGTACTCCGAGCAGGAAGACGACGAGCAGGATGGCGACGACCGGTTGGATGAATCGGGTCGGCTTGAGATTCTTGCGCCGACTCGGGGTTGGGGTCTGGCTTGCGCGCGTGGTGCTGACGGCGGTCACAGGACTTCTTCTCTCTTGCGCAGGAAACGGATGACGGGGAAGGCGAGGATCGTCACCATCAGGAAGAGCGCGAGGCTCATGGTGGTCGCCTGGGCGAACAGGCCCTGGCCGAAGGTGCGGAAGATGAAGATGTTCAGCAGCTCGGTCGTGCCGCCGGGTCCCCCGGCGGTCGTCGCCTGAACGATGTCGAAGCCGTTCATCGATCCCAGAAGCGCGGTGGCGACGTTGAAGGTGACCGCGGGTGCCAGCAGCGGGAACCGGATCGTGCGGAACGTCATCCACCACCCGGAGCCGTCGAGGCGGGCGGCTTCGAGGATGTCCTCGTTGATGGTCTTCAACCCGGCGAGGTAGATCAGCATCGAGAGTCCCATCCACTTCCAGGAGTGGATGATGGCCACGACGAGGATGGTCCAGGTGGTACTGCCGAGCCAGGCGACCGTGACGTGCTGGCCGGTGAAGAAGCTCAGGATCTGGTTGAGGCCGCCTTCGGGCTTCAGAAGGGCCTGGAAGATGTAGCCGACCGCCAGCGCGCTCATCACGACCGGTACGAAGAACGCGACCCGGGCGAAGCGGTTGACGGCTGTGTCACGTTCGAGGATGAGCGCGAGGGTCAGTCCGAAAAGGTTCTGGAAGAACGCGACGAGGATCGCGTAGATCAGAGTGATCCGAAGATCGGCCAGGAGCGCCCCGTTGGTGAAAATCGAGAAGAAGTTGTCGAAGCCGACGAAGCCGATGGAGCTGTGGAAGCTGGACCAGTTGGTGAAGGCGTAGATGAAGTTGAAGATCGTCGGCACGAAGAAGAACACCACGAGGATCACCAGCGCAGGAACGAGGAACCAGGCCGGATGGTCCTGCCGCCGGCGCTGCTGGCGGAATCGGCTCGGCTCCTTGCGCTGACCCGCCGTCGGGGTGACAGGCCGCACGAGTTGCGTTGTCATCGGTATTGCCTTTCTCCGCTGCGGTGGGCGGCGACGGTGCGGTCGCCGCCCACCACGTTGGGCTAGAAGCCCGTGACGCCTTGTGCCTTGGCGAGCTGGGCGAACTGGTCCTGGGTGGTCTGGGCGACCTGAACGGTCGTCTTCGTGCCCTGGATCATGTCCGCGAGGTTGAGGTACAGGTCGGGGTTCGCGACAGCGAGCGCCTGCATCGACCCGACGGAATTGTCGATCGAGGCCGCGACATCCTTCAGCGCCTGGGGCACGTCGGAGGGGGTGTCGACACCCTTGATCAGCGACACGGTGGACTGGGCCTTCACGAAGTCCTTGTAACCGTCGCCCAGCCAGTACGACAGGAACTGGCGGGCTGCCGCTTCCTTCTTGCTGTCACCGGTCTTGAAGGCGACGAGCGCGTTCGACTGGTCCGGGATGAAGGTCCCCACGTTGCCCGTCGGCGAGATCGGGAAGAACCCGATCTTCTTGTCGAGATCAGCCGTGTTCGACGTCGCCTGAAGCTCGCCGAAGAAGGAGTTCACCTGCATCACCATCGCGGTCTTGCCGTTGAGGAGGGCGTTGCCCTGGTCGACGAATGTCGCGGTCTTGATGTTGGAGTTGAAGAGACCCTCCTGGATCAGCTTCTGGTACGTGTTGATCGCGCCCTGGATGGTCGGGTCGGTGAACTTCTCCTGGTTCGCGTTGACCTTGTCCCACAGGCCGGCCTTCGCAGCGTCAGCCAGTTGCGCCTGGACCCACCACTGGGTCGCCCACTTGTCGCCGCCCATTTCGTAGAACGGGTCGACGCCTTTCGCTTTGAGTTGCTGTGCGAGGGTGATGAAATCGTTCCAGTTCGTGGGAGTCGCCGTGATCCCGTTGGCTGCGAAGACATCCTTGTTGTAATAGACGCCGATGACGGCGGGCGTGGTCACGAGCGCTGCGTAGCGGGTCTTGTCGAGGAGGCCCGTGATGTCGCCGAGGTTGCCGGTGTAGTTCTTCACCCACGGAGCGCCGTCGAGCGACTGGAGGTTGGTCTTCGCATTCAGGGCAGTGAGTTCGGATGCCGTCGGCTGCCAGAACGCGAGGTCCGGCTTGTCACCGGTAGCGACCTTGGTCTGCACCCCCTGCTCGTAGGGGTCGGGAATGGTGACGACGTTGACCTTCGCTCCCGTCAGCTTCTCGAATCCGGAGATCACGCTGTCCGCGGTCTTGTTCGAGTTCTGCGCCGCCCAGATGGTCAGGGTGACACCATCGAGCTTCGTGTTCTGCGCGGGCCATGAGGTCGCTCCGCTGGCATCGCCGCCAGAGCCGGGGTCGCTGCATCCGGTCAGCGCGAGCGCTGCGGCTGTTGCGACAGCCGCGAAGGTCGCGACGCCTTTCCAAGCCTTCTTCATTGAACTGCTCTCCTTCTTTTTTGTAGCGTCGTCGACGCTACTTGGTTTGCATTGCAGGATGTTGACGGTCGGATGTTCAGCCGACCTCGATGCGGAACACTCGTGCCCCGATTTCCCCGGTGGGGTTCGCGAGGAGGAGCGTCCCTGTTTCCGAGTCCCAGTTGCTGTTCCATTCGGGAAGGGAGTGCGGAAAGACGGTGCGAAGGCGCAGTGACCTGCCGCGCCATTCGGGAAAGGACAGCATGGAGTGCGCGACGCTGGCGTCGCGGTTCCACACGGCGAACACGTCGCCTTCAGGCGAGGCCATCCCCAGACTTGTCCAGGCTGCATCCCAGTGGGGCAGACCGAGAGGCCAGAACGGACGAGCCGACGCGATCAGCGCGGCCTGACTCTTCGCAACAGCGATCGAATCCGCGACCAGATCGCGCTGCGCAGGTGACATGCGGTTGAGGTAACCCGAAACATAGAAGCGCCCGAGCAGCCCCGTGGTGAGACAGAAGGCGACCTCTTCGAGAGTCATCTCCGGTTGCGGATAGGCCCAGCTGGCCGCCTGCTCAGGAAGGATCGACATCGGGGCTGAAACCGCGATCGGCGGATACTTCAGAAAGTCCTGCTGATCCGAGGTCGACTGCAGCTGGAGGAGGGAGAGGATCGCATAGTCGGCACGCATCCCACCGCTGGCGCAGTTCTCCAGCACCAGCGTCGGATGCCGATCGAGAACCCCCTCGAGCCACGCCAAATGTGCACGATTGTGGTCGAGCAGACCGTCTCCGACACTGTCGGCCGCTACGTCGGTGCCCGGGCCGGGGTTGATGTTGTAGTCGAGTTTGAAGAACCCGATGCCATAGTCGCGGACCAGGCGATCAATCGTCTGGTCGAGATGGTCCCGCGCCGCGGGATGCCGCAGGTCGAGGTGGTACCTATCGTGCTCGACCACACGTTTACCGCTGCGCTGAAGGAATGCCTCGGTCGGCAACGTGGATGCGATGGGGCTCTTGATGCCGACGACTTCGGGTTCGAGCCAGAGCCCGGGAATCATCCCAGTCGATGTGATTCGATCGATCACTTCGGAGAAGCCGTTCGGAAAGCGGACGGTCGAAGCCTGCCACTCGCCGACGCTGTCCCACCAATCGCCGCTGTTGTCGTACCAGCCGGCATCGATACAGAAGATGTCGGCCCCGGCAGCACCCGCGGCGTCGATGAGAGGCAGGAGCTTCTCGGTTGTGGGATCTCCATCGAGAGTGTTCATGTAGTCGTTGAAGACGACCGGCATCGCGGAATTGTCTGGATGGATTCGCCGACTGGACCTGCGGTAACTCGTCAGCGAGCCGATCACCTCAGTCAGCTCAACGCCGAGCGCGATCGCGACGGGGACGGTTTCGAAGGTCGCGCCGGGCTCAAGCACCTTGGTCCACTGATGATCTGTGTCCGATGGGCCAGACAGCGCGACATAGCCGCTGGCTGTGTCCTCGCCGATTTCCCACCGCCATGGCCCGTTGTGCTCGATCTGCCATGCCCAGGTCGCATGCAGTCGTGGGGATGAGACCGCCGCGACGGGCAGGTGCTTGCCGGTCGACCAGGTTCCCGTTGAGACAACCGAGAACTCCCCACGCGGGTTGTGATTGGTCAGGTGCTGCTCGAGTCGGGGAAAACGCACACCGTTGAGGGGTTCGGTGACCCACCGGTTCTCCCCCAGCCAGTCACTGAGGGCGTGATGCACCGTCCAGTCGCGAATATCGCTGACCCGGTCGCCGCCGAGGTAGGTGGCGAACGACGGCACTGCGCGAAGGACAACGCTCTCCGTGCCGGCATTCGTGACAGCGACGCTCGAACGCAGCACTGAGCTCTCGTCGCGAAGGGTCAGCGTGATCGCCGATTCAATTCTGGTCAGCTCGTGGCAAACCACGATCGTGAGCGTCCGTTCGCCACTCTCATGGGTCTCGTCGTGCCGGAGGTAGCGGGACTCGTGACCGATAGACGTGTGGATGAGCCTGTCATTGGCCAGCACATGGCCGTGGCTGACGGTGAGGACGTCGATGAGTGGCAGCCCGGCGGGCATCTGCAAATGGAGCGAGCTGCTGTGCACGGCAGCGATGCGAGGAGCTGTGGTCTCCGACCACTCGACTTCGATCGCCGTCGTGCCGTTGCCCCAGTACAGGCGATCGTTCATCGTTTCCTCTTCTTTGCGGACCATAGGTGCCGTAGCCGGCAAAGTAAATGATAGCGATTTCACGCTTGATTGCAAACCCAGTTTGAAAACGGTATCAAATTTCGAGAAATCGGCTGCCACCGGTGGCTACTTACCAGCATTTACGGGGAAAAACGGCACCTCATCGAGCATGACTGGTGCAGCCAAACTCTTTCTTGCCCCCAACCACGAAACCGTTATCATGGTAACGCTTTCACGCATTACGTTTCATCTCGTACAAAGGAGTATTCGCTTGAATTCGAACCGAAACAGAGCCGCGACTCGTCGCGTCGCCTCGATGGCCGGGGCTGCAACGGCGATCGTCCTGGCAGTGGGCGGTCTCGCCGGCCCGGCCGCGGCCGCCAACGTCGACCACCTGCAGGTTGACCTGTCGCACACCACCGGCGCTTTCCGTGGCGGATCGACGGGAACGCTCTACGGACTCGGCGACGACGGTGTGCCGTCGCAGGCGGTGCTGGACGGCGCTCACATCACGAATACCTCACAGAAACCGCCCCAGGGCGCCCAGCATCCGAACGGCGATGCTCTCAGTGTCGAAAAGTCCTTCTTTGCCGGCGGCGGCCAGGATCTCTATGTCTACGTCCAGGACATGTACCCGGACTGGCCATACAACAGCGGCAAACGGCCCGGCGACGCCAACAACGACGGCGTGTGGGACTACCTCCCGATCCTCAGGAACACGGTCGAACAGATCGCGACGAAGTCGCAGGATCCGCAGAAGTACGTGTTCATTCCCTTCAACGAGCCCGATGGTGGCAACTGGTACCCGAGCTGGTCGACGCAAAAGGACCAGTTCCTCGCCGACTGGTCGGCGGCGTACGACACGATCCAGCAGGTATACACGGAGCATGGACTCGGCCACGCCCGCGTCGGTGGCCCCGGCGACTCCACCTGGCACACCGATCGCAGCACAGACTTCCTCACTTATGCGAAATCAGACAACGAACTGCCGGATGTGTTCATCTGGCACGAGCTCGGCACCAACAACCTCGCAACGTTCCGTGGGCACTACGCCGACTACAAGCAGATCCTCAAGACCCTCGGTCTGCCCCTGATGCCCGTCGACATCACCGAGTTCGGGATGCTGCGTGACATGGGCGTCCCCGGCCAGCTGATCCAGTGGATCTCGATGTTCGAGGACAGCAAAGTCGATGCGCAGACCGCCTACTGGAACTACGCCGGCAACATCTCCGACAACTCCTCGCGGAACAACGGCGCCAATGGTGGCTGGTGGATGTTCAAGTGGTATGGCGACCTCGCCGGATCGACCACGGCAGCTGTGACTCCTCCCCAACTCAACGTGCCCGATTCTTTGCAAGGCCTCGCCGCGATCGACCCTGCGCAGAAGAAGGCGACTGTTCTTCTCGGTGGCGGCAGCAACGATGTCTCAGTCGACGTGAACGGTATCAACCCCTCCGTGTTCGGGACCCACGTGCATGTACAGGTGCGAGCCGACCGGGTCAACGGTGCGGAAGGCGCCTCCCTGCAACCGCCTATCGTCCTGTCCACGGACGCCCATGTCACCAATGGCACCCTCCAGGTGACCGTGCCGAAAGACAGCCGCTACTCCGCCTATCAGGTGGAGATCACGCCAGCACTCACGAACGCACAGCCCGTTGCCACCGATCTCGTGAACACGACCGAGGCCGAGAACGCCTCCCTCACGGACGCCACCGTCTACCAGCAGGACCCGTCGCGCGAGTGGTCGTTCATGGCATCGAACGGCGAAGACGTCGGCTCGTTCAACAAGGCCGACTCCGCCGCGACGTGGACGGTGAACGCGCCCCAGACCGGTGACTACCGTCTGACCATCCTTGCCGGAGCCAACCAATCCCCCGGCAAGCACGCCCTCTTCCTCGACGGGGCGTTCAGCCAGCTGGTGAGCTACTCGGCTGACCTGGGATGGACGTACCGCGGGACTACAGACGCAACCATCCACCTGACAGCGGGTAGCCACACACTGTCCCTTCGCGCAAGCAAGGATGGAAAGACCGTGCTCCCCGGAGCCGACATCACCCTCGACCGCTTTGACCTTCACGACGTGACGGCGGGCGAGCAGGCGACATATCCGGCGGCCGACGCGCGGCTCGCCGGAGGTGCCACTCTCGCCTGGAGTAGCCCGGCCGCTCGGGGCTACGCGTCCGTATCCGGCAACGGCTCCGCGACGTTCTTCGCAACGACCGCGGAAACCGGCTACTACGACGTCACTACCAATCTGGCCACGACCGGCACAGGGGCGGGCGTCGACCTGAATGTGAACGGCGAGGAGGTCGCGCTTCCAGCGACGACCGGACCGGGCACGTGGAAGTCGACCGTGCGGTTGTACCTTCCGCAGGGAGTCAACGAGATCGTCATCCACGCGACCATCGGCACCGCGCTCGTCGGAGACATCTCAACCGTGCGCGGCGCGGAGGAGAAGTCCGCTGACACCGACCCGAGACTCGTGTTCCACAGCCAAGCGAAGGACCTCGCCAGGTCCGGCGCTGCCATTGTTCAAACTGACCCCGCGAACTCCAACGGCACACCAGACTCGAGCGGCGTGGTGCATGACGTGGGCTACATCGGAAACGGTGCAAACAACACGCTGAGCATCCCGCGCCCTGCAGGCTTCGACGCAGGGGACTACCAGCTGGTCGTATCCGCGGCGAACGCCGACAAGTCCGCCGCGATCAACTACAACCCACAGGTGATCAGCCGATTCCTGGACATCGCGGAAACCGGTGGCGCGACCATACGGGCAGCATTCCGACACAACTACTCGTGGAATAGCTACTGGGACAAGACCATCCCGCTGAACTTGTCCACGGACACGGGAACGCTCGTCCTGGGCAACGCCACCGCGTACGCCCCGAACATCAACACGGTCACGCTCGCGAAGTTTGTTGCCGGAGCGCCCGTGACGGTCGAGTCCCAGATCGGTCTCGGCCAGAACTAGTGAATCAAGGGGTCTCGCCTCGCCTGCCTGCCGGGACGACGAGGCGAGACCCTTCCACCAGAGGTTCGAGAGCGCCACCGGAACTCATCCGCTCAACCCCCTCACGGTCGGCTTCCTAACTCCCATTGGTCGACCGCCTCGTATCAGGTCTTTTGCATTGCGGAGGGCGTGGGATTCGAACGACGTTCTCCGATTTGGCCGAAGTGTCGTCAGAACGTTGTCACGGATGTTCGTGCGGCCCTTCGCCTTCCGCGACGCCCGCTTCGGTCCAGAGACTGAAGGGTCAGCGTCAATGATGTGCGTCCACGACGCGCAACACGTTCTGCCTGCGGTGGTGGGCAGCTGCGGCAGGGAAGCAAGGCTCTGGCTGGAGGGGGCCGGCCGCGACTAGCGTCAGACTATGAGCCCCTCATCGAAGTCGGAAACTTTCCTCGAGGCCGACGGGCACCGGGTGCGCATCTCAAGTCCGGACAAGGTCGTGTTTCCGGGCCCCGGGCTGACCAAGCTCGACCTCGCCCGCTACTACCTCACCGTCGCCGATGGTGCTCTGCGGGGCGCGGGCGGGCGCCCGATGGTGCTCAAGCGCTTCGTCAAAGGGCTGTCGCAGGAGCCGTTCTTCCAAAAACGCGTTCCGGACGCCCATCCGGACTACATCGACACCGCGACGTTGCACTACGCAAGCGGGACGTCCGCTGAGGAGGCGGTCATACGAAATGCCGCCGGGCTCGCCTGGGTGTCGAACCTGGGATGCCTGGACCTCAACCCGCACGCCGTCCGGGCCGAAGACCTCGACCACCCCGACGAACTCCGCGTCGACCTCGACCCGATGCCTGGCGTGGACTGGTCCCGGATCGTGGACGTCTCCTTCGTAGCCCGGGAGGTGCTCGAAGACCACGGCCTCGTCGGCTGGCCTAAGACGAGTGGTTCTCGGGGGCTTCACATCCTGGTCCGCATCGCACCTCAGTGGGCGTTCAGCGAGGTTCGGCTCGCAGCCGAGACGCTGGCCAGGGAGGTCGAGGGCCGTGCCCCCGGGCTGGCGACGGCGCGTTGGTGGAAGGAGGAGCGCGGCGAGAGTGTCTTCGTCGACTTCAACCAGAACGCGAAGGACCGTACGGTGGCGTCGGCGTACTCGATCCGGCCACTGCCTGACGCTCGCGTCTCGACACCGCTCGAGTGGAGCGAAGTGCGGTCGTGTCGCGCAGAGGAGTTCACCGTTCCGACCGTTCTTCGCCGGTTCTCCGAACGTGGGGACCCGCACGAACGGATCGACGACGCCGCGGGCTCGCTCGACGCGCTCCTCGCCCTCGCCGAAAAGCTCGGTCCGGCCGAGAAGCCGCCCCGTGCTGGGGATGGCGCGGGTCGTCGCATCTCGCAGATGCCTCTCATCGAAGTCGCGCGCACCAAGACGAAACCCGAGGCGCTCGAGGCTCTCGAACACTGGAAGGCCGCGCATCCGGTCGCCGCAGCCCGGCTCCATCCGGCCGATGAACTCGTCGACGGGATGCGCGGCTCGAGTTCGCAGTGGTATCGCGTGCGGGTCAACCTGCAGCACGTGCCCGAGACCGACCGGCCCGAACAGGGCCAGCTGATCGCGGAGTACGACCCGTGGGCCGGGCGAGACTGGCCGTCGCGACCAAAAGACTGAAGGCGAGAGTTCCGGAGGTCACCCCGCCTGCGTGGAAATCACGGACTCATCCGTCTGTCGTCTCCAGTGTTGATTCGGCGCGCATCGACGAACCCGGCCTCGACGGCTCCCGCGGCGACACGGCCCGCATCCTCCACAGACTCGCGGACACCGCCGAAGCTCGTACACCGACCGCGGACGTCGACGGCAGTCGCCTCGCCGCGCTGATCCGTACTCATGTCGCCCGTCCGTCAGAGTAGAGAGCGACGCGTCAAGTCGATGCGACTCAAGTGTTGTCAAACTCCGATCGATGGCAAGCGCTGGAGCACTCGAAATAGCCTCTGATCAATTCTTTTACAACGCGGAGGGCGTGGGATTCGAACCCACGAGACATTTCTGCCCACCAGTTTTCAAGACTGGCTCCATCGGCCGCTCGGACAGCCCTCCTGCGCCGATGCGAAACCGGCTCGCGAAAGTCTACCGAACGACTTCGCGAACTTTCGTCAGAGCCGGCGCCGTTGACGCAGCGTCACGCCGAAAGCGACACTTCCGGTCGAGGCCGTCGGGCACGCCGGACGCACTCGTCCGGAACTGACGCGCTCGCGCATTCCGGCAGCGCGAAACGCCCGCGCGCCGAGTGTCGGCGTTCGCGCTGAGGCAGCCCCGTAGGCCGGCGATTCTCGGTGCGAACGGCGACTCTCGGCCATCGAGCCGCCCGGGTGCGGCTAGCCGGAGAACGGCTTCGAGCAGGTGTACTGCCCGGCGGTCTGGCCGTGCACGTCGCTCGGCAGGTCGACGGCCGAGCCGGAGCCGCTGCCCGAGGAACCACCGGATGAGCCGCTCGACCCGCCGCTCGACGGCGCGGTGGATGGCGCCGTGGTCGACGACGGGGTCTGCGACGCGGCAGGCGCGTTCGGGTCGGTGACCGAGCCGACACCCGTGTCTCCGGTGACGACGACCGGCTGGTCGTTCTGCAGCGCCGTCATGAGTGCGGTCGCTGCATCTTCGGTCGGTGCCACACCGTCGGCGACGTAGTGGTTCGGGTACTGCACGAAGACGACCTTGTTCAGGTCGATTCCCTTCATGGCGATGGCCATCGAGGCGATCGTCGTCGGGTTGTTGAGACTCTCGGAGAGGCTCATGTTGCTCGCGGCAGCCTTGGCCAGCGCGTAGACCTTGACCGGGTTGGCCAGGGTGTCCGCGCTCTTGATGGTGCGCACGAGCGACGACAGGAAGACCTGCTGGTTGCTGATCCGGCCGAGGTCGGAGCCGTCGCCGACACCGTGGCGGGTGCGCAGGAAGGCGAGCGCCTGGGCGCCCTGCAGGGTGTTCTGGCCGGCCTTGACGTTCAGGCCGGTGTACGGGTCGGTGATGTCCCCCGCGACACAGACGGGAACGCCGCCGACGGCGTTCGACATCTCGATCACGCCATCGAACTGGATGACGCCCGCATACGGGATCCTGAGGCCGGTGAGCTTCTCCACGGTCAGCACGGTGCAGGCGAGCCCGCCGTAGGTGAGCGTGTTGTTGATCTTCTGGTAGCTCATCGCGTCGAACGACCCGCCTTTGGGGTCGGGGCACGACGGGATGGCGACGAACATGTCGCGGGGGAAGCTGATGACGGTCGCGTTCTTGTGGTCGGCCGAGACGTGCAGGAGCATCGTCACGTCGTTGAGGTTCTCGCCGCGCGTTCCGTAGGCGGCATTGCCGTCGCCGCTGTCGCTGCCGGCGAGCAGAACGTTGAAGGCGCCGTCGATGGCGCCGACCTGCGGCACGATGGCCTTGCCCTTGGCGTCGACGAGGGTGACGGATTTGTGCACGCTGCTGGTCACATCCCACGCCGCGATGGCAGCGACGGAGACGCCGCTGACGAGCACGACGCCGAGCGCTGCGGCGAGGATCTTCGCGAGCGCGGTGAAGGGGTTGCGGCGCTTGAGTTGGCCGTGACGGGCGATCGTCGAGGCGTCACCATTGCCGGTTCTACTCCGGTTGGTGCGGGGTCGCAGGTCGCTCATTCACTCCCTTTCAGCTCGAGACACAGATGTTAAGGCTCTCAGACCAGTCTGGCAAAGGTCTGAACGGATGCGCCGAAGGCCTTCAGAGTGCGTCGAGAACGAAGGCGAGACCGTCTTCGAGCACCGGTCCGGCAACAGCCGTCGCAGCCGCTTTGACGTCATCCGGGGCCTGTCCCATGGCGAAGCTGCGCCCCTCCGCGCCCGCCCACTGGAGCATGTCGAGGTCGTTGCGGCCATCCCCCACCGCCACCAGGTGTGCGCGATCGATGCCGAGCCGTTCACGCACCCGCTCGAGCGCAGTCGCCTTGTTGACCCCGTCCGGCGCGATGTCGAGCCAGGCGGTCCAGCCGATCGAATAGCTGACCTTGTGGAGGCCCATCCGCTCCACGATCGAGAGGAACTCCTCCTCGTCGTGCTGGGGCGAGATGACGACGACGCGGGTCGCGGGATGTGCGGAGAGCTCCTCGAACGGAACCTCCTCGCCGTTCGCCAGCTCCCACTCGCTCATGCCTGCGGTGTAGCGGCGGAAACCGGTCGGATCCTCGACCATGAAGCTCCCGCTCGGCAGGTGCGGGCGGATCATCTCGAGCACTTCCGACGGGTCGAACACCTCGACGAACTCGCGCCGGTAGCCGCCCTCGGCCTCGGGGTCGCGCTGCATCGTCAGGGCACCGTTCGCGCAGACGACGAACTCCGAGTGCAGCCCGAAGCGTTCGAGGATGGGCGACGCGGTCTCCCAGCTGCGCCCGGTCGCGAGCATCACCTCGTGGCCGGCGTCACGCACCCGGGCCACGGCGTCGACGACGGCCTGGCCGACCGTCTCGTCTTCGTTGATCAGTGTTCCATCGACGTCGAGCGCGATGAGCAGACGTTCGGCGGCTGCCATCTAGCCGACCGGCTCGAGCACGTCGAGACCGCCGAGGTACGGCCGGAGCGCTTCCGGCACCACCACCGACCCGTCGGCGCGCTGGTGCGTCTCGAGGATCGCCACGATCCAGCGTGTGGTCGCGAGCGTGCCGTTGAGGGTGGCGACCGGCGTGGTCTTGCCGCTCTCAGTCCGGTAGCGGATGTCGAGCCTGCGCGCCTGGAAGGTCGTGCAGTTGGAGGTCGACGTCAGCTCGCGATACGCGTCCTGCGTCGGGACCCATGCTTCGACGTCGAACTTGCGGGCGGCGCTGGAGCCGAGGTCGCCTGCAGCCACGTCGATGACGCGATAGGTGAGTCCGAGCGATTGCAGCATCCCCTCCTGCCAGGCGACGAGCCGATCGTGTTCGGCCTCGGCGTGCTCCGGGAGCGTGTAGACGAACATCTCGAGCTTGTTGAACTGGTGCACCCGGATGATGCCGCGGGTGTCCTTGCCGCCCGAGCCGGCCTCGCGGCGGTAGCAGGTCGACCATCCGGCGTAGCGGATCGGGCCGTCGGCCAGGTCGAGGATCTCGTCCGCGTGGTAGCCGGCGAGCGCCACCTCGCTGGTGCCGGTGAGGTAGAGGTCGTCGGCCGGCAGGTAGTAGATCTCATCGGCGTGGGCGCCGAGGAAGCCGGTGCCCTGCATGATCTCCGGTTTGACCAGCGTCGGCGTGATCAGCGGCGTGAAGCCTCCGGCGAGCGCCCGGTCGAGCGCCATGTTCATGAGTGCGATCTCGAGACGGGCGATGACGCCCTTGAGGTAGTAGAACCGCGCCCCGGAGACCTTCGCGCCGCGCGCCATGTCGATGCCGCCGAGCAGTTCACCGATCTCGAGGTGGTCGCGGGGTTCGAAGTCGAAGGTCGGCCTCTCGCCGACAGTGCGCAGAGTGACGAAGTCCTCTTCGCCTCCGGCGGGCACGCCGTCGATGATCGGGTTGCCGAGCGCGCGGATGGCGAGACCGAACGCCTCCTCCGCCTCGTTCGCGGTCTGCTGCGCAGCCTTCACCCTCGCCGCGAGGTCCTGCGCCTGGGCGACGAGTGCTTTCTTCTCGTCCTTCGGCGCGGCCGCGACCTTCTTGCCGAACTGGTTCTGCTCGGCGCGCAGCTCCTCGAAGGCGGCGATTGTCGAACGACGCTCCACATCGGCCAGGAGGGCGGCGTCGACGAGAGCTGCGGACTCGCCTCGCGCTTCTTGCGAGCGTTTGATCAGGTCGGGATTTTCGCGAAGCAGAACGGGATCGATCACGGGAGCCAGTCTAGTTCTGGGGCACCGAGTGCCGGGTCCCGTCGGGTTACGAGTACGGTAAGGCTCGTGGAAGAACCGGGTTCCGAGCCATCCGCGTGCGCGGCGGTCGTCTACAACCCGGTCAAGGTGGATGTGGCCCAGGTCAGGTCGGCGGTCGGCACGGCTGCGACTCACGCCGGATGGCGCGAGGTGCTGTGGTTCGAGACCACCGTGGATGAAGAGGGCCAGTCGCAGACCCGCGAGGCGCTCGCGAAGGGCGTCACGCTGGTCGTCGCAGCCGGCGGGGACGGTACGGTCCGCGCAGTCGCCGAGGCGCTGAATGGCACGAATGCGTCGCTCGGCATCCTCCCGTCGGGCACCGGCAACCTTCTGGCTCGCAACCTCAACCTGCCGCTGACTGATCTCGACGAGGCGTGCACGATCGCGTTCGCCGGAGCGGACCGGCCGATCGACATCGGCATCGCCGCCCTGTCGCGCGCAGACGGCGAGAACACCGAGCACGCGTTCCTCGTCATGGCAGGCCTCGGGATCGATGCCGCGATGATGGCGAAGACGAGGCCCACGCTGAAGCGCCGGTTCGGGTGGCTCGCCTACGTCGATGCGGGATTCCGCGCGCTGCCCGAGACCTCCAAGGTGCGTATCGGCTACTCACTCGACGACGACGAGAAGCGCACCGCCCACGTGAGCACGATCCTCGTCGCGAACTGCGGAACGCTCCCCGGCGCGATCGAACTCATCCCGGACGCGATCCTCGACGACGGCAAGCTCGACATCGCGGTGCTCCAGCCGAAATCGTGGCTGGGCTGGCTGTTCATCTGGCGCCGGGTCACCTGGGAGAACCGGGTGCTCCGCCGCACCTCGCTCGGCCGCAGCATCATCCGCCTGACCGATCGGGGGCGCCTCGGCCGCCGAACCGAGCTGACCTACCTGCGAAGCGCATCCGTGCGACTCTCCGTCGAGTCCCCCGAACCGTTCGAACTCGACGGCGACGAGGTCGGCGACGTGCTCGGCATCGACTTCACGGTCGGGCACCGGGCACTGATCGTGCGCGTGCCCCGCCGCGACGCCGCGGCCTGAGGGTCAGTCCCGCCGCACCCGCGGTCGCAGTGCCTGGATGAGCACCAGCACCACCACGGTCAGCAGCCCGACCGTGATCAGGGGCGCTGCGAGCATCCAGCCGAGCTGACTGAAGACGAGCTGCACCACATCGGAGCCGTTCGTGTTCGTCGTCGTGTACGACGTCGCGACCGACATGACGTAGAGCAGGATTCCGAGGGCGACGAACCCGATCGCCATGATCCAGAGCGCGAGGAAGTACCGGTTGCGACGAGGTGCCGTCTCCACACCGGCGAAGATGCTGACACCCTCGTCGATGAAGTCCTGCTCGACGACCACACCGGGCTCGACCTCCACAGCGCGGACGGGTGGAACGACCTCCGGTTCCGGCTCGTCGTCAGGCCACGGAACCTCATCCGAAGCCGGCGGGTGCGGGCGCGGCGGGGGCGGACCCGGCGCCGGCGCCGAACCGTTCGGACTGGCCACCGGCTGGGGCGGACGCACCTGGGTGCGTGCCCTCTCCCCCGGCCTGGGCTTGTACCCCCGCTGGAACGCCGGGTCGAATCTCGGGTCGATGTCGTTCCCCACGTCGCCTCCTTGCTCGGAGCCAGACTACTCGCCGCGGGTTGCGGTCAGCCCTTTCAGCCACTCCCGGGCTTCGGTGAACACCTCGTCGCGGTAGCGGTGGTCGTAGTCGACGTGATGGCCGTCGGCACGGGGATACGAACCGAGGAAGATGACCGCCGGACTGAACCTGCGCAGCCCGAGAAGCGCATCCGCCACGCGCTCGTCGGCGATGTGGCCGTCGGCGTCGATCACGAACCGGTAGCGGCCGAGGGAGTCGCCGATCGGCCGCGACTCGATGAGGCTCAGGTTGACCCCGCGGGTGGAGAACTGCTCCAGCAGGTCGAGCAGGCTTCCGGGCCGGTCGTCGGGCAGTTCCGCGATGATGCTCGTCTTGTCGGCGCCGGTCGGGGCAGGGATGCCCGTGGTGCGGCTGACCAACACGAAGCGTGTCACCGCGTTCGGGTTGTCACCGATGTCCTCGGCGAGTACCTCCAGGTCGTGGTGGTCGATGATGCCGGGCGGCGCGATCGCGGCGTCGGCCTGGCTTCCGTCGAGCAGGGACGCGGCGGCAGCCACGTTGCTCGAGGCGGGCAGGTGGCCGTGGGCCGGAAGGTTGGCGTCGAGCCAGAGGTGGCATTGCGCGTAGGCGACCGGATGCGCGTTGATGACCTTCACATCCGACAGCGCCGTGCCCGGGCGTGCGACCAGCACGAAATTTACGGGGACCAGGTACTCACCGACGATTCGGAGATCCGGGATGGTCGCCAGGGCGTCCTGCGCGACCGACACCCCGCCCTCGATCGAGTTCTCGATGGCGATCATCGCGGCGACGCTGCGGCCGGCCACGACATCCCCCAGCGCCTCGCCCACATTGTTGACCGACCGCCAGTGCTTGCCGCGAGCCTGCGGGACCTGCGCGAGTGCGGCCTCAGTGAACGTGCCCGACGGACCGAGGAAGGAGTACACCTCTGCGGCGTGGTCCGGGGCGGCGCTCGGCGCGCTGTCCGGCGCTACTGGGGGCTGATCGGCGGTTTCGGGCATGGCCCACAGCCTATCCAAGGTGGTTGACTGGGGTGATGAACGATCGAGCAGGAACACCGGCCCAGGAATCCGATCTCGTCGACATCGACGCGCTGCGGGCGGCCTACTACGACCTCAAACCCGACGTGAGCATCCCGGAGCAGCGCGTGGTCTTCGGGACCTCCGGCCACCGGGGCAGTTCTCTCGACACCGCGTTCAACGAGAACCACATCGCGGCGACCACGCAGGCGATCTGCGAATACCGGGCGGCTCAGGGCATCGACGGCCCGCTGTTCCTCGGCGCGGACACCCACGAGCTCAGCGGCCCCGCGATGACGACAGCGCTCGAAGTGCTCGTCGCCAACGAAGTGCGGGTGCTCGTCGACGCGTTCGGCGACTGGGTGCCGACACCGGCGCTCTCGCACGCGATCCTCACCTACAACAACGCCGGCCACGCAGACCGGGCCGACGGCATCGTCGTCACGCCCAGCCACAACCCGCCCAGGGACGGCGGTTTCAAATACAACCCGCCGCACGGCGGACCGGCGGACACGGATGCCACCAGCTGGATCGCGGCCCGCGCCAACGAACTCATCGCGGACGAGCTGCGCGGCGTGCGGATGAGCGAGCCGAGCGGCGTGGAGACCTACGACTTCCGCGGGAACTACGTCGAAGACCTGCAGAACGTCATCGACGTGAAAGCGATCGCGGCCAGCGGCATCCGCATCGGCGCGGACCCGCTCGGCGGGGCCAGCGTCAACTACTGGGCGGCGATCGGCGAGCGTTACGGGTTCGACCTCACCGTGGTCAACCCGTCCGTCGACCCGACCTGGTCGTTCATGACGCTCGACTGGGACGGCAAGATCCGGATGGATCCGTCGAGCACTTCCGCCATGGCGTCGGTGCTGAAGCACAAAGACGACTTCGACATCCTCACCGGCAACGACGCGGATGCGGACCGCCACGGCATCGTCACCCCCGACGGCGGGCTGATGAACCCCAACCACTACCTCGCGGTCGCGATCGACTACTTGTTCCGCACCCGGACCGGGTGGCGGGCGGATGCGGCGGTCGGCAAGACGCTCGTGTCGTCGTCGATCATCGACCGGGTCGCCGAGTCCCTCGACCGCCGCCTGTGGGAGGTGCCCGTGGGCTTCAAGTGGTTCGTGCCAGGTCTCGTCGACGGATCGGTCGGGTTCGGCGGCGAGGAGAGCGCGGGCGCCAGCTTCCTGCGGTTCGACGGGTCGGTGTGGACGACCGACAAAGACGGCATCCTGCTCGCCCTTCTGGCGAGCGAGATCCTCGCGACCACCGGCAAGACGCCCAGCCAGCACTACCGGGAGCTGACGGCACGTTTCGGCAGCCCGGTCTACGAGCGGGTGGATGCGCCGGCCAGCCCCGCGCAGAAGGCCGCGCTCGGCAAGCTCGACGGCGACGCGATCGCGGCGACCGAACTCGCCGGGGAGACGATCGTGGCCAAGCTGAGCCGCGCGCCCGGCAACGACGCGGCCCTCGGCGGCGTCAAGGTCGAGACGGAGAACGCGTGGTTCGCGGCGCGGCCGAGCGGCACGGAGAACGTGTACAAGATCTACGCGGAGTCGTTCGAGGGGGCTGATCACCTGAAGCGCGTGCAGTCCGACGCGAAGACGATCGTCGACGGGGCGCTCGAGGGCGCCTGAGCGCGCGCGCGCGTATCGCCTGGTCGCGTCGCCAGGAATTCAGGAATTCAGGTGACAGGAGTGACAGAACGCGAGCGGATGCGCATCCGATCCTCGACATCCACCCCATCCGTCACACTTCCTGAATTCCTCGCGCAGGCGGCCCATCCGTCACACGAACTCCTGTTTGACGGAAAGGGCGAGACCGCCCCGGCTCAGCGGTAGAGCGTGCCACCCGGCAGGCCGAAGAACTCCTCGAGCGTGGTAGAGCCTGATCGGTGGAGTTCTGCCGCCAGTTCGGGCCCGATGTAGCGGAAGTGCCACGGTTCGTAGGTGAAGCCGGTGACCGGGACCTTGTCGGCCGGGTAGCGCAGGAGGAACCCGAAGCGCCACGCGTTGGCCGCCAGCCACTTGCCGTGCGGCGTCGTTCCGAGGCACGCAGCGAGTGAGCAGTTCGCGGGCGCCGCACTGAGATCGATGGCCAGACCTGTCTGGTGTTCGCTGTGGCCGGGGCGCGCGGTGTCCGTGTCGGCGTAGGCGACCCCGTTCCGCGCGACGTCATCGCGATACACCGAGACCTGCGTCTGGTATGACCGGTATGCGCTTTGGACGGCGAACCCGAGGCCCGACTCGGTGCGGGCAGCCGCGAGCATGGCGACGAGGGCGGTCGCAGCCTCCTGGCGCATAGGCTGCCGATTCACGTAGGGAACCGCGGGGTAGACCAGGTCGGGTGGCACGAACGAGACCGGGTTCAGCGGGCGGGATTTGTTGACCACGACCCAGAGGCTCGCCGGGTCGTCGACGGATCGGGCCGCTTTGGCGAAAGGCAAGGGGCCGGGCGCGCCGGGCGTGTCACTGGCCGGAGGGGTGCTCGAGGTTGGCGCGGTGGGCGCAGCCGGTGGGGCGCTCGCAGTGGGTGGGGCGGATGGCGTCGGCGCAGCGCTCGATGTTGTCGACGGCGTCGCACTCGGAGCCGGAGCAGCATCGGTCCGTGGACCGGCATTGCCGTGCTGGGCCGTCGAGCATCCCGCGAGCGCGAGCACGAGAAGGGAGCCGACGACGAGGCCCCGCGCGGATCTACAGGTCACGCGATGACTTTACGGGTGCAATCCCGAGAATCCGCTAAGGAGCGCGCGCCCCGGTCGGCTTAGGAGCTGAAGCTCCAGAAGTGGCCGCCGGCGCCCGGGTGGTCGACCGTGATCGCGGTGTCGAGGTCACGGTAGTCGGAGTCGGTGTTGTGGCCGACCATCTTGATGACGATCTTGCCGTTCTGGTGCAGCACCTGCGAGACGATCTGCACGTGGTCGAGCGAGTTGTTGTTGTTCCAGTCGAACATCACGATGTCGCCGACTTTGATCTTGCTGCGCTGGGAGAGCGGATACTCGTGGAGGCCGAGACTCGGAGTGGCGCGGAAGTAGGCGTCCATCGACGGCACGTAACCCCATGACGGGCTCCAGCTGGCCGCGGCGTTGTGGTTGTACCAGTCCCCGCTCATCGTCCAGCCGCGGGCGATCAGCGTCTGGCTGACGAAGTTGGCGCAGTCGCCGCCGACCGGGTTGAGGTCGCCGTATTCGGCGGTGTTGTAGTTGTTCCAGTGCTTCATCGCGTAGTTGAGCTGCTTGTCGATCGGCGAGACGACCTGGTATTGGTAACCGCCGGTGACGGTGGTGAGGGGCTTGCCGTCGGCGCCGTTCGCGATGATGTCGACCTTCGCGGGGTTGAACATCGCGGCCTGGGGCACGACCACGGCGAGCTTGTCGGAGCCGGTCGAGCTGACCGCGGCAGGCTGGCCCCCGATCGTGACGGCCTTGACGTTACCGAGCGAGGTTCCGGTCAGGGTCACTGTGTTGGCGCCCGAGACGGAACCGGCGGCCGGAGAGACCGCGGTGATCGCCGTCGGGGCGGGCGCTGCCGCAGGGGCTGCGGCCTTGCCGCCGGCCGCGGGAGCGTTGGACCCTCCGCCCGCGCATCCAGTCAGAAGGAGTGCGGTTGCGGCGACGGCCCCCGCGAGGGCGAGGAACCGGCTTCGTGGGGAGCGGGGCAGACCAGAGCGCATGAAGAAAACCTTGTGGTGGGAGAGACGTCCGTAATTCAACGGTACGCGAGATTCTTCGGCGTCACCTGAGAGGGGGCCGCGTGGCGCGCATCCACAGCATCCATCCCGGCGTTCGCTCGCGGCGAACCACACAACCTCCGATCGCCCCTGACGTTGCCGCATCACCATCAGTGGGTGTAACTTTGCACTCTCCGCAATTTTCCTTTTTTCTGAGCCCACACCGGTGCGATGCCCGTGGATCCGGGCATCCCCTCCCAGCAATTGACTCGAGGACACATGTCACAAGCAAATCCGGCTGCTCCGCCAGCCCCATCCTCGGGAATCATGTCCCACAGGCAGATCCTCTTCGTGATCTTCGGCCTGATGGCGGGCATGTTCCTTTCCGCCCTCGACCAAACCGTGGTCGGCACGGCCATCCGCACCATCGGCGACGACCTCCACGGACTCAGCCAGCAGGCGTGGGTCACGACGGCCTACCTGATCGTCTCCACGATCTCCACACCGATCTACGGAAAACTGTCCGACATCTACGGACGCCGCCCGCTGTTCATCTTCGCGATCGTCGTCTTCATCATCGGCTCGATCCTCGCGAGCTTCTCGACCTCCATGGTCGAGCTCGCCGTCTTCCGCGCCATCCAGGGCCTGGGCGCCGGCGGTCTGATGTCCATGCCGCTCGCCATCATGGGCGACATGCTCGCCCCGCGTGAGAGAGCGAAATACCAGGGTTACTTCCTCGCGGTCTTCGGTATCTCCAGTTTGATCGGCCCGCTGGTCGGTGGCCTCTTCGCCGGTGCGAGCGAGATCCTCGGCATCGCCGGATGGCGCTGGGTGTTCCTGATCAACGTACCGATCGGCATCGTCGCACTGCTCATCGTGCTGCGATTCCTGCACCTGCCGAAACACGAGCGCTACTCGGTGCGTATCGACTGGTGGGGTGCGACTGCCGTGATCGTGGCGCTGGTGCCCTTGCTGTTGGTCGCAGAAGAAGGGCGCACCTGGGGCTGGGGCAGCCCTGCAGCGATAGCGTGCTACGTGATCGGCGCCGTCGGCATCCTCGCGTTCATCATCATCGAGATGTTCATGAAGGACGACGCGCTCATCCCGCTGAAGCTCTTCCGTTCCCCGACGTTCTCGATGGCAACCGTCATCGGCGTCTTCGTCGGTTTCGGGATGTTCGGTGCGATGCTGACCCTCCCGCTCTACCTGCAGCTCGTGCTCGGCTCCACGCCGACCGAGAGCGGTCTGCAGATGCTCCCGATGATCCTCGGTCTCATGATCTCCTCGATCGCCAGTGGTCAGATCATCGCCCGCACCGGTCGCTACCGCATGTTCCCGATTCTGGGAACCGCCTTCCTCTCCCTGGGCTTCCTCGACCTGACGTTCCTGAAGTACGACTCGTCGTACTGGTTCATCGCCGGCGCCATGCTGCTGATCGGGCTCGGGCTCGGCCAGCTCATGCAGACGCTGACGATCGCCAGCCAGAACTCGGTCGGCCTGCGCGACATGGGTGTGGCGACGAGCGCCTCGACGTTCTTCCGTCAGATCGGTGGAACGCTCGGCACGGCTGTGCTTCTTTCGCTGCTGTTCACGCTCTTCCCGACGAACCTGACCACAGCGTTCAAGGATGATGCGACCCTCTCTGCTGCGCTCAACGCCGCACTCGACCCTGCCGTCGCCAACGCGCCAGAGAACAAGCAGATCATGGCCCTCGCGTACGACAAGCAGGTCGCGCAGGTCAAGGCGAGCTTCCCCGGAACAGACTTCTCGAACGATCAGGCGCGTGCCGATGTCGTCGACCAGGTCATGGCACAGATCAAGGCGAACCCGTCTGGAAGCGCCGGTTCGGCGAACGCCGCGGGTGGCGGAGCGCTTGACGACACGTCATTCCTGAAGGGTGCGAACCCCGCCCTGGCGAAGCCGTTCCTTCAAGGCTTCAGCGCCTCCGCGGTCGCTGTCTACTGGGTCGCGCTGATCGTCGTGCTCATCGCCTTCGTGCTCTCCTTGTTCTTCAAGACCCCGCCGCTGCGCTCCAAGTCGGCGCTGCAGGAGGCCGCGGACAACAAGGAAGAGGCCGAGCGGTTTGCCGCGATGGAGGACGACGAGGAGCAGATCCCCGTGGTCGCACGCGTGCTCGGTTCGGCATCCGACGACATCGAGTCCGAGGAGTACGACACCGGCCTGCTCGCCCACCGGGCGGCGGACGATTTCGGCGCCCTGATCGAGCCCGGTGCGGACACCGCATCGCTGCGAGCGGTGCGTCCGAAGCCCAATCCGGCCACCGACTAGGTCACGATTCGGTAACGAGAGCCCCGGCTGCCGCTCCTCCTGAGGAGCATCGCAGCCGGGGTTTTTCGTTGATTTTCCGGGCATCCGTGAGAGCGCTCTCACGGCATCCGGACTTTCGAAACAACCCGTGCATCCGGGCATGAGCGAAATTCATCTTGACAGCGCGCCAGTGCACTGCCTACGTTGTCACACAAGTCGTGAGAGCGCTCTCACGCATCTCGGTGAGAGCGCTCTCAGCGGCTCACCATCTGACCACACGCACACACACGCACAAGGGAGTGACCGTGAAACTTTCACGACGCACCAAGGTAGTTGCGGCCGTCGCAGGCGCAGCATCCTTCGCTCTCCTCGCAGCCGGATGTTCATCCAGCGGCGGGGGCAGCGGCAGCAGTTCCAGCCCGATCACACTGACCGTGACCACGTTCGGCACCATGGGGTTCGACAAGCTGTACGCACAGTACGAAAAAGAACACCCCGGCATCACGATCAAGGCCACCAACATCGACACCGGTGACAACGCCCTGACCGACTGGCAGACGAAGGAAGCGGCCGGCAGCGGCCTCCCCGACGTCCAGGCAGTCGAGGAAGGCTGGCTCAGCAAGGTCATGCAGGTCTCCGACCAGTTCAACGACCTCAAGAACTACGGCGCCAACGACATCAAGAGCCGCTGGGTCGACTGGAAGCTGAAGCAGGCCACCGACAAGAACGGCCACATCATCGGCTACGGCACCGACATCGGACCGGAAGGGCTCTGCTACAACAGCAAGCTCTTCGCAGCAGCGGGCCTTCCGAGTGACCGCGATGCCGTCGCCACGCTCTTCGGTGGCGCCAACGCAACGTGGGACGACTTCTTCAAGGTCGGCGAGCAGTACCAGAAGGCGACCGGCAAGGCGTTCTACGACCAGTCCGGCTTCATCTGGAACGCCATGGTGAACCAGCAGCCCGAGGGCTACTACACCAAGGACGGCAAGCTGAACGTCGAGAACAACTCGGACCTGCAGGCCCTGTGGAGCAAGCTCGGCGCGGGAGCCGCAGCCGGCCTCTCCGCCAACCAGACCCAGTGGGACTGGGGCAAGGGCAAGGCTTTCACTGACGGAACCTTCGCCACCTTCGTCTGCCCGGGCTGGATGCTCGGTGTGGTCCAGGGTCAGGTCAAGGCCGGCGGCGGAGACGCCTCCACCGGCTGGGACTTCGCGAACGTCTTCCCGGGTGGCGCAGCCAACTGGGGTGGATCGTTCCTGACCGTTCCCAAGCAGTCGAAGCACCCGAAGGAAGCGGCAGCCCTCGCAGCCTGGCTGACCAGCGCCAAGTCGCAGGTCGCCACCTTCCAGGCAGCCGGCACCTTCCCGTCGGTCGTCGCAGCGCAGTCCGACCCCGGCGTGACCGGAGCGAACGACCTGTCGAAGTTCTTCAACAACGCACCGGTGGGCCAGATCCTGGCCGACCGCGCGAAGGGCGTCGTCGCACAGTACAAGGGCCCGGATGACTCGGTCATCCAGTCCCAGGTCTTCGGACCGTCGGTCCAGGAGATCGACTCCAAGAAGAAGAACGCGGACCAGGCCTGGGCAGACGCTATGAAGCTGCTCAACCAGCTCGTCGTCAACAAGTAATCACACCCGCTCCACGGAGGCCCCCCGGAGACCCGTTTCCGGGGGGCCTCAATCCTTGGGAGAATCTCGCATGACCACCGCAGTCACCCCGTCCGTGCAGGGCACGGAACCGCCGGAGAGACCGGCCGGGCGCACCTCCAGCCCGAAGCGATCCCCTCGCAGCCGGCTCGAGTTCCGCCAGAAGCTCAGCCGCTTCGACGTCAAGGCCTCGCCCTACTTCTACGTAGCGCCGTTCTTCATCCTCTTCGGCCTGGTCGGGCTGTTCCCCCTCGGCTACACCTTCGTCGTCTCGCTGAACAACTGGAACCTCCTCACCGGTCCCGGCGAGTGGGTCGGCCTCGGCAACTACGTCAAAGAACTCACCGACCCGTTCTTCTGGAACTCGCTCTTCAACACGATCAGCATCTTCCTGCTGTCGGCCATCCCGCAGCTGATCGCCGCCGTCGCGATAGCCGCGATCCTCGACCAGAACATCCGCGCCAAGACCTTCTGGCGCATGAGTGTCCTTATCCCCTACGTCGTCACCCCGGTCGCTGTGACCCTCATCTTCTCCAGCGCGTTCGACGAGAAGTACGGCCTGATCAACAACCTGCTCCAGTCGTTCCACCTCAGCCCGATCATGTGGAAGACCGAGACGTTCCCCTCTCATGTCGCCATCGCGACGATGGTGAACTGGCGCTGGACCGGCTACAACGCCCTCATCCTGCTCGCGGCCATGCAGGCGGTGCCGCGCGACCTGCACGAATCCGCCGCGCTCGACGGCGCAGGCGGCTTCCGCCGGTTCTTCTCGATCACTCTCCCGAGCATCCGCCCCACCATGATCTTCGTGATCATCACCGCCACCATCGGCGGCCTCCAGATCTTCACCGAGCCGAAGCTGTTCAACCCGTCGAGCGCGGTGCCCGGCGGACCCCAGCGGCAATATCAGACGACCGTGCTCTATCTGTGGGACATGGCGTTCAACCGTGGCAACTTCGGTCGCGCATCCGCCATCGCCTGGATGCTCTTCCTGATCATCGTCATCTTCGGTGTGCTCAACTTCCTGATCTCGCGGCGCATCGCGTCGACCGAGGCGCGCGTCAGTCGAAAACGGACAGCCAAGAAGCTCGCACAACACCAGCAGGACAAAGCAGAAGGCGCGCGCGCACTCGCCGCCGCAGCCGAGGAGGAAAGGATATGAGCCAGGTCACCGACAACCGGACTCCCGTCGCCGCACCGAAAGCTGCGAAGCCGGCGAAGTCCGGGAAACCGCGCGAACCGAAGCGCAGGGCCCTCGGCATCGACCGCCGCCCCGGCTTCCTCACCTACGGCCTGCTGCTCGCCGTGTTCATCGGCGGCGCGTACCCGCTGTGGTGGTCGTTCGTCGCCGGCTCCAGCCCCAGCACCGTGCTCACGGCGACCTGGCCGCCCCTGCTCCCCGGTGGACTGTTCTGGCAGAACGTCGGCCAGGTGCTCGACACCGTCCCCTTCTGGCTGGCCCTCGGAAACAGCATCATCGTCTCGACGGTGATCACCCTGTCGGTCGTCTTTTTCTCCACCCTCGCCGGCTACGCCTTCGCGAAGCTGCGGTTCCGCGGGCGTGAAGGCCTCCTGGTCTTCGTGATCGCGACGCTGGCCGTGCCGACCCAGCTCGGCATCATCCCCCTGTTCATGGTGATGAAGCAGTTCGGCTGGACCGGCACTCTCGGCGCGGTCATCGTGCCGACGCTGGTCACGGCATTCGGCGTCTTCTTCATGCGGCAGTACCTGGTCGACGTCATTCCCGACGAGCTCATCGAGGCGGCCCGCGTCGACGGCGCCAGCATGATCAGCACGTTCTGGCACGTCGGCGTTCCCGCTGCGCGGCCGGCGATGGCCATCCTCGGACTCTTCACCTTCATGACGGCATGGACCGACTACCTCTGGCCGCTGCTCGTCGTGCCGCAGAATCCGACCCTCCAGGTCGCGCTCAGCCAGCTGCAGTCCGCCAAATATGTCGACTACTCGATCGTGCTCACCGGTGCCGTGATGGCCACGATCCCCCTTCTCATTCTCTTCGTCCTCGCCGGAAAGCAGCTCGTCTCGGGCATCATGGCGGGCGCGGTGAAAGGCTAGGCATGACAGACATCGCGTTCGACCGCTGGCCGGACGGGTTCCTCTGGGGCTCGGCCACCGCCGCGGCGCAGATCGAGGGCGCCGCCCACGAAGACGGCAAAGAGGACTCCATCTGGGACCACTTCGCCCGCATCCCGGGTGCCGTAGCCCACGGCGACACCCCCGAGATCGCCGTCGATCATTACCACCGGATGCCCGCCGACGTCGCGCTCATGAAGGAACTCGGCCTCGACTCGTACCGGTTCTCCACCAGTTGGGCGCGGGTGAAGCCGGGCGACCGGTACGTCAACCAGGCCGGCCTCGACTTCTACAGCCGTCTCGTCGACGAACTTCTCGGCGCCGGCATCCTGCCCTGGCTCACCCTGTACCACTGGGACCTGCCGCAGGCGCTCGAGGAGCAGGGCGGATGGACGAATCGCGACACCGCGTACCGGTTCCGCGACTACGCCGAGGCCGTGTACGACGCGCTGGGCGACCGTGTCACCCACTGGACGACCTTCAACGAGCCGCTGTGCTCCTCGCTCATCGCGTACGGCGCCGGCGAACACGCCCCGGGCCGAAGCGACGGGCGCGCCGCCCTGGCGGCTGTCCACCACCAGCACCTCGCGCACGGCCTCGCCATCCAGACCCTGCGGGAGCGCTCCGGCGCGGCCGCGGGCGACGCTGAAGCCGCGGATCTCCGGTTCGGCATCACGCTCAACCTCACCAACGCGGTACCGGACGACCCGACCGACCCGGTCGACCTCGAGGCCGCGCGTCGCATCGATGCGCTGTGGAACCGGATGTTCCTGGAGCCTGTCCTTCTCGGAAGGTACCCGGAGGATCTGCTCGAGGACGTGGCGGGCCTCGGACTCTCCGACGTGATCGTGGACGGCGACCTGGCGATCATCGCCCAGCCCCTCGACTTCATCGGCGTCAACCACTACCACGACGACAACGTCAGCGGTCACCCGCAGCCGGCGGATGCTGTGGGCGGCCTGCAGCCGACCGAGCGTCCGAAAGGCTCGCCGTTCCCGGGCAGCGAGCACGTCAGCTTCCCGCCGCGCCCGCTCCCGCGCACCGCGATGGGCTGGGAGGTCAACCCGGACGGGCTCCGCAGCCTGCTCGTGCGCCTCGGCAAGGAATATCCGACGCTGCCGCCGCTGTACATCACCGAGAACGGTGCATCGTACGACGACGAGGTCTCGGCCGACGGGCGGGTTCACGACAGCGAGCGCGCGGCCTACATCCGGTCGCACATCGACGCGGTCGGCGAAGCGATCGCGGAGGGGGCGGATGTGCGGGGCTACTTCGTGTGGTCGCTGCTCGACAACTTCGAATGGGCGTGGGGCTACAACAAGCGGTTCGGGATCATCCGTGTCGACTACGAGACGCAGGAGCGGATCGTGAAAGACAGCGGCCTCGAGTACGCGAGCATCATCGAACGGGCGCATGCAGCATCCGTCGCGGCCGACAGCTTCGCCGGCGCGCTTCCCGCAGACGCCTAACATGGAAACCGGACCGGGAGGAACGACGAGATGACCTCGGAGAAACTCGAAAGCCGCGCTGTGCCGACGCTGGAAGCGGTCGCGGCGCTGGCCGGAGTTTCGCGCGCGACCGTGTCCCGGGTGGTCAACGGGTCCACGAAGGTCACGCCCGAGGTGATCGAGGCGGTCAACAAAGCGATCGCCGACCTCAACTATGTTCCCAACCGGGCAGCCCGCTCGCTCGCGAGCAAACGCACCCAGGTAGTGGCGCTCGTCGTCCCCGAGTCCACCGCCAAGGTCTTCGCCGACCCGTTCTTCGCATCCATCGTCCAGGGCGCCGCGCTGCACCTCGCCGAGACCGAGTACACGCTCAACATGGTCATCTCGTCGGAGTTCAAGGCCGACAAGACCCGCCGCTATCTCATGGGCGGAAACGTCGACGGCGCGCTCATCGTCTCGCACCACTCCGGCGACCACTCGTATGCGCACCTCGGGCAGTCGCTGCCTGTGGTGTTCGGTGGCCGGCCGGTCAATGAGGCCGAGCAAGGTTCCTACTTCGTGGATGTGGACAATGTCGAGGGCGCAGCGGGAGCGACCGAACACCTCATCACTCGCGGACGCCGCAACATCGCGATCATCACCGGACCTCAGGACATGCCGGCCGGCCTCGACCGCCTCACCGGCTGGCGACGCGCGATGGACGCGAACGGTCTCGACCAGTCGCTCATCGAATACGGCGACTTCTCGCCGACCTCGGGACGCGAGGCGATGAAGCGGCTGCTCGACCGCGGGGTACCCATCGACGGACTGTTCGCCACGAACGACCAGATGGCCGCGGGCGCCTACGCGTCGATCCACGAAGCGGGGCTGAGCATCCCGGACGACATCGCGGTCGTCGGCTACGACGACGACTACTACGGCCTGACGGCGACGCCTCCCCTGACGACGGTGCACCAGCCGTCGATCGGCCTGGGCGAGACGATGGCCCGCGTGCTCGTGAAGCTCATGTCGGGCACGAGCGTGGACCGGGTCACGATGCTGCCCACCGAACTGGTCGTGCGGCAGAGCACGTAGCCTTCGGCCGAGAATCGCCGTTCACGCCGAGACTCGCTGTCCCACCGGCGACACTCGCCCATAGCGGCGACACTCGGCGGCAGACGCGCGGCTACGCGAGCGCGCGGAAGGCGCGGTTCGCGGCGACCGCGAGCACGAAGCCGACCGCTCCGATCGCCGCGACTCCCCCGGCGTACGCCACGAACAGGTGGCTGCTCCCGCTCTGCGTGGACACGTAGGTGACGATGAGCGAGATGATTCCGGCGACCGCCAGTCCGACCGCCACCCAGAACAACGGCCACAGCTTCGTGCGCACCGGGAACTCGGCGGTGCGCGCGTGCAGCCAGGCGAGCACGCATCCGGCGAGCGATCCCCAGAACGAGACCACCAGCAGCCCCGCAACCACGTCGCTCGGCCGGTGCCACTGCTCGACGAGAGTGGATGCTCCGGCAGCGATCGAGAACGTCGAACCGACGACCGCGGCCAGCGGCCGGAAACGCGGGCTCGCCACGAGGAACACGACCAGCGCAGCCGACGCCGCGACCGTCGTGTGGCCGGATGGCAGCGAGTTGCTGAGCACATCCACGCCCTTCTCCGGCCGGCTCAGGATGGCGTACTTCAGCACCTGCGTACTCACATTCGCGGCGACCGCTGCCGCGATGGCGACGATGAACACCTGCCAGTTGCGACGTACCAGCACGACGATGATCGTGATGATGGAGGCCACGACGACGGAGGCGACGGGCAGGATGTTGAGGAAGCTGTGCGCGAAGTCGACGAGGCTTCCCTTCCAGACGTCGGCACCCGTGTACGCCCGTTCGTCGATGAGCTGGCCGATGTAGCTGCGGACGAAGACGAGGTACACGCCGACAAAGCCGACAGCCGACCCGAGCGCTCCCAGGAGGAAGGGTGTAGCTCGCAGCTGCGTACCGATTCGCATGAACAAAAGCCTTTCACACCAAGTCTGTGAATCTTTGGACGCCGCAGGGCGCGCACCTGCAGTTTTCGTGGTCGAATCAGCTATGACAGCTTCAGCACCGGTCGTCGTCGAAGTGGACATCCCGTCGGATGTCGTCGGAACCAGCGCAGGACTGGCCGGCGTCATGGCGATTCCGGAGGGCGAGGGGCCGTGGCCGGGCGTGATCCTCGTGCACGAGGCGTTCGACATCAACGACAACATGCGGCGGCAGGTGCAGCGGATGGCCGAGGCCGGCTATCTCGCAGTGATGCCGAACCTTTTCACCGAGGGCGGCGCTCGCAAATGCCTGATGGCGACGTTCCGCGCGCTGTCGGCCGGCCGTGGCCGCGCCTTCCAGGACATCGAGGCTGCCCGAAGGATGGTGCTGGCCCGTCCCGACAGCACGGACAAGGTCGGCGTGATCGGCTTCTGCATGGGCGGCGGGTTCGCTCTCGCGCTCGCGAGCGGCAGCCGGTACGACGTGTCCTCCGTGAACTACGGCCGGTTCCCGAAGGATGCGGATGCGGTACTCGCCGACGCGTGCCCGGTGGTCGCCAGCTACGGCGCGCGTGATCGCTCGCTGAAGAACGCCGCTGCGAAGCTCGACGCGATCCTGACGCGTATCCAGGTCGCGCACGACGTGAAGGAGTATCCGACGGCCGGTCACTCGTTCCTGAACGAGGAGGAAGAGGGTGCGGTGGCGCTCCGGCCCGTCATGCGGATGATCCTGGGAGCGGGTCCCGATCCGGAGGCTGCGGCTGACGCCTGGCAGCGCATCGAAGCCTTCTTCGGCGAGTACCTGCACTGACGCGGTCACGTCGCGCGTTGGGCGCCCGGAACCGGCCGTACAACATCCGCAGCCCGGAACCGGCCGCCGGGCCTCAGACGAACTCGACGCCCGGAACCGCCGCGAACCGTTCCCGCATGACCTCGATCGCCTCGGCGTTCTGGTCGACCAGGACGAACCGGCGACCGAGCGCGGCAGCGACCGCCCCGGTCGTGCCGCTGCCGGCGAAGAAGTCGAGCACCCAGTCGCCCTCGCGGCTCGAGGCCTGCACGATCCGCCGCAGCACACCCTCCGGCTTCTGCGTCGGGTAGCCGGTCTTCTCTCGTCCCGTGGGCGAGACGATCGTGTGCCACCACACATCCGTCGGCAGCTTGCCCAGCTCGGCCTTGGCCGGGGTCACGAGGCCCGGCGCCATGTAGGGCTCCCGATCGACCGCGGTCGAGTCGAAGTAGTACCGCGACGGGTCCTTCACATAGACGAGGATCGTGTCGTGCTTGGTCGGCCAGCGGTTCTTCGACTTCGCGCCGTAGTCGTAGGCCCAGATGATCTCGTTCAGGAACGACCCGCGCCCGAACAGCGCATCCAGCAGCACTTTCGCGTAGTGCGCCTCCCGGTAGTCGAGGTGCAGGTAGAGCGTGCCGTCGTCGGCGAGCAGCCGCCAGGCTTCGATCAGCCGGGGTTCGAGGAACTCCCAGTAGTCGTCGAACCGGTCGTCGTAGCGCAGCAGATCGCCCTTGATGCGCTCGTAGCTCTGCCCCTTGAACCCCGTCACCGAACCCGTGCCGCCATCGCTGCGCACAGAGGTCGTCGTCTGACGCGCCTGCCTGCGGCCCGTGTTGAACGGCGGGTCGAGGTAGATGAGGGTGAAGGATGCGTCATCCAGCCCGCGCAGGACCTCGAGGTTGTCTGCGTGGACGACCCTGCTCGACGAGTCGGGTGTCCAGGCGGCGGGCATGGACCCATTCTGGCAGCGCTCCCGCTACGCTCGTGCCATGGGCATCACGGTCAGGAATGAACCGGAACTCAACCGTTACGTCATCCTGAAGGGCGACGAGCAGGTGGGGTTCACCGAGTACCACCTCCACGACGACGAGATCGATTTCTACCACACCGAGATCGACCCCGAACGCCGGGAGGCCGGGCTCGCCAGCATCCTGGTGCAGACCGCACTCGACGATGTGCGGGACCACAGCGATCGGCGCCTGGTGGCGTCATGCCCGTACGTGCGGCACTGGCTGCGCGAGCATCCGGAGTACCGCGACCTGCTGCACCGTTGACGCGGGGCGGCGCGGCGAGCGGATGCGCTCAGCGCAGGTCGGCTCAGCGCAGGTCGATACGGATCTTGCCGTCGAAGATGCCCTTGTCGTCGTCCCCGGCGACAGGAGCCGGGGCGGGCAGCATCGACTGGCGGTCCATTTCGATCTGGGCTTCGTGACGGGTCGGAGCGAAGACCTCGTCACCGATGCCGACGATGCTCGAACTGGACCCGCCGACCTTGCGCGACTTGTTCGAGAGGTCGACCCACCCGAAATGCACGGAGATGTAGCCGAGCACGAGCGCCGCCGCGATTGAGCCGAGGATCCACCAGTTCACACGCCAAGGGTACGTGACGCAGTTGGGTGACACCTCCGTGCTGTCACGGAACGCGACGGCGTACAGTTTCGCCATGGACTTCAGGGTTGCGACCGTCGCCGACGTCGACGCGGTCACCGAGACGATCACGCTGGCTTTCCGCGACGACCCGGTCTGGGGTCCCGCGCTCCAGGGCAAGGACGGCGCCACCGAACACTGCCGTCGTTTCTGGCAGTACTTCGTCGAGGGCGCAGTGCCGCACAAGAAGGTCTTCCTGGCCGACGACGCCGCGACGGTCGCGGTCTGGCTCCCGCCGGGCGCCGCGGAGATGACCGCGGAACAGGAGGACGAACTCGACGCGCTCATCGCGACGAACCTCAGTCCCGAGAGGGTCCGGGCGTACGCCGACCTCTGGGAGCGTTTCGAGTCGAGTCATCCCGAGACTCCCCCGCACATGTACCTGAGCCTCCTGGCCACGCATCCGCGGTTCCGTGGCCGCGGTATCGGGCAGCAGCTCCTGGCCGAGAACCTGGCCGCCTTCGACGTCGAGGGGCTGCCCGCCTACCTCGAATCCACGAACCCCGTCAACGACCACCGCTACGAGCGTGCAGGGTTCCGTGCGCTCGGCCGGTTCCGGGCCGTGATCGATGACGCGCCGGTGACGACGATGTGGAGGGATGCGCGCTCCGCCTGAGCCGGGCAGCGAACGCGCGGCGCCGCTACGGCACCCGGTACAGCCACGCCTCCGTGCTGAACTTCTCGGCGACCAGCTTCTCGGCGGCCGCATACTCCTGCGGGGTGATGTCACCCGGCGTCGCGCCGTACAGGTTCGTGAACGTGGCTTTCATCTGGTCGATGATCTCGGCGCGGGTGAGCCCGGTCTGGCTGCGGAGCGGGTCGACACGCTTGGCTGCGCTCGCGATGCCCTTGTCGCTGATCTTCTCGCGCCCGATGCGGAGCACCTCGGTCATCTTCTGGCCGTCCATGTCGTAGCTCATCGTGACGTGGTGCAGCACCGCCCCCGATCCGAGTCGTTTCTGTGCGGCGCCGCCGATCTTTCCGTGCGGGCTCGTGATGTCGTTGAGCGGCTGGTAGAACGCGTCGATACCGAGGGATTTCAGCGCGATGATCACCCATTCGTCGAGGAAGGCGTAGCTGTCGGCGAAGCTCATCCCCTGCACCAGGTCGGCCGGGGCGTAGATCGAGTAGGTGATGACGGACCCGGCCTCCATGAACATCGCACCCCCGCCCGAGATGCGCCGCACGACGTCGAAGCCGTACTTCTCGGCGTTCACCGGGTCGACCTCGTTCTTCACCGACTGGAAGCTGCCGATGACCACGGCAGGCTCATCCCATTCCCAGATGCGCAGTGTCGGCTGGCGGTGGCCTTCGCCGACCGCGGTCGCAAGCACCTCATCCAGTGCCATCTGCATCACCGGCGGCACAGCCTTCGAGTGTACGAGCTCCCAGTCGTAGTCGCGCCAGCTGGTCGCTTTGGCGAGGGACCGGCGGATGGCGACAGCCACCGCTTCGGGCGAGAAGCCGAGCAGGACGGCGTCCTTCGGGAGCGCGCCCTTCACAGCGGCGGCGATCGTGGCCGCATCCGATTCGGCGGACAGCCCGTTGACCGCGCTGTCGATCGCCTCGAGTGCGCTGTCCGGTTCGAGGAAGAAATCCCCGGAGAGGTGGAAGCGGGCGATCGCGCCGTCGACGACGTCGAGGTCGACTACGACGAGTTTTCCGCCGGGGACCTTGTATTCACCGTGCATGCCTCAAGCCTATGCCCGGGCGCACGACCGGCGGATGCGCTCAGCGGCGCGCGAGGCGGGCGTCGAGCCAGACGGTGAGGTCGGCCATCACGTCGGCTCGGTTGGTCTCGTTGAAGACCTCGTGTCGCGCATCCGGGTAGACGATCGTCGTCACATCCGTCAGCCCCGAACGCTCGCGGTACGCCCGCTCGAGGCGCCGCACGCTGCGTTCGCCGCCGACCGGGTCTCCGCCGCCCACTTGGAGCAGCAGCGGCAGGTCGCGGGCGAAGTTGCGTGCGGGTCGCCCGATGATGCGCAGCGTGTCGGCCGGGCCGAACAGTTTCGCGAGGGGCACGGACGTGGTCAGCGGGTCGTCGACGAAACCCTGCGCGACCTCGGGGTCGCGGCTCAGCCACTCCATGCCGGTCGTGCCGAGGTGGGCGTACCTCTTCTTAAGGTCTCCGCTGTTCAGATAGCCGGGCAGCCGGTAGGCGCTGCCGGAGAGCACGGCCAGGTCGTAGTCGGCGGAGTGGTGGTCGAGGATCATCTGCACCATGAAGGATCCCCAGCTGTGGCCGAGGATCGCGAGCGGGAGGTCCGGGTTCTCGTCTCGGATGATCCCGCTGAACTGGCGCACGGCCGCGACGGCCGCACGCAGGCCGCCGTCGCCGAGGTGGCCGAGCCTGGTGGCGTCGCCATCCCATTGCGCCATGCCTGTTCGGCCGTGGCCGCGGTGGTCGTCGGCGTAGACCGCGAACCCGTTGGCGTTGAGGTGCCTGGCCAGGCCCGCATAGCGCTGGGCGTGCTCCCCCACTCCATGGGCGATCTGGATGACGGCGCGCGGGTTCGACACGGGCCACACGTCGTAGGTGATGGCGATGCCGTGTTCGTCGGTGAAGGTGGGCACGCGCTCATTCTGTCGTATCGGGGCGGTTCTCGGTGCTGTTCGCGCGCAGCGACATCCAACTGGTTTATTTAGCCTGCCTAATTTGTTAGGCTAACGATCATGAGCACCACCATCGACCGGCCCAAGCGCGTCTCCACGCACGACCTCAGCACAGCAGTGCGCATCGGAGTCGCCCGACTCGGCCGGCGGCTGCGTGCCGAGAAAGCCGACAACGAAGTGAGCGATGCCCAGATCTCGGCACTCGCCTTCCTCGTGCGCGAAGGAGCCCACACGCTCGGCGAGCTGAGCGAACACGAGCGGGTGACCCCGCCATCCATGAACCGCACCGTCAACTGCCTTGCCGATTCCGGCTTCGTCATTCGGGTCGCCGACCCGAGCGACGGACGCAAAGTCGTCGTCACCCCCACGGAGAAGGGGCACGAACTGGTCGCGGAGACCCGACGGCAACGCGATGCCTGGCTCTACCAGCGGCTGAGCAGGCTCACCCCCGAGCAACGCCGCACGCTCGCCGACGCGGCCGCGATCATGAGGGAGCTCGCCGACTCGTGAGTGCGATGTTCCGCTCTCTCAACGGCATCAACTACCGCATCTGGGCCGGTGGAGCCCTGGTGTCGAACGTCGGCACGTGGATGCAGCGCACGGCGCAGGACTGGATCGTCCTCACCCAGCTCACCCACAACAACGCGACCGCCGTCGGCATCGTGATGGCACTCCAGTTCGCTCCGCAGCTTCTCCTGCTGCCAGTCACCGGGTTCGCCGCCGACCACCTCGACCGCCGCAAACTGCTCATGGGCACGCAGGCGATCATGGGTCTCCTCGGGCTCGGGCTCGGCATCCTGACGGTCACGGGGCAGGTGCAGCTCTGGCAGGTGTACCTGTTCGCGTTCGCGCTCGGCTGCGTCGCGGCCTTCGATGCGCCGGCACGCCAGACGTTCGTGTCGGAGCTCGTCGAAGGACCTAACCTGTCCAACGCGGTCGCGCTCAACTCCGCATCCTTCAACGTCGCCCGCATGATCGGCCCGGCGGTCGCGGGTCTCCTCGTCGCCGCCGTCGGCGCCGGCTGGGTGTTCCTCATCAACGCGGCGACGTTCGGCGCCGTGCTGATCTCACTGAAGATGCTGCATGTCCGCGAACTGCATCCGTCGCCGCGGGCGAGGCGCAGCAGGGGCGGGCTGAACGAAGGCTTCCGGTACGTGTGGAAGCGGCCCGACATCAAGGTGATCCTGATCATGGTGTTCCTGATCGGAACGTTCGGCCTGAACTTCCCGATCTTCATCTCGACGATGTCGGTGAGCGTGTTCCACAAGGGGGCTGGCGAATTCGGCCTGCTGTCGTCGATCATGGCGATCGGGTCGGTCGCGGGCGCACTGCTGGCGGCGCGGAGGGAACGGCCACGGGTCGCCATGCTGTTCGCGGGCGCAGCGCTCTTCGGTGCCGGATGCGCGATCGCGGCACTGATGCCCACGTACTGGCTCTTCGCCCTCGCGCTGATCCTCGTCGGGATCTCCGCCCAGACCCTGATGACGACGGCCAACGGCGTCGTGCAGATGACCACCGACCCGAAACTGCGCGGACGCGTAATGGCCATCTACATGGCGATCTTCATGGGCGGCACCCCGATCGGAGCGCCCATCGTCGGATGGGTGGCCGACGCGTTCGGGCCGCGCTGGGCTCTCGGAGTCGGTGCGGCATCCGGTTTCGCGGCGGCGCTCGTCGGCGTGTTCTATCTGGTCAAGTACCGCAACCTGCGGGTGCAGTTCCGTTCATGGCGGGTGCAGTTCGTGCTCGGCGACCGTGAAGACGTGGAAGAGGCGATCGGAGCCGAGGAGGCTGCCGCGCAGCGCGCGTGAGCGCCCCGCGCTCTCGCGCTCCCGCGCCCCCGCGCCCCCAAACTCCCGCCGAGAGTCGGCGTTCCGGTCGAGTGTCGCCAGTGTGCGGGGCGATCTCGGCCGCAACGGACTATCTCGGCGGTGCGACGCAGCGTGCGGCGGCGGCGTCACGCGGGGTGGGTGCTCGCCCGCACGACCAGCTCGGGCTGATACACGACCTGTCGCGGCTTGAGTTCGGGGTCGTTCGCCTCTTCGAGCAGCACCTGCAACGCCGTCGCGCCGATGAGGGCACTCGGCTGACGGATGGATGAGAACGGCACCACGGCCGCACTCGCGAAGTCGATGTCGTCGTAGCCGATGAGCGCGATCTCGTCGGGCACCCGCACGGTGTTGCGCATGAACAGTGCCTGAAGGAGCCCCGTGGCGATGAGGTCGTTGGCAGCGAACAGGGCGTCGGGACGCTCCTCCGGCGGACGCGCGACGATGATCTCACCCGCCAGCCTGCCTTCGACGACGGTGAGCGCCGACACGGGGATGACCTCGAGCGATACGCCCTGGTGCTGGGCGACGGCCTGCCGCGCGCCGTCGAGCCGGTCGGCGACCTGGCGGATCTCGAACGGTCCGCCGACGAACGCGATGCGCCGGCGCCCGGTCTCGATGAGATGCTCGACCGCCATCAGTCCTCCAGCGACGTCGTCGACCGAGACGGAGCTGAAGGACGTGTCCGGGCTCGTCCGGTCGACGAGCACGGCGCGGATGCCCCGGTCGCGCAGGCGACGCAGCCGCGGCTCGATGTCGCCGAACGGCGAGATCAGCACCCCGCGCACGCGCTGCTCTTCGAAGAGGTCGAGGTAGGCGGACTCGCGCTCCGCCTTCTCATCGCTGTTGCCGAGGATGATCGAGTACCCGGATTCGGACGCCTTGTCTTCCGCGCCCCGGGCGAGATCGGTGAAGAACGGGTTGCCCACGTCGAGGATGACCAGTCCGATCGCACGGCTGTGACCGGCCCGCAGCTGCCGCGCGGCGTCGTTGCGCACGAACCCGAGCTTCTCGATCGCGAGTTGAACACGGCCGACCGTGTCGTCGGCGACCTTCTCGGGGCGGTTCAGCACATTCGATACCGTGCCCACCGAAACCCCGGCCAGTGCTGCCACATCGCGGACGCTGACGGTCGGCATGGCGCCCCCTCCTCGAGGTCGAAGTTCGTGGTGCAGATCGATTGTCGCACGCTGCACCCATGAATCGTTCAATTTGTAATCTCTCAGAAACCGACCATCCTCCACTGCCGTCGTGCCACTGAGGACCTTCGACCGGATGGGAGCCGATTTCGCGACTTGACCGACCCGGGATGCCGCCTTAGAGTACTGACGAACCGAGTCATTTGAACGTTTCATTTGAACGCCCTCATCGTGGAGGATGGAGCCCCCGTGCCGACGACAAGCCCCGAGAACACCGCCTCCCGCCGGGTGTGCTTCACCATGCAGCTCAAGCCCGACCGCGTCGACGACTATCTGGCCGCGCATGAGACCGTGTGGCCAGAGATGCTCGAGGCGCTCCGCGAGACCGGATGGTCGAACTATTCGCTCTTCGTCGACAAGGCGAACGCCCTCGTCATCGGCTACCTCGAAACGGACGACTTCGAGCGCTCACTCGCCGGCATGGCGCGGCTCCCGGTGAACGATCGGTGGCAGGCCGGCATGGCCGAGTTCTTCGCCGCCGACGTCGAGCCCGATCGCACCATGGAGCAGCTCACCGAGTACTTCCACCTCGACTGACCGGCCCCTTGGAGCCGCGCAATATCGTGAGAATCTGTTTCCGCCTCCTCGGCACCAGCAGGAGCCAAAGCGCTGTGATCACCGCCACGGCTGCGCCAAGAAATCCCGCGAGGGAGAGGCAGATCATCAGGACGTCAAGCGGTGTCGGCATCAGGGGATTCACGCTGGCTCCTGAGCTCTGAGGGGGGTCACGCAAAGATTCTGCGAGCTTAGCCCACCGGTTCGCTCGCTGACATCGAGGCCGGATGACTAGCGGGCCACGCGCGCCGAGGCCGGCCGCGGCTCGTACTGCACGGGTTGGTGGGCGCGGATGACGAGGGCGCGCAGCGCTTCCAGGTCGCCGTTCACGAGGCCCTGGGCCCGCGCCTGCACGAGCACATTCCCGATCGCGGTCGCTTCCACCGGTCCCGCCAGCACGGGCAGGCCGCTGCGATCGGCGGTGAGTTGGCAGAGAAGCCGGTTGCGCGCTCCGCCACCGACGATGTGGACGGTGTCGACGGTGCGCCCCGAGAGATCGGCGGCCGTCCGCACGGCGGAGGCGAACGCATCCGCGAGGCTTTCGACGATGCTGCGCACGTACTCGACCGGGTTGCGCGGGGAGGCGATACCGTGCTCGCTACACCAGTCCGCGATACGCGAGGGGAGGTCGCCGGGCGCCAGGAAACGGGGGTCGTCCGCATCGAAGACCGGCACCGAATCCGTGATCGCCTCGGCTCGTTCGAGAAGGTCCACGAGTTCGACGTCGAGTCCCTGCGCCTGCCAGGTGCGGATCGACTCGCTCAGCAGCCAGAGGCCCATGACGTTGTGCAGGAATCGTACGTGCCCGTCGACGCCGCCCTCATTGGTGAAGTTGGCGGCGCGCGCAGCCTCGGTGAGCACCGGATGCTCGAGCTCGACGCCGACGAGACCCCAGGTGCCGCAGGAGATGTAGGCGGCGGTCTCGGCGCGCATCGGCACGGCGACGACGGCGGATGCGGTGTCGTGCGACCCGACGGCCGTCACGCTCGGGCCGGCCCCGCGAACCTGCAGCTCGGCGCGCAGGCTCGGTAGGAGGGACCCGACGGTGGTGCCCGCTTCGACGACCGGCTGGAACAGTCCGCGCGGCAGGTCGAGCGCGTCGATCAGACCCGCGTTCCATTCGCCGTCGGCCGTCAGCAGGCCGGTCGTCGATGCGTTGGTACGCTCGGCGACGCGCTCGCCACTCAGCCAGTAGGTGAACAGGTCGGGGATGAGCAGGAGCGAGTCGACGCCGTCGAGGCGGCCGACCCGACGGTCGACGGCAAGCTGATAAAGGGAGTTGAACGGGAGGTACTGCAGGCCGTTCTCGCGGTACAGCTCTGCCGCGCCGACCCGGTCGTGCACGAGCTCGGTGCCCTCGCCTGCCCGATCGTCGCGGTAGTGATAGGGGATGCCGCGCAAGACCCCGTTGCGCAGCAGCCCGTAGTCGACAGCCCACGCATCCACGCCAACGCTGAGCAGTCCGGGCTCCGCTCGCAGTGCTGCCCCGAGCCCGTCGGAGACGTTGCGGTACAGCTCGACGACATTCCAGTGGAGCGCGGACCGGTCGCCTTCCCATACCCGCACCGGAATATTCGGAAAGCGCGCCGCCTCATCCAGCTCGAGACTGTTCGGCCCGACATGCCCCACCATGACCCGGCCGCTCGTCGCCCCGAGATCGACCGCCGCGACGGTTCCTCTAGTCGCCCCGCTCATGCGCACCTCCATCCGCCGAGCGTCGCCGTTACGGCCGAGTCGACCCCGTAGGACACCGACTCTCGGGGGCAGCGGCGATTCTCGGCAGACAACATCATCGGAGGAAGGCTGCGGCGACGCCGGCGTCGACGGGGATGTGGAGGCCGGTGGTGTGGTCGAGGTCGGAGGAGCAGAGCACGAACACGGCGTTGGCGACGTGTTCGGGCAGCACTTCACGTTTGAGGAGGGTGCGCTGGGCGTAGTACTTGCCGAGGTCTTCTTCGGGCACCCCGTAGACGGCGGCACGTTTGGCGCCCCAGCCACCGGCAAAGATCCCGGAGCCGCGCACGACACCGTCGGGGTTGATCCCGTTCACGCGCACACCGTAGTCGCCGAGCTCTGCAGCGAGCAACCGCACCTGGTGCGCCTGGTCGGCTTTCGTTGCCGAGTAGGCGATGTTGTTGGGGCCGGCGAACACACTGTTCTTCGACGAGATGTAGACGATGTCACCGCCGAGCTTCTGATCGATCAGCACTTTCGCGGCAGCCCGCGACACCAGGAACGACCCTTTCGCCATCACGTTGTGCTGCAGATCCCAGTCGGCGACCGTGGTCTCCAGCAGCGACTTCGACAGCGACAGGCCGGCGTTGTTCACCACCAGGTCGAGGCCGCCGAAGGCGAGCAGGGCCGCGTCCACCGCCTGCTGCACAGCGGACTCGTCGGTGACGTTCGCCACCACCCCGACCGCAACATCCGTGTTGCCGAGCTCGGCCGCGGCGGCCTGCGCCTTCTCCAGGTCGAGGTCGGCGATGACGACGCATGCTCCTTCGGCGGCGAGTCGGGTGGCGATCGCTTTGCCGATCCCGGAGGCCGCCCCGGTCACCAGTGCGACCCGGCCCTGCAACGGCTTCGGTTTCGGCATCCGCTGCAGTTTCGCCTCTTCCAGCGCCCAGTACTCGATCCGGAACTTCTCCGCCTCATCGATCGGCGCATACGTCGACAGCGCCTCGGCGCCCCGCATCACGTTGATCGCGTTGATATAGAACTCGCCGGCCACCCTGGCGGTCTGCTTGTTCGCGCCGTAGGAGAACATGCCGACGCCGGGGATCAGGATGATCGCAGGGTCCGCACCACGGATCGCCGGCGGCTCCTCGCCGCGCGCCCGCGCATCCGCCGCACCCCGCTCGTAGTACGCGGTGTAGTCGGCCCGGTACGCCTCGTGCAGTTCTTCGAGGCGGGCGACGGAGTCCTCGATGGACGCGTCGGCCGGCAGGTCGAGCACCAACGGCTTCACCTTGGTGCGCAGGAAATGGTCGGGGCAACTCGTGCCGAGACCGGCCAGACGCGGATGCTCGGAGCTGGCCAGAAAGTCGAGAACGACCTGATCATCCGTGAAGTGCCCGACCTGGGCGCGGTCGGTCGACGCGATCGCCCGCAGGTGCGGCGCCAACGCCGCCGCCTTCGCCCGCCGTTCGGCCGGGTCGAGCGGGCCATAGCCCTCGATCGGCTCGCCGAACGGATGCGGGAGTCCGTTGGCTTCGATGTAGGCGGCGGCGGTCTCGATGATCCACAGCGAGTTGGCTTCGGCCTCGTCGGAGGTGTCGCCCCACGCCGTGATGCCGTGCCCACCGAGGATCGCCCCGATCGCCTGCGGGTTCGCCCGCTTCAGCTCGGCGATGTCGAGGCCGAGCTGGAAACCGGGGCGCCGCCACGGCACCCACACCACCTTGTCACCGAACGCCCTCGCGGTCAGATCCTCACCCTCGGCCGCGGTCGCGAATGCGATACCCGAGTCGGGATGCAGGTGGTCGACGTGCGCCGCATCCACCAGCCCGTGCATGGCCGTGTCGATCGACGGAGCCGCACCACCCTTGCCGTGCAGGGTGTAGTCGAACGCGGCGACCATCTCGTCTTCACGGTCGACACCGGGGTAGACGTCGACCAGCGCACGCAGCCGGTCGAGGCGCAGCACAGCCAGACCCGACTCCTTCAGAGTGCCGAGGTCGCCCCCGGAACCCTTCACCCAGAGCAGCTCCACCGGTTCACCGGTGACCGGGTCGATGTCCGTGCCCTTCGCCGACGTGTTGCCGCCGGCATAGTTCGTATTGCGCGGGTCCGCACCCAGACGATTCGAGCGGGCGATCAATTCTTCAGGAGTAGTCATTACGCACCCCACCCCGCCTGCACCCCGCCGACCCGGTCGGCTTCGATCTTCTCCTGGTATCCGCTGAGCGCGTACGCGGTCATCGGGTCCCCATCGAGACCGCGGGACTCGCGCCACTCCGCCAGGGCCGGGCGCACATCCGTGTAGAACGCATCCATCAGGATGCCGTTCGCACCGAGCACGTCGCCGGCCTCCTGCGCGGCGGCCAGCGCGTTGCGGTCGACGAGCAGCGCCCGCGCCGTCATCTCCTGCACATTGAGCACGCTACGGATCTGGCCGGGGATCTTCTTCTCGATGTTGTGGCACTGGTCGAGCATGAACGCGACCTCGGTGTTGTTCAGCCCGCCGCCGCGGATCACCTCGTAGATGATGCGGAACAGCTGGAACGGGTCCGCCGCCCCGACGATCAGGTCGTCGTCGGCGTAGAACCGGGAGTTGAAGTCGAACGAGCCGAGCTTGCCGAGCCGCAGCAGCTGCGCGACGATGAACTCGATGTTCGTCCCCGGCGCGTGATGCCCGGTGTCCAGGCACACGAACGCCCGGTCGCCGAGCGCCGCCACGTGGGCATACGACGTTCCCCAGTCCGGAACATCGGTGTGGTAGAACGCCGGTTCGAAGAACTTGTACTCGAGCACCAGACGCTGGCCCTCGCCGATCCGCGCGTAGATCTTCTGCAGCGAATCGGCGAGGCGATCCTGGCGGGCCCGGATGTCATCCTGGCCCGGATAGTTCGTCCCGTCCGCGAGCCAGATCTTCAGGTCCCGCGACCCCGTCTCGTTCATCACATCGATGCACGCGAAGTGGTGATCGATCGCCTTCTGCCGGATCTTCGGGTCACTGTGCGTGACCGACCCCAGCTTGTAGTCGTCATCCTGGAACGTGTTCGAGTTGATCGTGCCCAGCGCCACCCCGCTGTCCTCCGCATGCTTGCGGAGGTCGGCGAACGAATCGACGAGGTCCCAGGGGATGTGCAGAGCCACCGTCGGAGACAGGCCGGTGTATGTGTTCACCTGGGCCGCATCCGAGATCTTCTCGAACGGGTCCCGCGGCGTACCAGGCGACCCGAAGACCTTGAACCGGGTACCCGAGTTGCCGAACGCCCACGACGGGAGCTCGATCGCCTGCGCAGCGAGGGCGGATGAGATATCGGTCAGGTCAGTCATGTCACTCATTCATTTCTTGGGTTGCGTGCGAAAGCGGGGACTCGCGGGCTAGCGGCCGGCTCCGACCGGGGCGGGGAGGGATGCCGTGGCCGACACGTGTCCGGCCTCGAGTGCGCGGTCGTCCTGGCCGGGAAGGCGCAGCACGCCGGTCACACCGGCCGGCACATCGACCTCGACTGTGAACTGGTCGCCGGAGACGGTCCAGGACACGGCGATCAGGCCCTGAGGAACCTTGAGGGTCGTCTCCGCCTCGGTGAGCCCGCCACCCGGCTGGGGAGCGATCAGCACCTCCGTGTAGCCGGGGGTGAGCGGGGCGATCCCGCCGACGACCCGGTGCATCCAGTCGGCCACCGCACCGAGGGCGTAGTGATTGAAGCTGGTCATCTCGCCGGGGTTGATGGTGCCGTCGGGGAGCATCGAGTCCCAACGTTCCCACACCGTGGTCGCGCCCATGGTCACCGGGTACAGCCACGACGGGCACGCCTTCTCGAGGAGCAGCTTGTAGGCATCGTCCAGGTGGCCGGTCTGCGTCAGCGCGTCCGTGATGAACGGCGTGCCCGCGAAACCGGTGGAGATGCGGTAGCCGGCTTCGGCTGCGAGCTCAGCCAGCCGGTTGCCGGCGACCACCACATCCGCTGCGTCGAGCAGGCCGAAGACGATCGCCAGCGAGTAGACCGTGGTGCAGTCGCTCTTGACGACGCCGTTCGTCACATACTCCCGGTTGAAGGCCTCGCGCAGGTCGGCGGCGATCTTCTCGAACTCCGCCTGCTCGGCGGAGAGGCCGAGCAGCGCAGCAGTGTCGGCGACGATCCGCGCCGAGTGGTAGGCGCACGCGGTGGCGACCACACCCTTGTCGGCCTTGGCGTTGGCCGGGTCGGACGGCGGCGCGTCCGGGTCGAGCCAGTCGCCGAACTGGAAGTTGCCGTCCCAGACCCCGGCGGGAGAGAGCAGGGACTTCACCCGGTGCACGTGGCTGGCCATCGACCCGAACTGCCGGCTCAGCACATCCTGGTCGCCGTAGGCCTGGTAGAGGGTCCACGGCACCCAGACTGCGGCGTCGCTCCAGATCGCGGTCGAGTCGACCGGGCCGAACTCGCTCGGCCGGTCCCGGTCGGCGTACTTGAGCACATCCGGGATGACGAAGCCGACGATCCCGTCGTGGTGCTGCTGCTCCAGGTCGAGGTCGAGGAGCCAGTCGCTCAGGAAGGAGTCGACGTTGTAGAGGAACGCCGCGGTCGGCGCGAACGCCGCGATGTCGCCGGTCCAGCCGAGGCGCTCGTCGCGCTGCGGGCAGTCGGTGGGAACGTCGACGAAGTTGCCGCGCATCCCCCAGACCACGTTCTCGTGGAACTGGTTCAGCAGCGGGTCGGAGCTACGGAAGGTGCCGATGCGCTCGAGCTCCGAACCTATCGCCACTGCCGTGAGGTCTTCGGGCTTCAGTTCGCCCGGCCATCCGGTGATCTCCGCGTAGCGGAAGCCGTGGAAGGTGAAGGTCGGCTCGAACACGTCGTCGCCGCCGCTCAGGATGTAACGGTCGGTGGCGAGCGCGGTGCGAAGCGGACGCGTGCCGAGTTCGCCGTGCTCCAGCACCTCGGCGTGCTTGATCGAGACCTCGGAACCTTCCGGGCCGTTCACCGAGACCCGGATCCAGCCGACCAGGTTCTGCCCGAAGTCGATCAGCGTCCTGCCCGAGGGCGAGGTGGTGATCTCCTTGACAGGCAGTTCGTTCCAGCGCGTGACCCGCGGGCCGACGTACGGGGCGAGCTTCGCGGTGTCGAAGTCGAGGGCGTGCACGCCGGTCCAGGTGTCGGATACGAAGCCCGGGCGGAGCCAGGCGTCGTCACGCAGGCGCGCATCGATGGTCTCGCCGTCGTAGAGGTCGTTCGCGAGCACTGCGCTCGGGCCGGAGGTCCAGCTTTCGTCGGTGACGACGACCTGCGTCGACCCGTCTTCGAAGGTGACCTCGAGCTGAGCGAACGCGCCGAGCTCGTCCCCGTAGAACGCCCCGCGACCCGTCCAGCCGAGACGCCCACGGAACCAGCCGTTCCCGAGGGCGAGGCCGAGGACGCTCGTGGTTGCGAGCAGGCCCGTGACGTCGTAGGTCGCGTAGCGGAGTCGCCATTCATAGCTGCTCCAGCCGGGAGTCAGCAGGTCGTCCGAGACCGGGCTCCCGTTCAGCCAGGCTTCGACGACACCCTGGGCGCTGAGGCTGAGGGTCGCACTCGTGACTGCTCCGTGGCCCTCGTCGAGGGCGAACTCGCCGCGCAGCAGCGGTGCCCGGTTGAAGTCGTTGTCGGCGGCGATCATGCGAGCTTGCCAGTTCATTTGATGTGTCTCCATGTGTTTCGGTCGTACTCGGTCGGCGGCAGCGACTGGCGCGGTCGCCCGTTTCGTATGTTCTGTCGGATGCGGGTCAGCCCTTGACCGCGCCGCTGGTGATGCCGCCCACGATCTGCCGATTGAAGAAGATGTAGGCGATGAGCGGCGGGATGGTGATGATGAAGATGGCCATGAACAGCTGGTTCACGAAGCTCAGGTTCTGGCCCTGGAACGTGTAGAGCGCGAGCTGCACGGTGACCTGATCGCTGTTCGGGAGGAAATACAGCGGCCCGGCGAAGTCGTTGAACACGAAGACCGCCTGCACGACGACAACCGTCACGATCACCGGGCGGAGCAGCGGAAGCACGACGCGGGCGAAGAGCCGGATGGGGCCTGCACCGTCGAGCACCGCCGCCTCGTCGAGTTCGCGTGGGATGCCGCCGACGAACGCCCGGAACAACAGGATGCAGAACGACAGCCCGAACGTCGCCTCGATCAGGATCATGCCCTGCATGGTCCCGAACAGCTTCAGACCCTGCAGCACCCAGATGGTCGGAACCACCGCAGGCGGTACGATCAGCCCGGCCAGCACGAAGAAGTTGACGACAGGGCCCCACTTGCTCCGCTTGCGTGCGAGCACGTAACCCGCCATCGCGCCGATCGCCACCATCAGCACGACCGAGCCGATTGTGAGGATCGCACTGTTGATGATCGCCCGCCACACGACGCCGTCATTCGAGTTGAGCGTGTCGACGAAGTTCTGGATGAACTGCCAGTTCGTCGGCCACGAGAACTGCAGGTTCGAGGCCTCCGCCGGCGTCTTCGCCGCCTGGAGCAGGACGAACGAGAACGGAATGAGAAAGACGACGACGGAAACGAGGATCGCGATCGAGCCGACGATCCAGGCACGGCGACGTTCGCGGATCACAGTTCCACCTGCTTTCTGTTGAGGAAGTACGAGAGGGGGACCATGATCGCCGTCACCAGCAGGAACAGCACGACGTTGCCCGCGGTGGAGAGGCCGAAGAAGCCGGCCTGGTACTGCTTGTAGATGACGGATGCGAGCACGTCGCTGGTGAAGCCGGGGCCGCCACCCGTGGTGACCCAAATGATGTCGAACGACCGGAGTCCGCCGATGAGGGAGAGGATGATCACCGTCGCGGTCGCCCCGCGGGTGAGCGGGATGGTGATCTGCCGCATGATCTTCCAGGCGCCGGCGCCGTCGATCCTGGCTGCTTCGAAGTATTCGGTCGGGATGGCGACGATACCGGCCATGAAGATCAGCGTCGCGATGCCGATGCCCTTCCAGATGTCGATACCGGCGATGCTATAGAGCGCCAGGTTCGGATCGGTCAGCCAGCCCGGCTGTGGGAGTCCGAAGAAGCCGAGGACCGCGTTGACCATGCCGTGGAAGGGGTCGAGGAGCGCCTTCCACATGATCCCGACACCGATCGTCGAGAGTAGTACGGGGAAGAAGACAACCGCCCGAAGGTAGCCGCGGCCGATGATGGGAGCGGTGAGGAGGAGGGCCAGGAAGAACCCGATGATCACCTTCGCACCCGAGGTGATGACCGCGTAGACGAGGGTGTGGATGAAGCTCGTGTAGAGCTGGGGGTCGCTGAAGAACTGGACATAGTTCTGGAAGCCGATGAAGGTCGAGTCGAAGAGCGACCATCGAGTGAGGGAGAAGTAGAACGACGAGAAGGTCGGCAGAGCGAAGAAGACGACGTACAGGACGAGCGCCGGGATGAAGAACCAGGTCGGGTAGTACGACTTGATCCCTCGCCGCGCTTTCTTCTTCCCGGGTGGGTGTCCTTCGGTGACGATATCGCCCGCTTGTATCGCGGTCGCGGGGGTAGCTGTCGACATTGGTTTACTCCTCGTCGAGTTCGGTGCCGTGTTACGAAATGCGGGGCCGACGACCGTGGCCGCCGGCCCCGCATTGGTGACGCTACGCCCGAAGGCGCGGTGTCGGGGTGTGGCTTACCAGCCCTTGAGTCCGAGCTGCTGTGCCTGAGCCTTCACGTCATTGTCGTAAAGCGCAGCACCGGCCGGAGCCTTGGTGATTCCGGAACCGACCTGGATCAGGATCTTCTCCAGGTTCGGGCCCTTGATCGGCGAGATGAATTCGAGCGCGAGGCCCGTCTTCTTCGCGTCCTGGTACTTCAGCTCGTCAGCGACCAGAGCCGGAGCGTCGGCCGGGACCTTGCAGGTGCTGATCGCGAACGGACCGGCGGCGGTGCCGGCTTCCAGCTGAGCGGCGCAGCCCTGAGGCGAGTTGATGAAGGCCACCAGCTTCTTGGCGGCGGTCAGCTTGTCACCGGTCGTCGTCTTCGGGATGTAGGCTCCACCGGCTTCCCACACAGTCGCCTGCGGGTCGCCGCTGTCGGTCGGCATCGCGAAGTAGCCGATGTCGTTGACCTGGCCCGGGTTGGCCTGCAGCACGTTGCCGATCACCACAGTGATCATGGGGTACTGGACGCCTGCACCGGTGGCAAGTTCCTTCAGCGCGTTGACGTTGGTCAGTGACGCGTAGTCCTTGTTCATCAGCTTCTTGTCGAAGATCTCCTGCGTGTGGGTGAATCCTGCGAGCGCAGGCTCGTCTGCGTACTTCCGCTTGTTGGCCGTGTACTGGTCAGCCCACTTCGGGTCCTGAGCGCTCACGTTGGCGAAGTCGGCGAGCACGAACAGCTGGCTCGTCCAGGTGTCGCCGTAGGACACGAGCACCGGCGTCTTGCCGGCTGCCTTGATCTTCTCGCTGTTGCTGATGAACTCGTCCCAGGTCTTGGGGACCGTCAGGCCGAGCTGCTCGTAGACCTTCTTGTTGTACATGACACCGCCATCGAAGGTGGTGCCGTTCGGGGCGCCGTACGTTCCCTTCGAGGTGCTGACGGCCGCCTTGAAGTCGGGAGTGATGTCCTTCACCCACGGCTGATCGGACAGGTTCACAAGCTGGCTGTCGGGGTGGAGCGCCTGGAACAGTGATCCCGAGTTGTACAGGAACACGTCGTCCATGGTTCCGGTCGACAGCTTGGTCTTGATCAGGTTGTCACCGTCGGTGCCGCCCGGACGGGTGTCGACCTTGACGGTGACCGACGGGTTCGCCTTGTGGAAATCTGCTGCGATCGTGTTGGCGAACTTCGTGGCGATCGGGTCGTTGCCACCGGCCATGAGCCGGATCGTGGATGCGCCACCAGAGCTGCCGCTCGTGGAGCACCCGACGAGGGTGAGGCCCATCAGGGCCGCCCCACCGAGAATGGCGGCGGCGCGAACCGTCGTCTTCCGAGAGAACATGAATACCTCCTTGTATTGGCGCCGCTGCTTCCGGGGGGAATCCGGGTCGGCATTGAAACGCTTCATCCGAACATAGGCGTCGGGCGGCAAACGGTCAAGAACCGATTGTAACGATTCAGCAACGGACCGGGTGCATTTCGGTAACGTGGCGTGAAAGAAGCGCGCCGCATTCACGGGATTACCCGAACATCCTTGATTTCTCAACGATCTGTGCGGTTGATGGACTCCTACTGCACGCAATCCATGACCCGGCTGGGAGCCATGCTTTCCACGGGGAAGCGCGGTAGTCGTTACAACTCGACCGTCATCTAATTGTGGTTTGACGCAACAAACTTCTGAAGAATTAATATCGATTCAATCGCGTTCGTGTCTAGTATGTGAGGCGGAGAGGACACCATGGTCTCGTCAAGCGTCAAAGATGTCGCCGCCCTGGCGCACGTCTCGATCGGCACCGTATCGAACGTGCTCAACCGGCCGGAGATCGTCGCGCCCGAGACCGCCGAACGGGTCATGGCCGCCATGGAGAAGCTCTCCTATGTGCGCAACGAGGCCGCGCGCCAGCTGCGCGTCGGCCAGAGTCACGCCGTCGGGCTGATCGCTCTCAGCGGCAGCAACCCGTTCTTCACCGAGGTCACGGCGGCGGCAGAGGACGCGGCCGCACTGGCGGGCTTCTCGGTGATCGCCGGCACGAGCGACCGCAAGAAGGAGCGCGAGAGCGGCTACCTGAACCTCTTCGAGGAACTCCGGGTGCGTGGCGTCCTCATCACCCCCGTGGGCAGTGTCGAGGCGCGACTCCGGCGGATGCGCGACCGCGGCATCTCGGCGGTCCTGGTCGACCGGGTGAGCACCGACCTGTCGTTCAGCTCGGTCTCGGTCGACGACGTCGCGGGCGGTTCCCTCGCCACGGCGCACCTGATCGAATCCGGTCGGCGGCGGATCGCCTTCGTGGGCGGGCCCCAGCAGATCCGCCAGGTGAGCGACCGGCTCCGCGGCGCCCGGCAGGCCGTCGCACCGCATCCGGATCTGACGCTCGAGGTCATCTCACTCGACGCACTGACCGTGCAGGAGGGTCTCGTCGCCGGCCGTGCGATCGCGCAGCGGCCGCGCTCCGAGCGGCCCGACGCGATCTTCGCCGCCAACGACCTGCTGGCCATCGGCCTGCTCCAGGGACTCTTCCTGCAGGGCGGCATCGCGATCCCCGAAGAGATCGCGCTGGTGGGGTACGACGACATCCAGTTCGCAGGCGCCTCCGTCGTGCCTCTCACGTCTGTGCGGCAGCCGAGCCGCCTGATCGGTGAGTCAGCCCTGAACATCCTGCTCGCGGAGGCGGACGACCCCGGTCGCGAGACGCAGCAGATCGTGTACCAGCCCGAACTGGTCGTCCGTGCGAGCAGTTCCAGCACGTTCGCCGCCGTCACCCTGTGGAACGAGAACGCCACGATCGAGTCTGCGGGCGGCGAGCCCGCCGAAGACGAACCGAGCGAAGAGGAACCCACCCCGGAGCTGGCCCTGTGAAACACCACGACGAGGCGGTCGACCGCTACGTTGCGCGCGTCTCCGAAGACCCCGACGTGCTCGCCGTGGTCGTGACGGGCTCGGTGGCCCGCGGCACCGAACGAACCGATTCGGATGTCGACCTCTACCTCGTCGTCACCGAGGCGCGCTGGAACGCCGCCTTCGACCACCAGCGGCTCATGTATGTCGAGCGGGAGGGCATCGGCTACGACGGCGGCTACTACGACATCAAGCTCGCCACGCTCTCCTACCTGGACGACGCCGCCGAGCGCGGCGACGACCCCGTGCGCGATTCTTTCGCCATCTCGCGCATCGCGTTCACGCGCGTCGCCGAACTCGCGGAACGGATCGACCGCGTCAGCTCAGTGGATGACGCCGCCTGGACGAGGCGGGTCGCGTCCTTCGTCGCACAGGCCCGGCTGCACGGCGGCTACTTTCTGAAGGGCGCGCTCGGCAGCGGGGATGTCATGCTCCTGCGCCACGCGTCGGTGCATTTCGCGACGTCGGCGGCGCGTGCCCTGCTCGCGCACAATCGCGTGTTCTTCTCCGGCCCCAAATACCTGATGAAGCAGGTCGCAGCGCTCGAGGACAAACCATCGGGCTTCGGCGAACTGCTGGCCGCAGTCGTCGCCGACCCTACCGCCGAGGCGACCGATGCCCTGCTCGACAGCCTCGAAACCTTCACGGGTGCGGTACTCGCCGCCGACGCCACCCTCTCGACGTTCGTGCTCGACAACGAACTCGCCTGGCGGTACGCCACCAAGACCCCCGAATACTCCTGACACCGGAAGAAGCACATGAGCACCAGCGCTGTCATCGTCTCGTCCCCCGCCTCCGCGTTCAGCGGCATCGGCTGGCACGCCCACTGGATCGGCGCTGAGCCGGCGCCCGGAGCCGCACCCGATTCGCTCGGGGCGATGGGCAAACCGGCGCCCTTCCACCGCACCATCTTCCGGACGGCGCTCGTGCTCGACGACGTTCCGGCCACCGTGCCGGCCCGCCTCACGGCGGACTCGCGCTACGCACTCGTCGTGAACGGAGTCGAGGTGGGCCGAGGACCTGCCCGTTCGCAGCCGCGCAAGCAGAAGTACGACGAATACGATCTGGCTCCCGTGCTGCGGGAGGGCGCGAACACCATCGCAGTCCTCGTCAGCTACTACGGTCATCCGACCGCTTTCTGGCAGCCGGCGATCGCCAACGGCGGGCTCGGGCAGGATGCGGTGCTCGCCTTCGAAGCCCGCCTCGGCGACGACTGGCTCATCTCCGACGCCGACTGGAGGGTGCACCGTTCGACGGCCTGGACGTCCCCCGACCTCGAAGGCCTCGAGGGCGTCCCGGTCGAACTGGTCGACGCACGCGAACTCCCGGTCGGATGGGATTCCCCCGATTTCGACGACAGCGCCTGGCCGTCCGCCCACCTGCGCCCCGCCGCCCACATCGGCGGCTTCGGCCGCACGCAGCCGCCGACCGACCCGTACGGCGCATTGCTGCCCCGCGGGACCGCCACGGTCGGCGGCCCCCGAGTGACGCCGGCAGAGGTCCGCGTGAGCGACCAGGTGACGTTCGCGGGCGCTCCAGGCGAGCATCCGGTGACGCGTGTGCGTGCCGCACTCGACGGCCACGCGGTGCTCACGGACCCGCTGGTCTCTCTTCCGGTGCCCGCGCCGTCCGGGCGCGGAACCGCGACCATCGTCAGCCTCGACTTCGGCCGTGTCGTCGTCGGCACCGTCCACATCACGCTGCAGGCGGCGGCCGGCACGACGCTGGACATCCTGTATCGCGAGCGCCCCCACTCCGCAGACGAGTCGCCGAGCTTCTCCATCCCGAGGACCGGCGCGCGCTACATCGCACGCGGTCACGACGACCGGTTCGACGCGGTCGAGATCAACGGCATGCGCTACGCCCACCTGCTGATCAGCGGCGGCGACGATTCGACGGTGATCGACAGCGTCGAGGTGCAGGAGCGGTTGTACCCTCACACCGGCGAGGCGTTCTTCCGCTCCGACGACGCCGAGATCGACGCGCTCTACCGGGCGGGCATCCGCACCGTGCAGTGCAACGCGCAGGATGCGTTCACCGACTGCCCCACCCGTGAACAGCGCGCCTGGGTCGGCGATGGCGTCGTCCACCAGCTCGTGCATCTCACGACCAACGCCGACTGGCGGCTCGCACGTGCTTACACGGCCCTCGGCAACTCGCCGCGCTACGACGGGATCCTTCCGATGAGTGTCGTCGGCGAGATCGAGTCGTCGGGCGGGTACACGATCCCGGACTGGTCGATGCACTGGGTGCACGGCGTGCACAACCTGTACCGCTACCTCGGCGACCTCGACGAGATCCGGGCGCTGCTACCCACCGTTGAAGGCATCCTGCGCTGGTACCTGCCGTACGTGGACGAGCGCGGCACCATCGCTGACGTGCCCGAATGGAACCTGGTCGACTGGTCGAGCGTGTTCGTCACCGGGCGCAGTTCGCTGCTGACGGCGCTCTGGGTGCGCGGGCTCAACGAGTTCGCGGAGCTCAGCCGGTTCGCCGGCAACTCGGGCGCTGCGGAGTGGGCCGAGGGGCTCGCGGCAGTCGCAGCAGTCGGCTTCGAAGACTTCTGGGATGAGCGCCGCGGCACCTACATCGACCACATCGCGGGAGGGGAAGCCCAGGCGCCCGCATCCCAGGCCGCTGGAGCCACCGCGATCGTCTCGGGGCTGGCGCCACGCTCGCGCTGGGACCGCATCCTCGACGCGATAACCGACCCATCCACCCTCGTCGTCCGCTCCTGGATCGGCGGTGCGGACGGCTCGTACGACGAGCAGAAGATCTCCGACCAGATGCGGGGCATCCAGCGCATCGACTGGGATGCCGACCGCGAGGTCGTCATCGCGGAGCCGTTCTATTCGTATGTGGTCCACGACGCGGTCGCGCTGGGCGGGCGCGCAGGCGACCTCGTGACGCTCATGCGGCGCTGGTCGCAGTTCCTCGTCGACGGGTACGACACCTTCGGCGAGTGCTGGGGATGGGGTACCCCCGTGCACGGCTGGAGCAGCGCCCCGACGCGGGACCTTGTCGCCTACGTTCTCGGGGTCACGCCGGCCGAACCGGGTTTCACATCCGCGCGCGTCGCACCGGCGCTCGGAACGCTCGGCCGGGCCGAAGGTGCAGTGCCGACGCCGCACGGGTATGTGCACGTGACCGTCGACGGCGAGGCGGTGTCGGTCGAGTCGCCGGTGCCGGTCGTCTTCGTGCACGCCGACGGGCGGGAGGAGTCGCTGCCGGAAGGGTCGCACGAGCTGGGTCTCTGACGCCTGTGTTGCGCGAGACCGTCAGCTCCGACGCCCTGGCGCGTCCATCGGACGTTCAGCCAGCATTGCTTAGGCTTGAGGGATGACTTCTTCCCCCGAACCCGTCGACCGCGTCACCATGTTCGGTGGCGACTGGTGCCGCGACTGCCGTCGCTCCAAGGCCGTCTTCGAGCGCCTCGGCACCGAGTACACCTACGTCGACCTCGACTCCGTACCCGGCGGCGCCGACCGTGCCTACGCGATCAGCGGCCGTACGAACATCCCGGTCATCGTGTTCCCCGATGGCCGCCACCTGGTCGAGCCGACCGACGCCGAGCTGGAAGCCGCGCTCGCGCTCTGAGTTCACCGGCGCGACGGCGCGCCGCAGCCGTCAGAATGGACGGATGACCATCTGGCGTCCTCGCGGGACCTACGCCCCTGAGCTGCTCGAGTCGCTGACGACGCGAGCAGCGGGGCTGGTGCTGCCGGATGCGCGTGTCATCCTCGGTATCGCCGGGAGCCCGGGATCCGGAAAGACCACGCTCGCCACGGACATCGTCACCTCCCTCAGCGGCCACGGCATCGAGGCCGCGTACCTGCCGCTGGACGGCTTCCACCTGGCGAACGCAACCCTCGGCCGACTGGGATCGAGCGACCGCAAGGGCGCCATCGACACCTTCGACGGGTGGGGATTCGTATCCCTGCTGGAGCGCATCCGGGCCGACTCCGCGCATCCGATCTACGCGCCGGCATTCGACCGCGCCGTCGACGAGCCCGTCGCGGGTTCGATCGCGATCGCCCCGCCGGTCCGGCTCGTGGTCGCCGAGGGCAACTACCTGCTCGTCGACGAGGAGCCGTGGTCGCGCATCCGTCCGCTGCTCGCGGAGGCGTGGTTCTGCGCGGCGCCGGAGCCCGAGCGGATGAGCCGCCTCGTCGACCGCCACGAACGGCACGGTCGCAGTGCGGTCGCCGCGGCAGCCTGGGCGCGCGACGTCGACGGCGCGAACGCGCTCCTCATCGAGCCGACGCGCGTCCGCGCCGACCTGCTCGTCGCCACCTGAGCCGCGCGGCTGCCCTCGCCCCGCGTGCACTCGGCGTGCGACGCGCAAGCGCCGCCCCGATTCAGAAACCGTGGCGCACAATGCCATACGAACCTCCTGTTGGACATCTGACTGGCGCGGACGGAAGGTGAAGTAATGGAGTACACACACCTCGGCCGATCCGGCCTGACCGTTTCCCGTCTGTGCCTCGGTACCATGAACTTCGGCCCGCAGACGACCGAAGCCGACTCGCACGCGATCATGGATGCCGCACACGAATCCGGCATCAACTACTTCGACACCGCCAACGTCTACGGGCAGCACCGCGGCAAGGGTGCGACCGAAGAGATCGTCGGCGACTGGTTCGCCAGCGGCGGCGGCCGTCGCGAACGCACGGTGCTCGCAACAAAGCTGTACGGCGAGATGGGCGACTGGCCGAACGACGGCAAGCTGTCGGCACTCAACATCCGGCGCGCGCTCGACGCAAGCCTCACACGTCTCAAGACGGACTACATCGACATCTACCAGTTCCACCACGTCGACCGCGATACGCCGTGGGACGAGATCTGGCAGGCGATGGAGGTCGCCGTCGCGCAGGGCAAGATCCTCTACGCCGGCAGCAGCAACTTCGCCGGCTGGCACATCGCCACCGCCCAGGAGGCCGCACGCCGC